>NZ_JAFDVE010000009.1 GCF_016888005.1 Phycicoccus sp. CSK15P-2 | reverse complement strand
GACCTCGTCAAACGCGCCAGCTCCTCCCGGTCACCCTCACGCAACACCAACGCCGGAGCCGGACGATTCGCCATACCTCATCGTCCCAGCACACCAACCGTAAATCAACTAACTACACGCGACACTACGATGTCGCCTCGTGGGGCTCCGGGTCGGTCGTCGGACGCTGCTCGCGGGGGTCGCCGCAGCGGCGCTCGGAGGCTGCTCGCGCACCGGCGACAGCACGCTGGCCGCCCGGCGCGTCCTCTTCGTGGGCAACAGCTTCACCCACTACAACGGCGGCCTCGACGAGCTGCTCGAAGGCCTGGCCCCCAACGTCCACGCACGACGCGTCGCACCCGGCGGTTTCACGCTGCAGCAGCACATGGCGAACGGCGACACGCTCGACGCCCTTGCCGACCCCGACGGGTGGGACGTCGTGGTGCTGCAGGAGCAGAGCCAGCTGCCCGTGTACGAGTACGGCACCTTCTCGGACGGTCTGAACCGTCTCGCGGAGCTCGCGCGGTCGGCGGGCGCGCAGCCGGTGGCACTGCAGACCTGGGCCCGCCGGGACAGCCCCGGTGTGACCACGGCCGCGCTGGCGCGCGCGTACGCCTCCGCCGGCCGGTCGGCGGGAACAGCCGTCGCCGCGGCCGGCGCCGCGTTCGCCCGAGCGACCTCGGTGCGTCCCGACCTCGCGCTCTCGCAGGACGACGGCCACCCCACCGAGGAAGGCTCCTACCTCGCGGCGTGCGTGGTCCTCCGCACGGTGTACGGACCGGTCGGGCCCAACTCCTTCACGGGCGGCCTCGACCCGGTGGTGGCCACGACGCTCCAGGGCGCCGCAGCCGGGTGAGGGCTCAGCCCTGCGTGTAGTCGTCGACGGCGCTGGACAGGTCCTCGACGAGCGGGTCGAGCCGGTCCGCCGCCTCGGGCGGCATCGTGCCGTCGTCCACGGCGTCCCGGTAGTCCTCGACGAGGGTGTCCCGGGCGTCGGTGAGGTCGTCGGCGTCCTCGTCGCGGAGCGCCTTGTCGACGTCCTTGAGCGGGTCGTCGACGATCTTCGCGGTGTCGTTGTCGATGGTGCCGTCCTGTCGCAGCGCCCCGACCTCGTCACCGAGTGCCGCGCTGGCGCCCTCCACCGGCGCGGGGTCGGGCGCGGTCTCGGTGGGCTCGGAAGTCGGGGTCGGCTCCGCGGACGTCTCCTCGGGCACGCTCGTCGTGGGCTCCGGCGAGGGCGAGGAGACCGTGGGGCTGGCCGACGGGGTGCCCTCCGTGGACGTCCGGTCGCCGCCGAGGAGCCACCAGGCCAGCAGGCCCAGCGCGAGCACCGCGACGACCGCGAGCACCCACAGCGCGGGCGAACCGCCGCCGCCCTGTCGTTCCGGCTCGTACGTCGCCGGCGGCGGGCCGGGAGGTGGCGGAGGCGGCGTGGCCTCCATCCGCCGTGTCGTCGCGGCCCCGGCGGCCGGGAGCACCGTGGTGGCCGCCGCGCCGGGCGGGGCGCTGCGGGAGTCCAGCGCCTCGAGGACGGCGCCGGCGCCGGCCGGCCGGTCCTCGGGGGACTTGGCGAGGAGGTTCCCGACGAGCGCCGCGAGCCAGACCGGCGTGTCGGGACGCAGCTCGCGGATGTCCGGGACGGCGTCGTTGGTGTGCATCATCATCGTCGCGACGGATGTGGGGCCGGTGAAGGGCGCGCGGCCCGAGAGGAGGGCGTAGAGCACGCAGCCGAGGGCGTAGAGGTCGGCCCGGCCGTCGACCCGCGCGCCCGTGGCCTGCTCGGGGGCGAGGTACTCGGCCGTTCCCATGACCGTGTGCGTCGCGGTGAGCGCCTGGTCTCCGCCGGCGTCCCCGAGCTGGGTGATGCCGAAGTCGAGGACCCGGAGCCGGCCGTCCGCCGCGTAGACGAGGTTGGCCGGCTTGATGTCACGGTGGACGAGCCCACGCTCGTGCGCGGCGGACAGTGCGGACGCCACCTGGCGACCGACCTCGACGACCTCCTCCACCGGCAGGGGTCCGTCGGCCAGCCGGTCCGCGAGGCTGGGACCGGGGAGGAGCTCCATGACGAGGTACGCGGTGTCGCCCTCGACACCGGTGTCGTGGACCGTGACGACGTTCGGGTGGCTCATCGCCGCCGTGACCTTCGCCTCACGCTCGAACCGTGCCGCCCCCGACTCGTCGGGCACCCGGCGCAGGTCGATCGTCTTGACCGCGACCTCGCGGCCGAGCACGGTGTCCGTGGCACGCCAGACCTCACCCATCCCGCCCTGCCCGATCGGGCTGTCGAGGTGGTAGCGGCCGGCCAGTCGTCGGTCGTCGGTGGTCATCGCAGCCACCTTAGTGCCCTGTCGTAGGGTTGCCGGGTGCTGGAGTCCGTGACCGCGGTGCGCTACGTCGCCCCGCTCCGCGAGGGTGGGTCGCTGCCCGGACTCGTCGAGGCCGACGACCTCGGCACGTATGTCGTGAAGTTCACCGGTGCGGGTCAGGGCCGCAAGGTCCTCGTGGCCGAGATCCTCGTCGGTGAGGTCGCCCGCCGGCTCGGAATCCCCACCCCGCGGCTCGCGGTCGTCCACCTCCCGAGCGCGATCGCCCGCTACGAGGCCGACGAGGAGGTCCAGGACCTCCTCACGGCGAGCCCCGGCCGCAACCTCGGGGTCGACTTCCTCCCGGGCGCCTTCGGGTACGACGGCTCGCGGCCGCCGTCCGCGGACGACGCGGCGGCCGTGCTCTGGCTCGACGCGTACACCGCGAACGTCGACCGCACCTGGGCCAACCCGAACCTCCTCGTCTGGCACGGGCGCACGTGGGCGATCGACCACGGCGCCGCCCTCTGGTTCCACCACTCCTGGCCCAGCCGGCCGCCCGACGTCGCCCGCTTCGTGGCCCAGCCCTTCGACCCGAGCGGGCACGTCCTCGCTCCGGTCGCGGCGCCCCTGGCCGAGACGCACGAGCGCCTCGCTGCGGAGCTCACCGAGGACGTGCTGCGCGAGGTCGTCGACACCGTCCCCGACGAGTGGCTCGAGACCACCGGGAGCCTGCCGGACCTCGGCGCGGTCCGGGCGGCGTACCTCGAGCACCTCCTGCTGCGCCTGCACCGCCCGGAGTCCTGGCTCGGAGGTGCTCGATGAGCCATCCGTACCAGTACGTCGTGCTGCGCTACGTCCCGCGCGTCGACCGCGGTGAGTGCCTGAACGTCGGTGTCGTGGTGCACTCGCAGTCGGCCGGGGTGCTCCGGTGCGCCTGGCACGTCGACGACGAGCGGCTCGCGGCGTTCGCGCCGGAGACCCACCTGGACGACCTGCGCGCCGCGCTCGCAGCGGTGAGTGGGATGTGCGACGCGCCGCCGGAGACGGTGGATGCCGCGCTGACCACGCAGGGCAAGCGGTTCGGTTGGCTCAGCGCGCCGCGGTCGACCGTCCTGCAGCCCGGGCCGGTGCACGGTGGCTCCACCGAGGACCCGGACACGGAGGCAGAGCGGCTTCTCGACCGGCTGGTCCGCTAGGACCGCACCCGCAGCGCCCAGGCCGCGACGGCGCCGGCCGCAGCGACGTTGAGGGAGTCCACTCCCCCGGCCATCGGGATCCGCACGACGGTGTCGGCCGCGGCGACGGTGTGGCGGCTCAGCCCGTCCCCCTCGGTCCCGAGCACCAGCGCGAGGCGCTCCGGCGGGTCCGCCGCGAGCTCGTCGAGACCCACGGCCTCGTCCCCGAGGGCGAGCGCCGCCACCGAGAAGCCGAGCCGGTGCAGGTCCTCGACGCCTCCGGGCCACGGGTCGACCCGCGTCCACGGCACCTGGAACACCGTGCCCATGGACACCCGGACGGACCGCCGGTACAGCGGGTCGGCACAGCGTGGGGTGACGAGGACGGCGTCCACTCCGAGCGCAGCCGCCGATCGGAAGACGGCCCCGACGTTCGTGTGGTCGACGACGTCCTCGAGGACCAGCACCCGCCGGGCCCCGTCCAGGACGGCGTCGAGCGGAGGAAGGGCGGGCCGGTGCATCGAGGCGAGCGCACCGCGGTGCAGGTGGAACCCGGTGAGCCGCTCGATGACGTCGTGCTCGCCGACGTACACCGGCACGCCGTGGTCCTCCGCCTCGGCGACGAGGTCGGCGAGCTCGGTGAGCCAGCGCTCGGCCATGAGGTAGGAGCGGGGCCGGTGCCCCGCCCCGAGCGCCCTGCGGATGACCTTCTCGGACTCGGCGACGTACAGCCCGCCCTCGGGCTCGAGGCGCCGGCGCAGGGCGACGTCGGTGAGCCCCACGTAGTCCTGGAGGCGCGGGTCGTCCGGGTCCTCGATGGTCGTGGGCACGGTGCCGAGGCTAGGCCAGGGCGGCCCGGCCGATGACGACGAGGCTCGCGACGACACAGAACCCGAGGACGTACCGGCGGAACCGGGCGGGGTCGACCCGGGCGCGGACCGGGGCGGCGAGGGCGTACCCGCCGAGCGCGAACGGCGCCCACACGAGGCCGTAGGTGAGTCGGTGGCCGTCCACCTCTCCCCCGACCGCGAGACCGGCGAGGGCGAGGCCCGATCCGAGGAGGAAGAAGGCGGCCAGGGTCGCCCGCACGCGTTCGGGCGGCTCGTGCTGGAGGACCAGGGCGAGGAACGGACCGCCGATGGCGGCGGCCGTCCCGGAGACACCCGAGATCGCCCCGGCCAGGACTGCGTTCACCCGGGTCGGCCGCAGCTCGACGGTCCGCACGGACAGCGCGACGGTCACGAGCACGAGCATGCCGACGAACGCGGCGATGGCGCGCGGCGAGAGCCAGGCCACGGCGACGACACCGAGCGGTGTCAGCAGCAGTCTTGCCACGAGAGCCCACCCGAGCGCCCGCCAGGCGAGGTCGCGGACGCCGTGCGTGAGCTGCAGTACGGGCAGGGTGACGCTCGGCAGCAGCAGCGCCACCGGCATGAGCTCGGGCGCCACGAGCACGACGAACGGGGCGGCGACGACGGACATCCCGAAGCCGATGACCGACTGCACCACGGCACCGGCGAGGACCGCGAGCCCGAGCAGGGCCAGGTGCCACTCCATCGGGTCAGAGGACCAGCCGGGTCACCGCGACGACGCCGACGACGACGATGATCCCGCGTAGCACGGGGCTCGGCAGGCGACGACCGACGGTCGCCCCGAGCACCCCTCCGAGCGTGGACCCCACGGCGATGAGGAGGACGACCAGCCAGTCGATGCGGTCGGAGGCGACGGCGAGGAAGACGACCGCGGCGATCGCGTTGACGACCGTCGCGAGGACGTTCTTCAGGCCGTTGAGGCGCTGCAGGGACTCGCCGGACAGCGCACCGAGCACGCCCATGAGGATGATGCCCTGGGCCGCACCGAAGTAGCCGCCGTAGACCCCCGCGCCGAGCACCCCGGCGCGCATCGCCCCGCGGTGCTCGCGCGCCTCCTGCCCCGCGGCCTCGCGGCGGCGGGTGGCCCAGGCGTTGATCCGCGGGCCGAGGACGACGAGGGCGACGCCGAGGACGATGAGGACCGGGACGATCGCCCGGAAGAGGTCGGGGTCGAGCACGAGGAGCAGCACAGCGCCCGCCGCACCCCCCACGAACGAGATCGGCACGTACCGGCGGAGCTCGGCGCCCATCCCCCGTAGCTCGCGGCGGTAGCCGATGGACCCGGTGAGGCTCCCCGGTACCAGGCCCAGGTTGTTCGAGATGTTCGCGGTCACCGGTGGGACGCCGAGCAGGAGCAGCGTCGGGAAGGTGATGAGCGTTCCGGACCCGACGATCGTGTTGATCGTGCCCGCACCGACGCCCGCGAGCACGACGAGCAGCGCTTCACCGACCGGCACCCGGCCACCCTAGTGTCGGGTGGCCGGGTGCCGGTGGGTGGGCTGCTCAAGGCTGGTCCGGAGCCGGCGGCGGAGGCGGTGGGGTCTCGGGCGACGCAGGAGCGGCCGGCGGCGCCTCGGGTGCGGGAGGAGCCTTCCGGGGCGGCACGGCGTCCGCACCCCGGGTGATCGGCGGCTGGACCCGAGACGTCGGCGTGGCGTGGCTCTCGGCCTCCCGGCTCGACTGCGCGGCCTGCCCCCGAGCCCGGGCGAGAGCCTCCTTGGGGTCCTCCAGGGTCGTCTCCTCGAACGCGTTGCCGAGGTCGTCGCCGGGGTCGACCCACTCGTCGTCGCCGCCGTCCAGGGGACCCTGGGGGTTCTGGCCGAGCGCTCCCCCGATGCCACGCAGGGCGTCGGTGAGCTCGCTCGGGACGATCCACATCTTGTTGGAGTCACCGCGGGCGATCTGCGGCAGCACCTGGAGGTACTGGTAGGCGAGGAGCTTCTGGGTCGGCTTCCCGCGGTGGATCGCGTCGAAGACCTGCTGGATCGCACGCGCCTGGCCCTGCGCCTCGAGGATCCGGGCCTGGGCCGAGCCCTCCGCGCGCAGGATCTGGCTCTGCTTCTCGCCCTCGGCGGTCAGGATCTGGCTGGCCTTGATGCCCTCGGCGTTGAGGATCGCCGCGCGACGGTCCCGCTCGGCCTTCATCTGCTTCTCCATCGACTCCTGGACCGAGGCGGGCGGGTCGATGGCCTTGAGCTCGACGCGGTTGACGCGGATGCCCCACTTGCCCGTGGCGTCGTCGAGCACGCCGCGCAGCTGCCCGTTGATCTGGTCGCGGCTGGTCAGGGTCTGCTCGAGGTCGAGCGAGCCGATGACGTTACGCAGCGTCGTGACGGTGAGCTGCTCGATCCCGGCGATGAAGTTGGCGATCTCGTACACGGCCGACTTGGAGTCGATGACCTGGTAGTAGATCACCGTGTCGATGGAGACGACGAGGTTGTCGCTGGTGATGACCGGCTGCGGCGGGAACGACACGACCTGCTCGCGCAGGTCGATGTTCGCGCGGACGATGTCGACGAACGGGACGAGGAAGTGGATGCCCCCCTCCAGCGTGCGCGAGTAGCGGCCCAGACGCTCGATGATGAGGGCCGTCTGCTGCGGCACGATGCGGATCGTCCGGACGAGGACGACGATCGCGAACACCGCGAGCAGGAGGATGACGATGAGCGGGCCGATGCCGTCCATGTGCGTGCCTTTCCGTCGGCGCCGAGGCGCGGGTCAGCTGGGCGGGAGGGTATGGGGAGCTATGACCGGGACGACCACGGCGGTGGCGCCGTGGATCGCGATGACGCGCACCTCGTCGCCGGGGTTGGCGATGGTGGCGCCGTCGGCGAGGCGGGCCGACCACGTCTCACCTGCGAGCTTGACGCGGCCGTCGGTCTCGGTCACGGTCTGCAGCACCCACGCCTCGCGCCCGACGAGGCCGGAAGCGCCGATGCGATGGTCGGTCTGGGTGTCCATGAACTTGTTCTTGAGCATGGGCCGCACGACGAGGAGCAGGAGCATCGCGGCCACGACCGCGACGACGACCTGGAAGAAGAACGGTGCTCCGAGGAGCGCCGCGACCGCGCCGGCCAGTGCCCCACCCGCGAACATGAGGAAGACGAAGTCGACGGTGGCCGCCTCGATCGCGGCGAGCACGAGCGCGACGCCCAGCCAGCCGAGCCAGGCGTTGTCGGTCAGCCAGTCCATCGGCCTGCCCTTCTCTGCGGTGACGATGCTCCGACGCGTGAACCGCGTCCCGGGTTCCCTCGTGGCTCAGCGTGCGCGGGCGGCATAACGGCTCCCCCGGACCTCGAGCTCGAGCGGCATGCCGAAGGTGCGCTCGAGGTGCTCCTCGGTGAGCGTGATCTCGAGCGGTCCCTGCGCGACGACCCGCCCGTCGCGCAGCAGCAGGACGTCGGTGAAGCTCGGCGGGATCTCCTCGACGTGGTGGGTCACGAGGACGAGCGCCGGTGCCGCCAGGTCCCCGGCGAGCTGGCCGAGCCGGCGCACGAGGTCCTCACGGCCGCCGAGGTCGAGCCCCGCGGCGGGCTCGTCGAGCAGCATGAGCTCGGGATCGGTCATCAGGGCGCGGGCGATCTGCACCCTCTTGCGCTCCCCCTCGGAGAGCGTCCCGTACCGGCGGGTCGCCAGGTGGCTGGCGCCGAGCGCCTCGAGGAGCTCGGCCGCGCGGTTCTCGTCGAGCCGCTCGTAGGACTCGCGCCACCGGCCGACGACGCCGTAGGACGCGGTGACGACGACGTCGCGGACGGTCTCACGCGGCGGGATGCGATCCGCGAGAGCCGCACTGGAGAGACCGATCCGGGGCCGGAGGTCGAACACGTCGACCGCCCCGAGCACCTCGCCGAGGACGCCGGCGACGCCGGTCGTCGGGTGCATCCTGCCCGCCGCGAGCTGGAGGAGAGTCGTCTTCCCCGCACCGTTCGGGCCCAGCACCACCCAGCGCTGGCCCTCCTCGACCTCCCAGGTGACGTCGTCGAGGATCGTGGTCCCGCCCCGCACGACGCCCACGCCGGCGAGGGCCAGGACGTCGCTCATGCGCCCGACCCTAGTTGACCGGCGCGGCGGCGACGGGACGGCACGCCCTCACCCGTCGCGCATCGGCCCGCCCGCGGCACCGTTGCGGTCCGCGACGACCTCGGCCATGACCGACAGCGCGATCTCCCCGGCCGACCTGCCCCCGATGCGCAGCCCGGCGGGCACGTGGAGCCGGCCGAGCGCGTCGTCGTCGAACCCCTCCTCGCGCAGCATCCCGACCAGGTCCGCGGAGCGGTTCCGGCTCGCCATCATCGCGACGTACCCGACGCCGGCCCGCAGGGCGTCGCGGAGCAGGTCGTAGGCCCCGTCACCGTCGTGGTTGCACACGACGAGCGCGTCGTGGTGGCCGAGCGCGGCGACCTCGGCCTCGTCCGGAGCGTGCTGCAGCACGGTGGCGTCCCAGCCGGTGGCCTCGGCCATCGAGGCCAGGGCTCGGGCGATCTCGTTGTCGAAGACGACGACGAGCCGACCCAGGGGGCCGTCCGTGGGCTCCGCCCCGCTGCCGAGCACGGGGTCGTGCCGGGTGTCGCTCACCGGTCCAGCACCTGGCGGTAGACCTCCATGGTGCGGTCGGCGATGGTGTCCCAGGAGAAGGAGTCGACCGCCCGGGTCCGGCCGGCGACGCCGAACCGGCGGGCCCGGTCGAGGTCGGAGACCGCGTCGGTGAGAGCGGCGGCGAGGTCGGCGACGAAGCGGTCCTCGTCGACGGGGGTGCCGGTGCCGTCCTGCTTCTGCTCGATGGGGACGAGCCAACCGGTCTCGCCGTCGACGACCACCTCCGGGATCCCGCCGGTGGCCGTCGCCACGACCGGGAGCTCGCAGGCCATGGCCTCCAGGTTGACGATGCCGAGCGGCTCGTAGACCGACGGGCAGACGAACACCGACGACGCGCTGAGCACGGCGGTGACCTTGTCCCGCTGGAGCATCTCGGAGATCCAGACGACCCCGTCCCGCTCGGCGCGCAGCCCGTCGACGAGGCCCTCGACCTCGGCCTTGATCTCCGGGGTGTCCGGGGCACCCGCGAGCAGGACCAGCTGGACCTCCGGCGGCAGCTCGGCAGCGGCGCGGAGCAGGAACGGCAGGCCCTTCTGTCGCGTGATCCGGCCGACGAACACGACGGCGGGGCGCTCCGGGTCGATGCCGAGGTCGCGGACCACGTCCGGGTCATCGTTGCGCTGCCACATCCCGGAGTCGATGCCGTTGTGGACGACCTGCACCTTGTCGGGGTCGACCTGCGGGTAGGCCCGCAGGATGTCCTCGCGCATGCCGGCGCTCACGGCGATGACGGCCGCAGCGCCCTCGTAGGCGGTGCGCTCGACCCACGAGGAGAGCCGGTAGCCCCCACCGAGCTGCTCGGCCTTCCAGGGACGCATCGGCTCGAGACTGTGCGCCGAGAGCACGTGCGGCACGCCCTCGAGGATGCCCGCGACGTGACCCGCGAAGTTCGCGTACCACGTGTGCGAGTGGACGAGGTCCGCGCCGGCGCAGGCCGCGGCCATCGTGAGGTCGACCCCGAGGGTCGTGAGCGCCGCGTTCGTCCCCTCGAGCTCCGGGAGGTCGGGATGGCTCGTCGTGTCGTGCTCGTCGCGCGGCCCGCCGAACGCGTGCACCCGCACGTCGGTGTCGCGCCGCTCGCGCAGCGCGCGAGTGAGCTCCGCGACGTGCACCCCCGCTCCCCCGTAGATGGAGGGCGGGTACTCCTTGGTCAGGATGTCGATGCGCACGATTTCACCGTAGTGGTGAACGAGGTCTCCCAGCGAGAGCGCCCACCCCATAGGTTGGGGGCATGGCGTACCGAAGCGGAGGTCCCAAGGTCCTGGCCATCGTCCTCGCGGGTGGGGAGGGGAAGCGCCTCATGCCGCTGACGCGGGACCGCGCCAAGCCGGCCGTCCCCTTCGGCGGCATCTACCGCCTCATCGACTTCGCCCTGTCCAACGTCGTGAACTCCGGCTACCTCAAGGTGGTCGTGCTCACCCAGTACAAGTCGCACAGCCTCGACCGGCACGTGACGAAGACCTGGCGGATGAGCACGATGCTCGGCAACTACGTCGCGCCGATCCCGGCCCAGCAGCGCATCGGCAAGTCCTGGTACCAGGGCAGCGCGGACGCCATCTTCCAGAGCCTCAACACGATCACCGACGAGCGGCCCGACATCGTCGTCGTCGTGGGCGCCGACCACGTGTACCGGATGGACTTCTCGCAGATGGTCGAGCAGCACGTCGACAGCGGTGCGGGCGTGACCGTTGCCGCCATCCGGCAGCCGATCGAGATGGCCGACCAGTTCGGCGTCATCGACGTCGAGCCGGACGACCCCACCCGCATCCGGGCGTTCCTCGAGAAGCCCGAGGACCCGGACGGGTTGCCGGACTCCCCTGACGAGATCCTCGCGAGCATGGGCAACTACGTGTTCAGCGCGGACGCGCTCATGGACGCGGTGACCGCCGACTCCACCCTCGAGGGCAGCGACCACGACATGGGTGGGGACATCGTGCCGGCGCTCGTCGCCGAGAGCGCGGCGTCGGTCTACGACTTCAAGAACAACGTCGTCCCGGGCGGCACCGAACGCGACATGGGCTACTGGCGCGACGTCGGGACGATCGACAGCTACTACGACGCGCACATGGACCTCGTGTCCATCCACCCCGTGTTCAACCTCTACAACTACGACTGGCCGCTGTACACGACCTACGGCTACTACCCGCCGGCGAAGTTCGTCCACGGGGCGCACGGCCGGTTCGGCGAGGCGCTCAACTCGGCCGTCTCGCCCGGGGTCGTCATCTCCGGGGCCCGGGTCAACGGCTCGGTGATCTCTCCCGACGTCAAGATCCACAGCTACACCGAGGTCGAGGACAGCGTGCTCCTCGACGGCGTCGAGATCGGGCGGCACTGCCGGGTCGAGAAGGCCATCCTCGACAAGAACGTCGTCGTGCCGGAGGGCACGTCCATCGGCGTCGACCGCGAGCACGACCTTGCCCGCGGCTTCTCGGTGACCGAGTCGGGCATCACGGTCGTCGGGAAGGGGCAGGAGGTCACCCGGTGACCGCCGGCCCCCGCCCGGTCCGGACCGGAGCCGACGCCGAGCTCGGTCCGGTTCGCGACCTCGTCGCCTGGCGGGGCGGGCTGCGCGACTAGCCTGCAGGAGTGCCCTCCTCCGCGTCACCACCGCTCGCGCCGCTGCCCGATCCGGACGCCCGCACCCTCCTCGTCTCGTTGACCGGGCCGGACCGGCCCGGCGTGACGAGCACGGTCTTCGAGGCGGCCGCGTCGGTCGGGGCGAACGTGCTCGACGTCGAGCAGGTCGTCGTGCGCGGGCACCTGGCGCTGTCGGTGCTGCTCGGTCCCGGACGCGACGAGAACGTCCTCACCGACCGGCTGACCCGTGCCGGCGAGTCCATGGGGATGAACGTCTCGCTCGTCGCGGGGCACGGGGACAACGCACCACGGCGGACGGGGCGGGCGGCCGTCGTCGTCATGGCGTCCCCGCTGAGCACCGCCCACGTCGCGGCCGTCTCGCGGGCCGTCGCGGAGCACGGCGCGAACATCGACCGCATCCGGCGGCTGTCGCGGTGGCCCGTGACGACCGTCGAGCTCGACGTGTCCGGGGCGGATGTCGCGGGGCTGCGCCGCGCACTGGCGCTCGTCTCCTCGGAGGCCGGGTGCGACATCGCCGTGGCGCCGGCCGGGCTGGCACGCCGCGGGGGGCGGCTCGTCGTCATGGACGTCGACTCCACCCTCGTCCAGGACGAGGTGATCGAGCTCATCGCCGCGCACGCGGGGACCGAGGCCGAGGTCGCCGCCGTCACCGAGCGCGCGATGCAGGGGGAGCTCGACTTCGCGGAGTCGCTGCACGCCCGGGTGGCGACCCTCGAGGGGCTGCCGGTGACGGTCCTCGACGACGTGCGCGAGGCGGTCCGTCTCACCCCGGGCGCGCGGACCCTGGTCCGGACGCTCAAGGCCCTCGGGTTCACGGTGGCGCTGGTCTCCGGCGGATTCGCCGAGGTCGTCGAGCCGATCGGGACGGACCTCGGGGTGGACCACGTGCGGGCGAACCGGCTGGAGGTGCGTGACGGGCGGCTCACCGGTCGCGTGGTGGGCGATGTCGTGGACCGCGCGGGCAAGGCGGCCGCGCTGCGCGAGTTCGCGGCTCTCGAGGGGTTGCCCCTGGCTCGGACCGTCGCGATCGGTGACGGAGCGAACGACCTCGACATGCTGGGCGCGGCGGGGCTGGGGGTGGCGTTCAACGCCAAGCCCGTCGTGCGCGAGCAGGCCGACACGTCGGTCAACGTGCCCTACCTCGACACGGTGCTCTTCCTTCTCGGCGTCAGCCGCGAGGAGATCGAGGACGCCGAGACGGCGGAGCCCCGAGAGCCCTGACCGGCGCAGCGCTCCCGTCCCCTGACCGACACGGCGCTCCCGTCCCCTGACCGACACGGCGCTCCCGTCCCCTGACCGACACGTCTCCTGCGGTCCGAGCGTGCCCACACGGGGTGCGTCCCAGGACCTGACTTGCACAGGTGGGTCGTGATTTCGGCCAGTTGTCTGCGTTTGCGCTGGTCAGGGGGTTGTGGGCGCGGTCGGTGACACACTAACGGGGGTCGGTAGCGTGCGGTGTCGTGGTGTTTGTGCGGAAGGTGCGGACCGCGTCGGGTGCGACTGCGGTCCAGCTCGCTGAGCGGGTCGGGGGGCGGGACAGGGTGATTGAGCATCTCGGGTCGGCGCACACTGCTGCTGAGCTCGCGGTGTTGATGGAGACGGGGCGGCGCAAGATGAACGAGGGGCAGGGCGAGCTTGACCTCGGGCTGGGAGGGCGCTCCTGGGGTGAGGCCGTGGTGCGCGGTCAGGTCTCCCAGGCCTTGGTCGATGTCGTGCACGCCGCGTGGCGCCGGCTGGGGTTCGACGTGGTCACCGACGAGGCGTTCTTCCAGCTGGTCCTGGCGCGGGTGGTCGAGCCGACGAGCAAGTCCGACTCGGTGCGGGTGCTGCGAGAGCTGGGGGTGGCTCCAGCGCACCGGAACACCTTCACGGCCACGTTGCGCCGCTGCGCCCGGCGCGGGTACCGCGAGCAGGTCGCGGCGGCCTGCTTCGCCCACGCCGGGAGCGTCGGGGACATCTCACTGTGTCTGTACGACGTGACCACGCTGTACTTCGAGGCCGAGAAGGAAGACGCGCTGCGCAAGGTGGGGTACTCCAAAGAGCGCCGGGTCGACCCGCAGGTGGTGGTCGGGCTGCTGGTCGACCGGAGCGGGTTCCCCTTGGAGATCGGCTGCTTCGAGGGCAACAAGGCCGAGACCCTCACGATGCTGCCGATCATCCGCGCCTTTCAGGAACGTCACGGCCTGGCCGACCTGGTCATCGTCGCCGACGCCGGCATGCTCTCGGCGAGCAACCTGACCGCACTGGACTCGGCCGGGCTGCGGTTCATCGTCGGCTCCCGCGTCACCAAGGCCCCCACCGACCTGGCCTCCCACTTCCGCTGGCACGGGGACGCGTTCACCGACGGGCAGCACATTGACACCATCACCCCCCGGGTCGCGACCCGAGCCGCTGGGGCGGTCAACGACCAGCACGTGCGGGCTGAGCCGGGGTGGGACCCCGACGTGCACGACAGGTCGTGGCGGGCGGTGTGGGCCTACTCCGCCAAGCGCGCGGTCCGCGACAGCAAGACCCTGACGCTGCAGGAGAACCGAGCCAAAGCCGTCATCGCCGGTGAGAAGACCACCCGCACGCCCCGGTTCGTGACCGTCACGAACGGCTCCCAGGTCCTGGATGAAGCGTCACTGGCCCGTGCGCGCAGGCTGGTCGGTTTGAAGGGGTACGTCACGAACATCCCTGCCGCGGTGATGCCCGCGAGCGAGGTCATCGCCAGCTACCACCAGCTGTGGCACGTCGAGGCCTCGTTCCGAATGTCGAAGACCGACCTGCGAGCCCGGCCGATCTTCCACCACACCCGCGAGGCGATCGAGGCGCACCTGACCATCATGTTCGCCGCCCTCGCCATCGCCCGCTACCTCCAAGACGTGACCGGGGTGAGCATCCGGCGCCTCGTTCACACCCTGCGACCACTGCGCGACGTGACCATCGACGTCGCCGGGCAGACCCTCACCGCCCGAGCCGACATCCCTCCCGACACCCGCGCCCTGATCGAAAAGGTGACCCACTAAACCTGTGCAACTCGGGAGCCCTGACCGGCGCAGCGCTCCCGTCCCCTGACCGACACGGCGCTCCCGTCCCCTGACCGACACGGCGCTCCCGTCCCCTGACCGACACGTCTCCTGCGGTCCGAGCGTGCCCACACGGGGTGCGTCCCAGGACGTCCAGATGCTCCAGCACTCGGACCACCCACCTACCCGCATCTCGGCGCACAGGTACGGGTGCACCGGGATGTGGGCCGCACCGGCCCCGGTTCCCGAAGCATCCCGTACCTGTGCTCCCGGGAGTGGGCAACGGCACCGGGTGTGATGCCCCTCGTTGTGGCCCGGTACCGGGAGCATCCGTACCTGTGCTCCACATGGTGGTCACCGGCGCCCGGGCCGGTGGGACCTCGGGGTGGCCCAGCATCGGGAGCATCCGGACGTCAGGAACCAGGCCCTGTCCGGGGCGCTGAGCCACCAGGAACGAACCGGTCGTGCTCCCGGCCCCGACCTCCGCCCACGGGACCTGCTGGTCGCCCCGGTTCCAGGCGGGAGCCACCCCGGGCTCCGAGGCAGACGAACCCGACCCCGCCGGGTGACCGCCACGGTCCAGGCAGAGACGACGCCGGCTGCGGCGAACCCAACCCCCGATTCCGAGGAAGCGCGCTCCAGCGCCCGCGGGACCGCTCAGGCCCCGACCGCGTGGTACCCGCCGTCGACGTGGACGATCTCACCCGTCGTCGCGGGGAACCAGTCCGAGAGCAGCGCCACGACGGCCCGCGCCGCCGGCTCGGGGTCGCGCACGTCCCAGCCCAACGGTGCTCGACTCCCCCACGCCTCCTCGAACTGCTCGAACCCGGGGATGGACTTCGCGGCCGTCGTGCGGATCGGCCCGGCGCTCACGAGGTTGCACCGGATGCCCTCCCCGCCCATGTCGCGCGCGAGGTACCGGTTCGTCGACTCGAACGCCGCCTTGGCCACACCCATCCAGTCGTACACCGGCCAGGCGTACTTGGCGTCGAAGGTCAGCCCGACCACCGACCCGCCGTCCGACATCAGCGGCAGCGCCGCCTTGGTCAGCGCCTGCAGGCTGAACGCGGAGATCTGCACGGCGGTCGAGACGTCCTCCCACGACGCGTCCATGAAGCTGAACGCCCCCTGTGGTGCGAACCCGATCGAGTGGACCACCCCGTCCAGACCGTCGACGTGCTCGCGGACCCGGTCGGCCAGCGCCGCGAGGTCCTCCTCGCTGGCGACGTCCAGCTCGACGACGGGCGCAGGCTGCGGCAGCCGCTTGGCGATCGCCGTCGTGATCTTCGTCGTCCGCCCGAACGAGGTGAGAACGACCTCCGCACCCTGCTCCTGGGCCAGACGAGCGACGTGGAACGCGATCGAGGAGTCCATGAGGACCCCGGTGACGAGCAGCTTCTTGCCCTCGAGCAACATGGGTGGCCTTTCGGGGGTTCGGGGACGGTCGGTCAGTGGCCCATGCCGAGGCCGCCGTCGACGGGGACGACGGCACCGGAGATGTACGCGGCCTCGGGGCCGGCGAGGAAACGCACGACACCGGCGACCTCGTCGGTCGTCGCGAACCGCCCGGCCGGGATGCTCGCCTTGTAGCTCTTCTGCCTGTCCTCCGGCAGGGCGGCGGTCATGTCGGTCTCGATGTACCCGGGTGCTACGACGTTCGCGGTGATCCCGCGGCCACCGAGCTCGCGGGTGACCGAACGCGCCATACCCACCAGGCCGGCCTTGCTCGCGGCGTAGTTCACCTGGCCGGGACCACCGGAGAGCCCCACCACGCTGGACACGAGGACGATCCGCCCGCGGCGTAGCCGGATCATCCCCTTGCTGGCGCGCCGCACGCAGCGGAAAGCGCCGGTCAGGTTGGTGTCGAGGACGCCGGCCCAGTCGTCGTCGCTCATCCGCATGAGCAGCCCGTCCTGGGTGATCCCCGCGTTGGCGACGAGTACCTCCACCGGGCCACCCAGCTTCTCCTCCGCCTCGGTGAACGCGGCGTCCACGCTCTCGGAGTCGGTGACGTCGCACCGGACACCGTCGAGCCCCTCGGGTGGCTCGCCGCTGCGGTGGGTGACGACGACGCGGTCCCCCGACTCGGCGAAGGCCCGGGCGATGGCCAGCCCGATGCCGCGGTTGCCGCCGGTGACCAGAACGGTTCGAGGCTCACTCATGCTGTCGAACCTAGTGGACTACCCCCGGGTAGCCGTGCGGGGTCCGACGTACAGTTGCGGGGTGCCCCTGACCCGCCATCGCGCTCCCGACCCGCAGTCGGTGACGACCGTGGCGGCGTCGCGCGAGGAGGACCAGAAGCAGCGCCTCAAGCAGTACCTCGTGACGATGAGCATCCGCACCGTGTGCTTCGTGCTCGTCATCGTCATCGACGACTGGTACCGCTGGGTCTTCGCCGCCGCCGCGGTGTTCCTGCCGTTTTTCGCAGTGGTCGCGGCCAACGCCGTCCGCCCTCGGGTCGCCGGACGCCGACGCATGGTCACGCCGCAGGTCGACCACACGCCGCTCGTCACGGACGGTCGTGACGTGTACGTCCCGCCGGACGAGGACTCCGGCCGCAGGCACTGACCTCCTGGGTCAGCCACCGATGGCCGACATCGGCCGGTCGGGCTGCTCGAAGTCGGGGTTGTCGATGCCGTGGCCGACCTTCTTGGCCCACATCTCGCCCACGACGAGGTCCGCGAGCTCGTCGTCGCTCGCGCCGTCGCGCATCGGCCCGCGGAGGTCGACCTCGCTGCGCGCGAAGAGGCAGTTGCGCAGCTGGCCGTCGGCGGTGAGCCGCACCCGGTCGCAGGCTGCGCAGAACGGTGCCGAGACGCTCGCGATGACCCCGACGGTCTGGGGTCCCCCGTCGACGAGGAAGCGCTCCGCGGGCGCGCTGCCACGGTCCTGCACCGGTGTGAGCCGGAACCGCTCGCCGAGCCGTTCGAGGATCTCGGCCTGCGAGACCATCCGGCTGCGGTCCCACGCGTGCTGGGCGTCCAGGGGCATCTGCTCGATGAAGCGCAGCTCGTAGCCGCGGTCGAGACACCACTGGAGCAGCTCGGCCACCCCGGTGTCGTTGACGTCACGCATCGCCACGGCGTTGACCTTCACCGGCGTGAGCCCGGCGTCCGCCGCAGCCTTCAGCCCGGCCTCGACGTCCTCGAAGCGGTCGCGCCGGGTGAGCTCGCGGAACTGCTGGGGGTCGACCGTGTCGAGACTGATGTTGACGCGGTCCAGGCCCGCCGCGGCCAGCGGAGCGGCGAGGCGGTCGAGTCCGACGCCGTTGGTCGTCATCGCGATCCGAGGGCGCGGGGTGAGCGCCGCGATCCGTCCCACGACCTCGGCGAGGCTGCGGCGCAGGAGCGGCTCGCCCCCGGTGAGCCGCACGTTGGTCACCCCGAGACCGACCATGACACGCACCAGCCGGACGAGCTCGTCGTCGGTGAGCATCTCCGGCTTCGGGAGCCAGTCCAGGCCCTCGGCGGGCATGCAGTAGGTACAGCGCAGGTTGCACCGGTCCGTGACCGACACGCGCAGGTCACGCCCGACGCGGCCGAATCGGTCGAGGAGGCGGGGCTCGGGGAGGTCTGTCATAGGGTCCCAGCCTACGACGAGTAGCGTGGCCGGGTGCTGCGCCGTCTCGCTTCTCCGCGATGGCTCGGCGCACTCCTCCTCGCAGCGCTCTTCGCCGTCGCCGCCTACCACCTCGGCTTCTGGCAGTACCACCGGCACGAGGCGAAGGTCGCCCGCAACGCGCAGCTCGACGCGCACTACCGTGCCGACCCCGTCCCATTGCCCGACGTGCTCACCCCCGTGGGGTACGAACGCGGGTCGGGCTGGACCCGGGTCACGGTCACCGGCCGGTACGTCGCAGGACCGGTCTTCGCGCGTGGTCGTCCGAACGCGGGCGAGGTCGGGCTCGAGGCGCTGTGGGCGTTCCGCCCGGAGGGCGGCGGACCCGACGTCCTCGTCGACCGCGGCTGGGTGCGCCCGTCCGCGCAGGGCGCGAGCGTGCTGCCCGACGTGACACCGGCGCCGGCCGGACCGCTGACCGTCGTCGGCTGGCTCCGCCCGTCCGAGCCGACCCGCGACCGTGCTCCGGCGCCGGGACAGATCGCCAACCTCTCGGTCCCGGACGCCGCGGCAGCGCTGGGCACGCCGGTGCTGCCCGGTTACGTGCTGCTCGACACCGAGACCCTCCCGGACGGCACCACTCCCCCACGACCGGCCGCTCTGGAGCCCCCGGAGCGCGGCCTCGGACCGCATCAGGCCTACGCCTACCAGTGGTGGCTGTCCACCGTGCTCGGCTTCGTCCTCGTCGGCTTCGGGGTACGCCGCGAGGAGCGTCTGGCCCACCCCGAGAAGTACCCGCCGAAGCCGAAGAAGGTGCGCATCTGGGACGAGGAGGACGAGTAGGCGGGTGCGTGGCCGACGGCTGCGGCGCCCTGACCGGGCAGGCCAGCGGTGTCAGGCGGTCAGGTCTGCGGCCTGGTCGGCGAACTGGGTGCGGTAGAGGTCGGCGTACAGCCCCCCGGCCCGGACGAGCTCGGCGTGCGTGCCGCGCTCGACGATCCGGCCGCCGTCGACGACGAGGATCTGGTCTGCGTGCCGCACGGTGGACAGGCGGTGCGCGATGACGAGGGCCGACCGGTCGGCCAGGGCCGCGTCGAGGGCGCGCTGCACCGCCTGCTCCGACTCGCTGTCCAGGTGTGCCGTGGCCTCGTCGAGGACCACGAGTCCCGGCTCCTTGAGGAGGAGCCGCGCGATGGCCAGGCGCTGCTTCTCGCCGCCGGAGAGCCGGTGGCCGCGGTCGCCCACGACGGTGTCGAGCCCCGACGGCAGCGACTCGACGAGCGCCCACACCTGCGCGGCGCGGAGGGCGTCGACGAGCTGCTCCTCGGTGGCGTCCGGCGCCGCGTACTCGAGGTTGGCCCGGATGGTGTCGTGGAAGAGGTGGGCCTCCTGGGTCACCACACCGACGGCGTCCTGGAGCGAGGAGAGCGTGACGTCCCGCAGGTCGGCGCCGTTGACTCTGATGGCGCCGGTGCTCGGGTCGTAGAGACGCGAGACGAGCGACGTGATCGTCGTCTTGCCCGCACCACTCGGCCCGACGAGTGCGCTGAGCGAGCCCGGTTCCATGACGAACGAGACGTCGTGCAGGACCTCGCCGCTGCCCCGCCGGTCCCCGGTGACGGTCGACTCGAGCGAGCGCAACGAGACCTCGTCCGCCGAGGGGTAGGCGAACGCGACCCCGTCCACCTCGACGTGGACCGGCCCCGCAGGGAGGGGACGCGCGTCGGGGGCCTCGGCGACGAGCGGCTCGAGGTCGAGGACCTCGAAGACGCGCTCGAAGGAGACCAGGGCCGTCATGATGTCGACGCGTACGTTGGACAGCGTGGTCAGGGGCCCGTACAGGCGGGCCAGCAGCGCTGAGAGCGCGAGCAGGGTCCCGACGGTGAGCGAACCACCGACGGCCATCACACCCCCGATGCCGTAGACCATGGCCGTGGCGAGCGAGGCGATCATCGTCAGGCCCACGAGGAAGAACGAGCGGTTGAGCGCGATCCGGATCCCGATCTCCCGCACCCGGTCCGCGCGCGACCCGTACTCGGCGTCCTCGGTCTCGGGGCGGCCGAACAGCTTGACGAGGAGCGCACCCGCGACGTTGAAGCGCTCGTTCATCCTGGTGCCGAGGTCGGCGTTGAGCGACATCTGCTCGTGGGTGAGGTCGGCCAGACGCCGGCCCATGGAGCGGGCCGGGAGGAGGAAGAAGGGGACGAGGACCAGCGCGGCGAGGGTCAGCTGCCACGAGAGCGCGAGCATCGTCACGACGATGACGGCGAGCGAGATGGCGTTGCTCACGACGTTGGAGAGGACCGATGTGAACGCCTGCTGGGCCCCGATGACGTCGTTGCCCAGCCGGGTGACGAGCGACCCGGTCTGGACCCGTGTGAAGAAGGCGATGGGCTGACGCAGGACGTGTCCGAAGACCTCGCGGCGCAGGTCGTGGATGAGCCCCTCCCCGATCCGCGCGGAGAACCACCGCTGGACGAGGGTGAGCAGGCCGTCGACGACGGCCAGCGCGGCGACGACGAGCGCGAGCCGGACGACGAGTGCGGAGTCACCGGGGATGACCCCGTCGTCGACGATCGCCTTGAGCAGCAAGGGGGTGGCGACGACGAGTGCGGCGTCGACGACGACGAGGAGGAGGAACCAGCCGATCTGCGTACGGTAGGGCCGCGCGTAGTGCATGACCCGCCGCCGGGTGCCCGGTGCGAGGCGCTGCTCGGCGACGCTGGAGTCCTTGGTCAGGCTCCGGATCACCTGCCAGCTCTGCATGCTCACGTCGTGCGCTCCCTCGTCGTCATTGCCCAGCAGTCAACCACCGGGGCCCGACACATGTTCCGCTGCCGGGAGTGAGGGCGGGACGCTACTTGCCGAACCCGGCGGTCAGCCCGGAGAGCAGCTGGCGGCGACCGATCGCGTAGAAGACGAGGATCGGCAGGGTCGTCAGGACGACCGACGCGAGCACCGCAGGGACGTTGACCCCGTACTGCCCCTGGAAGCTCCACAGCGCCAGTGGCAGCGTCCGCTTCTCGGGATCCTGGGTGAGGATGAGCGGCAGGAGGAAGTTGTTCCACGTGATGAGCGCGTTGTAGATCGTCACGGTCACCAGGGCCGGCCGGGTGAGCGGGAACGCGAGCCGCCACATCGTCGTCCACTCCGACGCGCCGTCCAGACGCATCGACTCGAAGAGCTCGCGCGGCACGTCGCGGATGAAGTTGGAGAGCACGAGCACCGAGAGCGGGATGGCGAAGGCGATGCTCGGCAGGATCATCCCGCCGAGCGTGTCGTACATCCTCATCCGGATGATGATCAGGTAGACGGGGATGATGACCGCCTGGAGCGGGATGGCAAGCCCCATGAGGAACACCGAGTTCGAGAGCCGCAGGAACCGGTTGTCGCCGCCACGGACGATCGCGTACGACGCCATGAAGGACATGAGGACCGCGGGGACGATCGCCCCCGCGGTGACGACCACGCTGTTCGCGAAGTACCGGACGAAGTCGCTCTCGATGACCAGCCGGTAGGAGTCCAGGGACCACTCGTCCGGCGGGAGCATCGGGTTGGAGGCGAAGAAGTTGCTCTGCGTCTTGAAGCTGCTGATGACGATCCAGTAGACGGGCACCATCACGACGAGCATCCAGACCCAGCCCGCGAGCCCGCCCAGCCAGTTGGAGCGCAGCAGGCTCCGCCGGCGGCCGGCAGGCCGCTCGGGGCCGCGCGGGGAGGCGACCGTGTCGGAGGGCGTGGGCGTGCGCGTCGTCGTCGACATCCGGCTCACATCCCCTCGAGCTCGCTCGCGGACGGGTCACGTCCCCCGAGCCGGCGCAGGACCTGGGCGATGACCAGGCCGCTGAAGACGATGATGACGGCGATCGCGCTGGCCGGGCCCATCTGGTTGCCGAGGAACCCGGTCTGGTACATCTCGACGGCGAGGACTCGCGTGGCGTCGCCAGGACCGCCCGCGGTGAGCACGAAGATGAGGTCGAAGAAGGTCAACGAGCCCACGACCATGAGCGTCGAGGACGTGATGACCGTGTACTTCAGCTGCGGGAGGGTGATCGAGAAGAACTGCCGCACCCGTCCCGCACCGTCGATCTCGGCCGCCTCGTAGAGCGAGCGCGGGATCTGCCGGACACCGCCCTGGTAGATGAGCGCGTGGAAGGGGACGAACTGCCACGAGACGATGAAGATGACCACACCGACGGCCAGTGCCCCCTCGCCGAGCCAGTTCTGGCTCAGCAGGTCCCACCCGAGGCCCGCCCCGAGCCCGAAGTTCGGGTCGAGCAGCGCCTTCCACGTGACCGCGATCGCCGCCGACGACAGCAGGAGGGGAACGACGTACAGCACCGCGAGGAACGCACGGTAGCGCTGCGGTCCCGCGAGGAAGGTGCCCAGGAGGATCGAGGCCGGGGTCTGCACGAGCCAGGACACGGCCATGATCTCGAACGTCACCCAGATCGAGTGGGCCAGGCCGGGGTCGCCGAGGACGGCCCGCCAGGCGCTCAGACCGCCCGGGGTGATGGCCCCGATGCCGTTCCAGCGCGCGAACGACAGACCGACGACACCGAGGAGCGGCAGGACGCCGAAGACGGTGAAGAACAGCAGCGCCGGCACGGCGAGCCACCACAGCGCCCCGGGCCGCGTCCCCCCTCGACGGGTGACGGACGGCGCGTCGGAGGCGGTCCCCGAGGCGGCGCTCACGTGCCGATGACGGCGTTGAGGTTGGTCGCGAACTCCTCCGGACCGATCGACATCTGGAAGAGCTTGGCGATGTTGTCGAGCAGGACCTCGGCCTGCGCCGGCGGGAGCGCCTGGTCCCAGGACTGGACGAAGCTGTTGGCGTTCGAGGCGATGTCGTACTGGAACTTCAGCCAGTCGGCGTCCTCACCGTCCCCGATGAGTGCGTCGGAGCCCTGCGCGACCGGGATGTTGCCGGAGTCGATCCAGGCCTGCTGGATCGACTCCGTGAACTGGCTCTCGGCGAGGAAGGTCATCGCGGCCTTCTTCTCCTCGTCCGAGGCCTTCGACGAGATCGAGAGGTACTGCGCGGGGTTGCCCACGGAGTTGCTCGGGTCGCCCTTGCCACCCTCGACCGCCGGGAAGTTCATGTAGCCGAGGTTGCCGCCACTCACGAAGTCGCCGCCGTCGTTCTTCATACCCCCGTACGTCCAGGCGCCGTGCAGCATCATCGCGGCCTTGCCGGTGTAGAGCAGGGCCTGGTCGGCGTTGGAGTCCGCCGTGATCGACGCGAACCCCTTGACGAAGCCGTTCATCTCGATGAGCTTCTGCATCTCGGTCAGGGCCTTGATGGCGTCCGGGTTGCTCCAGGCGTCCTTCTCGCCGTCGAACACCGCCTGGAAGACCTCCGGCCCGCCGATCCGGTCGAAGAGGAACTCGAGCCACATCATGTTGGTCCACCGCGACTGGCCGCCGAGCGAGAACGGGGCGATCCCCTTGTCGTTGAACGCCGGGACGAGGTCGAGGATGTCGCTCCAGGACTGCGGCGGCTGGACGCCGACCTGGTCGAACACGGCCTTGTTCCAGTAGAGGACGATGGGCGTCACCGTCTCGCAGGGCAGGGCGTAGACCGTGTCGTCGACGGTGGCCGCACCGAACGCCGCCGGGAAGATCTTGTCCTTGAGGTCGCCGTTCTCGTCGAAGAACGACGTGAGGTCCTCGACCTGGCCGGCGTCGACCCAGCTCTTGAGGCCACCGCCACCCCAGCCCCAGAGGATCGTCGGAGCCTGGCCCGCCCCGAGCGCCGTCTTGACCTTCTGCTTGTAGGCGTCGTTCTGGAAGAGCGTGACCTCGATCGGCGTGTCGGAGTGGGCCTCGTTGAACTCGTCGGCGGCCTGCTGGCGGATGTCCTCCTGCGGCTTTCCGCTGAGCGTCCAGAAGCTGGCGCCGGTGCCACCACCGCCGGAGGACTCCGCGCTCCCGGGGCCGGAGCTGCCGCACGCCGACAGCGTCGCAGCCGTGATCGGGAGCCCCGCGACGAAGGCGAGGACGCTACGGCGAGAGGCCGACGGACGAGTCTGGGTCTGAGGATCCACGCTGATCTCCTGAGGACGTCCACCTGCCCGCTCCACGACGACCGGGCGGCGAGGACACTGTTCGGTGACTGTCGAAAACGGCGACCCCGCTTTCGACCTGCTGCTCAACGTAGGCCTCCGACCGACACCTGTCAACGGTCCCCAGGACGGAGCTCGAGGGATGCCGGAACGGTCTGCAGTCCTTGCCAGCACAGTCGTTTCGAGCCAGACTGCTCCCGTTCCCCTGCGTCCGACGGCACCCCTGCCCGCCTTCGGATCGTCCCGAAAAGTTTCGATCGGAGACCGTCCATGACGTTTCCCGCCACGACCGGCTCCGAACACCGCGCGCAGCCTGCGGACGGAGTCCCGGCCTGGCGGGACACCACCCGACCGGCGGATGAGCGCGCCGAGGCGCTCCTCGCGGAGATGACCCTCGCCGAGAAGGTCGCCCAGCTCGGCAGCCGGTGGGTGCTCAACGACATGGACTCCTCCCCCGTCGACGACGCCACGGCCGAGGACGGGGACCACTGGACCGTCGCGCCGCTGCAGGACCAGTTCGCCGCCTCCGGCACCGTGCCGCTCGAGGACGCGAGCCGGGAGGGCCTGGGCCAGCTCACCCGGGTGTACGGGTCGACCCCCCTCACCCCGGCCGAGGGCGCCGCCGAGGTCGTCCGCCAGCACGGGGTCGTCCTCGAGGGCAGCCGGCTCGGCGTCCCGGCCCTCGTCCACGAGGAGTGCCTCACGGGGTTCACCACCTACGGGGCAACGGTCTACCCGGCCGCCATCGCCTGGGCGGCCACCTTCGACCCGGTGCTCGTCGAGGAGATGGGCGCCGCGATCGGCCGCGACATGGCGGCGCTCGGCGTCCACCAAGGGCTCTCCCCCGTGATGGACGTCGTCCGGGACTACCGGTGGGGCCGGGTCGAGGAGACGATGGGCGAGGACACCTACGTCGTCGGCCAGCTCGGCGCCGCCTACGTCCGGGGACTCGAGTCGGCGGGCGTCATCGCGACGCTCAAGCACTTCGCGGGGTACTCGTCCTCGCGGGCCGCCCGCAACCACGGACCTGTCTCGATGGGTCGCCGCGAGCTCCTGGAGGTCATCCTCCCCGCGTTCGAGACCGCGCTGCGCGAGGGCGGCGCGCGGTCGGTCATGAGCGCCTACAACGACATCGACGGCGTCCCCACGAGCGGGGACCCGTGGCTCCTCACGACCGTGCTGCGCGAACGGTGGGGCTTCGAGGGCACGGTGGTCTCCGACTACTGGTCGGTCCCGTTCCTCGCCTCGATGCACCGCGTCGCCCGGGGTGTCGACGGTGCGGGGGTCACCGCGCTTCAGGCGGGTGTCGACGTCGAGCTGCCCGACACCTCGGGCTTCGGCACCCATCTCGTGGAGCGTGTCGAGCGCGGCGAGCTGGACGAGGCCCTCGTCGACCGTGCCGTCCGACGGCACCTGCGCCAGAAGGTCCAGCTCGGGCTGCTCGACCCGGGCTGGTCACCGGAGGCGTCGGTCGAGCGTGCCGGCTCGGTGGACCTCGACTCCCCGGCCAACCGCGACCTCGCCCGCCGGATGGCGGAGCGCTCCGTCGTGCTCCTCGACCCCGGCACGGCTCTCCCGCTCACCGGTGACGCACGCGAGCTCCCGGCACGGGTGGCCGTCGTCGGCCCGTGCGCGGACGACCCTCGCACGCACATGGGCTGCTACGCCTTCCCCAACCACGTCCTCCCCCGCTACCCCGAACGTGGGCCCGGTATCGAGGTTCCCACGATGCTCGAGTCGCTGCGGGCCGAGCTGCCGGACGCCGAGGTCGTCCACGAGCCCGGGTGCACCGTCGAGGGTGACGACACCTCGGGCATCGCCGCGGCCGTCGACGCCGCCGCCTCGGCCGACCTCGTCGTCGCCTACGTCGGCGACCGCGCCGGCCTCTTCGGCATCGGCACCTCCGGGGAGGGCTGTGACGCCGACGACCTCGCACTCCCGGGGGTCCAGGGCCGGCTCGTCGACACCCTTCTCGAGACCGGCACACCCGTGGTCCTCGTCGTCGTGTCCGGCCGCCCCTACGCCCTCGGGGACTGGGCCGGGCGCGTCGCCGGCCTCGTCCAGGCGTTCATGCCGGGCGAGGAGGGCGGCCCGGCCGTCGCGGGGATACTCTCCGGCCGGGTCCAGCCCACCGGGCACCTTCCGGTGCAGGTGCCGCGGACCCCCGGGGGCCAGCCCGGGACGTACCTGCGGCCACCTCTGGCCTCGGAGGAAAGCGCCGGCATCAGCAGCCTCGACCCCACGCCGCTCTTCCCGTTCGGGTTCGGCCGCAGCTACACCACGTTCACCGTCGACGACCTGCGGCTGTCCGCCGACGAGCTCGTCGCCGACGGGGAGGTCGAGGTGACCGTGCGGGTCACCAACACGGGCGGACGGGCCGGGGAGGAGCTCGTCCAGCTGTACCTGCGCGACGCGGTCGCCTCGGTGGTGCGGCCGGTCCGCCAGCTCGTGGGGTTCACCCGGGTCCCCCTGGAGCCCGGCGGGTCCGCCGACGTCACCTTCACCCTCCATGCCGACCGCACCGCGTTCGTCGGACCGGAGCTGGAGCACGTCGTCGAGCCCGGGACGCTCCAGGTGCTCGTCGGCACCTCTGCGGAGGACCTTCCGTGCCGAACCGATCTCGAGCTCGTGGGCGACCGGCGCACGGTCGGCACCGGGCGCCGGCTCACGACGCCCACGGCCGTGACCCCCGTCGAACGGAGCGGGTGACGTGCCCGGGGTGACCGGGAGCACCCGACCGACCCTCGCGACGATCGCCGAGTCCGCCGGGGTGTCCGTCGCGACCGTGAGCAAGGTGCTCAACAACCGCCGTGACGTCGCCGAGGGGACCCGTGCCCGCGTCCGCGTCCTGCTCGACGAGCACGACTACCCCACGGCGTCACGGCACCGTCCCGACCCCACCCGCAGCGTGGAGCTGCTGTGCGACCACCTGCACTCCGCCTTCACGGGGCAGGTCGTCCAGGGCGTCCTCAACGCCGCCGTCGAGCTCGGCGTCGTCGTCGCCATGAGCACGCGAGAGTCCGAGGCCACGAGACGGCCCGAGGACGCCACGGCCTGGGCCCGACGGCTCGTCGGCGAGGGGCGGACCGGGGTGGTCGGCGTCACTGGCGAGATGACCCGGGCCCAGGTCGGAGCCCTGCGCAAGGCCGGTCTGCCGGTGGTCCTCGTCGACCCCGTCGACCCGCAGACGTCCGGGGCTCCGAGCATCGGCTCGACGAACTTCACGGGCGGGCTGAGCGCGGGGCAGCATCTTCTCGCGCTCGGACACCACCGGATCGGCTACGTCGGCGGCGCCCTGCGCGCCGCGTGCAACGCCGCCCGGGTGGGCGGGCTACGCGCCGCGCTGGAGGCCGAGGGCCACGCGCTGCTGCCCGACCTCGTGACGGGCGGGCAGGTCTTCGACTTCGAGACCGGCCTCCGGGGCGGCGTCCGGCTGCTCGACCGGGACGACCGACCGACCGCCGTCTTCGCGGGGTCGGACGAGGTGGCGCTCGGGGTGATCGAGGCCGCTCGCAGGCAGGGGCTGCGGGTTCCCGAGGACCTCTCCGTGCTGGGCTTCGACGACGTCCCGCTGGCCATGACGGCGTCCCCGCCGCTCACGACGGTGCGTCAGCCGCTGCTGGAGATGGGGTCGCTCGGTCTCCGGACGCTCCTGCGCCTCGTCGACGGACACGAGGTCGACGCACCACACGTGGCCCTCGCCACCCGGCTGGTCGTCCGCGCGTCCACCGCCGCTCCGCGTTGACACCCGCCCGACCGCAGTCGGCCAGGTCCGTCGGTGGGGTTTCAGCCCGCCGCGGCGGCCTCGAGCTCGCTGACCACGATCCTGCGCATCCCGAGCATCGCCTGAGTGGCGCGGGCTGCTCGCGCCGGGTCGGGATCGGACAACAGCTCCCCGAGCCGCCGCGGGACCACCTGCCAGCTGAGGCCGAACCTGTCCTTGAGCCACCCGCACTGCGACTCCTCCCCGCCGTCGGTGAGGGCGCTCCAGTAGTGGTCGACCTCGTCCTGGTCGGCGCAGTCGACGACGAACGACACGGCCTCGGTGAACCGGAACATCGGACCGCCGTTGATCCCGCTGAACCGCGTGCCGTCGAGGTCGAACGTGGCGGTGACGACCGTGCCGGGCTCACCCGGCCCGGCCTCGGTGTAGCGCACGACGTCGTGGACTCGGGAGTTCGGGAAGACGGACGCGTAGAACGCCATCGCCTCCTCGAGGTCGTCGTCGAACCAGAGGCTGGGCGTGATGGTCGGCATGTCGGGCTCCTGTCGTCGGGGACATCCTCACCCGTACCGACCCGGCTCCCACGCCGAAGTCATCGGTCTGCCTCAGGCGAGTGTCACGAGCTCTCGGTAGTCGGCGCCCCACAGGTCCTCGACGCCGTCCGGCAGGAGGAGGATGCGCTCCGGCTCGAGCGCGTCGACGGCGCCCTCGTCGTGCGTGACGAGGACGACGGCACCCTCGTACGTGCGCAGCGCCCCGAGGATCTCCTCGCGGGATGCCGGGTCGAGGTTGTTCGTCGGCTCGTCGAGGAGGAGCACGTTGGCCGAGGACACGACGAGCAGCGCGAGCGAGAGCCGGGTCTTCTCCCCGCCGGAGAGCACCCCGGCCGGCTTGTGGACGTCGTCACCGGTGAAGAGGAAGGACCCGAGGACCTTGCGGACGTCGGTCTCGCCGAGGTCGGGTGCCGCCGACTTCATGTTCTCGAGCACGGTGCGGGAGACGTCGAGGTTCTCGTGCTCCTGGGCGTAGTAGCCGAGCTTGAGGCCGTGCCCCGGCTCGACCTGGCCGGTGTCCGGGTCGTCGACGCCCGCCAGCAGCCGGAGCAAGGTGGTCTTCCCGGCGCCGTTGAGCCCGAGGACGACGACGCGTGACCCGCGGTCGATGGCGAGGTCGACGTCGGTGAAGACCTCGGCCGAGCCGTACGAACGGGACAGCCCGGACGCGCGGAGCGGGGTCTTCCCGCACGGCGACGGCTTGGGGAAGCGCAGGTTGGCCACCTTGTCCTGGACGCGCTCGGCCTCGAGCCCGCCGAGCAGCCGCTCGGCCCGGCGCTGCATGTTCTGGGCGGCGACCGTCTTCGTGGCCTTGGCACGCATCTTGTCGGCCTGGGCCATGAGCGCGGACGCCTTCTTCTCGGCGTTGGCCCGCTCGCGCTTGCGGCGCCGCTCGTCGGTCTCGCGCTGCTGGAGGTAGGCCTTCCAGCCGAGGTTGTACTGGTCGAGCTCGGCCCGGTTGGCGTCGAGGTGGAACACCTTGTTGACGACCACGCCGAGAAGGTCGACGTCGTGGCTGATGACGACCAGCCCGCCGCGGTAGCCCTTGAGGTGGTCGCGCAGCCAGAGGATGGAGTCGGCGTCGAGGTGGTTGGTCGGCTCGTCGAGCAGCAGGGTCTCGGCGCCCGAGAAGAGGATGCGGGTGAGCTCGACCCGCCGCCGCTGACCGCCCGACAGCGTGCCGATCTCCTGATCGAGGATGCGCTCCTCGAGGCCGAGGGCCGCCGCGATCTGGGCGGCCTCGGACTCGGCCGCGTAGCCGCCGGCCGCCGTGAACTCGGCGTCCAGCCTGCCGTAGCGCCGCATCGCGCGCTCCTGCTTCTCGCCGCTCTCGACGGCCATGGCGTGCTCGGCCGAGCGGAGGTCGCGGACGATGACGTCCAGACCCCGAGCCGACAGGACGCGGTCGCGGGCGGACACGTGGAGATCGCCGGTGCGAGGGTCCTGGGGCAGGTAGCCGACCTCGCCGGCGCGGGTGATCGTGCCCGCGGCGGGCTGGGTCACCCCGGCGAGAGTCTTGGTCAAGGTCGTCTTGCCGGCCCCGTTGCGACCGACGAGACCGATCCGGTCCCCCGGTGCGACCCGGAAGGTCGCACCGTCGAGGAGCAGGCGGGAGCCTGCTCGCAGCTCGACGGACGCAGCGGTGATCACGGGGTACCTCTCGGTCGGGGGTGGACGCGCGAACGGGCCGCGTGCGGCGGCGCAGCGGCCCGGCGTCCCCTCTAGTCTAGGTCCCGCCGGAGACCCGTCCGGCCACGGCGAACCGGAAGGCGGCCCGATGAGCTTCAACGAGAACGTCACGCTCGACACCTCGCAGGTGAGGTCGGGTGGGCGGGGCGGGGGCCCGGGCGGGATGGTCGTCGGTGGGGGGATCGGCGGCATCGTCCTCGTCATCCTCGCGATGATCTTCGGTATCGACCCGAGCCAGCTGCCGACCGGGGGCGGACAGCTCGACCCCGGCCAGGTCCAGGCGGGAGGGCAGCAGGACGGTGACGCGTTCTCGCGGTGCCAGACCGGCGCGGACGCCAACGCCGATGTCGAGTGCCGGGTCATCGGCACGGTCAACTCCGTGCAGGCGTTCTGGGAGGGCGAGCTCGTCCGCTTCAAGCGGGAGTGGCAGCCCACGCAGACGGTCCTCTACAGCGGGACGACCCAGTCGGGGTGCGGCACCGCGAGCAACCAGGTCGGGCCCTTCTACTGTCCGCTCGACAAGAGCGTCTACATCGACGCCAGCTTCTTCGAGGTCCTCACCCAGCGGTTCGGCGCCGACGACGGTGCGCTGGCCCAGGAGTACGTGGTCGCGCACGAGTACGGGCACGCGCTGCAGGACCAGCTCGGGCTCCTCGGCCGCGCCCAGCAGGACCCGCAGGGCGCCGAGTCCGGCGCCGTCCGGGTCGAGCTCATGGCCGACTGCCTCGCAGGGGTCTGGGCCCAGCACGCCAGCGCGGTGGCCGACGAGGACACCGGGACGCCGTTCCTGAAGCAGCTCACCCAGAGCGACATCGACTCGGCCCTGTCCGCGGCGGCCGCGGTCGGCGACGACCGGATCCAGGAGAAGACCTCCGGCCGCGTCACCCCGGAGTCGTGGACCCACGGGTCGGCGGAGGCGCGTCAGCAGTGGTTCATGACCGGGTTCCGCACCGGCGACCTCAACCGTTGCGACACCTTCGCGGTGCAGTCCGTCTACGAGCGCTGAGTCAGCCCACGGCGCGGCGGACGAGGGCCGCGACGTCCTTCTCGACGGTCTTCGTCAGCCGGACGATCGCAAAGCCCGTGGGCCACATCGGGCCGTCGTCGAGGGCGGCGACGTCCTGGAAACCGAGCGTCGTGTAGCGGACCCCGAACTTCGTGGGGTTCTGCATGAAGCAGAGCACCGTGCCGTCCTTGGCGTAGGCCGGCATCCCGTACCAGGTCCGTGGTGCGAGCCCGGGTGCAGCCCCGGTGATGACCTCGTGGAGGCGGGTACAGAGCTCGCGCTCCTCGTCGGGCATCTCGGCGATCTTGTCGAGCACGGCCTTGAGGTCGTCCTCGGCCTTGGCCCCCTTCTTGCGTGCTCGTCGCTCCTGCGCCAGCTCCTTCATGGCCGCCTTCTCCTCGGCCGTCAGCGTCCCCTCGGTGTCCTTCGCAGCGCTCATGGCGGTCCTCTCGCTCGGTCGTGACTCCTCCCATCGTCCCCCGCCCGATCCCGGCGCCGCTTCTCCGATCCTGACGGGTGGACGGGCGAGCGAGTCCGGGCTTCGGACGCACGGCCACCGACGTGGCGCGCCACCGGGAGTGACACGATGGCGTCATGAGCGACGCGTCCTGGACCGAGATGGCGGAGGAGCAGTTCGTCTCGCTGACGACGTTCCGCCGTGACGGCAGCGGGGTCGCGACGCCGGTGTGGGCGGCTCCGGACGGGGAGGGCGCACTCGTCGTCACGACGCCCGCGGACTCCTACAAGGTGCGGCGGCTGCGCCGCGACCCCCGGGTGGAGCTGCGCCCCTGCTCGCGACGGGGCCGGGTGGCCGACGACGCCCCGGTGCTGGCCGGGGTCGCCGAGGTCAGGCAGGGCCGCGAGGCCGTGGACGCCGCCCACCGGGTCCTGCGGGAGAAGTACGGCGTCCAGGTCCGGCTCGTGCTCGGCGTCGAGTGGCTCATGCGGCGCGGCCACACCGACCGCGTCATCGTCCGCGTCACGCCGGCGCCCTGACGCCGGGGCGGAGCGGCCGTGCGCGGTCACGGTTGGTCGAGGATGGCCGCCAGCGACCGGCGGTAGGTGGTGAGCGCAGCCCGCCCCACGTCCGTGAGCGCCGTGCTGGACCGGGCGGAGCGGCCCTCCCCGCTGCGCTCGACCCGCACGTAGCCGGCCTCCTCGAGCCGGCGCAGGTGGGTGATGAGGTTGCCCGCCGTGAGACCGAGGATGCCCTGGAGCCGGGTGAAGCTCAGCGAGTCACCCGGGCCGAGCGAGTTCAAGGTGGCCACGATGCGCAGCCGCGCCGGGGTGTGGATGACCGGGTCGAGCTCGACGTCCGCGAGGTCGCGGGGGTCCACGCTCATCGGGTGCGCGCGCTCATGACGGCGGCGGCGGCGAACCCGGTCGCCCCGACGAGCAGGAGCCAGAGCAGGCCGTCGACCGGTCCCAGGAGCGCGCCCCCCGAGGCGGCGACGGCGAGGGCCGCGCCGGCGACGAAGAACTCGGCCCCGCCCCACACCGCCGCGGAGACGCAGTAGATGACCGCGACGACGAGCGCCGGGAGGGTGGCGGACACGACGCCGACGAGCTCCGGCGCTCCTCCGCCCGCACGGGCGATCCCCACCGCGACCACCTGTCCGGCGGCGAACGACACCGGCCAGGCGAGCCCGTAGAACATGCCCGCCCGCGCCGAGGGGCCCCAGACCCCGCGAGTGGCCCGCCCGATGACGACGGCGGTGACGGCGAGGGCCAGTGCACCCAACACACCCATGACGGCCAGCGACCAGCCGGCGGGCCCCGTGTAGACCACCTGGTCGCGCACGGACAGCCACACGGCCCCGTACCCGCCCGCCCAGAAGACACCCCACGCCCCGAAGAGCGGGGCGCCGGGAACGTCGATGGCCCGTCGTGCCGCGTCCTCGCTGTCGTCCAGCAGCGCGCGGGCGGCGTGCGCGGTGAGTCCTGTGGCGTCGCTCATGGTGACCAACCCTTCGGTTTGCGGTGCAAAGTAATTTGAGTTTGCACTACAAACCACAAGGTGGTCAACCCTGCCGCTCCTCCTCGATGGTGACCCGGACGGCACGCGCCCGCAGGACCGCCTTCTCCAGGACCGCCAGGCGCGGGTCGGGCAGGTCGTAGATCTCGCGCCGCGGTAGGCCGCGCAGCGCGGCCAGGCGATCGTCGTCGAGCACCGCCCCGGCGAGGGCCCGGTCGCCGCCGAGGACGAGACCATGTGCCCCGCTCCCCCGCAGGACCCGCGCCGCATGGTCCGCCACCGCCCCGACCAGCTCGTCGGCCTGGTTGCCGCGGCGCCGGGCGAACCGCTGCTGGGACCATCCGCCGGCCGCCGTCCGCGACTGGACGTACCGGGTTCCCGTCTTGTGCGCGGTCAGGCGGCCGGCGACGGCGACGCCCACCGCGTAGCCGCCGCGGCGCACGAGGACGAGCGCCAGCGGGTCGTGGTCGAAGTGATCCACACCGGCGACCCGCTGTGGGCCGTGGACGTTGTTCTCGTCGAAGCGCGTCCGCCAGCGGTCGTAGCGCTCGGGCGCGACCTCGACGACGCGGGTGCTCACCTCAGATGTTGAAGCCCAGCGCCCGCAGCTGCTCGCGGCCGTCGTCGGTGATCTTGTCCGGGCCCCACGGCGGCATCCAGACCCAGTTGATCCGGTGCGACACGACGACGCCCTCGAGCGAGGCTGCGGTCTGGTCCTCGATGACGTCGGTCAGCGGGCAGGCCGCGGACGTGAGCGTCATGTCGATGACGGCGTGGTTCTGCGGGTCGACGGTGATGCCGTAGACGAGCCCGAGGTCGACGACGTTGATCCCGAGCTCGGGGTCGACGACGTCGCGCATGGCCTCCTCGACGTCCGCGACGTTGGCGGGGGTGGCGGTATCGGTCACAGCTTCGCTCCTTCGGCCTGGTAGAGGGCATCGGTGAACGCGGCCCAGGACAGCAGGGCGCACTTGACGCGGGCGGGGTACTTCGCGACACCGGAGAGGGCCACGCCGTCCCCGATGACGTCCTCGTCGCCGGGGTCCTCGCCCTTGCTCGTGAGCATGGTGCGCATCGCCTCGTACGTCGTCCGGGCATGCGCGACCGTGCCGCCGGTGAGCTCCTCGGCGAGGATGGAGGCGGAGGCGACGCTGATCGAGCAGCCCATCGAGTCGTACGAGACGTCCTCGACGACGGCGTCCTCACCCTCGCCGGTCACGTGGACCCGCAGGGTGACCTCGTCGCCGCACGTGGGGTTCACCTGGTGGCTCTCCCCCTGGAACGGCTCTCGGAGGCCGTGCCGGACGGGGTTCTTGTAGTGGTCGAGGATGAGCTCCTGGTAGAGGTCCATCAGGCCGGGACCTCCAGACCGAACGTCGCAGGCACGTGGTCGAGCGCGGTGAGGAGCGCGTCGACCTCGCCGGGCGTGGTGTAGGCGGCGAACGAGGCCCGGGTGCTCGCCGGCACCCGCAGCGACCGGTGCAGCGGCCACGCGCAGTGGTGGCCGACACGGACCTCCACGCCCCGGTCGTCGAGCACCTGCCCGACGTCGTGCGGGTGCACGCCGTCGACCGCGAACGCGACGGCTCCACCACGGTGGCGCAGGTCGGACGGCCCGAGGACGGTGACCCACGGGCGCTCGGCGAGACCGTGCAGCAGGCGCTCCGTGACGGCCTGCTCGTGGGCGTGGACGCGGCCCATCCCGAGGTCGGTGAGGTAGTCGCACGCCGCCGCGAGGCCCACGGCCTGCGCCGCGACGGGCACGCCGGCCTCGAACTTCTGCGGCACGGGGGCGTACGTGGCTCCCTCCATCGTGACGGTCTCGATCATCGAGCCGCCGGTGAGGAACACCGGCATCTCGTCGAGCAGCTCGCGGCGGCCCCAGAGGACCCCGACGCCGAGCGGGCCGAACATCTTGTGGCCCGAGTACGCGAGGAGGTCGACCCCGAGGTCGACGACGTCGACCGGCAGGTGCGGCACCGACTGGCAGGCGTCGAGCACGGCCAGCGCCCCGACGGCGTGCGCCTTCTCGGCGAGCTCGCGCACCGGGTTGAGCGTGCCGAGCACGTTCGAGACGTGCGTGAACGCGAAGACCTTCGTCCGCTCGGTGAGCAGCGTGTCGAGGTCGGTGAGGTCGAGCCTGCCGTCGGCCGTCACCGGCACCCAGCGCAGCGTCGCGCCGGTGCGCTTGCAGGCCTCCTGCCACGGGATGAGGTTCGCGTGGTGCTCCATCTCGGTGACGAGCACCTCGTCACCCGGGCCGAGCCGGAACCGGTCTCCGTGGCCGCCACCGCCGCCGTGCGCGCCGTTCGTGAACGCGTACGCGACGAGGTTGAGCGCCTCGGTGGCGTTCCGGGTGAAGACGACATCCGACGCCTGCGCGCCGATGAACCGCGCGATGGTGGCCCGGGCCGACTCGTAGGCGTCGGTGCCCTCCTCGGACAGCTGGTGGGCGCCGCGGTGCACAGCCGCGTTGGTGTGCTCGTAGAACCGCCGTTCGGCGTCGAGCACGGCGACCGGCTTGTGCGAGGTGGCCCCGGAGTCGAGGTAGACGAGCGGGTGGCCCCCGCGCACCGTGCGCGACAGGATCGGGAAGTCCGCCCGGATGCGGGCGAGCTCCTCGTCGGTGAAGGGGGCTGCTGCCACGTCAGGCCTCGGCGTTCGCCGGCTGGAAGCGGTCGTAGCCCTCGGCCTCGAGACGCTCGGCGAGCTCGGGGCCGCCCTCCTCGGCGATCCGGCCGTCGACGAACACGTGGACGAAGTCGGGCTGGATGTACCGCAGGATGCGGGTGTAGTGCGTGATGAGGAGGACTCCGGCGCCGGTCTTCTCCTTGGCCCGGTTGACGCCCTCGGAGACGACCCGCAGGGCGTCGACATCGAGGCCGGAGTCCGTCTCGTCGAGGATGGCCATCTTCGGCTCGAGGAGCTCCATCTGGAGGATCTCGTGGCGCTTCTTCTCGCCGCCGGAGAAGCCCTCGTTGACGTTGCGGTCGGCGAACGCGGCGTCCATCCGGAGGTTGCCCATCGCGTCCTTGACGTCCTTGACCCAATGGCGCAGCTTCGGGGCCTCGCCGGACACGGCCGTCTTGGCGGTGCGCAGGAAGTTGGAGACGGTGACGCCGGGGACCTCGACCGGGTACTGCATGGCGAGGAAGAGGCCGGCGCGGGCCCGCTCGTCGACGGACATCTCGAGGACGTCCTCGCCGTCGAGGGTGACCGTCCCCGAGGTGATCGTGTACTTCGGGTGACCGGCGACGGAGTACGCGAGGGTCGACTTGCCGGAGCCGTTCGGGCCCATGATCGCGTGGGTCTCACCACTGCTGATCGACAGCGTGACGCCGCGGAGGATCTCCTTGGTGCCCTGCTCGGTCTCGACGGTGACGTGGAGGTCCTTGATCTCAAGGGTGGACATGCTCAGCTCTCCTCGGACAGGGCGACGAAGACCTCGTCGCCCTCGGTACGGACGGTGTGGACGGCGATGGGGGTGACGGCGGGCGGGCCCGTGGGCTCGCCGGACCGGAGGTCGAAGCGCGAGCCGTGCAGCCAGCACTCGAGGGTGCAGCCGTCGAGCTCGCCCTCGGACAGCGAGACGTTCGCGTGCGTGCACGTGTCGTCGACACAGTGCACCTCGCCGTCCTCGGTGCGGACGATCGAGACGCGCCGGCCGTCGATCTCGGCGGCCGCGGCGCCCACGGCGGGCAGCTCGTCGAGCCGGCAGACCCGCACGAACCCCTCGGTGGTCAGCTGCTCGCTCATGCCGGGTCCTCGCGAACCATCTGGCCGAGCGCAACGCGGGTCCCACGCATCGCGTGGGCGGAGGAGCGTCGTGGGGTACTCACTCGGCACCTCCGGCGAGCTCGCGCTCGATGGCCTCCATGAGGTGCTCCTGGACCTCGGGGACGCCGATCCGGCCCACGACGCTCGCGAAGAAGCCCCGGACGACGAGCCGGCGGGCCTCGTCCTCGGGGATGCCCCGGGCCTGGAGGTAGAACAGCTGCTCGTCGTCGAAGCGGCCGGTGGCCGACGCGTGCCCGGCACCCTCGATCTCGCCGGTCTCGATCTCGAGGTTCGGGACCGAGTCGGCGCGGGCGCCGTCGGTGAGCACGAGGTTGCGGTTGAGCTCATAGGTGTCGGTGCCCTCGGCGGCGGCCCTGATGAGCACGTCGCCGACCCAGACGGTGCGCGCGGTCTCGCCCTGCAGCGCCCCCTTGTACTCGACGTTGCTGCGACAGTGCGGCGCCTCGTGGTCGACGAACAGCCGGTGCTCCTGGTGCTGGCCGGCGTCGGCGAAGTAGACGCCGAGCCCCTCGAACGACCCGCCGGGACCGGTGTACGAGGCGTTCGTGTTGAGCCGGACGACCCCACCTCCGAGGGTCACGGCGATGTGCCGGACGCGGGCGTCGCGGCCCACGACGACGTCGTGCTGCGCGAGGTGGTGGCTGGCGTCGTCCCACTCCTGCACGCTGACGACCGTGACGTCGCTGCCGTCCCCGGCGAGCACGGTGAGCATCTCGGAGTAGTCGGACACGCCCGTGTGCTCGATGACGACAGTGGCCTTCGCGAAGCGCCCGGCCCGCACGAGCAGGTGCCCGTGCACGAGCTCGTGCTCGTGCCCGGACAGCCGGATCCGTACCGGCTCGGTCAGCTCGGCCTCCGCGGGGACGTCGAGCACGCCGACCCCGCCACTGTGCGCGGCGGCAACGGCCGCGGCGCGGTCCTGCGGCGCGGGCACGCCGAGCGCCTGCCAGTCGGCGACGGGCATCGTCGCGACCGTCACGCCCTCGGGCAGCGTCTCGTCCCAGCCCAGGCCGGCACCGGTGGCCTCGTCCCGGAAGAAGGCCCCGAGCCGGTCGACCGGGCTGAAGCGCCACTCCTCCTCGCGGCCGTTCGGCACCGGGAACGCGGCGACGTCGAAGGACGCCGTGCGCTCGGCGCGCGAGGCGTCCGGGACCATCGTCGCGGCGCTGTGCGTGTGCTCCCCCTGGGTGGGGGCGGGGGTCAGCAGGCTCATCAGCCGACCGCTCCTTCCATCTGCAGCTCGATGAGTCGGTTGAGCTCGAGGGCGTACTCCATCGGGAGCTCCTTGGCGATGGGCTCGACGAAGCCGCGCACGATCATCGCCATCGCCTCCTCCTCGGTCATCCCGCGGGACATGAGGTAGAACAGCTGGTCCTCGGACACCTTCGAGACCGTGGCCTCGTGGCCCATCTGGACGTCGTCCTCGCGGATGTCGACGTACGGGTAGGTGTCGGAGCGGCTGATCGTGTCGACGAGCAGCGCGTCGCAGACGACGTTGCTCCTCGACCCGTGCGCGCCCTCCATGACCTGCACCAGCCCGCGGTAGGACGTGCGCCCGCCGCCGCGCGCGACCGACTTGCTGACGATCGAGGACGACGTGTGCGGGGCCGCGTGGACCATCTTCGAGCCCGCGTCCTGGTGCTGGCCCTCGCCGGCGAACGCGATCGAGAGCGTCTCGCCCTTGGCGTGCTCACCGAGGAGGAAGACGGCCGGGTACTTCATGGTCACCTTGGAGCCGATGTTGCCGTCGATCCACTCCATCGTCGCGCCCTCGGCGCACGTGGCGCGCTTGGTCACGAGGTTGTAGACGTTGTTCGACCAGTTCTGGATGGTCGTGTACCGCACCCGCGCGTTCTTCTTGACGACGATCTCGACGACCGCGCTGTGCAGGCTGTCGGACTTGTAGATCGGCGCGGTGCAGCCCTCGACGTAGTGCACCGAGGAGCCCTCGTCGGCGATGATCAGGGTCCGCTCGAACTGGCCCATGTTCTCGGTGTTGATCCGGAAGTAGGCCTGGAGCGGGATGTCGACGTGGACCCCCGGCGGGACGTAGATGAACGAGCCGCCGGACCACACCGCGGTGTTGAGCGCCGCGAACTTGTTGTCGCCGACGGGGATGACGCTGCCGAAGTACTCGCGGAACAGGTCCTCGTGCTCGCGCAGGCCGGTGTCGGTGTCGACGAAGACGACACCCTTCTCCTCGAGGTCCTCGCGGATCTGGTGGTAGACGACCTCGGACTCGTACTGGGCCGCGACGCCCGCGATGAGGCGCTGCTTCTCGGCCTCGGGGATCCCGAGCTTGTCGTAGGTGCGCTTGATGTCCTCGGGCAGCTCGTCCCAGGTCGTCGCCTGCTTCTCCGTGGAGCGCACGAAGTACTTGATGTTCTGGAAGTCGATGCCGGTGAGGTCGCTGCCCCAGCTGGGCATGGGCTTCTTGTCGAAGAGCCGCAGGGCCTTGAGGCGGAGGTCCTCCATCCACTGCGGCTCGCTCTTCAGCCGCGAGATGTCGCGGGCGACCTCGTCGGACAGGCCGCGCCGCGCCGAGGCGCCGGCGGCGTCGCTGTCGGCCCAGCCGTACTCGTAGCGGCCGAGGTCCTTCAGACCCGGGTTGAGCTCTTCGATGTGGCTCGTCATCGCGATGGCCTCTCGGTGGTCGGGGTCGGGACGAACGTGGTGCAGACGTGGTCGCCGTGGGCGAGGGTCGCCAGGCGCTGGACGTGGACGCCGAGCAGACGCGAGAACGCCTCGGTCTCGGCCTCGCACAGCTCGGGGAACTCGGATGCGACGTGCTGGATGGGACAGTGCCCCTGGCACAGCTGCACCCCGGTCAGCGCCGGAGGGGCGTCAGGTGTTCCCACGGGACGGGTGGACGCGGAGTAGCCCTCGGTGTTGAGGGCGTCGACGAGGGCGTCCGCGCGGGCCCGGGGGTCGTCGCCCGCGCTGACGAGGCGGCCCGCGATGCGCGCCTCGAGACCGGCGACGCGCTCCTCGGCGAAAGCCTGGACGGCGCTCTCGCCACCGGTGCGGCGCAGGAAGCGCAGGGCGTCTCCGGCGAGGTGGTCGTAGTCGGATGCGAGCGCCCGGTGACCCGCCTCGGAGAGCACCCAGACCTTGGCGGGGCGACCGCGCCGACGCGGCGCCGTACCCTCGCGGGGCTCGACGAGACCGTCGGCGTGGAGGGTGGACACGTGCCGGCGGACGGCGGTCTCGGTGAGGCCGAGCTGGTCGACGAGGCCCGCGATGCTGACCGGGCCCGCCTGGCTCACGACGCGCAGCACCCGGTCGCGCGTCCGCGACTCGAGGTGGGCATCGGCATTAACCACACAGCCATGTTAGGTAATTGTCCCGGGCCCGCCCAAGGAAGGCTCACCTAACCAGGTCAGCAGGGGGAGCCGGGCTCCCCTTAGCCTGCCGGCGTGTCCGGCTCCGGCCCGCACGCGTCGTTCTCGACCGCGGGTCCGTCGATGTCGTCGTCCTCGTCGAAGGGCAGGAACACCGACGGCATCCGATGGCGCGGCGGCGCCACGGCGTCGGGGCCGAGCCAGCGCTCGCGCAGCGGCGCGGAGAGGACCCCGAGCGGTGCCGTAAGGACGTAGCCGTAGGCGACGACGAGACCGGTGAGCCCCGGCGCGACCGCCAGCCCGACGACGATGGCGAGCGCGACCGCGGCGGTGCCGAGCCGGGCTCGTCGCGTCCGCGGCGACAGGAGGTTGCGGAACGACCGGAAGCGGATGGTCATGACCATGAGGAGCGCCGGGCCCACGCTGACGATGAGCGGGAACCACGCCAGCCACGGGCCGGTGCCCGGCCCGAAGTGCGGTGAGTCCAGGGCGAAGATGGTCGCGATGACGACGCTCGCGGCACCGGGTGACGGCAGGCCCACGAAGTAACGCTTGTCGGCAGCCGGGTCGATGGTCACGTTGAAGCGGGCGAGCCGGAAGGCCGCGCAGGAGAGCCACAGGAAGGCGACGAGCCACGCCAGGTAGGGCCAGTCGTCCAGGGCCCACGTGTGGACGAGCACGGCAGGTGCGACGCCGAACGAAATGAGGTCCGCCAGCGAGTCCAGCTGCAGCCCGAACGGCGAGGTTGCACCGACGAGCCGGGCGACGAAGCCGTCCGCGATGTCCATGACGATCGAGAAGGCGATGAGCACCGCCGCAAGCGTGAAATGACCCCGGAAGGCCAGCAGCACCGACGAGAACCCGCTGACGAGGTTGAGCGTCGTGAAGGCACTCGGCGCCAGGAGGCGGGCCCGCTCGCGCTTGCGGAGCTGCCGGAGCGAGACGACCCGGGCTCCGGTGGGCGAGACCAGGCGCCAGCGGTCCAGGATGCGCCGCCGCCCGGTGGCCGGTTCGCCGCTGCTCATCGGGGAACCACGGACGCGGCGCGCCACCGCGCGATGACCGTCTCGCCGGCCACGACCCGCTCCCCGGTCCGGACGAGGAGGTCGCACTCCGCCGGGACGAAGACGTCCATCCGCGACCCGAACTTCATCAGGCCGATGCGCTGACCGGTGGCGACGTCGTCGCCCACGGAGACCCGGGTGACGACCCGGCGGGCCATCAGCCCGACGATCTGCCGGAAGTGGACGCGACGCACCCCACCGTCGACCTCACGCTCCACGGTGATGTCGCTGCGCTCGTTGAGATGGGCGCTCTCGTGCCGGTACGCGGCGAGCCACCGGCCCGGCCGCTCGACGACCTCGACGACGCTGCCACCGTAGGGAGCGCGGTTCATGTGCACGTCGAACGCGGACAGGAAGATGCTCACCTGCTGCCACTCCCCCTCGGGCGCGACGCCGTCCTGCCCGGGGCCCGCGTACATCACCTTGCCGTCGGCAGGCGCCAGGACGTCGTCGACCGGCGCGGGGCGGACGTCCGGGGTGCGGTCCGGGTCCCGGAAGAACGCGGCGACCGCGACGGGCAGTGCGGCGAGCACGAGGGCGGCCCGGACGCGTCCGGCGAGCAGTGCGGTCACGGCGGGGACGGCCGCGACGGCGGTGGCGGGAGCGGCCTCCCGGTCGATGCGTGGCATGGGCGCCAGCCTAGGATGTCGGGCCATGGCGCCGGCGGTCCTCGTGCACGACCTGCGCCACGCGTTCGGGCGGACGACCGCGGTCGACGGCGCCTCCTGGAGCGCCTCCTCGGGCCGGGTGACCGCCGTGCTCGGCCCGAACGGCGCGGGGAAGACGACGACCGTCGAGTGTCTCGAAGGCCTCCGGCGCCCGGATGCGGGAGAGGCCCGAGTCCTGGGCACCGACCCTTGGCGGGCGTCGGCCGAGCACCGGGCCGCGGTGGGCGTCATGCTCCAGGACGGCGGTCTGCCCACGACCACGCGGCCCCTGCCGCTCCTGCGCCACCTCGCGGCCCTCTACGCGGACCCGTGGCCCGTGGACGACCTCGCCGCCCGCCTCGGCATCGACGCCTTCGCCCGGACCACCGTCCGCCGGATGTCCGGGGGCCAGCGCCAGCGGGTGGCGCTGGCCACAGCGCTGGTCGGCCGCCCGCAGGTGCTCTTCCTCGACGAGCCGACCGCGGGACTCGACCCGCACGCCCGGCGGGAGGTGTGGGACCTCCTCCGCTCGGAGGCCGGCGGAGGAACGTGCGTCGTCCTCACGACCCATTCCTTCGAGGAGGCCGAGCGGATCGCCGACGACGTCGTCGTCCTCACCGCCGGCCGGGTGGCCGCCGCGGGGTCGCTCGACGCCGTCCGTGGGGGGCGCAGCCTCGAGGACGTCTACTTCGGGCTCACGGCGGAGGCCGAGCGATGAGCCTCCCGGCGCCACCGCGGTCGCGGGTCCTCGCGCAGGCGGCCTTCGAGACCCGGCTCCTCCTGTCCAACGGCGAGCAGCTCCTCGTCTCCGTCGTCCTCCCCGCCCTGGCCCTCGCCGCCCTCGCGCTCACGAGCGTGCCGGACCTCGGGGCCGGCCGGCGGGTCGACCTCGCGACGGCGGGGGCGCTGACGCTGGCCGTCGTCTCCACCGCGTTCACCGGCCAGGCCATCGCCACCGGGTTCGACCGGCGCTCGGGGGTCCTCCGGCTCCTCGGCACGACACCCCTCGGACGGGGCGGCCTGCTGGCGGGCAGGAGCGTGGCCGTGCTCGTGGTGCTCGGCGTCCAGGTGGTCGTCCTCGGTGGTCTCGGAGCAGCCCTCGGTTGGCGGCCCGGTGCCGCGGGGCTCGCCCTCGCGCTCGTGACCCTCGTGCTCGGCTCCGCGTGCTTCGTGTCGCTGGCGCTGCTGCTCGCCGGCACGGTGCGCGCCGAGGCCGTGCTGGCCCTCGCCAACCTCGTCTGGGTGGTGCTGCTGGGGCTCGGGGTCCTCGTCCCCACCGCGGTGCTGCCCGAGGCCGTCGGCACGCCGGCCGCGCTCCTGCCGTCGGGCGCACTGGGGGACGCGGTCCGCGGGACGCTCGTCGACGGCTCGTGGCCCTGGCGCGAGTGGGGGGTGCTCTCCGTGTGGCTCGCGGGCGGTGCGGCGGCGGTCGCTCGCTGGTTCCGGTGGGAAGGGTGACCGGCGGGCCCCGCCCTCGCCCCACGTACGATCTGGACGTGGTCCGCACGCCCCTGATCCCCGCCGAGGTCTCCACCCGGACGGTCCGGCGCTGGGCCTGGGGCTCCCTGGTGGCGAACGTGGTCATCATCGTCACCGGTGCACTGGTGCGGCTCACGGGCTCGGGCCTCGGCTGCCCCACGTGGCCGCGCTGCACGGACGCCTCGTTCACCCCGCACCGCGAGCTCGGCGCACACGGGGTCATCGAGTTCGGCAACCGGCTGCTCACCTACGTCCTCGTCGCCGTCGCCGTCGGCACGGTCGTCGCGGTGTGGCGATGGGCCCGCTCGAGCCGGTCGCTGCGCACCCATGCCGTCGTCCTCGCGCTCGGCATCCCGCTCCAGGCGGTCGTCGGGGGCATCAGCGTCCTCACCGACCTCAACCCGTGGGTCGTCGCGGTGCACCTGCTGCTCTCGCTCGTCCTCGTGGCCCTCGCGACGTGGCTCGTCGCCCGGGTGCACGACCACCGGCCGGCAGATGTGTCCGGGCGCGTCCGGTCCTTCGTCCTCGCCCTGTACGCCCTCGCGTGGGTCGTCGTGTACCTCGGCACGGTCGTCACCGGCAGCGGCCCGCACGCGGGGGACGCGGACGTGCCGCGCAACGGCCTCGACCCCGAGCTGCTGAGCCGCCTGCACGCCTGGTCCGTGTACGCGGTCGTCGCGGCCACGCTCCTCGTCCTGTGGCTGACCCGGCACACCGCGCTGCGGCGCACGGCGGCCGTCGTCCTCGGCGTCGAGCTCGCGCAGGGAGCAGTCGGGTTCGCGCAGTACCTCACCGGGCTGCCGGTGCCGCTCGTCGCGGTCCACCTCCTCGGCTCCGCGGTCTTCGTCTCGGCCGCCACGTGGCTCCTCCTGGACGCGCGCCCGGTCGCCGTCCCGGCGCCACGCGCCGAGGACCACGCCACGCTGGCCGCCTGACCGCTCACCACACCGCCCGGCCGGACGTCCGGGGCCTCATCGCCACACCCCGGGGTGAGCGTCCCCCTTCGCACAACATCTCTTGTGCAATAACACTTGTGCTTCTATCGTCGACACCATGACGAAGCCGGAGATCCGCACCCTGCGCGACGCCGCCCCCCTGGCCGCGCTGGCCCATCCCTTCCGGGCCCGGATGATGGACGCGCTGAAGGTCGACGGCCCGTCGACGGCCTCCGCACTCGCCGCACGCACCGGCCAGGCGGTCGGCAACGCCAGCCACCACCTCAAGGTGCTCGCCGCTGCGGGCCTGGTCGAGGAGGCCCCGGAGCTCGCTCGCGACCGGCGGGAGCGCTGGTGGCGCCTCGTGAACGCGGGGACGCGGTGGAGCAGCGTCGACCTCGAGGACCTCGCGGCCGTCGACGCCGCCCGGGAGGCCGTCGCACTCGGAGCCAGACGGCAGACCGAGCGGGTCCTGGCCTGGCTCGCCAACGAGGGCAGCGACCCCGAGTGGGACGACGCGGCCTACGCGACGCAGACCTGGCTGCGCGTCTCGCCCGCCGAGCTGCGCGAGGTCGCCGAGGAGGTCATGGCCGTCTTCGAGCGGTGGTCCGACCGGGACGTCCCCGACGACGGCGCGGAGCGCGAGCCCGTGCTCGTCTTCTCGCGCGGCTTCCCCTGCCAGCCGTGACACCCCCGGTCGCCGGACCGGCGCCCCTCCCCCGCAACCGGTCCTTCCGCCTGCTGTGGTTCGGCGAGGGCGTGAGTGTGCTCGGCGCCATGACGACCGTCGTCGTCATACCACTGCTCGCGGTCACCGACTTCGACGCCGGGCCGGGGTGGATGGGCCTGCTCACGGCCGCCGCCTGGCTCCCGTGGCTGTTCGTCGGGCTGCCCGCGGGCGCCTGGGTCGACCGTCTCGACGCGCGGCGGGTCATGGTCGCTGCCGACCTCGTGGGCGCCACCGCCGTCGGCTCGGTCCCCGTGGCGTGGGTCGCAGGCGTCCTCACCCTGCCGCATCTCGCGGCCGCGGCGCTGGTCAACGGGGCGTGCACGGTCTTCTTCCGGACCGCCTACGGCGCCTTCGTCCCCACCGCCGTGCGCGAGCCCGACCTCGACGCCGCGAACGGCCGGCTCTACGGGACCGAGTCGGCGATGCAGGTGGCCGGGCCCGGCGTCGGTGGGCTCGCCGTCCAGCTCTTCGGCGGCGCGGTCGCGCTGCTCCTCGACGTCGTGAGCTTCCTCGTCTCGGCCGTCTGCCTGTGGCGGATCGACCCACGGTCGCTGCGCCGGCACGAGCACCGTGCCGGGCGCACGAGCTTGCGCCGCGAGATCGCGGAGGGCGTCCGCGTCGTGACGGCAGACCCCTTCCTGCGCTTCTTCACGCTCCAGGGGGCCGCCTCGAACTTCGCCCTCACCGGGTACCAGACGCTCCTCGTGCTCTTCCTCGTCCGCGACCTCGGTGTCGGCCCGACGACGGTCGGTGCACTCATGTCGGCCGGCAGCCTCGGCGGGCTCGCCGGGGCGAGCGCCGCCGGCCGGCTCGCGGGTCGGGTCGGTACGGCCCGGGCCATGCGGTGGCTGCAGGTGCTCGGCGGACCGACCGCGCTCCTCGTCGCCCTCGCGACGCCGGGACCTGGCGTCCTCCTCGTGCCGCTCGGCGCTGCCCTCGTCGGGGCCGGCGTCGTCGGTGCCAACGTGGTGCGGTCGGCGTTCCGGCAGCGCTACACCCCGCCGGAGCTGCTCGGCCGCGCCGCGTCGGCCTCCTCGGTCCTGAACTTCGGGACGATGCCGGCCGCCGGGCTCGCAGCGGGCTGGCTCGGGTCGGCCGCGGGCCTGCGGTCCACCATCTTCGTGATGGCGGCCCTGCACACAGTGTTCTCGATGCTCGTGTACGTCGGGCCGTACCGCGCTCGCCGCGACCTGCCCACCGGACGCGTCGGCGGCGGGGCGTCGGAGGTCAGAGCGGAAGGTGGAGCAGAGGGTCGACGGCCACGGCGAGGAACACCACGGTCACGTAGGTGATCGAGTAGTGGAAGAGCCGCATCGGCTTCAGGGCGGTCCCGGTGACGCCGCGACGTGCCGACCCCAGCAGCCGGTGCGCCTCGGCCACGAAGACCACCCCCGCGACCACGGCGGCGACGAGGTAGACCCAGCCCATCGACGCGACCGGGACCAGGGCCAGGGAGGTCGCGACCATCACCCACGAGTAGGCCACGATGCGGCGACCGACGGTGACGGGCCCCTGCTCGACGGGCAGCATCGGCACGTCGGCCGACGCGTAGTCCTCGCGGAACGCCATCGACAGCGGCCAGTAGTGCGGCGGGGTCCAGAAGAAGACGACCAGGAACAGCACGAACGCAGGCCAGCCCACCGTGCCCGTGACGGCCGACCAGCCGATGAGCGTGGGCATGCATCCGGCGATGCCGCCCCACACGATGTTCTGCGACGTACGCCGCTTGAGCAGCATCGTGTAGCCGACGGCGTACAGCGCGACGGCGACGAGCGACAGCACGGCCGACACGAGGTTGACGACGAGCGCGAACCAGAGCGTGGACCCGACGGTCAGCACCGCGCCGAAGACCAGGGCCTCCCGGACACCGACCGCACCGGTGACCATCGGTCGGGTGCTCGTGCGGTGCATGAGGCGGTCGATGTCGCGGTCGTAGACGGAGTTGAAGGTGTTCGCCGCGCCTGCGCTGAGCGTGCCGCCGACGAGGGTGGCGACGACGAGCCACAGGGACGGGACACCGCGCTCGGCGAGGAACATCACGGGCACCGTGGTGACGAGCAGGAGCTCGATGATCCGGGGCTTGGTGAGCGCGACGAAGGCGGCGACCCTGCTCCGGGCGTCCCGGTAGGCGGTGGGTGCCGCCGCGGTCGGGAGGGAGGTCGTGGCCACGTCGTCCTTCGCGGGTCGGCCGAAACGGTGCACCGGGATTCTAACGGCCCACGACAGCACCCTCGCCGAGCGCCCCCGTCCTCACCCGGTCGCCCGGGTCTAGGGTGGGTCGCAGAAGCGTCACACGGCGCCCTACCGCCGGTGGTCCGCCTGGTCACGTCCCTGCGAGAGAGGTTCCCCCTTGCCCCCCACCACCACCAGCAAGCGCTCCGCGTCCCCCCTGGCCGGCCGTTCGTCGGAGCTCACGCGGCCCGTCGCCAAGAAGGCGGGGTGGACGGACCTCGACGTCCGTGCCGTCGACACCGTGCGCGTCCTCGCGGCCGACGCGGTGCAGAAGGCGGGCAACGGTCACCCGGGCACCGCGATGAGCCTCGCCCCGGTCGCCTACCTGCTCTACCAACAGGTCATGCGGCACGACCCCACGGACCCCGCGTGGCTGGGCCGGGACCGGTTCGTGCTCTCCTGCGGCCACTCGTCGCTCACCCAGTACATCCAGCTGTACCTCTCGGGCTACGGCCTCGAGCTCGGGGACCTCAAGTCGCTGCGCACCTGGGGCTCGCTCACCCCCGGACACCCCGAGGTCCACCACACCGCCGGGGTCGAGATCACGACCGGCCCGCTCGGGTCCGGGCTCGCGTCCGCGGTCGGCATGGCGATGGCCCAGCGCCGCCAGCGCGGGATGCTCGACCCCGACGCCAAGGCCGGCGAGAGCCCCTTCGACCACCACGTCTGGGTGCTGGCCTCCGACGGCGACCTCATGGAGGGCGTCGCCTCCGAGGCCTGCTCGCTCGCGGGGCACCAGGAGCTGGGCAACCTCACCGTCGTCTACGACGCCAACCAGATCTCCATCGAGGACGACACCGACATCTCGTTCAGCGAGGACGTCGGCAAGCGCTTCGAGGCCTACGGCTGGGAGGTCGTCGACATCGACTGGCGCCGCTCGGACGACCCGGCCGGCACCCCCGAGTACACCGAGGACGTCGACGCGCTGCTCGTCGCCCTCGAGAAGAGCCGCCGTCCGGGCAAGCGCCCCACCCTCGTCCGGCTCCGCACCGTCATCGCCTGGCCCGCGCCGCAGGCCCGCGGCACCGGCAAGTCGCACGGCTCGGCCCTCGGCAAGGACGAGGTCGCCGCCACCAAGGAGCTCCTCGGCTTCGACCCGGGCAAGACCTTCGAGGTCGACCGCGCGGTACTCAACCACTCCCGCGAGGTCAAGAAGCGCGGCAAGGCGGCCCACCGCGAGTGGGACAAGGGCTACAAGACGTGGCGCAAGGGCAACACCGAGCGCGCCGCGCTGCTCGACCGGCTCGTGGCCGGAGAGCTCCCGGAGGGTTTCGCTGCAGCGCTCCCGACCTTCGAGGCCGACGACAAGGGCATCGCTACCCGGGCCGCTTCCGGCAAGGTCCTCGGCGCCCTCGGGGAGGTCCTTCCCGAGCTCTGGGGCGGCTCGGCCGACCTCGCGGAGTCGAACAACACGACGATGGAGGGCGTCCAGTCCTTCATCCCCACGGGCAAGCAGACCGACGCGTGGAAGGGTGGTCCGTACGGCCGCACCCTCCACTTCGGCATCCGCGAGAACGGGATGGGCATGATCCTCAACGGGATCGCCCTCGAGGGCCTCACCCGCCCGTACGGCGGGACGTTCCTCGTCTTCTCCGACTACATGCGCCCCGCGGTGCGGCTCGCCGCCCTCCAGGAGCTGCCGGTGACGTTCGTGTGGACACACGACTCCATCGGCCTCGGTGAGGACGGTCCCACCCACCAGCCCATCGAGCACCTGGCGTCGCTGCGGGCCATCCCCCAGCTCGACGTCGTGCGCCCGGCGGACGCCAACGAGACGGCCGAGGTCTGGGCCGAGGTACTGCGCCGTCGCCGGACCGCGGGCCTGGCGCTGTCGCGCCAGCCGCTGCGCATCGTCGACCGCTCCACGCACGCCAAGGCGAGCGGGGCCCGCAAGGGCGCCTACGTCCTGGTCGACGGCGGCCCGAACGGGGACGAGGCCCCCGAGGTCGTCCTCGTCGCCACCGGCTCCGAGGTGGCGATCGCGCTGGCCGCCCGCGAGCGGCTCGAGAAGGCGAGGATCCCCACCCGCGTGGTCTCGATGCCGTGCCGGGAATGGTTCGAGGAGCAGTCGCGCTCCTACCAGAGCAAGGTCCTGCCCCCAGAGGTCAAGGCCCGCGTCAGCGTGGAGGCGGGTGTGTCCATGGGATGGCACGACCTCGTGGGCGACTCCGGACGCTGCGTCAGCATCGAGCACTTCGGGGCCTCCGCCGACCAGGCGACGCTCTACCGCGAGTTCGGGTTCACGCCGGAGGCCGTGGTCAAGGCGGCCAAGGACTCGCTCAAGGCGGCGCGCGCGGCCCACGGGGTCCCCGCCGTCAACGACACCTCTCCGCGGGCCAAGCGGTCGCGCGCCGCAGGTGACACGGTGACGCCGAGCCAGAAGGCCTCGGCGGGGAAGTGAGGAGCACCATGACAGCACCCCAGCCCATCCAGGACCTGGCCGCCGAGGGCGTCTCGGTCTGGCTCGACGACCTCTCCCGCGAGCGGATCAGCTCCGGGAACCTCCAGCAGCTCATCGACGAGCGCGGCGTCGTCGGCGTCACGACCAACCCGTCGATCTTCCAGGCTGCGCTGTCCGAGGGCGACGCGTACGACGACCAGGTCGACGAGCTGGCCGCGGCGGGCAAGAGCGTCGACGAGTCCGTGTTCGCGCTCACGACCAAGGACGTCCACGACGCCTGCGAGATCATGAAGCCGGTGTTCGAGCGCACCGACGGCGAGGACGGGCGGGTCTCGATCGAGGTCGACCCCCGCGCCGCCCACGACACCGCCCGCACGGTCGAGGAGGCCAAGGCGCTGGCCGCCGCGGTCGACCAGCCGAACGTGTTCGTCAAGATCCCGGCCACCGTCGAAGGGCTGCCCGCCATCTCGCAGGTTCTCGCCGAGGGCATCTCGGTCAACGTGACGCTCATCTTCTCGCTCGACCGGTACCGGGCCGTCATGAACGCGTTCCTCACCGGGCTGGAGCAGGCCCGCGAGCACGGCAAGGACCTCTCCCTCATCCGGTCCGTCGCGTCGTTCTTCGTCTCGCGTGTCGACTCCGAGGTCGACGAGCGGCTCGACGCCATCGGCACCGACGAGGCCGCTGCCGTCCGTGGCCGGGCGGGCATCGCCAACGCCCGGCTGGCCTACCAGGCCTACGAGGAGGTCTTCGCCACGCCCCGCTGGGCGTCCCTGGAGGCCGCAGGAGCCCACCGACAGCGACCGCTGTGGGCCTCCACCGGCGTGAAGGACCCGGACTACCCCGACACGATGTACGTCACCGAGCTCGTCGCGCCGGGCACCGTCAACACGATGCCCGAGAAGACGCTGGAGGCCACGGCCGACCACGCCCAGGTCACCGGCGACACGGTGACCAGCGGCTACGACGAGGCCACCGAGGTCCTCGACACCCTCGAGCGGCTCGGGATCTCGTACTCCGAGGTCGTCGACCAGCTCGAGCGGGAGGGAGTCGAGAAGTTCGAGAAGTCCTGGGAGGAGCTCCTACAGGGCGTCACGCGCGAGCTCGAGAAGGCCACCGCGTGAGCACACTCGACGTCTCCGCGACAGGGGCGGCGGCCGACGCGGTCGCCGCCCACGTCCCGGTCCTCGTGTCCGACGGGGTCGCGGGGCGCCTGTTCGCGCAGGACCACACGCTCTGGGGGGAGGCCGCCGAGGACGAGGCCGCCGAACGGCTCTCCTGGACGGGGCTGCCGAGGTCCTCCCGACCGCTCCTCGGTGAGGTCGCGGCCCTCAAGGCGGCCCTCGAGGACGTCGGCTACGACCGCGTCGTCCTGTGTGGGATGGGCGGCTCGTCGCTGGCTCCGGAGGTCATCTGTGCGACCGCCGGGGTCCCCATCGTCGTCCTCGACTCGTCCGACCCCGACGTCGTGCGCGGAGCCCTCACCGACCTCGAGCGCACCGTCGTCGTCGTGTCGAGCAAGTCCGGGTCCACCGTCGAGACCGACAGCCAGCGCCGTGCGTTCGTCCACGCCTTCGAGGAGGCGGGCCTGGACCCCACGACCCGCCTCGTGGTCGTCACGGACCCAGGCTCACCGCTCGACGAGCAGGCCCGCGCCGACGGCTACCGGGTCGTCAACGCCGACCCCGCCGTGGGCGGGCGCTACTCGGCGCTCACCGCCTTCGGGCTCGTCCCGAGCGGGCTCGCCGGCGCCGACGTCGAGGGCCTGCTCGACGACGCCGAGGCGGTCGCGGACCTCCTCGCCGCCGACGACGAGGCCAACCCCGCGCTGCGGCTCGGCGCCGCCATGGCCGGCACCTCACCGCTGCGCGACAAGCTCGTGCTCGTCGACGCCGGGACCGAGAACGTCGGCTTCCCCGCATGGGCCGAGCAGCTCATCGCCGAGTCGACCGGCAAGGAGGGCACCGGCATCCTGCCGGTCGTGGCCGTCGGCAGCGAGCCCACATCGATGTACGCCGACGGCACGGTCGCCCGGCTCCTCGCGAGCGACGCCGACGACGAGCCCGCGTCCGGCGCCCCGTCCGTCGTCACCGTCGCCGGGCCGCTCGGCGCCCAGCTCCTCCTCTGGGAGGCCGCCACCGCCGTGGCCGGCCGGCTCCTCGGGATCAACCCGTTCGACCAGCCCGACGTCGAGAGCGCCAAGGCCGCCGCTCGCGACCTCCTCGGCCAGGGGATGGACGACGCCGACGCTCCGGTGTTCACCGACGGGGCGGTGGAGGTCCGCGCGCTCGGCGGTGACTGGCTCGGTGGCACGCACACGCTGGCGACCGCCCTCGACGACCTCCTCGCGCAGCTCGACGGCCAGCACGGGTACGTGGCCGTCATGGCCTACCTCGACCGCGAGGGCGACGCCGACCTCGAGAACGTCGCCCGGGACCTCTTCGACCGCACCGGCCGGCCGGTGACCTTCGGATGGGGGCCGCGCTTCCTGCACTCCACCGGGCAGTACCACAAGGGCGGTCCTGCCACCGGCGTGTACGTGCAGGTCACGGCGACTCCAGCGGAGGACCTCGCCGTCCCCGGCCGGGACTTCACCTTCGGCCAGTTCATCGCGGCCCAGGCCGGTGGCGACGCTGCCGTCCTCGCCGAGCACGGCCGGCCCGTGCTGCGCCTCCACCTCACCGACCACGACGCCGGACTGGCCCAGGTCCGCGACCTGCTGGGCCAGGGCGGCGCATGAGCCCCACACGCGTCACGGCCCGGTCCAACCCGCTGCGTGACCCACGCGACAAGCGGCTCCCCCGCATCGCAGGGCCGTGCTCGATGGTGATGTTCGGCGTGACCGGCGACCTCGCCCGCAAGAAGCTCATGCCGGCCATCTACGACCTCGCGAACCGAGGCCTCCTGCCGCCGGGCTTCTCGCTCGTCGGGTTCGCGCGCCGTGACTGGGAGGACCAGGACTTCGGCAAGATCGTCTACGAGGCGGTCAGGCAGTACGCCCGGACGCCGTTCCGCGAGGAGGTCTGGCGCAGCCTCGCCGAGGGGATCCGCTTCGTCCCCGGGGCGTTCGACGACGACGCCGCCTTCGACCTCCTCGCCGAGACGGTGGCAGAGCTCGACGAGCAGCGCGGCACCGGCGGGAACCACGCGTTCTACCTCTCCATCCCGCCCGGCTCGTTCGCCACCGTGTGCGAGCAGCTCGAGCGGTCCGGGCTGTCCGCCCCGCAGCAGGGCGCGTGGCGCCGGGTCGTCATCGAGAAGCCGTTCGGGCACGACCTGGAGTCCGCGCGCGAGCTGAACGCCGTCGTCGAGGGCGTCTTCCCGGCCGACTGTGTCTTCCGCATCGACCACTACCTCGGCAAGGAGACCGTCCAGAACCTCCTCGCCGTGCGGTTCGCCAACACGATGTTCGAGCCGGTGTGGAACAACCGCTACGTCGACCACGTGCAGATCACGATGGCCGAGGACATCGGCATCGGCGGCCGGGCCGGCTACTACGACGGCATCGGCGCAGCCCGCGACGTCATCCAGAACCACCTCCTCCAGCTCCTCGCGCTCACGGCGATGGAGGAGCCGGTCTCCTTCGACGCGCACAACGTCCGCCTGGAGAAGGAGAAGGTCCTCTCGGCCGTCACCCTCCCCGATGACCTCGCCACTGGCACCGCGCGGGGTCAGTACGCCGCCGGGTGGCAGGGCGGTGACAAGGTCGTCGGCTACCTCCAGGAGGACGGGGTCGCCGCGGGGTCGCGCACCGAGACCTACGCGGCCGTCCGGCTCGGCGTCGACAGCCGTCGATGGGCCGGGGTCCCGTTCTACCTGCGCACCGGGAAGCGCCTGGGCAAGCGGGTCACCGAGATCGCCGTCGTGTTCACCCGGGCCCCGCACCTGCCGTTCAACGACACCGCCACCGAGGAGCTCGGCCAGAACGCCGTCGTGATCCGCGTCCAGCCCGACGAGGGCGTGACGCTGAGGTTCGGCGCGAAGGTACCCGGCGCCCAGATGGAGGTCCGGGACGTCAGCATGGACTTCGGCTACGGCCGCTCGTTCACCGAGTCCTCCCCCGAGGCCTACGAGCGGCTCATCCTCGACGTCCTCCTCGGAGAGCCGCCGCTCTTCCCCCGGCACGAGGAGGTCGAGCAGTCCTGGCGGATCCTCGACCCCGTCGAGCGCTACTGGAGCCGCAAGGGCGCCACGCCGGACCAGTACGCGGCGGGCACGTGGGGACCGGCATCGGCCGACGACCTCATGCACCGCGACGGACGCGAGTGGAGGCTGCCGTGACGACCACCCCACCACGTTCTCCCACGCGGACCGTGGGGCACGGCTCCGATCCGTGGAGGGGGCCCCGGTGATCGTCGACCTACCCAACACGACCACCGCAGCGGTCTCCAAGCGGCTCGTCCAGCTGCGGGCCGACACCGGGGCGATGGCACTCTCCCGCGTCCTCACCCTCGTGGTCGTCGTCACCGACGACGCGGCCGAGGACGCCATCGAGGTCGCCAACGACGCCAGCAGGCAGCATCCGTGCCGGATCATCGTCGTCGTCACGGGCAACCGACGCGGTGCGGCACGCCTCGACGGCCAGATCCGGGTCGGTGGGGACGCCGGCGCGTCCGAGATCGTCGTGCTCCGCCTCTACGGGCCGCTCGCAACGCACGGCAAGTCCGTGGCCACGCCGTTGCTCCTCGCGGACTCTCCCATCGTCGTGTGGTGGCCCAAGGACGCCCCCAAGGCCCCCTCGGCCGACCCCATCGGCGCGATGGGCCAACGGCGGATCACCGACTCCGCACGCACCGAGGGAGCACCACGCACGGTCCTCAAGCGTCTGGCCACCGCGTACAGCCCCGGCGACACCGACCTCGCGTGGTCCAGGGTCACGCACTGGCGCGCCCTGCTGGCTGCCGCGCTCGACCAGCCGCCGTACGAGCCCGTCACCGAGGCGGTCGTGGTGGCCGCCCCGGACTCGCCGTCCGGCCATCTGCTCGCCGGGTGGCTGGCGGCCAGGCTCCGCTGCCCGACGTCGATCGCCCGGTCCCGCGCCGGCACCGGAGTCATCTCGGTCCGCCTCGCACGGGCCAGCGGGACGGTCGACCTCGTCCGTCCCGAGGACGGCAACACCTCGGTCCTCAGCCAGCCCGGTCAGCCCGAGCGAACCCTCGCCCTGCCCCATCGCAGCGATGCCGAGTGCCTCGCGGACGAGCTGCGACGCCTGGACCCCGACGAGGTCTACGCGGAGTCCTTGGCCACGGGCCTCGCCACCGTGTCCGCGACGAGCCGGACGGCGAGCGAGGCCGTCCGGGCCGGCCTGGCCCCCTCGCCGGCGGAGGCCCTGGCGACCACCACCCGTCTCCGGCGCAGCGCGCGTGCGCTCGGCAGCAGTGCGGTGGTCGACAAGATGCCCATGCCCTCCGAGGCGGCGTCGTCGGAGTCGGTCAAGGAGGCGGCCGCCGCGCGGCTCGCCGAGGTCAAGGAGCGCCGGTCGTGAGCCACCCGTCCCCCACCGTCGTCGTCCACCCGACGAGGCAGTCCCTGGCGGACGCCGCGGCCGCGCGGCTCGCGGTCGCCCTCCTCGACGCCGTCGAGGCGCGCGGCGTCGCGCACGTCTCGATGACCGGCGGCTCGATGGGCTCGGAGATCATCCGGTCCCTGGCCGCCGAGCCGGCGCGCGGGGCGGTCGACTGGAGTGCGGTCCACGTGTGGTGGGGCGACGAGCGCTACCTGCCCGCGGGAGACGCCGACCGCAACGACACCCAGAACGACGACGCCGGCCTCGCGGGGCTCGGTCTCGATCCCGACCACGTCCACCGGGTCCCCGGCCCGGACGCCTCCTCCTCGGCCGAGGAGGCCGCACAGGCCTATGCCGACGCCCTCCACGAGCACGGCGGGGACGCCTTCGACGTCATGGTTCTCGGGGTCGGCCCCGACGGTCACGTCGCCTCGCTGTTCCCGCACCACCCGGCAGCGGCCACGACCGGAGCCGCCACCGTCGCCGTCCACGACTCCCCCAAGCCACCGCCGGACCGCGTGTCGCTCACCCGCGAGCGCCTCGAACGCTCCCGTGAGGTGTGGTTCCTCGTCTCCGGCTCGGACAAGGCCGACGCCGTCCGCCGCGGCGTGGAGGGCTCGCCGTTCGCGAAGACCCCGGCCGCACACGTGCAGGGCCGGGACCGGACGCTGTGGCTCGTCGACGCCGACGCGGCCACAGACCTGGGCTGACGATGGGACTCCTCGACCGCTGGCGCCGCCGCACCCCCAACCCGGCCACGGGGCCGGCCGGGTTCGCCGACCTCGAGCCCGTGGAGGACATCGTCTCGCGCCCCCTGACGGCCGACGAGGAAGCCCGTCTCGAGGCCTACCGCGTCCGGTACCCGTCCCACGAGATCGTGCCCACCGAGCTGTCGACCATCTCCGCCGCCTGGGAGGCCGCCGTCGGCCGCGACGACGAGGCCGAGGCCTCCGAGGTCGTCACGGTCGTCGCGACCGCCATCGGGGACCATCTCGTCGGCTGTGGGTACCGCTGGGTCATGAGCACGGACCCCTTCGGGACCGACCTCGCCGTCGAGCCGCCGCGGCGCGGCGTCCCCGTCGTGCTGCGGACCCTCGTGGCCGTGCGCTGGATGCAGCGCGAGCGAGGGTGGGTCGAGGGCGTCGTCGGGCACCTCGCGCGGTCCGCCCGCCGCTGACGGCGCGACGGGCGCAGGACGCACGACGACCCCGGCACGGGGCCGGGGTCGGGGAGCTGTGCAGGTGCGGAGACCTCACTGGATGAGGCCGCGCCCCCGCAGCGTCTCGAGCGCCTCGTCGAGGATGGCAGCACCGTCCTCGTCCGAGCGGCGCTCCTTCACGTACGCCAGATGGGTCTTGTAGGGCTCCACCTTCGGCGGTGCCGGAGGGGCGTCCTTGTCCTGGCCGGCGGGGAAGCCACAGCGCGGGCAGTCCCACTGCTCGGGGATGACGAGGCCCTCCTCCTCGGCGAAGCTCGGCCGCGTCTCGTGACCGTTCGAGCACCAGAAGGAGACGAAACGACGAGGGGCGGCCTCCCCGCGCTCGGCCTCGCCCATGGGCCCGGCACCGACGCGCGAGCCCCGGATCGCGTTGCCACCAGTCATCGTCGTACCCCTCTCAGGCGAAACGCTCGAGGACCCCGAGGCCGACGATCGTCGTGAACCAGACGAGCGCCACCCCCACCGTGATCCGGTCGAGGTTGCGCTCGGCCACGGACGAGCCGCCGAGGGAGCTGGACATCCCCCCACCGAACATGTCCGACAGGCCACCGCCCTTGCCCTTGTGCAGCAGGATGAGCAAGGTGATGAAGAGCCCCGACAGGACCAGCAGGACCTGGAGGCCGATACGAACCGCGTCCACGGGTGGATCCTTCGAGTGGGGGTCGGGGACAACCGGACAAGGATAACCACAGCCGGCCCGGGGCGCCGCGACGACAGGGGGTGGTCTCGGCGCCCCGGGACGTCAGCCGGTGGTCAGGTGGTCCCGGTAGCGGCAGATGGCCGCGAACTCCGGGGCCTCGAGCGACGCCCCGCCCACGAGGGCGCCGTCGACGTCCTCCTGGGCCATGATCGCCGCGACGTTGCCCGACTTCACCGAGCCGCCGTAGAGGATCCGGATGCCGTCGGCGACGTCGCCGCTGTAGAGCTCGGCGAGCTTGGTGCGGATGGCCGCGCAGACCTCCTGGGCGTCCTCCGGCGTCGCGACCTCACCGGTGCCGATGGCCCAGACGGGTTCGTACGCGACGACGACGCTCTTCGCCTGGTCGGCGGTGACGCCGTCCAGCCCGGCCTCGACCTGGGCGAGCACATGTTCGACGTGCGTGCCGGCCTGGCGGACCTCGAGACCCTCCCCGACGCAGAAGATGGGCGTCAGCCCGTGCGTGTACGCGGCCTTGAGCTTGAGGTTGACGACGTCGTCACCCTCGGCGTGGTACTCGCGCCGCTCGCTGTGCCCGACGACGACGTACGTGCAGCCGAGCTTGGCGAGAAAGGCTCCGCTGACCTCACCCGTGTACGCCCCGGAGGCGTGCACGGAGAGGTCCTGCGCGCCGTGCCTGAGCTCGAGGCGGTCACCGTCGATGAGCGTCTGGACGCTGCGGATGTCGGTGAACGGCGGCAGGACGGCGACCTCGACGGCGCTGTGGTCGTGCTTGCCGTCGCGCAGGGTCCAGTCGAGCTTCTGGACGAGATGGGTGGCCTGGAGGTGGTCCAGGTTCATCTTCCAGTTGCCCGCCATGAGAGGGGTGCGGCCCGAGGCCATGGGTCAGTTCTCCTTCGTGAGGATGGCGATGCCGGGCAGCTCCTTGCCCTCGAGGTACTCGAGGGAGGCACCGCCGCCGGTGGAGATGTGGCCGAACTGCGCGTCGTCGAAGCCGAGCTGACGGACGGCGGCGGCCGAGTCACCACCACCGACGACGGTGAGCGCGCCGCCGGCCGTGGCCTCGACGAGGGCCTGGGCGACCGCCCGGGTCCCTGCCGCGAAGGGCGCCATCTCGAACGCACCCATCGGGCCGTTCCAGAAGACCGTGCGGGCGTCGGCGAGCTTCTCGGCGTACAACCGGGCGGACTCGGGGCCGATGTCCAGGCCCATCGCGTCCGCGGGCATCGCGTCGGCGCGCACCGTGTCGATCTCGGTGTCGGCGCTGAACTCCTTGCCGACGACGACGTCGACGGGCAGGACGATCTCGACGCCCTCGCGCTCGGCCCGCTCCAGGTAGCCCTTGCAGGCCTCGACGCTGTCGGCGTCGAACAGGCTCGTGCCGATCTCGTGGCCCTGGGCCGCGAGGAAGGTGAAGAGCATCCCGCCGCCGATGAGCAGCCGGTCCGCGGTGCCCATGAGGTTGTCGATGACCGCGAGCTTGTCGGCCACCTTGGCGCCACCGAGGACGACGGCGTAGGGGCGCTCCGGTTCCTCGGTGAGACGCTCGAGGACCTCGACCTCGGCGCGGACGAGACCGCCCATCGCGGACGGCAGGCGCGTCGCGATGTCGTAGACCGAGGCCTGCTCGCGGTGGACGACCCCGAAACCGTCGGACACGTACGCGTCGGCGAGCCGGGCGAGGGCGTCGGCGAAGCGGGCGCGGTCCGCCGCGGTCCTGCCGGTCTCCCCGGCGTTGAACCGCAGGTTCTCGAGGAGGACGACGTCACCGTCGGACATCTCCTCGACCGCGACCTGCGCGTACGGGCCGACGGTGTCCTCGGCGAAGGTCACCGGCCGGCCGAGCAGCTCGGAGAGGCGGTCGGCGACGGGCCGCAGGGAGTACCTCTCCTCCGGCTCGCCCTTGGGCCGGCCGAGGTGGGCGCACACGATGACGTGGGCGCCCGCCTCGGCGAGCTGCGAGATGGTCGGGACCGACGCCCGGACGCGACCGTCGTCGGTGATCGTCGTGCCGTCCAGGGGCACGTTGAGGTCGGACCGGACGAGGACGCGCATACCGCGCACGTCGCCCAGCGAGGCGATGTCTGTCATGTGGTGTCGGTCCCCGGTGCTCAGAGGCTCTCGCCGACGAGCGTCGTGATGTCGACGAGCCGGTTCGAGTAGCCCCACTCGTTGTCGTACCAGCCGACGACCTTGACCTGGTTGCCGATGACCTTGGTCAGCCCCGAGTCGAAGATGCACGACGCCGGGTTGGTGACGATGTCGGCGGAGACGATGGGGTCCTCGGTGTACTGCAGGTACCCGGAGAGCGGGCCCTCGGCCGCCGCCTTGACGATGGCGTTGACCTCCTCGACGGAGGTCTCGCGGCCTGCCTCGAAGGTGAGGTCGGTGGCCGAGCCCGTGGGGGTCGGGACGCGCAGCGCGTAGCCGTCGAGCTTGCCCTTGAGGTCCGGCAGGACCAGGCCGATCGCCTTCGCGGCACCGGTGCTCGTCGGGATGATGGACAGCGCGGCCGCGCGGGCCCGGCGCATGTCCTTGTGCGGGCCGTCGAGGAGGTTCTGGTCCTGGGTGTAGGCGTGCACCGTGGTCATCAGGCCCTTGACGATGCCGAGCTCGTCGTGCAGTGCCTTCGCCATCGGAGCGAGGCAGTTCGTCGTGCACGAGGCGTTCGAGATGACGTGGTGGTTCGCCGCGTCGTACTCGCCGTCGTTGACCCCCATGACGAAGGTGGCGTCCTCGTTCTTCGCGGGCGCCGAGATGATGACCTTCTTCGCACCGCCGTCGCGGTGCGCCTTGGCCTTCTCGCCGTCGGTGAAGATGCCGGTGGACTCGATGACGACGTCGGCGCCGACCGAGCCCCAGGGGATGTCGGCGGGGTTGCGCTCGGCGAAGACCTTGATGGTCCTGCCTCCCACCGTGATGGAGTCCTCGGTCGCGGACACGTCGTCGGCGAGGACACCGAGCACCGAGTCGTACTTGAGCAGGTGGGCGATGGACGTGTTGTCCATGAGGTCGTTGGCGGCGACGATCTCGATGTCGGCGCCGGACGCCTGCACCGCGCGGAAGAAGTTGCGCCCGATGCGGCCGAAGCCGTTGATGCCTACGCGAACGGTCACTGTGCAATACCTCTCGGTGGGGGGAAGATGCCCCGCGCGCCCTTGCGCGGATACGTGGTCCACCTCACACCCTAGACCCCGGCCCGAGAGGCCGACCAACCGTCCGGACTACGGTCCGGTCACCCCGTCCGAGCACCCCCTCATGGGTGGCTCAGGGCCCGCTCAGCCCTCGAGCATCTCCGGGGTGAGGAACGCCTCGGTGTCCGGGATGCCCTCGTCCTGGGCCTTCTTGTCGGCCATCGCGAGCAGCCGCCGGATGCGCCCGGCGACGGCGTCCTTGGTCATCGGCGGGTCGGCGAGCTGGCCGAGCTCCTCGAGCGAGGCCTGCTTGTGCGTGAGCCGGAGCTGCCCGGCCTCGCGCAGGTGGTCCGGCACGTCGTCGGCGAGGATCTCCAGCGCCCGCTCGACCCGCGCCCCGGCCGCCACAGCAGCCCGGGCGGAACGCCGCAGGTTGGCGTCGTCGAAGTTCGCCAGGCGGTTGGCCGTGGCGCGCACCTCGCGCCGGATGCGCCGCTCCTCCCAGGCCAGGACGGCGTCGTGCGCGCCGAGCCGGGTGAGCATGGCGCCGATGGCGTCGCCGTCGCGGATGACGACGCGGTCGACGCCCCGTACCTCACGGGCCTTGGACTGGATGCCGAGCCGCCGGGCCGCGCCGACGAGGGCAAGGGCCGCCTCGGGCCCCGGACAGGTGACCTCGAGCGCCGACGACCGGCCGGGCTCGGTGAGCGAGCCGTGGGCGAGGAACGCCCCGCGCCACGCGGCCTCGGCGTCGCAGACCGATCCGCTGACGACCTTCGCCGGCAGCCCGCGGACCGGGCGCCCACGACTGTCGATCAGACCGGTCTGACGCGCCAGCGCCTCGCCGTCCTGGACGACCCGCACGACGTAGCGCGTCCCCTTCCGCAGGCCGCCCGCCGCGAGGACGAGCACCTCGGGCGTGTGGCCGTAGACCTCGGCCAGCTCGCGCCGCAACCGCCGGGCAGCGCTGGCGGTGTCGAGCTCGGCCTCGACGACGATGCGCCCCCCGATGATGTGCAGCCCCCCGGCGAACCGCAGCATGGCGGCCACCTCGGCCTTGCGGCAACAAGGCTTGGTCACGACGTGCCGACTCAGCTCGTCCTTCACCTTCGCCGTCATCGCCATGCCCGCCATCCTGCCACGGGGTCAGGGCGTGGGCCGCGGGCTGTACATGATGTCCCGGAGGGCCGCGGCGTAGCGCAGCGAGTCGTGCTGGCCGGGGTGCTCACGCCCCGCGACGGGCACGACGTGGAGCTCCGCGCCGAGCCCGGCCGCCGTCTCGCGCAGCCCCGGCTCGTCGTCGATGACGGCCGGGTCGGCGAGCACGGCGTCGAGGTGCAGACCCGGCGCCATCCCGGCGAAGACCTCGAGGTGCCGGGCCGCGCTGTAACCCGCGGTCTCCCCCGTCCCGGGGTCGAGGTTGAGGACGAGCAGGCGCCGGGCCCGGGTCACCTGCATCGCCTCGAGGACCTCGGGGACGAGGAGGTGGGTCATCACCGAGGTGAACCACGACCCGGGGCCGAGCACGACCCAGTCCGCCGCACGGATGGCCGCCACGGACTCGGGGTAGGCCGGCGGGTCTGCCGGGACGAGCCGCACCTCCTCCACCGTCCCGGGGGTGACCGCCACGTGGGACTGACCGCTGACGAGCCGCCGCGCGGTGGGGTCCGCCGGGTCCAGCCCCGAGACGTCCGCCTCGATCGCGAGCGGGACGGCGGCCGCCGGCAGCACCCGGCCCTGCGCCTGGAGCAGCCGGCCGACGAGGTCGAGCCCGGCGACGGGGTCGTCGTGGAGCTCCCAGAGGGCCACGATGAGCAGGTTGCCGAGCGCATGGCCGCCGAGCGGGCCGTCACCCTCGAACCGGTGCTGGAGGACGTCCCGCCACGTGTGGCCCCACTCGCTGTCGTCGCACAGAGCCGCCAGGGCCATCCGTAGGTCACCGGGGGGAAGGACGCCGAACTCGTCGCGGAGACGACCGCTCGAGCCGCCGTCGTCGGCCACGGTCACGACCGCCGTGACCTCGTCGGTGACGAAGCGCAGCGCGGTGAGCGTGGCCGAGAGGCCGTGCCCGCCCCCGAGCGCCGTGACGACCGGGCCGCTCACTCGCGCCCCAGGTCCCGGTGGACGACGAACGTCGCGACGTCGTCGTCGCCGAGCCGCTCGACGAGCGCCTGCGCCACCGCCACCGACCGGTGCTTCCCTCCGGTGCAGCCGACGGCCACGGTGGCGTAGCTGCGTCCCTCCCGGCGGTACCCGGCGGTCACCGGGTCCATGACGGCGACGACCCGGTCGACGAAGCTCGTGGCCCCCTCCTGGGACATGACGTACTCGGCCACCGGGCGGTCCACGCCGGTGAGGGTACGGAGCTCGGGGACCCAGAACGGGTTGGGGAGGAAGCGCATGTCGAAGACGAAGTCGGCGTCCAGCGGGACTCCGTACTTGAAGCCGAACGACATGACCGCGAGACGCAGGCTGGGGCCGCCCTGGACGCCCACGATGGGGGTCAGCTTGCGCCGCAGCTGGTGGACGTTGAGCCCCGAGGTGTCGATGACGACGTGCGCGTCGGCCCGGAGGTCTCCGAGGACCTCGCGCTCCTCGAGGATGCCGTCGAGCAGTCGGCCGTCCCTCTGGAGCGGGTGGGGACGGCGGACGGACTCGAAGCGCCGGACCAGCGACTCGTCCGTGGCGTCGAGGAACATCAGCTGCGGGCTCCACCCGAAGGCACGTACCGAGGCCAGGCCCTCCCGCAGGTGCGCCGTGAACGGACGGGCACGGACGTCGACGACCGCGGCGATGCGCAGGTCACCGGCGCCGGTGTCCCGTGCCTTCGAGGCCAGCTCGGCCATCGCGGGGATGAGCTGGGGTGGGAGGTTGTCGACGACGTACCAGCCGTGGTCCTCGAGCACGTTCGCGGCAGTCGAGCGCCCGGCCCCGCTCATCCCCGTCACGACGAGGAAGTCGGCGTGCTCGCGGTGCTCCGGCGCGGCTGTCTCAGACACTGGCTCTCCTCACTCGCCCAGGACCTCGCCGGTGGCGGGGTCGACCGCCGGGGTGGCCGGCTCGGCCGTCCCCAACTCTGCCGCAACCGTGGCGGCGAGCGCAGGCCCTATGCCCGGGACGGCCGCGATCTCCTCGGGTGTCGCCGACCGGACCCGCTTCACCGAGCCGAAGTGCTTGAGCAGCGCCGTGCGCCGCTTCTCCCCCAGCCCCGGGACGGCGTCGAGGGCACTCTGCGTCATCGCCTTCGAGCGTCGCTGCCGGTGGAAGGCGATGGCGAACCGGTGCGCCTCGTCCCGCAGCCGTTGCAGCAGGTAGAGCCCCTCGCTCGTGCGGGGCAGCACGACGGGGTGCTCCTCCCCCGGCACCCAGACCTCCTCCAGCCGCTTCGCCAGACCCACGACGGCGACGTCCACGGCCCCGGCCTCCTCGAGGGCACGGGCCGCGGCGTTGACCTGCGGCAGACCCCCGTCCACGACGACGAGGTTCGGCCGGTACGCGAACCGGGCCGGGCGCTCACGACCCTCCGCGGTCTCCTGCTCGCGCTCCTCGGCCTCCTTGCGGCCCCGCCGGAAGCGCCGCGTCAGGACCTCGTGCATCGCGGCCGTGTCGTCGGTGGCGCCGGTCTCGTCCCCGCGCACGACGAACCGCCGGTACTCCGACTTGCGGGGCAGGCCGTCCTCGAACACGACCATCGACCCCACCACCTGCGTGCCCTGGACGTGGCTGATGTCGAAGCACTCGACGCGCAGGGGTGCCTCGTCGAGGTCGAGGACCTCCTGGAGCTGCTGCAGCGCCTGGCTGCGGGTCGTGAGGTCGCCCGCCCGGGTGACCTTGTGGCGCGCGAGGCTCTGCGTCGCGTTGCGTCCCACGGTCTCCATGAGGGTGCGCTTGTCGCCACGCTGCGGGACCCGGAGGTCGACGCGGCTGCCCCGGATGCCCGCGAGCCAGGCGGCGAGGGTGTCGGGGTCGTCGGGGAGGACGGGCACGAGCACCTCGCGGGGCACACCGTCGCTCGACTCTCCGCCGTACACCTGCTGGAGGAGGTGCTCGACCACCTCGGGAGTCGACTCGGCGTCCCGCTCGGCCACCCAGCCGCGCTGGCCCCGGACCCGGCCGCCGCGCACGTGGAAGAGCTGGACGGCCACCTCGAGCTCGTCCTCGGCGAGGCCGAAGACGTCGGCGTCGGTGGCGTCGGGGAGGACGACCGCGGACTTCTCGAGGACCCGCTCGAGGGCTCCGACGTCGTCGCGCAGCCGGGCGGCCCGCTCGAAGTCGAGCTCGCCGGCGGCGTCCTTCATCTCCCGTGTCATCCGGGAGAGGAAGCGCCCGGAGTTGCCGGCCATGAAGTCGCAGAAGTCCTCGGCGATCTCTCGGTGGTGGGCGGCGTCGACCCGGCCGACGCAGGGGGCGCTGCACTTGTCGATGTACCCGAGGAGGCAGGGGCGTCCGACCTGCCCGGCACGCTTGAACACGCCCGTGGAGCACGTCCGCATGGGGAACACCCGCATGGCGAGGTCGAGCGTCTCGCGGATGGCCCAGGCGTGCGCGTACGGACCGAAGTACCGGGTGCCCTTGCGCTTCGCGCCGCGCATGACCATCGCCCGCGGGTACTCCTCGCCCATGGTCACGGCGAGGTACGGGTAGGACTTGTCGTCGCGGTACCTGACGTTGAAGCGTGGGTCGAACTCCTTGATCCACGCGTACTCCAGCTGGAGCGCCTCGACCTCCGTCGACACGACGGTCCACTCGACGCTCGCGCCGGTACGCACCATCGTCGCGGTGCGGTGGTGCAGTGCCCCGATGTCCTGGAAGTACGACGAGAGCCGGGACCGCAGGCTCTTGGCCTTGCCGACGTAGATGACGCGCCCGTCCGCGTCCCGGAACCGGTACACGCCCGGTTCGGTGGGGATCTCGCCCGGTTTCGGGCGGTACGTCGACGGGTCGGCCATGTCATCGACCCTAATCCGCCCCACCGACCCCACCGACCTCCGCATTTCGGGGTGACCCCGAAATGTCATCGAGACACGACATCCGAGGTCGTGTCTCGATGACGAGCGCGTGTCTCGATCGCTCAGACCGCCGGGACGAGCCGCTCGCCGACGGCCATCGCCCGCCGGACCTCGGCCAGTACGCGGGCCGGATGCGCGAGGTCCGCCCATGTCACTCGGACCACGACCCACCCGAGCGCCCGCAGCCGGTCCTCCCGGCGCTTCTCCGCCACGAGGGCGTCGACGCCACCGTTCGAGTACTTGACGACCCCGTCGAACTCCACCAGCACCCGGGCCCCGGCGACCCGGAAGTCCGCGCGTCCCACCAGCTCTCCTGTCGCGTCCCGGACGTCGTACTGCGGCTCCAGCTCGATGCCGCCGGCACGGAGGAGGACTCGGAGGCGACTCTCACCGGGGCTCTCGGCCTTCGCGTCCGCGAGGCGCAGCATGGCCAGCGCCTGCTGCACCCGACGATGCCCGGCCCGCTGCGCCACCTCCTGCTCGAGGTCCGCCTCGCACACGAGCCCCCGGTGCAGCGCCGCGTCAGCGGTCACCACGCCGGCGATGCTGCCGTGGTCGAGCGCGACCCCGACGACGGCGACCGCCGGCAGGGTCGCGGGACCGGCCGTGGTCGCGACGACGTCCGCGACCGGGTCGAGGTCGCGGATGACCGCTCCGCTGCGGCGCACCTGACGGTCCACCGGCCGATGGAGCAGGCCCGTCCCGAGGGGGACACCCCAGGTCGGGAGGCCGAAGGCGACCGCCGCCGAGCGACCCGCCAGGACCGCGTCCGGGTACTCGACGAGCAGCGCCCGGCACAGCTCCACGTGGCGGGCCTCGGGCAGGTCAGGTCGGGAACCTGTCGCGTACAGGCCGCGGGCGAGCCGCCGCAGCCCGCCGTCGCGGACGCCATGGGCCAGCACGTCGCGGGACACCCCGAGCGACATCGCTTCCGCCGTGGTGAAGACGCCGTCGTGCAGCTGGCCCAGCACGGAGATCGCATCCATACCGACGACCATGCCCGGTCGCGCCCGGCAGACCCCAGGACCGCGCACCGGCCTGTGGACGGAGCCCGGACCGCGTATCCCTGTGGACAGACCCGGCTCGACGGAGGGCAGCCGACCCCGAGACCCCGGTTCGTCCGCCGGACATGACTTCGGAACCGGTGTCTCGTGGACATTTCGGGGTGACCCCGAAATGTCGAGGTGGACAGAGCGGCTCAGGTGACGGTCAGGCCGTCGCCGTCCACCGTCACGGACTTCTCCGGAAGAGGCTTGTCGGCCGGCCCGGTGAGGACCTCGCCGGTCGACGCGTCGAAGGTGCTGCCGTGGCAGGGGCACCTGATCGTGTTCTCCTCCACCGAGTCGACCTGGCACCCCTGGTGGGTGCACACCGACGAGAACGCCTTGTACTCACCCTCGGTCGGCTGGGTGACGACGGTCTCGAGCGACTCGACGACCACGCCCCCGCCCACGGGGACGTCCGCGGCCTTGATGGCGTCCGCCGCCCCCGAGGCGGCGGACGACGCGGCCGAGGACGCGGAGCCGGCGGCGGACTCGACGGCCTCCTCGGCCTCGCTGCCGCACGCGGCGAGCGTGCCTGCGCCGAGTGCGCCGACGCCGACGGCGCCCGCCGCTCGGAACGTCTGACGCCGGCTGAGGCCGGAGCGGTCGGGGGCGGGGGTGGTGCCGTGCTCGCTGATCATCGGGCTGGTCCTTCCGTCCGTTGCCATGGTGGGACCAGTATCCCGGTGGTTCCCGTGAGCCGCCTGTGGACCTCCGGACACCGTCCCGGGGTCCCACCCGGCCACGGTCCGGCCGGGTCCCGTCCGGCACTACGCCCCGCACCGCGTGTGTCGGCCAGGTAACAAATGCGCACCGACCTGGGGTCGGTGCTGACCAGGGAGCACTCGGATGGTTACAGTCCTCCTGCTCGCTCTCCTCGCGGGCCCGAGCCATCGTGCTCACCAACCAGTAACCAACCAGGAGGAAACGTGCCTCAGCGTTCCGTGGTCGCCGTTGGCGCCTCGCTCCTCGTGGCCTCCCTCGCGCTCGCCGGCTGCGGCACGCGGGGCGGCGACGACGACGGCGAGACCGGCGGCGGTTCCAGCGACAACAAGGTCGCCAAGATCGGCGTCATCTCGCCCCTGTCGCAGGACCTCGCGGCCCTCGGCCTCGGCATCAAGAACTCCGTCGACCTCGCGATCAAGCAGGCCAACGAGTCCAACGCCATCCCCGGCTGGACCCTCGAGCTCGAGGCCGGCGACGACCAGGCCTCCCCCGACGTCGGCAAGAACGCCGCCACCAACCTCGCCTCGGACGCCGAGGTCGTCGCGGTGGTCGGCACCCTGAACTCCTCGGTCGCCCAGACCGTGCAGCCCGTGCTGGCCAGCGCGAACATCACGATGGTCTCCCCGGCGAACACCAACCCGGCGCTCACCCAGGGTGCGGACTTCGCGACGGCTCCCGAGCGGGCGTACCCGAACTACTTCCGCACCTGCACGACCGACTCGATCCAGGGCCCGTTCGCGGCGCGCTACGTCTTCGAGAAGGCCGGCATCAAGGAGATCGCGACGGTCCACGACAAGAAGACCTACGGCCAGGGCCTGGTCGACGCCTTCACGCAGGAGTACACCAAGCTCGGTGGCAAGGTCGTCGCGGCCGAGACCATCAACCCGGACGACGACAAGTACGACGCCGTCATCAGCAAGATCAAGCCGAGCAAGCCCGGCCTGGTCTACTACGGCGGTGAGTTCCCGCAGGCCGCGCCGTTCTCGCAGCAGATGAAGGCGGCCGGGCTCAACGTCCCGCTCATGGGTGGCGACGGCATCTTCTCCGGTGAGTACCTCAAGCTCGCCGGCGACAACGCCTCGGGCGACCTCTCCACCTCGGTGGGCGCTCCGATCGACTCGCTCGACTCCGCCAAGGACTTCGTCGCGGCGTACGAGGAGGCCGGGTACAAGGAGAGCTACGACGCCTACGGCGCCTACGCCTACGACGCGGCCAACGCCATCATCGAGGCCCTCAAGACGTCCCTCGCGGACGCCGAGACCGCCGAGGACGCCCGCCAGGCGACCGTCGAGGCCATGTCCGGTGTCTCGTTCGACGGCATCACCGGCGCCGTCGCGTTCGACGAGTACGGCGACACGACCTCCAAGGTCCTCACCGTCAACGAGGTCGACGGCGAGGAGTGGAAGCCGGTCAACACCGAGGAGTTCAACTGAGCCGCCCCGTGCGGCACCTGCTCTGACGTGATGTGACACCGACGGCGGGGGTGGTGGACATGCCACCCCCGCCGTCGACATCCGGGCCCGGGTAGCGGGCCCGGTACCGCGTCCCGGCCGCTTCCTGTAGCACCGCTGCGCTGCCCCCGCCAGTCCGGGAGCACCGCGGTGCTCCCCCGCCAGTCTCGCTGACCGCGCCCTAGGAGGTCGTCGGTGGAATTCGCCCAGCAGCTCGTGAACGGGCTGACCCTGGGATCGCTGTACGCCCTGATCGCGGTGGGCTACACCGTGGTCTACGGCATCATCCAGCTGATCAACTTCGCCCACGGCGAGATCTTCATGATCGGGGCCTTCGGCGCCCTCTCGACGTGGCTGCTGTTCTTCGACGGCCAGACCTCGATCTGGGTGCTCCCGGTGATGATCGTCGGCGCCGTCGCCTGCTCGGTGCTCGTCGCGGTCCTCATGGAGCGCATCGCCTACCGGCCGCTGCGGAAGGCTCCCCGGCTCGCACCGCTCATCACCGCCATCGGCATCTCGGTGTTCCTCCAGGAGCTCGTCCGGATCGGCTACAACGACCCGACGCTGTTCCTCAGCGACTGGAACCCCTTCGGCTTCCCGAGCGCCGCGCAGAAGGTTCCCTTCCCGCAGATCGACCACATCTCGAACGAGTTCTGGAACGTCGGGGGGGTGATCATCCAGCGGTCCACCGTCTTCACGATCGGGGCCCTCCTCATCTGCGCCGCCGGGCTCTTCTACTTCGTCTCGCGCACCAAGACCGGCCGCGCGATGCAGGCCGTCTCGCAGGACCCGGACACCGCCCGCCTCATGGGCATCAACGTGGACCGGATCATCGTCGTCGCCTTCGTCATCGGCGCCACGCTCGCCGCGATCGCCGGCGTGGCCCAGGGCCTGCAGGTCACGAACATCAACTTCAAGATGGGCTTCCTCGCCGGGCTCAAGGCCTTCACCGCCGCCGTGCTCGGCGGCATCGGCAACGTCTGGGGGGCCGTCCTCGGCGGTCTCACCCTCGGGCTCGTGGAGGCCATGGCCGTCGGGTTCATCCCGGGCACCTTCGGCGGCAGCCCCTGGAAGGATGTCTGGGCGTTCGCCATCCTCATCATCGTCCTTGTCTTCCGGCCCCAGGGCCTCCTCGGCGCCAAGGTGGTGGACCGCGCATGAGCACCTCGACCCTCAGCGAGCGGAGGGACGACGTACTCCACGCCCTCCGCGAGAAGTACGGTCCCCTGGCGCCCTTCCTGGCGATCGCTGGCGGCGCCGTCCTCGTTGTCAGCGGCCTCCTCTCGTGGTCCCACATCGACCGCGTGCTGCAGAACATCAGCGTGCGCTTCTGGCCCGCGGGTATCCAGATCTACGCGATGGTGCTCGGCGTCGTCGCCCTCGTGCTCGGCGTCCTGCTCCTGCGCAAGACCCCGTGGCTCGACCCGGGACGCGGCCTCCGCGCCACCGGTACCGCCGCCGTGGTCTTCGTCGCGATGGCGCTGCTCGCCATCGGGGTGACCACCGATGGGCTGATCAACGCCAACGAGGGCGGCTGGGTCGCCCTCGTCGGCGCGGTCCTCGTCGTGGCCGCCGGTTACCTCACCGCCCCGGTCGACCTCGACGTGCACGCCTGGCCGCGTCTGTCCAGCACTCTCGAGATCGTCATCATCGTCGTCGCCCTCGCTGCGCTGCTGTTCCTCACGGCGTACACCCTCGACATGGACGACTCGTGGACCTTCTTCCTCCTGATCCTCACCATCCTCGGCGTCGTGGTGGCGCTGCTCACCGCCGGCTTCGGTGAGTACATCGGCTTCATCGGGCAGAACAACCGTCGTCCCCTCGTGCTCGCGGCCTTCCTCGTGGCGTTCCTCTTCCCGTTCACCCAGGGCGGGTCGAGCGCGAACATGTCGATCGCCGTGCAGATCCTCATCTTCGCGGCCACGGCGCTGGGCCTGAACATCGTCGTGGGCCTCGCCGGCCTCCTCGACCTCGGCTACATCGCCTTCCTCGGCACCGGCGCGTACGTCGGCGCCATGCTCTCCAACTCGGCGTTCGCGACGGTCGGCTGGAAGCCGCCGTTCTTCGTCGTCATGCTCTGCGGGATGGTCGTCGCCTCCATCTTCGGGCTGGTCATCGGCTCCCCGACGCTGCGCGTGTCCGGCGACTACCTGGCCATCGTGACCCTCGGTTTCGGCGAGATCTTCCGGCTGGCGATGTTCAACCTCGACGGCAACACCGGGCCGGACCTCACGAACGGCCCGAACGGCATCCCCGGCATCCCCGACCTGAACTTCTTCGGGTTCGACTTCGGGGAGACGCACACGCTGGCGGGCGTCCCACTCGGACGGTTCAGCAACTACTACTTCCTGCTGCTCCTGCTCATCGGCGTGGTCATCCTCGTGTTCGCGCGGCTCAACGACAGCCGCATCGGCCGCGGCTGGGTCGCGATCCGGGAGGACGAGCGCGCCGCGGAGGCGATGGGAGTCAACGTCTTCGGCCTCAAGCTGCTCGCCTTCGCCGTCGGTGCCTCGCTGGCAGGGCTGGCGGGGACCATCAAGGCCCACCAGGACACGTCGGTGACACCCGACCAGTACATCTTCCTCGAGTCCGCCTTCCTCCTCGCCGCCGTCGTGCTGGGCGGCATGGGCACAGTGGCCGGCGTCCTCGTGGGCGCAACGATCCTCAAGCTGCTCCCCGAGAAGCTGCGTGAGGTCAACGAGTACCGGCTCATGGCGTTCGGGTTGCTGCTCGTCCTCATGATGCGCTTCCGCCCCGAGGGCCTCGTCCCGAGCAAGCGGCGCCAGCTGGAGTTCCACGAGGAGGACGAGCATCTCGTCGACCTCGCCCAGACCGAGCACCTGGAGGAGGCCAAGTGACCGTCACCGAGACCGAGAACCAGGGCCACCACGTCGGCGACAAGGTCGTCCTCGAGGCGTCCGACGTCACCATGCGCTTCGGCGGTCTCACCGCCGTCGACACGGTGAGCATGCAGGTCCGCGAGGGCGAGATCGTCGGCCTCATCGGGCCCAACGGGGCCGGAAAGACCACCTTCTTCAACTGCCTCACCGGGCTGTACATCCCGACCGAGGGACGGGTCACGCTGAACGGCGCGCAGCTGCCACCCAAGCCGCTCAAGGTCGTCCGGGCCGGGATGGCGCGGACGTTCCAGAACATCCGGCTGTTCGCCAACATGACCGCACTCGAGAACGTCATGGTCGGCCGGTACTGCCGGACGTCCTCTATGGCGCTGACCTCGATCCTCCGCGGCCCGAAGTTCCGGCGCGAGGAGAAGGCCACCCGGGCCCGGGCCCAGGAGCTGCTCGAGTACGTCGGGCTGGGGAGGTCGACCGAGGTCCTGGCGCGCAACCTGCCGTACGGCGACCAGCGCCGCCTGGAGATCGCCCGGGCTCTGGCGACGGACCCCCAGCTGCTGCTCCTCGACGAGCCGACCGCGGGGATGAACCCGCGCGAGACCGAGGAGACCATGCAGCTGATCTTCAAGATCCGGGAGAGCGGGCTGGCCGTCGTCGTCATCGAGCACGACATGCGGTTCATCTTCACCCTGTGCGACCGCGTGCTCTGCCTCGTGCGCGGTTCGGTGCTCGTCGAGGGCACTCCGGCCGAGGTGCAGTCCGACCCACGGGTCATCGAGGCCTACATCGGCGGCGACGACACCGACGAGGACGAGGACGAGGAGGAGCACGCGTGAGCGCCATGCTGGAGGTCAAGGACCTCGTCGTCTCCTACGGAAAGATCAAGGCCGTCAAGGGGATCAGCTTCTCCGTGGAGCAGGGTGAGGTCGTCACCCTCATCGGGACCAACGGTGCCGGCAAGACGACGACGCTGCGGACGATCTCCGGTCTGCTCCGGCCCAGCTCCGGCTCGATCATGTTCGACGGACGGGACCTGACGAAGGTGCCGGCCCACGAGATCGTCCAGCTCGGGCTCGCCCACTCCCCCGAGGGCCGGCGGATCTTCCCCAAGATGACGGTCGAGGAGAACCTCATGCTCGGCGCTTTCGCGCGCCACGACAAGGGCATCCGGGACGACCTCGCGGCCGCCTTCGAGCTCTTCCCGATCCTGAAGGAGCGCCGCAGCCAGCCCGCTGGGACGTTCTCCGGTGGTGAGCAGCAGATGCTCGCCATGGGCCGGGCGATGATGAGCCGGCCCAAGATGCTCATGCTCGACGAGCCGTCGATGGGGCTCTCGCCGATCATGATGAAGCGGATCATGACGACCGTCACGACACTGCAGGAGCAGGGCACGACGATCCTGCTCGTGGAGCAGAACGCCCAGGCGGCGCTCAAGCGGGCGACGAAGGGCTACGTGCTCGAGGTCGGCTCGATCGTGCTCTCGGGCAGTGGTCGTGAGCTGCTCGACAGCGACGACGTCCGCAAGGCCTACCTCGGCGAGGACTGAGGCCGGGTCCCACGGTCTGCGTGGGCGCGGGTCCCACGCCCACGCTTGGGATCCCGCGCCTCCGGCCGACGTCAGGCCACCGCCCCGGAGGCGAGGCCGTCCAGTGCCGCGAGGTCCTCGGCGCCCAGGACGAGACCGGCACCGGTGATGTTCTCGCGCAGGTGTGCGACGGACGACGTGCCCGGGATGAGCAGGATGTTTGGCGACCGCTGGAGCAGCCACGCCAGCGCCACCGACATCCGGGTGGCCCCCGCCCGGGCGGCCACGGAGGACAACGTGTCCGACTGCAGTGGCGTGAAACCTCCGAGCGGGAAGAACGGCACGTACGCGATGCCGTCGGACGCGAGACGGTCGACGAGCTCGTCGTCGTGCCGGTGCGCCACGTTGTACATGTTCTGGACGCACACGACCGGGGCGATGCTCCGTGCCTCGGCGACCTGTTCGGGGGTGACGTTGCTGACCCCGAGGTGACGGACGAGGCCCTCCTGCTGGAGCTGCACGAGGGCCCCGAAGGGCTCCGAGAGAGAGCCCTGCCGTGGGCCATACGCGTCGCCCATGCGGAGGTTGACCAGGTCGAGAGCCTCGAGATCGAGGGACCTCAGGTTGTCGTGCACCTGCGCACGCAGCTGCTCGGGGCGGCGGGCCACCGGCCAGCCTCCTTCTGCGTCCCGGGTCGCGCCCACCTTGGTCGCGACGAGCAGCGACTCCGGGTAGGGGTGCAGCGCCTCGCGGACCAGCTCGTTGGTCACCCGAGGCCCGTACGCGTCGCTGGTGTCGATGTGTGTGACTCCCGAGGCGACAGCCTCACGCAGCACCGCGACGGCGCCATCGTGGTCGGCGGGCGGCCCCATGACCCAGGGACCTGCGAGCTGCATCGCGCCGTAACCGAACCGGTCGACGACAGAGTCGCCGAGAGTCCACTCGCCGCCGGGGAGTGAGGTCGCGTTCATCGTGGTGTCATCCTGTCCGTCGTCGTGGATGGCGACCGTCGCCACCACCGACCACCATGAAGGAGTAACTTCCTCTGAGGAAGTAGGCACTTTCGAGTGCGTAGGTCTCTCCTGGAGAAGGTGACGTCGGATGTCGACGACGAACTCGGCGGGGCAGCGGGCGCAGGCCAAACAGGAGTACGACGCGTTCCTCGCGGTGTGCCCCAGCCGCCAGCTCCTCGACCGCATCTCGAACAAGTGGGTGGTGCTGGTTCTCTGTGCGCTCGGAGGCGAATCCGCCCTCCCCGACGCGGACGGAACGCCCAGGGCCATGCGCTACTCGGAGATCGCGCGACTGCTGGCCGGGGTGAGCCAGAAGATGCTGACCCAGACGCTGCGGTCCCTGGAGCGCGACGGACTCGTGACGCGCACCGTGACGCCCACCGTCCCGGTGACCGTCTCGTACGAGCTGACCGACCTCGGCCTCTCGCTGCACGAGCTCACCCGCGGGCTCAGGTCCTGGGCACAGGCGAACATGGACGAGGTCGTCGAGCACCGCGCCGGCCACGACGCCCGCGAGCCCTGACGGCCACCGCGGGGAACGCGCGGCCGCTCATCCCGCCTTGCGCGCTGCCGTCCTCCGTGTCGCCGCGGTGCGCTTGGCGCCCGTGCGCTTCGACGCCGAGCGGCCCGACGACCCGCCTCCGGCCGGGGTCTTGCCCTGGGGCTGCGCGGTGCGGGCGGTCCTCGCCAGGATCGGCGCAAGGAAGCGACCGGTGTGCGACTCGGTGACCTCGGCCACCTGCTCCGGTGTGCCCTCGGCGACCACGCGGCCACCACCACTGCCGCCCTCGGGGCCGAGGTCGACCAGCCAGTCCGCGTTCTTGATGACGTCGAGGTTGTGCTCGATCACGATGACGGTGTTGCCCTTGTCGACCAGTCCCTGGAGCACGCCGAGCAGCTTGCGGATGTCCTCGAAATGCAGGCCGGTCGTCGGCTCGTCGAGGACGTAGACCGTCCGCCCCGTCGAGCGCTTCTGGAGCTCGGAGGCGAGCTTGACCCTTTGTGCCTCCCCGCCGCTGAGCGTCGGTGCCGGCTGTCCCAGCCGGACGTACCCGAGGCCTACGTCGTTGAGGGTCTTCATGTGTCGCGCGATGGCCGGGACGGCGGAGAAGAAGTCGGCGGCCTCCTCGATCGGCATGTCGAGGACGTCGGCGATCGTCCTGCCCTTGAAGTGCACCTCGAGCGTCTCGCGGTTGTACCGCGCACCGTGGCAGACCTCGCACGGGACGTAGACGTCCGGCAGGAAGTTCATCTCGATCTTGATCGTGCCGTCGCCCGAGCAGGCGTCGCAGCGCCCGCCCTTGACGTTGAAGGAGAAGCGACCCGGCTGGTAGCCGCGGACCTTGGCCTCCTCGGTGGTGGCGAAGAGCTTGCGGACGTGGTCGAAGACCCCCGTGTAGGTGGCCGGGTTGGACCGGGGTGTCCGGCCGATCGGGCTCTGGTCGACGTGGACGACCTTGTCGAGGTGCTCGAGCCCGGTGACCGTTTTGTGGCGACCCGGGACGTGGCGCGCGCCGTTGAGCTTGTTCGCGAGCACGTTGTAGAGGATGTCGTTGACGAGCGTGGACTTGCCCGAGCCGGACACCCCGGTGACCGCGACGAGCGTGCCGAGCGGGAACGACACCGACACCTTGTCGAGGTTGTGCTCGGTGGCGCCGACGACGATGACCTCGCGGCCCTTCTCCCGTGGCCGGCGCACCGAAGGGGTCGGGATCTCCCGCCTGCCAGAGAGGTACTTGCCGGTCATCGAGTCGGGGTGGGCGAGGAGGTCGGAGACGGTCCCGGAGTGGACGACCTGACCACCGTGCTCCCCCGCCCCCGGGCCGATGTCGACGACCCAGTCGGCGGTGGCGATGGTGTCCTCGTCGTGCTCGACGACGATGAGGGTGTTGCCGAGGTCGCGCAGCCGGGTGAGTGTCTCGATGAGCCGGTGGTTGTCCCGCTGGTGCAGCCCGATGCTCGGCTCGTCGAGGACGTACAGGACGCCGACGAGGCCCGACCCGATCTGGGTCGCGAGCCGGATACGCTGCGCCTCACCCCCGGAGAGGGTGCCGGCGGGGCGGTCCAGGCTCAGGTAGTCGAGTCCCACGTCGAGCAGGAACCCGAGGCGGGCGTCGATCTCCTTGATCACGCGCGCCGCGATCTGCCGCTCCCGCTCGGTGAAGTCGACGGTGGAGAAGAAGCGGGCGGCATCCGCGATCGCCAGGCCCGAGACCTCCGCGATGGACTTGCCCCCGACGAGCACTGCGAGCGACTCCGGCTTGAGCCGCGCGCCCTTGCACGTGGGGCACGGCACCTCACGCATGTACCCCTCGTAGCGCTCCCGCGACCAGTCGGAGTCGGTCTCGGCGTGGCGGCGCTTGACGAACGGGATGGCGCCCTCGAACCCGGTGGAGTACGACCGTTCCCGGCCGAAGCGGTTGCGGTACCGCACGTGCACCTTGTGGTTACGGCCGTGCAGCAAGGCATCCTGGGCCCGCTTGGGCAGAGCTCGCCACGGGGCGTCCATCGAGAACGTCATCTCGTCGGCGAGGGCGCTCATGACCCGCTGGAAGTAGTCGGCGGCACCGGAGGACGTGGCCCACGGGGCGATGGCCCCCTCGGCGAGGCTGAGGTCGTCGTCCGGGACGACGAGCTCGGGGTCGACCTCGAGCTCGGTGCCGATGCCGGTGCAGTCCGGGCAGGCGCCGAACGGGCTGTTGAACGAGAAAGACCGCGGCTCGACCTCGTCCATCGAGAGCGGATGGTCGTTGGGGCAGGCCATCTTCTCGGAGAAGCGGCGCTCGCGCTCCGGGTCGTCCTCCTCCCGGTCGACGAAGTCGACGACGACCACCCCGCCGGCCAGGCCGAGGGCGGTCTCGACGGAGTCCGTGAGGCGACGCTTGGCCGAGCTGTCGCCACCCTTGGCGACGAGGCGGTCGACGACGACGTCGATGAAGTGCTTCACCTGCTTCTCGAGCTTCGGCGGCTCCGTGAGCGACACGACCTCGCCGTCGACCCGGGCCCGCGAGAAGCCCTTGGTCTGGAGCTCGGCGAAGAGGTCGACGTACTCCCCCTTGCGGGCGCGCACCACCGGGGCGAGCAGCTGGAAGCGGGTGCGCTCGGGGAGCTCGAGCAGGCGGTCGACGATCTGCTGCGGGCTCTGCCTGGTGATCGGCTCGCCGCACCGCGGGCAGTGCGGGCGGCCCGCCCGCGCGAAGAGCAGCCGGAGGTAGTCGTAGACCTCGGTGATCGTGCCGACGGTCGAGCGCGGGTTGCGGTTCGTCGACTTCTGGTCGATGGAGACGGCCGGCGACAGCCCTTCGATGAAATCGACGTCGGGCTTGTCCATCTGTCCGAGGAACTGCCGAGCGTACGCCGAGAGCGACTCGACGTAGCGCCGCTGGCCCTCGGCGAAGATCGTGTCGAAGGCCAGCGAGGACTTTCCCGAGCCGGACAGCCCGGTGAAGACGACGAGGGCGTCCCGGGGCAGCTCGACGCTGACGTCCTTGAGGTTGTGCTCCCGGGCACCGCGGACGACGAGGTGGTCATGACTCACATCCGACATGCTAGGTGTGACCACCGACAGCCCTCTCACCAGCACCGACACCGTCTAGGGTCGGAGAGGTGAACACCCCGATCGGCGAGTACGCCCTCCTCGGCGACACCGAGCGCGCCGCCCTCGTGAGCCGTCACGGCGCGGTCGACTGGATGTGCCTTCCCCGCTTCGACTCCCCCGCGTGCTTCGCCGCCGTTCTCGGCACCGACGACCACGGCCGGTGGTTCCTCGGCCCCGTCGAGGAGGCCACCGCGACCCGTTCCTACCGGGGGAACAGCTTCGTCCTCGACACCGTCCACGAGACCGCGACGGGCCGGGTACGGGTCACCGACCTCATGCCGTTCGGCGACGGCCGGGCCGACCTCGTACGCGTCGTCGAGGGTCTCGACGGCGACGTCGAGATGGACCACGAGTGGGTGGTCCGCACCGGGTACGGCAAGGTCCTGCCGTGGGTCTCGCGCGTCGAGGACTCCGACGGACGCCAGGCCATCCGCGCGATCGCCGGCCCCGACATGCTCGTCCTCCGCGGCGACCGCCTCCCCGAGCCCGAGGACCACCACCACCGGGACCGGTTCACCGTCGGCGCCGGTGACCGCCTGGCGTTCTCGATGACCTGGAGCCCGTCCTGGTGCGACGTGCCCGAGGCGCTCGAGGTCCGCTCCCGCGTCGAGGACACCGTCCAGCACTTCGACGAGTGGGCGTCGCGGCACACCCACCAGGGGCGGTACCGCGAGGCGGTGACCCGGTCCCTCCTCGTGCTGCGGCTGCTCACCGACGAGCTCCGCGGCGGCATCGTCGCCGCTCCCACGACGAGCCTTCCCGAGGACGTCGGCGGGAGCCGGAACTGGGACTACCGGTACTGCTGGCTCCGGGACGCCTCGCTCACGCTGGAGGCGCTGCTCGGCTGCGGCTACGTCGACGAGACCAGGCTGTGGCGCGACTGGCTCGTGCGTGCCGTCGCCGGTGACCCCGGTGACCTCCAGATCATGTACGCGGTGGACGGCGGGCGCGAGCTGCCCGAGCGCGAGCTCGACCACCTTCCCGGCTACGCGGGCTCACGGCCGGTCCGGGTCGGCAACGGTGCCGTGCACCAGCGCCAGAGCGACGTGCTCGGAGAGGTGATGATCGCGCTCGCCCGGGCGCGCGAGCTCGGGGTCGAGGAGTCCGGCGAGTCCTGGGCGGTCCAGCGTGCGCTGGTCGACGACCTCGCCGACCACTGGGACCAGACCGACCACGGGCTGTGGGAGATCCGCGGCCCCGCGCGGCACTTCACGCACTCCCGGGTCATGGTGTGGGCAGCCTTCGACCGGGCCGTTCGTGCGGTCGAGGAGGACGGCCACCACGGAGACGTCGACCGCTGGCGTGCGCTGCGCGACCAGGTCCACGCGGAGGTCTGCGACCGGGGGTACGACGCCGACCGCAACACCTTCACCCAGCACTACGACACGACCGAGGTGGACGCCGCGCTCCTCCTCATCCCGACGGTGGGGTTCCTCCCCGCCGACGACGAGCGCGTCCAGGGGACGATCCGGGCCGTGGAGGAGGACCTCCTCCACGGCGGCTTCCTGCTGCGCTACCGGACCTCCAGCGGGGTCGACGGGCTGGACGGCGAGGAGAACCCCTTCCTCGCGTGCTCGTTCTGGCTCGCCGAGTCCTACGCCCGGTGCGGCCGCCTCGACGACGCCCGCGGCCTCATGGACCGGTTGCTGGCCGTCCGCAACGACCTCGGGCTGCTGTCCGAGGAGTACGACCCGGCCACGGGGCGGCTCCTCGGCAACTTCCCGCAGGCCTTCTCGCACCTGGCGCTCGTGCAGGCCGCCGACGCGATCGTCGGGGCCGAGAAGGCCGCCGGGGAGTAGCGTCGCGGTCATGGCCTCCGATGTCGACCTCCTCACCCTCCTCGACCGCCACACCGAGCGCTTGCTCACGACCGTTCAACGCGTCGACGACCTCGCCGCCCCGAGCCTGTGTGCCGGATGGACCCGCGGCCATGTCGTCACCCACGTGGCACGCAACGCCGACGCGTTCCTCGCCCTGGTCCGCGCGGCGGTCGACCGCACCGGCGAGACGATGTACCCCTCCCCGGAGGCCCGGGACGCCGACATCGAGGCCGGCGCGACCCGCGACCGGGACGTCCAGCTCGAGGACCTGCGCCGCACCGCCCGTCCGCTGCCGGCCGCCCTGCGCCGGATCGGCCCCGAGCACGAGGGCCGGCTGCTCGCGCGCACCCCGGGCGTCGCCGTGGTCACGGCCGAGAACCTGCCCTACATGCGGCTGCGTGAGGTCGTGTACCACCACGTCGACCTCGATGCCGGGTTCGGCTTCGCCGACGTCGAGCCGGAGCTGGTGGAGCTCCTCCTGGCCGACGAGCTCGACCGGTTGCGCGGCGTCACCGACACCCCCGACGTCACGCTGCGCACGACGGAGGGCGACGAGTGGACGATCGGCCTCGGGACGACCGAGGTCAGCGGCGACCGGGCGGCCGTCTTGGCCTGGCTCGCCCGCGGCCTCACCGACGGCGTGACCGCGGACCCGTTGCCCGCCCTGCCCGCAGGACGCTGACCGATGGCCTACACCGGTGAGGTCACTCCCGGCGGGCCGAGCGACGTCCGGGAGCTGGGACCGGCCACCATCCGCAAGAGGGCCGTGTCCGACATGCACAACAACGTCTACCTCCTCACGTGCACCGCCACCGGCGCGCAGCTGCTGATCGACGCTGCCGACGACGCCGAGCGCTGCCTCGCGCTCGTCGGGGAGGGCACCGGTCGCCTCGACCACCTGGTGACGACACACCAGCACTGGGACCACGTCCGGGCGCTGGAGGAGGTCGCCACGGCCACCGGCGCACGTACCTACGCCGGGGAGGACGACGCGGACGCGCTTCCGCTCGCGCCCGACGTCCGGCTGCGGCAGGGCGACACCCTGAGGGTCGGGGAGCTCGAGCTCGACGTCGTGCACCTCCGCGGCCACACCCCCGGCTCGGTGGCGCTGGCCTGGAGCGACCCCGAGGGTGTCACGCACCTCTTCACGGGCGACGCGCTCTTCCCCGGTGGCGTCGGCAACACCAAGCAACCCGGACAGGACTTCGACGCGCTCTACACCGACGTCGTCGAGCGCCTCTTCGGCGCCTACGACGACGACACGTGGTTCTACCCCGGCCACGGCAACGACGGCACCCTCGGTGCCGAGCGCCCGGCGTTGCCCGAGTGGCGGGCCCGGGGCTGGTAGCCGGCCACCGCCGCCTACGACGCGGTCACGCGGCGGCATCCAGGCCCACGGGTCGTGGCGCGGAGGCGTCGGCGGTGCCCAGGCACCGTCCGCCGTCGAACATCCCCAGCTCGTACTGCACGGTGTTCTCGTCCTGCCCGCTGGCGGCGATCCCGATGTCGTAGGAGCGGGGGTGGAGGACCTCGCCGAGGTAGGCCACCTGGTAGCGCCACGGCAGGTACCGGGTGAGCGTGCGCGCCGCGTCGTCCCCGAGCACGTCGTGGGCGTGCGACGCGACCGCGTCGTCGTACCAGCCCAGCTGGGCGATGTAGTTGACGTGCCGGTTCAGGTCGACGTCCCCGACCCGGCTGTGGACGGTGGCGACGGCAGGGTAGTACTCCCGTTCCCGGCGACGCGGGTCGGGCCTCGACGCCGCCTTCGGTGCGCCTCCCGGCAGCTGCAGCTCCTCGAGGTCGGCGAGCAGCTCGTCGGGCAGGGCGACCGGCCCGGACCTGTCGGCGAGGACGATGGTGGCCTCGGCGGTGGCGACGGGACGCCCGTCGACGAACATCCCCTGGCCGTAGGTGTAGGAGGACCGGCCGACGGCACGGATTCCCGTGCCGACCCGGACCTCGGCGCCGACCCGGCCGAAGGCGGCGTGCCGTTCCACCCGCTGGCCCACGAACAGGATCTGGTACGACCCGAACCCGCCGTCCGCGACGAGGCAGGCGAAGCGGGGGAAGCGCAGGCCGACCCGGGGGTGCTCGAAGAGCCGGGACAGGGCGACCGTGCTCGTCGTGCCGTCCGGGGCGAGGTCGCCGAACCGCTGCACGACGTCCTGGCGGTCCGGGAAGTCCTCTTCGGTGAGTAGTGCGGAGTCGGGCGGTGCGTCGGTGGTCAACGGGGCTCCTCGTGACGGTTACCAGGTGACGGGCAGGGACTGCAGACCGTGCACCAGCGCACGGTGATCGAAGGCGGGCGGCGTGCCGGGGTCCGCAAGGCGCAGCCCCGGGAACCGTCGCAGCAGGGCCGGCAGGGCCAGCCGCAGCTCGAGACGCGCCAGGGTCGCGCCGAGACTGTGCTGGATGCCGTGGCCGAACGCCTGCCCGAGCGGCGTGCGGACCCGGTAGACCTCCCCGGCGTCCCGCCCGCTCCGCAGGCCGGGGTCGAGGTCGAACCGTCGCGGAGGGACACCAGCTCGGGCAGATCGGCCATGGCTCCATTGAAGCGTTATGCACGCGCTGCGTGCAACACCGCGTTCAGTAAGGCCCCGAACCCCCACGAACCCGCTGTTTCCGCTCCACTACGCTGGCGCCATGCGCCAGCGCTGGGACCGGCAGACCATCCTCGACGCCGCGGTCGAGCTGCTGTCCCACTCCGACGGTGACGAGACCTTCAGCATGCGCAGGCTGGCCGCGGAGCTGGGTACCGACTCCTCCAGCCTGTACCGCCACTTCCACAACCGCACCGAGCTGATGCTCGCGGTCGTGGACCACGTGCTCGTCCAGGCCATGGCCGGCTACCGGCGGGAGGGGCCCTGGCGCGCGCGGCTCGTCGACCTCATCCTGCGCTCGTGGGACGCGTACGCCGCGCTGCCACAGTTGGCCAAGGACACGAGCCACTACCCCGGGAGCGGGCCGGGCACCCAACTCGTCATCGAGGAGACCCTCCAGGCCCTCACCGACGCCGGGCTTCCCGAGGAGATCGTCCCCGAGTGGTACCACCGGCTCGTGACCCTGTCCGTGTCGCTGATCTCCGCGCACGCGGCGGCCCGGACCTCCAGCACGAGCGACCGGCAGCGGAGGCTGGAGTCCTTCCGGGTCATCACCCTGGGCGCCGACCCGGCGGAGTTCCCCGCCCTGGCGCACTACGCACGTCGGCTCGAACCCACCGGATACACCCGCGAGAGCTTCCTCGCCACCCTGGACGTCGTGCTCGACGCGGTGCCCGCCCGCCCCTAGACAGTCGGGGGCCGACGTCGCGGTCGAAGCCCGGGGACGCCGCGCTCGCGGGCCACGGACGCTCGACGACCGCGGCACCTGGACCCGTGGGGCCGTACGTCCGGCCCCGTCGCTAGCCTGGCGCGGTGACGACCGCCGACCGTGTCCCCGCACCGGTCCTCGTCCTCGGCGGGATCGTCTCGGTCCAGTTCGGCGGGGCCCTCGCCGCCACCCTCGTCCCGTCGATCGGTGCCGGCGGGTCCGTCGTCCTGCGGCTCCTCTTCGCCACCGCGCTGCTGCTCGCCGTCGTCCGTCCGCGGTGGCGCGGCCACTCGCGCCGCGCCTGGGCCACCGTGGCGGCGTTCGGCGTCGCGCTCGGGTTGATGAACTTCGCGTTCTACGGCTCCCTCGGGCACCTGCCCATCGGGGTGGCTGTGACGATCGAGTTCATCGGGCCCCTGGCCCTCGCCGCCGCGCTCTCCCGCCGGGTGCTGGACGGCGTCGCCGTCCTCGCCGCCGCAGGGGGCGTGGTCCTCATCTCCGAGGCGCTGCACGTCCCGCTCGGCGAGCTCGAGTGGGTCGGCATCCTCCTCGCCCTCACAGCAGGCGGGTTCTGGGCCACCTACATCGTGCTGAGCCGCCGGACCGGCGCGGAGTTCCCCCACCTCGAGGGCCTCGCTCTCGCCATGGTCTTCGCGACGGCCGTGACGCTGCCGTTCGGGGTCGCGAGCGTGCCGCAGTGGGACCCCACGATCCTCGCCAAGGGGCTCGGGATCGCCGTCCTGTCCTCGGTGCTCCCCTACTCCCTCGAGCTCCTCGCGCTGCGCCGCCTGCGCGCCCAGGTGTTCGGCATCCTGCTCAGCCTCGAGCCCGCGGCGGCAGCGCTCGCGGGCCTCGTCGTGCTCGGCCAGCGGCTGGCGCCGAGCCAGCTGCTGGGGATGGCCCTCGTCGTGGTGGCCTCGGCGATCGTCCTCGGGCTCGGAGCGCGCAAGGCGCCCGCGTCGACCGGCTCCTGAGGGGTCAGACCGGGTCGCCGGAGGTCCGCCGCGGTCCGGCCTCCTCCTCCGGGGTCGGCTCGGGTCCACGCCGGGTACGCCACAGGCTGAGCGCGGTCGTGACGCCGAGGATGACGACGATCGCCCCGAGCGACACCGCAATGGGGATCTCCGGGACCGGCACGTTCTCTCCCCCGTTGACGAACGGCAGGTCGTTCTCGTGCAGGGCGTGGAGGACCAGCTTGACGCCGATGAACGCGAGCAGGAGCGCGAGCCCGTAGCTGAGGTAGACGAGCTTCTTGAGCAGGCCGCCGATGAGGAAGTACAGCTGTCGCAGGCCCATGAGCGCGAACAGGTTCGCGGTGAGGACGAGGTAGGGCTCGCGGGTCAGCCCGTAGATGGCGGGGATGGAGTCGAGCGCGAACAGGAGGTCGGTGGTGCCGAGGGCGATGATCACGAAGAGCAGCGGGGTGGCGAGACGCTTGCCGTTCTCCACGGTGAACAGGCTCGTGCCGTCGAACGACTTCGTCGCCGGGAGACGGCGCTCCACGAACCGCATGAAGCGGCTCTCCTCGTACTCGTCGTCCGAGCTCTCCCCCTGGCGCACGAGCTGCACCGCCGTGTAGACGAGGAAGGCCCCGAAGACGTAGAAGACCCAGCTGAACCGCTCGATCGCCGCCGCGCCGACGGCGATGAAGATGCCGCGCAGGACGATCGCGATGACGATGCCGACCATGAGCGCGAACTGCTGCAGCTTCTCCGGGACGGAGAAGGCCGCCATGATGAGGATGAAGATGAAGAGGTTGTCGACCGAGAGCGAGTACTCGGTGAGCCAGCCGGCGAAGAACTCCCCCGCCAGCCGACCGCCCGCGACCCACCACAGCCCCAGTCCGAAGAGCACCGCAGCACCCACGTACCCACCGAGCGCGACGCTGAGCTCGCGGGTCGACGGCCGGTGTGGCCGACGTGCGATGACGACGACGTCGACGGCCAGGACGACCCCCGCGACCCCGATGGTCAGCCACCAGACCCACGGCAGGACCTCCAGGGCAGCGGTCGCCGTGGGAAGGGTGGTGGGGAGCACCGCGACAGCCTACCGGGGGCGGTGAGCCCGACGAGACTCCTTGTCCGGTGGTTCCGGACTCAGCGCGTGGCCTCGCTCATCTGGCGGAGCTCCTTCTTGAGGTCGCCGATCTCGTCGCGCAGCCGTGCCGCGAGCTCGAAGTGGAGGTCCCCCGCGGCCTGGTGCATCTGGGTCGTGAGCTCCTGGATGAGGCCGGCCAGCTCGCTCGCCGGCAGGTCCTCCCCACGACGCGACCCGAGCGCGGCGTCGGCGTCGGCTGCGACCTGACCCCGCCCCCCGCGCCCTCCGTCGGCCTTGCCCCGGGAGACCGCCCGGCCGGAGCCGAGCAGGGCCTCGGTGTCGGCGTCCTCACGCTGGAGCATGTCGGTGATGTCGGCGATCCGCTTGCGCAGCGGCTGCGGGTCGATGCCGTTCTCCCGGTTGTAGGCGAGCTGCTTCTCACGCCGCCTCCCGGTCTCGTCCACCGCGTCTCGCATCGAGGGCGTGACGGTGTCGGCGTACATGTGGACCTGACCGGAGACGTTGCGCGCCGCGCGGCCGATGGTCTGGATGAGGGACCGGGTACTGCGCAGGAACCCCTCCTTGTCGGCGTCGAGGATGGCGACGAGCGAGACCTCGGGGAGGTCGAGCCCTTCGCGTAGCAGGTTGATGCCGACGAGGACGTCGTACTCCCCCAGCCGCAGCTCGCGGAGGAGCTCGACCCTGCGCAGGGTGTCGATGTCGGAGTGCAGGTAGCGGACCCGGACCCCCTTGTCGAGGAGGTAGTCGGTGAGGTCCTCGGCCATCTTCTTCGTGAGCGTCGTGACGAGCACCCGCTCGTTGCGCTCGGTGCGCACGGTGATCTCGTGCAGGAGGTCGTCGATCTGGCCCTTCGTGGGCTTGAGGACGACCTCGGGGTCGACGAGCCCGGTGGGACGGATGATCTGCTCGACGACGCCGTCGGACTTCGCCCGCTCGTAGTCCCCCGGCGTTGCCGACAGGTAGACGGTCTGACCGATCCGCTCGAGGAACTCCTCCCACCTCAGCGGGCGGTTGTCCATGGCCGAGGGCAGCCGGAAGCCGTGCTCGACGAGCGTACGCTTGCGCGACATGTCGCCCTCGTACATCGCGCCGATCTGCGGCACAGTGACGTGTGACTCGTCGATGACGAGCAGGAAGTCCTCGGGGAAGTAGTCGAGCAGGCAGTTCGGTGCCGAGCCCGGGGACCGGCCGTCGATGTGCATCGAGTAGTTCTCGATGCCCGAGCAGGAGCCGATCTGGCGCATCATCTCGATGTCGTAGGTCGTGCGCATCCGCAGCCGCTGCGCCTCGAGCAGCTTGCCCTGCCGCTCGAAGGTCGCGAGCTGCTCCTCGAGCTCGGCCTCGATGCCGGCGATCGCGCGCTCCATCCGCGCCGGACCGGCGACGTAGTGCGAGGCCGGGAAGACGTACATCTCGTCCTCCTCGCGCACCACCTCGCCGGTGACCGGGTGCAGCGTGTAGAGCCGCTCGACCTCGTCGCCGAAGAACTCGATCCGGAGCGCGAGCTCCTCGTAGACCGGGATGATCTCGACGGTGTCTCCCCGGACCCGGAACGTGCCGCGGGTGAAGGCGAGGTCGTTGCGGGTGTACTGCATGTGGACGAACTTGCGCAGCAGGTCGTCGCGGTCGACCTCGTCGCCGACCCGCAGCGGGACCATGCGGTCGACGTACTCCTGCGGCGTGCCGAGGCCGTAGATGCACGAGACGGACGCGACCACGACGACGTCGCGGCGGGTCAGGAGGCTGTTGGTGGCACTGTGCCGCAGCCGCTCGACCTCGTCGTTGATCGAGGAGTCCTTCTCGATGTAGGTGTCCGACTGCGGGACGTAGGCCTCGGGCTGGTAGTAGTCGTAGTAGCTGACAAAGTACTCGACGGCGTTGTTCGGCAGGAGCTCGCGGAACTCGTTGGCCAGCTGAGCGGCGAGCGTCTTGTTGGGCGCCATGACCAGGGTGGGGCGCTGCACCTGCTCGACGAGCCACGCGGTCGTCGCGGACTTGCCGGTACCGGTGGCACCGAGCAGCACGACGTCCTGCTCACCGGCCTCGACCCGGCGCGCGAGCTCGGCGATGGCCTTCGGCTGGTCGCCCGCCGGCGCGAACTCGGAGATGACCTCGAACGGCGCGACGCGGCGCTGGAGCTCGGTGGTGGGGCGCATGCCCCTACGGTATGCCGGGCCACCGACAGCGCGGATCCCGTGGTCTCGGCGTCCGGCCGGAGGCATCGTGCCGCGTCACGTGGTGGCGGACCACCCCGTCTGCTCCGCCCAGGCCCGTGCGCGGTTCCAGGCCTGGTCGAACCAGGGCTCCTTGGCCTCCGCGTACTCCGTCGTGTCGGCGAGCCGCCCGGCGAGGTCCGCCTTCATGGCCGCGTAGTCGGCCCGTTCCCCCGCCTCGGCCCGCAGCCAGTCCCGGAACAGGAGGGCGAGCTCCCAGCCCGCTGACCCCACCTCCCGGACGTGCACGTGGGTGACCCGCCCCGGGTCGGCCGACCCGTAGAGGCGCTTCGGCCATTGACGGCCGTCCCTGCCGCGGTCGTCGACGACGTCCTCGACGAGGACGAAGCCCGCCCGCGTCATCGCCTCGACGAAACCGGGCTCGTCCGCCCGGGCCATCGACGTGACCCCGACCTGGAGGTCGACGACGTCCTTGGCCGGCAGCCCGTCGACGGCGGTCGACCCGACGTGGTCACCGGTGGTGGCCACGTCGCCGACAGCGTGCCGCACCCGCGCCAGCAGCCGGGCCGCCTGGCCCGGCCACGCGGGGTCGGGTGGGCTGAGCACCGGGCCGGCGAGACGGCTGCGCGCGCCCGCCCGGAGGTTGTCGAGGAACGGCTCGAGCCGGCGGTGCCAGACCCGCAGGACGTCCACCTCCAACGCGGTCACGGTGCCCTCGTTGTCGAGCCACACGTCCGCAGCGGCCCGCCGGGCGTCGTCGTCCGCCTGGGCCGAGATCCGGGACCGGGCGTCGTCCTCGGTCATCCCGCGGTCGTCGACGAGCCGCCGCAGCCGGGTCTCCTCCGAGGCACCCACGACGAGGACGAGGTGGTACTCCCCCGCCATGTCCTTCTCGACGATCAGCGGCATGTCGTGGACGACGACGGCGTCCTCGGGGGCCTGCGCGAACAGCTCTGCCGTGCGCTCCCAGATGGCCGGATGAGTGATCGCCTCGAGGTCCTTCAGCGCACCCCCGTCCGCGAAGACGAGCCGGCCGAGCGCGGGGCGGTCCAGCGTGCCGTCGGGACGGACGACCTCGTCGCCGAAGCGCCGCCGGACCGCCTGCAGGCCCGGGGTCCCCGATTCGACGACCTCGCGAGCCACCGCATCGGCGTCGACGACCACCGCGCCGAGCGAGGCCAGCGCCCGAGCCGCGGTGGACTTGCCGGACCCGATCCCTCCCGTGAGCCCGACGCGCAGCATGCGGCCGACCCTAGCGGCCTTCGGGGTCAGCCGTCCGCCAGGCGGGCGGGGAACCCACCGGTCGCGACCGGCGACCACCGCGTCGGCGTCATCCGAAGCAGCGACTTGCCCTGGTCGACCATCGCCTGCCGGTACTCGTCCCAGTCCGGGTGCTCCCCCGAGATGTTGCGGAAGTACTCGACGAACGGCTCGACGTCGTCCGCGGCGTCGATGACCTCGCAGTCGCCGTCGACCTGCACCCACGCGTCGCCGAAGTCGTCTGACAGGACGAGCACGCTGCACCGGGGGTCGCGGCGGGCGTTGTGCACCTTGGCGCGCTCGGGATAGCTCGTGACGACGATCCGGCCGGAGTCGTCGACGCCACCGGTGACCGGGGACGCCTGGGGCCGGCCGTCCGAGGCCCGCGTCGTCATGAGGACCATCGAGTGCCGAGGCCGGACGAACTCGAGGAGCCCGTCGAGGTCGACCGTCGTGTTCGTCGCGATGGATCGTGGCATGTCCTGGACGCTACCCCGCCGGAGCGGCCGCACGCCGGGGCAGGGCCCACCAGGCGCCACACACCGCCAGGCCGCCGACGAGGAGAGCTGCTCCGGCCCGGGCCACGGCCCGCACGACGGCGAGCACCGACACTCCGGCCAGTGCGGTCACGCGATGGGCAGGTGCCACCCGGCGGTCCGTCACCTCGGCCCGGACGGTGACGCGCCACCAGCGCCGCATGGCCACGACGACGAGGAGGACGCCGACGACGCCGCTCGCGTACTGCGCGTACTTGTACCCGGGCAGAGGTCCGTACGTCGCCGCGAGCAGGTCGAGGTGCCGCGCACCCCACCGCCCGCGGTGGGTGAAGGAGTCCCAGACGACATGGGTCGCGGCCCCGGCGACGACGCCGACGACGACGCCGGGCCACTCGCGAACCGTCACCCCGGACGGACGGGGCAGGCGCTCGGCGAGAGCGGTCGGCGCGAGGTCGCGCACCGGACCGAGCGCGACGAACCGCCACCCCGCGACGAGCACCACGCCGAGCGCGAGGTCGAGCGTGACGAGACCGAGCGCGGAGTGGCCGAGACCGTACGCGCGGCTGCCGACGAGGAACCAGGCGAGGTCCGGCACCATCGAGCCGACGACCCACGCCACCGGGACGACCCACCGGCTGCGCACCCGGATCACCGGGAGGACGGCAGCCACGTGGGCGGGGGTGAACGGCACCGGCCAACCATAGGGTGCCGTCAGGACCGGACACCGCAGGTCCGGACGGCGAGCGAGAGACCGAGGCCGCCGACCCAGCTCCGAGCGGTGGGGCGGGCGGGCACGCTGAAGCCTTGCCGAGGCCGGTTCGTGGCCGCGCCGGACGCGCGACGGCCCCGGACACCAGGTCCGGGGCCGTCGTGCCGACGCGGGTGGCGTCAGTTGCCGGTGAGCTTCTCGCGGAGCGCGGCCAAGGCCTCGTCGGAGGCCAGGGTGCCCTCGCCGCCACCGCCGGCGGCCGGAGCAGCCGGACGCACGGCCGGGGTCTCGTCCGAGCTGTCGGACGAGTAGGACGTCGTGGCAGCCTCGCCCGCAGCCTCGGCGTCGGCCTTGACGGCCGCCTCGACCTGGGCCCGGTGCGCCTCCCAGCGCGCGTGCGCCTCGGCGTACTGCTTCTCCCAGGTCTCACGCTGGGCCTCGAAGCCCTCGAGCCACTCGTTGGTCTCCGGGTCGAAGCCCTCGGGGTACTTGTAGTTCCCCTGCTCGTCGTACTCGGCGGCCATGCCGTAGAGCGTCGGGTCGAACTCGACCTGGTTCGCGCCGTCCTCGTTCGCCTGCTTGAGGCTCAGCGAGATGCGGCGACGCTCGAGGTCGATGTCGATGACCTTGACGAAGATCTCCTGACCGACCTGCACGACCTGCTCCGGCAGCTCGACGTGGCGCTCGGCGAGCTCGGAGATGTGGACCAGACCCTCGATGCCGTCGTCGACGCGCACGAACGCGCCGAACGGGACGAGCTTGGTGACCTTGCCCGGGACGACCTGACCGATGGCGTGGGTCCGGGCGAAGTGCTGCCACGGGTCCTCCTGCGTCGCCTTGAGCGACAGCGAGACTCGCTCGCGGTCCATGTCGACGTCGAGGACCTCGACCGTGACCTCGTCGCCGACCTCGACGACCTCGGACGGGTGGTCGATGTGCTTCCAGGACAGCTCGGAGACGTGCACGAGACCGTCGACCCCGCCGAGGTCGACGAACGCACCGAAGTTGACGATCGAGGACACGACACCGGTCCGGACCTGGCCCTTGCCGAGCTCCTTGAGGAACGTCGTGCGGACCTCGGACTGGGTCTGCTCGAGCCAGGCGCGGCGCGACAGCACCACGTTGTTGCGGTTCTTGTCGAGCTCGATGATCTTGGCCTCGATCTCGCGGCCGACGTACGGCTGGAGGTCGCGGACCCGACGCATCTCGACGAGCGACGCCGGGAGGAAGCCGCGCAGGCCGATGTCGAGGATGAGGCCGCCCTTGACGACCTCGATGACGGTGCCGGTGACGACGCCGTCCTCCTCCTTGATCTTCTCGATCGTGCCCCACGCCCGCTCGTACTGCGCACGCTTCTTGCTCAGGATGAGCCGGCCCTCCTTGTCCTCCTTCTGGAGGACAAGGGCCTCGACCTCGTCGCCGACGGAGACGACCTCGTTGGGGTCGACGTCGTGCTTGATGGACAGCTCACGCGAGGGGATGACGCCCTCGGTCTTGTAGCCGATGTCGAGCAGGACCTCGTCGCGGTCCACCTTGACGATGTGGCCCTCGACGATGTCGCCGTCGTTGAAGTGCTTGATCGTCGCGTCGATCGCGGCGAGAAGGTCTTCCTCAGAACCGATGTCGTTGACGGCAACCTGAGGGGCGGTCGTGTCGACCGTGCTGGCAGTCATGTAGTAGGAACTCCGATGTGGACAGATGGACTCGTGGGGATCGTTCGGGTGCACGCGCGCCCCGGACAGGGCACAGGCGTACTGCACTAGCCTACCGGCGCGTCCTCGTGCAGGCCAATCCTGGTGGTGCGGCCCTCCCGACGGTCCGGCCGCGGTGAGCCCCGAGGCCGCTCGGCGCCCCGCCGGCGACACCGAGACACGCGCCGCGAACCGGTCCTGGTGGGACACCGAGGCCGACGAGTACTACACCGAGCACGGCGCGTTCCTCGGTGACGCGGGCTTCGTCTGGGGCCCGGAGGGTCACACGGAGGACGAGCTCGGGCTGCTCGCGGTCGAGGACGGGATGCGCGTCCTCGAGATCGGTGCCGGCGCCGCCCAGTGCTCGCGTTGGCTGACGCGCCACCACGACGTCGCCGTCGTCGCCTCGGACCTCTCGCGCGGGATGCTGCGCACGGCGCAGCGGATCGACGCCGGGTCGGGCCCTGCCGCGGTCCCGCTCCTTCAGTGCGACGGCGGCCGGCTGCCGCTCGCCGACGCCTCCGTGGACCGCGTCTTCACGTCGTACGGGGTCGTCCCGTTCGTCGCCGACAGCCAGGCGGTGCTCGACGAGGCTGCGCGGGTGCTCCGCCCGGGCGGGCGCGTCGTCTTCTCGACGTCGCACCCGCTGCGGTGGGCCTTCCCCGACGTGCCGGGCGAGGCCGGGCTCACGGTGACGTCCTCCTACTTCGACCGGACGCCGTACGTCGAGTCGGAGGCGGGGGTCGTCACGTACGCCGAGCACCACCGCACCGTCGGGGACCTCGTCCGCCAGGTCGTCGCGGCGGGGCTGCACGTGCTGGACCTCGTCGAGCCCGAGTGGCCGGAGCGGAACACCGCGGAGTGGGGCGGATGGTCCCCGCTGCGCGGGCGCCTGGTACCGGGAACGCTCGTCGTGGTCGCGGTGCGACCGGGCTGAGCACGACCCCGGTCAGGCGTAGACGTCCTCCCGGGTCGACGCCGACCTCATGAGCAGCAGGGCCGCGCCGCCGACGATGAACAGCACACCGAGCGCGACGCCGACGAGCGTCAGCCAGTTCTCGATGAACGACAGCAGCCGGGCCTTGGCACCCCACGTCGCGGCGTTGTTCGCCACGGTGTCCGCGTTGAAGCCGATAGTCCCGACCGTGCGAGCCACCGGGTCGAGGCCCTCGGCCTCGTACGTGAGCGAGACCTCCTCGTTGCCGTCGATGACCACGCCGGTGACCGGCTCGACCCAGAGGGTGCGGGTGTTCGAGTACATGACGTCGGCGGCCACGTTGCCGGTCTCGGACGCGCTGAACAGGCTGCCCGGCACCTCGCGGGCGTCGATGCGCTCGGGCCCCACGATCTGGCGGAACACGTACACGCGGGTGCCGTCGATCTCGTCCTCCTCGACGAACCGGATCGGGTCGGCCCGCTGGACACCCGAGTCCCACCACAGGTACTCCTGCTGCTTGGTGTCGAACGGGAACTTGAAGTACTGGCCCTCGTAGGTGCGCGGCTCGATCTTGTCCGGGTCGTCGAGGTCGCCGGCCGAGGCGTAGTCGCCGCAGCAGTTCGTGGCGGCGCCGGTGCGCCGGTCGACCGACACCCCCGCGTCGCTGTAGCTGAGGTCGACCAGACGACCGTCGACCTCGGCCTGGGAGCGGACGGTGGTCTGCCAGAACGCGTCGTCGTCCTGCAGCCCGAGGTTCTCGACCTCACCGGGAATTCCCCGGATCTGGCGGGTGCTCACGACCCGCACCCCGGTGAGCTTGTCGATCTTCCCCTGGCCGTCCTCGTCCTCGTGGGCCCACAGGACGTCCATGTCGGTGCCCTCCGACACGGAGGTGGAGTCCTGGTCGAGCGGGACGACGGCCAGGCGGTCGTACAGGTAGGGCTTGGCAAGAACGCCGAAGCCGAGAAAAAGCGCCCCCATGATGACCAGGACGGCGCCCAGGACCCGACGCATTGCCACGCTCCTTTGCGAGTAGTTGGCTGGACACTACCAGCGAGTAGCGCCCGGTCCGCACGGCTCGCCGCAGGTACTCTTCGGGCACCCGTCCACACGAACCGACCGAGGACCACGACGAGCGTGTCAGCGACCAAGAGGCGCACCAAGAAGCGCAAGGGGCGTGGCCGCAAGCAGGGCTCGTCCGGCGGAGCCAAGAAGACTCCCGGGCCGCAGCAGAGGGAAGCCCACCGCACAGGTGGGACGAGCCAGTCCCCCGAGTCCCCGCCGGACGACGACAGGGCGGCGGACACCCGCGGGCGCAGCACGGTCGCCACGGTGGTCGCAACGGTCTGGGAGCATCGCCGCCGCGACCCCGTCGGCAGCGCCGCGGCGGTCGTCATCCTCCTGACCCTGGCCCTGCGGGTCGTGGTGCTCGACGGCGCGTACTTCGTCACCGACGACTACATGCTGTTCTCCCGCGCCGCCGAGGCACCCTTCTCGCTGGACTACCTGTTCCGCGTGCACACCGGCCACGCCGAGCCCCTGGGATTCGCCGTCGTGTGGCTCCTCACCCACGCTGCCCCGTGGAGCTGGGCGGCCGCGTCCGCCGTCATGGTCGGCGGCCTCCTCGTCGTCCTCCTCCTGTCCTGGAGGCTCCTGTGCGAGCTGTTCGGACGGCGCGGGCGCACCCTGGTCCCGCTCGTACTGCTCTGCGCGACACCGCTCACCGTTCCTGGCACCACCTGGCTGTCGGCCGCCATCATCACGCTCCCCCTCATGGCGTCGGTCGCGGGGACGGCGCTCCACCACGTCCGGTTCGTCCGGCACGGACGACGCAAGGACGTCCTGGCCGCGGCGTGCTGGCTGGTACTCGGGTTCCTCTCCTTCGAGAAGACCCTCGTGGCACTCCCGTACCTCGTCGCCCTGACTGTTGCGGTCTCCCCCGCGACCGGCCCGTCCGGAGGAGGGCTGCTCCGCCTGCTCGTCCGCGCCCGCTTCGCCTGGGTCGTCTACGGGCTGCTGGCGGCGGTGTACACCACGGCGTACCTCTCGGCATCGTCCTCGGTACGCGAGGAGACGGTCCTGCCCACGGGCGTGGAGGGCGCCCGCTTCCTCTGGACGAGTGTCACACGCACCCTCGTGCCCTCCTTCCTCGGCGGTCCGTGGGGATGGGCCCCCGTCGGCTATGGGAACGCCCTGACCCAGTCCCCGGTCGCGTTCGACCTCGTGGCCGTGGCGATCGGAGTCGGTTTCGTCCTCGTGTCGCTCATCGTGCGGCGCCGTGCCGCGCGGCACTGGCTGGCGGCCCTGGTCTACGTCGGCGGGTCGTTGGCGGCGGTGTCCGTCGGCCGGGTCGGGCTCGGTGGCGCGGACCTCGGGCTCGAGACCCGCTACGTCGCCGACGCGGCGATACCACTGGTGATCGCGGTGGGAGCTGCCGTGACGCCGCTGCGTGGCGAGTGGGACCCCTGGAGGGGATCGCGCTGGTCGCACTGGATGAGGACGGAGTCCCACGGCTGGGTGGCGCTGGGCGTGCCGATGCTCGCCTCGGTGGTCGTCCTCGCCGTGCACGCGACCACGACGTACGGCTCCATCGTGGCGCGCAACCCGTACCGGGGTTTCGTCGAGCAGGTCCACCTCTCCGCGAGGACCCTGCCGCCCGAGGCACAGATCTACGACACCCCCCTCCCCGTCGACGTCGTGGGCCCACTGTTCGGTGAGTACGACCGGGTGGCCCGGTTCGTCGCCCCGGTCGTCGACGCCGAGCGCCGTGCCGACCTGAGCCGACGCACCCAGTGGACCTACCCGTACTTCCTCGACTCGTCCGGTCGCTTCCAGCCGATGCGCGTCGAAGGTGCGGCGTCGCCGCCCCCAACGGAGGGAACGTGTGGCTGGGTGTCTGACGACGGGGCGGTGACGGTGCCGATCAGCACCGACGCCTACCCCTGGGACTGGACGGTGCACGTCGGGTATCTCGCGAACCGGAAGACGACGGCGACGGTACGTCTCGGGGACGCGAGCCGCGTCGTCGACCTGTCCGAAGGACTGGGTGAGTTCTATGTACCCCTCGTGGGGTCGGGCGACGAGGTCGTGATCGAGGACCTCCCGCCCGGGGTCGTGGTGTGCGTCGGTGGGGTGCAGGTGGGCACCCCGGCCACCGCATGACCGCCGTCGCCACCGGGGCGGTCCCCGGAGGTCGCCGGTTCCGCGGTCTCGACGGCGTCCGGGCTCTCGGGGCGCTGCTGGTCCTCACGACCCACGTCGGCTTCGAGACCGGCGACTCGCTCAGCTCGCCGGTCGCCGGTGTCCTCTCCCGGATGGACTCCGGCGTCGCCGTGTTCTTCGTCATCTCGGGGTTCCTCCTGTTCCGCCCGCACGTCCGGTCCTGGGTGGCGCAGGAGGAACCCGCGACGTCGACCCGTCGCTACCTGTGGCACCGTTTCCTACGCATCGCTCCTCCCCTCTGGGTCGCGGTGGTCACGGCAGGCCTCCTGCTCGAGCCGTCGACCGCCTCGGTGAGGACACTGGTCCGCCACGCCACCCTCACCCACATCTACGGAGACGTCCCACCGGCCTACGGTCTGACCCAGATGTGGAGCCTCGCGACGGAAGGGGCGTTCTACCTCCTGCTCCCGGTCCTCGGCTGGGCGGCGACCCGGGGGCGGGTGAGCCGTGGCGCTGTCCTCACCCGCCTGGCCCTGCTGGCGACCACCCCGCTCGTGGGTGCGGGGTGGATGGCCCTGACCGTGGACGCCGGTGGAAAGCAAGGGGTCTGGCTGCCGGGCTACATCGGCTGGTTCGGCGCGGGCATGACACTCGCCCTCTGGCAGGTGGCGCGTGAGGCAGGGCTGCTGCGCGAATCCTGGGTCGACGCCGTGGCGGCGCGCCCCGGCACCGTCTGGGGCCTGGCCGTGGCCGTCTACCTGGTGGCGGTGTCGCCCGCGGCCGGGCCCTACTCGCTGCTGCAGCCCTCCCCGGGGCAAGCAGCGACGAAGAGCCTGCTCTACGCGGCCCTCGGGCTGCTCGTCGTCCTCCCTGCCGTAGCCCGGGTCGGCGGTGTCGAGCCCACAGCAGTCCGACGGCTCGGCGGTCGGACGGGGAGGTTCCTCGGTGATGTCTCCTACGGCGTCTTCTGCTACCACCTCGTCGTCCTCGAGCTCGTCGAGCAGGCACTGGACTACGAGATCTTCACCGGCGGCTTCCTGCGGCTGTGGCTGCCGACCGTCGTCCTCAGCGTCGGCGTGGCGACCCTCAGCTACTACCTCTTGGAGCGGCCGTTGATGCGGCGCGGGCGCCGAGGAGAGCGGACGGCTTCGAGGGCACGGGGCACGGACCACCCGGCTCCCGACGCGGCAACGACGGCCACGAGCACCAGCAGCTGAACGAGTCCGTCGTCCACCCCCGCGCGTGCTTCCGGCCACGACGGAGCGGCGGAGACGAGGACCGCGGCGAGCACACCCGCCGTCCCGGCGACGACGGAGGCCGTGCGCGCCGACACGCCGCGCGCCACGAGGCCGGCGACCACCGCCACCGCCCCGACCGCGCCGCTCAGCAGCACGACCGTTCCCGCCACGAACCCGTTCCACGCTGCCGCTGCAGGGGCCTGCGCGGTCATCGCCGGCTCCGGACGGCCACCCGGCACCCACGCCAGGACCAGGACGAGCAGGGCCAGGACGGCCCCCAGCCCCAGGCCCCACCGGTACGGGACGTCCGGCTCATACCGGGCGACGACCTCGCCCCGGGCACCGGGGGGAAGCACCCACCCCTGCTGCCAACCGTCGACCCGGACCGGTTCGAGCCGGGACCCGTCCGGTCCGGTCGCCGTCCACGCCGCGTCGTGGTTCTGGTGGACGACGAGGACGGCACCCGACTCCCCGGCGTCGACCGTCGCCGTGAGGTGTGCGGGGTCGGGGCGCTCGACCCGGACCCCGCGAGCCGCCCGGACCCCCGGTCCCACAGCGGCGGTGTCGGCCTCGACCGTGAGGGACCGCGGGGTGAACTCCCCGCTCGACCGCGCCTCCAGGCGCACCGGACCCGCGGGAAGGCGAACGTCTGCGTCCCCACAGGTGGACCAACGCAGCGGTGCACCGCGGAGGACGTCCGCCACGGTCCCCTCCACACGCGTCGGGAGGCTGCGGTCACCGACGACGAGGTCCGGGCCGAAACCGCACTCGGCACCGGTCCGCGAACCGACCGCGAGCGGCCCCGTGGGGTCGACGCCCGGCACGACGACCTCCGAGATCCCCACCGGAAGGACCTGCTCGAACTCGCTCACCGCATCCGTGGAGCGCAGCGGGTCGACCTCGAGGACGTGCAGCCGCACCGTACGAGCGGCCGCACCGTCGACCTCCACGAACCCCTCGTCGTCCACCTCGGTCCGGCGTTCGGGCCCACCGTCCACGGACACACCGACGACCGACGGTCGGGACGCGGCAAGGTACTCGTCGCGCAGCAGCTGCAGCCGCTCGATGCGGGTGGGCCGTGGGAGCCGCAACGTGAGTGTGGGGTCCTCGTCGGCGGGCGAGGCGACCCATCCCGTGCCGAGGTCACCGTCCGCCGCCGCCGCGGGGCGTCCCGCGGGCTCGGCGGTCGCTCGGCTGCTCGCCTCGGCCTCGATGGCGGTCACGCCGTCGAGGAGCCGCTCGAGGGACGGTCCCGGCCGTGCGGCGACCGTGCCCGTCATCGCGCCCGTGAGGGGCGCCGCGAGATCCAGGTCACGGCGCAGGCCACCCTCGTCCTCGGCCGGTTTCTCGGTGTTGCTGGTGCACAGCGGGCGGTCGACGACCCACGCGCACGCGGACCGCCCCTCGTCCGGCCGACGCAGGACGAGGGCGTCGGCCGGACCCGTCACGGGTGGCACGACGAGGGTCGACCCGAGGTCGACACCCGGGACGTCCAGCTCGGCGATCGCGACACCGCTGCCGGTCCCGTCGTCCGTCTCGGTCACGGTGATGCGGATGGTGCGGACCGGGCCGGGCGCCAGTGGCACACGCTGAGGGGCCGTGGTGTCGACCAGCCGCGCCGTGGTCGTCCCGGCGTCGGTGTCCACCCGCACCTCCCGCGGCGCGGAGACCCGACGGGGAGGGGCCTGGAGGGTGAGCGTCACGGCGTCCTCCACCACCGGCTCGTCGAGGCGGACCTCCACCCACTCCCCCACGCCTGCGCCGTACGTCCCCGACACCCAGGCCGTGGCGGGGTCTCCGTCGACGAGCGCCTGAGGCCCTGCGCCGGGCCCGATCCGGAGGGTCGCGGGCGCGTCCGACGCGGACGAGGACACCCGGACCGTGCCCCCCGTCCACTGCCGCCGCGTCTGCGGGCCGGCCGGGTCCGCGACGTACTCGTCGACGGAACGGCCGGTGCGTCGCGGGTCGCCGGGAGCGAGCACCTGTGACCGGTTGTCGCTCGGCCGACCGAAGAAGACCTCCGTGTCGAGGTTGCCGTCGGTGACGACCCGGGGCATCCGTCCTCCCAGGGGGTCGGGAACGGTGCCGACGTCGGTCCCGACCACGGCGGCCGCGGCACCCGGCACCGCCGCGAGCGCGTCGGGGACGTCCTCGGCACCTCCGACGACGTGCACGACCCTGTCGGCCGGTACGACCGTGCCCTCGGCCGCGCCCTCGACCTCGTAGACCTCCACGGACGGATACGGCAGATGCGTCCGCTGGTCCGTGGTGTGCGCCGGACCCTCCGGCTCCACGCCGGGCGGCGGTCCGGCCGGGGGGCCGAACTCGGCGACCCTCGCGAGGCCGCTGTCGGTCAGCGCCTCGTGCACGAACAACCCCTGGCCTCCGCCGGAGTCGACGACGTCCGCCCGCAGGTCGTTGCGCACGACGACGAAGCGGACCCCCGCACGAGCCAGGGCGGACCGGAGCGTGTCATCCCCGTCGCCCGCCTGCAGCCGTCGCTCGACGAGGTCGAGCCACCGAGTCGCGCCGGCCGACCCGAGGGGCACGGCATCGCGGACGGCGAACGGCCGGTCGAGCAGTGCCTGGAGCGGCTCGTCCTTCGTCGAGCCCCAGACGTGGTCGGCGAAGGACGCCGCCGGGACGACGAGGACGGTCCCCGGCTCGGGACGGGCGTCGAGCCACCGCGCGGCCTCGTACCAGTAGTCGGGGATCCCGATCCGACCTTCCGGTCTCGCCATGCCCGCAGCAACCGCCGGGGCCGCGAGTATCGCGACGACCGACCCCGCGACGAGGGGAGGCAACCAGGGACGCAGCCCCCACCCGCGCAGGTGTCGCGCGAGGACGGCCGCGGTCTCAGCGAGCCCCAGGGCCAGCGGGACCCGGACGACGAGCTCGAACTTGTGGGTGTTGCGCAGGGCCGCGAACGGGCCGTCGAGGAGGTCCTGGACCCATCCGGCGGCCGGTGAGGGCGCCGTCCCCGTGTGTCCGAGGGTCACGAGCAGCAGCCCCACGAGCAGGCCCGCCCCCAGGAAACGGCGGTGGTCCTCCGGGACCCGTCGGAGGCCGACCAGTCCCGCGACCGCGACGGCGGTCGTCGCGGCGACCAGGGCGGGGGACGTCACGTACTCCCAGCCGGCCGGCCAGCTCGGTCCCCCGGGGCCTCTCAGCCAGGACAGCCAGGTCGTCGTGCCCCGGAGCGCCTCGAACGGACCGGCGAAGGACGTCGTGACTCCCGCGTCCTCGATCCAGTCGAGGAACGGCGGGCTGTGGCGGCCGAGGACGACCAGCGGGACGAGCCACCAGAGCGAGGCCATGACGACCACGCCGAGCCACGTCCCGAACCGGACGAGGGCCGCTCGGGCGGGACGGCGGGTCAGGAACCAGACGGTCGGCAGGACCAGGACGGCCCCGGTGGCGACCGCGTTCACCCCACCGGCCACGGTCACCGCGAGTGCCGAGCGGAGGACCCTGCGGCGCCACGGGAGGCGACGCGGGTCCACGAGCGGCACGAGCACCCAGGGCGCGACGGCGTACGGCCACACCTCGACGGAGGTGACGGCCACCTCGGACACCATGCGTGGGCTCACGGCGAAGACGAGGGCAGCGAGGTACCTCGCCCCGGGGGTGCCGACGCCGAGCGCGCCGGCCAGGCGCCAGAGCCCGAGGAAGGCGACCGACATGACGACCGCCCACCACAGACGCTGGACCAGCCAGTCCGGGACGCCGGCCGACACGAGGAGGCCGTGGAACGGGCCGACCGGGAACAGGTACCCGTACGCCTGGTTCTGCAGCTGCCCGAATGCGCCGTGCGGGTCCCAGACGTGCAGCGCCCGGCCGAGGAAGCCCCACGGGTCGGCCGTGAGGTCCAGCTTGGTGTCGGGGACGGTGAGGCCGGGCGACTGACGCAGGGCCAGGGCGGTGAGGAGGACGACCCCGGCGAGCAGGCGGACCCGCCACACCGCGTTCTCGTGCTCCGCCACGTCCGTCCGGGTCGTCACCGCTCGGCCCGGCGCAGGACCACCACGGCGTTCCACGACACCACCTCGCGCAGGCCGGGCACGTCGACCACCCACTGGGCCCACCACGGGTGGTAGCGCGGGAGGACGTCGACGACGGCGACCAGGCCCGCTGCCTCGGCCGCCCTCGCCCACCGGACCATGGGCCCCACCGGGCAGCGGAAGAGCGTGCGGCCCAGGTCGTTCTTGGGCCGGCGCCCGTGCCGCCGCTCGTAGCGGTCGGCCGCGCGGTGGCCCCCGAGGTAGTGCCACGGGGAGGTCTCGTGACCGCCCCACGGGGAGAGCCAGGGCGTCCAGGAGATGACCACGAGACCGCCCGGTTGGGTGACCCGGACCATCTCGCCGGCCATCCGGCGGGGGTCCGGCACGTGCTCGAGCACGTTGCTCGAGAACGCCACGTCGACCGACCCGTCCGCGAACGGCAGGGACAGCCCGGAGCCCCGTACGGTGTTGCCGGCCGCCGCGCCCCGGGCGGTGAGCTCACCGGCGTCCGGCTCGACCCCGGCGTAGCGGGCTCCGGCGGCCGCGAACGCATCGGCGAAGTACCCGGGGCCCCCGCCGACGTCGAGGACCGTACGGTCCGTCAGCTCGGTCCAGCGGGAGAGCATCGCGACGGAGTCGTCGGCGAGTGCGCCGTAGAAGCGGCCCGGGTCGGTCTGCTCGACGCGGAAGGCCCGGAAGAGCCCGACGGAGCGGCGCAGTGTCGGCCGGTCCCGGACCTGGCCGCCGGGCGGCGTGTGCTGCGATAACATCCCGCTCCGGTCGATCTGGAAAGAGCACACGGTGCGCATTGCCTTCGTGAACTGGCGCGACTCTACACACCCCGAGGGTGGGGGTGCCGAGAAGTACGCCGAGACGGTGTGCGCGGGTCTCGCGGCCCGCGGACACGACGTCACGCTGCTGTGTGCACGCCACCCCGGCTCGGCGGCCGTGGAGCAGCGGGACGGCATCCGGATGTACCGCCAGGGGGGTCGGCTCACCGTGTACCCGGCGTCGCTGCGCCGCCTCGCGGCCCTCGAGCGGGCCGGCGGACGGTTCGACGTCGTCGTGGACACCCAGAACGGTGTCCCCTTCTGGACCCCTCTCGCGACCCGTGCTCCCGTGGTCGTCCTCGTCCACCACGTCCACCGCGAGCAGTGGCCCATCGCACTGGGGCCGGTGGCCGCTCGCGTGGGGTGGTTCCTCGAGTCGCAGGTCGCCCCCAGGACGCTGCGCGGGCACCAGTACGTGGCCGTCTCCGACGTCACCCGCACCGAGCTCGCCGAGCTCGGCGTCGACCCGTCGACCGTCGCCGTCATCCGCAACGGCACCGAACCGCCGAGGCACACCGGCCTCCCCCGCTCCCCCGAGCCTCGGCTCGTCGTCCTCGGCAGGGTCGTCCCGCACAAGCGGGTCGAGCACGCCTTGGCCGTCGTCGCCGCCCTGGCCCCCAGGTGGCCCGAGCTGCGGCTGCGCGTCGTCGGCCACGGATGGTGGATGGACGAGGTGCGCGAGGAGGCCCACCGGCTCGGCGTCTCGGAGCGGGTCGACCTCCTCGGGTTCGTCGACGACGACACCAAGCACCGGGAGCTCGCCGCCGCGTGGCTGGCGCTCGCACCGAGCGTCAAGGAGGGATGGGGGCTCAGCGTCGTCGAGGCCGCCGCGCACCGGACGCCGACCGTCGCCTACCGGCAGGCGGGAGGCCTGGCGGAGTCCATTCACGACGGTGAGACCGGAGTGCTGGTCGACGACCTCGACGAGCTGACCGAGACGACCGAGCGGCTCCTCACGGACGGCACCGAGCGAGAGCGGCTGGGCCGCGAGGCAGCACACCACGCCCTCGGGTACACGTGGGAGGCGACGGTGCGCAGCTGGGAGGACCTGCTGACGGAGGTCGTGTCGGGCCGCACGTCACCCGCGGCGACGAACGGCTGAGAACCTGACGGTCAGCCGCCGTAGCCCAGCAGCTGGCCGGCCGGCAGGGGGTCGTTCGGCCCGTCGGAGACGGCCGAGGAGTCGCCCGGGCCGTTCGAGGAGACGATGACGGCCGCTGCCGCGAAGGCGACCCCCAGACCGAGCAGGAGGCTCAGCAGGAGCAGGGTGAGGCCGGCGCGGCGGCCTGCACGGCCACCACCGGCGGGGATCGCAGTCATCGCTGTCCGGGGCCTTCCTCGAGGATTGTTACCGAATGGTACAACGTCCGAGCGCGGGATGGCGCCACCACGCGGCGCGGCCACCGGGTCACCGCGCCGACGTGACGTCCCAGACCCGGAAGTGGGCCGTGGCGATCACCTCGACCCACCCCCGCCGGTCGTCCGGGAGCTCCCCCGGGGTCCCCAGCCACTCGACGACATGGGTGACCCCGCGCTCGTGCAGCGAGTCCGCGGTCACCCGACCACGGCGCCAGGCGGCATCCGTGGCATCACCGGGGTCGACCTCGACGAGGACACCGTCGCGGCGCACGGCCAGGGCGGTGTCGGTCCGCACCTCGGCCGTCAGCGCGCGCGGGAGGGGGTCGAGGAACACCTGTCCTCCCGCCCAGTCGGGACGGCGGAAGCTCTGCCACGGGAACGAGGCGACGACGGGATCGCCCGGAAGGTCCTCGACGGCCGACGTCATCCGCTGCCAGTCCGCCGGGTAGGGCATGGGTCGGTACGCCGCCCGTACCGACCTCGGGAGGTCCGGCACGGACCCCACCGCCAGAACCATCGCCAGCACGCCGAGGACGACTCCCGACGCCTGACCCGCCCGTCGCCCGACGGCTCCCACGGCGAGCCCACACAGCACGGCCACCCCGAGCACGCCCGGCGCGAGCAGGCGGTGCTGGTCGCGCAGGAGCGCGACCCCCGGGATGTCCTGGGCAACCGTCGAGACCTCCAGCGCAGGGCCTGACAGCAGGGTCAGGAGCGTCGCCGGCAGCAGCGCGGTGGCGACGGCCACGACCCACCACCGCCGGCCGACGTCCCGCCGCACCAGGGCCGCTCCGGCTCCGGCGAGCAGGAGGACCGAGGTGGAGGCGACGAGGACCAGCGGGTCCTCCCGCGACCTCGGACGCGCGGCAGTACCCCAGACCCCTCCACCGAAGAGCGCCGACAGCCAGGTCCCGAGCCCGGTGTCATCCGCCAGGGCGAAGGCGACGGCCCCCAGCGGGTCCGCCCGCACACCCCCCACCACCAGCGCGGGCACGACCCACGGCAGGCACCAGGCGGCGGCCAGGACCCCGGTCGCGGCCACGTCCCGCGGACGCCGGTCCTCGCGGCTGAGGGTGCCCAGCACCGCCGTCAGCCCGGCGACCACACCGCCCCAGGGTGTGAGGACCGCCGGCGCGGCCGCCAGCAGCACGAGAACGAGCCGTCTGCGCAGCGGGGCGCGTGAGCGCGCCGCGAGCAGCACCCACGGCATGACCGCGTAGCCCAGGAGGGTGGGTGGTTGCCCGAGCAGCAGCCGCTCGGTGACGTACGGGTTCCACACGGCCAGCCCGCTGGTCGCGGCCGACGCAGCGGCCCCGTGGCGGGCGACGAGCAGACCCGCGCCGCTGCCCGCGAGGACGAGCGCGGCCACGAGCATCACCGCCTGCTGCACACCGGTCGGGATGACGAGCGCCAGCGCCCAGGTGACACCGTCGAGGGGCCAGGCCCGCAGCGCGCTCGCGGTGTCCGGGAGGAGGCCGCGCGGGAGGGCCGGGTCGGGGACCGCGACGAAGTCCCGTACGAGGTACTGCCCGCTCCCCCAGGTCCCGCGGAGCACCCAGAACGCCGACACCATGGCCACGACCGCACCGGCGGCTCCAGCGCCATGTCGGCTGTGCTCGGCTGACGGCGGGGCCGGGCTGGTCACCGAGTCAGCCTAGTGACCCGGTGTGCGCCCGCCAGGCCGTAGCCTGACCGCGTGTCGACGCCAACGGGACGGGGGGCCCTCGCCCGCGGAGCAGGCCTCGTGGCCCTCGGCATGACGGCGATGAACGTCGCGGCCTACGCCTTCACGCTCCTCGCCGCTCGGCGGCTGGGCCCGTCCGAGTACTCGGTGGTCGCGGCCCTCATGGGCGTCGTCGTCGTCGTCAACGTGCTTGCACTCGGTGTCCAGGCCACCACCGCCCGACGGGTGGCAGTGGCCGGTCCGGACGCCGACCCCGGGCCCCTCGTCGCCGCGGGCCATCGCGCGGCCCTGCTCCTCGGCGTCCTGTGCCTCGCCCTCTCCCCGGTCGCGACACTGGCGTTCCGCCTGGAGTCGTGGCTCACGGCGGCCACGGTCGCGGTGACCGCCGCGGCGCTCACCGTCACCGGTGTCCGGCTCGGACTGGCGCAGGGGCGGCATGAGTGGCGCCGCTTCGCCGTGGTCAGCCTGTCCCTGGGGCTCGGGCGGGCGCTCGTCGGCGGGGCCGTCCTGTGGCTGTGGCCGTCGGCCCTCGGCGCGATGGTGGGGGTGGCTCTCGGGGCCCTCGTGCCGGTCGCCGTCGGGCTCGTGCTCGTCGACGCCCCGGGGGCGACGGCCGGCGGCGACCGGGCCGGAGTGCTCCGCGAGGTGCTGCACGACTCGCACACCCTGCTCGCCTTCTTCACTCTGACCCAGGTCGACGTCTTCGCAGCGCGGGCCATCCTGCCGACGGAGGACTCCGGGCTGTACGCCGCCGGGATCATCGTCACCAAGGCCGTGTTGTTCCTCCCGACCTTCGTGACGGTGCTCGCGTACCCCACGCTCGCCCGTCGTGCGGGAGGCCGTCACCTGCACCACCTCGGCCTCCTCGTCGTGCTGGGGATCGGCCTCGCCGCGGTCCTCGGGGTGCTGGCCCTGCCCGGTGGCGCCCTGGCCTTCGTCGGCGGCCCCGCCTACGCCGCGGTGCGCGGAGACCTGTGGCTGTTCGCCGTGCTCGGGACGGTCACGGCGATGGTGCAGCTGCTGGTCCAGACCGCGCTGGCGCGCGGGCACCGGTCGGCCGTGGCCTGGGTGTGGGGCGCGCTGGCGGCCGTGGCCGCCGGGCTGGTGGCCGTGGACGACCGGCACACCCTGCTGCTCGTCGTGCTCGCCGTGGACGTCACGCTCCTCGCCGTGCTGCTCGCCGTCACCTGGACCGACGAGCCGGTCGTCGCGCCCGAGGCGGACGACGCCCTCGCGGATGCCCTGGCCGCGGCCGAGGGGGCCGAGCCACCGGAGCCCGGCACCGAGGGCCGCAGCACGGGGTGACGCTCAGTGCGCGGCGTCGTGCCAGGACCGGCCGGCGCCCACGCTGACGTCGAGCGGCACGTCCAGCTCGACCGCCGAGCCCATCTCCCGGCGGACCAGCGCCTCGACGTCCTCCCGCTCGCCCGGTGCGACCTCGAGGACGAGCTCGTCGTGCACCTGGAGGAGCATCCGGCTGCTCGCGCCGGCCTCGCGCAGGGCGCGGTCGACTCCCTTCATCGCCAGCTTGATGATGTCCGCCGCCGACCCCTGGATCGGGGCGTTGAGGGCCATCCGCTCGGCTCCCTCGCGGCGCTGCCGGTTGTCGCTCATGAGGTCCGGCAGGTAGCGGCGCCGGCCGAGCATCGTCGCCGTGTACCCCGTGGCGCGAGCCTCGGCCACGACCTCCTGGAGGTAGTCGCGCACCCCGCCGAACCGGGCGAAGTACTCGTCCATGAGGCCCTGTGCCTCACCCGTGCCGATCGTCAGCTGCTTGGACAGCCCGAACGCGGACAGCCCGTACGCGAGCCCGTAGCTCATCGCCTTGACCTTGCTGCGCATCTCGAGCGTGACGTCCTCCGGCTCGACCCCGAAGACCCGGGCCCCGACGAAGCGGTGGAGGTCCTCACCGGTGCGGAACGCCTCGATGAGCCCCTCGTCGCCGGAGAGGTGGGCCATGATCCGCATCTCGATCTGGCTGTAGTCGGCGCTCATCAGCGACTCGTAGCCCTCGCCGACGACGAAGACCTCGCGGATCCGGCGCCCCTCCTCGGTGCGGATCGGGACGTTCTGGAGGTTGGGGTCGGTGGACGACAGCCGACCCGTCGCGGCGATCGTCTGCAGGTAGGTCGTGTGGATCCGGCGGTCCGGCGCCACCGACTTGATGAGTCCCTCGACGGTCACCCGCAGCCGGCTCGTGTCGCGGTGCCGCAGCAGGGCCTCGAGGAACGGGTGCTCGGTCTTGACGAAGAGGTCGGCCAGGGCGTCGGCGTCGGTCGTGTACCCCGTCTTGGTGCGCTTGGTCTTCGGCATGCCCAGCTGGTCGAAGAGCACCTCCTGGAGCTGCTTGGGGCTCCCGAGGTTGACGTCCTCCCGGCCGATCGCGTCGTAGGCGTCCTGCTGCGCCTGGCGCATCTTGCCCGCGAAGTCGGCCTCGAGCGCGGTGAGGGCGTCCTCGTCGACCGCGATCCCGGTGCGCTCCATCTCCGCGAGGATGTCGACGAGCGGCAGCTCGAGACCGGCGAGGAGGTCGGTGCCACCGGTCTCCTCGAGCCGCTCGGCGAGCACACCGGAGAGCTCGAGGACGGCCCGGGCCCGGACCATGGCGTCGCGCTCGGCGGTGTCGTCGTCGGTCTCGAAGTCGAGCGTCCCCTGCCGCCCCTGGTCGCCGGTCTCGGCGGCGTCCGCGGTGAGCTCGCGGCCGAGGTGGCGCACGACGAGGTCCTCGAGGTCGTAGGAGCGTTGGTCGGGCCGGACGAGGTAGGCCGCCAGCGCGGTGTCGCTGACCACCCCCCGGACGGTCATCCCGCGCGTCGAGAGCGCCTGCACCTGGGGCTTGGCGTCGTGCAGGACCTTCGGTGCGTCCGGGTCCTGGAGCCAGGCGGCGAGGGCCCCCTCCTGCTCGGGGGTCAGCGCCGCGAGGTCGACGTAGGCGGTGCTGCCGTCCTCGCCGGCCAGCACGGCGGCGGTGGCCTCGCCCTCACCCGCGCGGTACCGACCCACGACGACCAGCCCGTGCGGCTGCCGCGCGGCCGCACTGCCGAGCCGGGCCAGGAGGTCGTCGACGCCGAGGATCTCGCCGTCGAGCTCGAAGCCGCCCTCGACCTCGTCGGACTGGGCGTCGAAGGTCTGGAAGAGGCGGTCGCGCAGGACCCGGAACTCGAGCCCGTCGAAGACGGTGTGGACCTCCTCGCGGTCCCACGACGCGCGTTGGAGGTCGGTGACCGAGAGCGGGAGCTCGAGGTCGTCGACGAGCCGGTTGAGCCGCCGGTTGCGCAGGACGTCGTCGAGGTGGGTGCGCAGGTTCTCGCCCGCCTTGCCCTTGATCTCGTCGACATGGGCGACGACGCCCTGCAGGTCCCCGTAATGCCCGAGCCACTTCGCCGCCGTCTTCGGGCCCACGCCGGGGACGCCGGGCAGGTTGTCGCTGGACTCCCCGACGAGCGCGGCGAGGTCGCTGTAGCGGCCCGGCGGGACGAGGTACTTCTCCTCGACCGCCGCCGGGTCCATCCGCCACACCTCGGAGACCCCGCGGACGGGGTACAGCAGCGTCACCTTCTCGGTGACGAGCTGGAAGGCGTCGCGGTCGCCGGTGCAGACGACGACCTCGCCGCCGGCGTCGACGGCCTGCTTCGTCAGCGTGGCGATGACGTCGTCGGCCTCGTAGCCCTCCACGCCGACGTGCCGGATCCGCAGGGCGTCGAGCACCTCGCGCATGAGCGGCAGCTGGCTGGAGAACTCGGGCGGGGTCTTGGACCTCCCGGCCTTGTACTCGCTGTACTCCTCGAGCCGGAAGGTCTGCCGGGAGACGTCGAACGCGACGCCGACGTGGGTGGGCGCCTCGTCCCGCAGGACGTTGATGAGCATCGCCGTGAAGCCGTACACCGCGTTGGTGTTCTGGCCGGTGCTCGTCGAGAAGTTCTCGACCGGGAGGGCGAAGAACGCCCGGTAGGCCAGCGAGTGTCCGTCGAGGAGGAGGAGCTTCACGCGTGGCAGCCTAACGACCATGACCGACAGCACGGACCTCCTGTCAGCGGTGCAGCGGATGCGAGAGCTGAACCCCGACTCGCTGATGGAACGGATGGGCATCGAGTTCGTCGAGGCCTCCGCCGAGCGGCTCGTCGCGACGATGCCGGTGGCGGGCAACACCCAGCCCTACGGGCTGCTGCACGGGGGCGCGTCGGTGGTCCTGGCCGAGACCCTGGGGTCCGTCGGCGCGGCGCTGCACGCCGGCCCGGGGCGGGCGGTCGTCGGTCTCGACATCAACGCCACCCACCACCGTGCGGCGCGCTCGGGACACGTCACCGGGACCGCCGTCCCGATCAGCCTGGGCCGTACGGTGGTCTGCTACGAGGTCGTCGTCACGGACGAGGACGGCCGCCGGACGTGCACCTCACGCATCACCTGCCTGGTCCGGGACAGCGCGCCCGGTTCCTGACGCCGACCTCAGCAGAGCCTGGCGCGGAGGTCAAGAGAGTCCCTGGTGGAGGTCAGGGAACGGTCAAGCCGTCCGGCTCGCCGTCCTTTCGTCGGCGCCGATCTGGCTGAACGGGCGAGGTCCCGGGGCCCGTTACCCCGGAGCATCGATGCCGTGAGTCCCGCGGCCCTTCCACGACGCACGTCGTTCCTGGCAGCACTGTCCTCCGTGCTCCCGTACGACCCGCCCGTATCGGCGACCGTCGCCCTCCGCACGGCGGGGGCAACGGCCGATGCCCGCCCGGTCGCCGACACCGACACCGCTGCCGGCCCGCCCCCCGCGAGCAACGTCCCGGACCCGTCCCACCCGCTCGAGGACCCGGCACCCTCCGCCAAGGCCGTCGACGCGGCCTACCGTCCGCGGGCCGCCGTCCCGACGTGGATCCCGGCGAGGATCACGAGCCCGCGCGGTGCGTCGGTGGGCGTGCCCACCGCCCAGCCGACGTCCTCGACGAGCGTGGGTCTCGCTCGGCTGGTCGCCTCGAGGGCGAGCTGGGGGGCCACCCCCCAGCTCGTCGCGGACATCCGCGCGTCCGGCGCCACGGCCTGGATCGACGCCCAGCTCGCCCCGTCCAGCAAGGTCCCGGACACCGAGGTCGACGCGCTCGTCGCCAAGGAGTGGCCCCGGCTGAAGCTCCAGACCTGGGAGGTCCGCGACCAGTACCACCCCAGCTCCACGGGCGACCTCGGCGTCGACGTCATCGCGGCCTACGTCGCCCGGGCCGTGTGGTCCAAGCGTCAGCTGCTCGAGGTCATGGTCGACTTCTGGACCAACCACCTCGTCGTCACCGCACCCTGGGGCGAGGCCTGGGACTCGGTGCACCGCTTCCACATCGACGTCGTCCGCAAGCACGCCCTCGGCCGGTACGCCGACATGCTCGTCGCGTCGGCGAAGCATCCGGCGATGCTCAACCAGCTCGACAACGCCTCCTCGACCAAGCGCTCCCCCAACGAGAACTACGGCCGAGAGCTCCTCGAGCTGCACACCGTCGGCGTGGACGGCGGCTACGCCGAGTCCGACATCCGCCGCTCGGCCCTCGTGCTCACCGGGCTGTCGACCGAGCGCGAGTCCGGTGAGTACCTGTACCGCCACATCCGCCACCACCGGGGCGCGGTATCTCTGCTCGGCTGGTCGGACGGCAACGCGTCGGCCTACGGCGAGCCCGTCGCCACGTCGTACCTCGTCCACCTCGCCCGGCACCCCCGCACCGCCCGTCGGATCGCGACCAAGCTGGCCGTCCGGTTCGTGTCGGACACGCCACCGAGCTCGCTCGTGGACCGGCTGGCCAAGGTCTACCTCGACAACGACACGAAGATCGCGCCCGTCGTCCGCGCCCTGCTCACCTCCTCGGAGTTCGCCGCCTCCGCGGGCAAGAAGACCAAGCGCCCCCTCGAGAACATCATCTCGACCGCGCGGGTCCTCGGGGTGCGACCGGGCCCGGACACCGCCGACTGGCTCGGCGGCCTCGTGTGGACGGCCAAGCGCGCCGGCCAGGCGCCGATGGGCTGGCCCGCACCGAACGGCTACCCGGACGTCGCCGGGGCGTGGGCAGGCGCCGGGGCCGTCCTCACGGCGTGGAACTGGCACATGAGCCAGTGCTGGGAGGTGGGCTCGGACACTCCCCGGGTCACCTACCCACCCCTCCGCTCCCTGCTGCCCGCCACGCTCCCGGCCACCCACGGACAGCTCGTCGACGCCCTCGCCACCCGCCTCGTCGGCGCGCCCCTCCCGGCCGCCAAGCGCGACGCCGTCTGCGCGTTCGTCGAGCGGACCGCGGCCTCGCCGCTCAAGGCCAGCGACCCGGCGGCCTCGTGGCGGCTGCCCTACCTCGTCGCCCTCGTCCTCGACACTCCTGAGTTCGCAACCCGCTGAGGCCCCCGATGACCGACCTCTCCCCCGCCCCTGCCGAGCCCGTGCTCGGCCCGGACCCCACCCACCAGGGCTGTGGCTGCTCCGAGTACGACGCCGCCGCACGGCAGCTGAGCCGCCGCGGGGTCCTGGGCGGTGCCACCGCGCTCGGCGCGGCCGCGGCGACCGTCAGCGCGGTCGCCGGCGCCCCGGACGCCGCCGCGACGACCCGGCTGACCTTCGCCGACGCGGGGTACACCGGCGACACGCTCGTCGTGCTGTCCCTGCGCGGTGGGTTCGACGGGTTGTCCGCCGTCGTCCCGGTCACCGAGGACGCGTACTACTCGGCGCGGCCGAACATCGCCGTCCCGAAGAACGCCACGCTCCAGCTGGACTCCCGTTTCGGGCTGCACCCTGCGCTGTCCCCGCTGCACTCGCTCTACCGGGCCGGCAAGCTCGCGGTCGTCCACGCCGTGGGTCAGCCGAACCCGACCCGCTCGCACTTCACCGACATGGACGAGATGGAGCGCGCCGCCCCGGGCTCGTCGCTGCGCAGTGGATGGCTGGACCGGATGGTGGGAGCCACGACGACCCCCGGGCCGTTCGCCGGAAGCGCCATCGGCAAGACCACCGCGCCTCGCTCCTTCCTCGGCGACACCCCAGAGCTAGCCCTCGGCGACGTCGACTCCTTCAGCCTCGCCGCGACGTGGAACGACACCGAGCTGGCCCGGTGGCGCACGGCCCTGGCCGCCCTGTACGAGGGCGCACCGCCGGTGTACTCGGTCCCGGCGCGCAGCACCCTCGATGCGCTGGAGACCACGAGCTCCCTCAAGACGGCCGGCTACGCCCCCGCGAACGGCGCGAGCTACCCGAAGGGCGACCTCGGGGACGCCTTGCGCGAGACCGCGCGGCTCGTCAAGGCGGGCGTCGGCCTGCGCGCCGTCACGGTCGACTCCGGCAACTGGGACATGCACGCCGACCTGGGTCGCAGCGACAGCGGCTGGATGAAGGACCAGCTGACCACCGTCGGCAAGGCCCTCGCGGCGTTCATGACCGACCTCGGGTCGGCGGCCGACAAGGTCACGGTCGTCACGCTCTCCGAGTTCGGACGACGGCTCGCCGAGAACGGCTCGGGCGGGCTCGACCACGGCAACGGCAACGTCTCGTTCGTCCTCGGTGGCGGGGTGCGCGGCGGCACGGTGTACGGCGCCTGGCCCGGCCTGTCGGAGGGTGCCCTCGTCGCGGGGGACCTCGCGGCCACGACCGACTACCGCTCCGTGCTCGGCGAGATCCTCGAGAAGCGCTGTGGCCTCACGGCGTCGACCGTCCTCCCCGGGCTGCCCTCGGCCCGCCTCGGCCTGGTCAAGGCCCGCTGACCGGCTGTCGGTCCCACCGGCGCGGGAGGTGCTGGGCGGGCCACGATCCGGGCCTCCAGGACGCCGGGCTCTCCCGGAGCGTCAGTCGCGGGCGGCGTCGCGATGCACCGGCTGGTCCTCACCGATCGCGACCAGGACGGCGTGCAGCGACGACGAGGCATCCCGCACGGCCTGGGTGTCGGCCTCGGAGAGCACGGCAGCGATCGCCGCCGCGACCTCCTGCGCGGTGCGGCGAGCCACACCACGGCCCCGGGGGGTGAGCCGGACGAGGCGCCCACGGGCGTCCTGCTCACCGGGGTCCACGGTGCGCGAGATCAGCCCCTCCTGCTGGAGCCGGCGGAAGATGTTGCTCAGTCCCCCGGTCGTCAGCAGCAGGCGGCTCGACAGCGCCCGTGGCCGAGCGCCGACCCCGCCGAACTCGACGAGCGCGGCCAGGACGTCGAACTCGGCCCTGGACAGACCGTGCGACCGAAGGGTCCCCACGACCTGCCGGTCCACGACCACGTGCGTCCGTAGGACGTGCTGCGCGAGCCGGACAGCCTCTTCCCGGCGATCGACCTCCACCTGCCGAGCGTAGCCGAACCGCCTGATACCTTTTGGAAAAGGTATCTGAGGAGGATCCGTGATCACTGTCATCGAGAACGCCCGCGTCTTCGACGGGGCGACCTGGAACGAGCCACACCGGGTGGCGATGGACGGCCCCGTCATCGTGGCTCACGCCGGCCCCGCCGACGTGGTGGTCGACGCGGCCGGCGGCACTCTGCTGCCCGGTCTCGTCGACGCCCACATGCACACGGTCTCCGGCCGTCCCGACCTCGAGCAGCTGGTCCGGTGGGGCGTCACCACCGGCCTGGACATGGCCGCCTGGCCCGCCGAGTTCGTGGACCGGTCGCGCTCCGAGGCCGGAGTCGCTCAGATCTTCAGCGCCACGATCCCTGCGGTCGGGCCCGGAGGCAACCACGCCCGGCTCCCCGGGTTCCCGGCCGAGGGTGTCGTCACGACCCCCGAGGAAGGGTGCGCCTTCGTCGCCCGGCGGGTCGCCGACGGTGCCGACTACGTCAAGATCGTCACGGAGGCCGCACCGCCGGCCGGGATGACCCAGCAGACGGTGGACGCCATCGTCCACGCCGCTCACACAGCGGGGCTCCTCGTCGTGGCGCACTCGGTCACGACGGGTGCGTTCGATGTCGCCATCGCGGCCGGAGTGGATGTCAGCACGCATGCTCCCCTGGACGCGGTTCTCGACGACCGAACGGTGCAGCGGATGGTCGAGGCGGGCATGGTCTCCGTTCCGACCCTCACGATGATGCGTGGCACCGCGGAGCGGTATGCCGCCGCCGGGCTGCGGTACGAGCACGCCCGCGCGACGGTGGCGAAGCTCCACGCAGCAGGCATTCCACTGCTCGTCGGCACGGACTCGAACTCGGCGCCGGCGACGCCCTTCGCGCCCCGGCACGGCGAGTCCCTCCATGACGAGATGCAGCTCTTGCTCGAGGCAGGGCTGTCGCCGACCGAGATCCTGGCCGCGGCCACCTCTGGTCCGGCGCGACACTTCGGACTCGAGGACCGCGGACGGATCGCCCCGGGCCGCCGGGCCGACCTCCTGCTCGTCGACGGCGACCCCACCGTCGACCTTGCGTGCACCCGCAGCATCCGCGCCGTGTGGCTGGCCGGAGAACGTGTGCGATGAGCGAACCCGACGGTGCACGGTGCGGGGACGACGAGTCCTTACTCGCTGCCGAGGCCGTCTCGTGGCACGTCGCCCCGGCCGACGTACGGGGCCGCCTCAGGCCGAGCGCGACGGCTCGAACGCGCGCTGCTTGAGGTTGCGCCGGCGGCGGCTGAGCTCGATGCCGGTGTCGGCGGTCTCGGGGGTGAGCCGGCGGCGCAGCACCCCGGTGGGGACGACCCGGCGGGTCACGGCGGACCCGAACCCCAGCCGTGCGAAGAAGCGGTTGGCCTCCCGGCTCGCGGTGGGCACGTTCGAGACGACCGTGTCGCAGCCGGCTCGCTCCGCGGCCCCGAGAACGGCCGTGAGCAGTGCCTTGGCCACGCCGTGGCGGCGCGCCTCCGCACACACGAAGAGCTGCTCGACGGCGACCTCCGGCGTGGGACTCAGCCCGAACGGGTTCTCCGTCGTGATGGCGTAGCCCACGGGCGTGCCCTCGAAGCGGGCCACGAAGGCGGTGACTCCGGGCCGCCGCAGCGCCTTCGCGAGACGGCCGTCGGCGATGGTGCGCTCACAGATGTCGCGGCGCATCCCCTCGTCCATCCGCGACTCGAGCCAGAGCGCCGTGATCACCTGCAGGTCCTCACCGACCGGCGTGACCTCGACGGGTCGACGTCCCACTTCGGCTCCTCTGCTCCACGCACCCGACTGCTCCAGGTGCCGACGCCCCGGACACTATGCCCAGGGCCGTCGGCCGCGGAAGGGGGGTTGGCACCACCATTTCCGCCCGCGACGAACGCCGGTCGGGTCAGGCCTTGTCCATGCCGGCGATGACCGCGTCGGCGACCTCGCGCATGCCCATCCGGCGGTCCATCGCGGTCTTCTGGATCCACCGGAAGGCGTCGGCCTCGCTGATCTTCAGCTTGCTCATGAGCACACCCTTGGCGCGGTCGACGGCCTTGCGGGTCTCGAGGCGCTCGCCGAGGTCGGCGACCTCGTCCTCGAGCGCCTTGAGCTCGGACCACCTCGAGAGCGCGATGTCGAGGGCCGGCGTGACGTCGCTCGCGGTGAACGGCTTGACGACGTAGGCCATGACGCCCGCGTCACGGGCCCGCTCGACGAGCTCGGTCTGGCTGAAGGCGGTGAGCATGACGACGGGGCAGATGCGCTCGTCACCGATCGTCTCGGCCGCGGTCAGGCCGTCCATGACCGGCATCTTGACGTCCATGATGATGATGTCCGGGGTCAGTGACCGGGCCATCTCGACGGCCTGCTCGCCGTCGCCGGCCTGGCCGACGACGTCGTAGCCCGCCTCTCGGAGCATCTCCGCGAGGTCGAGGCGGATGATCGCCTCGTCCTCGGCGACGAGGACCCGTTTGCGGGCGGCGGTGGTGGGTGCGCTCTCACTCATGTGCCGGGAGCGGGACTCGAACCCGCACGCCCTCGCGGGCAGAGCATTTTGAGTGCTCCGTGTCTGCCGTTCCACCACCCCGGCCTGGGAGCTGTCAGCATAGCGACGCGTTCCTGCCGTCTCTCAGCCGTGTCCGTGTGCGGCGACGTCCATGTACGCCGGTGCCACGCGGTTCTTCGCGTCCCCGATCCTGTGGACCCGCAGCGCGTTCGTCGAGCCCGGGATCCCGGGCGGAGAGCCGGCGACGATGACGACACTGTCGCCCTCCTTCACCCGGCCGATCGACAGCAGGAGCTCGTCGACCTGCATCGCCATCTCGTCGGTGTGCCGCACCTGCGGGACGAGGAAGGTCTCGACACCCCACGTGAGGGCCAGCTGGCTGCGGGTGGACTGGTTCGGGGTGAACGCGAGCATCGGGATCCGGGGCCGCACGCGCGCCAGCCGCTTCGGGCTGCCACCGCTCTCGGTGAAGGTGATGAGGAACTTCACCCCGAGCAGCTCGCCGATCTCGGCGGCCGCGGCCGTGACCGCGCCCCCCTTGGAGTTGGGGCGGGTGCCGAGCGCACGGATCCGGTGCAGGCCGTGGGTCTCGGTGTTCTCGATGATCGAGGCCATCGTGCGGACCGCGGCGAACGCGTGCTTCCCGACGCTGGTCTCCCCCGACAGCATGAGCGCATCGGCGCCGTCGAGGACCGCGTTGGCCGCGTCGGAGGCCTCGGCCCGGGTCGGCCGGCTGTTCGCGATCATCGACTCGAGCACCTGGGTGGCGACGATGACCGGCTTGGCCCGACGGCGGGCGATCTCGCAGGCGCGCTTCTGGACGAGCGGCACCTGCTCGAGCGGCATCTCGACGCCGAGGTCACCGCGGGCCACCATGACGCCGTCGAAGGCCCGGATGATCTCGTCCAGGTTGTCGACCGCCTGGGGCTTCTCGATCTTCGCGATGACCGGCAGCCGCAGCCCCTCCTCGTCCATGATCTCGTGGACCCGGCGGATGTCGTCGGCCTCCCGGACGAAGCTCAACGCGATCATGTCGACCTGCGTGCGCAGCGCCCACCGCAGGTCCTCCTCGTCCTTCTCGGACAGTGCCGGCACGGAGACCGCGACGCCCGGCAGGTTGATGCCCTTGTTGTTGCTCAGCGGCCCGCCCTCGAGGACCTGGCACACGACGTCGGTCTCACTGACCTCGGTGGCGATGAGGCAGAGCTTCCCGTCGTCGATGAGGATGCGGTCGCCGGGCTTGACGTCACCCGGCAGGCCGTCGTACGTCGTCCCCACCTCGTCCTGGTCGCCCGGCACGTCCCGCGTCGTGATCGTGAAGGTGGCGCCCTTCTCGAGCGTGATCGGCCCGTCGGCGAAGCGCCCTGTGCGGATCTTCGGGCCCTGGAGGTCCGCGAGGACACCTACCGCGCGCCCCACGAGGTCACCCGCCGCCCGGACGTCCGAGTAGACCTGCGCGTGGTCGGCGTGCGACCCGTGGCTCAGGTTGAGACGGGCGACGTCCATCCCGGCCCGGACGAGCTCGCGGAGGTTCTCCGCGGACGACGTGGCAGGGCCCAGGGTGCAGACGATCTTGGCGCGACGCATGGCTCGAACCCTATCGGTGGGAGCGCGCTCACCGTGACCCGGGTCACAGGTCGGCCGGCGCCCCTCAGGCGGTCAGCGGACGGTCCGTCGGGTTGACCGGACGGGGCAGCCTGGAGGGCTTGTGCATGAGCCACGAGTCGACCTCGTGCGCCACCGACCGGCCCTCCGCGATGGCCCACACGATGAGCGACTGGCCACGCCCGGCGTCACCGGCGACGAACACGCCCGGGACCGAGGACATGAAGTGCCCATCCCGTGCGACGTTGGTCCGCTCGTCCTTCTCGACGCCGAGCTGCTCGAGCAGTCCCTCCGGCTCCGGCCCGAGGAAGCCCATCGCCAGGAGGACCAGCTGGGCCGGGATCTCCCGCTCGGTGCCCTCGACCTTCTCGAAGCCGTTCTCACCGCGCTGCACCTCGTACAGGCGCAGCGCGCGGACCGTGCCGTCCTCGTCCCCGACGACCTCGCTGGTCGACGTGGCGTAGACGCGGTCGCCACCCTCCTCGTGCGCCGAGGCGACCCGGAACAGCATCGGGTACGTCGGCCACGGGTTGGCGTCGCTGCGGTCGGCCGGCGGCTGAGGCATGATCTCCAGGCTCGTGACCGACCGTGCGCCCTGGCGGTGCGCCGTACCGATGCAGTCCGCGCCGGTGTCGCCACCGCCGATGACGACGACGTCCTTGCCCTCGGCCGTGACCTGGCCCTCGACCTCCTGGCCGAGCGCGACCCGGTTGGCCGGCGGGAGGAAGTCCATCGCCTGCATGACGCCGTCGAGCTCGCGGCCCGGGACCGGCAGGTCCCGCGGGACGGTGGACCCGACGGCGACGACGACGGCGTCGAAGCGCTTCTTGAGGTCCGAGCCGGTGATGTCGTGGCCGACCGAGACGCCGGTGCGGAACCGGGTGCCCTCGGACTTCATCTGGGCGATGCGGCGGTCGAGGACCGCCTTCTCCATCTTGAACTCGGGGATGCCGTACCGCAGCAGCCCGCCCGGCTGGTCGGCCCGTTCGTAGACCGCCACGGTGTGGCCGGCGCGGGTCAGCTGCTGCGCCGCGGCGAGCCCGGCCGGGCCGGAGCCGACGACGGCGACGGTCTTCCCGGAGAGGCGCTCGGGCGCCTGCGGCAACACGATCCCGTTCTCGAAGGCACGGTCGATGGTCGTGACCTCGACCTGCTTGATCGTCACCGGGGGCTGGTTGATGCCGAGCACGCACGCCGACTCGCACGGCGCCGGGCAGAGCCGCCCGGTGAACTCCGGGAAGTTGTTCGTCGCGTGCAGCCGCTCGATGGCCTCGCGCCACTCGCCCCGTCGCGCGAGGTCGTTCCACTCGGGGATGAGGTTCCCAAGTGGGCAGCCGCTGTGGCAGAAGGGGATGCCGCAGTCCATGCAGCGGCCGGCCTGACGCTGGAGCTCGGGGACCGACTGCTCCTCGTAGACCTCCTTCCAGTCCCGGATCCGGACCGGGACGGGCCGGCGACGGGGCAGCTCCCGCTCACGCGTCGTGAGAAAGCCTCGGGGGTCAGCCACGGGACGCCTCCATGATCCGCTCCCACACCTGGGCGCCGTCGGGGTCGAGGCCCTCCACCTCCGCACCCGCCCGCACGTCGAGGACGCGCTGGTAGATGCGTGGGAGGACCAGGGTGAAGGCCGACCGGGCGGAGCCCCAGTCGGCGAGGAGCCGGGCCGCGACCGAGGAGTCGGTCCACCGCTGGTGGCGCTCGAGGAGGTCGTGCACGACGAGCTCGTCGTCGGGCCGCAGCGGCATGAGGTCGACGAGCTCGGGGTTGACCCGCGCGGGGTCGAGGTAGAGGACGTACCCGACGCCACCGGACATCCCGGCGGCGAGGTTGCGTCCGGTCGGGCCGAGGACGAGCGCGGTCCCACCGGTCATGTACTCGAGCCCGTGGTCGCCCACGCCCTCGACGACCGCGGTGGCACCGGAGTTGCGCACGCAGAAGCGCTCGCCCACGCGACCACGCAAGAAGAGCTCGCCGGAGGTCGCGCCGTAGGCGATGACGTTGCCGGCGATGACGTTCTCCTCGGCGACCAGGGCGGAGCCCGGCGCCGGCCGCACGACCACCCGCCCGCCGGAGAGACCCTTGCCGACGTAGTCGTTGGCGTCGCCCTCGAGCCGCAGCGTGATGCCCGCCGGGAGGAACGCCCCGAAGCTCTGCCCGGCCGAGCCGGTGAGCGTGAGGTCGACGGTGCCGTCCGGCAGCCCCTCGGGGTTGGCCTTGGTGACCTCGTGACCGAGCATCGTCCCGACCGTCCGGTTGACATTGCGGATGCCGAAGCGGGCGCGCACCGGCTCACCGTGGTCGATCGCGTCGCGCGCCGCAGCGATGAGCTGGTGGTCGAGCGCCTTCTCGAGGCCGTGGTCCTGGGCGACGCGGTGCCGCACTCCCGAGCCGTCCGGGCTCTCGACCCGGGTGAGGATCGGCGAGAGGTCCAGCCCGGAGGCCTTCCAGTGCTGCACGGCCTTGCTGACGTCGACGTGCTGGATCTGGCCGATGGCCTCCTCGACCGAGCGGAACCCCAGCGCCGCGAGGTGCTCGCGGACCTCCTCGGCGATGTACTCGAAGAAGGTCTCGACGAACTCGGGGGCGCCGGAGAAGCGGGCCCGCAGCTCGGGGTTCTGGGTGGCGATCCCGACGGGGCAGGTGTCGAGGTGGCACACCCGCATGAGGATGCAGCCCGAGACGACGAGCGGCGCCGTCGCGAAGCCGAACTCCTCGGCCCCGAGCAGCGCGGCGACGACGACGTCCCGGCCGGTCTTGATCTGTCCGTCGACCTGGACGACGATCCGGTCCCGCAGCCCGTTGAGGACGAGCGTCTGCTGGGTCTCGGCGAGGCCGAGCTCCCAGGGACCGCCCGCGTGCTTGAGCGAGGTGAGCGGCGAGGCGCCGGTCCCGCCGTCGTGGCCCGAGATGAGGACGACGTCGGCATGCGCCTTGCTGACACCCGCCGCGACCGTCCCGACGCCGATCTCGGAGACGAGCTTGACGTGGATGCGCGCCTCGGGGTTGGCGTTCTTGAGGTCGTGGATCAGCTGGGCGAGGTCCTCGATCGAGTAGATGTCGTGGTGCGGCGGCGGGCTGATGAGCCCGACCCCCGGCGTGGAGTGCCGGGTCTTGGCCACCCACGGGTACACCTTCGGGCCGGGCAGCTGGCCGCCCTCGCCGGGCTTGGCACCCTGGGCCATCTTGATCTGGATGTCGTCGCTGTGCGTCAGGTACATCGACGTCACGCCGAACCGGCCGGAGGCGACCTGCTTGATGGCCGAGCGCCGCTCGGGGTCGAGCAGCCGCTCGACGTCCTCGCCGCCCTCGCCGGTGTTGGAGCGCGCCTTGAGGCGGTTCATCGCGACGGCGAGGGTCTCGTGGGCCTCCTGGCTGATCGAGCCATAGCTCATGGCGCCGGTGGAGAACCGCTTGACGATCTCGGAGACCGGCTCGACCTCCTCGATCGGCACGGCCTCGCGCGGCTCCGCGCCACCGAGCTCGAACAGCCCGCGCAGCGTCATGAGGCGGCCGGACTGCTCGTCGATCCGGTGGGTGTACTGCTTGAAGACGTCGTAGCGGCGCTGGCGCGTGGCGTGCTGCAGCCGGAAGACCGTCTCGGGGTCGAACAGGTGCGGCTCGCCCTCGCGGCGCCACTGGTACTCCCCGCCGGTCATCAGCTTGCGGTGCGCCTGCCGGATGCCGTCCGGCGGGTAGGCCATGCCGTGCCGGGCAGCGGCCTCCGCCGCGAGCACGCCGAGCCCGACCCCGCCGAGCTGGGTGACGGTCCCCGTGAAGAACTCGTCGACGAGCTCCTGGGACAGCCCGATGGCCTCGAACACCTGCGCGCCCCGGTACGAGGCGACGGTGGAGATGCCCATCTTCGACATCACCTTGAGGACGCCCTTCCCGAGCGCCTTGATGAGGTTGGCGACGGCCGCCTCCTCCGTGACGTCGGTGATGTCGCCCCGACGCACCATGTCCTCGACGGTCTCCATCGCGAGGTACGGGTTGATGGCGGCCGCGCCGTAGCCGACGAGGAGCGCCACGTGGTGGACCTCGCGGACGTCTCCGGCCTCGACGATGAGCCCGACCTGGGTACGGGTCTTCTCGCGGATGAGGTGGTGGTGCACGGCCGAGGTGAGCAGCAGCGACGGGATCGGCGCGGTGTCGCGGTCGGAGTCGCGGTCGGAGAGGACGACGAACCGGGCGCCCTCCTCGATCGCCGCCGAGACCTCGGCGAAGATCTCGTGGAGCCGCGCGCGCAGCGCGTCCTCGCCACCGCTGACGTCGTACGTGCCGCGGACGACGACCGTGCCGAACCCGGGGAGGTCGCCGTCGGCGTTGATGTGCACGATCTTCGCGAGCTCGTCGTTGTCGATGACCGGGAACGGCAGCACCACCTGGCGGGCGTGCGCGGGGTTGGAGTCGAGGAGGTTGCCCTCGGGCCCGACGGCGCTCGCCAGCGAGGTGACGAGCTCCTCGCGGATGGCGTCCAGCGGCGGGTTCGTCACCTGCGCGAACAGCTGGGTGAAGTAGTCGAAGACGAGCCGGGGGCGGTCGGACAGCACGGCGATCGGGCTGTCGGTGCCCATCGAACCGAGCGCCTCGGCCCCGGTGCGCGCCATCGGGGCGAGGATGATCTTGAGCTCCTCCTCGGTGTACCCGAAGGTGCGCTGGCGGCGCGCGACCGAGGCGGCGGTGTGCACGATGTGCTCGCGGTCGGGCAGGTCCGGCAGCCCGATGAGACCGGCGTGCAGCCACTCCTCGTACGGGTGCTCGCCGGCGAGGGTCGACTTGATCTCCTCGTCGCTGATGATCCGGCCGGCCTCGGTGTCGACGAGGAACATCCGGCCCGGCTGGAGACGGCCGCGGCGGACCACGTTCTCGGGTTCGAGGTCGAGGACACCGGCCTCGGAGGCGAGGACGACGAGCCCGTCGTCGGTGACCCAGTAGCGTCCGGGCCGGAGCCCGTTGCGGTCGAGGACCGCCCCGACGAGGGTGCCGTCGGTGAAGCACACGGCAGCGGGCCCGTCCCAGGGCTCCATGAAGGTCGAGTGGAACTCGTAGAAGGCCCGGCGGGCCGGGTCCATCGAGGCGTGGTTCTCCCAGGCCTCCGGGATCATCATGAGGACCGCGTGCGGCAGCGAACGTCCGCCGAGGTGGATGAGCTCGAGGACCTCGTCGAACGAGGCGGAGTCGGACGCGTCCGGAGTGCAGATCGGCGAGAGCCGGGAGAGGTCGCCGGGCAGCACGTCGGAGGCGAGCTGGCTCTCGCGGGCGTGCATCCAGTTGCGGTTGCCCTTCATCGTGTTGATCTCGCCGTTGTGCGCGATGAGGCGGTACGGGTGGGCCAGCGGCCAGCTCGGGAAGGTGTTCGTGGAGAACCGGGAGTGGACGAGCGCGAGCTCGGTGGTGTACCGCTCGTCGGAGAGGTCGGGGAAGAACGGCTCGAGCTGCCCTGTGGTGAGCATCCCCTTGTAGACGATGGTGCGCGCCGAGAGGGACGGGAAGTAGATCTCGGCCTCGCGCTCGGCCCGCTTGCGCAGGGCGAAGACGACGCGGTCGAGCTCGATGCCGGACAGCCCGGAGTCGCTGCCGACGAAGACCTGGCGGAAGCACGGCATGGTGGCGCGGGCGGCCTCGCCCACGAGGTCCGGGGTGACCGGCACGTCCCGCCAGGCCAGCACCGTCAGGCCCTCGGCGTCCGCGATCTCCTCGACCCTGCGCTGTGCCTCCTCCCGGTCGGCCTCGTCGGTCGGGAGGTATGCCATGCCGGCCGCGTACTGCCCGGCGGGCGGGAGCTCGACGTCGACCACGGCCCGGAAGAAGGCGTCCGGGACCTGGGTGAGGATGCCGGCGCCGTCACCGACGAGCGGGTCGGCTCCGGTGGCACCGCGGTGGTCGAGGTTGCGCAGGGCGTCGAGTGCGTGGACGACGATGTCGTGCCCGGCAGTCCCCCGCATCGTGGCCACCATGGCGACGCCACACGCGTCGTGCTCGTGCGCACGGCGGTAGAGGCCGATATCGGCGGGCTGGGCGGAGAAGCTGGCGACGGACACGTCGCATCACCGTCCTCGGGGTCATCGGCCTCAGGGGCCGGTCACGGCAAGGTCAGGCGCGGACGACTGCGGCCACGTCGAGGCATGGTATCCGGTGGCTTCGTCGTCTTGCGATGCGAGCCGGCCTATCCCGCATCCTGGGACTCGGGCGACGGGTGCCGGACGTCGGAACGCGCGGCTCGCCGTCCGGTGTACCAGAAGACCCACACGCCGAGGAAGAACACGAGGATGCTCGTCCAGACGTTGAGCCGCTGACCCAGCACGAGCTCAGCCTCGTCCGTGCGCATCTTCTCGACGATGACCCTCCCGACGGGATAGCCGGCGACGTAGAGGCCGAAGAGCTGTCCCGGCGCGAGCGAACGCCTCCGGTCCACGACGAGGAGGAACACCCCGAGCACGACGAGGAAGAGGAACTCGTACAGGAAGGTCGGGTGGAACGTCCCGACCACGACGGGGTCACCCGAGGCGTCGGTGACCGCGCGTCCGGACGCCTGGTCCCACTCGTGGATGGTCAGCCCCCACGGGACGTCGGTGGGCGCGCCGTAGAGCTCGTTGTTGAACCAGTTGCCCCAGCGGCCGAGCGCCTGGGCGAAGACGACGCCGGGCGCCCCGGCATCGGCGAAGGTCAGGAAGGACACCCCGGCCCGACGGCACCCGACCCAGGCGCCGAGCGCACCGAGGGAGATCGCGCCCCAGATCCCGAGGCCTCCGTTCCAGATCTTCAGGGCGTCGACGAGGTTGCCGCCCTCGCCGAAGTAGGGGTCGGGGGTGGTGATGACGTGGTAGATCCGGCCCCCGAGGATGCCTGCGACGACCGCGTACGCCGCGACGTCGAGGGAGACGCCGGGGTCGACCCCGCGGGTGGCGAGGCGACGCCCGGTGAGCCAGACGGCGAGGACGATGCCCGCGAGGATACAGAGGGCGTACGCGCGTAGCGTCAGCGGGCCGAGCTCGAGGGCTCCGACGGTGGGGCTGGGGAGGGATGTGGTCACAGGAGGCTCCGTGGCCCCGGGCACGGCCGGGGTCGACGGCTCACTTCGTGGCGTTCTCGACGGCCTGGGTGAACAGCTCGGGCGTGCCGATCGACGCGAGGTCCGTCATCTCCCCGTCGATCATCACCGTGGGGGTCCCGGTCACCTCGTCCTGGAAGCTCTGCTCCTCGACCGAGTTGACGTAGTCGGCGTACTTGTCGGCGTCGTAGCACTCCTGCCACGTCGTCAGCGCGTCACCGGTGATCCCGGAGGTCTCCGCGAAGCCTCGGAGCTGCTCGTCGGTGAAGCCGTCCCCCTCGGTGGGCTGGTTGGCGTACACCTGATCGTGGAACTCCTGGAACTTCCCCGCGTCGGCCGCGCAGAAGGCCGCGGACCCTGCCTTCGTGGACCACGTGTTCCCGAGGTTGTCGTCGAGGAAGTTCTTGATGTGGTAGACGAGCTCGATCCTGCCGGAGGACGCGAGGTCCTCGATCGTCGGGCCGAGCTGGTCCTCGAAGCCCTTGCAGGCGGGGCACTGGAAGTCCTCGTAGAGGTCGACGGTCGGTGCGCCGTCCACCACGGTCGCGTCGGAGAACGCGGGGTAGCCCGCTCCCAGCTCGCTCACGCCCGGGGGTACGGCGTTGCCGCCACCGGTGATCTGGTTCTTCTTGGACGTCTCCATCCAGATGACGCCACCGACCACCGCGATGATCGCGACCACCACGACGACGGTCGCCACGACGATCTTGTTGGCACCGGCACCCGACGACCTCTGCGCGGCCTGGATCTTGGCCTGGCGCGCGTTCGACGCCGCCTTGCCCTTCGCCTTGGTGGAGTTCTTGGCCATGGTGGTGCAGGTGCCTTTCGTGGACGTGGGCGGGTCAGTGCCCGAAGAGGATGCGGTCGAGGCCGGCGAGGGACTGGGGTCTCCACCACAGCCACGCCCCCGCGGCGGCGAAGCTCGCATCGCGGGCGATCTCCTGAGGGTACTTCGTCTCGTCGGCGCCGATCTCGCCGCCACCGCCGAAACATCCGCAGTCGATGGTCAGCCCCCGGGCCCAGGCCTGCGCGATACCCACGACGAACACCGCCATGAGCAGGGTGGAGAGGGCCGCCACGGGACGGGTGAACAGCCCGAGGACCAGGAGCACGCCGAGGACGATCTCGAGGAACGGCAGGGCGAGCCCGATCCAGGCGGCGAGGTCGTCCGGCATCACCTGGTACGCCTGCACCGCGCGCTTCGACGTCAGCGGGTGGCCGACCTTGACCGCTCCGGCGACGACGAGCACGACCCCGAGGAAGAGCCGCGCGAGGAGCCCCACGACGTCGAGGAACCGGTCGCGCCGGTACCAGGGCGTCGTGTCGGTGTCGACGTCGTCGACGGTGCTCGTCACCGGTGTCCCTCCCGGACGCCCTGGGCCAGTGCTGTCGTCAGGGTGCGCAACGACTCGAGCCGTTCGTCGAGTTCCCCGTCACCGCCGAGCGTGCGCACGAGCGCCGAGCCGACGATCACCCCGTCGGCATACCCCGCGATCTCGGCGGCCTGCTCGCGCGTGGAGACGCCCAGCCCGATGCACACCGGGATGTCCGAGACCGCGCGGACGCGCTCGACGAGCCCGCGGGCGTCGCCGTCGACGCTGCTGCGGGCGCCGGTGACCCCCATCGTCGAGGCGGCGTAGACGAAGCCCCGGCAGGCCGCGGTCACACGGGCGAGCCGCTCGGGGGTGCTGCTCGGCGCGACGAGGAAGATGCGGTCCAGCCCGTGCCGGTCGCTGGCGGCCACCCAGTCGTCGGCCTCGTCGGGCACGAGGTCGGGGGTGATGAGCCCCGCGCCGCCGGCGGCGGCGAGGTCGGCCGCGAAGCGCTCGACCCCACGGTGCAGCACGAGGTTCCAGTAGGACATGACGACCGGGGTGGCCCCGGCCTCGCGGACGGCCGCAACGGCGTCGAAGGCGTCGTCGACGCGGACCCCTGCCTCGAGCGCGGCGGCCATGGCGTCCTGGTTGACCGGGCCGTCGATGACCGGGTCGCTGTAGGCCAGGCCGACCTCGACGATGTCGCAGCCCGCCTCGACGAGCACCCGCATCGCAGCGACCGAGCCCTCGACGCTCGGGTAGCCGACGGGCAGGTAGCCGATGAGCGCCACGCGGCCCTCGGCGCGGCACCGGAGCAGGACGTCCTCGACCCCCGCCCCGGTGGCGCTCACCGGGCGTCCTCGTCGACGAGCCCGAAGTACGCGGCCGCGGTGTGCATGTCCTTGTCGCCGCGGCCCGAGAGGTTGACGAGCAGCAGCGCCTCGGGCCCGAGCTCGCGGCCGAGCTCGACCGCCCCGGCGAGGGCGTGCGCGGACTCCAGGGCCGGGATGATCCCCTCGGTGCGGCAGAGCAGCGAGAAGGCCTCCATCACCTGGTCGTCGGTGGCGTAGCGGTACTCGGCCCGGCCGATGTCGCGCAGATAGGAGTGCTCGGGGCCCACGCTCGGGTAGTCGAGCCCCGCGGAGATGGAGTGCGACTCCACGGTCTGGCCGTCGGTGTCCTGCATGAGGTAGCTCATCGCGCCGTGCAGCACGCCCGGTGACGCGGACGCGAACCGCGCGGCGTGCCGGCCGGACTCGATGCCCTCTCCCCCGGCCTCGACCCCGACGAGCCGTACGCCCTCGTCCTCGACGAACCGGTGGAAGATGCCCATCGCGTTGGACCCGCCGCCCACGCAGGCGACGACGGCGTCCGGCAGCCGGCCGGTGAGCTCGAGGACCTGGGCGCGGGCCTCCTCGCCGATGACCGCGTGGAAGTCGCGGACCATCTCGGGGAACGGGTGCGGCCCGGTGACCGTGCCGATCACGTAGTGCGTCGTGCCGACGTTGGTGACCCAGTCCCGCAGCGCCTCGTTGATGGCGTCCTTGAGGGTGGCGCTGCCGTGCTCGACGGCCACGACCTCGGCGCCGAGGATCTTCATCCGGGCGACGTTGAGCGCCTGCCGCTCGGTGTCGACCTTGCCCATGTAGACCGTGCAGTCCAGGCCCATGAGGGCGGCGGCCGTGGCGGTGGCCACGCCGTGCTGTCCCGCTCCGGTCTCGGCGATGACCCGGGTCTTCCCCATCCGCTTGGTGATGAGGGCCTGGGCGAGGACGTTGTTGATCTTGTGCGAGCCGGTGTGGTTGAGGTCCTCGCGCTTGAGGACGACCCGGGCGCCGCCGCAGTGCGCGGCGAAGCGCGGGACCTCGGTGAGGATGCTCGGCCGGCCCGTGTACGTGGCGTGCAGCCGCGCGAGCTCGTCGGTGAACTCGGGGTCGACCGCCGCCTTCTGGCGCGCCTCGTCGAGCTGCTCGAGCGCGGGGACGAGCGCCTCGGGCACGTAGCGCCCGCCGAAGTCGCCGAAGCGCCCGGGGCGAGGCAGCTCCTGCGGGACGAGGTCGGTGTCCTCGTCCGGGGCCGGCACCTCGCTCACGACGCCTCCGGCGCCGCACCCGCGGCGACGATGGCTGCGGCCGCGCCCCGCGGGTCACCGGTGCGCACGAGCGCCTCGCCGACGAGGACGACGTCCGCTCCCTGCTCGGCGTACGCGGCGGCGTCCCGGGGCCCGGAGATGCCGGACTCGGCGACGGTCACGACGCTGCTCGGCACGAGGGGACGCAGCCGGGAGAAGGTGTCCGGGTGGACCTCGAGGGTCTTGAGGTTGCGGGCGTTGACGCCGATGACGGTGGCGCCCGCGTCGACGGCACGCTGGGTCTCGTTCTCGTCGTGCACCTCGACGAGGGCGGTCATCCCGAGCTCGCCCACCCGGGCCAGGAGGGACGCCAGGGTGGCGTCGTCGAGCGCGGCGACGATGAGCAGGACGATGTCCGCACCGTGCGCGCGGGCCTCCCAGACCTGGTAGTCGGTGACCACGAAGTCCTTGCGCAGCACCGGCACCGAGACCGCGGCACGGACGTGGTCGAGGTCGTCGAGGCTGCCCCCGAAGCGGCGCCGCTCGGTGAGGACGGACACCGCCGTGGCGCCCCCGGCCTCGTACGCGCAGGCGAGGGCCGCAGGGTCGGGGATGTCGGAGAGGGCGCCCTTGCTCGGGCTGGACCGCTTGACCTCGGCGATGAGCGAGAGACCGGGGCGCCGCAGCAGCGCCTCGGCGTCGAGCGCGGGGGCCGCGGTGAGGACCGCACCCTGGAGGTCGGCCAGGCTCGTCCGGCGCCGCCGCTGCGCGAGGTCCTCGCGGACCCCCGCGACGATGTCGTCGAGGACGGTGGTCACCATGGCACCGACCGTCACTGGATGGACGGGGCCTCGTCGCGGTCGCGCCCTGCCGCGCCGTACCCGGCCATGGACAGCACCTTGCCGGCCACCGCACCCACGACCGCGAGCACGGCGCCGCCGACGAAGAGCCACACGTTGGGGAACACGACGGCCAGCGACATGATCGCCGACGCGACGATGATGATGACGACGGCGGTCCAGGCGGCCACGCTGTGGCCGTGGTCTTCGTGCTCGCTCATGGCTCCACTCTACGGTCGCGGGACGGACGGGCTCCGGCCCGCCGAGTCGATGAGATTGTGTCAGGTGGGCGGGTCGGCACCGTCGGTCGGGTCGCGGCCGGCCGAGAGGTCGTCCCAGGCGCTGCTCACCCGCTCGCCCCGGCTGCCCGCGACGTGCTCGTCGGCGCTCCCCGGCGCCTCGTAGCGCGCGGACGGCGCCGTCCAGCGACGGGCGCCGACGACGCCCGCGACGAGCGCCGCGGCGAGCACGACCACGGCGGCCAGCGCGACCCAGGCCCCCGTCGTGGCCGTCGCGGAGGCCGGGACCGTCCCGCTGCGCCCGACCCGGGCCGCGGCCACCGGCCCGAGGACCCCGGAGGGGTCGGCGAGGACCCGCACGGTGAGGACGACGGCGCCGGCGACACAGGCGGCCCAGAGGACGAGCGCCACGGCTCGCGCCCTCCGGCCCGTGGCGACGACGGCGACGGCGGCCGCGGCGCTGGCGAGGGCCAGGGCGGAGAGCCCTGGGGCGACGTCCGCACCGGTCGCGACCACGCGGCTGCCGCCGAGCACGGCGTCGTCCACCGTGCCGGTGACCCAGGGCCGCACCCCGGCCGCGAGGAGGCCACCGGCCCCCAGCACGCCGAGCAGGGCGACCGGCGCCTTGCCCGTGGGGCTCCTCACGTCACCGTCCGCATCGCCCGGGCCGTCGCGACGGCCCGGAGCACGGCCGTGGCCTTGGCGACGCACTCGGCGTGCTCGCCGGCGGGGACGGAGTCGGCGACGATTCCCGCGCCGGCCTGCACGTACGCGACGCCGTCCCGGACCACGCCGGTGCGGATGGCGATCGCCATGTCGAGGTCGCCGTGGAAGTCGAGGTAGCCGACGACGCCGCCGTAGAGCCCGCGGCGGGAGTGCTCGTACTGCTCGATGAGGGCCAGGGCCCGGGGCTTCGGGGCCCCCGACAGGGTCCCGGCCGGGAAGGTGGAGACGAGCACGTCGTAGGCGGCCACGCCCGGCCGGGTGTCCCCGACGACGGTCGACTCGATGTGCATGATGTGGCTGTAGCGGCGGACGTCCATGAACTCGACGACGTCGACGGTGCCCGGACGGCAGACCCGCTGCAGGTCGTTGCGGCCGAGGTCGACGAGCATGACGTGCTCGGAGCGCTCCTTGGGGTCCTCGAGGAGCTCGTCGGCGAGCCGGACGTCGTCCTCCGGGGTCTTGCCGCGCGGGCGCGAGCCCGCGATCGGGTGCGTGATGGCGCGCCCCCCGGTGACCCGCACGAGGGCCTCGGGCGAGCTGCCGACGACCGCGTAGGACGAGCCGTCCGGGGTCGGGAAGCGGAAGAGGTACATGTACGGGCTCGGGTTCGAGGCCCGCAGCGCCCGGTAGACCTCGAGCGGGTCGGCGGGGCAGTCGAGCCCGAACCGCTGGGACAGGACGACCTGGAAGACCTCCCCCGCGCGGATGTCCTCCTTCGCGAGCTCGACGATCTCCTCGTACCGCTCCTGCGTGGTGTTCGAGCGCACCTCCTGGAGGGCACGCTCCGCGGCCTCGACGTCCACGGTCGCCACCGTGCTCGGTGCCGGGGCCGCGAGGGCGGCGGTCATGGCGTCGAGGCGGGCGACGGCGTCGGCCCACGCCTGCTCGACCCGCTCGTCGGTGTCGTCGTAGTTGACGGCGTTGGCGACGAGGAGGATCGACCCGTCGGCGTGGTCGAGGACGGCGAGGTCGGTGGCGAGCATCATCGAGAGCTCGGGCAGGCCGAGGTCGTCCGGCAGCTCGGCGGGCACCCGCTCCCACCGGCGGACGGCGTCGTAGGTGATGGCCCCGACCATCCCGCCGGTCAGCGGTGGCAGCCCGGCGATGGGTGGGGTCGAGAGCGCGGCCATCGTGCTCCGCAGGGCGTCCGTCGCGAGGCCGTCGGTGGGCACGCCCACGGGTGGCTCGCCGATCCAGTGCACCTCGCCGTCCTGCTCGGTGAGGGTCGCGTGGCTCGCGACGCCGACGATCGACCACCGGGACCACACGCCTCCGTGCTCGGCCGACTCGAGGAGGAACGTGCCCGAGCGGTCACCCGCGAGCTTGCGGTACACCCCGACCGGGGTCTCGGCGTCCCCCATGAGCCGGCGGACGACCGGGATGATGCGCCGGTCGCGGGCGAGGACGCCGAAGACGTCGAGCCCGGGCCAGGTCTGCCCGTAGGCGAGGTCCGGGGTCTCGGCGGCGGGGGTGGCCCCGCTCATGCGGGTCCCCCGGCGACCGCTCCGAGGTCGCCGGCGTCGAAGCAGGTGCGGTCCCCGGTGTGGCACGCGGCGCCCACCTGGTCGACCCGGACGAGCAGCGCGTCGCCGTCGCAGTCGAGCGCGACGGAGCGGACGTACTGGACGTGGCCCGAGGTGTCGCCCTTGCGCCAGTACTCCTGCCGGGAGCGGGACCAGAAGGTGACCCGCCCCTCGGTGAGGGTGCGGCGGAGCGCCTCGTCGTCCATCCAGCCGAGCATGAGGACCTCGCCGGAGTCGTGCTGCTGGACGACGGCGGCGACGAGGCCGCGCTCGTCACGCGTCAGGCGCGCGGAGACGGCGGGGTCGAGGACGGCGTCGGAGGTCGGCACCCGGTCATTCTGCCGTGGCGCCGCGGACCGGGGCGCCACGGTCCGGCCCGTGCTCACCGGACGGGCAGCGCCTCGGCCCGCAAGGCGTCCTTGACCTCGCCGATCGTGAGCTCGCCGAAGTGGAAGACGCTCGCGGCGAGGACGGCGTCCGCCCCGGCGTGCACCGCGGGGGCGAAGTGCCGTGCCGCCCCGGCACCACCACTGGCGACGACCGGCACGGTGACCTCGGCACGCACGAGCCGGATGAGCTCGAGGTCGAAGCCGTCCTTCGTGCCGTCGGCGTCCATCGAGTTGAGGAGGATCTCGCCCGCTCCCAGCTGCTCGGCGCGGGCGCACCACTCGACGGCGTCGATGCCGGTCCCCGTGCGGCCGCCGTGGGTCGTGACCTCGAACCCACCGGCCACCGTGCCGTCCTGCGCCCGGCGGCGTCGTACGTCCGCCGACAGGACGAGCACCTGGGCGCCGAAGCGGTCGGCGGTCTCGGCGATGAGCTCAGGCCGCGCGATGGCCGCGGTGTTGACGCCCACCTTGTCCGCGCCGGCGCGCAGCAGCCGGTCGACGTCGCCGACCGTGCGCACCCCGCCTCCGACGGTCAGCGGGATGAAGACCTCCTCGGCGGTGCGCGCGACGACGTCGTAGGTCGTCGCGCGGTCACCGCTGCTCGCGGTGACGTCGAGGAAGGTCAGCTCGTCGGCCCCCTGCTCGCCGTAACGGCGGGCCAGCGCGACGGGGTCGCCGGCGTCGCGCAGCCCCTGGAAGTTGACCCCCTTGACGACACGCCCGGCGTCGACGTCGAGGCACGGGATGACGCGGACGGCGACGGACACGGCGACAGCGTAGTGGCGGCGCTAGGGTCGTCCACCGTGTGGTTCCAGGTCACGGACCCGGCCGACCCGGCCCACGTCGACGCCGTCCTCGCCGTGCTCGCCACCGCCCCGCCGCGGTGCGGCGGCACGCGGGTGGTCGCGGTCGACGGTCCGAGCGGCTCGGGCAAGACGACCCTCGCGAAGGGCCTCGTCGACGCCCTCGGCTGCCCGAGCGTCCACATGGACGAGATCTTCCCGGGCTGGGACGGGCTCGCGGCCTCGGTGCCGCTGCTCGTCGAGCAGGTGCTGACCCCGCTCTCCCGGGGCGAGGAGGCCACCTACCGGCTCTGGGACTGGGAGGCCGGCCGCTGGGGTGGCTCGCGCACGGTGGCGGCGGCCCCGGTCCTCGTCCTGGAGGGCTGCGGCAGCAGCGTGGGCCCGGCGGGTGACCACGCGGCAGTCCGGGTCTGGGTCGAGGCCGGCCGCGCCGAGCGGATGCGCCGCGGCATCGAGCGCGACGGCGAGGCGTTCCGGCCGCACTGGGAGCGGTGGGCGGCCCAGGAGGCGGCGCTGTTCGCCGCGGACGGCACCCGCAGCCGCGCCGACCTCGTCCTCTCGACGGACGCCGGGTCGTGAGTCTCGGGACGACGCTCCGCGGGGGCCCCTCGGGCGTGGGAGCGGCGCTCGGGCGCGGGGTCCGCAGGCTGCGCGACCGCCTCGTCCTCCTCGCCCAGACCGGCGTGGCGGTCGCCCTGGCCTGGACCATCGCCGTGCACGGCCTGGGCCACACCCGACCCTTCTTCGCGCCGGTCACGGCCATCCTCTGCCTCGGGCTCACCTACGGGCAGCGGCTGCGCCGGATCGTCGAGGTCACGGTGGGTGTCGCCATCGGGGTGCTCGTCGGGGACGCCATCGTCATCCTCCTCGGCAGCGGTGCGCTGCAGATGGCGCTCGTCGTCGTCGCGGCCATGGCGGTCGGGGTCCTCGTGTCGTCCGGGCACCTCGCGGTCATCCAGGCCGGGGTGCAGTCGGTGTTCATCGTCGCCTTCGTCGCCTCGACCGGTGAGGGGGTCTCCCGGTGGCTCGACGCCCTCGTCGGAGGCGCGGTCGCGCTCGTCATCGGTGCCGTCGCACCGACGAGCCCGGTCGCCCGGCCGCGCAGGGAGGCCGCCCGGACGGTCCGCGCGGTCGCCCGCGTCCTGCACGACGTCGCCGACGCCCTGCGCACGGGGGACGTCGACGCCGCTCGGGAGGCCCTCGCCGAGGCCCGCGCCCTCGAGGACGAGCTCACCGACCTCCGGGTGGCCGCGGCCGAGGGCATCGCCGTCGTGCGGCAGTCCCCGCTGCTCCGCGCGCACCGGCCGAACGCGGTCGCGGCCTCGGCGCTCGTCGCGCCCCTGGACCGCTGCGTGCGCAACCTGCGGGTGCTCGCCCGCCGCGCCGGTGTCGCGGTACGCCGCGAGGAACAGGTGCCCGAGCGCTACGTCGACCTCGTCGCCGAGCTCGGCCGCGCCGCCGCCGACCTCGCCCGCGTCCTCGACGAGCACACCCTCCCGACGGCCGGCCGGACCGTGCTCGAACGGGTGGCCGGCCTGTCCGCGCGGGCCGAACCGACGGCGGGTCTCTCCGCGGAGATGATCCGCGGACAGGTGCGCTCGATGGTCGTCGACCTCCTCGTCGTCGCCGGTCTCGACGACGACGAGGCCATCCGTCTCGTCCCGGAGTCCTTCCTCCCGTGAGCCGCGGCGGGCTCCGGCCCGCTGCGGGTGACACCATGCGCCGGTGAGCACCTCCTCGGCCCGCGCCCTGCCCCGGTGGACGGTCGTCGTCGCGCTCGTGCTCGTGGCGGCGAACCTGCGGACCCTCATGGCGAGCCTGCCGCCGCTCGCCGAGTCCATCCGCACCGACCTCGGGCTGTCGGGTACCTGGATGGGCGTCCTCACGACCTTGCCCGTGCTGTGCATGGGGCTCCTCGCACCGGTCGCCAACCAGGTGGGACGGCGCGTCGGGGCACGGGCGACCGTGGGCGCGGGCGTCGCACTCGTGCTCGTCGGCGTGGTGCTGCGCGGCCTCGGCGGCGGGGCCGCGCCACCGCTCTATGCCGGCACCTTCGTCGCCGGTGCCGGCATCGCCCTCGCGGGCACCCTCCTGCCGGGCGTGGTCAAGACGGTCTTCCCGCCGCAGCGGTCGGGCCTCGGCACCGGGCTCGTCATGTTCACGATGATGTCGATGGCCGCCCTGGCGTCGGCGGCCGCCGTCCCCCTGGCCTCGCGCCTGGGCGGGTGGTCGGGCTCCCTCCTCGCGTGGGCACCGCTCGCCGCCGTCGCCCTGTTGGCCTGGGTCCCGGCCTCGCGCGCCCTGCGCCGCCCGCAGGCCCCGGCGCCCACGGCGGTGTCGGGGCACCGCCTGCCGTGGCGGAGCCGCACCGCGTGGCTCATCGCCCTCTTCCTCGTCTGTCAGTCCTGGCAGTTCTACTCCTCCCTCGCCTGGATCGCGCCCACCTACGAGTCCCGCGGGTGGACCCCGACCGACGCCGGCCTCCTGATGTCGGTGTTCACCGGGACGCAGTTCGTCTCGGGTCTCGCGGCACCGGCCCTGCTCGACCGGGTGCGGGACGGACGCGTGCTCGTCGTCGGCGCGACCGCGCTCGGCGGGGTGGGCGTGCTCGGGACCTGGCTCGCGCCGGACGCCGCGCCCTGGGTGTGGGCGGTCCTCCTCGGCACCGGGCAGGGCGCGTGCTTCGCCCTCGCGCTGGGGCTCGTCGTCCGCTTCAGCGTGACGCCGCAGGACAGTGCCCGGCTCACCGCGATGGGGTTCCTGCTCGGCTACACCCTCGCCTCGCTCGGCCCGGCGACCATGGGGGCGGTGCACGACGTGACCGGCTCCTACGGGGCCCTCTGGGGCGTGCTCGCCCTCGTGACCCTCCCCCAGCTCGCGCTGGGCTCCCGCGTGCACCCGGGGCTGGAGCGGGTGGGCGAGGAGCGCACGGCCGTCAGCGCCTGAGCCGCGCTCCGAGGGACCTCAGCGGACGCCGCGACCTCGCCGCTCGGCGACGAGCCGGTCCAGCCGCCGGGCCTCCTCCTGCCCGAGCTCGCCGTCGACCCGCTGGACGGCCATCACCGCGAGCTCGTCGTCGTCGACGAGATCGAGCGTCACCCAGGGGTCGCCGTCGGCGAACCGCACCCGCACGACCTCGTCCCAGCCGACCGTGCGGGTGACCACGAGGTTGCGGACGACGAGGCCGTCCCGGCCCGGCACCGCCCTGATCGTGGAGTACCGCCACACGAACGCGGCCACCACCAGCGCGAAGGCGAGCAACGCCGCGACGTCTCCCCCGCCCCAGTGCCCGACGACGGCCAGGGCCACCGCCACCGCACCGAAGACGACGACGAACGCCACGGCGACCACCCGCGGGACGACCCGCCCGCGACGGGGCCGGAACGGGGCGTCGAGCGGGGGCGGCGCGGCCTCGCTCACAGCCGGCAGGCGGTGATGTCGGTGACGAGGATGGCCCGGGCACCGAGGTCGTAGAGCTCGTCCATGACGGCGTTCGTCACCGTGCGCGGGACCATGGCCCGCACCGCACACCAGTCGCGGTTCTGCAGCGACGACACCGTGGGGCTCTCCAGGCCGGGCGTGACGGCGCACGCGCGGTCGACGAGCTCGGCCGGTACGTCGTAGTCCAGCATCACGTAGTGCCTTGCCGTGACGACCCCGAGGAGACGCCGCCGGAGCACCTCCACCGCGGCGGTCTCGTCGGTCCCCTCCCGGCGGACGAGCACGGCCTCGCTGCGCAGGATCGGCTCGCCGAAGACCTCGAGGCCCTGGCTGCGCAGCGTGGCCCCGGTCTCGACGACGTCCGCGATGACGTCGGCGACGCCGAGCGTGATGGCGGTCTCGACCGCGCCGTCGAGACGGACGACCTCGGCCCCGATGCCGTGGTCGGCGAGGTGCTTCTCGACGAGGCCCTGGTAGCTCGTCGCGACCCGGTGCCCGGCGACGTCCTCGAGGCTCGACGCGGTGCCGGGCCGTGCGGCGTAGCGGAAGGTGGACGCGCCGAAGCCGAGCTCCATCACCTCGACCGCGGCCGAGCCGGAGTCGAGGAGGAGGTCGCGGCCGGTGACTCCACAGTCGACGGTGCCGGAGCCGACGTAGACGGCGATGTCACGCGGGCGCAGGTAGAACAGCTCGACCGCGTTGGCCTCGTCGCGCACGACGAGCTCCTTGGAGTCGCGGCGGGTGCGGTAGCCGGCCTCGCGGAGCATCTCGGCGGCGGGCTCGGAGAGCGACCCCTTGTTGGGGACGGCGATGCGGAGCATGGGTCGGGTGCCTCCGGTCAGAGGTGGGCGTAGACGTCGTCGGGGGTGAGGTCGGTGGCGAGCATGAGCACCTGCAGGTGGTACAGCAGCTGGCTGACCTCCTCGGCGGTGCGCTCGCGCCCCTCGTGCTCGGCGGCCATCCAGACCTCGGCCGCCTCCTCCACGATCTTCTTCCCGATCGCATGGACGCCGGCGTCGAGGGCGGCGACCGTGCCGGAGCCCTCCGGCCGCGTACGGGCCTTGTCCTCGAGCTCGGCGAACAGCGCGTCGAACGTCTTCACGGTCGACAAGCCTACGGGGCCGACGAGCCGGCTCGGCACGCCGTCCGCGTCCGCCGCCCTCGAGCGTGCCGGCGGGTCACGGGACCGGCGCGGTCCGCGCGGCCCTCTCGGTGTGGGCGGCCGTCTCGGCCCGGGTCACCTCGACCCACCGGGTGAAGCCGTAGACGACGAACAGCCCGTAGAAGATGTACATGACCGACGTCGGCACGTAGCCGGTGGCGAAGCCGAGCGGTACCCCGACGAGGTCGACCCCGATCCAGGCGAGCCAGAACTCGTTCCAGCCCCGGGCCATCGCGTAGGTGGCGGCGACGGACCCGACGAAGATCCACGCGTCCGCCCAGTAGAACCACCATTGGGCCGGCCACGCCGACAGCACCTGGAAGGCCCAGTGCACGACCACGGTGCCGAGCAGCCAGCCCGCGGCGACGAGGGCGCGCTCCCGCCCGCTCATCCACCGGGGTCGGACGGCCGGTGCGGAGCCGCCGCCGTGGCGCCGCCGGTACGCGGCCCACGTGACCCAGCCGTAGATGCTCACGACGATGAAGAAGACCTGCCTCCCGGCCTGGCCGAAGAGCGGGATGCGCTGGTCGGCGCCGAGTGTGGCACCGATGTAGACGAAGAACAGGAGGACGTTGGCCAGGATGCCGACCGGCCAGGCCCAGACCTTGCGCCGCATCCCGTACCAGGCCGAGACGATGCCGATGAGAACCCCGACGACCTCGACGTAGTGCAGCGAGTACGAGCCGATCGGGATGCTCGCGTCGAGCACCTGCTGGAAGGCGTTCGAGGTGCCGTCCGTGGCCGCGGCGAGCAGGTGCACGGCGGAGCTCACCGGGCCTCACCCACCGGTGCGGGCACCCGGGCGGGCGCCTCCCCCACCGCCTCGCGCAGGACGACCGCCGTCGCCACGGCCGCCAGCGCCGCTTCGTGGCCCTTGTCCTCGCGGGACCCGGGCAGACCGGCACGGTCGAGCGCCTGGGCGTCGTCGTCGCAGGTGAGCACCCCGAACCCGACCGGCACCCCGGAGCGCACCGACACCTCGGTGAGCCCGGCGGTCGCGCTCTGGCAGACGTACTCGAAGTGTGGGGTCCCGCCCCGCACGACGACCCCGAGCGCGACGAGCGCGTCGTGCGACGGGGCCAGCCGCGCACACGCGACGCTGAGCTCGACGGTGCCGGGGACCCGGACGACGAGTGGGGCGACGACCCCGCACTCGTCCAGGGCCCGCCGCGCTCCGGCGAGGAGGCCGTCCATCACCTCGTCGTGCCACGAGGCCGCGACGACGGCGACTCTCAGGCCGCGGCCGTCGGTCCTCACGGTGGGGGATCCTGCTCCGCTCACGGCGGTCTCCTTCGGGGTCTCGGGTCAGGCGGACGTGACGTCGTCCGCGGGGTCCAGGACGAGGTCGTGCCCCATCCGGTCGCGCTTGGTGCGCAGGTAGGCCGCGTTCGTCGGGAGGGGCGTGGTCCGCAGCCGCTCGACGGCGGCGACCGCCACGCCGTGCGCTCGCAGGCCCTCGACCTTGGCCGGGTTGTTCGTCAGGAGGCGCACCTCGGTGAGGCCGAGGTCGGCGAGGATGCTCGCGGCGACCGAGTAGTCGCGCGCGTCGACCGGCAGGCCGAGCTCGAGCTGGGCGTCGACGGTGTCCCGCCCGCGGTCCTGCAGCTCGTAGGCGCGCAGCTTCTCGGCGAGGCCCACGCCCCGGCCCTCGTGCCCCCGCAGGTAGACGACGGCCCCGCCCTCGAGGGCGACCCGCTCGAGCGCGCGGTCGAGCTGCGGCCCGCAGTCGCAGCGCTGGGAGCCGAGGACGTCGCCGGTGAGGCACTCGGAGTGCACCCGCACGAGCGTCGGCCCCTCCCCGGCGCCGCGCGGTCCGACGAGCGCGAGGTGCTCCTCGCCGGTGAGCCCGTCCCGGTAGGCCAGGGCCCGGAAGCGACCGTGGGCGGTCGGCACCACGGTGTCGGCGACGCGATGGACCCGGTCGTGCCGCTGCCGCCACCCCACGAGGTCGGCGATGGTGAGCACCGGCAGGTCGTGCTCTGCGCCGAGCGCGAGGACGCCGTCCAGCCGGGTCATCGCGCCGTCGTCCTCGACGAGCTCGCCGATGACACCGACCGGCTCCAGGCCGGCCAGCCGGCACAGGTCGACCGTGGCCTCGGTGTGGCCGGGGCGGACGAGGACCCCGCCCTCGCGTGCCCGGAGCGGCACGACGTGGCCGGGGCGACGCAGGTCCGCGGCGGTCGAGGAGGGGTCGGCGAGCACCTGCGCCGTGCGGGTGCGGTCGGCGGCCGAGATGCCCGTGGTCACCCCGACCGCGGCGTCGACGGTGACGGTGTACGCGGTCCCGAGCGGGTCGCGGTTGTCGGCCACCATGAGCGGGAGGCCGAGGCGGTCGGCGGTCGTCTCGGGCATCGGGGCGCACAGGTACCCGGACGTGTGCCGCACGGCCCAGGCCGTCCACTCGGGTGTGAGGGTCTGCGCGGCGAGGACGACGTCGCCCTCGTTCTCGCGGTCGGCGTCGTCGACGACGAGCACCGGACGGCCGTCGCGCAGCGCGTCCAGCGCCTCCTCGACCGTCGCGAGCGCGGGCGGGTGCGGGGACCGGGTCACGAGGACACCTCCGTCGGGGCGAAGCGGGTGGCGAGCAGCCGTTCGACGTACTTGGCGAGGACGTCGACCTCGAGGTTGACGACGTCGCCGACGGCCCGGCTGCCGAGGGTGGTCAGCTCGAGGGTCGTCGGGACGAGGGAGACGGAGAAGTGGTCGTCGCCGGCCTCGACGACGGTCAGGGACACGCCGTCGACGGTGACCGACCCCTTCTCGACGAGGTAGGGCGCGAGGTGGCCGGGCAGCGAGAACCGGACGACCTCCCAGCGCTCCCCCGGTTCACGCGCGGTCACGGTGGCGGTGCCGTCGACGTGGCCCTGGACGACGTGCCCGCCGAACCGCGCCGACGCGGCCATCGCGCGCTCGAGGTTGACCGGGTCGCCCACGGTCAGGGCGCCGAGGCTGCTGCGGCGGAGGGTCTCCTCCATGACGTCGACCGTGAAGGCGCCGTCCCCGTGCTCGACCACCGTCAGGCACACCCCGTTGACCGCGATGGACGCCCCGTGGGTGGCGTCGGAGGTGACGAGCGGGCCGTGGACGGCGAGCCGGGCGGAGTCCGCCGCGTGCTCCAGGGCGATGACGGTGCCGAGCTCCTCGACGATGCCGGTGAACACGGTCAGCTCCTTCCGAGCGGGCGGGCGGTGATGCGGACGTCGCCACCGAGGACGGTGACGTCGGTCGTCTCGAGGCGCAGCGCGTCCTCGATCGAGGTGCCCCCGAGGTCGCCGACGGTCGGTGACCCGCCGCCGAGCAGGGCCGGTGCCACGTAGGCGACGACCTCGTCGACCAGCCCGGCGCGGAGGAAGGCCGCGGCGAGGGTCGGGCCACCCTCGAGGAGCACGTGGTGCACCCCGGTGGCGTGGACGGCGTCCAGCGCCGCGGCGGGGTCGTGCGTGGGGACGACGAGCGTCTCGGCCGTGCCGTCGTGCAGGCGGGCGTCCGCGGGGAGCCGACGGGTGCCGACGACGACCCGCAGCGGCTGGCGGGCGGACGGCGCTCCCGAACCGTCCCGCACGGTCAGGGCGGGGTCGTCGGCGAGGGCCGTGCCCGTCCCGACGAGGACGGCCCCGCACCGGGCACGCAGGGCGTGGACGTCGGCCCGCGCGGGCTCGCCGGTGACCCAGCGGCTCGACCCGTCCGCGGCCGCCGAGCGGCCGTCGAGCGTCGAGGCGGACTTCCACGTGACGAACGGGCGGCCGGTGCGGCGGGCGTGCAGCCACGTGCGGTTGACCGTCTCGGCCTCCTCCCGCAGCGGGCCCACGGCGACGTCGACCCCGGCGGCGGCGAGGCGCGCCGATCCTCCGGCAGCCTCGGACCACGGCTCCGGCACGGCGTACCGCACACGAGCCACCCCGGCGTCGAGGAGGGCGACCGAGCAGGGCCCGGTGCGGCCGGTGTGGTCGCACGGCTCGAGGGTGACCCAGGCCGTGCCCCCGCGCGCGGCGCCCCCCGCCTGCTGCAGGGCGTCGACCTCGGCGTGCGGGGTGCCGGCGCCACGGTGGTGGCCCACGCCGACGACCTCGCCCCCGGCATCGGTGAGGACGCATCCCACCCGAGGGTTCGGGTCGGCCTCCACCCCGAGGACCGCAGCGTCGATCGCGCGCTGCATCAGCGCGGTGGCCGTCTGCGTCATCGTCTCGCCCTCGTGCCTCGAACCGGTCGGTCGGGCTCCGGGCTGGAGGTCGGCGGCACGCGCACGGGTGCGCGGTCACGACGACCGCCGACGGGATCGCTCCCGTCGGCACGTGCTGCCTCCCATCCGGACTTTCACCGTCGGTCCCGGATTTCCGCCGGGTCAACCGACCGCTGGCTGCGGCCGGGTCGTGGACTGTCACCACCGGTTCGGAATTGCACCGACCCCGGAGCACGTGTGAGGCCATTATGCGCCACGCGCTCGGCATCGCGACACTCCGGTCCTGCTGTGTGCTTCCCCACTCCAGGGGTCAGTCGTCGACGACGAGGCCCATCGCGCGCAGGATCCCGCCGGCCGCGAGCGCGTCGACCCGCATCCCACGGACCCGGTTCTCGGCCGGGTCGACGACGTAGCCCGTCGACCCCGTGAGGTCGGCGCCCCGCAGGTCGGTGGCCGCGAAGGTGGCTCCGGCGAGGTCGCACCCGCGGAGCTCGGACTCGCGCAGGTCGGTGCCCGCGAGGTCGACCTCGTGCATCGAGCAGTCGACGAAGCGAGCCCGGGACGCCTCGAGGTCGCGGAAGGACCCGAGGTCGAGGCGGCAGCGCTCGAAGTCCCAGGGGCGCGTCGAGAGCGGCGCCGGAGCGACCTTGCCCCACGACACGGCCAGCGCCTTGCAGTCGACGAACCGGCAGTCGGTGAACCGCGTGCCCGAGAGGTCGGCCATCGAGAGGTTGCAGCCGGTGAAGGTGCAGTCGGTGAACACGCACTCCCGGACGACCGACTTCTCGAGGACGCTGCCGTCGAAGCGGCAGGCCTCGAGCTCGACGCCGGACAGCACCTCGCCGGGGGCCAGCCCCTCGGCGAGGTCGAGGTCGGCCAGGTAGCCGTCGGCGTCCGCGAGCCGCTCGGTGAGCGAGGTCATGGGTGCGTGTGGCGCGCGGCCAGGGTTCGGAGCTCCTCGATGGCGTCGGCGGCCGACTCCGCGCCGTACACGGCGGACCCGGCCACGAACACGTCGGCACCCGCCTCGGCGCACTGCTCGATGGTCGAGGCCGAGACGCCGCCGTCGACCTGCACGCGGACCTCGCCGCCGTGGCGGCGCGCGGCCTCGCTGACCTCGCGCACCTTCGGCATCTGGTCGGCCAGGAACGACTGCCCGCCGAAGCCGGGCTCGACGGTCATGACGAGGACCATGTCGACCTCCGGCAGCAGGTCCTCGTACGGCGCGAAAGGGGTGCCGGGCTTGACCGCGAACGCGGCCCGCGCACCCGCCGCTCGGATGGCCCGGGCCGTGGCGACGGGGTCGCGCACGGCCTCGACGTGGAAGGTCACCGACCCGGCCCCGGCCTCGGCGTACCCCGGCGCCCAGCGGTCCGGGTCCTCGATCATGAGGTGGCAGTCGAGCGGGACGGGGCTCACCTTCAGCAGCGCCTCGACGACGGGGAGACCCAGGGTGAGGTTGGGCACGAAGTGGTTGTCCATGACGTCGACGTGCGCCCAGTCGGCGGTGCGCACGGCCTCGAGCTCGGACTGGAGGTTGGCGAAGTCGGACGCGAGGATCGACGGCGAGATCTGCACGGGCGTCACCCTAACGACCGCCGGTGACGAGCATCGACGGGCTCAGCGCGCGACCGGCCGCTTGCGCAGGAGGGCGAGGAACATCGCGTCGGTGCCGTGGACGTGCGGCCAGAGCTGGACGTACGGACCCTCGCCGAGGTCGGCCAGCGGGGTGCCGGACGCGTCGCGCAGGAACGGGCGGGCGTCGAGCACCTCGGCGTCCTCCCGCTTCTTGACGACGTCGCCGACGACGAATCGGGTCTCGGCGACGTGCGGGCTGCACGTCGCGTACGCCACGACCCCGCCGGGGGCGACGGCGTCGAGGGCCGAGGCGAGCAGGGCGCGCTGCAGCGGGCCCAGGGCCGCGAGGTCGGACGGCTGCCTGCGCCACCTGGCCTCGGGCCGGCGGCGGAGCGCGCCGAGGCCCGTGCACGGCGCGTCGACGAGCACCTTGGCGTAGGCCCCCGGCTCGTCCTCGCCGACCTCGCGCCCGTCCGCGGTCCGGACCTCGACCGCGTGCCCGGCGGACGCCGCCCGCTCGGTGAGCGCCGCGAGGCCGGAGCGCACGAGGTCGGCGCGGTGCTCGCTCACCTCGACGGCGGTGAGCACGGCGCCCTCCTGGAGCGCGCGGGCGCCGAGGACCCCCGCCTTCCCCCCGGGGCCGGCGCAGAGGTCGAGCCAGCGCCCGGGCAGCCCGTCCGGCACGTCCGCCGCGGCGAGGGCGAGCGCGAGCAGCTGGCTGCCCTCGTCCTGGACGGCGGCCCGGCCCTCTCGGACGGCGCGGACGGCGCCGGGGTCGCCGGCCCGCAGCACCGCGCCGACGGGGCTCGTCGCACTCGGCTCGGCGTCGGCGGCCTCGACGAGCTCGGCGACGGTGGCGAGGCCGGGCCGCGCGACGAGGTGGACCCGCGGCGGCTCGTTGTCGGCGGCCAGGAGCGCGGCGAGCTCGGCGTCGACGGTCTCCGCGGCCGCCCGGCCGTGCCCGAGCAGCGCCGCCCGCAGCGCGGTGACGACCCACTCCGGATGGGAGGTGCGGACGGCCAGCGCCGCCGCGCCGTCACCCTCGGGCGCCACGGCCTCGGCCCACTCCTCGAGCGTGCGCTCGCCGACCCGGCGCAGGACGGCGTTGACGAAGCCGGCGGCACCCTGGCCGACGACCGTACGTGCCAGCCCGACGGTCTGGTCGGCCGCCGCGTGCGCCGGCACCCGCATCCCGAGGAGCTGGTGGCAGCCGAGCCGCAGGACGTCGAGCACCGCACCGTCGATGCGGTCGGCGGGGCGGTCGGCCGCGACCTCGACGACGCGGTCGTAGAGCCCCTGCCAGCGGACGGTCCCGAAGGCGAGCTCGGTGGCGAAGGCGGCGTCCCGTCCCTCGAGCCGGCGACGGCGCAGGATGCGCGGCATCTCGAGGTTGGCGTACGCACCCTCGGCCACGGCCCGCAGCAGCGTGTACGCCGCGAACCGGGTCGGCTCGGCCCCGCGGGTGCGCTGCGACGGCGTGGTCTCGGACCGGCGGCGTGGGCCACTACGCGGACGTGGTTCGGGGTTCTGCGGCACGGCAGGAGGCTAGCCGTCCGTACCACCGCGTGAGTTGACGGACGGGTCTGGTCCACTATCAGGTCTACGGTCCGGGCACGGCAGAGATCAGCCGAGACGCTCGTCCGCCTCTACCCGCACCCCTCGTGCCCAGTCGGCGGCGTTCATGGCCCGCTTGCCCGGCGGACGGACCTCCCCGAGGACCACGGGGGCCGAAGCGGTGCCCACGTGGACCGTGCGTTTCGCGACGGACAGCTCCCCGGGCGCGAGGTCGGCGGCACCCTCCGGTGGCGAGAGGTCCGCGCCGAGCGGGCCGATACCGAGCCTGGCGCCACGGAAGGTCGTCCAGGCCCCAGGGTCGGGGGTGACCCCACGCACCCGTCGGTCGACGACGTGGGCCGGCAGGTCCCACCGGACCTGCGCCTCCTCGGTCGTGAGCTTCGGTGCGTGGCTGACCCCCTCCGCCGGCTGGGGCACGGGCTGGAGCGAGCCGTCCTCGAGGCCGTCCATCGTCGTGACGAGAAGGCCCGCCCCCACGTCCGCGAGCCGGGCGAGAAGACGGCCGGCGGTGTCGTCGGCACGGACCGGCTCGGTGACGGACCCGAGCACCGGACCGGTGTCGAGTCCCTCCTCGATGACGAACGTGCTCGCGCCGGTGACCTCGTCGCCCGCCATGACGGCCCGCTGCACCGGCGCCGCTCCGCGCCACGCGGGCAGGAGCGAGAAGTGCAGGTTGACCCAGCCGTACCGGGGGACGTCGAGCGCGACCCGCGGCAGCAGCGCACCGTACGCGACGACGGGGCAGCAGTCGGGCGCGATGGCGCGCAGCCGGTCGAGGAGCTCCGGGTCACGCGGCCGGTCGGGCGTCAGGACCTCGAGGCCGTGCTCGAGCGCGACCTCCTTGACCGGCGACGGCGTGAGCGTCCGGCCCCGGCCGGCCCGGGCATCGGGCCGGGTGACGACGGCCACGACGTCGTGCCGTGAGGCCAGCAGCGCCCGCAGCGACGGGACGGCGGTGTCGGGGGTTCCGGCGAGGACGAGACGCACCCGGCGAGTCTAGGAGCCCGACGGACCAGCGCGACCCGGCGGTCAGGACGTGGGGTCGCGCGGGTCGACGCGGACGACGACGGGGTCGGGGTCCTTGCGCGCCGAGGCCCGCGCCCGGAGCGCAAGGAGCTCGCGCGCCAGCGCCGGACCGTCCTCGACGGGGACCGTGACGAGCACCCGCCACCGCTCCTCCCCGTGGGGAAGTGGCCCGAGGGTCCTGGCGGACGGAGGCGTCGCGAGCTCCTCGAGCGCGGCCGTGATGGCCGCTCTCGATCCGGTGAGGGCGGCCAGCCGAGCCGTGGGCGGCAGCGCGAGGTCTCGGCGCTCGGTGAGCTCGCGCTCCGCGAACCAGGCCGGGTCCCAGCGCACCAGCGCCTCGGCGGCCGCCACCGGCACATGGGTGGGGGCGCCGGCGAGGACGACCCGGCCGCCGGCCGACGCGGGGCGCACCAGGGCCGCCGCCGAGCACCACCGCCGGAGTGCCTCCTCACCGGCGTCGAGCGTCGGGCGGTCGAGCAGGGCCCAGGCGTCGAGGATGAGCGCCGCCGCGTAGCCGTCCGGGGCGACCGGCTCGGCGCCCGGGGTCGAGACCACGAGTCGCGGACCGGCAGCCACCGTGTCGAGCACCGTGCCGGCGCCCGAGCGCTCCACCGGCACGCCCGGGAAGGCCCGCCCGAGCTCCTCGGCCGTACGGCGGGCCCCGACGACGGACGAGCGCAGCCGGGTGCCCGAGCACGCCGGACAGGCGAACCGGGTCTCGACCCGCCCGCACCAGCGGCAGCCGGGCGGACCCTGCGGACCCGTGAGCGACAGCGGGCCCGAGCACACCGGGCAGCGTGCCGGGCGGCGGCAGGTCTGGCAGGCCAGCGAGGGGAGGTAGCCACGCCGCGGCACCTGGACGAGCACCGCACCGGACGTGAGCGCCTCCTTGGCGGCGCGCCAGGCGACGGTGGGCAGGTGCGCGGCGGCCACCGCCGGGTCGCGGTCGCGGTCGGTGCCCTCCCCGGCCACGCGGACGGAGGCCACGGCGCTCCGCACGGCGTCCCTCGGGGCGTCGACGGGCTTGAGCACGTCACGTGCCACGAGGTCGGCGACCGCAGCGGACCGGACGAAGCCCGCCGTGAACAGCGCCGCACCCTCCCGGCGAGCCCTGGCCAGGAGCACCTCACGGACGTGCGGGTACGGCGCGCGGGGCTCGTCGAGCAGGTCGTCGCCGTCGTCCCACCACACGACGAGCCCGAGGTCGCGGACGGGAGCGAACGCCGCGGCACGGGTGCCGACGACGACGGGTACGTGTCCGCGCAGCGCCTTGAGAAACGCCGTGTACCGGGCCTGCGGCCCCTGGTCGGCGGTCAGCCGCACGTGACGTCCCGGGCCCAGGGCTGCGCCCAGCGCCGCCTCCACCCGGACGACGTCACGGTGGTCCGGCACGACGACCAGTGCGCCCCGCCCCCCCGCGACACACGTACCGACGGCCTGGGCGAGCAGCGCCGGCCAGGTCCGGTCGTCCTCGACGGCCGGGAGCGCGAGCACCGAGGCCGCCGGGGCGGCGCCGTCCCGGACCCGTGCCAGGTAGGCCTCCCCCGCCGGGTAGCGGGCCCAGGCCACGGCGTCCGCCGCGGGGAGCCCGGGGAGGTCGGGAGGCTCGACCGCCAGGGCCTGCTCGGCCCGGGCGTGCCGAGGAGGGACGGCGAGACGCAGCACGTCCCCGAGGGTCCCGGCGTACCGTGCGGCCACCTCACGGGCGGCGTCGAGGACGGCGTCGGTGAGCACCGGCTCGGGTGACACGACCCGGCGCAACGGGGTCAGCCGGCCGCTGTGCTCGGCCTCGTCGCGCCGCGCCAGGACCCATCCGTCGAGATCCTGCCCGGCGAAGCGGACCTTGACCCGCACCCCGGGCCGGGCCCCGTCGGCCATCGACTCCGGCACCGAGTACTCGAACGGCCGGTCCAGGTGGGCGAGCCCGGTGTCGACCTGGACGAGCGCCACGGGCTGCTCGGCGGTGGTCGGGTCGGCGCCCGCGAGCCGGCGGGGGGCCCGGGACCGGCCGGCGGCCAGGAGGGCGAGCTGCTCACCCTCGTCACCGGTCCCCGTCACGCCTGCGAACCTAGCGGAGCCCGCCGACCCCGAGAGGTCGGCGGGCTCCGCCTGTGGACGAGGGCCGTCAGCCGGCGACGGCCCGCTGCAGGGCCTCGACGCGGTCGGTGCGCTCCCACGTGAAGGCGTTCTCGACGCCCTCGACGCCGGTGCGGCCGAAGTGCCCGTAGGCCGCGGTGGGCTGGTAGATCGGCCGGAGGAGATCGAGCTCCTCGAGGATCGCGAGCGGGCGCAGGTCGAAGACCGAGCGGATGGCCGCCTGGATCTTCTCGACCGGGGCGGTCTCGGTGCCGAACGTCTCGACGTACAGGCCGACCGGCTGGGCGACCCCGATGGCGTATGCGACCTGGACCTCGCAGCGCTTCGCCAGGCCGGCCGCGACGACGTTCTTGGCGACCCAGCGGGTGGCGTAGGCGGCGGAGCGGTCGACCTTCGACGGGTCCTTCCCGGAGAAGGCACCACCACCGTGCCGCGCCATCCCGCCGTAGGTGTCGACGATGATCTTGCGACCGGTGAGCCCCGCGTCCCCCATCGGACCGCCGATGACGAACTTGCCGGTGGGGTTGATGTAGGCGCGGTAGTCGTCGTGCCGCAGCTCGGTGCCCGCGTCGGCGAGCTCCGCGAGCACGGGGTCGATGACGTGGCTGCGCACGTCCGGCTCGAGCAGGCCGTCGAGGCTGATGTCCGCGGCGTGCTGGGTGGAGACGACGACGGCGTCGAGGGCGACCGCGCGGTCACCCTCGTACGCGATCGTCACCTGCGTCTTGCCGTCGGGCCGCAGGTAGGAGAGCTCACCACTCTTGCGAACGGCCGTGAGCCGCTCGGAGAGCCGGTGCGCGAGGTGGATCGGCAGCGGCATGAGCTCGGAGGTGTCGTCGCACGCATAGCCGAACATCAGCCCCTGGTCACCCGCGCCCTGCTTGTCCTTCGGGTCGACCCCTCCGGTGCGGTTCTCGTACGCGGTGTCGACGCCCTGCGCGATGTCCGGGCTCTGCTGGCCGATCGAGACCTCGACCCCGCAGGACGCACCGTCGAAGCCCTTGGTGGAGCTGTCGTACCCGATGCCGAGGACGGTCTCACGGACGATGGAGGGGATCTCGACGTACGCGTCCGTCGTGACCTCGCCGGCGACGTGGACGAGCCCGGTGGTCACCATCGTCTCGACCGCGACCCGGCTCCCGCGGTCCTGGGCCAGCAGCGCGTCGAGGATGGCGTCGGACACCTGGTCGCAGATCTTGTCTGGATGCCCCTCGGTGACGGACTCGGACGTGAACAGGCGTGCGGACACGCGCGGCTCCTTCGTGGTGGACTGCCGGCCACCACGCCGGTGACCGGCGCCCAATCTACCGGGGCGCAGTGACCTCGCTGGTGGACCGGTCGTCCGTCCGGCAGTCTGGAATCATGGTGTTCGTGTCCGACGGGTCCAGACCGCACACCGCATCCACGAACGACGGCGCACGTCCGGTCGACGCCCCCGTCGACGAGGCGCTCACCCTGCTCACCCGCGCGCAGACCCTGGCCGACCGCCTCCGGGACGAGGCCGACCGTGAGCTCACGACGGCACGCAACGAGGCCTCCCGGGTCCGGGAGGAGACCGCTGCCGCCACCCAGGAGCTCGCCGACCTGTCGGCCCGGGCGGCATCCGCCCGTGCCGAGGCCGAGCGCAACCTGGAGGACACCCGCGCCGAGGTCGAGATCATGCTCTCCGACGCGGCCGACCAGGCCGCGCTGTTGCGGGCCAGGGCGACCAAGGCCTCGGACGAGGCCGTCGCACTCGCCGAGGAGCAGGCCGCCGCCCTCGTCGCCGACGCCCAGCAGCGCGCCGCCACGCTGCTCGAGCAGGCCCACGCCGAGCACACGGCGACCACCGACCGGCTCACCGCGCTGCAGCGCGAGCACGAGGAGGGATGGGCCACCCAGCGGTCCGCACTGCAGGCCGAGCTGGCCCACCTGCGGACCGCGGCGGCCACCGAGGTCGACACCTTGCGGCGGGCCGCCGAGGAGTACGTGCTCCGCCGCCGGGGTGAGGCCGAGACCGAGGTCGAGGCGCGGCTCACCGAGGTCACGGCCCGGGAGGACGAGTCCCGCGGCACCCGCACCCGGGTCGTCGAGGAGGCACAGCGGGAGGCACAGCGCATCGTCGCCGACGCGGAGACCAGCGCCGCCGGCACCGTCGAGACCGCCGAGAAGCACCTCGCCTGGGCCCAGGCCACCGTTCGCGACATCCTCGCCCGCGCCGAGGAGGAACGGGAGCACGCAGCGAGGGAGCACCATCAGGAGATCGCCGAGCGGACCCGCAGCCACCGGCTGCGGGTCCAGACGCTGCTCGGCAGTGCGACGACCAAGAGCCGGGACCGCATGGCGGAGGCCGAGTCCGAGGCGCGGCGGATGCGTGAGCTCGCCGAGTCCGTCCTCGCCGAGGCCCGGGCCGACGCCGCGCGCACCCGCGAGGCCGCGGCCCGCGAGTCCGAACGCCTCCTCGAGGAGGCCCGCCGCCGCGAGAAGGACTCCACGGCGCGAGCGGAGCGCCGCCTCGCCGACACGGAGGAGAACGCCCGGCGGATCAGGACGAGCGCCGCCGAGGACGTCGAGCGCATGCACCGTGAGGCCCACGAGTACCACCGGACCGCCCGGGCCGAGATCGTCCGTGCGTCCGACGAGGCGCGCCAACGGGCCGACGCGGTACGCACGGAGGCCCATGCCGCCGTGGAGCGGGCGCGCGAAGAGGTGCATACACTCGCAGCGCGTCGTGACGCCATCACCGCCCAGCTCGGTCGGCTGTCCGGAGTCATCGACGCCTTGGCGGTGCACGAGGAGCAGGGCCCGGACGCCGCGTCCGACCACGACATCCATCCCTCTGACCAGGAGTCGCCATGAACCAGCCCGAGTTCCCGACCGTCTTCCGGGGCTACGACCCCGTCCAGGTGGACGCGCACGTCGCGGCCCTGCACCAGGCCGTCGAGAGCGCCCAGCGCGAGGCCGAGGCAGCCCGCCAGGAGGCCGCCGAGAGCTCGGTCCGCCTGACCAAGACCGAGCAGGACCACGCCTCGGCCGCCGCCGAGCTCGACAGCCAGCGCCGGCGCGTCGCGTCCCTCGAGGACGAGGCCCGCCAGGTCTCCAACCCGACCTTCGCCGACCTCGGCGAGCGCATCGGCAGGATGCTCGGCCTCGCCGACGAGGAGGCCACGTCGATCCGTGACGGTGCGTCGGCGGAGGCGGACGAGACGCGTCGCGCGGCGTCCGACGAGTCCCAGCTGGTCCGGGCCGAGGCCGACCGGTACGCCGAGGAGGTTCGCAACAGGGCCGACACCGACTCGGCCGAGGTGCTCTCCCGGGCCCGCGCGGAGGCGGACTCGATCGTCGACGACGCGGCGCGTGACGCGGCGGCACGCCGCGAGGAGGCCGAGGCCTACTTCGAGAAGCAGCGCGCGACCGCGGCCGCCCAGGCCGCCGACTTCGAGCGCACCCTCGGTGAGCGCCGCGAGCAGTCGGCCGCCGAGTTCAACGAGCAGATGGCGGTCCAGGACGAGGCGCTGCGGTCCGCCCAGGAGCGGGCCGACCACCTCGTGCGCGAGGCCGAGGAGGACCATCGCACGAGGGCGGGAGAGGCCAGCCGGGCCCTCGAGGCAGCACGCATCGAGGCCGAGTCCATCGTCCGCTCGGCCCGTGACCAGGCCGAGCGGGTCCGCCGCGACTCCGAGCGGGAGCTGGCCGCCGCCACCGCCCGCCGCGACAGCATCACCGCCCAGCTCTCGAACGTGCGGAACATGCTCGCCACCCTCGGCGGCCCGGCCGCGGCCGAGGCGCTCGCGACCGCCGACGAGCCGCCGGCGGAGACCGACGAGCCGGTCGTGGACGAGGACCACCAGGCCGTCGGTGACGCCGAGACCGGGACCGACCAGGCCGCCGGTACCGACGAGCCGGAGCTCGACGACGTGCAGGACGTCGAGGACGACTCCGACGAGGACGACTCCCAGGACGAGCGCACCGAGGAGAACATCGAGGGCGAGGACGCCGAGGTCGACCTCGAGGCCGGCAGCGACATCGAGGACGTCGAGGACGTCGAGGCCGACGACGCCCCCGCCGACGACGGCACCGACGCCGAGACGGGCGAGGTCGACGAAGCAGACGACGAGGCACAGGCCGACGACCGGGAACCCGCCCACCACCGCTGACCGGACCACCACCCCGCCCGGGGCCGACGCCCGAGCCGTGGAAGGACGCCGCGTGCGCTGCTGCGCACGCGGCGTCCTCCGTCCCCCCGCAGCGGCCGCCGGGCGTCAGAGCAGGTCGGCGACCACGTCCCAGACCGCCTCGGAGACCTCCGTCTTCGTGGCGGGGCCGACCTCGAGGGTGTCCTCGCTCCCCTGCCGCAGCACGTGGACGGTGTTGTCGTCGGTACCGAAGGCCCGGCCGGAGCCGACCTCGTTGACGACGAGGACATCGCACCCCTTGCGGGCGAGCTTGGCGCGACCGTGGTCCAGGACCGTCCCGGAGTCGTCGCCGGTCTCGGCGGCGAAGCCGACGACGACGGGGGCGCTGTCCTCCCCCCGGGCAGCGACGAGACCGGCGAGGATGTCGGGGTTTCGCACGAGGCTCACGTCCGGCGCCGAGGTGTCGGGGGCCCCGTCCGTGCCGCTCCCGTGGGTCTTCTTGATCTTGTGCGCGGCGACCTCCGCCGGGCGGAAGTCGGCCACCGCGGCCGCCATGACGACGACGTCGGCGTCCTGCGCCGCCTGGAGCACGGCGTGCTCCATCTCGAGCGCCGTCTCGACGGACACGACCTCGACGCCTGCCGACGCGGCGAGCTCGACCGTCGTCACGAGCACGACCTGCGCGCCACGGGCCGCGGCAACGGCCGCGAGGGCGTGTCCCTGCTTCCCGGAGGAGCGGTTGCCGAGGTAGCGCACCGGGTCCAGCGGCTCACGGGTACCTCCGGCCGTCACCACGACGCGTCGACCGGCGAGGGGCCGGGCGGCAGCGGGACGGTCGGTGTGGGCGGGAGCGGCACCACGCTCGAGCTCGCGGCGGCAGACCTCGAAGAGCTCCTGTGGCTCGGGCAGACGTCCGGGGCCCGAGTCCTTGCCGGTCAGCCTGCCCGAGGCCGGCGGCACGACGTGCACGCCGCGTTCGGTGAGCGTGGAGATGTTCGCCTGAGTCGCCGGGTGCTCGTACATCTCGGTGTGCATGGCGGGGGCCATGACGACCGGGCAGCGGGCCGTGAGCAGGACGGTGGTGAGCAGGTCGTCCGCCTGCCCGGTGGCAGCCCGGGCCAGCAGGTCGGCGGTCGCCGGCGCCACCACGACGAGGTCGGCCTCCTGGCCGATCCGGACGTGCGGGACCTCGGTGATGTCGGACCACACGTCGGTGTGGACCGGCCTGCCGGAGAGTGCCGCCCACGTCGCCTCTCCGACGAAGCGGAGGGCGGACGCGGTCGGGACGACGGTGACGTCGTGGCCGGCCTCGGTGAGCAGGCGCAGCAGCGTGCAGGCCTTGTACGCCGCGATGCCCCCGGCGACCCCGAGGACGACCTTCACGTCGGTCAGGCCTCGGCGGGCGGCTGCTCGACGGACGCCTCGCCGGTGGGCTCGGAGGTCAGGAGGCCTTCGTTGATCTCACGGAGCGCGATCGACAGCGGCTTCTCGTGGACCTCGGAGTCGACGAGCGGGCCGACGTACTCGAGCAGCCCTTCCTGCAGCTGGGCGTAGTACGCGTTGATCTGCCGGGCGCGCTTGGCCGAGTAGAGCACGAGGGCGTACTTGGAGTCGGCGCGCTCGAGCAGCTCGTCGATCGGCGGGTTGGTGATGCCGATGGGGTTCGCGATGGTTCCGGACACGCGTCAGTCTCGTTTCGGTGCGGGGACGGGGGTTCCCATCCATGATACGAGCTCCTCCGCCGCACGCCGAACGTCGTCGTTGACGACGGTGACGTCGAACTCCTCCGCGGCGGCCAGCTCGACCCGTGCGGTCTCGAGCCGGGCGGCCCGTTCCTCCTCGTCCTCGGTGCCCCGGCCGACGAGCCGGCGGACGAGCTCGTCCCACCCGGGAGGAGACAGGAAGACGAACAGGGCCTCGGGCATCGTGCGGCGCACCTGACGGGCACCCTGGAGGTCGATCTCGAGGAGCGCGGGCCGGCCCGCGTCGAGGATCTCCTCGACGGGGGCCCGCGGGGTGCCGTACTTGGCACGGCCGTGGACGACGGCCCACTCGAGCAGGTCTCCGCGGGCGGCCATGACGTCGAAGGTGGCGTCGTCGACGAAGTGGTAGTGCACTCCGTCGACCTCGCCCGGACGGGGACGCCGGGTCGTCACCGACACCGACAGCCAAACCTCGGGATGGTGCTCCCGCACGTAGGCCGCGACGGTCCCCTTGCCGACGGCGGTCGGACCGGCGAGGACGGTGAGGCGGGAGCGGGCCGTCACTGCCGCCCGAAGCGGTCCAGGAGGGCCGACACCTGGTTCTGGCCGAGGCCGCGCACCCGCCGGCTCTCCGAGATGCCGATCTCCTCCATGATCTGGCGCGCACGGACGCGGCCGACGCCCGGCAGCGACTCGAGGAGGGCCGAGACGCGCATCTTGCCGATGACGTCGTCGGTCTTGCCCTCGGCGATGACCGCCTGGAGCGAGGCCCCCGAGTGCTTGAGCCGGTTCTTCACCTCAGCGCGCTGGCGTCGGGACGCAGCCGCCTTCTCGAGGGCAGCAGCGCGCTGTTCTTGGGTGAGCGGAGGGAGTGCCACAAGACGATCCTCGGTCTGATATGCGAGCGCTGGCTTCTCAACACCCGGCTGTACGTTTGCGACTCTAGCGCCCCCGCCATCGCGATGTGCTCAGGGGGCCGTCGTTTCCGACACCGCCGCCAGCTGGTCGGCGGCCCGGCGGGCCGAGGCCCGAAGCGCAGCGACGTCGGGGCCTTCTCCGAGCACCTCCCGCGAGCTGTTGCCGAGCACCTGGCCGACGGCCGTGCCGAACACCTGCCGCAGCCCTTCCGGCGTCCCACCCTGGGCCCCGAGCCCCGGCGCGAGCACCGGTGCCGCCGTCGCGGCGAGGTCGATGCCGAGCTCGGCGAGGGCGGGCCCGACGGTCGCGCCGACGACGACCCCGACGCTGCCGAGCGTGCCTGTGGCCAGGGCGTCGGCGTTGTCGTCCGCGACACCCCGCAGGATGGTGGCCGCGACGCTGTGCCCCTCCCGGGTGGCGTGCTGGACGGCCGGCCCCTCGGGGTTGGACGTCAACGCCAGGACGAAGAGGCCCCGGCCCGTGGACCGCGCGACCTCGACCGCGGGCCGCAGCGACCCGTACCCGAGGTAGGGGCTCACGGTGAGCGCGTCGGCCCGCATCGGCGACTCGTCCGAGAGGTACGCCGACGCGTAGCCGGCCATCGTCGTGCCGATGTCACCGCGCTTGGCGTCGAGGACGCTCAGCGTGCCGGCGTCGCGCAGCCCGGCGAGGACCCGCTCGAGGACGGCGACGCCCCGGGATCCGAAGGCCTCGAAGAACGCCGACTGCGGCTTGACCGCGGCGACGTGCCCGCCGAAGGCCTCGACGCAGGTCATCGCGAACCGCTCGACGCCGGCGAGGTCGTAGGTGAGGCCCCACGACTCCACGAGCTCGCGGTGCGGGTCGATCCCGGGACAGAACGGGCCGTGGGCGTCCATCGCGGCGCGCAGCCGGGAGCCGAAGGGCGTGGGGGTCACAGGCGGACCATCCTCTCGTGGGCGATGCCGACCGCGTCGGCGAAGCGGGCGAGGCCGTGCCGGTCGAGCTCGGCCTCGAGCTCGGTGAGCACCCGGCGCGGCGCGTCGGGGTCGTTGAACGTGGCGGTGCCCACCTGCACCGCCGACGCCCCCGCCGCGACGAGCTCGAGCGCGTCGGCGCCGGTGCGCACTCCCCCGACGCCGATGACCGGGGCGACGGGGAGCGTCCCGGCCCGCATCGCCGCGACGACCTGCCAGATCGCGCGCACGGCCACGGGGCGCACGGCCGGCCCCGAGAGGCCGCCGGTGACGCCCGCGAGCTGGGGGCGCAGGAGATCGGTGTCGATGACGATGCCGAGGAGGGTGTTGATCATCGTCAGCCCGTCCGCCCCGGCCCCGAGCGCCGCGTCCGCGATCGCGACGATGTCGGTGACATCCGGGGTGAGCTTGGCGAACACCGGGACGCCCTCGGGCACCCGGGTGCGGACGATCTGCACGACGCGCTCGGACGACCCGGGGTCGCACGCGAAGACGAGCCCACGGTTGGCGACGTTCGGGCAGGAGATGTTGGCCTCGACGCCGATGACGCACTCCCAGGCCGGGGACGCGACGAGCCGCTGGACGACCTCGCCGAACTCCTCGGCAGTGGTGCCGGCGACCGACACGAGGACGCGGGCACCCTGCTCGGCGAGCCACGGCAGGTCCTTCGCGCAGAAGGCGTCGATGCCCGGCCCCTGCAGCCCGATCGAGTTGAGCATCCCCGACGCGGTCTCGGCCATCCGCGGGGTGGGGCGTCCGGAGCGCGGGTCGCGCATCACGGTCTTCGTGACGAACGCACCGAGCTCGGAGACCGGGAGGAAACGGTGCAGCTCCTGCCCGTTCGCCGCACAGCCGGACGCGGTCATCACCGGGTTGGGCAGCGCTGCCCCGGCGAGGGTGGTCGACATGTCCGCCATCAGTGGCCCCCCGCCCGTGGGGCGCCCACGGCGTCGTCCGGGACCCGGCAGACGCCGCCGTCGAACGCGTCCCAGCGCACCCGGTCCCCCCGGAAGACCGGGCCCTCGACACAGGAGCGCACCATCCTCGTGACGCCGTCGTCGCCGGTGACGGGCATGACACAGGTCATGCAGACCCCGATGCCGCAGGCCATGGACTCCTCGACCGCCACGTGCGCCACGGCGCCGTACGCCGCGGACACCTCGGTGACGGCGCGGAGCATCGCCATCGGGCCGCAGGCGTAGACAACCACGGACGAGGTGCGCTCGACGACCTCGCCGAGGACGTCGGAGACCCGGCCCCTGGTCCCGGCCGACCCGTCGTCGGTGGTCACCGAGACGCCGTCGGCGACGTCCCGGGCGTGGGCGACGCCGTAGAGCCGGTCCGCGGAGGCCGCGCCGAGGACCATCTCGACGTGGCAGCCGCGCTCGCGGAGGGCCTCCGCGAGCCAGAACAGCGGCGCGGAGCCGTAGCCGCCGCCGACGAGCACGCACGCGACGGGCTCGGCCGGGAGCGGGAAGGGCTGCCCGAGCGGGGCGACGACGTCGACCGCGTCGTGCGGGCCGAGGGCCGTGAGCCATCGGGTGCCGGGGCCGTGCGCGGCGACGACGACGTCGACCGTCCCGCCGTCGGAGCCGGCCTCCTCGACCCGGTGGATGGAGAAGCAGCGACGCAGGAGGTTGGCCGAGGTCGGGCCGCCGACGGCGAGGGCGACGAACTGGCCCGGCCGCGCGAGACCGGCGACGCCCGGCGCGAGGAGCGTCAGCTGCTGGTACGCACCGACCCGCCGGTTGGCGACGACCTCTCCGGCGACCTGGACGACGCCGCTGCTCACGCCCGGCCCCCGACGCCGTAGAGGTCGAGCGCGGCGGCGTGGTCCTGGAGGCTCGTGACGTCGAGGTCGTCGCGCTGGACGGCCTCGATGGCGAGCACGGCCGCGGCCAGCTGCTGCACGGTCGTGACGATCGGCTTGTCCATCGCCGCCGTGGCCGCGCGGATGGCGTAGCCGTCGGCGCGGGTCGTGGGGCTCGTGCCGCTCGGGCTGTTGACGACGAGGTCGACCTGACCGGCGTTGATGAGGTCGACGACCGAGGTGCCGCCCTCGCCCCGCTCGGCGTGCTTGAGCACGACGTCGGCCTCGATCCCGTTGCGACGCAGGACCTCGGCGGTCCCGGAGGTGGAGAGGATCCGGAAGCCGAGGTCGACGAGCCGCTTGACCGGGAAGATGATCGCCCGCTTGTCCCGGTTCGCCACCGAGACGAAGACGGTGCCGCTGGTCGGCAGCCCGCTGATCGCCCCGAGCTGGGACTTCGCGAACGCGCGCGCGAAGTCGGTGTCGATGCCCATGACCTCGCCGGTCGAGCGCATCTCCGGCCCGAGGAGGCTGTCGACGACGAACCCCTCGGCGGTGCGGAACCGCTTGAAGGGCAGCACGGCCTCCTTGACCGACACCGGCGCCGTCGCCGGCATCCGCCCGCCGTCGGTGTCCTGGGGCAGGACGCCCTCGGCCCGCAGCTGCGCGATGCTCGTGCCGAGCATGACGCGGGCGGCCGCGTTGGCGAGTGGGACACCGGTCGCCTTCGCGACGAACGGCACGGTGCGCGAGGCCCGCGGGTTGGCCTCGAGGACGTAGAGGACGTCCTGGGCGAGCGCGAACTGCACGTTCATCAGCCCACACACGCCGATCCCCTCGGCGAGCCTCAGGGTGGACTCGCGGACCCGCTCGATCTCGGTGGCTCCGAGGGTGACCGGCGGCAGCGCGCACGAGGAGTCGCCGGAGTGGATGCCGGCCTCCTCGACGTGCTCCATGACCCCGCCGAGGTACATCTCCTCGCCGTCGTAGAGGACGTCGACGTCGATCTCGATCGCGTCGTCGAGGAAGCGGTCGACGAGCACCGGGTGCTCCGGGCTCGCGACGGTCGCGCGCTGAACGTACGCCGAGAGCGTCTCGTCGTCGTAGACGATCTCCATGCCCCGCCCACCCAGGACGTACGACGGACGCACGAGCACCGGGTAGCCGATCTCCTGGGCGATCTCGACGGCCTCGCTCGCGCTGTACGCGGTGCCGTGCTTCGGTGCCGGCAGGTCGGCCTCGTGCAGCACGCGGCCGAACGCGCCGCGGTCCTCGGCGAGGTCGATGGCCTCGGGCGAGGTCCCGACGATCGGCACGCCGGCCTCCTTGAGCGCCTTGGCGAGCCCCAGCGGGGTCTGGCCGCCCAGCTGGACGACGACGCCGGCCACCGGGCCGGCCTGCTGTTCGGCGTGCACGACCTCGAGGACGTCCTCGAGGGTCAGGGGCTCGAAGTAGAGCCGGCTGCTCGTGTCGTAGTCGGTCGACACGGTCTCGGGGTTGCAGTTGACCATGACGGTGTCGTAGCCCGCGTCGCGCAGCGCGAAGGAGGCGTGCACGCAGGAGTAGTCGAACTCGACACCCTGCCCGATCCGGTTCGGCCCCGAGCCGAGGATGACGACGGCCTCGCGCTCACGTGGCGCGACCTCGGTCTCCTCGTCGTAGGCGCTGTAGTGGTAGGGCGTGCGGGCCGCGAACTCCGCCGCGCAGGTGTCGACGGTCTTGTAGACCGGGCGCACCCCGAGGGCGTGCCGCACGCCACGGACGACGGCCTCCGGCATGGCCCGCAGCGACGCGAGCTGGGCGTCGCTGAAGCCGTGCCGCTTGGCCAGGCGCAGGAGGTCGGGGGTCAGCTCGCCCGCCGTCGCGACCGTCTGGGCGACGTCGTTGACGAGCGCGACCTGGTCGAGGAACCACGGGTCGATGCCGGTGGCGTCGTGCACCTCCTCGACCGACAGGCCGCCGCGTAGCGCCTGCTGCACGAGGACGACCCGGCCGTCGGTGGGGCGCCGGGCGGCGTCGAGGATCGCCCTGCCGGCCTCGCCCGTCGGAGCCGGTCCGTCCCAGTGGAAGCTGCTCCCGGCCTTCTCGAGACTGCGCAGCGCCTTCTGGAGCGCCTCGGTGAACGAGCGCCCGACGGCCATCGCCTCGCCGACCGACTTCATCGTCGTCGTCAGCGTGTCGTCGGCGGCGGGGAACTTCTCGAACGCGAACCGGGGCACCTTGACGACGACGTAGTCGAGCGTCGGCTCGAACGAGGCCGGGGTCTCCTCGGTGATGTCGTTGGGCACCTCGTCGAGGGTGTAGCCGATCGCCATCTTCGCGGCGATCTTGGCGATGGGGAACCCGGTGGCCTTGGACGCCAGCGCGCTGGAGCGGGACACCCGGGGGTTCATCTCGATGACGATGATCCGCCCGTCGGCCGGGTTCACGGCGAACTGGATGTTGCACCCGCCGGTGTCGACCCCGACCTCGCGGATGACCGCGATCGAGATGTCACGCAGCCGCTGGTACTCGCGGTCGGTGAGGGTCAGCGCCGGGGCGACGGTGATCGAGTCGCCGGTGTGCACGCCCATGGGGTCGAGGTTCTCGATGGAGCACACGACGACGACGTTGTCGGCGCGGTCGCGCATCAGCTCCAGCTCGTACTCCTTCCAGCCGAGGATCGACTCCTCGAGGAGCACCTCGGTGACCGGCGAGTACTGCAGCCCGGCACCGGCGATCCGGCGCAGCTCGTCCGGGGTGTGCGCGAACCCGGAGCCCAGGCCGCCCATCGTGAACGAGGGGCGGACGACGACCGGGTAGCCGAGGTCGTCGGCGGCGGCGAGCGCCTCGTCCATCGTGTGGCAGATGGCCGAGCGCGCGGACTCGGCGCCGCACCGCTGCACGACGCCCTTGAACTTCTCGCGGTCCTCCCCGAGCTGGATCGCCTCGACGTTGGCGCCGATGAGCGGGCAGTCGTACGTCGAAAGGATCCCGCGGTCGTGCAGCTCCATCGCGCAGTTGAGTGCGGTCTGCCCACCAAGGGTGGCGAGGACGGCGTCCGGGCGCTCCTTGGCGATGATCTTCTCGACGATCTCGGGGGTGATCGGCTCGACGTACGTGGCGTCGGCGAACTCCGGGTCGGTCATGATCGTCGCCGGGTTGGAGTTGACGAGGACGACCCGGATGCCCTCCTCGCGCAGCACCCGGCACGCCTGGGTGCCGGAGTAGTCGAACTCGCAGGCCTGCCCGATGACGATCGGGCCGGACCCGATGACCAGGACGCTCTGGATGTCGTCGCGCTTCGGCATCAGACAGGGACCTCCGAGAACTCGAGCATCAGGTCGGTGAAGCGGTCGAAGAGGTAGGCGGCGTCGTGCGGGCCGGCCGCGGCCTCCGGGTGGTACTGCACCGAGAAGGCGACGAGACGACCCTTCCCGCCGTTGCCGCCGCGGCGTACCTCGAGCCCCTCGACGACGTCGTCGTTGAGGCACACGTGGCTGACGGTCGCGCTGCCGAACTCGGTGTCGGTGGGGCGGTCGAGCGGGGCGTCGACGGCGAAGCCGTGGTTGTGCGCCGTGACCTCGACCTTGCCGGTCGTGCGGTCCATGACCGGCTGGTTGATACCGCGGTGCCCGTACTTGAGCTTGTAGGTGCCGAAGCCGAGTGCCTTGCCGAGGATCTGGTTGCCGAAGCAGATGCCGAAGTACGGGATTCCGGCCCGCAGCACGCCGCGCAGCAGCTCGGCCTGGAGCTCGGCCGTCGCGGGGTCGCCCGGTCCGTTGGAGAAGAAGACGCCGTCGGGCGCCACGCCTCGGACCTCCTCGAGGGTGGTCGTGGCCGGGAGGACGTGGACCTCGATGCCCCGCTCGGCCATCATCGCCGGTGTCATCGACTTGATGCCGAGGTCGACCGCCGCGACGGTGAACCGCCTCTCCCCCACGGCCGGGACGACGTACGCGTCCTTCGTGGCGACCTCCGCGGCGAGTGCCGAGCCCGCCATCTCCGGCGCGTCCTGGACACGGTGCAGCAGCTCGGGGCGCGGCAGCTCGGCATCGGCGCCAGAGAAGATGCCGACCCGCATGGCGCCGCGCTCGCGCAGGTGGCGGGTGAGGGCCCGGGTGTCGATGTCGCAGATGCCGACGACGCCCTGGGCGTCGAGCTCGTCCTCGAGCGTGCGCCGCGAGCGCCAGCTGGACGGCCGGATGGCGGGGTCGCGGACGACGTAGCCGGCGACCCAGATCCGGCCGGACTCGTCGTCCTCGTCGTTCCACCCGGTGTTGCCGACGTGCGGGGCGGTCATAACGACGACCTGGCGGTGGTAGCTGGGGTCGGTGAGCGTCTCCTGGTAGCCGGTCATCCCGGTGGAGAACACGGCCTCGCCGACCGTCGTGCCCCGGTGGCCGTAGGCCCGGCCGCTGAAGGTGCGCCCGTCCTCGAGGACGAGGACGGCGGGCTCGCGAGTGGTCAGCATGCGGCGGGCTCTCCTTCCCGCGCGGTGACGTCGCCGCGCAGGAGCGTCGTGTGGACGGCCCCGGTGAGGGTGCGGCCGTGCCACGGTGTGTTGCGGGACAGGGAGTGGGACAGGGCTCGGTCGACGGTGACCGAGGCGGTGGGGTCGACGAGGACCAGGTTGGCGGGCTCGCCGGGAGCGACGGGCCGGCCGTGACCGGCCAGCCCGGCGATCCGCGCCGGGGCCGTGGACATCACCCCGGCGAGGTCGGCGAGGGTCATCCCCCCACCGGCGACGAGGAGGTCGTGGACGACCGCGAAGGCGGTCTCGAGGCCGAGCATCCCGAAGGCTGCGTCGACGAACGCGTGCTCCTTGTCGTGCCGGGCGTGCGGCGCGTGGTCGGTGGCGACGGCGTCGATCGTGCCGTCGAGGAGGCCGTCGCGCAGGGCCTGCTGGTCCTCGGTGGGGCGCAGCGGCGGGTTGACCTTGTAGACGGGGTCGTAGCCGGCGAGGAGCTCGGTGCCGAGGGTCAGGTGGTGCGGCGTGACCTCGGCGGTCATCCGGATGCGCCGTGCCTTGGCCCAGCGGACGACGTCGAGGCCCTCGGCGGTGCTCACGTGGGCGACGTGCACCCGACTGCCGGTGTGCTCGGCGAGCATCGCGTCGCGGGCGATGACGCTCGCCTCGGCGACGGGCGGCCATCCCGGGAGGCCGAGCCGGCCGGAGAGCTCGCCCTCGTGGCAGCAGGCCTGCGGGCCGGCGAGCGTGGGGTCCTGGCTGTGCTGGCTCACGACGCCGTCGAAGGCACGGACGTACTCCAGCGCCCGCCGCATGACCCGGCCGTCGGCGACGCAGCGGCCGTCGTCGGAGAACACCCGGACGCGGGCGCGGCTGCGGTGCATGAGGCCGAGCTCGGCGAGCTCGTGGCCCTCGAGACCCTTGGTGACCGCACCGACCGGGACGACGTCGACGAGACCGCACGCCCGCCCGAGGTCGAGGACGTGCTCGGCGGCCTCTGCGGTGTCGGTGACCGGCGTGGTGTTCGCCATCGCGAGGACCGCGGTGTATCCACCGGCGGCCGCCGCCCGGGAGCCGGTCGCGACCGTCTCGGCGTCCTCTCGGCCCGGCTCGCGCAGGTGGGTGTGGAGGTCGACGAAGCCGGGGAGGGCGACGAGGCCGTCGGCGTCGAGGGTGGTGAGGCCCTCGGTGTCCTCGACGCGCCCGACCTCGGTGACGAGCCCCTCGCGCAGGGCGACGTCTCCGCGCTGCTCGGTGCCATCTGCGGCCAGGTAGGTGACCCCGGTGAGCAGGAGGTCGCTCATGCGGCCACCTCCTCGCCGGCGAGCAGGTGGTACAGGACGGCCATCCGCACCGCGACGCCCGCGGAGACCTGGTCCAGGACCAGGCTGCCCGCGGCGTCGGCGGCGTCCGCGCTGATCTCCAGGCCGCGGTTCATCGGGCCGGGGTGGCAGATGACGGCGTCGCCGTTGGCGTCGGTGAGGGCGCGCAGCCGCTCACGGGTCAGGCCGAAGCCCACGGTGTACTCCCTCGGGGTCGGGAAGAAGCCGCCGCTCATCCGCTCGCGCTGGACGCGGAGCATCATCACCGCGTCCGGTCCGGTGGCGACGACGGCGTCGAGGTCGTCGGTGAGGTGCAGCCCGTCGGTCTCGGCCCACGACCGGATGCCGCTCGGCATGAGCGTGGGCGGCGCGACGAGCGTGACGTCGGCGCCGAGCGTGCGCAGCGTGATGGCGTTGGAGCGGAACACCCGGCTGTGCGTGAGGTCGCCGACGAGGACGACGCGGCGTCCCTCGAGGTCGCCCAGCCGATGCTCGAGCGTGTAGGCGTCGAGCAGCGCCTGGGTGGGGTGCTCGTGCGTACCGTCCCCCGCGTTGACGACGCTGGCGTCGACCCACTGGGCCACCTGGTGGGCTGCCCCGCTCGCCATGTGCCGCATGACGACGCAGTCGACCGCCATCGCGTCGATGGTGCGGACGGTGTCGCGCAGGCTCTCGCCCTTCGAGGTGGAGCTGCCCTTGCCGGTGATGTTGATCGTGTCGGCGGACATCCACTTCCCGGCGATCTCGAAGCTGCTGCGGGTGCGGGTGGAGTCCTCGAAGAAGAGGTTGATGACGGTGCGCCCGCGCAGCGTCGGGAGCTTCTTGACGTCACGGCGCTGCACCTCGTGCATCTCGGCGGCGGTGGCCAGCAGCATCCGGACGTCGTCGCGGGTGAGGTCGGCGCTGGAGAGCAGGTGCCTCATCGGACCTCTCCTCCGGGAGTCGAGGGGGCTCCGGCGCGGGTCTCCCCGAGGCCGATGGAGACCGAGTCGTCCGGCACGTCGTCGACCCCGGCGAGCCGCACCATCACCCGCTCGGCGTGCGAGGTGGGGAGGTTCTTGCCCACGTGGTCGGCCCGGATCGGCAGCTCGCGGTGGCCGCGGTCGACGAGGACGGCGAGCCGCACGGCACGGGGACGGCCGAGGTCGGAGAGCGCGTCGAGCGCGGCCCGGATGGTGCGCCCGGAGTACAGGACGTCGTCGACGAGGACGACGACGCGGTCGTCGACCCCCGAGGACGGGATGCGGGTGGGCATCGGTGCGCGGGTGGGCTGGTGGCGCAGGTCGTCACGGAACATCGTGATGTCGAGCTCGCCCACGGGGACCTCGGCCCCCTCCATCTCGGCGAGCAGCGCGGCGAGACGCTTGGCGAGCTCGACGCCCCGGGTGGGGATACCGAGGAGGACGAGCTCGTCGGCGCCCTTGTTGTGCTCGACGATCTCGTGGGCGATGCGGCGCAGGGCCCTGGCGACGTCCGGTTCGCTCATCACGGCGCGCGGGGCACCGGAGGCATCGGACGGGTCGGCGGGCAGCGTGTCGTCGGCGCGCGTCATCCGCGGGCGACCTCCTTCCCCGCCTCACTGGACGGGTCGTTAAAGGACGTCTGGCTGGGCGCCACTGTACGCCCTGCGCGTAACCCGCCCGCCACCGGCCGCCCCGTGGACCGTGTCGCCCTACGGTGCCGGGATGACCACGCCGGTGACCGTCGCCCTGCTGTCCGACACGCATGGCGTGCTTCCGGTGCTCGAGGCCGTCCTCACAGAGCCGGAGGTGCGGGCCGCCGACCTCGTGGTCGTCACGGGGGATCTCGTGTCCGGACCCATGCCCGTGGAGACCCTCGACACCCTTACCGCGCTCGGTGATCAGGTGCTCCTCGTCCGCGGGAACGCCGACCGCGAGGTCGTCGAGGTGTCCCGGGGCGGCGAGTCGCCCCGTGCGGAGTCGGCTTTCGCGGCCCGCTCGCTGCGGCCCGACCAGCTCGACCTGCTCGCCTCGCTCCCCCATCCGGTGGTCAGGTCGCTCGACGGCTTCGGTGACGTCCTGTTCTGCCACGGCAGTCAGCGGGACGACGACGAGGTCGTCCTCGTCGACACCCGGCTGGACCGCTGGGCCGAGGTGTTCGCGGACGTCCCGGACGCCGTCCGCACGGTGTGCTGCGGACACACCCACATGCCGTTCGTCCGGCTCGTCGACCGTCGGCTCGTCGTCAACCCCGGGAGCGTCGGGATGCCGTACGGCCGGGTCGGCGGCGCGTGGGCGCTGCTGCGGGACGGCCAGGTGTCGCTGCGACACACGGACATCGACGTGGACGCCGTGTGCGAGCGGGTCGTCGCCGAGTCGACCTACCCCGACGCGCGGGCCTGGGTCGACGAGTACGTCCGCGGGGAGCACTCGGACGCCGTGGCCCTCACGGTCTTCGGGCCGCGTGACGGCCGGTGACCGGTCAGCTGTCCCAGGGGGCGAGATGCATAACGCTTACCTATGGTCAAGTAAACACTGAGTGATGCATCATGGGGCGTCACTCGACTGCGAAGGAGGCTCCGCGATGTCCGAGAGCGACCGCCCCACCCCGACCGGCGATGTCATGTGCGCGCAGCCTCAGCCCCCGGCGCCGGTCGTCACCTCGCTGTTCCCGCCGCGGGACGCCGACCCGGAGACCCACCGCCGCTGGCTCGCCGAGTCACCGTGGCCCGAGGTCGTCTTCGCGTCCGCACTCGCCCGCTGACCCGGTCCCGCCACGGAGCGGTCGCTGCGGCCCTAGAGCCCTCACGCTGGCGCGGCGTTGCCGGGCCAGCGAGGATCGGGGGTACCGGCCGCCACTGGTGGCCACGACGGAAGGGTCCGGCCATGGCGCACACGTACGGCATCAGCGAGGTCGTCGGCACCTCGACCACCTCGATCGACGACGCGGTCACCACGGCGGTGACCCGCGCGAGCTCGACGGTCCGAGGCCTCGACTGGTTCGAGGTGACCGAGATCCGCGGCCACCTCGAGGACGGCGCGGTCGCGCACTACCAGGTTGGGCTCAAGATCGGCTTCCGGATGGAGGAGTGAGCCCGCCCACGGGCCGGCACATCGCGACCCGCGGGCCGTGACGCTCCAGCCCGAGACGCCGCTCCACCTCGAGCATCGGGGCGAGCCTGCTCGCCGGGTCGACCCGCGCGTACCCGTGCCGCGCATACCACGGTGCGTTCCATGGGACGTCGGCGTACGTCAACAGGGTCACCTCGCTGCCACCGCGCGCCTCGACCTCGGCGTGGACGGCGTCGAGCAGCGCTGATCCGACCCCCTGGCGCTGATGCGCGGGGGCGACCGCAAGCTGCTCGAGGTGCCAACAACCGTCGCCGAGGTCGAGAACGTGCGCGAACCCGACGACCGGGTCGCCGACGACGAGCAGGAACCCGGGCTCGGCCGCGCGGTCCGCACCGGAGACCGGCGGCGGCCAGTCCACGCCGCCGAACCGCTGGGCGAACTGCCTGTCGCCCTCCTCCTCGATCGCCGCGAGGCCGGACAGGTCCTCCCGGCGAGCGGGGCGAACGGACGGCATGGCCCAGTCTGGCACGCGCGGGTCGAGGTGATCCGCGACCGTCTCGAGGTCGGGTCTCACCTCGATCCGGCACGCGGCACGGTCACGCCAGGGTCGGCTTGACCTCGGCGAGCCGGGCCAGTAGCCCGTTGACGAAGCGTGGGCTGTCGTCGGTGGAGAGCTCGGTGGCCAGGGCGACCCACTCGCTGATCGCGACGGCCTCGGGCACGTCCTCGGAGAAGAGCACCTCCCAGGCACCGAGCCGCAGCACGGCGCGGTCGACCGCGGGCATCCGCTGGAGCGTCCACCCCTGCGAGTACGTCGTGATGAGCTCGTCGAGCTGGTCACGACGGTCGGACACCCCGGTGACGAGGTCGGCCGTCAGCTCGGCGAGCGGATGCTCGGTGACCGGCTTCGCGAGCCGCTCGCGCAGGAGCTCCGCGGCGTCGACGCCCCGCTGCTCGGCCTCGAACAGCAGGTCGAGGGCGCGCTTGCGGGCCTTGGTGCGGGCGGCCATCCGTCAGCTGACCCGGCCGAGGTAGGAGCCATCGCGAGTGTCGACCTTGATCTTCGTGCCCTGCTCGAGGAACAACGGGACGGCGATCTCGGCGCCGGTCTCGAGGGTCGCGGGCTTGGTACCGCCCGTGGAACGGTCACCCTGGAGGCCCGGCTCGGTGTACGTGATCTCGAGGACGACCGACGCGGGGAGCTCGATGTAGAGGACGTTGCCGTCGTGACGGGCGACGACGGCGTCCTGGTTCTCCATCATGAACTTCGCGGCGTCGCCGACGACCTCGGGGCTCACGGGCAGCTGGTCGTAGGTGTCCGGGTCCATGAAGATGTAGTCGGTGCCGTCGTTGTAGAGGTACTGCATCGTCCGCTTGTCGACGTTCGCGGTCTCGACCTTGACGCCCGCGTTGAACGTCTTGTCGACGACCTTGCCCGAGAGCACGTTCTTCAGCTTGGTCCGCACGAAGGCGGGGCCCTTGCCGGGCTTGACGTGCTGGAACTCCACGACGGACCACAGCTGGCCCTCGAGGTTGAGGACGAGGCCGTTCTTCAGGTCGTTGGTCGATGCCACGGGTGTCGGTCGCTTTCTGCGTCGGGGACGGGTCGCGCTGCCGGGTGCGGGCGCGCGTCACCCCGGTGAGGGGTCTGGGATCGCCGTCCATCGTACCGCTCCGCGCCGACGCGACCGGACGGGTCGCCTGGTGCCGTGCTCGGTGCGGATCAGGAGGCGAGGGCGGCGTGGGCCGCGCGCAGGACCTTCTCGTCGGGGCCCTCGAGACGGACGGGGTTCGCCAGGCCGTCGAGGACGACGAGGCGCAGCGTGCCGCCCCGTGACTTCTTGTCACGAGCCATGACCGCGAGCAGGTCCTCGAAGGACGCGCCCTCGTAGGTCGTGGGCAGCCCGACCGACCCGAGGACGGACCGGTGCCGGGCCAGCAGGGCGGCGTCCACCGTCCCGGTGCGGTGCCCGAGCTCGGCGGCGAAGACCATCCCGATCGCGACGGCCTCGCCGTGCCGACGCCGGTACCCCTCGACCTGCTCGACGGCGTGGCCGAGGGTGTGCCCGTAGTTGAGGATCTCGCGGCGGAAGGCCTCACGCAGGTCGGCGGCCACCACCTCGGCCTTGACCCGGATCTTGCGGACGACCAGCTCGGCCAGCACGGGCGAGTCCCACGCCGTGGCCGCCGTGGGGTCGGCCTCGACGAGGTCGAGGATCGTCGGGTCGGCGATGAAGCCACCCTTGACCACCTCCGCGAGCCCGGCGACGAGGTCGGCCCGCGGCAGCGTCGCGAGGACGTCGAGGTCGCAGACGACACCGGCCGGGGTGTGGAAGGCCCCGACGAGGTTCTTGCCCTCGGGGGTGTTGATGCCGGTCTTCCCGCCGACCGCGGCGTCGACCATCGCGAGCACCGTCGTCGGGACGTGGACGACCGGCACCCCGCGCAGCCACGTGGCGGCGACGAAGCCTGCGAGGTCGGTGACCGTCCCACCACCGACGGCCACCACGGCGTCGGTCCGCGTGAAGGCCCGCTCCCCCATCGCCGACCACAGCCCGGCCGCGACCGCGGCGGTCTTGGCGGCCTCGGCGTCAGGGACCGGTGCGTCCAGGACGACGAGCCCGGCCTCCTCCAGCGCCCCGGCGACGGCGGCGGCGTACCGGTCGAACCCCTCGGGCCGGACGAGCAGCACCTGGCGGACCCCGTCCGGCAGCATCTCGACCGCTCGGTCGAGCACCCCCCGGCCCACGACGACGTCGTGGAGCTCCCCGACGTGCACCGTCACCGGCCCGCTCACGGTGCCACCAGGAGCCGGACGACCTCGTCGGCGACCTCCTCGGCCGACCGGCCGGCGGTGTCGACGACATGCGAGGCGAGCCGCTCGTAGATCGGCCTGCGCTCGTTCATCAGCCGGACCCAGGACGCCCGCGGGTTCACGGCCAGCAGCGGACGGCTGCGGTCGAACCCGACCCGCTTCGCGGCGTCGGCGATCCCGACGTCGAGGAACACCACGGTGTGCCCGGCGAGCAGCCGCTGGGTGCTCTCCTCGACCGGTGCGCCCCCGCCCAGGGCGAGGACGCCGGCCTCCTCCGCAAGGGCCCGTGCCACCTCGGCCCGCTCGAGCGCGCGGAACGCCGGCTCGCCGTCCTCGACGAAGATGTCGCCGATCGAACGGCCCTGCGCCGCCTCGACGGCGGCGTCGGTGTCGTGGACGTCCGCGCCGAGGCGCGCCGCGACGGCTGCGCCGACCGTGGTCTTGCCGCAGCCCGGCGGCCCGACGAGGACCACGCGGGGAGCCATCAGCCCTCCCAGGTGCGCATCGAGGCAGGGACGGATTCAAGGTAGGCGCGGTGGTTGCGCGCGGTCTCCGCCACCGAGTCGCCGCCGAACTTCTCGAGGCAGGCCTCGGCGAGGACGAGCGCGACCATCGCCTCCGCGACGACCCCGGCGGCCGGGACCGCGCAGACGTCCGAGCGCTGGTGGATGGCCGTCGCGGGCTCGTCGGACGCGGTGTCGACCGTGCGCAGCGCGCGGGGCACGGTGGAGATGGGCTTCATCGCCGCGCGGACCCGCAGCACTCCTCCGACCGACATCCCGCCCTCGGTCCCGCCGGCCCGACCGGTGGCCCGGCGGATGACGCCGTCGTCGCCGCGGTCCATCTCGTCGTGCGCGGCCGAGCCGCGGCGGGCCGCGGTGCGGAAGCCGTCGCCGACCTCGACACCCTTGATGGCCTGGATGCCCATGAGCGCGGCCGCGAGCCGTGCGTCCAGCCGGCGGTCCCAGTGCACGTGCGAGCCGAGCCCCGGGGGTACGCCGACCGCCACGACCTCGACGACCCCGCCGAGCGTGTCACCGTCCTTACGGGCGGCGTCGACCTCGGCGACCATCGCCGCCGACCCCTCGGCGTCGAAGGCGCGCACGGGGTCGGCGTCCAGCGCCTCCACGTCACCCGGGCCCGGCAGCGGGGCGTCGTCGGCCACACCCGCGGTGCCGATGGCGACGGTGTGGGAGACGAGGCGGATGCCGTAAGCCTGCTCGAGGAGGGCGGCCGCCACGGCCCCGAGGGCCACCCGCGCCGCCGTCTCCCGTGCGGAGGCGCGTTCCAGCACCGGCCGGGCGTCCTCGAAGCCGTACTTCTGCATCCCGACGAGGTCCGCGTGACCGGGCCGCGGCCGCGTGAGCGGACGGTTGCGCGCGACCTCCTTCTCGGCGTTGACGTCGTCCGATGCGGCGTACTCGGCGTCGCTCACCGGGTCGGGGCTCATCACGGTGCGCCACTTGGGCCACTCGGTGTTGCCGATCCGGATCGCCACGGGTGAGCCCAGGGTCGACCCGAGGCGCACGCCACCGAGGATCTCGACCTCGTCCTGCTCGAACTTCTGTCGCGCACCCCGGCCGTAGCCGAGGCGACGGCGGGCCAGCGCGGCGGCCACGTCCGCCGTGGTGACCCTGACCCCCGCCGGCACGCCCTCGACGGTCGCGACGAGAGCGGGGCCGTGGGACTCCCCGGCGGTCAGCCAGCGCAGCATGCGCCCGATCTTCGCACGGGCCCTCAGACCACGAGCAGGCCGGTCAGGATCCGGGCGGTGAGCGCGATCCCCGCCCATGCACCGAGGCACATCGCCGGCCCGTAGGCGATGAACGACTTCATCCCGACCCGCCGGCCCAGGAGGAGCACGACGGCGGTGACGCCGCCGATGAGGAAGCCCATCCCCATGCCGACGACGACGTGCGCGGTGCTGAGCCAGCCCAGCAGCGCCCCGATGACCGGGGCCAGCCGGATGTCCCCGCCCCCGACCCCGCCGCCCGGGAGTGCGCCGAGGAACAGGTAGAACCCGCCCATGACGACGGCCCCGATGAGCGCGCCGCGCCACCGCGGCTCACCGGTGGCGAGCGTCGCGACGGCGAGGAGAACGACGATCGCGGCGCCGGCCGGCACGACGAGGCCGACCGGGAGCCGGTGGACGTCGAGGTCGATCCACACGAGGGCGACGGTGAGCCACGCGAACAGCAGATAGGGCGGCAGCGCGGCCCAGTCCCCGAGGTCCCGGACGACGAGGGTCGCGAGGGCGGCGAGACCGCCGGTGGCCGGGCCGGTCCACCACGGGTGGCCGGGCGGGTCGGCCAGCTGCTCCTCGTCGATCCGGTACCCACCGGTCGCCAGCCGGACCCCGGTCAGGTGGCCCACCACGCCCATGACGAGGGCCGCCGCCACGGCGACCCAGACGACCGTCACGGCTCACCGCCGAGCGCGCGCAGCCCGGCCGAGCGCATCTGCGCGACCGGCGCCGCCAGCCCGGTGAAGAGCCGGAACTGTGCCGCGGCCTGGTGGACGAGCATCTCGGTCCCGGAGACCACGGTCATCCCGGCGGCGGCCGCCGCACGGGCGGGCAGTGTGGGCCAGTCCGCGTAGACGACGTCGAGGAACACGCCACGATGCGTCGCCGGGACGGTGGCCGCGACGTCCTCGGCACCGGCGGGCGGCACGGTCGAGACGACGACGTCGTCCGTCGTGGTGACCCACGGGTCCAGCGTGGCGACCGACCCGTTGCGCATCCCGGCGGCGTCCATCGACCACGCGAGCAGGTCGGCCGCACGCGAGGTGTCCCGGGCCCGCACGGTGAGGGTCCGCACGCCCAGCCGGGCGAGCGCGAGCACGCACGAGCGCGCGGTCGCTCCGGCGCCGAGGACGAGGGCCCGCTCCGGCCTGTCGGGGAGATGTCCCGCCAGCGCCTCGAGGACCCCTGCGACATCGGTGTTGTCGGCGTCCCAGCCTCCGTCGTCACGTCGGACGAGCGTGTTCGCGGCGCCGGCCCGGCGGGCGACCTCCGTGGCGTCCACCGCGACGCTCAGGCCGGCGTCCTTGAGCGGCATCGTCAGCGACAGCCCACGCCAGGTGTCGTCGAGCCCTTCGACGAACCCCGCGAGCCCCGCGGCGTCGACCTCGTGCCGGCCGTACTCCCACTCGGTGAGCCCGAGCTCCCTGTACCCGGCCCGGTGCAGGACCGGGGACAGCGAGTGGGAGACCGGCGACCCGAGAACGGCGGCTCTCAACACTGGCCGGGGTTGTCCCGGCACCACTGCTGGAACTGGGCGACGTTCTGCTGGTGCTCGGCGGTCGTCGAGGCGAACTTCGTCTCGCCCGTGCTGGGGTCGACCGTCACGAAGAAGACCCAGTCGCCCGAGTCCGGGTCGGCCGCGGCCTCGATCGAGGCCTTGCCCGGGTTGCCGATCGGGCCGGGAGGCAGGCCCTGCACCTTGTACGTGTTGTACGGGCTGTCCGAGCTCCGCTGCTCGTCGGTGGTGCCGGCCTTGCCACGCTGCTGCGCGAGGTAGTGCACGGTGGAGTCCATCTGGAGCAGGCCGTAGCTCGGTGGGCCGCCCTCGAGCCGGTTGAGCACGACGCGCGCGACCTTTCCGCGGTCGGCATCGCCGCTCACCTCGCCCTCGACGATCGACGCGATCGTGAGGATGCGCTGGGCGTCGTCGTCCCCGACACCCACGTCGTCGAGGGTCTTCTTCGTCAGGGCGACCATCTGCTCGAGCTGCTCCGTGGCCGTCGACGCGTCACCGAACTCGTAGCTCGACGGGAACAGCCATCCCTCGACGTTGCCGTCCGCCGCGGCCGGGAGCCCGATCGCCTTGGTGTCCTCCGCCGCCTTCTCGTACTCCTCCACCGGGATCCCGGTGTTGTCCGACAGCGCCTGGAACGTCTCGGCGACCCAGAGGCCCTCGCGGATGGTCACCCGGTCCGCGGCCCGGTTCGCGGGGTCGGTGAGCAGCTCGAACGCGTCGAGCCCCCGCATCCCCTTGCGCAGGAGGTACGTCCCGGGCTGGATCTTCGCAGCCGAGGCGGGGTCCGCGGCAGCAGCCTCGAGGTAGGCGGTCCGGGTCTTGGTGACGCCGGCGTCGCGCAGGGTCGTCGCGATGTCCTCGCCGGTGTTGCCCGGCTCGACCTTGACCTCGACCTCACCCTCGCCGGGGCCGGCGAAGTCGACCTCGCCCGAGGCGGATCCGCCGAAGAGCCCGCTGACGGTCGGTCCGAGCACCTGGGTGGCGCCGTACCCGGCCGCGCCCACGAGGGCGACGGCGATGACGATGACGACGAGCCGCGGGCCACGGCGCCGCTGCCGACGGCGTCGGCTCCCGTGCAGCTCGCGCCGGGTCTTGGGACGCCGGCGGGGCGTCTCCTCACCGAAGATCGTGTCGGAGATGTCGTGACTCACGTCCACGTGCCCTTCGTCCGTCGCGTACGCCGCCGTCGTTGCCCCACCGGGTCCCCTGCCGGGGACCCGGTGACCCGCTCGGCGTCGAGGGCAGCCTGGAGGATGAGCACCGCGGCCGCCTGGTCGACCACCGCGCGCTGCCGCCTCCCGGCGACCCCGCTGTCGCGGAGCGAGCGGTGCGCGTCGACCGTCGTCAGCCGCTCGTCCACGAGCCGTACCTCCGTCGGGGCGACACGCTCCGCCAGGACCCGAGCATACGTGCGTGCCCGCTGAGCGGAAGGGCCCTCGTCCCCCGAGAGGGACCGCGGCAGGCCCACGACCACCCGCAGAGCCCCGTACTCGGCGACCAGCGCGGCGATGCGCTCGACGTCGGAGTCCCCCGGGACGGGGTCCTCCACGGACGTCCGCGCGACGGTCTCCACCGGGGTCGCGAGGACCCCGTCGGGGTCGCTCACCGCGACCCCGACCCGGACGGTCCCGACGTCGACGCCCAGCCGGGGGCCCCGGCCGAGCGCCTGCGGGACGCCGGTCATCAGCCGGCGAGCTCTCCGACGCGCCACTCGACGACGGAGAGAGCCTCACCGGTCCTCGACGCGTCCTGGCCACCGCCCTGGGCGATGTCGTCCTTGCCGCCGCCCCCACCACCGAGGGTCTTGGCCGCCGCTCGGACGAGCTCGCCGGCGGTGACGCCGCGGTCCCGGGCGCCGGCGTTGGTCGCGACGACGACGACCGGGCGGCCCTTGGCCACCCCGGTGACGGCGACGACGGCAGGCCGCTCGTCCCCGAGCCGCCCTCGCAGGTCGAGGGCCATCGAGCGGAGGTCGCCCGCGTCGGCCACCCCCGCGTCGTGCCCGAGGAACGTCACCCCCGCGACGTCGCGCGCGGAGTCGGTGAGCGACCCGGCCTGCGCCTGCAGCTGCTCCTTGCGCAGCCGGTCCAGGTCGCGCTCGGCCTCCTTGAGGCGGGACATCAGCCCGCCGACCCGTTCGGGCAGCTCCTCGGGCCGGCCCTTCACGAGCTCGGTGAGCTGCCCGACGATGGCCCGCTCGCGGGCCAGGAACGAGAAGGCGTCGGTGCCGACGAGCGCCTCGACGCGACGCACGCCCGAGCCGATCGAGGACTCCCCGAGCAGCGTGACCAGGCCGAGCTGCGTGGTCCGCTCGGCGTGGGTCCCACCGCACAGCTCGCGGGCCCACTCGCCGACCGACACCACGCGTACGGCCTCGCCGTACTTCTCGCCGAAGAGCGCCATGGCCCCGGCGTCGCGCGCCTCCTGCTGGGTCATGACCTCGGCGCGCACCGACAGGTCGTCCAGCAACAGGGCGTTGACCCGCGCCTCGACGTCGACGAGGACCGACGCCGGCAGCGCGGACGAGGCGTGGAAGTCGAACCGGAACCGGCCGGGTGAGTTCTCCGAGCCCGCCTGGGTCGCGGTCTCCCCGAGCGCCTCCCGGATCGCCTTGTGGACCATGTGCGTCGCGGTGTGGGCGCGCGAGATGGACCGGCGCCGCTCGATGTCGACCTCGGCCAGTGCACTCTCGCCCGTGGCGACCTCGCCCTCGACGACGGTCGCCCGGTGGACGACGAGGCCGCCGATCGGTGACTGGACGTCGTGGACGCGCACGAGCGCACCGCCGGCGAGCCGGACGAGCCCGCCGTCCGCGAGCTGCCCACCGCCCTCGGCGTAGAACGGCGTGCGGTCCAGGACGAGCTCGACGTCCTGTCCCGCCGTGACGGCCGGGACGGCCGCGCCGTCGACGAGCAGGCCGGCGACCCGGCCCTCGCTGACGACCTCGTCGTAGCCGGTGAACTCGACGGGCCCCCCGACGCCGTCCGCGACCTCGCGGTAGGCGCTCGTGTCGCCGTGGGCGGTCTTCTTGGCCCGCGCGTCCGCCTTCGCACGGTCGCGCTGCTCCTGCATCAACCGGGCGAAGCCCTCGCGGTCGACCTCCAGCCCCTGCTCGGACGCCATCTCGAGGGTGAGGTCGATGGGGAAGCCGTAGGTGTCGTGCAGGGCGAACGCCTGGTCGCCGCTCAGCACGGCGCCGCCGGACTCCTTGGTGCGGGAGACCGCGGTGTCGAGGATCGTCGTGCCCGCCGACAGCGTGCGCCGGAACGCCTCCTCCTCGGCGTACGCGGTCTGCGAGATGCGGTCCCAGTCGGTCCGCAGCTCCGGGTACGAGCGCTCCATCCTCTCGAGGGAGACCGGCAGGAGCTCGGGCAGGCACGGGTCCTCGTGGCCGAGGAGGCGCATCGAGCGCACCGAGCGGCGCAGCATCCGGCGCAGCACGTACCCGCGCCCCTCGTTGCCCGGGGTCACGCCGTCGCCGATGAGCATGAGCGAGGAGCGCACGTGGTCGGCGACCACCCGCAGCCGGACGTCGTCGGGGTGGCTCGAGCCGGCCGAGTGGCCCGACCGCTCGCCGTACCGCTTGCCGGTCATGTCCGCGGCCCGTTCGAGGACGGGGTAGACCTCGTCGATCTCGTACATGTTGTCGACGCCCTGGAGGATGGAGGCGATGCGCTCCAGGCCCATCCCGGTGTCGATGTTCTTGCGCGGCAGCTCACCGTGGATGTCGAAGTCGTCCTTGGCCCGCACCGCAGAGAGCTCGTACTGCATGAAGACGAGGTTCCAGAACTCCATGAACCGGTCCTCGTCGACCGCCGGCCCGCCGTCCGGGCCGTACTCGGCACCGCGGTCGTAGAAGATCTCCGAGCACGGCCCGCCCGGGCCGGGCACGCCCATGTGCCAGTAGTTGTCGGCCTTGCCGCGGCGGGTGATCCGCTCGGTGGGGATGCCGACGTGCTCGTGCCAGATGGCGAACGCCTCGTCGTCGTCTTGGTAGACCGTCGGCCAGATGCGGTCCGGCTCGAGCCCGAACCCGCCGCGCTCCTGCGGCGTGGTCACGAGCTCCCAGGCGAGGGAGATCGCCCCCTCCTTGAAGTAGTCCCCGAAGGAGAAGTTGCCGTTCATCTGGAAGAACGTGCCGTGTCGTGAGGTCTTGCCGACCTCCTCGATGTCCTGGGTACGCACGCACTTCTGCACGCTCGTCGCGCGGTCGAACGGGGCGCTCTCCTGGCCGAGGAAGTACGGCTTGAACGGGACCATGCCGGCGTTGACGAACAGGAGGTTGGGGTCGTCGAGCAGCAGCGAGGCGCTCGGGACGACGGCGTGACCGTTGCGGCCGAAGAAGTCGAGCCAGCGGCGACGGATCTCAGCGGTTTCCATGTGTGTCAGTCCTGGGGTCGTCCGTGCGACGGGCAGCGGTCATCGTATGCCGTGCGGCACGGGGGATCGCGGTGGCGGGCGGAGGCGGGGGCAGGTGCCCCTACCGAGCTCGTCCACCGGCGCGGCCCTCACCGGAGGGGTCGAGGAGGAGGTCGTGCGCCTCCTGCGGCGTCAGGGAGCGGCCGGGGTCGGCGTCGGTGAGAGCCGTGGCGGCGCCGCGGGGCTCACCGCGGTCGCCGTCCCAGCCGGCGTCGACCTCGAGGTCGGGGACCGTGGAGCCGGCCGCGTGCCGGGGCGCCCGGGTCGTGGCGTCGGCACGGACCGCCACCTCGACCGCCTCGCGCAGGTCGGCCTCGCGCTGTCGCGCCGCCTCGCCCACCGTGGCCACGAAGCGGCGGGTGGCCGGAAGGCGCCACAGCGCGTACCCCGCGCCGAGCGCGGCCACGCCGACGGCCACCGCGCGCGGGGTCATCGGGTCGCCTTACGCAGGTTGGACACCGCGACCCGCACGCCGTAGCTGTAGGCCGCGACCTTGATGAGGGGTGAGCCGACGGTCGCGGCGAACACCGAGGTCAGGGCGGACGCGTTGGTGGCGGCGGTCGAGACCGAGGACGTGATGGCGTCGACCCGGGTGAGCTGGTCGTTGGTCAGACCGACGGTGTCGGTCAGCGACCTCAACGTGGGCTGGACGTTGTCGGTGGTCGTGCGCAGGCTCTCCCGCGTCTCGTCGAGCACCCGTCCGGCCTTGCCGAGCAGACCCGCGACCCGGATCGCGAGGTACGCGAAGGCAAGGGCGGCGACGAGACCCGCGATGCCGCCGAGCGTGACCTCCATGGCGCCGACCCTACAAGCCCGGATGGTGCGCCCTCACCCCGGATACCCGGGTCCCGGTCGGTCCCGAGCGCGGAACCGGGAGATCGGTCAGTCGCGACCGAGTCGTTCCCTGAGCCAGCGCCAGCGCTCCTGCAGGCGCGCCTCGAAGCCGCGGTCGGTGGGGCGGTAGTAGTCGGTCCGGCCGTGGAGGTCGTCCGGGAGGTACTGCTGGGCCGCCACGGCGTCCGGCTCGTCGTGCGCGTAGACGTAGGCAGGCGCGCGGTCCTTGCCCACGGCCGCGGCCGACGCCTCGGCGATCCGCCCCGAACCGCCGTTACCGCTGCCCCGCAGGTGCAGCGGTACCGGGCCGCCCCGGCCCGAACGGACGTCGGCGATCGCCTCGTTGATTCCCGTGTAGGCCGCGTTGGACTTCGGGGCGAGCGCGTTGTGCACCACCGCCTGGGCGAGGATGATCCGGGCCTCCGGCATCCCGATCTGTGCGACGGCGTGCATCGCGGCGACCGCCGTCTGCAGCGCCGTGGGGTCGCCCATCCCGACGTCCTCGGAGGCGGCGATGACGATGCGGCGCGCGATGAACCGCGGGTCCTCCCCCGCCTCGAGCATCCGGGCGAGGTAGTGGAGTGCCGCGTCGACGTCCGAGCCGCGCATCGCCTTGATGAGGGCCGACGCGACGTCGTAGTGCTGGTCGCCCGTGCGGTCGTAGCGGACCGCGGCGTGCGCGACGGCCTGCTCGGTCTGCGCGAGGGTGACCTCGACGGCGTCGGGCCGCGGCGCACCCGCGGCGAGGGCGTCCTCGGCCACCCCGGCCGCCGCCTCGAGGTACGTCAGGGCTCGCCGGGCGTCTCCCCCCGCGAGCCGGACGAGGTGGTCGCGGGCGTCCTCGGCGAGCACGTAACGGCCGGCGAGGCCGCGCTCGTCGACCACCGCGCTCGTGAGGACGTCGGCGACCTCGGTGTCGGTCAGGGGGACGAGGGTGACGAGCATCGAGCGCGAGAGCAGAGGCGCGATGACGGAGAACGACGGGTTCTCCGTGGTGGCGGCGACGAGCACGACCTGCCGGTTCTCGACCCCCGGGAGCAGCGCGTCCTGCTGGGCCTTGGTGAAGCGGTGGATCTCGTCGAGGAAGAGGACGGTCTGCCGGCCATAGAGGTCCCGGGTGCGCGCGGCGCCGTCCATGACCGACCGGACGTCCTTGACACCGGCGGTGACGGCCGAGAGCTCGACGAACTCGCGGTCCTCGGCGGTCGCGACGAGGTGCGCCAGAGTCGTCTTGCCGGTACCCGGTGGCCCCCAGAGGATGGCCGAGAGGGGACCGGCCGCTCCTCCGCTGCCCTCGACGAGCCGCCGCAACGGGCTGCCCGGGCGGAGCACCTCGGCCTGGCCGCGGACCTCTTGGAGACCGCGCGGCCGCATCCGGACCGCGAGCGGCGGCACCACCCCGGAGGACGCCGCCGGTACGGTCTCGCCGCCCCATGCCGCGCCGAAGAGGTCGGTCCCGTCCTGGTCCACCCCCCGAGGCTATCCACCCGTCACGACACGCCCGCGCCGGCAGCCGGTCCACGCGGCGACGCACGGTTGCGTTGGACGGCCCGGCACGGTGGACTGGGGCGATGCGACCCCGTCCCCGACGCCTGCTGACCATCGTCGTGGCTCTGCCGCTGCTCGCCGGATGTGCCGGTGGCGCCTCGGCCTACGACGCCGGGGGCACCTCCCCGGCGGCACCGTCCGTCTCGCCCGCCGCCGCGGCCCCGGAGGACGCCGCCTCCTCGGACGGTCCCACGCAGGTCACGCTCCCACCGGTCGGGGCCGGGCTCGACTACCAGCTGGGCGGCGCGTCGCCGGTGCCCGACGACGTCGGCGTCGTCGTCCGGGACCGCACCGCCCCTCCGGCCGGTGACTACGCGGTCTGCTATGTCAACGGCTTCCAGACCCAGCCCGACGAGAACGACGACTGGCTACGCGACCACCCCGAGCTCGTCCTGCGCGACGACGACGGTGAGCCGGTCGAGGACGGCGACTGGGGCGAGCTGCTGCTCGACGTGCGCGACGACACCCGCGACGGAGTGCTCGGCATCGTGGGTCCGTGGGTCCGCGGATGCGCCGAGGACGGGTACGACGCCGTGGAGATCGACAACCTCGACTCCTGGACGCGCTCGGACGGGCTGCTCACCGAGGACGACGCCGTCGAGACGCTCACCGCGCTCGCACGGGTGGCCCACGGCGCAGGCCTGGCGATCGGCCAGAAGAACGCCGCCGAGATCATCTCGCGCCTGGCGGGGAATGTGACCGACTTCGCCGTCGTCGAGGAGTGCGGCGAGTGGGACGAGTGCGGCGAGTTCGCTGACGCGTACGACGACCACGTCCTTCTCGTCGAGTACAGCGAGGACGGGTTCGACGCCGCCTGCGACGGGTGGGCCGAGCTCCGCCCGGTCCTGCGCGACCGCGACCTCGTCCCGGCCGGCCGGCCGGGGTACGTGCGCCGCGACTGCTGACGCCTCGGACCATGCGGACCCGCTGCGCGCGGTCGTCAGAAGTAGCCGGTCTCGCCGTCGAGGAGCTCGCGCACGAGGTCGAGATGGCCGGCGTGCCGGGCGGTCTCCTCGAGCATGTGGTGCACCATCCAGCGCAGCGTCGCGTCCCCGACGGAGTGGATGGCGGTGCTGCCGGTGTCGTCCAGGTCCCGCGTGGCGATCGCGGCGTCGGAGCGCGCGCACGCCGCCTCGTACCGGTCGAGCAGCTCGGCCAGCGGCACGCCGTCGACCCGGAACTCGTCGTCCTCGCCGGCGTCGGGTCCGAGCCCCGGGAGGTCCCCGTACTCGCCGAGCAGGACCTCGCGGAACCACAGGTCCTCGACGCAGGCGAGGTGACCCGAGGACAGGGCGGACCCGTGTCCGGTGCGGCGGCGGTGCGTGCGAGGCTGGCGCCATGAGCACCGCAGGTGGGGTCACCGTCCGCCGGGTCCGCACCCTGGAGGACCTGAGCGGGCTGACCGACCGCCACCCCGTCGTCGAACTCGACATCGGCCGTGGGTTCACCGGGGACGGATGGGCCGCCGAGAGCGCCGCCGGTCGTGCCGTCGTCGTTCCGCGCCGGTCCGACCACGGCATCCGCGGTGCGGCCACGCTGGGCGACGCGGCCCACCTCGACGCGCTGTGGTCGTCGCCGGAGGTCCGCTCGTGGTTCCTCGACGGTCCCTTCCAGCACCTCAGCGCACCGCGTGAGCACCAGCCGGTCGTGGCCCGGTACCTCGACCTCGGCGAGCGCGGCGGCGACTGGGACTGGATGTGGACCCGGACGGCACCGCCCCACGTTCCCGGCGAGGAGCGCGTGGTCGTGCTCGAGCCGTCCGACCGGGAGGAGCTGACCGCCTTCCTGGCCGAGCACAGCCCGCGCACGCACGGCCAGCCGTTCGCGCGCCCCGGCCAGCTCTGGGCCGGGGTGCGGGACGACGACGGCGGGCTGCTGGCCTGCGGCGCCAGCGAGCCGTCCGAGGCGGGCACGCCCACCCTCGCCGGTATCGCCGTCGACACCGGTCGGCGCCGCACCGGCCTCGGCGCGGCGCTCACGGCGGCCCTGACCCGCCGCGCCGTGGACGAGGTGGGCGCCTGCGCCCTCGGGATGTTCGCCGACAACGACGCTGCCCGACGCATCTACCACCGGCTGGGCTTCACGACTGCCATGGAGTGGCGCAGCCGCTGGCTGCCTTCCTCCACGCCGCCACGGAACTCCGCCTGACCTGCGATCCTCCCGTCTCGGCCGCCCACCAGGACGTCCGACGTGTCTGCCGTCGCAGCGTCCGCACACCCACGGGAGGCTCCATGTCGGGCTCAGGACGGGCGGCGCCGCGACCCGGCGATGCCGTCGACGGCGTAGCGGCCCGGGCCGACGGCTGCGAGCGCGAGCGCACCGACGCCGAGCGCACCGACCAGCTCCCAACCGCCCCCGTCCACCAGCACACCATTGGACACGTGCACGAACAGCGCCGCTCCGAGCATGACGAGGAACAGGGCCACCCCGGCGACGGCAGTGGCCACGCCCGCGAGCAGAGCGGCACCCCCGACGAGCTCGACGACTCCCGCGACGACCGCGGACACCTCGGGAGCGGGAACACCCATCCCCGCGAACGCGTCACCGGTGGCGCCAAGGCCGTTCTGGACGACCTTCTGCCACCCGTGGACGACGAAGACCACGCCGAGCACGAGGCGGGCGACGAGCAGCACCACGTCGCGCACGCTGCTGGGGAGGCGGGTCAGATGGTTCACGGCAGATCACTCCTGAGGTTGTCGAGGGTTCAACGCGACCGCCAACGGACCTGGGACACAGGGTGTTTCCGAACACACACCTCTTTGACCAAACCTTTGCCTGCGCTTGACCCATCGGCGGGTCCCTGCCGCCGAGCCTCGGACCTCCGTCCCGGCCGAGTGTCATCGCCCCAACAGGGCCCGCATGTGCACGGGCAGGTTCGTCGACCCACCGGCCGGGTCGTGGCGGACGCCGGAGTCAGCTCTGCGTCGGGTTGACCTCCGGCGCGCCCTGCGGTGCCACCGCGCTCTGGGGCTTCGCGTCGATGCCGGCCTCCTTGCGCTGCTGCGGCGTGATGGGTGCCGGGGCGTCGGTGAGCGGGTCGTAACCGCCGCCGGACTTCGGGAAGGCGATGACGTCGCGGATGCTGTCGAAGCCCCCGAGCAGCATGACGATCCGGTCCCAGCCGAACGCGATGCCGCCGTGCGGCGGGGCACCGTACTGGAAGGCGTCGAGGAGGAAACCGAACTTCTCCTGCGCCTCCTCCTCCGACAGCCCCATGACCCTGAAGACCCTCTCCTGGACGTCCCGCCGATGGATACGGATGGAGCCGCCGCCGACCTCGTTGCCGTTGCACACCAGGTCGTAGGCGTACGCGAGCGCCGGGCCGGGGTCGGTGTCGAAGGTGTCGAGGAACTCGGCCTTGGGTGAGGTGAAGGCGTGGTGGACCGCGGTCCACGCGCCGGCACCCACGGCCACGTCGCCGGCGGCGACGGCCTCGTCGGCCGGCTCGAACAGCGGGGCGTCGAGCACCCAGAGGAAGCTCCAGGCGTCCTCGTCGACGAGCCCGCAGCGCCGGCCGATCTCGAGCCGGGCAGCGCCGAGCAGGGCCCGGGACGCCTTCGGGGCGCCCGCGGCGAAGAAGATGCAGTCACCCGGCTGGGCACCCACGTGCTGGGCGAGGCCGGCGGCCTCGGTCTCCGACAGGTTCTTCGCGACGGGACCGCCGAGCGAGCCGTCCTCCTGGACGAGCACGTAGGCGAGCCCGCGCGCACCGCGCTGCTTGGCCCACTCCTGCCAGGCGTCGAGCTGCTTGCGCGGCTGGTTCGCCCCGCCGGGCATCACGACAGCGCCGACGTAGTCGGCCTGGAACACCCGGAAGGACGTCTCGGCGAAGTACTCGGTGCACTCGACGAGCTCCTGGCCGAAGCGCAGGTCGGGCTTGTCGGTGCCGAACCGGCGCATCGCGTCGGCGTACGTCATCCGCTCGAACGGGCTCTCGAGCTCCACCCCGACGAGCTGCCAGATCTCCCGGACGAGTGCCTCGCCGAGCTCCATGACGTCGTCCTGCTCGACGAACGACATCTCGATGTCGAGCTGGGTGAACTCGGGCTGGCGGTCCGCGCGGAAGTCCTCGTCCCGGTAGCAGCGGGCGATCTGGTAGTACCGCTCCATCCCGGAGACCATGAGCAGCTGCTTGAACAGCTGCGGGCTCTGCGGGAGGGCGTACCAGGAGCCGGGAGCTAGCCGGGCCGGCACGAGGAAGTCCCGCGCGCCCTCGGGCGTCGAGCGGGTGAGGGTCGGGGTCTCGATCTCGACGAAGTCGCGCTCACCCAGGACCCGGCGGGCTGCCTGGCTGACCTTCGAGCGCAGCCGGATGGCGTGCCCGGCAGAGTGCGTGCCCGGCCGGCGCAGGTCGAGGTAGCGGTGCCTGAGGCGCGCCTCCTCCCCCACGGTGACCCGCTCGTCCACCTGGAACGGCAGCGGAGCACTCGGGTTGAGGACCTCGATCTCGGACGCCACGACCTCGACCTCACCGGTCGGGAGCTCCGGGTTGACGTTGTGCACCTCGCGCGCCGTCACCTCTCCGGTCACCCGGACGACGTACTCGCTGCGCAGGTCGTGCGCCGCACCGGTGAGCACCTCGTCCCGGGCGACGACCTGGACGACCCCGCTCGCGTCCCGGAGGTCGACGAACGCCACGCCCCCGTGATCGCGCCGCTTCGCCACCCAGCCGGTGAGCGTGACGGTCTGGCCGGTGTGGCCGGCGCTCAGGGTGCCGGCCTCATGGGTGCGGAGCACGGGTGGGGGTCCTTCGTCTCGGGAAGATGGGCTGTCCGCGCACGGGCGTCGGACGACGCCCCATCCTACGGACGAGGATGCCCGAGCCCGAACCGAGTTCTGCGGCCGCTCGGCGCCGAACGGTGTGTGCGATCGGCCACGACCACCTAGCATTCGAGCCTGTGGAGCCCAGCACGACGTCGGCGCTCTACGACCCGGCCGACATCTTCCCCGACCTGAAGCGTGCGCGTGCGCGCGCGCAGGAGGGAGACGTCACCGGGGCGCTGCAGACCGTCGCGATGCAGCGTCGGCGCAGTGAGACCGACCACGCCATCGCGCTGGGCGTGCTGGCCCGCGTCCCCGGTCTGGACGACGCCCTCGAGACGCACCTTCGCCGGGCACCCAGGGACCTCGAGGCCCGGCTGCTGCGGCTGCACCGTGCCGTCCTGGACCCCGACGCCTACCCCGCGGTCGACCAGGCCCTGGTGCAGATGTGCGCCGAGGACCCGCACGACGCGACGCCGTGGTACCTGCGCATCCTCACCGCCGACGAGCGCCGTGTCCCCGCGCAGGAGGCGTTCCGCCGCTACGAGCGCCTGTCCCGGGTGGAGCTGCACCACTTCGCCGCGCAGCGCGCACTCCTGCACTGCCTCCGCCCGGCGGCGGGCGGCTCCTGGCACGACGGCATCACCCTCGCGACCCGCGTGGCCGCCGACGCGGCCGACGGCAGCCCCGAGCACTCGCTGCTCGCCGCCGCCCATCTCGGACGGTGGCACGACCTCACCGACGGCAGGTCCACCGACGACCTCTGCGGCCCCGAGCTCGTCGCCCAGGTCGAGGCCGCCGCGGACCGCTTCCTCGCGGCGCCGTGCACCTCCGCGTACGCGGGGGTCGTCGCCCACACCGAGCTCGCCGTGTACTTCGGCCTCGCGGGGCGTCCCGGGCGCGCGGTCGCACACTTCCGCGCTCTGGGTGCCGCCCTGGCGCGCGGGCCGTGGGAGGCCGCCGTCCGCCATCACGAGCGGTTGACGACCCTTCGGGACGAGGCCCTCGCGAGCGGCGGCCCCGCATGAGCATCAGCCAGCTCGAGGCCGACGGGATCCCGCTGCTGTTCCTGCCGGACGACGGTGACGACTGCACCGGGGGCATCGCGTTCCGTGTCGGGTGGGCGGACGAGACCCTCGCCGTGCGCGGGCTCACCCACCTCGTCGGGCACCTGGCGCTCAGCCTGCTGAACCCGACCGAGCTCCACCACCACCTCGAGACACATGCGGCGCACACCGTGTTCCGCACGCGGGGCACCGCGGAACACGTCGTCCAGGTGCTCTCCGACGTCTGCGGGCTGCTGCGCGACCTCCCTCACGACCGGGTCGAGGGAGAGAAGGCCGTCCTCGCCGCCGAGTCGCGCACCATGTACGGAGGCGGCGGGAGCCTCCAACGGGTGCGCTACGGGGCCGCCGGCTACGGCCTCTCCTCCTACCCGGAGCTCGGGGTGGCCGACCTGACCCCCGACCTCGCGTCGCTGTGGGTCCAGGAGGCCTTCACGCGCGGCAACGCGGTCGCCTGGTTCTCCGGCCCCGAGCTGCCCGCGACCCTCGACCTCGCCCTCGGGGAGGGACGGCGCCAGCCGCCCCCGGAGACGACCTCGTTGACCGACACCCCGGCGTGGTACCTGGCTCCGGACTCCGCCGCCGTGCTCGTCACCGGCATCGTCCCCCGTTCCCGCGGTGCCCGGGTGTTCGCCGAGGTGCTCGACCGGCTGGCCACGCGCCGGCTACGCGACGACCTCGGGTACTGCTACCAGGCCGGGGCCCAGTACGCCGTCCGAGACGCCACGTCCGCGACCGTCGTGCTGCGCGCCGAGGCCAGGCCGGAGCGCGCCGCCGCGGTCGCCGGAGAGATCCTCGACCTCCTCGCCGAGCTGCGATGGGGGCCACCCGACGCGGACCTCGTCGGTGCCGCCGCCGCGGACGTCCGGACCGAGACCGCCGACCTGCTCCGGGTGCCGGCGGGGCTGGCGGACGTCGCCCGCGACCTCCTGCTCGGGGTGCCGGGTGCCGTGACCGGCGCTCTTGAGCTCGTCGACGAGCCGGTGAGCCCCGACGACGTCCGCGTGCTGGCGGAGACCTACTGGGGGCAGGCCCTGGCCCAGCTCCCCGCCGGCGACCTCGAGTGGGCGGGCTGGCACCCCGCTCCGGTCCAGTCGGCACACGCGGCGACCGGGCGGGTGATCCAGCCGCACGACCCGTCCCTCTCGGACGTCCTGGTCGTCGGTGCGGAGGCCGTCACGCGCCGCACGCGGAGCAGTGTCACCACTGTGGTCTTCCGCGACGTCGCGTGCATGCTCGCCTTCACCGACGGTGGCCGGTGGCTCATCGGCACCGACGGCATCGAGGTGCACGTCGAGCCGACCCTGCACGCCGTGGACGCCGGCCTCGTGGCCGACATCGACGCCGCGGTCGACCGTGCCCGCGTGGTCCGCCGGCCGGCCCGCCATCCGGGGGACCTCCCCGGCCCGCGGCCCGCGGCGACGGGACGGGCCGAGGCGTCGCCCGCGCCGCAGGACCGGCTCGGCGGGCTGTTGCGGCGGCTCCGGGGCGGCTGACCCCGGGTGGCGGGGCGGGTCAGCCCCGGGCGGGCAGGAGACAGAGCTCGTTGCCGGACGCGTCCTGGAGGGTGCGCCAGGGCAGGTCCCCCCACCCGAAGTCGACCTCGCGACCCCCGAGGGCCGTCACCTGCTCGACGACCGTGTCCGCGTCCTCCCCCGGCTCCAGGCGCGCGTCGAGGTGTAGGCGGTTCTTGGCGCCGGGTTCCTTGGCGGCCCCCTGCGGGAGCAGCTCGAGGACCGGCCCGGTGCCGCTCGGGTGCCGGAGCTCGACGAACCCGTCCGCGTCGCGTCGCTGCCATCCACTGGTCAGCGCCCAGATCGCGGCGTCGGCCGCGGGGTCGGCCGAGTCGAGGGGCAACGCCGCCACGGGGCCCGTGCGGCGGTAGCTCTCCCGGTCCTCCATGACGCAGAACGGCGTTCCCTCCGGGTCGGCGAGGACGACCCAGGGGACGTCCAGCTGGCCGATGTCCAGGTACCGGCCACCGAGCGCCAGCGCCCGTCGGACGACCGCGTCCTGCTCGTCGCCGCCGCGCAGGTCGAGGTGCAGGCGCGGCGACGGACCTGCGGGCTCGGGCACCTTCACGATGCACAGGTCGAGGTAGTGACCACCGGGCAGGTCGAGCCGCATCTCGACGGCGTCCGGTGACACGGTGAGGCTGCGGGCTCCCAGCAGCCCCTCCCAGAAGGGTCCGAGACGCTCCGGGTCCAGGGCGTCGAGCACGACGTTCTCCAGGTACATGCACCCGTCCTACCAGGAACGACCGACACACCGGCCGGTGCGTGGAGGCCCGGGGACGTGCGACGGTAGAGCGCGCTCCCCTACCCGCGCGACCGAGGAAGGAGGTCCGGATGGTCCCGAGGATGCCGCGCAGGGCAGCACTGCGCACCGTCGTCGCCGCCGGTGCCGTGGCCGGCGTCAGCGCCTGCACCGAGGCGGACCGCCCGCCGTCTGCGGACCGGACCTCCGACGCGTCCACCGCCCCCGAACCGGAGCCGCACGCGGTCACCCTGACGACGACGGCCGCGACGGTGGCCCCCGACGGGCCGGACGCCTCGCTCGCCGCGTCCCGGACGCTGCTGGAGAGCGCCAGCGCCGTCGTCGTGGCGGCGGGTGACCAGGACCTCCCTGCGGCCTCGGAGGTCGCGCGTCCGCTCCGGCTCCCGGTGCTGCGTGACGGCCCGGAGCTGCTCGCCGAGCTCGACCGCCTCGGCACCCGGACGGTGCTCCGAGCCGCGGGGGCGCCGGCCTCGCCGACGTCGACGTCCGGCACTCCCTCCCCCTCGGCGTCGAACGGGCGGTCCACCTCCCCGGCTCCCACCGCCTTCGGCGACCGCGAGGTCGTCGACCTCGACGCCTCCGGCACGCCGGCGGCTCCCGGACTGCCCGCGACGGTCCAGGGGTCGGCGCTCGTGCTGCTCGGCCCGGACGTCACGCCCGACCCCGCGGTCACCGCGACTCTCGACGCCCTCGGGGTGCGGTCGGCCACGCTGCACGACCTCGACCCGCGGCGCTCGGAGGAGGACGTCGAGAGCCTCCGCGCCGACCCGGACCTCCCGGTCGTCGGCATCGGGGGCTTCGGACCGCTCTTCGCGCGGAGGGTCCGCACGGCACAGCGGGCGCCCGGCCTGCCCGGCGGTGGTCTGCTCCCCTTCCCCGCACGCCGGATGGTCGCCCTGTACGGGCACCCGAACACCGCCTCCCTCGGCATGCTCGGCGAGCAGTCGGCGCAGCAGGCCGTGCAGCGGGTCCGCGCGCTGGCGGCGCAGTACGGGCACCTCGTCGACGACCCCGTCGTGCCCGCCTTCGAGCTCATCGCCACGGTCGCGACCGGGGGCCCGGGGAAGGACCGCACCTACTCGCAGCACACCCCGGTGAAGACCCTGCGCCGATGGGTCGACGTCGCGCAGGAGGCCGGGGTCTACGTCGTCCTGGACCTCCAGCCCGGGCGGGCGTCCTTCCTCGACCAGGCGCGCGACTACGCCTCGCTGCTCGAGCTGCCGCACGTCGGCCTCGCACTCGACCCGGAGTGGCGGCTGGGACCGAAGGAGAAGCCGCTGCAGCGCATCGGCCACGTCGACGTCGCGGAGGTCAACGAGGTGGGCCGCTGGCTCGCCGGGCTCGTCCGCGAGCACGACCTCCCCCCGAAGGTGCTGACCATCCACCAGTTCCGCACCTCGATGGTCACCCACCGCGAACGCCTCGACACCGGCCTCGACGAGATCCAGTGGCTCGTCCACGCCGACGGCCAGGGCACGCCGAACGCCAAACAGGGCACGTGGGCCGAGATCCGCCGCGACCTCCCGGACGGGGTCTGGCTCGGCTGGAAGAACTTCGAGGACGAGGACAACCCGATGCTCTCCCCCACCCAGACCATCGCCCAGGTGACGCCGACCCCGTGGTTCGTCAGCTACCAGTGAGCGGACCGCCGCCTTCCTCGGACCCCACGTAGAACCAGCGTCCGGCACGGCGCGCGAAGCGGCTCCGCTCGGTCACCTCCCCGCGCTGGCGCACCCGGCCCTCGCCCGCCACCCAGGAGGCCCGGAAGGCGACGACGCCGGTGTCGTCGTCCCGTCCACCGTCCACGACCTCGAGCACCTCGAGGCCGACCCAGCCCACCCACGGCTCCGGTTCGACGCCCGTCGGCCGGGTGCGCGGGTGCCAGGTGCGGTAGAGGTGATCCCCGTCGGCCAGCGCGTACGCGGTGTACCGGGAGCGCATGAGCGCCTCCGCCGTCTCCGCCTGCCGCACTGCCTCCACCAGCGGCCCGCAGCAGTCCCCCAGGCTGCTGCCCGGCGGTACTCCCCCGCACGGACACGGGGCCCCGCGGTCGACCGCCTCCACCGACGCACCCGACGCCTTGAGCCACGCGACCGACCCCTTGGCGGTACCGAAGGTCTCACCCACGACTGCATCGTCCCACGCGTCCCCGGCCCACACGTGGCGTCCGTCGGTCCCGGGTCCGTCGGGTCTCAGCGGGTCCGGCCCGGGCTGCGCTCCGGCCAGGGCGCGTCGGCCGGTCTCAGCCCGGCCCACCCGCGGCCCCGGAACGCCTCGGCGGCCAGCACCGCGATGACGAGGGTCGGGTTGTGCAGGCGCCCGGCCACGACGCCGTCGACGAGGTCCTCCAGCGGGACCCGGAGCACGGGCATGCCGAGCTCCTCGTGCGCGCGCTCGTGGCGCTCCGCCTCGGGGACCACGCCGAGACCGCGGGCGAGGAAGATCCGCAGGCTCTCGCTCGACCCGCCCGGCGAGGCCCAGTGGTCGACGAGCGTGGACCACTGACGGGCCGTGACGTCGGCCTCCTCCGCCAGCTCGCGGGCGGCGGCCACGTGGGCCGCCTCTCCGTCGACGTCGAGGAGTCCGGCGGGAATCTCCCAGTCGAAGGCGCCCACCGGGTGGCGGTACTGCTGGATGACGACGGCGCGGTCGTCCTCGTCGAGCGCGAGGACGGCGACGGCACCGGTGTGGTCGACGTAGTCGCGGGTCACGACGCCGGCCGCACCGAGGTCGACCCGGTCGCTGCGGACGTCCCACACCCGCCCTTCGAAGGCCAGGGTCGAGTCGACGACGGGGCGCCGCTCCAGCCGGTCGCGCAGCGGCTCAGGCACTGGCGTCGGCAGGCTCCGCGACCCGCGGGCGCTCGACCTCGACGAGCCGGGACGACCGCTGCTGCTCGATGGCGGCGCCGACGAGCCCGGAGAAGAGCGGGTGGGCGCGGGTGGGGCGGGACTTGAACTCCGGGTGCGCCTGGGTCGCGACGTAGTACGGGTGGTCCGCACGGGGCAGCTCGACGAACTCGACGAGACCGAGGTCCGGGTGGGTGCCGCTGATGACCAGCCCGGCGGCCTCGAGCCGCTCGCGGTAGCCCTCGTTGACCTCGTAGCGGTGCCGGTGCCGCTCGTCGGCCACCTCGGCGCCGTAGGCCTCGGCGACGACCGAGCCGGCCGTGAGCCGTGCCCGCTGGCTGCCGAGCCGCATGGTGCCGCCGAGGTCGCCCGCCCCCTCGACGAACGCCTTCTGCTCCTCCATCGTCGCGATGACCGGGGCGGGCGTGTCGGGGTCGAACTCGGTGGAGCTCGCTCCGTCGATCCCCGCGACGGTCCGGGCGTACTCGATGACCATGCACTGCAGACCCAGGCAGATGCCGAGCGTGGGCACCCGGCGCTCGCGGGCCCAGCGCAGCGCACCGACCTTGCCCTCGATGCCCCGCACGCCGAAGCCACCGGGGACGAGGACCGCGTCGACCCCACCGAGGGCCTTCTGCGCCCCCGCCTCGGTCTCGCAGCCGTCCGAGGCGACCCAGCGGATGCGCACCTTGGCGTCGTGGTGGAAGCCCCCCGCGCGCAGGGCCTCGGTGACCGAGAGGTACGCGTCGGGGAGGTCGATGTACTTGCCGACCAGCGCGACCTCGACCTCGTGCTCGGGATTGTGCACCCGCCCGAGGAGGAGGTCCCAGTCGGTCCAGTCCACGTCCCGGAAGACGAGGCCGAGCCGGCGCACGACGTAGGCGTCCAGACCCTCGCGGTGCAGCACCTTGGGGATGTCGTAGATGCTCGGGGCGTCGACCGCGGCTGCGCAGGCCTCGTTGTCGACGTCGCACATGAGGCTGATCTTGCGCTTGATCGACTCCGGGATCTCGCGGTCCGCCCGCAGCACGAGCGCGTCGGGCTGGATGCCGACCTGGCGCAGGGCCGCGACGGAGTGCTGGGTCGGCTTGGTCTTCAGCTCGCCGCTCGGGGCGAGGTAGGGCACGAGCGAGACGTGGAGGAAGAAGACGTTGTCGCGCCCGAGGTCGTGCCGGACCTGGCGGGCCGCCTCGAGGAACGGCAGCGACTCGATGTCGCCGACGGTGCCACCGATCTCGGTGATGATGATGTCCGGAGCGTCCGCGTCCTCGACCCCCGGAGACCCTGCCGCCTGGGCCCGCATCCGGTCCTTGAGCTCGTTCGTGATGTGCGGGATCACCTGGACGGTGTCGCCGAGGTACTCACCCCGGCGCTCCCTCTGGATGACCCGGTTGTACACCTGGCCGGTGGTGACGTTGGCGCTGCCGCGAAGGTTGACGTCGAGGAAGCGCTCGTAGTGACCGATGTCGAGGTCGGTCTCGGCGCCGTCGTCGGTGACGAAGACCTCACCGTGCTGGAACGGGTTCATGGTGCCCGGGTCGACGTTGAGGTACGGGTCGAGCTTCTGCATCGTCACCCGGAGCCCGCGTGCCCGCAGCAGGTGCCCGAGGGACGAGGCGGTCAGGCCCTTGCCGAGAGAGGAGGCGACGCCTCCGGTCACGAAGATCTGTTTCGTCTGAGGCACCACGGGCTTCAACGATACGTCATCGCGCACCCGCGGCGCGGTAGGTCTCGAGCGCAGAGGCCAGCGCGTCGTCCTCGGTGGGTAGCTCGGCGGCACGCTCCATGGCCTTGGACCGCAGGTCGTCACGCACCGAGCCGTGCACGAGGACGTCCCGGACGCCGCGCGCGAGCGACCCGGGGTCACCGACGGGGACGAGCACCGCGGCGTCCCCGACGACCGCGGCGGTCCCCCCGGCGTCGGTCGCGACGATCGCCGCGCCGGCGTGCAGGGCCTCCTGGAGACCCACCGGCTGCCCCTCCCAGACCGCACTCGAGACGACCACGTCGGCGGCGGCGAGGAGGTCGGGCACGTCGTCACGGCGGCCGAGGAGGCGCACCGGCAGCGACTCGGCGTCGATCCGGTCCTGGATGCGGCTCCGGAGGGGGCCGTCGCCGGCCACGACGGTGAGGAGGTCGAGGTCGGTGAGGTCACCGTGGGCGTCCAGGAGGACGTCCAGACCCTTCTGCGGCGCCAGCCGGGCGAGGACGACCGCGAGCGCGGTGCGGTCGTCGATGCCCAGCCCGGCGTGCACGGCGTAGCGGTCCCGCGCGGCGGCGCGGCGGGTCGGGGCGGGGACGACGGCGAGGCCCGTGCTCCGGGCGCCCAGGGCGTCCATCCGCTCGACGAGGTCCCCCGAGACGCCGAGGACGACGGCCGACCCGCGGGCCACGACCCGTTCGAGGGCGGCGTACACGGCACCGGTGACCCTCCCGGCGGGCGAGGCGTTGTGGAGCGTGGTGACCAGGGGGGTGCTGCGGCGGGTGAGCGCGAGGGCCGCGAGCGCGCCGACCCGCAGCCCGTGCGCGTGCACGACGTCGGCACCGCGGGTGAGCCCCCGCAGGACCCGCACGGCACGAGCGTCCCGCGCCGGCTGCGGCCGGTCGCTGACGTCGAGGACGGTGACCCCGGCGTGCTCGGCGAGGTCGAAGGCCTCGGCCGCTGCCGCGGGGCAGGCGAGCACGACCTCGTGACCCGCTCCCGCGAGCAGCCGGGCGAGTCCCTGGACGTGCCGCCCGACCCCGCCGGTGCTCGTCCCCATGACGAGGAGGACCCTCATCGGTCGCCTCCTCCCCGTCTCCGGGCACGGCCACGGTCGCGGATCTCGCGCATCACTGCCCTGTCACCGTAGAACACCGCGAGCGTGCCGACGAGGAGTGCCACCGCGCCCGCCGCCACGCCGACGACCACCGTCTCGGGGAGGTCGTCGAGGGCCCTGCCGTGGGTCACGAGGTCGCCGAGGAACACCGCGAGGGCCATCGCGACGACGACCGCGCCGGTCGTCCGGCCCAGGCCTGTGGTGACCTCCGGCCCCCACAGGCCACGGACGAGGACCACGAGGCCGAGGCCGGCCACCGTCATCCCGAGGGTCGACGCGATGCCCACGGTTCGCAGCAGCGTCCCGGGCGACGCGCCGGTCCCCGCGAGGACCGCCGGCAGGGCGGCCGCGAGCACCCACCCACCCGCGACGGCCAGCGCCGCGTCGAGCGGACGCCCGCGGACGTACACCGCCCGGGTGAGGAGAGCGACGAGACCGAAGCCGACCAGGCCGGGGGCGAAGGCGAGCAGCGCACCGGGAAGCGCCGCGATGGCCTCGGGGCTGGCGCCGTCGGCACCGCGGCGGGCGTCGAGCAGCCCGAAGAACGCCCCGACCGCCGGCGCGGCGGCCATGAGGACCCCCGCCGCCACGCCCTGGAGCACGACCACGGCCCGCATCGAGCGGGCCACGGTGCGGGCCGTGTCGGCTCCCGCCGCGTGCCCCTGGGCCAGGGCCGGGAAGACGCTCTGCGCGACCGGCACGGCGAGCACCGCGTACGGGAGCAGGTAGACCGCCTGGGCGTACCCGTAGACGACGAAGACGCCACCGGCGGAGGCCCGGTTGGCGAGGAACATGGTGACGAGCACGGCGCTCTGCTGCGCCACGAGGGCCAGCACCCCGGCGCCCGCGAGGTGCCCGATGCGCCGCCGGTCCTCCGGCTCGAGCCGGAACGAGGGCTGCCACCGCCAGCCCGTGCGCAACGCCGGGAGCACGAGCGGCAGCGACAGGACGGCCACGCCGAGGGTGGTGCCCCACGCGAGCACGGCGACGGCGCTCGCCGGGACCAGGTTCGGGTCGGTCTCGCCCCCGGTGAGCGAGCCGTACCAGAGGTAGCTCGCGAGCACGACGACCGACGAGAGCAGCGGTCCGAGGGCGGCCATGAGGAACCGGCGATGGGCGTGCAGCACCCCGGTGAGCACGATCCCCACGCCGTAGAGCGGCACCTGCAGCGAGAACACCCGCAGCATGGTGACCCCGACGGCGTGGCCGGCGGCGTCCGGCGCGTTGACGAGGAGGGTGACCAACGGGCCGGCGAGGAGGAACAGCGCGGTCCCGAGCGGGACGAGCACGGCGAGGGCCCAGGTGAGCAGCACCGAGGCCAGCCGGTCGGCGTGCTCGCGGCGTCCCTCCCCCAGCCGGTGCGCGACGAGCGGCACGGCGGCGGCGGCCAGGGTGCCTCCGGCCGCGACCTCGAACACGACGTTCGGCAGCGCGTTGACGCTCTGGTAGATCTGGCCGACCCCTCCCGCCCGGACGGACTCGGCGAAGACGAGGATCCGGGCGAAACCGGCGGCCCGGGAGAAGACCGTGACCAGGGCGATGAGCCCGGCGGCGCCCGCGATACCCGCCGCGACCCGCTGTCTCGTCATCGGTGCGGCCGGCCCCATGCGTCGATCTCGCGGAGCACCGGGGTGGACTCGATGACGGCGGTGAAGCTGATCCGTTCCGAGGCGAGCGTCGCGGTCGTCAGGGCGGCGAGGGCCACGAGGCGACCGGTGCGACCCGTGCGCTGCGCGAGGGCCACGCCGACGAGCGCTCCGGCGGCGTTGGCGCCGGTGTCCCCGAGCATCGCCCGGCCCGCGAGGTCCTCGGCGAGGACACCGAGCGAGGCGCCGGCAGCAGCGCCCGCGGTGGTCCGCCCGGGCCCCGTACGGCCGAGGGCCAACGGCGCCGCGGCGATCACGGTGGCCTTGAGGGCCCTTCCGGGGCGGAGGTCGAGCAGGTTCGCGAGGTTGGCGGCACCGGCGACGACGGACCCCGCGACGAGGGTGTCGATGACGCGGCAGTCGGCCCGGTCGCGGTCGGCGAGGGCGGCCGCGAGCAGCCCGGTGAGGCCCAACCCGACGACCTTCACGGCCCCCGTCGTCACCTCGCCACGCAGCGCCGCACCGAGGTGACCACGCAGCCCCTTGGACGAGCCGTCACCGGCGAGGTCGTCGAGCGCGCCGAACGCACCGGCGCCCGCTGCCGCGACGACGCCTGCAGGGCCACCGAGCGCGGCACCGGCGACCGCGCCGACGACGTAGGCGGGCCCCTCGAGGACGGTCACGGGCCGGCCGGCGTGGTTGGTGCGCTGCCAGCGGGACGAGCGCACCCGCGCCCGGAGCGCCCGGAAGGAGCCGGCGGCGACCATCGCCCCGGCCAGACCTGCGAGGACCGGACGGGCCGGGCTCACGAGCCGGGTGCCGGTGCGAAGGGTGCGTCGGCGCTGGGCTCGAGTCCGTACTGGCCGGCACCGCCGTCGGCCTGCTCCGCGAGGGCGAACACGGTGCTCGTGATCCCGGTCGGATCGCCGGCGTCGTCGACACCCGAGACCTCGCCGGCGGTCGACGCGTCCGCGCGCAGCGTGGCGACCACGGACACCTCCTCGCTCCCCGCCACGGCGTCCGTGACGACCACCGCACCGCGCGATGCGGAGTCGAGCGCGGACGCGAGGTCGACCCAGCGCCGCGCCGTCTCGGTGCGCACCGTCTCGTCACCGTCGCCGACCACACCCGAGACGACGACGACGAGGTCGGCGCGGGCGAACTCGGGGGCGTCGAGGCTGATCAACCCGGCGTCGGCGAGCCCGTCCAGACCGTTACGGGAGGCGGTGTCACCGGGCCCCGGGTCCTGGACGTCCCCGGAGCGGGCGAGGAGCGTGGCGAGCAGGACGTCGCGGGGCTGGGCGCTGCCGGGTGCCGAGATGTCCACGCCGCTGGTCTGCGCGACCTGCGCCACGGCGTCGTCGCGCGTCGCCGCGGCGTCCTCGTCGGTCGTCACCCACTCCCCTGCCACGGAGGTGGTGGAGACGACCTCGCCGCCGGCGGCGGTCACGGCGTCGAGGACGGTCTCGCTGACCGCGGCGTCCGCGCCGGGCAGGACGACGAGGGCCACCCTCCTCGTGTCGAGGGCGCCCCGCACGACCCGGTCGCTCACCGAGCTGAGGTACGCGTCCCGCTGCTCGACGGCTGCGCGCGCGGCGGTGAGCTGGTCGTTGAGCTGGGTCTTGTCGTCGCGCAGCCCGGCGACCTCGCTCTGCAGGGTCGAGCCGATCTCGCCCTTGAGCGGCCCCGCGCCGAGGACGATGCCGACGGCGAGCGCGAGGAAGATCGAGGCGATGGAGACGATGTGGTAGCGGAAGTCGATCACCCGAACAGTCCTCCGATGGCGGTGAGCAGGTCGTCGATGCGTGCGGCGACCACCTCGAGCAGGGCCTGGCCCCCGGCGGTCGACCACAGCGCGGCCCCGAGGGCGAAGACGGCGACGCCGAGCATGAGGACGATGCTGAAGGACGAGATGCGCGTGCGGTACAGGCGGCTCACGCCCTTGGCGTCGACGAGCTTGCCACCGACGCGCAGGCGGGTGAGGAATGTGCTCGCCATGCCGGAACGGCCCTTGTCGAGGAACTCGACGAGGGTCACGTGCGTGCCGACGGCCACGATGAGGGTCGCCCCCTTGTCGTCGGCGAGGAGCATCGCGACGTCCTCGCTCGTGCCCGTCGCGGGGAACACCACGGGGTCCACCCCGAGCTCACGGACCCGGTCGAGACCGGGCGCACGCCCGTCCCGGTAGGCGTGGACGACGATCTCGGCCCCGCAGCGCAGCGCGGCGTCGGAGACGGAGTCCATGTCGCCGACGATGAGGTCGGGGGTGTGCCGGGCCTCGATGAGCGCGTCGGCCCCGCCGTCGACGCCGATGAGGATCGGCTTGAACTCCCGGATGTAGGGCCGGAGGATCTCGAGGTCCTCCTTGTAGTGGTAGCCGCGGACGACGATGAGGACGTGCCTGCCGTCGAGGTCGGTGCGGACCTCCGGCACCCCCACCCCGTCGAACAGCAGCTCGCGCTCCTTGCGGAGGTAGTCCATCGTGTTCTCGGCGAAGGCCTCGATCTCGGCGGACAGCCCCGCGCGGGCGAGGGTCATGGCCTCCTGCACGGCGTCCGGTGTGAGCAGCGTGCCCGAGCCCACGGGGCCGGAGGCCGTGACGAGACGTCCGTCCTCGACCCGCAGCGGGGTGCCCTCCGTGATGGCCATGACGTCGGCACCGGCGCTGTCGAGCAGGGGGATGCCGGCCGCGACGATGATCTCGGGACCGAGGTTGGGGTACCGACCGGAGATGGAGGCGGAGGCGTTGACCACGGCGGCGGGCCGGCACGCCACGAGCGCCTCGGCGCTCACGCGGTCGATGTCCAGGTGGTCGATGACGGCGATGTCGCCCGGCCGCAGCCGCTTGGTGAGGTTCTTGGTCCGCGGGTCGACACGTGCCGGACCGGCCGACTCGCCGGACGGGTCCCGGTCGCGGAGGGAGAGCATGCGGATGGACATCTGCACCATCTTCCCACGCGCTCAGGGACGGGCCCGGGCCAGCAGGTCCCGGGCGTGGTCGAGAGCCGCCTGGGTGCCGGAACCGCCCAGCATCCGCGCGAGCTCGGTCACGCGGTCGTCGTCGGTGACCTCGTGCACCATGCTCCGGGTGACGCTGCCGTCGTCGGACTTCTCGACGACGAGATGCCGGTCGGCGTGCGCCGCCACCTGGGCCAGATGCGTGACGACGACGACCTGCGCGTGCCGGGCGAGCGCCGCGAGCCGGGCCCCGACGTCGACCGCGGCACGGCCGCCGACCCCGGCGTCGACCTCGTCGAAGACGAAGGTGGGCACGGAGGCGACCTCCTGCGCGGTGGCGACCTCGATGGCGAGCATCACGCGTGAGAGCTCACCACCGGACGCGGCCTTGGTCACGGACCTGGGTGTCGTCCCGGGTCCGGCGGCGAGGCGGACCTCGACGGTGTCGCGACCGTCGGCACCGAAGCGGCCGGAGTCCTCGACGGCGACCAGCACGGTCGCCGCTCCCATCGCCAGATGCGCGAGCTCGTCGGTGATCCGGGTGCCGAGGGTCTCCGCGGCCCGGCAGCGCGCGTCGGTGAGGGCCTGCGCGGCCGTCTCCCGCGCACCGGTGAGCTCGGCGACCCGCGCCTCGAGCTCTGCGATGCGGTCTCCGGTGCCGTCCAGCTCGGCGACCCGGGTGGCGGCCGCCGCCCCCCAGACGAGCACGTCGTCGACGGTGGGTCCGTACAACCGCGTGAGCTCGGTCAGGGCGGCTCGCCGCTGCTCGACGTGGTCGAGACGGGCGGGGTCGACGTCGGCGTCCGCGAGGTAGGAGCCGAGGTCGGCAGCGAGGTCCGCGGCGAGGTACCGGACCTCGTCGATCCGGGTGCCGAGGGCCGCGAGGGCGGGGTCGCTCGCCGAGGCCGCAGCGACCCGGGCCGAGGCGTCCGCCAGCTCGGTGAGCACTCCAGGCGCGGCGTCGGGGGTGTCGTCGTCGCCGCTCAGCACGGTGTGCGCCGCGCCCGCCGCCGCACGGAGCTCCTCGGCGTGGCCGAGCCGGTCGGACTCGGCCCGCAGTACGTCGTCCTCCCCCGCCTCCGGCTCGAGGGCCTCGATCCGCTCGAGGCCGAGCCTCAGGGTCTCGGCCTCCCGCGCCCGCTCCGCGGCGGCCGTCCGCAGCCCGGCCAGCTCTTCCTCGGCCGTGGTCAGGGCGCCGTGCGCGACGCGGTACGCGTCGAGGGGTCCGCCGACCGCCGCACCGCCGTAGGCGTCGAGCACCTCCCGGTGCTCGTCCGAGCGCCGCAGACGCCACTGGTCGGCCTGGCCGTGCACCGCGACGAGATGTTCCGCGATCTCTGCGAGGAGCCCGACGGGGGCGGCGCGTCCGCCGACGTGGGCCCGGGACCGGCCGTCCGCCTGCACGGTGCGCACGAGGACGAGGCCGTCCGACACGTCGCCCCCGGCCTCGTCGACCCGCTGCAGCGCGGCGTGGCCCACCGGCAGGTCGAGGACCCCCTCGACGACGGTGCGGGAGGCGCCGGTGCGCACCAGCCCCGAGTCACCGCGCCCACCGAGCAGGAGCCCCAGAGCGGTGACGACCATCGTCTTCCCCGCGCCGGTCTCGCCGGTGAGGACGGTGAGCCCGGCGTGGAGGGGCAGGACCGCCTCGTCGATGACCCCGAGGTCCCGGATCCGGATCTCCTCGATCACGACTCCGGGCCCTCCCCGTCGCTGCCCGTGCTCCTGGCGCGCGCAGCGCCGCGCCAGCCGTGCACCGGCAGGTCGAACTTGCGGACGAGACGGTCGGTGAAGACCGCCCGGGAGAGCCGGGCGAGACGTACGGGCTGGTCGGACCGTTCGACGTGGACCTGGGCCCCCGGGGGCAGCGTGACCGCCCGCCGCCCGTCGCACCACAGGACAGCGGCGGCGTCGGTGTGCGGCAGGAGCTGGATGGCCAGGCGGGACTGGGGGCCGACGACGACCGGGCGCGAGAACAGGGCGTGGGCGCTGATCGGGACGAGCAGGAGTGCCTCGACGTCCGGCCAGACGACGGGGCCACCGGCGCTGAAGGCGTACGCAGTGGAACCGGTGGGCGTCGCGACGACCGTTCCGTCGCATCCCCAGGTCGACAGCGGACGGCCGTCGATCTCGACGGTGAGCTCGAGCATCCGTTCTCTGGCCGCCTTCTCGACCGTGACCTCGTTGAGCGCCCAGGACGAGAAGACCTCACGGCCGTCCTCGACGGCGCGGACCGCGAGGGTCGTCCGCTCCTCGACGTGGTAGGAGCGGGCGCAGATGTGCTCGACCGTGGCGTCGAGGTCCTCCCGCTCGGCCTCCGCGAGGAAGCCGACGTGGCCGAGGTTGACGCCGAGCAGAGGCGCCCCCGATCCCCGGGAGATCTCGGCACCCCGCAGGATGGTTCCGTCTCCTCCGAGGACGCAGACGAGCTCGCAGCCGATGTCGGGGTCGTCCTCGTCGACGGCCCCGACCCCGTCGACCTCCGCGAGTGGGGTGCCGGCGAGATCGGCCTCGGGTGCGCACACCCCGATGCCCGACGCGAGCAGCTTGGTGGCCACGGCGGCGGCGATCTCCTGGGCGTCGCCCCGGGTGGCATGCGTGACGAGGAGGACGCGGCGCTGCGACGTCGTCATCGTCGGCCTCCTGCGGGGTCGTCTGTCAAGGCGCGGGCAGCAGCCCGGATCTCGTCCCGCGTCATTGTGTCGGACGGGTCCGACCGTGCCCACAGCAGGTACTCCGCGTTGCCGGTCGAGCCGGCGATCGGGCTGCGCGCGAGCGCGCGGACGTGCAGGCCGGCCGTCCGGAAGCCCTCGCACACCGAGAGCACCGCATCCTCCCGGTCCGTGGCGGCAGTGACGAGGCCGCCACGCCCGAGTCGGGCCCGACCGACCTCGAACTGCGGCTTGACGAGGGCGAGCAGGTCACCGCCCGGCGCGAGGAGCCCTGCGAGCTCGGTGGCGACGAGCGTCAGGGAGATGAACGAGAGGTCGGTGACGACGACCGCGGCGGGCCCGCCGACGTCGGTGGCGTCGAGGCCCCGCACGCTCGTCCCGGAGTGCTCGACCACGCGGGGGTCCTCGGCGAGCTCGGCCACGAGCTGCCCGTGCCCGACATCGACCGCGACCACCTCGCCGGCGCCTCGGGAGAGGAGGACCTGGGTGAAGCCACCCGTGGAGGCCCCGACGTCGATGCAGCGGCAGCCCGCGACGACGAGCCCTTGCGGGCCCCACGTGTCGAGCGCGGCGAGCAGCTTGTGCGCGGCCCGGCCGACCCACCGTTGCGCTGCGGGGTCGACGTCGAGCGGAGTCTCCTGCTCCACCGGCTGGGCCGCCTTGCGGGCCGGAGCACCCCCGACCCGGACGAGGCCGTCCGCGACGAGGTCGCGGGCCTCGCCGCGCGAGCGGGCCAGCCCGCGGCGGACGAGCTCGGCGTCGAGCCGCGCGATGTCAGCTCCCGAGGTCGCCGAGCCGGGATCTCAGGGTGCGCTGGACGTGCTCACCGGCCTCCAGCTGGTCGTCGAGCGCGTCGTCCGGTACCGCGGCGAGGTCCCGGAGCGCGGCGTCGACGACGATGTCGCCGGTCTCGGGCGGTGCCTCGAGTGCGTCCTCGGTCTCGACGGGCTCGGTGGGTTCGGCGGGCGTGGTCACGAGCCCGACCGCCTGCCGGCGCTCGTGGACCTGCTCGCTGCCGTCTTCTTCGCCGCGGACTTCTTCGCCCCGGTCGACTTGCTCGCTGCCGTCTTCTTCGCCGCGGACTTCTTCGCCCCGGTCGACTTGCTCGCTGCCGTCTTCTTCGCCGTCGACTTCTTCGCCGCGGTCTTCTTCGCCCCCGTCGACTTGCTCGCTGCCGTCTTCTTCGCCCCAGTGGACACCGTCGCGGAGCCGGCCCCCGAGGAGAACGAGGCACGTGCCGGACGGCGCCGGACCGGTGCGGCGGGAGCCTCGGTGGCCACGGCCGGCGGGTCCGCGAGCACCGGCTCGCTGACGTCCGCCATGCCCGGCACGGACGCCCGACCCGAGCGCATACCCACCGCGCGGGCGATCTCGTCGACCTGCGCGCTCAGCCCGGCCACGGTCGCCCCGAGTGCCTGGACGTCCCCGAGCACCCGACCGACGGCCGTCTCGACCTCACGCTGGACGAGGAGCACGGCCTGCTCGCGGTTGTGCTCGGCCGCCGCGAGAAGGTCCTCGGCCACCTTGCCGACCTGCTTCGCCACCTTCTTCGACGACTTCTCGACCCCGGCGAGGGCGACGAGCTCCTGAGCCGCCTCGAGCGCACGGGTCTTCGTCATCTCCCCGAGCCCGGAGGCGAGCTCGACGTAGGCCTGGACGGATCGCTTGACCATGGGACCTCCTCGGTCTGACCGGCGGGTGCCGTGGCCGACACGCTACCCGGGGTGGGCCCGCGACATCACGTCCCCCGCAGCTGCACGCAGCCTCTCCAGCTGGTCCTCGCGACCCTGGTCCTGTGCGTCGTGGACCGCGCGGACCGCGTCCGTCAGGCGCTCGACCGCGGACCCGGGAGCGTGCAGCCACCGGAGGTCGGGCGCCACGAAGGTGGGGCGCCGTGCGGGTGGTGCGACGAGGACGGCGTCGAGGTCGTCCACGCCGGTCAGGACGAGGAGCGAGTCCAGCCCTGCGGCGACCGCCCCCTCGATGTCGGTGTCCAGGCGGTCGCCGACCGCGAGGACGCCGCTCGGCGACAGCCCGAGGCGCTCTGCCGTGAGCAGATAGAGCGGAGGCTGCGGCTTGCCCGCGATGTCGTCGGGGTCACGTCCCACGGCCCTCGCGACCGCGGCGACGAGCGATCCGTTGCCCGGGGCCACGCCGCGGTCGGTCGGCAGCGTCGCGTCGGCGTTGGTCGCGACCCACCGCGCTCCCGACTGCACGGCGTACGCCGCCTCGGCGAGGTCGCTCGCGGTGACGTCGGGACCGTAGCCCTGGACGACGGCCGCGACCTCGGCGTCACTGGCGTCGGCCGGCAGGACGACCTCGAAGCCGGCCTCGGCGAGGGCCGTGCCCACACCCGGACCGCCGACCGCGAGCACGGCACCATGCACGTCCGTCCGCCCGAGCAGCCACGCGGCGGCCTCGCTGCTCGTGGTGACCTCCGCCTCACGACAGCGCAGCCCGAGACGACCGAGGTGTGCAGCGACGTCACGGGGTCTGCGGGAGGCGTTGTTCGTCGCGTAGACCACGGGGGAACGGACGGCGTCGAGCGCCTCGACCGCGTGGTCGACCGGAGCCGGCCCTCGGTAGACGACGCCGTCCAGGTCGCATGCCAGCGCCGCGTAGCGGTCGACAAGGCTCGTCACGCCGACGGCTCGTCGTCCGACGGGTCGACGGGCACCGACGTCGGCTGCGCCTCGGTGGGCTCGGCCTCGGTCCCACCCACCTCACGGTCGAGCGGCTCGGTCTCGGCGCCTGCCGGCTCACGGCCGGGCGGCTCCGCCTCGGCGCTCGGCCCCTCGCGGTCGGGAGTCTCGGCTCCGACCCTCTCGGCGTCGTCGTCGGCGAGCTGGGTGACGACGATGCCGTCGAGCTCCTCGAGCCGCTCGACGGCGTCGGTCTCGTTGTCGGCGTCGTGGTCGACGGCTCGCTGGAACCATTCGCGTGCCTCGTCGGGCCGGCCCTGCTCGACCAGGACGTCCGCGTAGGCGTACTCCAGGCGGTGCAGCCCGGCCCCCCTCCCTCGGCGCAGGGTCGGGACCTGGAGTGCGAGGAGAGCGGCGTCCGGCTGCCCCAGGTCGCGACGCACGCCCGACACGACGATGGCGAGCTCGACCCGGTCCGCCTCGGCCAGGCCCGACGCCTCCGGGGAGGCGGCGAGCTCGAGGGCGCGGGTGTGCCGGCCGAGACCACGCTCGCAGTCGACCATGAGCGGCAGGAGATGTGAGGACCCACTGAGGCGCCGAACCGTGCGGAACTCGGTGAGCGCGCGCCCGAAGTCTCTCGACCGGTAGGCCACCATGCCGAGCGCCTCACGGGCCGCCGGTACCCGGCCTGCACGTCGGACCGCGGTCTCCGCGTGGGCCAGTGCTGCGTTCAGCTCGTCGGCCTCGAGATAGGCGGCGACCATCACCAGATGCTTCGCGACTCCCTCTGCGTTCTCCTTCGACAGGGTCCGCAGCTGCTGGTGAACGCCCCGGTCGAGCTCCTTGCCGGTCACCTCGTCCGGGACCTTCGGCTCGGGGAGCCGCGGCCCCTTCGGGGCCAGGCGGCTCCCGCCCCGACGCTCGTCCCCGACCGGTCGTGCCTCCCCCCCGCGCGGCGTTCCACGACCGTCCGTCCGTCCTCCGCCACCCGTTCCCCCTCCTCCGGCACGACGGTCTCGACCCGCGGCACCTGGTCGCCCGTCTCCGCCCCCCGACCGGCGAGGCCCGTCGGGACGACCACCGCGAGGTCGGCCACCATCCGCGCGTCGACCGCGCCCCCGTCGCTGTTCGTCCTCCGACACGTGCGGTCCTTCCTTCGCCGGCTGCACCGGGCGTCAGTCTACGGACGCCCTCAACGGCGACCACGAAAAGAAAAGGCCCGTCGCGAACGACGGGCCTTTTCGTAAATAATATGTCCGGCTGCGTCCTACTCTCCCACACCGTCACCAGTGCAGTACCATCGGCGCTGAAGGGCTTAGCTTCCGGGTTCGGAATGGAGCCGGGCGTTTCCCCTTCGCTATGACAGCCGAAACTCTATGGAGATGTCAGTCTTCCCGACCGTATCTCGGGAACTGCACAGTGGACGCGAACACAATCTTTTGAGTGTGAGTCAAGTTATCGGCTTATTAGTACCAGTCAGCTACATGCATTGCTGCACTTCCACATCTGGCCTATCAACCCGGTAGTCTAGCCGGGAGCCTCTCGGGGTAAACCCCATGGAAACCTCATCTTGAAGCGTGCTTCCCGCTTAGATGCTTTCAGCGGTTATCACTTCCGAACGTAGCTAATCAGCGGTGCTCTTGGCAGAACAACTGACACACCAGAGGTTCGTCCATCCCGGTCCTCTCGTACTAGGGACAGCCCTTCTCAAGTTTCCTACGCGCACAGAGGATAGGGACCGAACTGTCTCACGACGTTCTAAACCCAGCTCGCGTACCGCTTTAATGGGCGAACAGCCCAACCCTTGGGAGATACTCCACCCCCAGGATGCGACGAGCCGACATCGAGGTGCCAAACCATGCCGTCGATATGGACTCTTGGGCAAGATCAGCCTGTTATCCCCGGGGTACCTTTTATCCGTTGAGCGACGGCGCTTCCACAAGCCACCGCCGGGTCACTAGTTCCGACTTTCGTCCCTGCTCGACATGTCTGTCTCGCAGTCAAGCTCCCTTGTGTACTTACACTCGACACCTGATTGCCAACCAGGCTGAGGGAACCTTTGAGCGCCTCCGTTACATTTTGGGAGGCAACCGCCCCAGTTAAACTACCCACCAGGCACTGTCCCTGATCCGGATCACGGACCGAGGTTAGATATCCAGAACGACCAGAGTGGTATTTCAACGTTGACTCCACACACACTGGCGTGCATGCTTCACAGTCTCCCACCTATCCTACACAAGCCGTACCGAACACCAATACCAAGCTGTAGTAAAGGTCCCGGGGTCTTTCCGTCCTTCTGCGCGTAACGAGCATCTTTACTCGTAGTGCAATTTCGCCGAGTTCGCGGTTGAGACAGTGGAGAAGTCGTTACGCCATTCGTGCAGGTCGGAACTTACCCGACAAGGAATTTCGCTACCTTAGGATGGTTATAGTTACCACCGCCGTTTACTGGGGCTTAAATTCTGAGCTTCGATCCGAAGATCTAACCCGTCCTCTTAACCTTCCAGCACCGGGCAGGCGTCAGTCCGTATACATCGTCTTGCGACTTCGCACGGACCTGTGTTTTTAGTAAACAGTCGCTTCTCCCTGGTCTCTGCGGCCCTTCACCCTAGGAGGCAAGCTCCTTCAGGATCTGGGCCCCCCTTCTCCCGAAGTTACGGGGGCATTTTGCCGAATTCCTTAACCACGATTCACTCGATCGCCTTAGTATTCTCTACCTAACCACCTGAGTCGGTTTGGGGTACGGGCGGCTAGAACCTCGCTAGAAGATTTTCTAGGCAGCATAGGATCACCCTACTTCCCGCATTCGCGGTCACTATCAGGTCTCAGGATATGTGTGAGGCGGATTTGCCTACCTCACTCCCTACACCCTTGGACGTGGACAACCATCGCCACGCGGAGGCTACCTTCCTGCGTCTCTCCATTGCTTGACTACTACAACCTCGGGTCGCGCGCTCCACTCGAGACCTTCCCCGAAGGGTTGGAAACGAGCTTCGGGCGCTTAGCATCAGAAGGTTCGTCATGGGCGGTTCTTCGCCGGTTCCGGAATATCAACCGGATGTCCATCGACTACGCCTGTCGGCCTCGCCTTAGGTCCCGACTTACCCAGGGCAGATTAGCTTGACCCTGGAACCCTTGGTTATTCGGCGGACGGGTTTCTCACCCGTCATTCGCTACTCATGCCTGCATTCTCACTCGTGTGGCCTCCACGGCTGGATCACTCCGCCGCTTCCCTGGCCACACGACGCTCCCCTACCCATCGACACGCTTGGACCGTGAACCCGCAGGCGTCACGGCCGGGCAATGTGTCAATGCCACAGCTTCGGCGGTGTGCTTGAGCCCCGCTACATTGTCGGCGCGGAATCACTTGACCAGTGAGCTATTACGCACTCTTTAAAGGGTGGCTGCTTCTAAGCCAACCTCCTGGTTGTCAATGCAACTCCACATCCTTTCCCACTTAGCACACGCTTAGGGGCCTTAGCTGGTGATCTGGGCTGTTTCCCTCTCGACTACGGAGCTTATCCCCCGCAGTCTCACTGCCACGCTCTCACTTACCGGCATTCGGAGTTTGGCTAACGTCAGTAACCTGGTGAGGCCCATCGGCTATCCAGTAGCTCTACCTCCGGTAAGAAACACGTGACGCTGCACCTAAATGCATTTCGGGGAGAACCAGCTATCACGGAGTTTGATTGGCCTTTCACCCCTACCCACAGCTCATCCCCTCAGTTTTCAACCTAAGTGGGTTCGGTCCTCCACGACGTCTTACCGTCGCTTCAACCTGGCCATGGGTAGATCACTCCGCTTCGGGTCTAGACCCAGCGACTCTGTCGCCCTATTCGGACTCGCTTTCGCTACGGCTTCCCCACACGGGTTAACCTCGCCACTGAGCACTAACTCGCAGGCTCATTCTTCAAAAGGCACGCCGTCACCCCACAAGGAGGCTCCGACGGATTGTAGGCACGCGGTTTCAGGATCTATTTCACTCCCCTCCCGGGGTACTTTTCACCTTTCCCTCACGGTACTTGTCCGCTATCGGTCACCAGGGAATATTTAGGCTTAGCGGGTGGTCCCGCCAGATTCACACGGGATTTCTCGGGCCCCGTGCTACTTGGGATGGTTCTCTGGAGTTCACGCCATTTCGTCTACGGGGGTAGCACCCTCTGTGCCGGACCTTTCAATGTCCTTCGACTATAACGCGAATTTCTGACTCCATGTCAGCATGTCAGTACTGACTGAGAAGTCCCACGACCCCGACCATGCAACGCCTGACAGCTATCACACATGATCGGTTTAGCCTGTTCCGCTTTCGCTCGCCACTACTCACGGAATCGCGGTTGCTTTCTCTTCCTGTGGGTACTGAGATGTTTCACTTCCCCACGTTCCCTCTACCCACCCTATGTGTTCAGGTGGGAGTGACTGGACTTGCCTCCAGCCGGGTTTCCCCATTCGGAAATCCTCGGATCACAGTCTGGTTATCGACTCCCCGAGGCTTATCGCAGATTCCTACGTCCTTCTTCGGTTCCTGGTGCCAAGGCATCCACCGTGTGCCCTTATAAACTTGAGCCACAAAGATTTAAGATGCTCGCGTCCACTGTGTAGTTCTCAACATACGGGCGGCCCCTCGTCGGTCTCGGCGCCTGCCGGCTGTACCGGTGGTTCGTCCGCGACGAGGGTCCTGGCCTCGCGGCCCGGAGGTTATGAGCGTGAACGCCCGACCCCTCAGGACCCAACAACGTGTCAGGCACCGTGCCCAGCGGCCGCGTTCCACTCTCCCGAAGGAGCTGTACTTGCGTGCCGGCGTGACCCGGTGCCAAATAATCGATGTTCCACCCTTGAGCACCTGCTGTCCGACATTCGCGGACAGACCAGGCTCTGGATCGCTTACGCGACCAGTGCTCCTTAGAAAGGAGGTGATCCAGCCGCACCTTCCGGTACGGCTACCTTGTTACGACTTAGTCCCAATCGCCAGTCCCACCTTCGACGGCTCCCTCTCAAAGAGTTGGGCCACCGGCTTCGGGTGTTACCGACTTTCGTGACTTGACGGGCGGTGTGTACAAGGCCCGGGAACGTATTCACCGTAGCGTTGCTGATCTACGATTACTAGCGACTCCGACTTCATGGGGTCGAGTTGCAGACCCCAATCCGAACTGAGACCGGCTTTTTGGGATTCGCTCCACCTCGCGGTTTCGCAGCCCTCTGTACCAGCCATTGTAGCATGTGTGAAGCCCAAGACATAAGGGGCATGATGATTTGACGTCGTCCCCACCTTCCTCCGAGTTGACCCCGGCAGTCTTCTATGAGTCCCCGCCATAACGCGCTGGCAACATAGAACGAGGGTTGCGCTCGTTGCGGGACTTAACCCAACATCTCACGACACGAGCTGACGACAACCATGCACCACCTGTATACGAGTGTCCAAAGAGAACGTCATCTCTGACGCGTTCCCGTATATGTCAAGCCTTGGTAAGGTTCTTCGCGTTGCATCGAATTAATCCACATGCTCCGCCGCTTGTGCGGGCCCCCGTCAATTCCTTTGAGTTTTAGCCTTGCGGCCGTACTCCCCAGGCGGGGAACTTAATGCGTTAGCTGCGGCACGGATCTCGTGGAATGAGACCCACACCTAGTTCCCAACGTTTACGGCGTGGACTACCAGGGTATCTAATCCTGTTCGCTCCCCACGCTTTCGCTTCTCAGCGTCAGTAATGGCCCAGAGACCTGCCTTCGCCATCGGTGTTCCTCCTGATATCTGCGCATTTCACCGCTACACCAGGAATTCCAGTCTCCCCTACCACACTCTAGTCTGCCCGTACCCACTGCAAGTCCGGGGTTGAGCCCCGGATTTTCACAGCAGACGCGACAAACCGCCTACAAGCTCTTTACGCCCAATAATTCCGGACAACGCTCGCACCCTACGTATTACCGCGGCTGCTGGCACGTAGTTAGCCGGTGCTTCTTCTGCAGGTACCGTCACTTTCGCTTCTTCCCTGCCGAAAGAGGTTTACAACCCGAAGGCCGTCATCCCTCACGCGGCGTCGCTGCATCAGGCTTTCGCCCATTGTGCAATATTCCCCACTGCTGCCTCCCGTAGGAGTCTGGGCCGTGTCTCAGTCCCAGTGTGGCCGGTCGCCCTCTCAGGCCGGCTACCCGTCGTCGCCTTGGTGAGCCATTACCTCACCAACAAGCTGATAGGCCGCGAGTCCATCCCAGACCGAAAAACTTTCCAGACGGTAGAGATGCCTCTCCGTCTCGTATCCGGTATTAGCTCCGGTTTCCCGGGGTTATTCCAGAGTCTGGGGCAGGTTACTCACGTGTTACTCACCCGTTCGCCACTGATCCAGTCGGAGCAAGCTCCAACCTTCACCGTTCGACTTGCATGTGTTAAGCACGCCGCCAGCGTTCGTCCTGAGCCAGGATCAAACTCTCCGTTGATGTGTGACTCTCGGCGCGAGCCGAGAAATCGTTACCCTTGGAGGGTTGTTTCACTGGCTGAGCACGAACAACTAGCTTTCGCTGTTGTTCGTTGTCAACCAAAGGATATTTCGCTGCATCGACGATGCACCCCCGACCGATGGCCGGTTGGCATGCGATGCGACGAGGTTATTGGCATCGATTTTTGACACGCTGTTGAGTTCTCAAGGTTCGGACGCGCACCAACGCCTTGCTCATCGAGCTCGTCGTCGGGGCTACTCCGTGTGTTCTCCCAGTCGCTGGAAGCAACTGTTCAAACTTACCCGCGTCCATGCTTGGGCGTCAAATCCGTGACCCGCTCTTGGAGCGGCCGGCTTCGATCGCGCTTGGATCTCTGCGGTGGTGACCACTCTAGCACCCTCTCGGAGGCTTCCTCCACCTGGTCGTCCGCCCGCGCTCGGCGGCCGGGTGAACCCTGTGGGAGTGGTGTCGGCTCGCGGGACCGGCCACTTGGTGCGGGGCTGTTCGGCCCTGCCGCTTGGTGTCCGTTCCTCCCTCTCGGGCTGACGTCGAGAACATTAGATGAGTCCACGCAGGGAACACAAATCGGGCTCGTCCCGGACCCTCTCCACGGCTGGTTCACGGCTGTCGTCCCGTTGCGCCACAACGGGTCTCGTGACCGAAGGAGCCCTCAGGCGGAGCCGTCGGGTCGGATCCGGCCCGCTGCCAGGCTCTTGCGCCCTCGACGCAGCACCACCACGCCGCCCGCGAGGACATCGTCCGCACCGAGCTCGGCCTCGGGGTCGGTGACCTTGTCCCCGTTGACGGACGCGCCGCCCTCTCCGAGCGTCCGACGTGCAGCGTTGCGAGAGTCGGCGAGGCCCACGGCCACGAGGGCGTCGACGAGCGACATCCCGACGGCGACCTCGCCGCCGGGCAGCTCGGCCGTGGCATCCCGCAGGGTCGTGCCGTCCAGCCCTCGCAGGTCACCGCGGCCGAAGAGGGCCTCGCTGGCCGCCTGGACCGCGGCCGTCGCCGCCTCCCCGTGCACGAGGGTCGTGACGTCCTCGGCCAACGCCTTCTGCGCGGCCCGCTTCCAGGGCTCCTCCGACACTCGGCGCTCGAGGTCGGCGACCTCGTCGCGGCTGCGGTCGCTGAACACCTTGAGCAGACGGGCCACCGAGGCGTCCTCGACGTTGAGCCAGTACTGGAAGAAGGCGTACGGGCTCGTCATGTCGGCAGAGAGCCAGATCGCGTTGCCGGCGCTCTTCCCGAACTTCTCCCCCGCGCTGTCGGTGAGCAGGGGCGTGGTGAGCAGGTGGACCGACTCACCCTCCGCCCGATGGATGAGGTCCGAGCCCGCGACGAGGTTGCCCCACTGGTCGCTCCCGCCCGTCTGGAGCGTGCAGCCGTACTGCCGGTAGAGCTCGAGGTAGTCCAGCCCTTGCAGCAGCTGGTAGCTGAACTCCGTGTACGAGATGCCCTCGTCGCTGTTCAGCCTCGCCGCCACGGCGTCCTTCTTGACCATCTGGTTCACCCGGAAGTGCTTGCCCACGTCGCGGAGGAAGTCCAGGGCAGACATCCCGGCGGTCCAGTCGAGGTTGTCGACGAAGACCGCCGGGTTGTCGCCGTCCGTGTCAAGGAAGGGGCGGACCTGCTGCTGGATGCGGGCCACCCACTCGGCCGTCTGCTCCTTCGTCTTCAGGACCCGCTCCGACGTGGGCCTGGGGTCGCCGACGAGCCCGGTGGAACCACCGACCAGACAGATGACCCGGTGTCCGGCCCGCTGGAGCAGGCGCAGGACGACGAGCTGGACGAGGTTGCCGAAGTGCAGCGACGGCGCGGTGGGGTCGAACCCGCAGTACGCCGTGATCGGCCCGTCGGCGAGTGCTCGGCGCAGCGCGGGCTCGTCGGTGGTCTGTGCCACCAGCCCTCGCCACTGCAGCTCGTCGAGGATGTCGCTCACGGTCGGTGTCCTTCCAGGTCGAGGTCCCGCTCGCGCGGAGCATCGCCTAGCCTGCCACGCGCACGGTCGTCGCTGTCCTCGGCACCCGTGCCCCGAGACCGCACGCAACATCCAGGCCTGGTCGTGCGTCTCTCAGCTCGACGTCAGCCCCGGCGCCGGCGGGCCGCGGGGCGGTAGACGCTGACCGTCGGCTCGTCCGCCAGCCAGAAGCGCCACGGGAAGACGGTGCCGTCACCGCCCGGGCCGCTGACGCCGACGCGTGGGCCGGTGCGGACGCGTTGCGCCATGGTGAGGTCGTCGGCGAGGGTGAGGGCGCCGTCGCTCGTGGCATCCAGGAGGTCCAGCCCGTTCTCGTCGCGCGCGAGACCGAGGGCGACGGCCAGCCGCGCCGGACCGCGCGCGAGGTCCCGCTCCCCCAGGTGCGTACGTCCGCGACGGGCCGAGTCGGAGCCGTCCACGACCTCACCCGCCCGCAGCAGGACCGCGGATGCCTCCCCCTCGGGCCCGGTGACGACGTTGGCGCAGAAGTGCATGCCGTAGGTGAAGTACACGTACAGGCGCCCGGCCGGGCCGAACATGACCTCGGTCCGTGGGGTCCGGCCGCGGAACGCGTGGGAGCCCGGGTCGTCCGTCCCGGCGTAGGCCTCGACCTCGGTGAGCCGGACCGTCACCCCGCCGTGGCTGAGGCGCGCGCCCAGCAGCGCAGGGGCGACCTCGAGGACGTCCCCGGCGAGCAGGTCGCGCAGCACCGTCAGCGGGCCACCGGCACGTCGGAGGCCCAGGCCCGCGCCTCGGTGGCCAAGGAGACGAGCCGGTCCAGCTGCTCTGCGACGCGGTCCGGGGCGGTCCCGCCCTTGGCCGACCGCGAGGCGAGCGAACCCGGGACGCTGAGGACGTCCCGCACGCCGGGCGTCAGGTGTGGCGAGATCCCGGCGAGGTCGTCGTCGGTGAGGTCCCAGAGCTCGAGGCCCCGGGACTCGCAGACCCGCACGCACGCGCCGGCCACCTCGTGTGCCACCCGGAACGGGACCCCCTCGCGGACCAGCCACTCCGCGACGTCCGTCGCGAGCGAGAACCCCTGCGGGGCGAGCTCGGCGAGCCGCGAGGTGTCGAAGACGAGTGTGGCGACCATCCCGGAGAACGCCGGCAGCAGCACCTCCAGGGTGTCGACCGCGTCGAACACCGGCTCTTTGTCCTCCTGGAGGTCCCGGTTGTAGGCGAGCGGCAGCGACTTGAGCGTCGTGAGCAGCCCGGTGAGGTCGCCGACCAGGCGGCCGGCCTTGCCCCGGGCGAGCTCGGCGATGTCCGGGTTCTTCTTCTGCGGCATGATGCTCGACCCGGTCGAGTAGGCGTCGTCGAGCGTGACGACGGAGAACTCCTTCGTCGCCCACAGGACGACCTCCTCGGCCAGCCGGGAGACGTCGACCGCGGTCATCGCCGCGACGAACGCGAACTCGGCCACGTAGTCGCGCGACGCGGTGCCGTCGATGGAGTTCTCGACCGACCCGGTGAACCCGAGGTCGGCAGCGACGGCCTCCGGGTCCAGACCGAGCGACGAGCCGGCCAGCGCGCCCGACCCGTAGGGCGAGACCCCGGCGCGCACGTCCCAGTCGCGGAAGCGGTGGACGTCGCGCAGCAGCGCCCACCCGTGGGCGAGCAGATGGTGCGAGAGGAGAACCGGCTGGGCGTGCTGCAGGTGCGTCCGCCCCGGCATCGGCACGCCGTGGTGCTGCCGGGCCTGAGCGACGAGGGCGTCGACGAGGTCGAGGACGAGACCCGAGACGACCCGTGAGTGCTCGCGCAGGTACATCCGTCCGAGCGTCGCGATCTGGTCGTTGCGGGATCGCCCGGCGCGCAGTCGACCGCCGACGTCCGGCCCGGCGCGCTCGATCAGCCCGCGCTCCAGCGCGCTGTGGACGTCCTCGTCCCCCTCCACGGCGACGAACTCCCCCGACTCGACGTCGGCCCGCAGCCGCTCCAGGGCGTCCAGCATCGCGGCGAGGGTGTCGTCGTCGAGCAGGCCCGCCCGGTGCAGGACCCGGGCGTGCGCCCGGGACCCGGCGAGGTCGTGCAGCGCGAGGCGCCAGTCGAAGTGCGTCGACCTGCTCAGCGCGGCGAGCGCGTCGGCCGGGCCGCCGGTGAACCGGCTTCCCCACAGGGTGCTACCGGTCGGGCTGGTCTCGGGCGGGGTCACGGGAGGTCCTTCCGGGTGTACGACATGAGTCGCTCGACGACCTCGCGGCTGCGCGTGGCACCCGAGGTGATGACCATGATGGTGTCGTCGCCGGCGATCGTGCCGAGCACCCCCTCGACGGAGGTGTGGTCGATCGCCGAGGCGAGGAAGTTGGCGGCCCCCGGCGGGGTGCGCAGGACGACGAGGTTGTCCGAGTGCTCGGCCGACACGAGCAGCTCCTGGCAGCGTGCCGCGAGCCGCGAGGTGCGCTCCTCCTCGTCCGGTGCGGGGCGGACGGTGCGGTCGCCGCCCTCCCCCGGCACGGCGTAGACCAGTGCCTTGCCGACCCGGACCCGCTCGGCCCCGACGTCGACGAGGTCGCGCGAGAGCGTGGCCTGGGTGACCTCGATGCCGTCGTCGGCGAGGAGGTCGAGCAGCTCGGTCTGGCTGCGGACCGGAGTGGTCATGAGGATCTCGACGATCCGCTGCTGCCGGGCGGCCCGGCTCGTCGACACGGTCATCGGAGGCCTTCCCCGACCTGCTCGAGCAGCCAGGCCAGGAGGGCCTTCTGGACGTGCAGGCGATTCTCGGCCTCCTGCCACACGAGCGAACGCGGGCCGTCGATGACGTCCTCGGTCACCTCGTGGCCGCGGTAGGCGGGCAGGCAGTGCAGGAAGACCGCCTGGCCCGCCGCCTGGGCCATGAGGGCGTCGTCGACGCGGTACTTCTCGAACGGGCTCCCCTCGCCCTTACGCTGTTCGGCCTCGCCCTCCTGGCCCATCGAGACCCAGGTGTCGGTGACGACGACGTCGGCTCCCTGAACAGCCGCGACGGGGTCGTCGGTGACGAGCACGGAGCCGCCGGTCTCGCCGGCGCGTCGCTCGGCAGCGGTGACGATGTCGGCCGCGGGTGGATGCGAGGACGGGGTCCCGACGCGCACGTGCATCCCGGCGGTCGCGCAGCCGAGCAGGTAGGAGTGGGCCATGTTGTTCGCGCCGTCGCCGACGTAGGCGAGGGTGCGGCCGGCGAGGTCGCCGATGGCCTCTCGCACGGTGAGGAGGTCGGCGAGGACCTGGCAGGGGTGGAAGTCGTCGGTGAGGGCGTTGACGACGGGGACGCCGGCGTACCGGGCCATCTCCTCGAGATCCGCCTGGGCGAAGGTGCGCCAGACGACGGCCGCGGACTGCGGCCCGAGGATGCGGGCGACGTCGGCGACCGACTCCCGGACCCCGATGCCGGCGAGCCGGCCGTCGACGACCATCGGGTACCCCCCGAGCCCGGTCACCGCACCGACGAAGGACACCTGGGTGCGCAGGGTCGGCTTGTCGAAGAGGATCGCCACCGTGCGCGGGCCCTCGAGCGACCGCTCGATGAACGGCTGTGCCTTGAGCACGGCCGCGCGGTCGAGCACCGTGGCCTGCTCTGCGGGCGTGAGGTCGTCGTCGCGCAGGAGGTGGCGCAGCGTCATCGGGTCTCCTCGGTGGCGGCGTCGAGCAGCCCCGGCAGGGCGTCGACGAAGAGGTCCAGCTGCTCGGTGGTGACGACGAGCGGCGGGGCGAGGCGGATGGCATCGGGCGCCACGGGGTTGAGGATGAGGCCGGCGTCGCGGGCGTGCGTCGCCACGGCCGGGGCCCACTCCCCGGCGAGGGTGACCGCACGCAGCAACCCGGCACCGCGGACGCCGGTCACGCGCGGGTCGCCCGTCCCGAGGACGCGACGCGCGAGGTGGGCGCCGACCGCGCGGACGTGATCGAGCAGACCCTCGGAATCGATGGTGTCGAGCACCGCCAGGCCCGCGGCGCAGGCCAGCGGGTTGCCGCCGAAGGTCGACCCGTGCTGGCCGGCCGCGAGCAGCGCGGTGACGTCGGGGCCGAAGGTGACCAGGGCCCCGATGGGCAGGCCCCCGCCGAGCCCCTTGGCGAGGGTCATCGCGTCCGGGACGACCCCGGCCTGCTGGAAGGCGAACCAGGACCCGGTGCGCCCGACCCCGGTCTGGATCTCGTCGAGGACGAGCAGGGCTCCGGCCTCGGTGGTGAGGTCGCGGGCGGCGCGCAGGAAGTCCGTCCCCGCGGGCACGACGCCACCCTCGCCCTTGATCGGCTCGAGGACGACCGCCGAGGTGCCCGCTCCCACGACGGCGCGGAGGGCGTCGACGTCGCCCCACGGGACGTGGACGACACCGGGCAGGAGCGGCTCGAAGGGCTCGCGGAACTGCGGCTTGTGGGTGAGGGCCAGCGCGCCGGTGGTCCGCCCGTGGAACGCGCCCTCGGCGGCGACGATGCCGGTCCGCCCGGTGCGGCGGGCGAGCTTGACGGCCGCCTCCACGGCCTCCGCCCCGCTGTTGCAGAAGAACACCGCCGACCCGTCCGGGGCTCCGGCGACCCGGAGGATGCGCTCGGCGAGCTCGACCTGTGGCACGGAGGTGTAGAAGTTCGAGACGTGCACGAGCTGCCCGGCCTGCTTCGAGACGGCCGCGACGAGTGCGGGGTGGTTGTGGCCCAGGGCGTTGACGGCCAGGCCCCCGACGAGGTCGAGGTAGCGGCGGCCGTCGACGTCCCAGACCCACGCGCCCTCACCGTGCTCGAGGACGAGCTGAGGGCGCCCGAAGACGCCGAGCAGGGAGCGCTCGTACCGGCCGAGCAGCGCCTCGGTGTGCGGCGTCGCGGTGGGTGCGGGCTCAGACATCGTCGTCCTCCTCGTCCGGCAGGACCATCGTCCCGATCCCCTCGGAGGTGAAGACCTCGACGAGGATGCTGTGCGGCTGGCGGCCGTCGACGACGTGCGCCCGGGGCACGCCGGCCTCGACCGCCCGGATACAGGCCTCGAGCTTGGGGATCATCCCGGCGTCGACGCGGCCCAGCAGCTCCTTGGCCGCGCCGACCCGCAGCTCGGAGAGCAGCGAGCCGCGGTCGGGCCAGTCGGCGTAGACACCCTCGACGTCGGTGAGGACGACGAGCTTGCGCGCCCCGAGCGCCGCCGCGAGTGCCGCGGCGGCGGTGTCGGCGTTGACGTTGAGCACCTGTCCCTCGGCGTCGAGGTCGGGGGCGACCGTGGAGACGACGGGGATGCGCCCGGCGTCGAGGAGGTCGAGGACGGCGCCGGGGTCGACCTGGACGACGTCGCCGACGAGACCCAGGTCGTGCTCCTCACCGTCGACCGTGACGCCCTTGCGGCGGGCACCGAGCAGCCCGGCGTCCTCGCCGGAGAGGCCGACGGCGACCGGGCCGTGCTGGTTGAGCAGGCCGACGAGCTCACGGCCGACCTGGCCGGTGAGGACCATCCGCACGACGTCCATCACCTCGGGGGTCGTGACCCGCAGCCCGGCCTTGAACTCCGACTCCAGGCCGAGGCGGTCGAGCATCCCCTTGATCTGCGGGCCACCGCCGTGGACGACGACCGGCCGCAGACCGGCGTAGCGGAGGAAGACGATGTCCTGGGCGAACGCGGCCTGCAGGGCCGGGTCGGTCATCGCGTTGCCGCCGTACTTGACGACGACGAGCGCACCCCGGAAGCGCTCGAGCCACGGCAGCGCCTCGACGAGGGTCGTCGCCTTCGACTGGGCGACGCGCAGCGCGGCGGCGTCGATCGCGCCGCGGAGCGACTGCTGGACGGGTGGGGTCATCGGTGCCCTCGTCTCGTCAGGTGGAGTAGGCGGAGTTCTCGTGGACGTAGTCGTGGGTGAGGTCGTTGGTCCAGACCGTCACCGACTCCTCCCCGGCGTGGAGGTCGACGACGACCCGGACCTCTCGTGGGGTGAGGTCGACGAGTGAGCGGTCCTCCCCCACTCCCCCGGCGCGGCAGACCTGCACGCCGTTGACGGCCACGTCGAGGGCGGCGGGGTCGAAGGCCGCGCTGGTCGTTCCGACCGCGGCGAGGACCCGGCCCCAGTTCGGGTCGTTCCCGAAGACGGCGCACTTGAAGAGGTTGTTCCGAGCGACCGAGCGCGCGACCTCGAGCGCGTCGTCCTCGGAGGCGGCCGTGCGCACCTCGATCGCGATGTCGTGGTGGGCGCCCTCGGCGTCCGCGACGAGCTGCCGGGCGAGGTCGGCACAGACGGACGTCACCGCCTCGGTGAGCGTCCCGGGTTCGACCTCGACGCCCGACGCGCCCGACGCGAGGAGGACGACGGTGTCGTTCGTGGACTGGCAGCCGTCGGAGTCGACGCGGTCGAAGGTCGTGCGGGTGGCCTCGCGCAGCACCGCGTCGAGCGCGTCCGGGCCCACGACCGCGTCGGTCGTCACGACGACGAGCATCGTCGCGAGCGACGGGGCGAGCATGCCGGCCCCCTTGGCCATGCCTCCGACCGACCAGCCGTCGCAGCGGGTCTCGGCGGTCTTGGGCACGGAGTCGGTCGTCATGATCGCCTCCGCCGCCGCGCCGCCCCCGTCGTCGGTGAGCCGCCCCGCGGCCGAGTCGACGCCGGCGAGCAGCGCGTCCATCGGCAGCCGCTCGCCGATGAGGCCGGTGGAGCAGACGACGACGTCGCCGGCCGCGACCCCCAGCAGCCCGGCCACGTGCTCGGCCGTGCGGTGGGTGTCCTGGAAGCCCGGGGCACCGGTACAGGCGTTCGCCCCACCGCTGTTGAGGACGACGGCGTCGGCGCGGCCGTCGGAGACGACGGTGCGCGACCACGTGACGGGCGCGGCCTCGACCCGGTTGCTCGTGAACACGGCGGCGGCGTGGTGGTCCGGGCCGTCGTTGACGACGAGGGCCACGTCCGGCCGGCCGCTGGCCTTGAGCCCGGCCGCGACGCCGGCCGCTCGGAACCCGCGAGGCGTGGTGACGCTCATGCCGACCCCTTCCCCGACAGCGAGGTGGGGGTCACGAAGAACCCTGCGCGACGCCAGGCGTCCGCGGCCGTCGTCGTGTGCTGGCTCGGCACGAGGACCCAGTCGGTGTCGAAGGTCGAGAGGCCGAGGACCGAGATCCCCGCCTCGGCGATGGGCGCGAGGATCTCGGCGAACACGCCCACCGCGTTGAGCTCCAGCGGGCCGGCCACCTCGACGGCCTTGTAGGGCCCCTCCTGGCGGGCGTCGTCGGGAACGTTCTCGGTGAGGCACACGACGGAGGTCTCGTCCCCGGTCCGGGTGAGCGAGGAGAGCGGACCGCTGCTCCAGTCGAACGCGGGCTCCTCGTCCGGTGGGAGCCGGACGATCGAGACCTCCTCGGGGTGCTCCATGAGGTGTCGGGGCATCCGGCTCACGGCGCGACCCCCGCGACGGGCAGGCCGGTCGGCTCCGGAAGCCCCAGGGCGAGGTTGAGGCACTGGACGGCCGCCCCGGCGGTGCCCTTGGTGAGGTTGTCGACGGCGGCGACGGCCACGACCCGGCCGACGCGCTCGTCGAGGGTGACCTGCACGTGGACGCAGTTGCTGGCCAGGACGCTCGCCGTGCTCGGCCAGCGTCCCTCGGGCAAGAGGTGGACGAACGGCTCGTCCAGGTAGGCGCTCTCCCATGCGGCGCGGACCTCTGCCGCCGTGACGCCGTCCGTCGCGACCGCGGTGCACGTCGCGAGGATGCCCCGCGGCATCGGGGCGAGCGTGGGGGTGAAGGAGACGCGGACCGGCCCGGCGCCGCAGGCCGAGAGGTTCTGCTCGATCTCGGGGGTGTGCCGGTGCACGCCGCCGACGCCGTACGGCGACATCGCTCCCATGACCTCCGCACCGAGCAGGTGCGGCTTGGGCGACCGACCCGCCCCCGAGGTGCCCGAGGCGGCCACGACGGCGATACCCGCCGGCTCGAGCACGCCACCGGCCAGACCGGGTGCCAGGGCGAGCGAGACGGCCGTGGGGTAGCAGCCGGGCACGGCGATGCGGGTGGCACCGGCCAGGACGTCGCGCTGCGGGCCCGCGTCGGTGCGGAGCTCGGGCATCCCGTAGGGCCAGGAGCCGGCATGGGGGGTGTCGTAGAACGTCGTCCAGGCCTCGGGGTCCCGGAGCCGGAAGTCGGCGCCGCAGTCGACGACGACGACGTCGTCCGGCAGGGCGTCGGCGATGGCGGCCGAGTGACCGTGGGGTAGGGCGAGGACGACCGCGTCGTGCCCCGAGAGGGTCTCCACGGTGGTGTCCTCGACGACGCGCTCGGCGAGGGGCGTGAGATGCGGGTGGATCTCCACCAGCTGTGTCCCGGCGGTGCTCGACGCGGTGAGGGCACCGATCTCGAGGTCGGGGTGCGCGAGGAGGAGCCGGAGGACCTCTCCCCCGGCGTACCCGCTCGCTCCGGCCACCGCGACCCGCTTCATGTGCATGAGTATACAAGTCATCTCAACTTCATGCACGCCGCCCCGAGACCATCGCCCCTACCGACCCCCGCTCCGCCTGCCCCCGCGCGGGCGTTTCGGTCGCCGACCTCGCGGTTACCGGACCGGTATGACTCTCGTGCTCGTCGTCGGTGTCGTCTCGGCCGCCCTCGTCGCGGGCGCCGCCTGGGGTGTCTACGGCCGCCTCTCCCCGAACGTCGAGGGCTTCGTCGTGGCCCTGGCCGGTGGGGCGCTCATCGTGTCGGCCGGCCTCGAGCTCGTCGAACCCTCCACCCACGTCGCCCCGCCCTGGGCCGCCTACCTGCTCGTCGTCGTCGGCGCGGCGGTCTTCGTCGTCGCCGACCGCGTCGTCGAACGGCGCAGCAGCGGCGGCGGGGGGCCGGGCTGCTCGCCGCGATCACGCTCGACGGCGTCCCCGAGAACCTCGCCCTCGGCGTGGCGCTCATCGGCGCCGGCCCCCTCGAGGTCGCGGCCCTCTCCGGGTCGATCTTCCTCTCCAACCTCCCCGAGGCGGCCGGTGGCGCCCGCGGCATGCGCTCCGGCGACGGCGGCATGGGCCGCGGGAAGGTCATGGGGCTGTGGACCGGGACCGCGCTGGTCCTCGCCGCCGCCGCGATCATCGGGAACCTCGCCCTCCAGGACGCACCCGACACCGCGCTGGCCCTCATCCGGTGCTTCGCGGGCGGGGCGGTCGTCGCGTCGCTCGCCGTCGAGGTCTTCCCGCAGGCCTTCCAGGAGGAGAAGTACTGGACGGGCGTCGCGGCCGCCCTGGGCCTCGTCCTCGCGCTGGCGCTGTCCTCCCTCGGCTGATCGGCGGGTCAGCGCAGCGGGTCGTCGTCGCGCAGCACGAGGTCGAGCATCCGCTCTCCCTCCGCGAGACCCCGCGTGGCCATCGCGCGCAGCGACTCGGGGGTGTCGACGCCCGCGCGCACGAAGCGGCCCGAGAACGCGTCGAGGTCGCCCGAGGCCAGCGCAAGCACGAGAGCGGTGACCTCCTCCCGCGAGGTCCACTCGGTACGGCCGACGTGCGCCTCCATCGCCTCGGTCATGTCGGTGCGGACGACGCCGGGCATGAGGTCGAACGCCCGGATGCCCCGCTCCCACCCCGCCAGGTGGGTCGAGCCCGTGACCCGAGCCAGCGCCGTCTTGCTCACCGCGTAGCCGCTCGCCGCGGCCGAGGCCCGCCGTCCGGCGCCTGAGTTGAGGTTGACGACCCGTCCCCCACCCGCGGCGAGCATGTGCGGCGCGACGAGCCAGGTCATGAGGTAGGCGCCGAGGACGTTGACCTCCTGGGTGTGCCACCACTCGTCGGGGTCCGAGGCGAAGAGGTCGACCTCGGCGTCGATGACCCCGGCGTTGTTCACGAGGAGGTCGATGCGGCCCTGCCGCTCGACGATGTCGGCCACCCAGGCCGTGAGGGCCGGGCGGTCGGTGACCGTGGCGACGGTCGACGAGCCACGCTCGACGACCCACCCGGCGTCCTCGAGGGCGTGGGCGACGTGGCGTCCGATGCCCCGCGAGGCGCCGGTGACGACGGCGACGAGATGCCCGCCGCGACCGGCGTCCTCCCCGGTGTCCGGCTCGGAGGTGACGTCGCCGTCGTCGTCGACCGGCTCCTCGAGGACGTCGCTCATGACCGCTGGAGGGCGCCGTGGTCCTGTGCCGCCGCTGCGACGGCGGCGTCCCGCATGGCGGAGACCTCGTCGGTCGTCATCGTCCGGTCCGGCGACCGGAAGGCGAGCCGGTAGGCGAGCGACTTCTTTCCCTCGCCCAGCTGGTCGCCGACGTACACGTCGAAGAGCTGGACGGACTCGAGGAGTGCGCCGCCTCCGGCGACGAGCGAGCGTCGGACCTCGGCGGCCGGCACGCCGGCGTCGACGACGAGGGCCACGTCGCTCTGCGCGAGCGGGTACGTCGCGAGCGTGCGTGCGTGCACCGTGGGCTCGGCGGCCACCGTGAGGGCGTCGAGGTCGAGCTCGCCGCCCACCGTACGGGCCGGCAGGCCGAGCGCCGCGACCACCTTCGGGTGCAGCTCGCCGACGTGCCCGAGCACCGTGCCGTCCGGGAGCGAGACGCGGGCGCACCGGCCCGGGTGCCAGGGCATGACCGTGTCGGGTGCGACGACGACCTCGACGGCGAGTGCCTGGGCCACGGCGTCGACGAGCTCGAGCACGTCGCCGAGGTCGGCGCGACGTCCGTCGCCCCACCAGCCCGCACGGTCCCGCTCCCCCGCGAGGAGGACGGCGACGTGCCGCGGCTGGCCCGGCACGGCGGCCCGGATGCGGGCCAGGACGTCGTCGGCCGGCCGGACACCGACCTCCTCGGTCGGCGCCGTGGACTGCGGCCCGTCGAGCGCCGTCACGAGGCCCACCTCGAACAGCCCGACGTCCCTGGCACCACGCGAGACGTTCCGCCGCAGGGCGTCCACCATCGTCGAGAGCAGGCTCGTGCGCATGTAGGGCTGCTCGTCCGAGAGGGGGTTGGCGATGCGCACCGTGCGCGCGGTCTCGGCCGCGACGTCCAGGCCGAGGTCGGTGAGCCGGTCGGCCCCGACGAACGGCGCCTCCCAGACCTCTGCCAGGCCCTGCGCGGCGAGCAGGTCGGCGACGGTCCGACGCACCCGCTGGGCGTGCGTCAGCCCCGAGCCACCGGGCGGGGTCGGGAGGACGGACGGGATGCGCTCGTACCCGTGGATGCGCGCGACCTCCTCGACGAGGTCCTCGGCCGTGCGCAGGTCCGGCCGCCAGGACGGCGGGGTCACGCTCAGGGCGTCGCCGTCCGCGGCGACGTCGCACCCGATCCGGGTGAGGACGTCGACGACCGTCGCGGTGTCGTACGCGACGCCGACGATGCGAGCGGGGAACGCGGCGGACATCGCGATCGGCTCCGGCGGCAGGGCCGAGCCGACGTCGGTGACCTCGTCGCCGGGGACGCCGCCCCCGTACTCCACGAGGAGCTCGACCGCGAGCTGCAGGGCCGCCTGGGCGAGCTGCGGGTCGACTCCGCGCTCGAAGCGCCGCGACGCCTCCGACGGCAGCTTGTGGCGCCGCGCCGTCCGCGCGACCGTGACGGCGTCGAAGTGCGCGGCCTCGAGCAGGAGGTCCGTCGTGCGGTCGGAGACCTCGGTGCTCGCCCCGCCCATGACCCCGGCGAGCCCGATGGGGGTCTCACCGCCGTCGGTGATCAGCAGGTCCTCGGGGTGCAGCGCGCGGTCGGCGTCGTCGAGTGTGGTGAGCCGCTCGCCCGGACGCGCGCGACGGACGACGATGCGCTCGCCGAGCGTCGCGAGGTCGTAGGCGTGCAGCGGCTGGCCGAGACCGAGCATCACGTAGTTCGTGACGTCCACGGCGAGCGAGATGGGTCGCATACCGGCCTCGACGAGCCGAGCCCGGAGCCACCCGGGCGAGGGGGCCGTGACGTCCAAGCCGCGGACGACCCGCGCGCCGAAGCGGCCGCAGCCGGCCCGTCCGCGGATCGGGGCGTCGTCGGCGAGCTCGACGGGGTACGCCGAGGCACTCGGCGGGGGCACCCGCGCGGCCAGGGCGGTCACCGGGTCGGTGAACCGGGCACCGATGGCGTGCGAGTACTCGCGGGCGATCCCGCGGACCGAGAAGCAGTAGCCGCGGTCGGGGGTGACGTTGACCTCGACGGTCTCGCGGTCGAGACCGAGGATCGGGACGGCGTCGGCGCCGGGGACGCACCGCGACAGGGCCTCCACGTCGCCTGCGAACCGGCGGGTCAGGACGATGATGCCGTCGTGGTCGTCGCCGAGCCCGAGCTCGCGCTCGGAGCAGATCATCCCGGCCGACACGTGCCCGTAGGTCTTGCGTGCGGACACCTCCATCGGCCCCTGGGGTGTCGTGAGGACTCCGCCGGGGAGGATGACGGGCACGAGGTCGCCCTCGCCGAAGTTGTGCGCGCCGCAGACGATGCCCTGGGGCTCGCCGGTGCCGCCCGCCTCCCCGACGTCCACCTGGCACCAGTTGACCGTCTTACCGTTCTTCTGCGGCTCCGCGACGAGCGAGAGCACCCGGCCGACGACGAGCGGCCCGGTGACCCCGCTGCCGTGGATGGCCTCCTCCTCGAGCCCGACGGACACGAGGGAGGCGGCGACGTCGACGCCCGTGGCGTCGGTGGGGACGGCGACGTACTCGGCGAGCCAGTCGAGAGGGACGCGCATCAGATCTCCATCCCGAACTGCGCGTCGAAGCGCACGTCGCCCTCGATCATGTCCCGCATGTCGCTGACCCCGGTGCGGAACATCAGCGCACGGTCGATCCCCATCCCGAAGGCGAAGCCGGTGTAGCGCTCGGGGTCGACCCCACAGGCCGTGAGGACGTTGCGGTTGACCATCCCGCAGCCGCCCCACTCGATCCAGCCCATGCCCTTGCACGCGCGACAGTCGGGGTCCTCGCCGCGGCACACGAAGCAGCGCAGGTCCATCTCGGCGCTCGGCTCGGTGAACGGGAAGTAGGACGGCCGAAGGCGAGTCGTGATGCCCTCGCCGAAGAGCTCGGTGGCGAGGCGGTCCAGGGTGCCCTTGAGATGGGCCATCGTGATGCCCTCGTCGACGGCGATGCCCTCCACCTGGTGGAACGCGGGCATGTGGGTGGCGTCGAGCTCGTCGGTGCGGAAGACCCGTCCGATGACGGCGACGTACACCGGCACGCCCCGGTCGAGGAGGGTGCGCGCCTGCACCGGCGAGGTGTGCGTCCGCAGCACGAGCCCACCGTCCGGCGGGTCGACGTAGAAGGTGTCCTGCATCTGTCGGGCGGGGTGGTCGACATCGAAGTTCAGCGCGTCGAAGTTGAACCACTCCGCCTCGATCTCCGGGCCCTCGGCGATCTCCCACCCCATCCCGACGAAGAGGTCCGCGATGCGCTGGGACATGAGCTCGACGGGGTGCCGGCGGCCCATCGGGCGGCGCCCCGTGGGAAGAGTGACGTCGACGGCCTCCTCGACGAGGATCCGCTCGTCGCGCTCGGCCTCGAGCTCCGCCTGCCGCGCCGCGAAGGCCTGGCTCACCCGCCCGCGCGCCTGGCCGACGCGCTTGCCGGCCTCGGCCTTGGCACTCGGGGGAAGGGCCCCGATCTCGCGGTTCGCCAGGGCGAGCGGGCTCCGGTCGCCCTGGTGGGCGCCGCGAGCGGCCTTGAGCTCCTCGAGGCTCGTCGCGGCGGCCGCGGCGGTCAGGGCGGCCTCGGCGGCGGCGTCGACGGCCTGCGGGTCGAGCGCGGCGACCTCGACGGGGTCGTAGCTGGTGTTGGGTCCGGACATCGCTTCCACTTCGGTGACGGCGGTGGGCGGGCCCGAGTCTAGGAGGACCCGCACCGAGGGCTGGACGGGGACACGGCCCCCGGGCGACGACGAGCCCGGCCGACCGGCCGGGCTCGGGTGACAGCGCTCAGCGCGTGCGACACGTCGGGCCCGAGGGCCCGGTAAATCGGCGGATCCAGGTCACTCGGGCATCGTAGCCGTCGCGGTGCTCGCGTGCCGGTCAGCCCGTCGTGGTGACGGCCACCTCGGACGGGACGTCCGCGGAGTCGTCGGACCGGAACAGTCCCGCGACCAGAGCGATGACCAGCCCCACCGCGGCGAGCACCACGAAGCCGCCGACCGGCCCGTAGGCGTCGATCGTGGCTCCCGCGACCGGGGCGCCGGCCGCGGCACCCACGGTGATCGAGGAGCCGTGCCAGCCCATCGCCTCGCCCCGGGCGCGGGCCGGGACGATGCGGGCGGCCTCGTCGATCGTCGCCGTGACCGTCGGAGCACAGAGCAGACCGGCGACGAAGCTGAGCACGGCGAGCGTCCACACCGAGGTCGCCACCGCCATCGGCACGGTCGTCACGGCCAGGCCGGCGAGAAGCCAGCGCGAGCGGACCTCACGGGGCAGCCCGCCGTAGACGATCCCCCCGACGAAGGACCCGGCGGCCCACAGGGCGAGGACGACACCGAGCAGCTCGACGCTGCCGAGCTGACGCAGCGCGGCCACGAACCCGAGCTCGGCACCGACGAGCACGACGGTGGACCCGGCCGCGACGAGGCAGACGACGGCGAACGGCGCGCGCAGCCACGTCCGCCGGGGGATGTCGGCGGCACCTGGCCCGGCCTCGCCCTCCGCGCGCAGCCGCGGGTCGAGGGCCCAGAGCGCCATGCCGGCCACGGCACCGAGCATCTGGACACCGAAGAGCACCCAGCGGGTGTCGTACGCGGTCGCCGCCCACACCGCGACGGCGGGCGCGAGCATGAAGAGGACCTCGAGCAACGAGGAGTCCAGCGAGATCGCCGTACGCCGGTCCTTCTCGGGGACCGCCGCGAGAAGCACCTGCCGGAACACGGTGAACGACGGCACCACGAAGAGCCCGGCCACGAGGACCAGTGCGAGGAGCCCCGGGTACCCGACCCACGGCGCCATCGCCCACGCGGCGCCGGAGACGACGACCGACGGTGCCACGACGCGTCGCAGCCCCAGCCGGTCGAGCAACCGCCCGCGCCACGGCCCGCTCACCGCGATCGACAGTGTCGCCGCCGATGCCACGAGCCCGGCCTCGGCGTAGGACCGACCCAGCGTGGTCACGACGTGCAGCGTGACGACGACCGGCGTGGCGAACACCGGCACCCGGATGACCGCCCCGAGCAGGAGCGCACGGCGCACCGCCGGGACGCCCAGGACCCGGCGGTAGGGGTCGAGCATCACCCTGGCCACCGGGACACAGTGCCACTCGAGGCCGCGGTCCGCCATCGGAGGAGAGTTCCCGCCCACACTCCCTCTTGTCTTGACTCGTTCAAGTTACGGTGCGAGGGTGGCGGACGGAGGCAGGTGACATCCCCCACCAGCACAAGGAGCCACGAATGCCCACGCCAGAGCCCTACGACGACACCACAACCCTCGGTACCCCGACCGGCTCGACCATGGCCAACGGAGCACCGGCCGAGAGCGACCTGCACAGTCTCAGCCTCTCGCCCGACGGCCCGCTCCTGCTGCACGACATGCACCTCGTCGACACCCTCGCGCACTTCAACCGGGAGAACATCCCCGAGCGCAAGCCACATGCCAAGGGCTCCGGCGCGTTCGGGACCTTCGAGTGCACCGAGGACGTCTCTCGGTACACCAAGGCCTCGGTCCTCCAGCAGGGCGCCACGTGCCGCACCCTCGCGCGGTTCTCGACCGTCGCCGGCGAGCTCGGGTCGCCGGACACCTGGCGAGACGTGCGCGGCTTCTCGCTGAGGTTCTACACCGACGAGGGCAACTGGGACATGGTCGGCAACAACACGCCGGTGTTCTTCGTCCGCGACCCGATGAAGTTCCCGCACTTCATCCGCAGCCAGAAGCGCCTCGCCGCCAGCGGCCTGCGGGACGGCACGATGCAGTGGGACTTCTGGACCAACTCCCCCGAGTCCGCCCATCAGGTCACCTACCTCATGGGCGACCGCGGCCTGCCGCGCTCGTGGCGGACCATGAACGGCTACGGCTCGCACACGTACATGACGAGCAACGCCGCCGGCGAGCGCTTCTGGGTCAAGTTCCACTTCCACAGCGACCAGGGCGTCGAGAACCTCACCAACGAGGAGGCCGAGCGCCTCTCCGGTGCGGACTCCGACTTCCACCGCCGCGACCTCTTCGAGGCGATCGAGAACGGCGACAACCCGAGCTGGACGATGTACATCCAGGCGATGCCCTACGAGGACGCCAAGACCTACCGGTTCAACCCGTTCGACCTCACCAAGGTGTGGCCGCACGAGGACTACCCCCTCGTCAAGGTCGGGACCTTCACGCTGAACGAGAACCCCGCCAACCACTTCGCGCAGATCGAGCAGGCAGCCTTCGCGCCGAGCAACGTCGTGCCGGGCATCGGCTTCTCGCCCGACAAGATGCTCCTGGCGCGGGTGTTCTCCTACGCCGACGCCCACCGAGCCCGCGTCGGGGCCAACGCCCACCTGCTGCCCGTGAACCGTCCGATCCCCGAAGTCGAGGAGAAGGCGAACCACCTGGTGTGGGACGGGCCGATGAACTCCGAGGTCAAGACCGGGCCCACCTACGTCCCCAACAGCGACGGCCGGGGCCACTCCGCCTTCGCGGGCACCGTGCCCGAGGGGTGGGAGGCGGACGGCGAGATCGTCCGCCAGGCCTACACGCTGCACTCCGAGGACGACGACTGGGGTCAGGCGGGTCGGCTCGTGCGCGAGGTCTTCGACGACGCGCAGCGGGACCGTTTCGTCGACACCGTCGCCGGCGCGCTGGGCGGCGTGCGCGAGGACGTCCTCGAGCGGGCGTTCGTCTACTGGAAGAACGTCGACGCGGAGACGGGCGAGCGGATCGAGGCCAAGGTCCGCTCGGACGCCGGCGGTCCGATCCCGGGCATGCCGGACGAGGAGAAGAACGACGTCAGGGAGCCACTGCCCGAGCCGGCCGGCGCCCCCTGAGCCGACCCCGTCGCCCCCGGCCCGTCGTCCTGACGGGCCGGGGGCGTCGTCGCGTTCAGCCGCCGTCGGGGAAGGTCGCCCGCAGCAGCGCGCCCCCACCGGGGGCGTCCTCGGCGACGACCTCGCCGCCGTGCGCCGCGACGAGCCCACGCACCAGGTAGAGGCCGAGCCCCGTACCGTGCTTGGCCCCCGCCTGCCAGAACCGGGAGAAGACGACCTCGCGGTGCTCCGGGGCGATGCCGTCGCCCTCGTCGGCGACGGTGAGGTCGGCCGCGGCCGGACCGTCCCACGAGGACCGGTGGACGGCCATCCGTACCCGCCCCCGCCCGTAGCGCACCGCGTTGTCGACGAGGTTGGTGAGCACCTGCTCGAAGCGGTCCGGGTCCGCCCAGAGCGTCTGCGCCTCCGGAGCGACGGTGACCTCGAAACGGGACCGGTCGCCGCCGGCCGCCACCCGCCTCGCCACCTGCGCCTCCAGCCGCGGCAGCACCTCGAGCGGCTGCGCGTGGACGGTGAGGCGCCCGGTCCCGATCCGGGAGGTGTCGAGGAGCTCGGTGATGAGCCGGCTCACCCGGTCGGCGTCCGCCTCGATCGTCTCGAGCATGAACCGCTTCTGGTCGTCGGTGAACCGGTCCCAGTTACGCAGGAGGGTCGAGGAGAAGCCTTTCACCCCGGTGAGCGGCGAGCGCAGCTCGTGGGCCACGGCGGTGAGCAGCGCCGAGCTCTCCTGCTCGGCCCGGCGTCGTCCCTCCGCGTCCCGGAGCCCCACGACGACCGACCGGACGGGCTCACCCCGCCCGGGGCGGATGTACTTGGCGGTGACGAGCAGCTCGCGACCGGAGGGGAGGATGAGAAGACGCTCGCGGTGACCGGTGCGCGTCTGCAGCCCACCCCAGGGGTCGGCGACGTCCCACCAGCTGTCACCGCTCAGGTCCTGGAGGGGCAGTGCGGTGCGGATGTCCTGGCCCAGCACGTCGTCGGCCCCCAGCCCGGTGATCTGCTCGGCGCGGCTGTTCATGAACCTGACGGTGCGTGAGCGCCCGACGGCGGCGACGAGCCCGTCGGGAATGAACTCCAGCCCGTGGGCGGCCAGGTCGTCCGGGACGAGGAACTGGTCCGCCATGCGCCGCAGGTTACCCCGCGGCGGGCCCCGAGCCGTGCATCTGCGCGGAAGCGTAGAGACAGACGGTCGCGGCCATCGCCAGGTTGAGCGACTCGGCCCGTCCGTGGATGGGCACCCGGACGACGTCGTCACACCGTTCCCGGACCTCCTGCGGAAGACCCCACGCCTCGTTGCCCATGACCCAGCAGTGCGGACCGGCGAGGTCCGCCTCCGGCAGGAGCGTCGTCCCGGCCCCGTCCGCGGCGTAGCTGCGGACCCCGGCGGCACGCAGCCGGTCCAACGTGTCGGCGACGTCGAGGCCGGTGACGACGGGCAGGTGGAACAGCGAGCCGGCCGTGGAGCGGACGACCTTCGGGGAGTGGACGTCGACCGAGGCGTCGCTGACGAGCACCGCGTCGGCGCCCGCGGCGTCCGCGCCCCGGATGACCGTGCCGGCGTTGCCCGGGTCGCGGACGTGGCTGAGGAGCACGAGCAGCCGGGGCGCCGCGGCGAGAACGTCGTCGAGGGCGTGGTCGGGCCGCGCGACGACCGCGAGCACCCCCTGGGGCGCCTCGGCGTCGGCCATGGCGGCGAGGACCTGCGGGGACGCCTCGTGCAGCCACAGCCCCGCTGCTCGGGCCGGCGCGACGATGTCGTCGGCGTAGCGGGCCGTGGCCTCCGGCGTGACGTAGAGGTCGACGACCTGTTCGGGTGCGTACCGCACCGCCTCGCGGACGCCTTGCGGCCCTTCGACGGCGAAGCGGCCGGTGCGCGATCGCACCGGCCGCTTCTGCAGTGCCCGGACCGACCGGACCCGGTCGGACCGGGGGTTGGTCAGCACGTGCGCTCCGCTCAGGCGGAGGCCTTCGCCGGAGCGCCCTGGTGGGCCTTGGCGACCTCGACGAGCGCCGAGAACGCCGCCTCGTCGTTGACGGCGAGCTCGGCGAGCATCCGCCGGTCGACCTCGACCTCGGCGGCCTTCAAACCCTGGATGAACCGGTTGTAGGTCATGCCGTTGGCGCGGGCCGCGGCGTTGATCCGCTGGATCCACAGGCGCCGGAAGTCGCCCTTGCGGGCGCGACGGTCACGGTAGGCGTAGCCGAGGCTGTGGGTAACCTGCTCCTTGGCCTTGCGGTACAGGCGCGAGCGCTGCCCGCGGTAGCCGCTCGCCTGCTCGAGGACGACCCGGCGCTTCTTCTGGGCGTTGACCGCCCGCTTCACGCGTGCCACGTGAGTTCTCCTTGTTCTGCTTCTACGACGTCAGTGGATGGTGGGGTCGGCTCACTTGCCGAGGAGCTTCTTGACCTTCTTGGTGTCCGCGGCCGAGACGACGACGTCCTTGGAGAGGCGACGGGCCTTCTGCGGGGTCTTCTCGTGGAACTTGTGGACGTGGCCGGCCTGCTCGCGCATGACCTTGCCCGAGCCGGTGACCCGGAAACGCTTCTTGGCGCCGCTGTGCGTCTTGTTCTTCGGCATCGTGCCGATCTCCTTGCGTGGTGTGCTGTCGGGGGTTCGTGGGGCGGGCTCAGCCCGCGTCGGCGGCCTCGGGCGCCTCGGCGGTCGCGGCCTCGGGCGCCTCGGCGACGTCCGGCTCGGATGCCGACTGGTCCTTGGCCTCGTCACGGCGGCGACGCTGCTCGGCCATCGCCTGCGCCTTCTTCTTCGTCGGCGCGAGGACCATGACCATGTTGCGGCCGTCCTGCTTCGGCTGGGACTCGACGGTGCCGAGCTCCGCGACGTCCTCGGCGAGCCGCTGCAGCAGCCGGAACCCGAGCTCGGGACGGGACTGCTCGCGACCGCGGAACATGATCGTCACCTTGACCTTGTCACCGCCGCCGAGGAACCGGACGACGTGGCCCTTCTTCGTGCCGTAGTCGTGCGGGTCGATCTTCGGACGGAGCTTGATCTCCTTGATGACCGTGTTGACCTGGTTCTTGCGTGCCTCACGGGCCTTCATGGCGGCTTCGTACTTGTACTTGCCGTAGTCCATGAGCTTGGCGACGGGCGGCTTGGCCATCGGGGCGACCTCGACGAGGTCGAGGTCCGCCTCCGCTGCGAGGCGGAGCGCGTCCTCGACGCGGACGATGCCGACCTGCTCGCCGTTGGGGCCGACCAACCGCACCTCGGGGACCCGGATGCGGTCGTTGATACGTGGCTCGCTGATGTGTTTCTCCTTCGTCGGATGTCGGCGGTGACCGGAGGCAACGAGAAAGGCTCCTCGCGGCCGGTGCGCGAGGAGCCTGGTTCCGTCCGGCCCGGGCGGGACCCCACGGCACATCCCAGGAGATGCGCGTGACGCCTCGTCACGGACCGGGAACCCGGCGACCTCCTGGTCGACGCGGGTGGAAGCGGGGCTTCTCTTGCTCGCCGCCCCGTGCTGGAGCGGCCGGTCGGTGGACAAGACTACCAGCGCCGCGCGGGCCCGGGAAATTCCCGTCCTTTCCCCGGTGACTGCGTCAGACGATCCGGAAGGCCAGGCCGTCGACGCGCGCGCGGAGCTCACCGTCGGTCGCGAGCCGCTCCCCGACCCGGGTCGCGACCTCCCGGACGTGCTCCGGGGCGAGGCCGGGCCGCAGGCGGAGCACGATGCCGAGGACCCCCTCCCCCTCGGGCGTCCCCTCCTCGATCGCGTGGTCCACGACGTCGGCCTCGCGGGCCACTGCCGCGGTGACTCCCCGGGCGACGACGGCGTCGGTGTGCGCCGGCTCCCAGGGACGCTGCTGCGCCAGGGCCCACAGCATCGAGGGGCGCAGCACCACGGTGGCCGGCCCGGCGACGTCGAGGACGAGGACGTCGCAGCCCTCCGACACGGCGGCCTGGGCCGCCCGGGCGGCGGTGACCGGCACCGGTCGGGCACCCGGGTCCCACGCGGCGAGCGAGGACGTGCCGGTGAACACGGGCAGGGCCCGCCGTCCGTCGGGCGCCACGAGGGTGACCACCGCCATGTCGGCGCTCTTCTCGACCGCAGGACCACCGCTCGCGTCGACCCCGCCGGGCTCGGCGACGACGGGGACGACGAGACGCGCCTGTTCGACGGCCCGCATGAGCCCGAGGTCGTCCGGTCCGGCCGACAGCGCGGCAGCCAGCACCGGGTCCGCATCTCCCGTGTCGGTCTCGAAGCCCGAGGCGGAGAGATCCCGGGCCACCCAGGGGGTGCCCGCGGAGTCGGTGGCCTCGCGCGACGGGTGCGGCTGGTCGGACGGCATCGCCGTCACGCTACCGACCCTGCTGCGGCCGCGTCCTGCTCAGGGTTGGCCGGCGAGCTCGAGGGCCTCGGGCAGGGTGAACGCGCCGCGGTACAGGGCCGACCCCACGATCGCGCCCTCGACCCCGTCCCCGACGAGCGCCCGCACCGCCGCGACGTCGTCGAGGGTCGAGATGCCCCCGGACGCCACGACCGGGCGGTCGGTGCGCGCACACACGTCCCGGAGCAGGTCGACGTTGGGCCCTTTCATCATCCCGTCCTTGGCGACGTCGGTGACCACGTAGCGGGCACATCCCTCGCGGTCCAGACGCTCGAGGGTTTCCCAGAGGTCGCCTCCCTCGCTCGTCCAGCCGCGGGCGGCGAGCGTGGTGCCGCGGACGTCGAGGCCGACGGCCACGCGGTCGCCGTGCTCGGCGATGGCCCGGGCGGTCCACTCGGGGTCCTCGAGCGCGGCGGTGCCGACGTTCACCCGACGGCAGCCGGTGGCGAGCGCGCGGGCGAGGGACTCCTCGTCACGGATGCCGCCGCTCATCTCGACATCGATGTCGAGCCGGCCGACGATCTCGGCGAGGAGGTCGGCGTTGCTGCCCCGCCCGAACGCGGCGTCGAGGTCGACGAGGTGCAGCCACTCGCTCCCCTCGTCCTGCCAGCGCAGTGCCGCCGCGACGGGGTCGCCGAACTCGCCGCCGGACCCGGCGACGCCCTGGACGAGCTGGACGGCCCGGCCCTCGACGACGTCGACGGCGGGCAGGAGCTGCAGACGTGGCTGTTCGGGCGCGGCGTCGGTCACGGAGTCCTCCCGGGGTCGGTGGGCGAGCGGGGACCAGTCTGCCCGGTGACCTCGCCGCCCCGTCCGCGGGTCCGCGTCCCCACCGGGGCGGACGGGAGTGACATGTCCCTGGGGTCAGCCGATCCCGCGGGGCTGCGATATCGCGCAGGGTCAGAGCGAGCGGACCCAGTTCCGGAGCAGCGCGAGGCCGGCAGCCCCCGACTTCTCGGGGTGGAACTGGGTGGCGGCGAGCGCGCCGTTCTCGACGGCCGCGACGAACCGCTCGCCGTGCGTGGCCCAGGTGACCAGAGGGGCGGCCACGGGCCCGTCGGCCGGCGGGAGGTCCCAGGTGTGCGCCGCGTACGAGTGGACGAAGTAGAAGCGCTCCGCCTCGACGCCGGCGAACAGCCTCGACCCCTCCGGGACCTCCACGGTGGACCAGCCCATGTGCGGGACGACCTCGGCGCGCAGCCTGGAGACCGCACCGGGCCACTCCCCGACGCCCGGGACCGGGGCGACGCTCGGCTCGGTGGAGCCGTCGAACATGACCTGCATGCCCACGCAGACCCCGAGCACGGGCCGGCTGCCGGCGAGCCGCCGGGCGATGATGTCGGGGCCCTCGGCCGCCGCCAGACCGGCCATGCAAGCGTGGAAGTTGCCCACGCCGGGGACGAAGAGGCCGTCGGCCTCGATCGCCGCCGTGCGGTCGCCGGTGAGCGTGACGCGAGCCCCGACGTGCTCGAGTGCACGGACCGCCGAACGGACGTTGCCGCTGCCGTGGTCGAGCACGACGACGGACGGGTTCATCGGGCCTCCCGTGCGGAGCCGGCGCCGGGCGGACGACCGCCCCAGGCGGCCTCCCACTCGGCGCGCTGCTGGGCCTCCTCGGCGACGAGCCGGTCGAACGCGGCGACCCCGCGCCCGGACGGTTCCACGTCGCTCGCACCGGTCGCGTCGCGCCGCAGGAGGAGCTCGCGGCCCGGCAGGTGCAGCAGACGGAGCACGGTGACGAGGACGTCGAGCGGGTCGCCCTCCCCGGAGCGGAGCACGGTGGCGAGGTCACGCGGCTGGACCCCGGAGGGCGAGCCGGCGGCGGCCACGAGGGCCGGCAGCCCCAGGCGGGGCAGCGACGGCGTCTCGACGACCCCGACCTTCGGCTGCCACACCAGCCACCGCTGGGTCCGGGACAGTCCGCCCGCGTGCAGGGTGACCGCCGCGCGGCCGTGCATGTGGAAGAAGCCGAGGGCCGGACGCCCGCGGCGCGGTACCGGCCGGGCGGCGAGGACCTCGAGGGCGGTGTCGAACGGCGCAGAGGTCCGCGCCGAGTCCTCGGCGACGGTGACGCCGGTCCACTCCCCGAGCGGTGCGACCGTGGCACTCACGAGACCACGGCGGAGCCACCGCGCGACGGCCGCCGGGGACCGCCGCACGAGCAGCAGCCCGTGCCCCGGGTCGCTCCGGGAGTCGTCGGCCACGGGCTTAGAGCGCACCCTTCGCGCTCGGCACGCCCTCGACCCGTGGGTCACGGGCGACGGCGGCGCGGAGCGCCCGCGCGAGCGCCTTGAACTGTGCCTCGACGACGTGGTGCGGGTCGCGGCCGGAGAGCACCCGCACGTGCAGGGCGACCTGGGCGTGGAAGGCGAAGGACTCCAGGACGTGCCGGGTCAGCGAGCCGACGTAGTGGCCGCCGATGACGACGTGCTCCTGGCCTACGGGCTCGCCGGTGTGGACGACGTAGGGCCGCCCGGCGACGTCGACGACCGCCTGGACCAGGGCCTCGTCCAGCGGCACGGTGGCGTCGCCGAAGCGCGCGATGCCCGACTTGTCGCCGAGGGCCTCGCGGACGGCCTGGCCGAGCACGATCGCGACGTCCTCGACGGTGTGGTGGGCGTCGACGTGGGTGTCGCCCTCGGCCCGGACCGTGAGGTCGACCAGGGAGTGCTTGGCGAGCGACAGGAGCATGTGGTCGTAGAACGGCACGCCGGTGCTCACCTCCCCACGACCGCTGCCGTCGAGGTCGACCGTGACCTCGACACTGCTCTCGGACGTGGCCCGGCGCACCGTGGCGGTGCGGTGGGTCGGGGCGGTGCTCACGAGGCTGCTCCAACGTGGGTCGGGACGAGGGCTGCGAGGGCGTCGAGGAAGGCCGTGGTCTCCTCCGGCGTCCCCGCCGTGACACGAAGATAGTGGGGGATGCCGACGTCGCGGACGAGGACGCCCCGGTCGAGCAGCGCCCGCCAGGTCTCGTGGCTGTCCGCGAGGCCACCGAAGAGGACGAAGTTGGCGTCGCTCGGCACCGGGTCGAGGCCCATCGTGGTCAGCGCGTCGACGATGCGGTCGCGCTGGTCCTTGACGACGCCGACGGTCTCGAGCATGAGGTCGGCGTACGACAGCGCGGCGAGCGCCACGGCCTGCGTGGGGGTCGAGAGGTGGTACGGCATCCGGACCAGGCGCAGCGCGTCGGCGAGCGCGGGGTCGGCGGCGAGGTAGCCCAGGCGTCCGCCGGCCAGGGCGAAGGCCTTGCTCATCGTGCGCGTGACGACGAGCCGAGGGCGGCCCTGCAGGAGCGTGAGCGCGCTCGGGGTCCCGGGCCGGGCGAACTCTGCGTACGCCTCGTCGACGACGACGAGTCCGCCGGTCGCGTCGTGGACGGCCTCGACGACGTCGAGCCCGAGGGCGGTACCGGTCGGGTTGTTCGGGGAGCACAGGAAGACGACGTCCGGACGGTGCTCGAGGACCTGGGCGACGGTGCCGTCGGCGTCGAGGTCGAAGCGTCCGGCATCGGCGCCGCCGCGCATCCCGTCGACCCACGCGGTCCCGGTGGTCGTCGTGATGATCGGGTGCATCGAGTAGGCCGGGGTGAAGCCGAGCGCCGTGCGCCCCGGGCCACCGAACGCCTGGAGCAGGTGCAGCAGCACCTCGTTGGAGCCGTTGCCTGCCCAGACCTGGTCGGCCGACACGGTCGTCCCGGAGCGGGACAGGTAGCCCGCGAGCGCCTCACGGAGACGGACGAACTCACGGTCCGGGTAGCGGTTGAGCCCGCGGGCGGCCTCCTCGACGGCCCGGGTCATCGCGGCGACCACGGCGTCCGGCACCGGGTAGGAGTTCTCGTTCGTGTTGAGCGCGACCGGCACGTCGAGCTGGGGTGCGCCGTAGGCCGTCCGGCCGCGCAGGTCGGGCCGGAGCATCGACTCGACGACGGCGCGAGGGTCCATGCCGAGCAGTCTAGGAGGACTGCCGCCGGGCCAGGCGGAAGCCCCGGCTGCCGCACCCCGTCGACGGAAGTGAGAGACGGGACCTGGGCTCAGCGTGTGTAGAGCCGTGACTTGGCCTCGCGCACGGTCAACGTCACCGGCGCACCCTCCAGGTCGACCTCACCCGGGATGTCGATCCACCCACTCCCCCCGACCCGGAACTGACCCGTGTACACCACATCCACCCGCACGACCTGCTCACCCGCACTGCCGTACGAGTGCACCACCGACCCGTCCGGGTACGGCCCACCCAGGTCACGCGTCGGCCCCACCACAGTCTCACCCAGCGAATACGTCACACTCTTCACCTTCGGCCGCACCTCCACCGCATGCCCCATCAACCGCGACGGATCAGGACGATCCACCTCACCCGGCCCGAACCCCTCCCGCGGGAACACCACCTCGAAGAACGTCGGCAGATTCACCAACGTCACATCACCCTCCGGCTGGATGTTCACCGTCGGCACCGAGAAATCCGTGTCATGAAACGCCTCCCGGATCATCGCCATCGTCAACGCATTGCCCACACCCGGCACCTGGTCCGGCCAACACGTCACATCGATCCGCACCCACTGCCCCGCCGGCCCGGCCACCGGCGTGCCGTCCCGCTCCACCTCACGCGAGAACACCACCATCGCCGGACCATCCCCACCGCCGGACGCACCGATACACCGCGTGAACGCACTCTCACACAGCACACCCTCCGCACGACCCACATCAGCAGCCGTCGGGCTCTCACACGTCGACAACGCCGCATAGTCACGGAACGGACCCTCCGCGCCCACATTGCCGTAGTAGCTCCCGGCCAGCGCCCTCGTGCTGCCGCGGCTCATCGTCTTCACGCGAGTGCCCGACTCCGTCAGCAACGACGTTGCGTCGTCACTGGGCGGCGGAGGTGGGCTCGGTGCCGCCATCCAGACAGAGCTGGCCATCAATACGGCCGTCAGCATGTTCACTGAGTTCGCTCCAGCTCAAGGACCCTCCACGCGCCCGATTCCCACTCGACTGTGAGATACGCGGGATTCACTTTGGCATCCGACGTGCGAACGACCGCCCCGGCCTCGTCAACGATCTTGCTGGAAAGCTGCTTGAACTCGATCTCGAGGAACTGTTGACGCTCCGGCGCACCGCCAAAGGGCTTGGCCGTTCCCACCTGAACCGCGTCAGTCTGGTATCGCTCCGAGCGAGAGTCGAGATCAGATGCGACCTGCTCTGCCTTCTTGCAGAACTGGCACTCGGGGTCGCTCAGCGACTCGATCAACCCAGGGCGAGGCTCGGTCCACGCCACGTTGAACTGCTCGAAGAAGAACTCCACGAACGCCTCGGCACCCTCCGGCGTCCGCTCCCGCGCCGCCACCGGAACCCCCGGACCGTCGCTCGCGCTCTCGGACGGGCTCGGTGTCGACGTCGGAGACGGCGACCCACTCGCGTTCGACGACGCATCCGGCGACCCGGACGGCTCCGCACCGTCGGACCCCGTACATCCGCCGGCCACCACCACAGCCACCACAGCGGCACCGACCATCCACACCCGACCAGAGAGCGGCATGCCTCCCCTTCCCGACCGCCCCTGCAGCAGCCATGGACGACACACCGTAGCCAACAACACCCCGTCCACGCCGCGACCGTCCACAGCCTCGCGGGACGGGTGGGTCAGACGCCGGGCTCGACCTCGGGGACGCGGGCCAGGACGGCCTCGCCGTGGGCAGGCAGGTCCTCGGCCCGGGCGAGGGACACCACGTGCCCCCCGACCTCGCGCAGCGCCGCCTCGTCGTACTCGACGACGTGGATGCCCCGGAGGAAGGACTGCACCGACAGGCCGCTGCTGTGACAGGCGCACCCCCCGGTCGGCAGCACGTGGTTGGACCCGGCGCAGTAGTCGCCGAGGCTCACCGGCGCCCACGTGCCCACGAACACCGCGCCGGCGTTGCGCACCCGGGCCGCGACGTCCGCGGCATCCGCGGTGTGGATCTCGAGGTGCTCGGCCGCGTAGGCGTTGACGACGTCGAGGCCGACCTCGACATCGTCGACGAGCACGACCGCCGACTGCCGGCCCCGCAGCGCCTCCGCCACCCGCTCGGTGTGCTTCGTCGCAGCGACGCGCCGCTCGAGCGCGGCCTCGACGGCCTCGGCGAGCTCGGGGCTGTCGGTGACGAGCACCGCCGCCGCGAGCGGGTCGTGCTCGGCCTGCGAGACGAGGTCGGACGCGACGTGCTCGGCGTCGGCCGTGGCGTCGGCGAGCACGGCGATCTCGGTGGGCCCGGCTTCGGCGTCGATGCCGATGAGGCCCTTGAGCAGCCGCTTGGCCGCCGTCACGTAGATGTTGCCGGGGCCGGTGACGAGCGCGACCGGCTCGCAGACCGCGTCGCCCTCCTCGAAGCCGTACGCGAACGCGGCGACCGCCTGGGCGCCGCCGACCGCGTAGACCTCGTCGACACCGAGCAGGGCACAGGCGGCGAGGACGGTCGGGTGCGGCCACCCGCCGTGGTCGCGCTGCGGCGGGCTCGCGACGGCGAGGCTCGGCACACCGGCCTCCTGCGCGGGCACGACGTTCATGACGACACTGCTCGGGTACACCGCGCGCCCACCGGGGACGTACAGGCCGACGCGGTCGACCGGCACCCAGCGCTCGGTGACCGTGCCGCCGTCGACGACCCGGGTCGTGGCGTCGGTGCGCCGCTGGTCGGCGTGGACGAGCCGGGCCCGGCGGATGGCCTCGGCGAGCGCGGCCCGGACCACGGGGTCGAGCGTGTCCAGCGCGGACTCGACGACCTCGGCGGGCACGCGCAGCGAGGGCGGGACGACGCCGTCGAAGCGCTCGGCGGCGTCGTACAGGGCGGCGGCCCCGCGGTCGCGGACGTCCTCGACGACCGGCCGGACCGCGGCCAGCGCGGCGTCGACGTCGAGCTCGGCGCGCGGGAGGGCGGCCCGCAGCTCCCGCAGGCCGGGGCGGCGTCCGCGCAGGTCGAGCCGCGGGATGGCTGCGGTCGAGGTCTCGGGCATACGCCAAGTCTAGGGATGCACCCGGCGCGACCACCGCGGTGTGCCCGACGCCGTTCAGCCCGCGTCGGCCACGCCGCCCTCACCGTGCAGCGCCTGGTCCAGGGTGCGCAGCAGGGCGTGTTCCGTCCCGGGCTCGTCCTGGGCCGCGAGCAGCTCGGCGACCCGCCGGGCCACCGTCGACACCTTGACGTTGGCCCGTTGGCTGTAGCGCGACAGCAGCCCGAAGGCGGCGTCGGCGTCGAGCCCGTACGTGAACATCAGCGCACCCTTGACCTGCTCGATGGCGGCGCGGTCGGCGGTCGCAGCGGCGACGGCCTCGGAGGACGCCAGGCGCGCGGAGGCCGACACGTCGAAGGCCAGTCCCCGCAGCAGCGCCGGACGCCCGTCCGCGGTGCGTTCGACGTCCCCCACGAACGCGATGGAGCGCTCCCGGCCGTCGTCGCCCCGGAGCCGGTACTGCCCCGCGAACGGGCCGGCGTCCTCGATCGCCCGCGCGAGCACACCCTCGACGGTGGGGCGGTCCGAGGGGAACATCCGTTCGTAGACGAGCTCGCTCGGGTCACGTCCGTCGTCGCGCAGCCCGAGCAGCTCGTACATCTCCGGCGACCACGACCACGTCCGGGTCGCGAAGTCGTACGTCCCCTCTGCGGGGACGGGTGCACTGTCCTGACCTGCAGGTTCCCCGATCGGCGGTCCGTCCGTCGTCACGAGGGTGAGCATGCCAGAGGCCGGGCGTCCGCGACCACGGAAGTCTCCAGGGCCGGACGCTCAGTCGTCGAAGAACTCCGCCTCGAACGCGGTCCGGGAACGGCGGGCCACCCTCCGGTACCGCTCGCCGAGCTCGTGCCCGGCACCCGCATCGAGGCCGACGATGCGGGCCACGCCGTCGGCGTCCCGGTCGTAGGTGGGGACCGAGTCGACCGCCTTCCCCCGGAACAGCACGCCGGCGTTGCGCATCGCCGAGGCCAGCCGCCATGACGCCTCCAGGGCCGCAGCGTGCTCGTGCCCGACCAGCCCGAGCCGGTCCGCGGCGGCCAGTGCCCCCAAGGTCGACGCGGTCCGCAGCTCCGGGTGCGCGTGGGCGTGCCGTAGCTGGACGAGCTGCACGAGCCACTCGACGTCGGAGAGCCCGCCGTGGCCGAGCTTGAAGTGCGTCTTGCGGTCGGCACCGCGCGGCAGCCGTTCGGCCTCGACCCGCGCCTTGAGGGTCCGGATCTCCCGGACCTGGCGGGCGTCGAGGCCACCCTCGGGCCAGCGGATGGGCGCGACGAGCTCGAGGAACTGCTCTGCGAGCCCGAGGTCGCCCGCGACGGGGGTCGCCCGGAGCAGCGCCTGGGCCTCCCACACGAGGGACCAGCGCGCGTAGTACTCCCGGTAGGACGCCAGCGACCGCACGAGCGGGCCGCCCTTGCCCTCGGGTCGCAGCCCGGCGTCGACGTCGAGCCGGGGGTCCGGGCCCGGCGTGCCGAGCACCGCGACCAGCCGCTTGACGACCTCCATCGCCTCGTGCTGCGCGGCTACCTCGTCCGTTCCCGGGAGGGGGTCGTGCACGAAGAGGACGTCGGCGTCCGAGCCGTAGCCCTGCTCCTGCCCACCCAGCCGGCCCATCCCCACGACGAGGATGCGGGTCAGCGGCTCCTCGGCACCGCGGACCTCGGCGTGGCAGACCTCGAGCGTGACCTCGAGCAGGGCCGCGGTGAGGTCGGTCATCGCCACCCCGAGCTCCCCGACCGGGAGCGCGCCACCGAGGTCGGCGACCGCCACCCGGAAGAGCTCGGAGCGACGGATGGTCCGCGCCGCGAGGACCGCCGACTCGGCGTCGTCCTTACGACCCGCCGCCGAGCGCATCCGGCGTAGGACCTCCTCGCGCGGCCGTGGGGTCGTGCCCGAGGCCTCTCCGAGGAACTGGACGCACTCCGGCGCCTGCTCGAGCAGCGCGGCCGCGAAGCGGCTCCGGGCCAGCGTGTGGGCGAGGCGCTCGGCGGCCGACCCCTCGTCCCGCAGCAGGCGCAGGTACCAGTGCGTCGAGCCGAGCTCGTCACTGATCTTGCGGAACGCGAGCAGCCCGGCGTCCGGGTCGGCCTCGTCGGCGAACCAACCGAGCATCACGGGCAACAGCTGGCGCTGGATGGACGCCCGCCGGCTGACCCCGCCGGTGAGCGCCTCGAGATGGCGCAGCGCGCCGGCCGGGTCGCGGAACCCCAGCGCGGAGAGGCGCTCGCGCGCGGCGTCCGGGGTGAGCCGGACGTGCTGGTCCGACAGCCGGGCGACCGCCGACAGCAGGGGCCGGTAGAAGATCCGCTCGTGCAGCCGCCGCACCTCTCGCCGTCGGGCCCGCCACTCGGTGAGGACGGCCTCGTCCGGTGCGGTGCGGTGTCCCATCGAGCGGCCCAGTCGGCGTAGGTCGCCCACCGCCGTGGGCATCAGGTGCGTGCGCCGCAGCCGGAACAGCTGGATGCGGTGCTCGAGGGCCCGCAGGTAGCGGTAGGCGGCGCCGAGCGTGGCGGCGTCCTCGCGACCGACGTAACCCCCGGCGGACAGGGCGTCCAGCGCCTCCAGGGTGGCGCGACCCCGCAGGGACTCGTCGGAGCGGCCGTGGACGAGCTGGAGCAGCTGGACGGAGAACTCGACGTCGCGCAGCCCTCCGGGTCCGAGCTTGATCTGCCGTTCGGCCTCGACCTTGGGGATGTGCTCCTCGACTCGGCGGCGCATGGCCTGGACGTCGTCGACGAAGTTCTCCCGGGTCGAGGCCTGCCAGACCAGGGGCCGGACGGCGTCGAGGTAGGAGGCACCGACCTCGACGTCGCCCGCGACCGGACGTGCCTTGAGCAGCGCCTGGAACTCCCAGGTCTTGGCCCAGCGGTCGTAGTAGGCGCGGTGGCTCGCGACGGTCCGCACGAGCGGGCCGTTCTTGCCCTCGGGCCGCAGCGCAGGGTCGACCTGCCACAGCGACCCGGCGGGGGTCGACGCCGAGCACACCCGCATGAGCCGCGTCGCGAGGTCGGTGGCGACGGCGACCGCCTCGTCCTCCGACACACCGTCCGCGGGCTCGGCGACGAAGATGACGTCGACGTCGGAGACGTAGTTGAGCTCTGCGCCACCGGTCTTGCCCATCGCGACGACCGCGAGGCGGGTGCGATCGGCGTCCGGACCGACCTCGGCCCGGGCGACGGCCAGCGCGGCCTCGAGGGCGGCGCTCGCGAGGTCCGCGAGCGCGGACGCCGTCGTGGGGAGGACCTCGAGGGGGTCCTCGGCGGTGAGGTCCAGCGCAGCGATGCCGAGCAGCTGCTCCCGGTAGGCCACGCGGAGGGCGTCCTCGGGCGTGAGGTCGCCGGGCTCGGTGACGGCGCCGACGAGCCGCTCGCGCCGGGCCTCGGCATCGACCTCGGTGACGGAGACGACGGTGGTCCAGTGCTCGGGATGGGTGACGAGGTGGTCGCCCAGCGCGCTCGACGCCCCGAGGACGGCGAGCAGCCGGCGACGCGGCACACCGTCCTCGCGCAGCGCCTCGACGAGACCGGGACGTAGGTCCGGACGCTGTGCGACCGCCTCCATGAGCCGGACCAGCCCGAGCAGCGCACCGTCCGGGTCGGCGACGCGGGAGAGCGCGCTGCTCAGCCCCCCCTCGTCGATCCGGTCGGGACTGCCGGCGATGCCGTCGAGGGCCGGGTCGTCGAGAAGGGTCCGGGCGCGGGCCGGGTCGGTGAACCCGAGCCGGGCCACACCGGCCGGGACGGACTCCGGGGCGCGGGAGCTCACGACGCCCTCAGAGGCTCGGCAGGTACCGCTCGAGCTCGAACGCCGTGACCTGGTTGCGGTAGTCGGCCCACTCGGCGCGCTTGTTGCGGAGGAAGAAGTCGAACGTGTGCTCGCCGAGGGTCTCGGCGACGAGCTCGCTGTCCTCCATCACCTCGATCGCCTCCGCGAGGCTCGCGGGGAGGCTCCCGATCCCCATGGCCCGACGCTCGGCGTCGGTGAGGCTCCAGACGTCGTCCTCGGTCTCCGGCGGGAGGTCGTAGCCCTCCTCGATGCCCTTGAGCCCGGCGGCGAGGAGCACGGCGAAGGTGAGATACGGGTTGCACGCGGTGTCGATGCTGCGCAGCTCGACCCGGGTGCTCTGCCCCTTCTCGGGCTTGTACATGGGGACCCGGACGAGCGCCGAGCGGTTGTTGTGACCCCACGTGAGGTAGGACGGGGCCTCCCCCCCACCCCAGAGCCGCTTGTAGCTGTTGACCCACTGGTTGGTCACGGCCGCGGTCTCCCGCCCGTGGCGCAGCAGCCCGGCGATGAACTGCCGGCCGACCTTGGAGAGCTGGTAGGGCGCCCCCGGCTCGTGGAAGGCGTTGGTGTCCCCCTCGAACAGCGACATGTGGGTGTGCATGCCGGAGCCGGGGTGCTCGGCGAAGACCTTGGGCATGAAGGAGGCGTAGATGCCCTGCTCGAGCGCCACCTCCTTGACGACCGTGCGGAAGGTCATGATGTTGTCGGCGGTCGTCAGGGCGTCCGCGTACCGCAGGTCGATCTCGTTCTGGCCCGGGCCGGCCTCGTGGTGGCTGAACTCCACGGAGATGCCCATCGTCTCGAGCATCGTGATCGCGGCCCGGCGGAAGTCGGCGCTCGACCCGTGCGGGGTGTGGTCGAAGTAGCCGGAGGTGTCGATCGGCTGGGGCCTCTCTCCCGGACGCCAGCCCTGCTCGAGGAGGAAGAACTCGATCTCGGGGTGCGTGTAGAAGGTGAACCCCATGTCCGAGGCCTTGGCCAGGGCTCGCTGGAGCACGTGCCGGGGGTCGGCCATGCTCGGCGTGCCGTCCGGCTGCGTGATGTCGCAGAACATCCGCGCGGTGCCGTTGCTCTCGCCCCGCCACGGCAGGACCTGGAAGGTGCCGGGATCGGGCTTGGCGAGCATGTCGGCCTCGTAGACGCGGGCGAAGCCCTCGATGACCGACCCGTCGAAGCCGATGCCCTCGGCGAAGGCGCCCTCGAGCTCGGCGGGCGCCACGGCCACCGACTTCAGCGTTCCGAGGATGTCGGTGAACCACAGCCGGACGAACCGGATGTCGCGCTCTTCGATGGTGCGGAGGACGAACTCCTGCTGACGGTCCATGAAACGCATCCTGCCCCATCGGCGCTCGGCTCCGACACCGGGACACGACCGAGGGCCCCGGGATGTCCCGGGGCCCTCGGGCCGTGTGGCGTGACGCCTGGGTCAGGTCACTTGAAGCGGACCTTCACCATGAGCGTCTTGCCGCGGTCGAGCGACTTCGACACGGTCATGCTCGTGCCCGAGCCCGCGACCTTGGTCGAGGACCACGGGTTCCGCGCCGACCAGTAGCGGTCCGGGTTGCTGTCGTTGAAGGTCGGGATGGCCTTCGACGACGGCACCGTGGACGGCGAGCCGTTCTTGTGGAACGTCACCCGGTCGGTCCGCTCGAGGCCGAAGGTGGCGTCGAACGGCTGGCGCCGGTTGCCCAGGTACGACCCGTCGGCGAACGTCACCGGGTTCGGCCGTGCGTCGACCGGCAGCGCGAGTCCCGCACCGGGGTGCGTGCTCGTGTTGTTGTCGGTGTACTCACCGTTGCTGAACCAGACGAGCATGCCGTTCTGGAACGGGAAGCGCTCGACCCAGTCGGGCCGGGTGTTGGCCCACCCGAAGTTGTACGGGCCCTGCTTGAGCGTCTTGTCGTACCCGGTGTACGTGCGGTTCTCCGCGATGTACATGTCCCGGACCTGCTTGGTCGTCGTGCCGTTGATGATCTCGAAGCCGCCCGCGGCGGTCCACTCGCCGGCACCGTCCTCGACGTCGTCGGTGGTGGTCTCACCGTCGACCGTCAGGGAGATGTCGTCGATGAAGACCTCCGAGCCGACGCCACCGTCGGTGGCGAACCGGAAGCGGAAGGTGACCTCCTGGCCGGCGAACTCCGAGAGGTCGTAGGAGATCTCGGTCCAGTCGACCTCGCTGCCTGCACCGTCGACGCTGCCGTCGATCGGGTCGCCGAGCTGGATCCACGAGGACCCGCCGTCGGTCGTGACCTCACCGTAGAGGTAGTCGTAGTCCTCCTCGATGTCCCCGGAGATGTACGCACTGACGGAGGCGTCAGACGCCCCCGTGAGGTCGACGTCGCGGGTCAGCGTGGCACTGATGTCGTCGCCGAAGCCGCTCCACCACTCGCCCTCGCCGGAGTGCGGGGTGTTGTGCTCGGTCGTCACCGTGCGCTCGGGGAGCGGGACGATGATCGCCTGCGCCTCGTCCTCGCGGACCCGGTCGGCCCGGCCCAGCTTGACATTGGTGTTCTGGCCGAACGGCACGACCTGCGGGTCGAGCCAGCCGAGCTGCAGCTTCTCCCACGGACCCATGTAGCCGGGCGTGGTACCGATGGCGTCGCCACCGTGGTTGAGCCACGAGCCACCGCTCATGAGGGTCCAGAACCCGGTGCCGTTGTCACCACCGGCGGTGTCGTAGAGGTCGGGAAGGCCCAGGTCGTGGCCGAACTCGTGCGTGAAGACGCCGAGTCCGCCGTTCTCGGGCTCGGTGGTGTAGTCACCGATCCACATGCCGGAGTCGCCGAGCGGGACGCCACCGAGCTTGTTGTTCTCGGGACCGGTCCGACCCTGGTCCGTCGAGTAGGCGTACCAGCGGTGCGACCAGATGGCGTCCTCGCCCTGGGCACCGCCGCCGGCCTCCTCACCCTCACCGGCGTGGATGGCCTGGAAGTGGTCGATGTAGCCGTCCGGCTCGTTGAAGTCGCCGTCGCCGTCGTAGTCGTAGCGGTCGACCTTGTCGAACTGGGACAGGTACTCCTTGATCTCGGCGTCGGACGTGCCCGCGGCCTTCTGCGCGTCGTACCACGCCGCGGCGGTGTCGCGCACGAACGGCCAGTAGGTCGAGGCACTGCTGTACTCGTTCGACCCGTAGCGGGCCTCGTTGTAGGGCACCTGCACCCAGTCGGAGACGTCACCCTTGGCGGCGAAGCGGCCGTTGGACTGCTTCTCGTAGAAGTCGGCGAAGGACTCGCCGTCCTCGCCGAACATGAGGTCCATGTAGTGGGCCCGGTCGAAGTCCGGCTCCCAGTAGGTGGAGTTGTCGACCGCCCGGTTGGGCTGCGGGATCTGGTTGTGGACCGGCCCCGGCTCGCCGCCGGTGGCAGGGTTCACCTGGTCACCGAACTCCACGAGGATCGTGAAGATGTCCTCCTCGCGGTCGACCGGGTAGTTGACGAACTTGGACTTCCCGCTGCCCTTGCCCTTGCGGTTGCTGTCGCCCCTCTTGCTCTTGACCTCGATGACCCGGTTGCCGTTGATGGTCCGGGTCTTCGCCTCGCCTCGGACGAGCTGCTGGACGGCCTCCTCGCGCAGCTCGGCCTGAGCCTCCGCGAGCGGGTTGGGCAGGTTGTCCTCCTTGACCGCGGAGCCCTTCTCCGGGGTGTCCGGACCGGCGGGTACCGCCTGGGCCGGGCTCGGTGCGAGAGCGACAGCGAGAGCTGCCGCCGCCACTCCGGACACGGCGCTGATGTTCCGTCTCTTCACGAGATCTCCTCCATCGAGATGTCCGCCCCGCAGTGATGGGTGGTACGGGGCACCGTGGGACCAAACCACAGAATCGGTTCCGGATCGGCAAGTGGATGGTCAACTTTTCACCAAGGTCTCGTCAGCGCGCCCGGGTCTCCGCCCCGTGGGTGCACCCGCGGGGCCCCGTGACCGTGCCTGCTCCGCGCGCGAGAGCCGGCCGCTCCGCCCTCGAGCGCGAAGATCACGAATCGATAACGGGGGATTGACCGGGCTGGCACCTGTCTCCGGACGGGACGAAGATGCCTGGGTCGGATGACTCCGCCCACGGCGGAGCCGGCCCGTCCGCAGGGGACACCCCACCCAGGAGACGCCGTGACCAGACACCTCCGCACGACCGGTGCCCGCCTCCTCGCGGTCTCGGCGGCAGCCCTGCTCACCGTGGGGACGCTCGCCACCGGAGGCGCCCGGGCGGCGACGCCGGCGGCCCCGCCGCTCGACACCGAGCCCGGGCCCGCCGCACGCTCCACCACCGACGTCCCCACCCACCCGCTGGCCGTCGCGCGCAAGCAGGAGGCGCTGCGCGAGACGGCGCTGCAGAAGCGGGTCACGGGCGAGAAGGGGTTCCAGGAGCGCACGGCCCGGGTGGGCAAGGGCCAGTACGTCGAGCTCGAGCGCGAGGGCACCGACCCCGTCTTCGTCATCATCGTCGAGTTCGGGGACGAGCAGTACCCGAACCCCCTGTTCCAGGGCCCGCCGCCGGACGGCAGCACGACCGACGTCACCGGTCCGCGGCACAACGAGATCCCGAGGCCGGACCGCCGCGTCGACAACACCACGCTCTGGCAGCCCGACTACGACGCGGCCCACTACGAGGACATGTACTTCAACCGGATGGCGAAGTACTACGAGCGGCAGTCCTCGAACCGGTACTCGGTCGACGGCGCCGTGCACGGATGGGTGCGCGTGCCGTTCAACGAGGCGCTCTACGGCCGCGACTACTGCGGGGACATCGTCTGCGCCACCTCGAAGGCCCTCGCCCGCGACGCGATGGCCGTGTGGGTCCAGCAGAGGCTCGACGCCGGGGAGACGATCGAGGAGATCGCCGACTACCTCAGCGCGTTCGACGTGTGGGACCGCTACGACATCGACGGCGACGGCAACTTCGACGAGCCGGACGGCTTCATCGACCACATGCAGGTCGTCCACGCCGGTGGCGACCAGGCCGCGGGCGACCCCAACCAGGGCTCGGACGCCATCTGGAGCCACCGCTGGTACAGCAACCTCCAGAACGACGGCCCCGGCGGCCTGTCGGGTGTCGACATCGGCTCCAACGGCGGCATCGTGTCCAGCGAACGCGTCCCGGACAACCCGACGGGCGTGTGGCTCGGTGACTACACGATCCAGCCCGAGAACGGCGGCCTCGGCGTGTTCGCGCACGAGTACGGTCACGACCTCGGTTTGCCGGACCTCTACGACACCTCCGGGAACACCGGGGGCGCCGAGAACTCCACGGCGTTCTGGTCACTCATGTCCTCCGGCGCGAACATCGGCGACGGTGGGCGCGACGGCATCGGCGACTCGCCGACCGACCTCTCCGCCTGGGAGCTGCTCCAGCTCGGCTGGCTCGAGCCGCAGGGCGACGAGGGGCCCTTCTACGAGGTCGCCTACGCCGGCGAGCGCTCCCGGCACAAGCTCGGGCCCAACGTGCCGGCGACCAAGTCCCCCCAGGCCGTGTTCGTCGTGCTGCCCGACCGCGAGTCCTCGCTCGAGCTCGGTGAGCCCGCCGACGGCGACACGTTCTTCTACAGCGGGTCGGGCAACGACCTCGACGTCACGATGACGCACGACGGCATCACCGGCACCTCCCTCACCGCCCAGGTCCGTCACGCGATCGAGGCCGAGTGGGACTACGCCTTCCTCGAGGCCTCCCCCGACGGCTCCGCGTGGACGCCCGTCGAGACCAACCTCTCCGACAGCGAGGACCACGAGGGCCACAACCAGAGCGGGTTCAACGACAGCGGCGCCGGGATCACCGGCAGCCGGCCCGAATGGACCGAGCTCATCGCCACCCTGCCGGCCGGGACGACCCAGATCCGGTTCCGCTACCGCACCGACAGCGCCGTGGCCGAGTCCGGGTTCCAGGTCGACGCGGTCACCGTCGGCGCCACCGCGCTGGACGACGGCTGGTCCTTCTCCGGCTTCCGCGAGACGACGGGCACGGAGACGCAGTCGTTCTTCAACGCCTACGTCCTGGAGAACCGGCAGTACGACGGCTACGACCGCTCGCTGCGCACGGCCTACAACTTCGGGTTCCTCGACAGGCGGCCCGACTGGGTCGAGACCTACCCGTACCAGAACGGGCTGCTCGTCTGGTACTGGAACTCCGAGTACGACGACAACAACGTCGGCGAGCACCCCGGCGCCGGCCTCGTCCTGCCGGTCGACGCCCACCCGACCTTCCACCACCACGCCGACGGCACCCTGATGCGTCCGCGGATCCTGTCCTACGACTCGACGTTCGGCACCGAGCGGACCCAGTCCATCACGGTGCACAACAACAGCCAGCGGGCCACCATCCGGTCCCAGCGGGCTGTACGCACCTTCGACGACACGAAGGACTGGTGGTTCGACTGCGACTCCGACGCCTGCACGGGCGAGCACCCGGGTCGCTACCAGCCCGGATGGAACGGCGTCGACGTCCCGAAGACCGGGACGACGGTGACCGTCGACGGCACGTCGCGTGGCGGCCATCTCAACATCACGGTGGCACCGAAGAAGCGGTGACCTCGTCCGCTCCGGGTCGGGGTCCTACCATCGGCCCATGAGCGAGCCGACGACGCCCTCCTCCCCCGCCCCCGAGACGACGGCCCCGTACGGCACCGGTGTCCAGGCTGCGCCGCAGCGCCGGGTGCGGGTGCCACACCTGCAGCGGATGAAGGAGCAGGGCGAGAAGTGGGCCATGCTCACGGCGTACGACATGTACACCGCGGAGATCTTCGACGAGGCGGGCGTCCCGGTGCTCCTCGTCGGTGACTCGGCGGGGAACAACGTCTACGGGTTCGAGACGACGGTCCCGGTGACCGTCGACCACCTCGTACCGCTCGTCCGCGCCGTGACGAGCGCGGCCCGCCGGTCGATGGTCGTCGCCGACCTCCCGTTCGGCAGCTACCAGGCGAGCCCGCAGCAGGCCCTGGCGACCGCCACGCGCTTCATGAAGGAGGGCATGGCGCACGCGGTGAAGCTCGAGGGTGGCGCCCCGATGGTGCCGGAGGTCGAGCTCCTCGTCCGGGCGGGCATCCCCGTCATGGGGCACATCGGCTTCACCCCGCAGAGCGAGCACGTGCTCGGGGGCTACAAGGTCCAGGGCCGCGGCGCCGGGGCCGAGAGGCTCATGGACGACGCCCTCGCCCTCCAGGAGGCCGGCTGCTTCGCGGTCGTCATGGAGATGGTTCCCGCGCCGGTCGCGGCCGAGGTCACCCGGGCGCTGCGGATCCCGACGATCGGGATCGGCGCCGGTCCGGACTGCGACGCCCAGGTGCTCGTGTGGCAGGACATGGCCGGGCTGCGTGGCGGGCGGGCACCGCGCTTCGTCAAGAAGTACGCCGACCTGCGCGGCGACCTCAAACGCGCCGCGGAGGCCTACGCCTCCGAGGTCTCCGACGGCACGTTCCCGGCCGCCGAGCACTCCTTCGACTCCTGACGGGAACCGGATGACCGACGCCGAGCGTCCCACGGACATGTGGAGCACGGACAGCCCCGCCAGCGTGCCCGGCCCGACCACCCGCTGGGCGGGTCTCCAGCGCGGGTCGCAAGCCGCCCGGGCCTACCGGCAGCGCTTCCTCGACCTCGAGGCCGCGGGCCGGGACCTGCACGGCGAGGCCCGCTTCGTCTCGGCGCTGGCGCCTCCGCCCTCGCGTGTCCTCGACGCCGGCTGCGGGTTCGGCCGGGTCGCGAGCGAGCTGACCCGGATGGGGCACACCGCGGTCGGGGTGGACGCAGACCCCGACCTCGTGGCCCTCGCCGCGGAGGACCCCGACACCCGCTTCGCCGTGGCCGACCTCGCCACCCTCGACCTGCGCAACGAGCAGGAGTTCCACGCCGTGGTCATGGCCGGCAACGTCGTGCCCTACCTCGCCGACGGCACCCTGCACCCGGTGCTCGCCCGGCTCACGGCGCACCTGGCGCCGGGCGGGTACCTCGTCGCGGGCTTCGGCCTCGCCGGCTCGCTGCCCGAGGGCGGCGCCGCGGTCTCGACCGCGCAGTACGACCGCGCGGCCCACGTGGCGGGCCTGTCCTACCTGACCCGGTACTCGACGTGGGACCGCGCCCCCTTCACCGCGACGAGCGGCTACGCGGTGTCCGTGCACCGCCTCGTCAACGGCTGAGGCTCACCACGACCCTCCGGTGTCGCCGCCTCCGGAGGACGTGCCGCGCTCGTCCCACTCGCGCTCCTCGGCGTCCCAGCGCTCGGTCTTCTCGCGCGCGGTGGTGAGGGCCCGGCTCGCGGCCTCCTCGGTCTCGTACGGACCGAGGACGTCCGCGTCCTGGCTGCGGGTCTCGTCCGTCTCGACCTGGCCGGTGTCGACGTTGTACCAGTAGGGCATCGGGGGGCTCTCCTTCGGACCGGGGACCTGCCTAGACTCCACCGTATGCCGTTGACCTACGCCAGTGTCTCCCCCGGCACGGTCGCACCGCGCCGGACCGTCCCTCTCGAGATCGCGCGGCCGGAGTACGTCGACAGGCCGCAGCCGTCGCCCTACACCGGCCCCGAGGTCAAGGACGCCGAGACGATCGAGAAGATGCGCGTCGCCGGCCGCATCGCGGCCGACGCGATGGCCGCCGCCGCCGCGGTCATCGCCCCGGGCGTCACGACCGACGAGGTCGACCGGGTCGGGCACGAGTACCTCATGGACCACCGCGCCTACCCGTCGACACTCGGCTACAAGGGTTTCCCCAAGTCGCTGTGCACGTCGGTCAACGAGGTCATCTGCCACGGCATCCCCGATGACCGTCCGATCGAGGACGGAGACATCGTCAAGATCGACCTCACCGCGTACGTCGACGGCGTGCACGGCGACAACTGCGCCTCCTACATCGCCGGCGAGGGTGACGAGGAGTCCCGGCTGCTCGTCGAGCGCACCCGGGAGGCGATGCTGCGGGGCATCCGTGCCGCCCGTCCCGGTCGCGCGGTCAACGTCATCGGCCGGGTCATCGAGTCCTACGCGCGGCGCTTCGGCTACGGCGTGGTCCGGGACTTCACGGGGCACGGGATCGGCACGGCGTTCCACAGCGGCCTGATCATCCCGCACTACGACGCGGCTCCCGCGTACGACACCGTCATCGAGGCCGGCATGACGTTCACGGTCGAGCCGATGCTCAACCTCGGCAGCCCGGACTGGCAGATGTGGGAGGACGGCTGGACGGTCGTCACCAAGGACCGCCGTCGGTCGGCCCAGTTCGAGAACACCATCCTCGTCACCGAGGACGGTCCGGAGATCCTCACCGTGGGCGGCAGCGCATGAGCACGGCCTACCCGCTGGGCATCGACGTCGGCGGCAGCGGCATCAAGGGAGCGCCGGTCGACCTCGAGGCCGGCGACTTCGCGACGAAGCGGCTGCGCATCCCGACGCCCGAGGTCTCGACGCCGGAGGCCGTGTGCGAGGTGATCGCGCAGGTGGTCGACCACTTCGACGAGGTCCGCGGCTCCTCCCCCATCGGGGTCACGATCCCCGGTGTCGTCCAGCACGGCGTCGTCAAGACGGCCGCCAACATCGACAAGTCCTGGATCGGCTGTGAGATCGAGACACTGCTCGAGGACCGCCTGCACCACGACGTCGTGGTGGTCAACGACGCCGACGCCGCGGGGGTCGGCGAGCTGCACTTCGGCGCGGCGAAGGGCCACGACGGGCTCGTCGTCGTCACGACGCTCGGCACCGGCATCGGCACCGCGATCTTCAACGAGGGCGTGCTGGTCCCCAACTCCGAGCTCGGCCACATCGTCGTCGACGGCCACGACGCCGAGACGCGCGCCGCCAGCTCGGTCAAGACCCGCGAGGAGCTTTCCTACGAGGAGTGGGCCACGACTCGCCTGCAGCCCTACTACCGGGCGCTCGAGGACCTCCTGTGGCCGGATCTCTTCGTCGTGGGCGGTGGGGTCTCGAAGGACTCCGAGGAGTTCCTCCCGCTGCTCGACATCCGCACGCCGATCGTCCCGGCCGAGCTGAAGAACCGCGCCGGGATCATCGGCGCCGCGGTGCTCGCCACGAAGACCCAGGACGCCCGCGGCCGGCACACCGAGGACTGAGCGCGCCGACCGTGCCGGCTACGCCGTGGCGAACTCGACCGGCCCCACGCCCGCGAGGTCGCGGATCCGGGTGTGCTCCCCGCCCAGTTCACCGGCCTGCTTGAGGTAGACCTCCCGGCCCCTGGGCTGGAGCAGCCCGTCGTGCACGGGGATCGCGTGCGGCGGGTCGAGCCGGCGGAGGAAGGCGGTCATCTCCCGGCTGCGGGCCCACGGGGCGCTGAGCGGGAAGGCGAGGACGTCCACCTGCCCCGGGTCGGCGTCCACGGCGTCCCCGGGGTGGAAGAAGGAGGGCTCACCGGCCGCGTCGAGACGCACCCCGACGTTCGGGATCCGGGGGATGTCGTCGTGGATGAGGGCATGCGTCTCGCCGACCGGCGTGACGGTGACCGCGCCGACGGTGCCGGGGCCCTCGTGGGCCTGCGCGTCGACACCGAGGTCGCGCAGGACGTCCAGGCTGCCCGGGTCGCAGAGAACCTGCGTTCGCGGGTTGGCCGCGACGAGCGCCGGCACGCGGTCGGGGTCGAGGTGGTCGGGGTGCTGGTGGGTCACGAGGACGGCGTCGAGGTCGCGGACCGCGGCGAGGTCGTCGTCGGCGAAGGTCCCGGGGTCGATGAGGACCCGGGCGTCGGCGATCTCGACGAGGAGGCAGGCGTGGCCGAGGTGGGTGATCCGCATCCGTCCACGCTAGAGCACCGGACCGGCGGGTCAGCCGACGACGGGCTCGGCCGCGTCCTCGTCCCCCAGGTCGGCGTCGCCGCCCGTACCGCGCCCCCGGACGGCGTCGACGACCATCGCCGCCTCGACGAGGTCGTCGGGCAGGACGGTGACTCCGGGAGGCGGGGCCGCGAGGGCGCGTGCGCCCTGCCCGGCGATGAAGACCGGCGTGGTGCGGGCGAGGCGGGCCAGCGAGGGCAGGCGGGCCTCGAACGCGGTGCGACGGACCCCGGCGAGCACGACGGCATCGGCACCGAGGAACCGCGTCGCTTCGGCCGTGGCGGCCATCGGCGAGTTCGCGCCGAGGCTGACGACGCGCCACCATCGCGCGTGCAGCATGGCCCCGAAGAGCTCGAGGGGCAGGTCGTGCAGCTCGCGGGGCGGGCAGGCGAGGACGACGGTCCGGGCCTGGCCGCCCTGCACCGGCAGACGCAGCTCGCCGAGCACACCGCGGAACGCGGAGGACACGAAGTGCTCGTGGACGACGCCGAGCCGCCCGGCCTCCCAGTCGTCGCCGACCTCCTTGAGCACCGGCATGATGACCTGGGTCACCGTCGCGTCGACGCCCCGGACGAGGAGGGCGTCGAGGAGGAGGTCGCGGACGGCGGAGCCGTCGAGCTCGCGGGTCGCGGCCATGACGTCGGCGCGGGTCTCGCCGAGGTCGAGGTCGGAGTCGGAGGTCATGGTGGTGCCTTTCGTGACGAGGCCCCCGACCACGTGGCTTCGGGGGTCTGGACACTTCCGCGTCTTGAAAGTGCATCGGTGCTGCGCTGCCGGATGGCGGACGAGCCGGGCTGTAGGCCGGGTTCTGTCCCGCGCCGCCGGAGCGGAGCGGTGACGGTCATCCATCTCGGGTGGCCGTTGCCGACCACCTCCAGCACCCTACCCGCGTGCTCGGGCGGGCAGCCCTCCAACGCACGCTGTCTGGGCTTGCTCCGGATGGGGTTTACCGAGCCGACCTGGTCACCCAGGCCGCTGGTGGTCTCTTACACCACCGTTTCACCCTTACCCGCACCTCACGGCGCGGGCGGTCTGTTCTCTGTGGCACTGTCCCGCGGGTCGCCCCGGGTGCGGACACGACAGTCACGTCAAGCCGCAGGCCGCCTGATCCCGACCTCTGCCGAGAGCCGAGACCCTGCATACGGAGCGGGGGGCGATCCGTCACGCTCGGGACCTCGCACGCCTCGAACCCTTCGGCGCGGTCCGGTTGACACCGCCAGTCCGGCCGGCCTCCGCGATACCCGACGGGTTCACCTGCGTGCGCGCGAGCTGCGAGATCCGCTGTGGTGAGAGGTCCATCACCGCGGCCACGTCCCGAACCGTGAAGCCGTTGTCACGCATGCCCGTCACCAGAGAACGAGTCAACGCGGATGCCTCACGCAACGCGGCCTCCGCGGCGGCTGAGGCGTCACGAGCGGCCGCGACGTCACGGGCCAGGTCCGCCGACAGCTGCGGCACGACCCGCACGGGCTCGTCGCCGAGGTCGACCTCGAGAATGGCGAACGCGTCCCGAACCATTGTCTCGGCCTGATCGAGCCGGCGCGCCTGCGAGTAGACCGGCTGCCCCTGGTACTCGGCCTCGAGCGCCCACCAGTCGCCGGTGCGGATGGCGGTGATATCCATGACGTCAGTCCTTCTCGAAGTACTTGCATGATCTTCTTCGCAGTGATCTCGTTGATCTCGTTGTGTCGCGGGACGACGTTCTGCTTGTTGCCGATCCACACTTTGGTGTGGCCGCCGCCTTCGGCAGTTATCAGCTCCTGACCGTTCGTCTTGGCGATGGCCTTCAGACGCTTCATCAGGTGAGACCTCTTCACCAGGGTAAGTCTATACCACTAGACGGATCAAGTCTAGTGGTATAGACAGATCGCCTCTGCGGCAGTGTCCGTTGTCGCAGCGATCCCTTGAACTCGCCTACTCACCCCGTGCGTGATGGCGGACGAGCCGGGCTGTAGGCCGGGTTCTGTCCCGCGCCGCCGGAGCGGAGCGGTGACGGTCATCCATCTCGGGTGGCCGTTGCCGACCACCTCCAGCACCCTACCCGCGTGCTCGGGCGGGCAGCCCTCCAACGCACGCTGTCTGGGCTTGCTCCGGATGGGGTTTACCGAGCCGGCCTGGTCACCCAGGCCGCTGGTGGTCTCTTACACCACCGTTTCACCCTTACCCGCACCTCACGGCGCGGGCGGTCTGTTCTCTGTGGCACTGTCCCGCGGGTCGCCCCGGGTGGCTGTTGGCCACCATCCTGCCCTTCGGAGCCCGGACCTTCCTCGGCGGTGGGAGACCCACCGACGCGACCGTCCGCCCGACTCGTCCGCGGGACAGTCTAGGGGTCACCCGCGCCGGAGCAGGACGGTCCCCGTCGCGACGTCGGCGGTCTCGACCCGGACGGCGACGGTGTCGCCGAGCTTCCCGCGGTCGCCCACCGCGTTCGCGAGCACCGGCAGGTCGACCAGCTGGACCTCCATGCCCTTCTCGGTGTGGTCGACGACGACGGCGTCGAGGGAGTCCCCCGTCCGGCTGCTGAGGACGGCCGCCTCGGTGGCGTCCGCGCAGGCCCGCTCGGCGGTGCGCGCCGTGCGGTCGGTGCTCCGCATGAGGTCCGGGACCTCCGGGAGCGCGGCCCGCACCTCGGCCGGCACCTCGGCGCCACGGCACAGCGCCTCGCACACGACGAGGCCGAAGCGGTCGACGAGCCGTCGGAGCGGTGCGGTGACGTGCGCGTAGGGTGCCGCGACGGCCGCGTGCTCCGTCTGCTCCGGAACGGTGCCGTCGAGCGCGGTGTACGACGCCCCGCGGAACAGCGAGGTGGCCTCGTGGATGAGGGCGAGGTGGCAGGGGTCGGTGCGGTCGAGCCCGCGGACGAGGTCGCCGTACGGCTGGCCCTCGGGCCACTCGACGCCCAGTCCCCGTGCGGCGCGCCGGAACCGGGCGACCGCCTCGTCGGTGGGCGCCGGCATGGTGCGCAGCACTCCGACCCGGGCGTCGAGCATCATCCGCGCCGCGGCCATACCGGTGAGCAGGGAGATCTGGGCGTTCCACTCCTCGGCCGCGACGGGTGGCCGGAACTCGAGGGTGAACCCGCCCTCCGGACGGGGGGTGACCTCCTGCTCGGGCATCGGCAGGCTGGCCCCGCCGCGGGCCCGCTCGCGGGCGATCCGGAGCTCGCCGACCTTGCGGAGCAGCAGCATCTGCTCGTCCGCCGTGCCGGCGTCGACGTCACGCTGCACGCCGTCGTAGTCGAGCCGCGCCGTGCTGCGCACGAGGGCCCGGTGGACCTCGGCCGTCCCCAGCACGCCCTCGGCGTCGAGCCGGAGGTCCCAGACGAACGCCGGCCGGACCCGGCCGGGCAGCAGGCTCGCGGCGTCCTCCGACAGCACGGGCGGGTGCAGCGGCACCCGGGTGTCCGGGCAGTACACGGTCTGGCCGCGCTCGCGGGTCGCGTGGTCCAGCGCCCCACCCAGCCGGACGAAGGCAGGCACGTCGGCGATGGCGTAGCGGACCCGATAGCCGTCGCCGGAGCGTTCGATGTGCAGTGCCTGGTCGAGGTCCATCGAGCCGGGCGGGTCGAGCGTGACGTACGGGACGTCGGTACCGTCCCGATCCGGGAGGTCCGGGCCGTCGGCCAGCACCCGTTCGGCCTCGGCGAGCGCGTCCGCAGGGTAGGGGCCGTCGATGCCGAGCTCGGCACGGACCGAGGCGAACCGGGCGAGCAGGGCCGCCTCGACGTCGCGGGGCGTGTCCACGTCGGTGGGCCGGAGCACGACGATGGGGTGCGGCATGTTCCCCAACCTAACCTCCGTACGCTGCCCCTGTGCTCGTCCTCCTCCCGCCGTCGGAGTCCAAGTGGAACCGTCGCCGCGGCCACCCGGCCGACCCTGCGACCTGGTCCTTCCCCACCCTCGCACCGCTGCGGGCACGGGTGGCGGCAGCGCTCGCGGAGGTGAGTGCCACGCCCGACGCCGCCGCAGTGCTCGGCGTGTCCGAGGGTGTGCTGGACGAGGTCGGCCGCAATGTCGAGCTCGCGACCCTGCCCGCCACGCCGGCGGCGCAGGTGTACACCGGAGTCCTCTACGACGCGCTCGACCTCCCCGGGCTCGACGCCTCGGCACGCCGGCGGGCCAACCGGTGGCTCGTCGTCGTCTCCGCCCTGCACGGGGCGGTCCGGCCCACCGACCGGATCACCGCCTACCGGCTCGCGATGGGCGTCACCCTGCCGGGAGTGGGACCGTTGGCGACCGCCTGGCGGGAGGCCCTCGACGCCCCGCTCACCGAGGCCGCCGGACGCGGCGTGCTCGTCGACTGCCGGTCCGCGGCCTACGTCGCCGCGTGGCGTCCCCGCGGCACGCTCACGGAGCGGTGGGTGCAGGTCCGCGTCCCCGGAGCGAGCCACATGGCGAAGCACACCCGCGGTCTCGTCGCACGGCATCTGTGCGAGGCCGGGGTGGCGGCACGGTCGGTGCCCGCGGTCGCGGACGTCGTGTCCGGAGCGTTCGCCACCACGTTGCACGAACCCGACCGTGCCGGCACGCCCTGGGTGCTCGACGTCCGGGCGCCCTGACCCAACCTTCGACACCCGGAAGCGCGACGGGTCCATCGTCCGTTGGACGTGGTGGACCCCACGGCGGACGGAGGCACATGACGGTCATCGACGGCATCGGCCGGGCGGCGCAGCGCCGGTTGGGCCACGCCCTGCGCGCCCGGGTGGCGGGCGAGGACGCCCCGGAGCGCGCCGCGGTCATCTGGGGCCGCCGTGGGGAGCGCTGGTTCCGGCCCGACGACCCCGTCTGGCGGGTGCACGCGGAGGCATCCATGTTCCCCGGCGGTGTCGCCGCCCTGCTCCTGCAGTCCCTCCACCCTTCGGCGATGGCAGGCGTGGCGGGGCACAGCGGATACCGGGGCGACCCGTGGGGCAGGCTGCAGCGGACGTCACGGTTCCTCGCGACGACGACGTTCGGCACCGTGCCGGACGCCGAAGAGGCGATCGAACGCGTCCGGGACGTCCACGACCGGGTCCGCGGTCGGGACGACGACGGTGTCCCCTACCGGGCGTCCGACCCGGACCTCCTGCGCTGGGTGCACGTCGCGGAGGCCTGGAGCTTCCTGCGCGCCTTCCAGCGTTACGCCGCCGAACCGCTCACCGACGGTGAGGCCGACACCTACGTCGCCCAGGCGGCCGTGGTGGCCCGCCGGCTCGGGGCCGCGGACGTCCCCACCGACGTCGCGGCGCTGGACGACGCGCTCACCGCCTACCGCCCCGTGCTGCGGGCCACACCGGCGGCCCGGGACGCCGCCCGCTTCCTGCTCCTCGACCCTCCCCTGCCGTGGACCGCCCGGCCCGGGTACGGGCTCATCGCGTCCGGCGGTGTGGCGCTGCTCCCGCCGTGGGCACGTCGGCAGCTGCGGCTACCCGTCACCGGGCCGGTGGCCGGGACGGCGGGCGCCCTGGGGCTCGTGGGCACCAAGGCCGTGAGATGGGCGATGGCGGGCGTCGCGGAGGAGCGTCGGGCGGCGGTCGAGGGCGACTGACCGAGGGATGAGGGCCGCCCCCCGCACGTCCGATTCACGGTGAGCCCAGGCCGTCGTCCGGCCGGTCCCCACCTCGGAGCGGGGCCCAGGCGTCAGCCGCCCGTGACGAGCTCGTCGATGCGCTCGAGCGTCGACGCCATGTTGCGCCGCGTCATCCCCTCCATCCGGCGCACGGCCGGCTTGCTGAACGCCGCCTCCTGCGAGATGTCCCAGGACTCGGTGACGAGCGTGCCGCCGTCGACCGGCTCGAGCTCGTAGCGCCAGATGCGTCCGCCGACGAACCTGCTCAGGACGCCCCCGGCCAGCGTCTGCCAGGCGATCCGGCGGTTCGCCTCGTACTCGATGACCGTGTTGCTCGTCGAGTAGGGAGCCCCGATCTTCATGTCCATCCCGAACCGGTCTCCGAGCGTCAGGCGCCGGCCGCCGCTGCGCGCGCCGCGCACCGATCCGCCGCCGTCGATCCGGGTATGGCCCGCGGGGTCGACGAGGAGGTCGAAGATGGGCTCCGGGGCCGCGGGGATGAGGCGCTGGACGGAGACGACGTCGCGAGAGGGCATGGCGCGACGCTAACAGCGCGGTGGCCTCACCGCTCAGCGCGTGGCCGCCTCGGCCGCCGCGAGGGCGTGGTCGAGGTCCTCGAGGAGGTCCTCGGTGTCCTCGAGGCCGACCGAGACCCGGACCGTGCCGTCGGTGATGCCGACGGCAGCACGGGCCTCCGGGGTGAGCCGGCGATGTGTCGTCGTCGCCGGATGGGTCGTCAGGGACTTCGCGTCGCCGAGGTTGTTGGAGATGTCGACGAGCCGGAACGCGTCGAGCATCGCGAAGGCCGCGCCCTTGCCGCCCACGACCTCGAAGGTGACGACGGTACCCGCGCCACCTTCGAGCTGACGCAGTGCGAGGTCGTGCTGCGGGTGGCTCGGCAGGTGCGGGTAGACGACCCGGGTCAGGCCCCGGCCGTCGGCCATCCACTGCTCGAGCCTCTGCGCGATGTGCAGGGTGGAGTCGGCCATCGCGCGGACCCGGAGGTCGAGGGTCTCCAGACCCTTGGTCATGACCCACGCGTTGAACGGGGAGAGGGACGGGCCGGTGTGCCGCATGAGGTTCTTCACGGGGCCGTCGATGTACTCCGCCGGGCCGAGGACGGCACCACCGAGAGCCCGGCCCTGACCGTCGATGTGCTTGGTCGCGGAGTACACGACGACGTCCGCGCCGTGCGCGAGCGGGTGGCTGAAGACCGGGGTGCCGAAGACGTTGTCGACGACGACGGTGGCCCCGGCGGCGTGGGCGAGGTCGGAGACGGCCCGGATGTCGACGAGCTCCTGCATCGGGTTGCTCGGGGTCTCGAAGAACACGGCGGTGGTCGGGGTGGCGAGGGCGTCCTGCCACTGGTCGAGGTCGGCGCCGTCCACGAACACGGTCTCGACTCCCCAGCGCGGCAGGATCTCGTCGAGGATGACGAAGCACGAGCCGAACAGGGCCCGCGAGGCGACGACGCGGTCACCCGCGCCGCACAGCGCGGCCATCGCCGTGAAGACCGCCGCCATCCCGGAAGCGGTGGCGAAGCAGGCCTCGGCGCCCTCCATGAGGCGCATCCGCTCCTCGAAGACCGTGACGGTGGGGTTGCCGTACCGGCTGTAGATGTAGTGCTCGACCTCGTCCTTGAAGGCCGCCTCCGCCTGGGCTGCGGACTCGTAGACGAACCCGGAGGTCAGGTAGAGCGACTCGGCGGTCTCGTCGAAGCCGCTGCGCTCGAGGCCGCCGCGGACCGCGAGCGTGCGCGGCCGGAGCGCGTGCTCGGGGCCCGGGGCGTCGCTCACTGCTGCCGCCAGGGCAGCCCGTCGACCTTCCAGCCGGACACGCTGCGGTGGCCGGCCGGGTCGACCGGCCCCTCGAAGCCCTCGACGATGTTGTACGCGGGGCCGAGGCCGGCCGCGGTGGCCGCCTCGGCGGCGGCGACCGAGCGCACGCCGGACCGGCACAGGAAGTAGACCGGCCGGCCGGGCTCGAGGCCCGCGGCCCGGAGCTCGTCGACGAAGCCGTCGTTGACCGCGCCCCCGGGGAAGCGGTTCCACTCGACGAACAGCGGCCGGCGCCCCGAGGAGCCGAGCTCCGGCACGCCGACGAAGGACCACTCGGCGGAGGTGCGCACGTCGACGAGCACCGCGTCGTCCGGACCGGTGACCGCCGTGTACGCCTCGGGCGGGGTGACGTCTCCTGCGTAGGCCATGCCGACGAGGGTAGACACGTCGGCACGGCCCTGTCCCGATGTCTCATCGGACACGGTGGCCCGCGTCGGTCTCCTGGCCCGCCCTGCCTCCGGTCAGGTGCGGTTGGTGAAGGCCACGGACACGTCGTCGCCCGCCCACACCTCGACGCCGGCGAGCGAGCCCGGCGCGACCGCGAGGCGTCCGGAGCGCCCTGCGGGCATCCCGAGCACGTGGCCGAGCACCGCGCGGACCGTGTCGGGCGGGCACACGACGACCGTGGTCCCTCCTCGCCCGACGACCCGTCCCCAGGCGTCCGCCGGATCCACCCCCACGTCCCAGCCGGCGTCGACGACGGGGTCCACACCGAGCGCGTCCCCGACCTCGGCCGCGGTCTCGACGGACGCCTCCCCCGGCGCCGTGAGCAGCCGGCGGGGCGCACCGCCGAGCAGCCGTTCGACGGCCTGCGCAGCCGTCCTCGACGCCGCGCCCGTGGCCTCGGCGACGAGGACCACCCGCACCGGCGTCCCGCTCCGCACCGTGGCCGGGTCGCACGCGGCGGCCTCCCCGTCCTCCGCCTCGGAGCCGACGTCGTCGTGCCGGCGGTCGACCGTCAGACCGTCCATGCCGTCGTTGGAGAGCGCGTCTGCGTCGGAGTTCTCGGCCCGCGGGATCCACTCGTAGCGCACCGACCCCCCGGCGGTGCGGATGGCCGCCGCGACGTCGCGAGCCCGCAGCGCGAGGCGCTTCATGTCCTCGTGCTTGATCTTCCAGGTGCCGGACATCTGCTCGACGACGAGCTTGGAGTCCATCCGCACGACGACGTCGGCCCCCGGCTCGATGGCGTACGCCGCCTCGAGGCCGGCGATGAGCCCGCGGTACTCCGCGACGTTGTTCGACGCCTTCCCGAGCGGCTCGGCCCGCTCGGCGAGCAGCGCGCCGGTGGCGCCGTCCCGGACGAGCGCGCCGTAGCCGGCCACCCCCGGGTTGCCGCGCGAGCCGCCGTCGGCCTCGACCGTGAGGCGCCGGCTCACAGCCCGGACTCGGGGGTGCGCACGAGGATGCGGCTGCACTCCTCGCAGCGGACGACCTCGTCCTCGTCGGCGCTCCGGATGCGGGAGATGTCGACGGGGTTGAGCTCCAGCCGGCACCCACCGCAGCGGCGCTGGCTCAGCGCGGCCGCCCCGGTACCGCCCGAGCCGGCCCGGATCTTCTCGTACAGGGTGACGAGGTCCTCCCCCACCTCGCCGACGACGGTGGGGCGGGGCGCGGCGACCTCCGTGGCCTCGGTGTCCAGGGTGGCGAGCGCCTCGTCCCGCGCGGACTCGAGCCCGGTGATCCGTTCGGCGAGCTCGGCGCGCCCGCGCTCGAGCTCGGCGACGTCGTGCTCGGCCGCCTCGGCACGCTCCATGACCTCGAGCTCGACGTCCTCGAGCTCGGACTGGCGGCGGCCGAGCGACTCGAGCTCGTGCTGCAGCGCCTGGAGGTCCTTGGCCGTGCCCACCCCCGAGTCGAGCCGCTTCTGGTCCCGCTCTGCGCGGTCACGGACGAGCTGGACGTCCGACTCCGCCTTCGCGACCTCACGCTGGACGTCACCGAGCTCGGTGCGCGACCGCACGAGCTGGTCGTCGAGGAGGCGGGCCTTGCCCTCGAGGTCGGCGAGCTCGGCCAGCTGCGGCAGGGTGCGCCGCGCGTGGGCGATCTGGTCGAGCCGGGTGTCGATGGCCTGGAGGTCGAGCAGCCGCTGCTGGCGGGCGGACTCGGCTCTCACGGGGTACCTCCCTCGTCGGCACCGACGACGAACGTCCAGGGGTCGGTGCGCACTGTGCTGATGTGGGTCTCCACCCTAGTGGCGGCCTCCCCGAGGCCGGCACGCAGCGCCCCCTCGGCCCGGGCGAGCCACACGTGCTCGCTCGCCCAGTGCCCGGCGTCGACGAGGTACGGGGTCCCGTCGCGGGCCTCCTCCCGTGCCTCCAGCGCCGGGTGATGACGCAGGTCGGCCGTGACGTACACGTCGGCGCCGCACGCCCGCACCGCGTCGAAGAGGTCGTCTCCCGAGCCCCCGAGCACGGCGACGCTCCGGACCGGGGCGTCCGGCGGGCCGGCGACCCGCACCCCACCCGCCGTCGGCGGCAGGTGGACGACCAGCGCCTCGACGAAGTCACGCAGTGTCGTCGTGGCGTCGAGCTCACCGACCCTGCCGAGCGGCCGGCCCTCGACGACGAGCAGCGGTTCGGTGTGTCCGAGCCCGCAGGCGTCCGCGAGCGCCTCGCACACTCCCTCGTCCGCGACGTCGGCGTTCGTGTGGGCGACGTACAGCGCGACGTCCCCGACGACGAGACCGGTGACCGTCGCACCCTTGGCCGAGGTCGTGGCCACCGAGTGCACGCCCCGCAGCAGCAGGGGGTGGTGGGTCAGCAGGAGGTCGGCCCCGAGGTCGCGTGCCTCCTCGACGACCGCGAGGGTCGGGTCCACGGCGAGGTGCACCCGGCGCACCGGCTGGTCCGGGTCGCCCGTGACGAGCCCCACGCGGTCCCAGGACTGCGCGTGCTCGGGCGGGTACAGGTGCTCGACGACGTCGAGCACCTCGCGCAGGGTGGGTGCCTCGTCGCTCATGTGGGCCCGGCCGGGATCGAACCGACGACCGACGCGGTGTAAACGCGGCGCTCTACCAGCTGAGCTACAGGCCCCGAAGGGCTCACCCTGCCACGGCGGCCGGGGAGCCGCGAGCATTCTGGCAGGTCGCCGTCCCGCGTGCTCAGACCGACAGCGACTCGACCTCGGCCGTCAGGCCCGAGAAGTCCCGGGCCTCCCCCACGCCGTTGACGAGCGTCCAGCGCACCGTGCGGTCCCGTCCGACGAGGAAGGTGCCGCGCAGGGCGGCGCCGGTGCGCTCGTCCAGGACGCCGTACGCCGAGGCCACCGCACCGTGCGGCCAGGCGTCGGACAGCAGCGGGAAGAAGTACCCCTGGATGTCGGCCCAGGCACGGACACTGAACATCGGGTCGCACGAGACGCACACGACCTGGAGGTCGTCGCCGACGAAGTTCTCGAGGTGGTCGCGGATCTCGTCGAGCTCCCCGGTGCAGATGCCCGAGAAGGCCCACGGGTAGAACACGACGACGACGTTCTTCTCGGCGGTGAGCTCAGAGAGCGTGACGTCGGCGCCGTTCTGGTCGCGGAGCGTGAAGTCCGGAGCGAGGTCGCCGGGCTCCAGCGGGCTCGTGCGGGTCATGGGGCTCATCCTGCCAGTCCGGGCCGACACGATCGCGCCGGACGTCGAACCCCGACGCCCGCCGCCCGGGGCCGACGGTCAGCGGCGGGCCGACTTGGGCGCGACCAGCTTGTGGGCCCGCCAGTCGTCCGCGGCGTTGAACGTCCCGGCCAGGTGCAGACCGGTGACGACCGCCGCCTCGTCGATGTCGCTGGGGTCGACCTCGTCCTCGCCCCGCGGGGTGAGCAGGACGACGAAGCCACCGTCGTCGAGGACACCCACCATGTCGACGAGCGCGTCCCCGAGGTCGCCGTCCTCGGGCCGGAACCACAGGAGGACGGCGTCGGCGACGCCGGTGTACTCGTCGTCCTCCATCTCGGCGCCGCAGGCACCCTCCACCGCGAGCCGGAACGCGTCGTCCACGTCGGTGTCGTAGCCGAACTCCTGGACGACGAGCTCCCGGGCGAAGCCGAGCCGCTCGACGGCACCGGAACCGGCGGAGCCGGGATCAACCGGCGGAGGGGCGGGGGTGTTCACGCTGTCAACCTCTCATCTCTGACGACCCTGCGCGGCCTAGTCCACCAACCGCGGCGCGTCCGGTGCAAGAGGTGCGACCGCGAGCGGCGTGTCCCCGGACGTCGCGGTGCCGGTGCGACGCCGCGCCACGCGGGTGCGCTCGCCGACGACGTCGAGGAACCGTTCGGCGTCCGGGACGGTCAGGTGCCGCACCCCCGCGGACACCGGGCCGGGCGTCGAGACGAGCTTCGCGCTCGCGAGGCCGAGCCGGGCCTCGATCGGGCCCTGGCCGAGGGTCGTCGACTGCACCCGCGCGTACGGCACGATGGCGACGCGGCGTCCGAGCCTCCCCGAGCGCAGGTGCACGGTGGCGTCGGAGAGCGCGTAGCCGATCCGCCGCCAGGACAACGGGTCGAACCAGCGCGCGGCACGCGGCGGGCCCACCCAGCCGCCGTCCGGGCCCGAGCCGTGCAGTGCCGTGGCGACGAGCGGGTCGTCCGACCGGGCACCGAGGATCGCGAGGACCGCGAGCGTCTCCTCCAGCGTGCCCACCGGCAGCAGGGTGGTCTCGCCGTCGTCACCGTCGCTGCCGTGGACACCGGCGACGTTGACCCGTAGCCGCCACCACCCGAACGGCCGCCACCACAGCGGCTGGACGGCCTCGACGGCCTGCACGCGGTGCAACGGCACGCTCGCGGCCCGCAGCTCGGTGAGGCCGTGCCGGATGCGCAGGGCGGTCCCCGTCCGGCTCAGCGCGAAGTTGCCGTGGACGAGAAGCTCCTTGACCCGCACGACCCCGAGGCCGAAGACCACCGGGACGAGGGCGGGGGCGGCGCCGAGCACGACGACCCCGAGCTCGAGCGCACCGGCGGAGCCGAGCGCGAGAGCGGCGATGAGCGCGAGGGCCAGACTCGACCCGTGGAGGATGGTCGCGACGAACAGCCGCCCGTTCGGCACCGTGACGACCGGCTCCTCCTCGGTGGCCGCGCGGTGGGTCGTGACCCCCACGGGCCCGTCTCCGGGCCCGACCACGGCCCCCGCGACCGTCTCGTCGGCCTGTCCGGCCAGCTCGAGGAGGTGGGCCCGCACCTCCTCCGCGCGAGCCTGGTGCAGGTAGGCGAGGGCGAGATGGGAGTCCGACCCCCCGGCCGACTGGACGACGACCTGCGAGAGCCCCGTGAGCCGCGCGAGCAGCGGGCGGGTGGTCTCGACCGCCTGGATGCGCTCGAGGGGCACCTGCCGGTGCTGTCGGAAGAGCACCCCCGAGCGCAGCTCGACCTGTCCGTCCGCGACCCGGAAGCGCGCGAACCGCCACGACACCCAGCTACCGACGCCGATGAGGGCCAGCACGACGACGAGCACCGAGGCGCCGACCAGCGGCATGCGGGCCAGGAACTCCAGCCCCTCCGTCGTGTCCGGTGCACCCGGGACCCCGAGCGAGTCGTCGACCGAGCGCAGCGTGCGGTCCACGACACCGCTGACGAGGTAGCCGACCACGGCGACGAGGAAGAGCCCCCCGCGGAGCATCGGCGACAGCGGGTGCAGCCGCTGCCAGCCCTCGTCGCCGGTCCGGTCCTCGGGCGGTTCGGGCGGAGGCTCGGCGGTGCTCACAGCCCGGCCCGCTGGGCCTCGCCGCGACGGGCGAGCCGCGCCCGCAGCTCCTCGGCCTCGGCGGTCGGTAGGCCCGGCAGCGCGCCACCGCTCTCGGGCGAGGCCGTGTGCAGCTCGCAGGACGCGATGCCGAAGGCCCGCATCAGCGGACCGGACTGGATGTCGACGTACTGCAGCCGTCCGTACGGGACGCTGACGAGGGTCCGGAACAGCCGGCCCCGGCGGATGACGATCTCCTCGTCGAGCTCGACCCAGGAGATCGCGCTGACCTGCCTCCGGACGATCCAGACCCCCCACGCGGCGACGAGCAGCACGGCGAGCGTCCCGAGCCACACCCACGGGGTGACCAGGACCGCGACGACGACCGACACCACGAGCGGGGCGACGAGCACGCACCCGAGGACGATGAGCCGCACCGTGGCGAGGGCGGAGGAGACCGGCCGCCAGCCGAGGTCCCCACCGCGCAGGGTCACGTGGTCGGAGTCGTCCCCCGTCGGACCGGGCGACCCCGTGAGCGTGTCCGTCATGGCCACAGTGTGCCCGAGGACGTCGCCGGGACACCGGGCCGGGGCCGGGGTGTGTTTGGATGCCGTCATGGGTCGGGTCACCACGCGCGTCCCGCGCACCCGGGTCGACCTCGGGCGCGCGGCGACCGTGGGGCGCCCGGACACGGTCGCCGTCGAGGAGCCCCTCGAGGTGCGCGTCGACGGAGCCGTCGTCACGACGACGATGCGGACCCCGGGCGACGACTTCGACCTCACCCTGGGCCACCTGGTCACCGAGGGCATGGTCGCCGGCGCTGACGCCGTGGCGACGATGATGCACTGCACCGACCTCGGGCCGGACGGCTCGCCCACCTTCAACGTCGTCGAGGCCGCGCTCGCCCCGGGCGTCTCGCTGCTGCGTCCCGCCCGTGACCGCACCGAGGCCATGACGAGCGCCTGCGGGGTGTGCGGTGCTGCCTCGGTGGACGCCGTGCGCACCGTGAGCCGGGTCGACGTCGCGGCCGACCCGGTCACGGTCACCCCGGAGGTGCTGGCGTCCCTGCCGGACGCGCTGCGCGAGCGTCAGCCCGTCTTCGACCGCACCGGTGGCGTGCACGCCGCCGGCGTCACCACCCCCGACGGCACGGTCCTCGCCGTGCGCGAGGACGTCGGCCGGCACAACGCGGTCGACAAGGTCGTCGGCGCCCTCGCCCGAGAGCGCGACCTGCCGTTCGCCGGGACCGTGCTCGTCGTCAGCGCCCGGGCCAGCTTCGAGATCGTCCAGAAGGCGGCCGTGGCAGGTGTCCCGGTGGTCGTGGCCGTCGGGGCACCGACGTCCCTCGCCGTCGAGCTCGCGGCCGAGAGCGGCATCACCCTCGCGGCGTTCGCCCGCGGCCCACGCTTCTCCCTCTACAGCCGCACCGACCGCGTCCGCGCCTGACCGCCCTCGACGTACCGTCCAGTAGGGGGACCCGGGTTGTGACGGAGGCCGCGTCAGGGTGAAAGATGGGAGGAACGGCCCCCGACCGGGGCACGGTTCGCGAGCGCGGAAAGGACGAGCGCGTGGCTCTCCACGAAGACGTCGGACCCATCCTCAACGGCATCCCGACGCACCTGCCGGACATCGACCCTGGTGAGACAGCGGAATGGCTCGCGAGCCTCGACTCCGTCATCGACGGACCGGGCCGGATGCGCGCCCGCTACCTCATGCTCCGCCTCCTCGAGCGCGCTCGCGCGATGCAGGTCGGGGTGCCCTCGCTGACGACCACCGACTACGTCAACACGATCAGCCCCGAGCAGGAGCCGTGGTTCCCCGGCGACGAGGACGTCGAGCGACGCTTCCGCGCGTACCTGCGCTGGAACGCAGCCATGGTCGTGCACCGCGCGCAGCGACCGGGCGTCTCCGTCGGCGGCCACATCTCGACGTACGCGTCCGCGGCGACGCTCTACGAGGTCGGGATGAACCACTTCTTCCGCGGCAAGGACCACGAGGGCGGCGGCGACCACGTCTTCTTCCAGGGGCACGCCTCCCCCGGGATGTACGCCCGGGCCTTCCTCGAGGGCCGGATCAGCGCCGAGCGGCTCGACGGCTTCCGCCAGGAGAAGTCGCACGTCGTCGACGGCTCGCCGCTCGCGCTGCCCAGCTACCCGCACCCGCGGCTCATGCCGGACTTCTGGGAGTTCCCCACGGTGTCGATGGGCATCGGCCCGATGAACGCCATCTACCAGGCCCAGTTCGACAAGTACCTGCACAACCGCGGCATCAAGGACACCTCGCGGCAGCACACCTGGGCGTTCCTCGGCGACGGCGAGATGGACGAGCCGGAGTCCCGCGGCCTGCTGCAGCTCGCGGCGCAGGAGGAGCTCGACAACCTCACGTTCGTCGTCAACTGCAACCTGCAGCGGCTCGACGGACCGGTGCGCGGCAACGGCAAGATCATCCAGGAGCTCGAGGCGTTCTTCCGGGGTGCCGGCTGGAACGTCATCAAGGTCGTCTGGGGTCGCGGCTGGGACCCGCTGCTCGCGGCGGACGGCAACGGCGCGCTCGTCCACCTCATGAACTCCACCTCGGACGGCGACTACCAGACCTTCCGGGCCAACGACGGCGCCTACGTCCGCGAGCACTTCTTCGACCGCGACCCGCGCACCCGCAAGCTCGTCGCGGACTGGTCCGACGACGACATCTGGTGGAAGCTCAAGCGCGGCGGGCACGACTACCGGAAGGTCTACGCGGCGTACAAGGCGGCGCTCGGCCACACCGGCCAGCCCACGGTCGTCCTCGCCAAGACCATCAAGGGCTACGGCCTCGGCACGTCCTTCGCGGGCCGCAACGCCACCCACCAGATGAAGAAGCTGAGCCTCGACGACCTCAAGGGCCTGCGGGACTCGCTCGACATCCCGGTCACCGACGAGCAGCTCGAGAAGGACCCGTACGACGCGCCCTACTTCCACCCGGGCGCCGACGACGACGTCATCCGGTACGCCCTCGAGCGCCGCTCGAAGCTCGGCGGCGGGCTGCCCGAGCGCCGCTCCCGCCACGTGCCCCTCCACCTTCCCGGCGACTCGGCGTACGAGCAGGTCAAGAAGGGGTCGGGCAAGCAGGAGGTCGCCACGACGATGGCGTTCGTCCGGCTCCTCAAGGACCTCATGCGGGACAAGGAGTTCGGCAACCGGATCGTGCCGATCATCCCGGACGAGGCCCGCACGTTCGGGATGGACTCGTTCTTCTCGACGATCAAGATCTACAACCCGCACGGGCAGCGCTACACCCCGGTCGACGCCGACCTCATGCTCGCCTACCGCGAGGCCACCGACGGGCAGATCCTCCACGCGGGCATCAACGAGGCAGGCTCGATGGCGGCGTTCACCGCGTCCGGGTCCTCGTACGCCACGCACGGCGAGCCGATGATCCCGGTGTACGTCTTCTACTCGATGTTCGGGTTCCAGCGCACCGGCGACTCGATCTGGGCGGCCGCCGACCAGATGACCCGGGGGTTCCTCATCGGGGCCACGGCCGGGCGGACGACGCTGACCGGTGAGGGCCTGCAGCACGCCGACGGCCACTCCCCGCTGCTGGCCTCGACCAACCCGGCGGTCGTCCACTACGACCCCGCGTTCGCGTTCGAGATCGCGCACATCGTCCAGGACGGCCTGCACCGGATGTACGGCTCGGACGACTCGCTCACCGACGACCAGCGCAACGTCATCTACTACCTCACGGTCTACAACGAGCCGATCCGCCAGCCGGCCCAGCCCGAGGACCTCGACCGTGAGGGCCTCGTCAAGGGCATGTACCTCTACGCCGAGGGCTCCGAGGAGGGACTGCCGACCGACGCCCCGCGGGTGCAGCTGCTCGCCTCCGGGGTCGCGATGCCGTGGGCCCTCGAGGCACAGGAGCTGCTGCGGGACGACTGGAACGTCGTCGCGGACGTCTGGTCCGTCACGTCGTGGAACGAGCTGCGACGGGACGGCCTCCGCTGCGACGAGGAGCGCTTCCTGAACCCCGAGCAGGACGCCCCGACGCCGTGGGTGACCGAGAAGCTGCAGGACCGCAAGGGTCCGACGGTCGCGGTGTCCGACTACATGCGGGCCGTCCAGGACCAGATCGCCCCGTGGGTGCCCGGCGAGTACGCGACCCTCGGCGCGGACGGCTTCGGCTTCTCCGACACCCGTCCCGCGGCCCGTCGCTTCTTCCACATCGACGGTCCGTCGATGGTCGTGCGGGCCCTCGAGATGCTCGCCTCCCGGGGCGAGGTCGAGACCTCGGTGCCGAAGGAGGCCATCACCCGGTACCGGCTGCACGACGTGACGGCCGGGACCTCCGGCAGCCTCGAGGGAGCCGACGCCTGACCCTTTCGCCTGATGCCGGAACGTTCGGTCACGCACCCCGAAGCTCGGGGTGTCCGACCGGAGGTCGCGGTGCGTCCGGCAACCGTGACCCCGACATCGGAGGAACGTCCATGATCGTCGCGTTCAGCATCGCCGGTACGCCCGACGAGTCCGGCTCCTACGCCGAGTCCGTCGCCGAGGTCGTCCGCATCGTCCGGGCGTCCGGCCTGCCGCACGAGACCAACTCGATGTTCACCAACGTCGAGGGCGAGTGGGACGAGGTGATGGCCGTCGTCAAGCGGTGCGTCGACGCGATGACGGCGCACTCGCCCCGGGTCTCGCTCGTCGTCAAGGCCGACATCCGCCCCGGGCACACCGGGATGCTGGAGTCGAAGGTGCGCCGGGTCGAGGACCTCCTCGACGAGGGCTGACGCCGGGCGGCGACTGAGGGCCGGACGCCGCACGGCGTCCGGCCCTCAGTCGTCGCGCTCGGGTCAGGAGTGGAGGTCGAACCGGTCGTTCTCCATGACCTGGACCCACGCGGCGACGAAGTCGTCGAGGAACCGCTGCTCGCCGTCGGCGCTGCCGTAGACCTCCGCGATCGCGCGCAGCTGGGCGTGCGAGCCGAAGACGAGGTCGGCGGCTCCGGCGCTCCAGCGGCCGTCGCTGCTCTCGTAGACGTCCTCCTGGGCGGAGGTGGACCACGTGACGCCCGGCGCCAGGACGGTGGAGAAGAACCCGTTCGTCAGCTGTCCGGGGGTCTCGGTGAGCGAGCCCCCGACGCCCACGGACCGCAGACCACCGACGAGAGCGGTCATCTGCGGCGCGGTGAGGCCGAGCATGAAGGCGCGCTCGAGGAGGAGCTGTTCCGGACGGGCCTTGTCGCCGGAGCGCAGGTACCCGCGGAAGCCGTCGGCACGCGGCTCGAGCCACGCGACCGACTCGACCTCGGTCATCTCCTGGGTGGCGTCGGTACGGCCCGGCGTGAAGGGGACGGTGAGCTCGTGCCCGGCGTCCTTCGCCGCCTTCTCGAGCCCTGCGGAGCCGCCGAGGACGATGAGGTCGGCCAGCGAGACGGACCGGCCGCCCGCGTCGTCGAAGTCCTTCTTCACGGACTCCAGCGTCGACAGGACGGAGGCGAGCTCATCCGGCTCGTTGAGCTCCCAGGAGCGCATCGGCTCGAGGGCGATCCGGGCGCCGTTGGCCCCGCCGCGCATGTCGGTGCGCCGGAACGACGCCGCCGAGGCCCACGCGGTCCTCACGAGCTGCTGCACCGTCAGGCCGGAGTCGAGCAGCGCCTGCTTGAGCTGCGCGACGTCGTCGTCGGTGAGCGCATCGCCCGTGCGGGCCGGGACGGGGTCCTGCCACAGCTGGGGCTCGGCCACCCACGGCCCGAGGAACCGCTCGACCGGGCCCATGTCGCGGTGGAGCAGCTTGTACCAGGCCTTGGCGAAGGCGAGCCGGAACTCCTCGGGGTTCTCGTGGAACCGCCGCGAGATCTTCTCGTACTCCGGGTCGAAGCGCAGCGAGAGGTCAGTGGTGAGCATCGTCGGCGGACGCGACAGCGAGCCGTCCTCCGGGTCGGGGACGGTGTCGGCCCCGGCCCCGTCCTTCGGCTGCCACTGGTGCGCGCCGGCCGGGCTCTTGGTCAGCTCCCACTCGAAGCCGAAGAGGTTCTCGAAGAACTTGGTGCTCCACTGGGTCGGTGTCTGGGTCCAGGTGACCTCGAGACCGGAGGTGATGGCGTCGCGGCCCTTGCCGCTGCCGTGCTCGCTCTTCCAGCCCAGGCCCATCGCGTGGACGGGGCAGCCCTCCGGCTCGGTGCCGACGAGGTCGGGGTCTCCCGCGCCATGGGTCTTGCCGAAGCTGTGGCCGCCGGCGATGAGGGCGACGGTCTCCTCGTCGTTCATCGCCATCCGGCCGAAGGTCTCGCGGATGTCGCGCGCGGCCTTGACGGGGTCGGGCTCGCCGTTCGGCCCCTCGGGGTTGACGTAGATGAGGCCCATCTGGACCGCGCCGAGGGTCTGCGTGAGCTCACGGTCGCCGCTGTAGCGCGCGTCGCCGAGCCAGGTGTCCTCGGTGCCCCAGTTGACCTCCTCCGGCTCCCAGACGTCCGGGCGGCCGAAGCCGAAGCCGAAGGTCTCGAAGCCCATGTCCTCGAGCGCGACGTTGCCGGCGAGGACGAGCAGGTCGGCCCAGGAGACGGCCTGGCCGTACTTCTGCTTGACCGGCCAGAGGAGCCGGCGCGCCTTGTCGAGGTTGGCGTTGTCCGGCCACGAGTTGAGCGGGGCGAACCGCTGCTGCCCGCGGCCACCACCTCCGCGGCCGTCCTCGACGCGGTAGGTGCCGGCGGCGTGCCAGCTCATCCGGATGAAGAGCGGGCCGTAGTGCCCGAAGTCCGAGGGCCACCAGTCCTGCGAGGTGCGCATGACCTCGACGAGGTCGGCCTTGAGGGCGTCGACGTCGAGCCCGGCGAACGCCTCGGCGTAGTCGAACGTGCCGCCGAGCGGGTCGGCCTTGGCGTTGTTCGTGTGCAGGACCGACAGGTCGAGCTGGTCGGGCCACCAGTCCTGGTTGGTGCGGGGCCGGGCCCCGGTGGCGGGCGTGGGGCTGTCGATCGCCGGGTTCTCGCTCTCGCTGCCCTGCGGGGTCACGCCGGAGTGCTGGTCGGTCACGTGGGTCCATCTCCTGTTCGATGCGGGTGGTACGGATCGTGGTCGGACGCGCCTGTGGTGGCGCACGAGGAGCAGGTGCCCCAGTACACGACCTCGGCCTCGTCGATGGTGAAGCCGTGGTCGTCGGACGCGGTGAGGCACGGGGCCTCCCCGACGGCGCAGTCGACGTCGGCGATCGTGCCGCAGCCGCGGCAGACGACGTGGTGGTGGTTGTCGCCCACACGCGACTCGTAGCGTGCGACGGAGCCCGGGGGCTGGATACGGCGGATGAGGCCGGCATCCGTGAGCACGCGCAGGACGTCGTAGACGGCCTGGTGCGAGACGGCCCCGAGACCCGCGCGGACGACGCGGGTGATGGCGTCGGTGTCGGCGTGCGGGTGCTCGTGCACGGCACCGAGAACGGCCAGGCGCGGCCGCGTGACGCGCAGCGCGGCGTCACGGAGCATCCGGTCGTACGTCGAGGACATCGACGCCCAGCATTGCGGCTTTTCTGGAACCGGTCAAGAACTGCTGTTCAGGGCGGCGCGTCGCCCGTGCAGGCCGGTCGTCCGCTCCCGTCTCACCCGGCCGCGCGACCCCTCAGCCTCTCCCGGGCGGCGACGCAGACGTCCGGCTGGTCGCAGAAGACGCCGTCGACCCCGGCGCGCAGGTACTCCAGCACCTCGTCGGCCATCCGACCGTGCGCTGCCGGGTCGGCGCCGACCCGGTGGTCGGCAGGGAGAAAGGTGTTCTCCGCCCGGAAGGTCCAGGGGGTCACCGCGAGCCCCGCGGCGTGTGCGTCCGTGACGAGCCGGGTCGGCCCCCCCAGGCTGTCGTCGGCCTCCCACGGGATGACGAGCCGCTTGTCCGGACCGATGGCGTCCACGGTCCTGGCGAGCCGCCGCAGGGAGCGCGCCGAGAGCATCTCCTCGTAGGTCCGAGGCACGCCGGCGGCCTCCAGGTCGTACGGACCACCCGTGCGGCTCGCGAGGAACACGAGGCGGGCACGGTAGTGGTGGCGCTCGCGCAGGGCCACGAGGTTGGTCCACTCGAACGACTGCGTCCACAGCGGGGCGTCCCGGTGGTTGAGCCCGGCGCGGGTCACGGCCCGGACGAGGGCCCGCTCGGGGTCCAGACCGGCGGCGTGCAGGTACGTGGAGTGCTTGATCTCCGGGATGATCCCGATGCTCCGGTGGTACTGGCGGCTGAGCCGAGCCCGCAGCCGCAGGACCTCCTCGAACGTCGGCACGGGGTACGCGCCGTCGTACGCGGCACTGTCGGGGCGCAGGTCGGGGAGCCGCTCGACCGCGCGCAGCGTCCGCAGCTCGCCGAGGGTGAAGTCCTCGACGAACCAGCCCGTGACCGCCTCGCCGTCCACCGTCCTGCTGGTGCGGCGGTCCGCGAACTCCGGGTGCGAGGCGACGTCGGTCGTCCCGCTGATCTCCGGCTCGTGGCGGTCCACGAGGACCCCGTCCTTGGTCATGACGAGGTCGGGCTCGATGACGTCGGCCCCCATCCGTACGGCGAGCTCGTAGGCGGCGAGGGTGTGCTCGGGGCGGTAGCCCGACGCGCCGCGGTGGGCGATGACGAGGGGCTGCGCGGCGTGGCGCGGGTCCTGGTGGCCGGCCGACGCCGTCGCTGCGGACGGGACGGCGAGGGCTCCGAGAGCGAGCATGGTCACGGCGACTCCTGTCAGGCGTCGGATCATGGCTTCGACGCTAGGGAGCGACGGGCGAACGGCGGCCCACGTCCACGTGACCGTTGGCCGTCGGGTCGGCGAAGACCACCCGACACACGAGCGTCGTCTTTGTAGATATTCGGAGTCCTGCATATACTTGCACCGTGTCCAAGGTCCTCACCTCCCTGCCCGTCGGCGAGCGCGTCGGCATCGCCTTCTCGGGGGGTCTCGACACCTCCGTCGCCGTCGCGTGGATGCGCGAGAAGGGTGCGGTCCCGTGCACGTACACGGCCGACCTGGGCCAGTACGACGAGCCCGAGATCGACACCGTGCCGGGCCGTGCCGGGCAGTACGGGGCCGAGGTCGCCCGGCTCGTCGACTGCCGTGCCGCGCTCGTCGAGGAGGGCCTGTCCGCCATCGCCTGCGGCGCCTTCCACATCCGCAGCGGTGGCAAGACCTACTTCAACACCACCCCGCTCGGCCGGGCGGTCACCGGCACACTCCTGGTGCGCGCGATGCAGGCCGACGACGTGCAGATCTGGGGTGACGGCTCGACCTTCAAGGGCAACGACATCGAGCGGTTCTACCGCTACGGGCTGCTCGCCAACCCCGACCTGCGCATCTACAAGCCGTGGCTCGACGCCGACTTCGTCGCCGAGCTCGGCGGCCGCCACGAGATGAGCGCGTGGCTCACCGAGCGCGCCCTGCCCTACCGGGACAGCCAGGAGAAGGCGTACTCGACCGACGCCAACATCTGGGGTGCGACGCACGAGGCGAAGACGCTCGAGCACCTCGACACCTCGCTCGAGGTCGTCGAGCCGATCATGGGCGTGCGCTTCTGGGACCCCGCCGTGAGCATCGACTCCGAGGACGTCACGGTGTCGTTCGTCGAGGGCCGCCCGGTGGCCGTCAACGGCCTCCGGCTCGACCCCGTCGCACTGGTCCGTGAGGCGAACACGATCGGTGGCCGGCACGGCCTCGGGATGTCGGACCAGATCGAGAACCGGATCATCGAGGCCAAGTCCCGCGGCATCTACGAGGCACCAGGGATGGCGCTGCTCCACATCGCCTACGAGCGCCTGCTCAACGCCGTCCACAACGAGGACACGATCACGAGCTACCACCAGGAGGGCCGCCGCCTCGGCCGGCTGCTCTACGAGGGGCGCTGGCTCGACCCGCAGAGCCTCATGCTGCGCGAGTCCGTCCAGCGCTGGATCGCCTCGGTCGTCACCGGCGAGGTGACCCTCCGGCTGCGGCGGGGCGACGACTACACCGTCCTCGACACTCGCGGCGAGAACTTCAGCTACCACCCCGACCGGCTCTCGATGGAGCGCGTCGAGAACGCCCCGTTCGGGCCGATGGACCGCATCGGCCAGCTGACGATGCGCAACCTCGACATCGCCGACAGCCGCGCCAAGCTCGAGCTGTACGCGAACCAGCCCGTCGACCAGGGGCAGCTGCTCGTCGAGAACGGCACGCTGTTCGGCGAGCTCCCTGCCGGTGGCTACGACCGCATCACGGACAACCCGGCGGTCGACGGGGACGAGGAGGACGCGCTCGACCGCGCGGCGATGGAGCTCGGCACCGACTGAGCGCTCGCTTGTCCGGGCCGCACAAATACACTGCGGGGATGACCACCGCCTCCTCCGCCGACACCCGCGCCCGGGTGACCCGTGCCGCGGGTGACCTCGGAGCTCTCGCGGTCAAACAGATGGAGGCCGACCACGAGTGGTTCCGGGCGCTGTCGGCGGAGAACCGTTCGTGGGTGGGGCTGGTCGCCCAGGCCGGCATCACGAGCTTCGTCGACTGGTTCGGCGGCGACCAACGCACCCCGGCGGTCATCGCGGACGTCTTCGGCACCGCGCCCCGTGAGCTGACCCGGTCCATCTCGCTCGCCCAGACCCTCGACCTCATGCGCACGGTCATCGGCGTCGTCGAGCGCGAGATCGCCGGGCTCGCCGCGCCAGGCGAGGCCGACCTCGCCCGCGAGGCCGTCCTGCGCTACAGCCGTGAGGTGGCGTTCGCGGCGGCCGAGGTCTACGCGGAGGCCGCCGAGTCCCGCGGCGCGTGGGACGCCCGGCTCGAGTCCCTCGTCGTCGACGCGGTCATCCGGGGTGAGGCCGACGAGTCGATGCAGTCCCGGGCGGCCGGACTCGGCTGGGGCGACGTCACGGACGTCGCGGTCGTCGTCGGCTCCACCCCACGCGGCGCGAGCGGTCCCGTGGTCGACGAGCTGCACCGCACCGCGCGCCGCACGGGCCTGGAGCTCCTCGTCGCCATCCACGGCCCGCGCGTCGTCTGCATCGGGGGCCGGGTCGCCGACCCGATGGCGCTCGCGACCTCGCTCGACCCACAGCTCGGCGACGGGCCACTCGTCGTGGGCCCCACGGTGCCGCACCTGTTCGCCGCGGGGCGCAGCGCGCGTGCGGCCATCTCGGGCCACACGGCCGCTCGCGCCTGGCCGGCCGCGCCCCGTCCGGTCCATGCCGACGACCTCCTCGCCGAACGTGCCCTGCTCGCCGACCTGCCCGCACGGCACGCTCTCGCCCAGCGGATCGTCCGGCCGCTCGAGGAGGCGAGCGGAGGCGCCCTGCTGGCCACCGCGGCCGCCTACCTCGACGACGGGCTCGGCGTCGAGGGCACGGCCCGGACGCTCATCGTGCACGCCAACACGGTGCGCTACCGGCTCGCGAGCATCGAGAAGGCGACGGGCTACGACCTCACCGACCCGCACGACGCGCAGACCGTGCGCACCGCCCTCGCCTTCCACCGCCTCGGCCCGGCGACCCGGACCACACCACGATGACCGCGCACACCGCAACTGTGGGATCCCTACAAATCGCGCCCGCCAGGTTCGTCCCTCTTCGTCGGGAGAGGGTCACGCCCGGCACGCCATGCTCGACACGTGATCGTCATCGTCTGCCCCGGTCAGGGCTCGCAGACCCCGGGCTTCCTCGCCCCGTGGCTCGAGCCCCCCGGCGCCCGTGAGCACCTGACCGCGCTCTCCGAGGCCGCCGAGGTCGATCTCGTCGCCCACGGCACCACCTCCGACGAGGACACGATCAAGGACACCGCCGTGGCCCAGCCGCTGCTCGTCGGGGCCGGGCTGCTCGCGCTGCGCGCCCTCGGCGGGGTCGACGGCGCCGGGGCCCTGTCCGGCCACTCGGTCGGTGAGGTCACCGCCGCCGCGGCGGCCGGCGTCCTCCCCGAGGAGGACGCGATGCGCCTCGTCGCCATGCGCGGCCGCGGGATGGCCGAGGCCAGCGCGGTGACAGCCACCGGCATGAGCGCGGTGCTCGGCGGCGACCCGGACGAGGTCCTCGCCGCGATCGAGGCCCGCGACCTCACCCCCGCCAACGTCAACGGCGCCGGCCAGGTCGTCGCGGCCGGCGCGCTGGACACCCTCGCCGGACTGGCCGAGGAGCCGCCGGCCAAGGCCCGGGTCATCCCCCTCAAGGTCGCCGGCGCGTTCCACACGGCCTACATGCAGCCGGCGGTCGAGGCGCTCGAGGCGGCCGCGGCCGGCCTCTCCCCCGCCGACGCACGGGTCCCGCTCGTGTCGAACCGCGACGGCGAGGTCGTCACCGGTGGCCGCGAGGTCCTGGACCGCCTCGTCGCCCAGGTCTCCAACCCGGTCCGCTGGGACCTCTGCATGGAGCAGTTCGCCGACCTCGGCGTCACCGCCGTCATCGAGGTGCCGCCGGCCGGCACCCTCGTCGGGCTCGCCAAGCGAGCGCTCAAGGGCGTCGAGCTCCTCGCGGTCAGGACCCCCGACGACCTCGACGCCGCCCGCACCCTGATCGAGGAGCACTCCGCATGACCGTCACCCCCAAGGGCTTCGCCGGCGAGCTGCGCACCAGCCCGGTCTCCCACGCCACGATCACCGGCATCGGCGGCTACCGCCCGAAGCGTGTGGTGCCGAACTCGGAGATCGTCGAGCGCATCGACTCCTCGGACGAGTGGGTCCGCGAGCGCTCCGGCATCATCGAGCGGCGTTTCGCCGGCGAGGGCGAGTCGGTCGTCGACATGTCCGTCTTCGCCACCGAGCCGGCGCTGGCCATGGCCGGGATCGAGGCCGGGCAGCTGGACGCCGTGATCGTCGCGACGGTCAGCTGGCCGTACCAGACCCCTGCCGCAGCGCCGATGATCGCCGAGCGGCTGGGGTCGAAGGCGGCGGCGTTCGACATCTCGGCCGCGTGTGCCGGGTATTGCCACGCGGTCTCGCTGGCCACCGACATGGTGCGCGCCGGCACGGCACAGCACGTGCTCGTCGTCGGGGTCGAGCGCCTCTCCGACTTCACCAGCCCGGACGACCGGGGCACGGCGTTCATCTTCGCCGACGGCGCGGGCGCGGCGGTCGTCAGCCGCTCCGAGTCGCCGGGCATCGGGCCGACGGTCTGGGGCTCCGACGGAGCGCAGTGGGAGGCCATCTCGCAGACGGAGAGCTGGATCGACGTCCACGAGAAGAACCTCGGCTGGCCGCACATCGGGATGGCCGGGCAGACCGTCTTCCGCTGGGCCGTCTGGGGCATGGCGCCGGTCGCCCGGAAGGCGATGGACGCCGCCGGGGTCACCGTCGACCAGCTCGACGCCTTCATCCCGCACCAGGCGAACGTGCGGATCGTCGACGCGATGGCCAAGCAGCTGGGGCTGCCGGCCGACCTCCCCATCGCCCGCGACATCGCGTACACGGGCAACACGTCGGCGGCGTCGATCCCGCTGGCCATGGAGCGGATGGTCCGGCACGGTGAGATCCCGAGCGGTGGCCTCGCACTGCAGATCGGCTTCGGCGCCGGGCTGTCCTACGCCGCGCAGGTCGTCGTCATCCCCTGACCTCCCGTGGGCCCACGGGTCACCCGGGCCGAGAAGTACCGCATCCCCCACAGAAGGAGAGAGCAGTGGCAGACCAGCAGGAGATCCTCAGCGGCCTGGCCGAGATCGTCAACGAGGAGACGGGCCTGGACCCCTCCGACGTGCAGATGGAGAAGTCCTTCACCGACGACCTCGACATCGACTCGCTGTCGATGATGACCATCGTCGTCAACGCCGAGGAGAAGTTCGGCGTGCGCATCCCCGACGACGAGGTCAAGAACCTCACGACGGTCGGCGACGCGGTCAGCTACATCCAGTCCAACCAGGGCTGAGCGCAGGCCCGGCCTCACGCCGACCGCGGAGGCCGGGCCCGCGCCGTTCCACCCCGCACCCACAAGGAGCATCAGCACCATGAGCGAGCGTCGCGTCGTCGTCACCGGACTCGGTGCCACCACGCCCCTCGGCGGCACCATCGCCGAGACGTGGGAGGGCATCCTCGCCGGCCGGTCCGGAGCCAAGCCGCTCCCCTCGGAGATGGTCGAGAGGTACGAGCTGCCGGTCCACTTCGCCGCCTCGATCGCGCAGGACCCGGCCGAGGTGCTGAGCAAGGTCCAGCTGCGCCGGATGGACCCCAGCGCGCAGTACGCCGTCATCGCCTCGCAGTCCGCGATGGAGGACGCCGGCTCGCCGGAGGTCGACCCGCTGCGCCTCGGCGTGGCGATCGGTACCGGCATCGGCGGTGTGTGGACCCTCCTCGACCAGTGGGACACGCTGCGCGAGAAGGGTCCGCGCCGGGTCTTCCCGCTCGCGGTCCCGATGCTCATGCCGAACACGTCCTCGGGCAACGTCTCGCTGCTGCTCGGCGCGCGCGCCGGGGCGCACACGACGGTCTCCGCCTGTGCCTCCGGCGCCGAGTCGATGGGGACCGGGTTCGAGATGATCCGCGCCGGCCGGGCCGACATCGTCGTGGCGGGAGGCACGGAGGCGGCGATGCACCCGCTCTGCTTCGCCGGGTTCTCCCAGATGCAGGCCCTGTCGACCCGCAACGACGACCCCATGGCCGCGTCCCGGCCCTACGACACCGGCCGGGACGGCTTCGTCATGGGTGAAGGCGCCGCGGTCATGGTGCTCGAGGAGTACGAGCACGCCGTCGCGCGTGGCGCGCGGATCTACGCGGAGTTCGCCTCGATCGGCATGTCCGCCGACGCCCACCACATCACCGCGCCCGAGCCGGAGGGTGCCGGGGCGAGCCGCGCGATGCAGGAGGCGGTCGAGCGGGCAGGTCTCACCGACGCCGACATCAGCCACATCAACGCACACGCCACGTCGACCCCCGTGGGTGACATTGCCGAGGCCAACGCCATCCGGCGGGCCTTCGGCGCCGCCGCGGACGGGATGTGCGTCAGCGCCACGAAGTCGATGACCGGGCACCTGCTCGGGGCGGCCGGCGCGCTCGAGGGACTGCTCACCGTGCTGTCGGTGCACCACCGCACGGCGCCCGCTGCGGTCAACATCGACGAGCTCGACCCGAAGATCGACCTCGACGTCATCCGGGGCGAGCACCGCTCGCTGCCCGACGGTGACATCGCCGCGCTCAACAACTCGTTCGGATTCGGCGGCCACAACGTCGCCCTCGTCATCAAGAGCGTCTGAGCCCGCATCGGGCCGAAGCCGCACGGGCGGCCCGGGCCGCCGTTACCCTGTCGCCGTGCAGGACGGGACGAACGACGGTGTCGGCGGCGTCGCGGAGCGGCGGGCCTCGGCGTCGTACGTGAGCACCCGTGAGGTCATCGCCCGGGAGTCGTCCGTCCTCGTCGAGGACATCGAGGGCGCGCCGGGGTACTGGCGGCGGTTCACGGTGCACCACGTGCTCGTCGCCGCGGTGTTCCTCGCCCTCGTGGTCGTCCTCCATGCCCTGGGACGCACCGACGGCCTCGCGGGGACGGTCCGCGGCACGACGGCGTTCCTCGGCGTTTTTGCACTCCTGACGGGCTTCGACCTCTGGCACGCGAAGCGGACGCTGCGTCGCGATATGCGCCAGCAGGTCGAGCTCCGCTGCTCGGTGGGCACGCTCGTGTCGGCGGAGTACACCCCCGAGCGGTTCACGTTCGTCCTGCCGTCTCACGAGGTCGTCGTCGACCCCGCCACCGTCACGCGGGCCCGCTACGTCCGCGGCGTGTTGCTCCTCGACCAGGCCGGGGCAGAACGGGCGTGGGCGGTCCCCATCGAGCTCCTCGGGGCTGACGGGCTCGCCCTCCTGCGGGACACCCTGGGCACCCGCTTCGTGGAACGGCTCCGGTAGCCGGCCCGGTCTCCCGCCTCGTGCCGCGGCCACCCTGCGCCCGCGGAGCCGTTCTGTCGGTCAGCCGACCTTGTGCAGCCAGCGCACCGGCGCGCCCTCGCCGGCGTAGCGGAACGGCTCGAGCTCCTCGTCCCACTCGGCCCCGAGCAGCTCCTCGAGCATCTCGGCCATGGCGTCCGGGCTGCCCTGGGCGAGCGCGACGACCTCGCGGAGGCGGTCCTCGTTGACGACCGCGTCGCCGTTGGCGGAGGTCCAGGTGTGGTGGATGCCGAGCCGGGGCGTGTGCGACCAGCGCGAGCCGTCGCAGCCGGGGCTCGGCTCCTCGGTGACCTCGTAGCGCAGGTGGTCCCAGCCCCGCAGAGCGCTGGCGAGCAGGGCGCCCGTGCCGGACTCGCCGGCCCAGCTGAGCTCGGCGCGCACCATGCCGGGGGCTGCGGGCTGGTCGGTCCAGTGCACGCTGACGCGGGCGCCGAGGACTCCCTCGATCGCCCAGACCACATGCGGGCACAACGCCTTGGGGGTCGAGTGGACGTAGACCACTCCCCTGGTTGCGGTGCGCGGCATCGCGACAGACATCCTGGTCTCCTTCACGTGCGGTGGACGTCTTCCCCAACGCCGTCGCGCGTGCGAGACCGGTGCGTGCTGCCGGTGCTTCAGCTGTACGGGCCCGTCGTGGACGAACCGGTTGTCACGGCCATTGTGCACCACACACCGCACCCGCACCAGGAATCCCACGAATCACGTGGTCCCGGTGCGGGTGTGGAGGACGGGAGGGCGTCCGGGTCAGACCGTCGAGGTCGTCGCTCCCGTCGTGCTGCCCGTGCCGTTGGCGTCGCTCGGGTCGCTCGACTGCCCCTGCTGCCCTCCGGGCCCGCCGTCGCCGCCACGCGTCCCGCCGGGGCCGCCCTGGCCGTGCTCCTCGGTGCCGGTGACCTCGAAGTCGGCGCTGACGAGGACGTCGACACGGCCGGAGTCGTTCGTGACGGTCACCTCGTAGGTGCCGTCGGACATGGCGCGGACGCCGGTGACGGTACCGCCGTCGAGCTCGCCCTGGGCCGCCTCGACCGCCTTGCTCGCGGCGTCGGCGGTCAGGGTGCCGCCGCCGTCCATCCCGGGGCCGCCGCCCTGGCCCTGCGGGCCACCGCTCGTGCCGCTCCCGCCGGGCTCACCGCCCTCCGGGAGGGTGTCGGTGCTGCCGCTGCCGTTGGCCTGCGCGCCCGAGCCGGCGCTCGCCGAGGAGGACGCGGCCGTGCGGGAGGTGTCGTCGGCGTTGGCGAGCGCGGCGCCGGTCAGGCCGAGGGCGACGGCGGCGGCGATGCCGACACCGCCGATGGCCATGGTCTTGGTGTTGCGGTCCATGAGAGCTCCTTCGTCGTCGGGGACCTGCTGACACCACGGTCGGCCGGTGGTCTGTGCCGGACCTGTCGCGGTCGTCGGGCGACCCTGTGACCTCCCGGCGCCGGCCGCAACGTCCGCTCCGACAGGCATAAACCCCCTCGCGACGGGCGGTCTCGGTCCCGTCCCGCCTCGATCCTGGTCGACACCTCCCCCGGTCCCCGTCGCGTCGGGTGTTGCCTGTCCGATGCTCCGGCCGGCGCCGGGCTGGCCGACGATAGGCTCACCGAGCCGCGGCACCCGCCGCGCGAGGGGCGTTAGCTCAGTCGGTCAGAGCAGCGGACTCATAATCCGCCGGTCGTCGGTTCAAGCCCGACACGCCCCACCCACAGCCCGCTTCAGTTCACGGTGATGGTGAACGTCGAGGTCGTGTTGCGGATGTCCTGCGCGTTGTCGGAGAGCTCCAGGTTCGTGAAGGTCGCCGAGCCGACCGCAGGGCCTTGGCCCTGCTCGGGCATCTCGTTCGCCCAGATGCCGAAACCGGACTTCGCGTCGAACGCGTCGCCGCTCTTGTGCGCCCCGGTGATCGTGACGTTCTCGAAGGTCGTGTCCCGGATGGGCTGCTGCGCCGACCCGCCGGAGTAGTTGGTCTGGAACATGATCCCCGAGTAGGTGGGGTCGACGATGTCGACGTTGCGCACCCGGATGCCCGTGAACGTCTTCTGCGCCGAGAACAGCCACATGCCGGGGAAGGTCTGCGAGCCCCAGAAGTGGCCGCCCGACCGTTCGATGGTGATGCCGTCGAAGATCGTGGTGCCGCTGAAGCCCTCCATCGGGATGCCGAAGTCGAGCGAGGAGATCGTCACCCCTGAGTAGACCAGGGTGTCGGCGATCCGCATGTTGCGCACGGTGTTGTCCGACCCGCCGTACACCGCCAGCCCCGCGGCGCGCCAGGTCAGGCGTGACGTGAGGTTCTCGAACACGTTGCCGGACTGGCCCGAGCCCCCGTTGTCGGTGGCTGCGAACATGGCGAACGAGTCGTCACCCGTGGTCCGCGCCTCGATGTTCCGGATCGTGTTGCCGGAGCTGCCGTTGGTCATGTTGATGCCGTCGGCCCAGGTGTTGCGGATGCGTGAGTCGGTCACCGTCGAGTCGTCGATGTTCGACGCCCAGAACATGCACACCATGTGCTCCACCCAGACGTCCGAGATCGTCATGTCCGAGACGTTGGTGAGGTCGAACGCCTTGCCCGGCCCGTCGATGCGCTGTACGTAGTTGCCGAAGAACCCCATCTGGGAGAACGTCGACCCGCTCGCTCCCGACTGCCCGTTGAAGCCGATGTCGGTGTTCGAGCTGCCCGGCGCAGCGGTGATCCGCGTGTACCACGGCCCGGCCCCGGTGATCGTCATCGCGCGTCCGTAAACCTGGGCCTTGTTCCCCATCGTGTAGGTGCCCGCCGGGAGGTAGACACCGGCCTTGCCGGGGTCCTGGATGACCGTGTCGATGGCGGCCTGGATGGCCTGCTGGTCCCTGCCGCGAGGCTCGACGTACCTCGTGGGGTCGGGGTTCGCGACCGGGGCGACCTCCTCGAGGTCGACGAAGTCCAGCGAGTAGTAGGCCGCGGAGTTCGCCTGGTCCTTCTGCAGCCTGATCCGGGCTCCGGCGGGCACCGTGGAGTCCAGGAGCACGTTCGCCTCGTCGTAGATGTGCCGCTGCTGGTTCTCCACCGGGGTGTTGCCCGGGTTGGTCTCGTTCCCGTAGACCCAGGCGTACCGGCTGGTCAACGGGATGGAGCGTACGAACCGGCCGTCGACGTAGAGGTTGATCGACGAGTCGATACCACCGCCGCCCGGAGCGTCCGGCATGGCGAACCGGGCCACGAGGGTGTTGGTCGCCACCGGGGTCGTCCACTCCACGTACTCCCCCGTTGCGTCGAGGACCACCGCCCGTCGGCCGGACGCCTCTCCGGCGAGGTCCCCCACGGTGCGGTTGGGGCCGACGACGGTCGCACCCCCACCGGCGGTGCCGTCCTCTGCCTCGAGCTCGGTCCACGGCACGCTGGCGCCGCGACCCACGAGCAGCGGAGTGGTCCCGGTGTTGTTGCCCCGCCGGGCGGCGATCTCGTTGTCGTCGTCGGCCACCGTCGTCGTCACGGACCAGCTGCCGTCAGCAGCCCTCCACGAGCCGACGTCGACGGCCGGGCTCGTCGCGCCCGGAGCGATCGCCCCGGCGACCGACCCGGTCAGGGTCCTGTCGGAGCCCGAGCCACCCGCGATCCGCACGGTGACGGCGTGCGGATCCGAGGACGTCGCCCGGGAGCCGACGTTGCGGACCGCCACCGAGAAGGTCACTGTCTGGCCGGCTCGAGGCGCCTGGGGCGAGAACGTCAGGACCGGCACGAGGTCCGCGCTGGGGGTCTCGGCGACCGCGACCGGGGCGCTACCGGTGTTGTTCGACTCGTCGAGCTCGGCCTCCTCCTCGTCCGGGTCGACCATGGCGGTGACGGTGTGACTACCGGCAGGCTGCGCCGGTGCGGACACGCTCACGGTGGCGGAACCACCAGGCTCCAGCGCAGGAACCGCGGTGGTGTCGACATCGGCGTCGTCGACGGAGAAGCGCACCGAGCTCGGCGACGATCCCGCGGTACCGACGTTCTCCACGGTCGCGGACAGCGTCAGCTCACTCGACTCGGTCGGGCTCTCCGGGGACGACGTGACCGACGAGACCGTGAGGTCCGGCGTCGGGGCCGGGGTGCCCCACACCTCGAGCTCCGCGACCTGCCCGTTGCCTGCCCCGGTGTTCGCGGTGAAGCGGAGCCGGACCTCCGAGATGTCCGCACCGCTGACCGGGATCGTCACCGTGTTGCCGGTGGACGGGTCGAAGGAGTAGGTGTCTCCGGCTGTGAGCGTCCGCAACTCTGTGGAGCCGCTCGTTCGCCCGAGGACCGACAGGGTCTGGGCCCGAGGCGACCATGCCTGGTCCGGGTTGAGAGCGATGGTGAGGCGGTCGAGCGATGCCGGGGCGCCGAGAGCCACGGTGAGGGTCGACGGGTACTGCCCGGCGGCGCCCTCCCAGTAGGTCGTCCGGTTACCGTCGTTGGCGTGTGCGGCGACATAGGTCTGCTGAGTCGACGACGCACTGATGCTCTTGCCCCGTGCCAGCTCGACGACCGACCCGCCCGACGGTGTGGGCGAGGGGGTCGGGGACGCATCCTCCGTGCCCAGCACCTGCAGCTCGGAGAGCTGACCCGCCGGCCACACGGTGTTGGCGGTGAAGGTCAGGCGGACGACCCGGGCGTCGAGATCCGGGACGTCGATCTCGACGGTGTTGCCGGACACCGGAGCGAAGGTGTAGTCGGCAGCCGCCTTCACGGTGGAGAGTGCGGACCCGCCGGCACCGGCCGACACCGCGATGGTCTGGCTCCGCGCCTCCCATCCGGCCGGCAGCTGCAGGCGCAGGCTCTGCACGGTCGCGCTCCGGCCGAGGTCCACCTGAACCCACTGCGGGAACGACCTGTTCGCGCTCTCCCAGTAGGTCGCGCGGTCCCCGTCGGTGATGTTCGAGGACGGGTACACGTCCGCGTGGCTGGACTCTCCGGTGGCACGTCCAGCAGCCAGGTCGACCGGTGCGGCGGACGCCGCCGCACCGAAGGACACCCCCGAGGTCACCAGCAGCGCGGTCACGACCGCGATCGCTGCACCGAGCGGCCGGACCCGTCGACGTCGTGTCTCCATCGTGGTGTACCACCCTGTCCCTTGTTCATGCGGTGCACCGACCCGAATGGTGCCACGCCGTCGTGACCTGGTGGACGACTGTCCACCTGACCGAGGACGCTACGCGCGGGCATAGCAAGCAGACAACAGCAGAGTGCAATATTTTGACATTTTCTTGGCATCTCATGACTTTGACGAGTGGGAGAACGGAGCCGAGCGCGCGTGCCACCGCTGGCCCGGGCCGTCTGCGTGGACTCCCGATCGTCAGGTAAGGTTATCCTTAGTTAGGATGACCTAACCAAGGAGCAGTCCGTGGCTACCACACGCACCGTGCACGAGCTCGCCCGCTGGGCGCGAGCTGCTGTCCGCACCCCCATGGAGGCGACACTCGCCGTCGACGACGTGAACCGCACGGGGCACGACGACGGCATTCTCGCCCTGTCCGACGTCGAGGGAATGCCCACCGTCCACTGCTCGATCGACTCCGCACTCGCCGGAGCGGCACGCGCCGGAGCCGGAGCCGTCCTCAAGGTGCGCAGTGACGTCGCCGGGCCTCCCGGCACCTGGGTCCGGCTCTCCGGCAGTCTCGCCGTCGCCGACATCCATCTCCACCTCCCGGTCCCCAGGATGGAGGTGCGCCTGGTCCCCCTGTTCGTCAGCGTCCACAGCGGTGAGTCGGACACCAGGGGCGCCGTGGTCCCACTGGCCGCGTACGACGGTGCGGTCGAGACGGCCCCCGACCTTCCGTCGGTCGCCGACGCCTTCGTGGCTCACTCGCGCGAGTGCCACGGCACCGAGGTCCGCGCCTTCGTCGCGCGCCGGATGGCCATCCCCGTCGAGGCGGTCGCCGCGGCCGAGCTGACCTCCGTCGACGAGCTGGGCGCCGAGGTCTCGTGGGTCGACGCTCGAGGGGCCCATCGCATCGACCTGCCCTTCGCCGCCCCGGCGCGGTGCCCCCACCAGATCGCCGAGGCCCTCCGGGCGACGTTCGACGCCTGACCCCGGCCGCGCGGTGCCGTGACAGCATGACGGCATGCAGAACGACCACCGCCGCGAGCTCTGGGAACGCCGCACGGAGTGGCCGCTGACCATCGGCGCCGCCGTCTTCCTCGTGGCCTACGCGTGGCCCATCCTGCAGCCGTCGCTGTCGCAGCAGACGGTGTTCGCCCTGGAGATGGCGTCACTCGTGGCGTGGGCCGTCTTCATCGTCGACTACGGCGTCCGGCTCGCCCTCGCCGAGCAGCGGCTGACGTTCGTGCGCGGCAACCTGCTGGACCTCGCGGTCGTCCTGCTCCCCCTGCTCCGGCCGTTGCAGCTGCTGCGGCTGGTCACGCTGCTCGGGGTCCTCAACCGCAAGGCCGGCGGGTCACTGCGCGGGCGGGTCGCCGTCTACGTCGTCGGCGGCACCCTGACGGTCATCGTCGTCGCCGCGCTCGCCATGCTCGACGCCGAACGCGGCGCCCCCGACGCCACCATCGCGAACGTCGGCGACGCCCTGTGGTGGGCGACCGTGACCGTCACGACGGTCGGGTACGGCGACACCTACCCGGTCACGGTCGAGGGCCGGGTCGTCGCGGTGGGACTCATGCTCGCCGGCATCGCCCTGCTCGGTGTCGTGACGGCGACGTTCGCGAGCTGGCTCATCGAGCGCGTCCAGGACATCGAGGAGGAGTCCGAGGCCGCGACGCGGCGGGACGTCCACGAGCTGTCGGACCAGATCGCCGAGCTGCGCGCCCTCGTCGAGCGCCTGGGCGGCGAACCCGACCCGGACGCGTAGCGCTCAGCTGTCGAAGCCGACACCCAGCCGGTCCAGGGCCCTGAGCCACGGGCCACGACGCCCCGTGCGGTCCTCGGCGGCCAGCGCCGCCCGGGTCAGACGGATACCCGCACCGCGCACCGGCTCCGGCGGGAAGGGCAGCGGCTTGCGGCGCACCATCGACAGCCGCGTCGCCTCGGTGTCCCGGCCGTCCACGAGGTCGAGCGCGACCCGCGCCCCGAACCGCGTCGACGCCACGCCGAGGCCCGTGTAGCCCACGGCGTACGACACCCGCCCGCCGAGCGCCGTCCCGAACACCGGGGTGAACCGCGTCGTGGTGTCGATGACCCCGGCCCAACGGTGGGTGAACCGGATGCCCTCCAGCTGCGGGAAGATCTCGAGGAAGTGCCGGGCCAGCAGGTCGTGCGACGGCGACTGCTCGTAACGCGGGTCGATCCGCCCCGGGAAGTGGTAGCTCGCGTCGTAGCCGCCGAACAGCACCCGGTCATCGAGGGTGCGCCGGTAGTAGTGGAACTGGTTGCCGGCGTCGGTGATCCCCTCCCGCCCCTCCCAGCCGACCTCGGCCAGCTGCGTCGCGCTGAGCGGCTCGGACATGAGGACGTGGTCGTACACCGGCACCGTCCAGTACCGCAGCCTCCGCAGCGGCCCGGGGAAGGCGCCGGTGCCGAGGACGACGCGCCGCCCGGTCACGGCTCCCCACTCGGTGGACACCCGCACCCCCGACCCGTCGACGTCGAGCCCGGTGACGGCGGTGTCCTCGTGCAGCCGCACCCCGAGCCGCTCGGCGACGTCCGCGAGACCCCAGACGAGCCGGGCCGGGTCGACGAGCCCAACGGTCGGGTCGAGCATCCCGGCGAGGTACCGGGGCGAGTCGACGAGCGCCCGGGTGGCCTCGGCGTCGAGCAGGGCTACCGGAACGCCGTGCTCGCGGTGCAGGTCGTGCAGCTCGCGGACCGTGGTCACCTGGTGCTCGGTGAGCGCCGTCGTCAGCTCGCCCGGCACGTGGAGGTCGGCATCCACCCCGTGGCGCTCCAGTGTGGCGATGAACGCGGCCATGTTCTCGGCGCCCAGCCGCTCGAGCCGCCCGATCTCGTCCGGCCAGCACGCCACCCCCTGCGCCAGCCCGTGGGTGAGCGACGGGCTGACGAAACCGCCGTTGCGCCCGGACGCCGCGATGCCGAACCGGCCGGCCTCGAGCAGAACGACGTCGCGGGACGGGTCGTCCTCCTTCGCCTGGACCGCGGCCCACAGACCGGTGAACCCGCCTCCGACGACCACCAGGTCCGTACGGAGGCCACTGCCGGTCAGCGCGGGCCGCGCGACGGGGCGCAGCGCGGGACGGTCCATCCAGTAGACATCGGGCACCGCGTCCGTGAGCGCCGCCCGGACCGCGGCCGGGGAGACGGTCATGGCGCCATCATGCCGCCGCCCGCACCCCTGGTGCCATGCGCGAGCAGCACGAGCGTCTTGGTCTCGGAACGGTCACGATCGCCCCCATTCGTTCTCACCTTGTTGACCGTCGGCGGTCCGGCATCGCTAGGTTCTCGGCATGAGCGAGCCTCTCGTCGTCCTCGAGGACGTCAACAAGCACTTCGGTGACCTCCACGTCCTCAAGGACATCAACCTCACCGTCGGACGCGGAGAGGTCGTCATCCTCATCGGTCCGTCGGGCTCCGGGAAGTCCACCCTGTGCCGCACGATCAACCGCCTCGAGACCTTCGAGTCCGGCTCGATCACCATCGACGGCAAGGAGCTCCCCGAGGAGGGCAAGGAGCTCGCGAAGCTTCGCTCGGACGTCGGGATGGTCTTCCAGTCCTTCAACCTCTTCGCGCACAAGACGATCCTCGAGAACGTCACCCTCGGACCCATCAAGGTCCGTGGCCAGAAGAAGGCCGAGGCCGAGAAGCGCGCCATGGAGCTCCTCGAGCGGGTCGGCATCGGCCACCAGGCGCACAAGTACCCGGCCCAGCTCTCCGGCGGCCAGCAGCAGCGCGTCGCGATCGCCCGCTCGCTGGCCATGGAGCCCAAGGTCATGCTCTTCGACGAGCCCACGTCCGCGCTCGACCCCGAGATGATCACCGAGGTCCTCGACGTCATGGTCGAGCTCGCCGAGAGCGGCATGACGATGGTCGTCGTCACCCACGAGATGGGCTTCGCCCGCAAGGCGGCCAACCGCGTCGTCTTCCTCTCCGACGGCGCCATCGTCGAGGAGGCCGAACCGGAGGAGTTCTTCACCAACCCCAAGAGCGACCGCGCCAAGGACTTCCTCGGCAAGATCCTCACCCACTGACACCCGGGGCCCTCGCACGGGGGCACCCGGTCCGGCCCTCGGGTCGGCGAACACAGGAGGAGCACGACACATGAGAAGCACTCGGATCGGACTCGTCGCGGCGGCGGCGGTGCTCGCGCTGACGGCGAGCGCCTGCGGCTCGGACGACGGCGGCGACAGCGGCTCGGGCGACGGCGGGAGCGAGTCGATCAAGATCGGCATCAAGTTCGACCAGCCCGGTCTCGGCCTCAAGCAGGGCAACGACTACACCGGCATGGACGTCGACATCGCCACGTACGTCGCGAAGGAGCTCGGCTACGAGGCGGACGCCATCGAGTGGGTCCAGGCCCCGAGCGCGCAGCGCGAGAACCTCATCTCGACCGACCAGGTGAAGCTGATCTTCGCCACCTACTCCATCACCGACGAGCGCAAGGAACAGGTGTCCTTCGCGGGCCCGTACTTCATCGCCGGCCAGGACCTCCTCGTGCGCGCCGACGACTCCTCGATCACCGGCCCGGACACCCTCGACGGCAAGAAGCTGTGCTCGGTCACCGGCTCGACGTCGGCGCAGAAGGTCCAGGACGAGGTGCCCGGGGTCAACCTCCAGGAGTTCGGCACGTACTCCGAGTGCGTCGCGGCGCTCGTCTCCGGCGCCATCGACGCCCTGACGACCGACGACACCATCCTCGCCGGCTACGCCGCCCAGCCCCAGTACGAGGGCAAGCTCAAGGTCGTCGGCAGCACCTTCTCCGAGGAGCGCTACGGCGTCGGCCTGAAGAAGGGCGACACCGAGCTCTGCCAGCAGGTCACCGACGCCATCACCAAGATGGTCGAGGACGGCGCCTGGCAGGCAGCCGTCGACGACAACCTCGGCAAGGCGGGCTACACCCCGGGTGCGGGCAACCCCCCGACCCCCGACGCCTGCTCCTGACCCGTCGTCATCGGTGACGCCGTCCGTCCGTCCGGGACGGGCGGCGTCCCGGTGCACGGCTCCTCACGTCCGTCGGCCGAAAGGTGAGGTGAATGGGCGACTTCTTCGCTGACTACGACATCGTCGGTGCCTTCTGGGTGACCATCCAGCTGTCGGTGCTCTCCGCCGTCGGAGCCCTGGTCCTCGGCACGTTCGTCGCCGTGTTCCGGGTCTCGCCCGTGGGTGTGCTCCGGCTCATCGGGTCGCTGTACGTCAACCTCATCCGGAACACCCCGCTGACGCTGCTCATGGTCTCGAGCATCCTCGGGCTGACCTTCATCCTCGGCCTGCAGATCTCGGAACAGGCGACCCGCAACGCCTACTGGTGGGCCGTCATCATGCTGAGCATCTACCATGCGGCGTTCGTCTGCGAGGCGCTGCGCAGCGGTGTCAACACCATCCCCGAGGGGCAGGCCGAGGCGGCCCGCTCGATCGGGCTCACGTTCGGGCAGTCGATGCGCGAGGTGCTCCTCCCGCAGGCCTTCCGCGGTGCCATCGCCCCGCTCGGCTCGACCCTCATCGCGCTCATCAAGAACACCACGGTCGCGGCCGTCATTCTCGGCACCGCGGAGTCGGCCGGCCTGCTGGCGAAGATCACCGAGAACGAGGGTGCCAGCCTGCCCCTGTTCTTCGTCTTCGCCCTCGGCTTCGTCATCCTGACGCTGCCGATCGGGATCGCCGTCACCACCCTCTCGCGACGACTGGCGGTGAAGCGATGAGCGCCGAGAACGTCCTGTTCGACGCCCCCGGGCCCCGGGCCCGGCTGCGGCACAACGTCCTCACCGGGGTGGGTGTCCTCCTCTTCCTGGTGGTGCTCTGGGTCGTCTACCGCCGTATGGACCAGGCCACGCAGCTCGAGAGCTACCTGTGGACCCCGTACGTCACCGACCCCGCCGTCTGGACGGCCTACATCCTCCCGGGCCTGTGGGAGACGCTGAAGGCGGCCGTGATCTCGATGGTGCTGGCCGGGCTCTACGGCTTGGCCTTCGGCATGGGCCGGCTCTCGGAGCACCGTGCCGTCCGGTGGGTCAGCAGTATCGTCGTCGAGTTCTTCCGGTCGGTACCGGTGCTGCTGATGATGGTCTTCTTCTTCTACGGGTACTTCGCCCGAGCGGGCTGGCTGTCCAGCGAGTACGCCCCCCTGGCCGCCGTGGTGCTGGGGCTCACCCTGTACAACGGCTCGGTCATCGCCGAGCTCGTCCGCTCCGGCGTGCACTCGCTCCCGAAGGGACAGTCCGAGGCCGGCCTGTCCGTGGGGCTCACACCCTCACAGACGCTGCGGTCGATCCAGCTGCCCCAGGCGCTGCGGGCCATGTTGCCGGCACTCATCGGCCAGCTCGTCGTCGTGCTCAAGGACACCGCACTCGGGACGGTCGTGCTCTACCCCGAGCTGCTGACCCAAGGTGGCCGGACTCTGGGCTCGGCCTACGGCAACACCGTGCCTGCCTACATCGTCGTGGCGGCGATCTTCATCGCCATCAACTACTCGCTGACCAAGGTCGCCGGGTACGTCGAGCAGCGGATGAAGCGCAAGCGTCGCTCCGCCGGCGGCCCCACGACGAACGCGATGCCCGGAGCGCCCGGCGGGACCGGCGCGATGGCCAGCTCCGGCCTCGGCGGCGGCAACGTGCAGAACATCGACGCCACCAACGCCGGGCAGTAGCCCTCCTCGGCGGCGGTCCGCCGCCGAGGAGGGGTGTTCCCTCGCCCGCAGATCTTCTGTACGCTCTCCTCGCTTGGTCATTTTCAACCACGTAACCCGGGGGGGTTTCACATGAGAAAGCTCGTACCACTGCTCGCTGCCGTCTGTCTGGCCGGCACCGTCGCACCGGCCTCGGCCCAGCCACCGACGCAGGCGCCATCCCAGCAGAGAACGCAGACACCAGCGGCGGTCCAGGCGGCCGCCACCAGCCTGCCCGGCGACAACGACCCCACCTGGGAGAAGGTCTTCGAGGACGGGTTCAACCTGCCGCACGCGGTCACGACCGACGCGGACGGCCACAGCGCCTACCAGGTCGGGAACGACATCGTCTGGAGGAACGTGGGCGTGGCACCGCCCGGGTCTATCGACCGGTGCGCGCCCATCGACACCTCGGCCGGGGTGATGACCCTGAAGCCGTTCCCCAACGGCGGAGGCGACCGGTGGGAGTGCCGCATCACGTCGACCCGGATGTTCTCGGGCGCACCCCACATCTTCGCCGCGCGGGTCAAGGTCCACCGCTCGAAGGGGCACCTGAGCTCGTTCTGGCTCAACACGGACCCGAAGAGTGGCCAGCCGATCAACGAGATCGACGTCATCGAGAACACCGGTGCCAAGTCGCTGCCGAACGGGTGCAAGGGCAGCCCCACCGTACAGACCAACGCCAGCGCGTACTACGGCCTGAACCACTCGTACTACTCGGCGTACAAGCCGCAGGTGGCCGGGATCAAGCACTGTCTGCCGCAAGGTGTGGCCACGCCCCTGCAGGACGACCAGTTCCACACCTTCCACGCGGAGTGGGCGCCTGGCCAGTACATCCGCTTCTACACGGACGGCACCCTCTCGGCCAGCTTCGGGCCGGAGTACGCCGTGGACACGCCGCTCAACGCGATCCTCACCAACATCGACCAGCAGGACGCGGCCAACCCCGCCAAGTCCTTCGAGGTCAACTGGGTGAAGGTGTGGAAGCAGCGGCCACCGGCTCCCCAGTGCGACAACGAGTGCTGGCGCGGTCAGCTGGGCGGCCAGAACTACACCTACCACCCCAGCTCCAACCCGAGCGACCCGCGGCTGATGCGGATCATCTTCGACAGCCAGTTCTACCTCGACCGGTATCCCTCCGTCCTAGAGTGGGCCCAGGGCAAGGTGGCCAGCCAGGGCGGCAACATCTACGAGCATGCTGAGTGGCACTGGCGCAACTACGGCATCTCGGGGGGTCTCATGGGCTCGGCGACGTTCGACCCGATCCACTACATGAACACCCAGCCGGATGTCGCGGCAGCCTTCGGCGCGACCAACTACCTCGCAGCGATCCAGCACTTCGTCACCTACGGGCGCCACGAGGGACGCCGCTCCTCGCTGGTCTTCGACACCACCTTCTACCGCAACCGGTACCCCGACATCGCCGCGCACAGCGTCGGCTACGCGGTGGAGCACTTCGCCGTGTGGGGCGCGAGTGAGGGGCGTCAGGGCTCGGCCGAGTTCGCGACCGCGTGGTACCTCGGGGTGAACCCCGACGTACGCCGCGTGTTCGGGAGCAACAACTACCGTCGCGGGATCATCCACTGGCACAACCACGGACGCGCGGAAGGGCGCCCCGGGGCACCGTAGGACCGGTGTCGGGACGGTGACGGTGCGCTGCCAGCACCCGAGCCGAGACGCCCGGACGCACGAAGGGCCCGGACCATGTCGGTCCGGGCCCTTCGTCTGTCCGGCTCCCCCGGTTGGACTCGAACCAACAACCCTCCGGTTAACAGCCGAATGCTCTGCCAGTTGAGCTACAGGGGAAAGGCCACCACGGGATCGCCGCAGCAGCGGAGCCACGATAGCAACACCGCCCACGCCCGACGAAATCGGATCCGGTGCGGGAGCCCGTCAGTCCAGACCCACCTGTTCTCGCACCCGCGCGAGCCCGGCACGCACCTCCTCGGCCACCCCGGGATCGGCCGGCCGGACCCCCGACCCGAGAACGGCCTGCGAGAGCAGACGGCCGGTGGTGAGGTCGCGCCGGACCACCACCTTCGCGGTCCGGCGCGGCCCGAGGTCGAGGGTCTCGGCGAGGACGACGGACGCCTGCACGCGCTCGCGGAAGGTCTCGGGGAACATCCCCGGCTCGTCGACCGCGACCCGCAGCAGCGGCTCGCCGTCGACCCAGGTGACCCGCAGGACACCCTCCTCGGACCACGTGCCGGCGTCGACGAGATGCCAGGGGCGCGAGACCCGCACCTGGTGCGCACCCTCGGTGTCCGGCGCGACGACGTACAGGTACCGACGTCCGGCGACCACGGTCTCCCCGGCCGTCGTCGTCGCCCAGGCGAGCAGCCGCTCGCCGTCGGACGGCGCGACCGCCGCGGCGACGGCCTCCGGGACCGGGGCACGCCGCAGACCGGACCATCGCAGCCTCACGCCGTCCCCACCCCCTGTCGCAGACGGACCCGCTCGAGCTCGAGGGCGTGCAGCGCCGTAGTCCTCTCGCGCAGAGCGTCAGGGGTGGCCCCGGGGTCGTTCTGGGCCTGACGCAGCGTGGCCATGGCGTCCGCGATCCGGCGCCCGAGGTGGGCGTCCCGGACCCCGACGACGAGGCTGTCGACGTAGCGCTGTGGCGGCAGGCCCGTGGAGGTGTCGTAGCGCACCGGCAGTGGGGCGACCGAGAGCTCGGCGACCAGGCGCTTGACCGAGACCGGCGAGGCCTCGCCCACCGCGGCGACCCAGGCCGCCGACGACCCCGTACGGTGCCCCCCCGCCGCCGCGATGCGGATGCCGTCGAGCACCGCGCGGTGCGCCGGGGCGCTGAGGGCGTCCGCCTCGAGGGTGTCGACCACCGTGTCCGGGAACTGCTGCGGGTACTGCACGAGCGCCTGCAGCAGCTGCCGCTCGGCCGACACGACCGGGTCGCGCAGGTCGGGTGCGGGCAGCGCCGCCCCCTCCCCCGCGGCCGGCTCGGGGACCTCGTCGGTCCCGGCCGGAGCCCGCCGGTCCGGGGCGTCCTGGGGGTTCGGGAGGCGCCCGGCACGGCGCACGGCGTCCGCCATCTGCTCGACCTCCACGCCGAGCCAGCCGGACACCGTACGGGTGTACTCCGGGCGCAGGCTCGTGTCGCGGATGGAGCCGACGATCGGCGCGACGGCCTTCATCGCCTGCACCCGGCCCTCGGCGGTGTCGAGGTCGAAGCGGTGGATGGTGGTGCGCACCGCGAACTCGAACATGGGCACCGCGCCGTCGACGAGCGCCGCGACCTCGGCGTCCCCCTTGGCGAGTCGCAGCTCGCAGGGGTCCATGCCGTCCGGCGCGACCGCCACGAAGGACTGCGCCGCCCAGCGCTGGTCTTCCCCGAAGGCCTTCATCGCGGCCTTCTGTCCCGCGGCGTCGCCGTCGAACGTGAACACGACCTTCGCGGGTGCGAGGTCGGCCTCGTCACGCATGATCCGGCGGAGCACCTTGATGTGGTCGACACCGAACGCCGTGCCGCACGTGGCCACCGCGCCCTCGACCCCCGACAGGTGGGCCGCCATGACGTCGGTGTAGCCCTCGACGACGACGGCCCGACGGTCCGTGGAGATCGCCTTCTTCGCGAGGTCGAGGCCGTAGAGCACCTGGGCCTTCTTGTAGATCGGCGTCTCGGAGGTGTTGAGGTACTTGGCCTGGATGCGGTCCTCGTCGAACAGGCGCCGCGCCCCGAATCCCACCGTGTCACCGGTGGTGTCGCGGATCGGCCAGACGAGGCGGCCGCGGAAGCGGTCGTACAGCCCGCGGCTTCCCCGCCCGCTCAGGCCCCCGGTCGTCACCTCGTCCTCCGAGAAGCCCCGCTGGAGCAGGTGTCGGGTCAACGCGTCGCCGTCGGCAGGGGCGAACCCGACGCCGAACCGCTCGGCGGCCGCGGAGTCGAAGCCCCGCTCGCGCAGGAAGTCCCGACCCGTCCGGGCATCCGCGCGCCCGCGGTCGAGGAGCATCCCCGTGTAGTACTCCTCGGCCACCCGGTGTGCCTCGAGCAGGCGGGAGCGCCGCCCGAGCGAGGCGCCGTCGCGCGGACCGCCGCCCTCCTCGTAGCGCAGCTCCATGCCGACCTTGGCCGCGAGCCGCTCGACGGCCTCGGTGAAGGAGAGGTGCTCGACCTTCTGCACGAAGTCGAGGACGTCGCCCCCCTCGCCGCAGCCGAAGCAGTGGTACGTGCCGACGGCCGGGCGGATGGTGAAGCTCGGGGTCTTCTCGTCGTGGAACGGGCAGAGACCCTTGAGCGAGCCCACGCCGGCGGGGCGCAGCGTCACGTGGTCGCGGACGACGTCCTCGATGGACGAGCGTTCCTTGACCGAGGTGATGTCCTCGGCCCTGATCCGACCCGGCACTGCGGCCTCCCTCGCTGTGACAGCGCGAGTCTAGGTCGTCGCGGTGTCAGGCCGTCGGCCGCCGGCACCAGCGCCGGTGCAGCCCGAGCGCCCGGACGTCGGTGAGCGAGGCCACCTGGTCGACGAGCACCCGGCGGACGGCTGCGTCGTCGGTGGCGTCGTCGAGGTCCGCCCGCAGCCAGGGGTCCAGACGGGTCGGGTCGGTCTCGTACGCGTCGACGAGACCGGCGACGACGTCCCGCTGCTCCTCGTAGACCGCGACGCGCTCGGCGGAGAGCATGACGAAGTGCGCCGCGACCGCCTTGAGCACGACGGTCTCGGCGCGTGCGCCGTCGGGCACGACGAGCGACGCCTCGTGGCGGACCAGCGCGCTGTCTCCGTGGGCCTCACGGGTGGCGCTCTCGACGGCGACGGCGAAACGGCCGATGAGGCGCGAGGTCATGTCCTTGAGCGCCGCGAGGGCGCCGCGCGACCCGTCGTGTCCGGCCGGGACGGCGCCGGAGGCGAGCACCCGCTCGAGAGCCGACCCGAGGGCGTCCGCCCCGACGTCCGGCTCGTACACCCGTGCGGCGACGTCGAGGACCGCCTCGACGTCCGCGCGGTCGCGCAGCCGGCGCGGGTCGAGCCACCCGGACGCGACGGCGTCCTCCACGTCATGGACCGAGTACGCGACGTCGTCCGCCCAGTCCATGACCTCGGCCTCGAACGCCCGACGGCCCTCCGGAGCACCGTCGCGCATCCAGTCGAACACGGCGAGGTCGTCCTCGTAGACGCCGAACTTCGTCGTCGGCACCGGGCCGTGTCCGCGCCGCCACGGGTACTTCGTGGCTGCGTCGAGGCTGGCCCGGGTGAGGTTGAGCCCGGCGGGACGCCCGTCGGCGTGCGTGCGCTTCGCCTCGAGCCGGGTGAGCAGGCGCAAGGTCTGGGCGTTGCCCTCGAACCCGCCGATGTCACCGGCGAGGGCATCCAGCGCCGCCTCTCCGTTGTGCCCGAACGGCGGATGGCCGAGGTCGTGGGCGAGGCACGCGGTGTCGACGAGATCCGCGCTGCAGCCGAGGGCGGCCCCGAGCTCGCGGCCGATCTGTGCGACCTCCAGGGAGTGGGTGAGGCGGTTACGCACGAAGTCGTCCGACGCGGGAGCCACGACCTGGGTCTTCGCGGAGAGCCTCCGGAGAGCGGCGGAGTGCAGCAGCCGGGCGCGGTCACGGGCGAAGTCGTCGCGGTCGGAGCGCTTCTGTGCCGGGTCCTCCGCGACCCAGCGCTCCCGGTCGCGGGCGGCGTACGTCACGCGGGCGAGCCTACGACCCCCGTGCTGCGGCAGCCGCAGCGGCGGCTCGGGCCAGCCAGGCCGGCTCGTCGCCGTAGCGCTGGAACTTCACGAGCCGACCGGCGGCGGAGTCCTCCACGAGCTGGGCGAGGCGGCGGTCGCGGGTGGTCTGCTGCTTCGCCCCCGCGACCCAGTGCGCGACGATCTTGCGGTAGCCCGCAGTGGCGGCGTCCCAGAAGGCCGCGGCTGCGGCATCGGCGCGCAGGGCGGCCTCGTGCTCGGGTGTCAGACCTTCGTCCGGGCGCTCGAAGGAGTAGACGCCGGTGCGGTCCTCCCGGCGGCCCGCGAAGGCCGCCAGGCCGCTCGGCTGCATCCGGCCCTCGGCGGTGAGCTCCTCGACGGCCTTGACGTTGACCGCGCTCCACGTGCTGCCCTTCCGCCGCGGGGTCCAGCGCTGACGGCGGGCGGAGTCGTCGACCCGCTCGACGTGGCTGTCGATCCAACCCCAGCACAGGGCCTCGCGGACGGCCTCGGGCCACGTGATGCCGCCCTTGCCGGAGGCCTTGTTGTAGATGCCCATCCACAGCTCGCCGGCCGTGTCGTGGTGCGCCGCGAGCCAGCGCCCGAACTCGGCCCCGTCGGCGAAGAACAGCGCCGGCTGCTCGGCGGTACCGCCCGGCGTCCCGATGTCGCTCACTGTCGCAGCATCCCGTACCGCACCGACAGCGCCGCCGGAAACCCGGGTGGTGACGCCGGTTTCTCCGGGCGCTGTCGGCCGGGCCGACGGGGCCTGTGGACGACGCACCGACGGCGGCGCCGCCTTCGGGCATGCTCCGGTGATGGATCTCGATGCGCTGGTCAGGGCACAGCACGGCGTGTGCACGACGCAGCAGGCGCTCGCGCGCGGGCTCACCGAGAACGCCGTACAGTGGCGCGTCTCCAGCGAACGGTGGACGCGACTCGGTCGATGCCTGTACGTCGCACAGACCCGCCGCTGGACCGGCTCGGGCGGGCGCACGCGGCGGCGCTGCGCGGGCGGGCCGGGCTGCGCTCTCGCCCTCGACGCCGCGGCACATCTGCACGGGACACGCCCGGACCCGCCACCGGTGATCGTGGTCTGGGTGGCGAGGGGGGCGCTCCGTGACGCGCCTTCCGGGGACGCGCTACCGGGAGCGGAGCACCCTCCGGCCGTCGCGTCGGAGGGGCCTGCCGGTGACCGGCGCCGCCGACACGGTGCTCGACCTCGCCGACGTCCCGGGGACGTCCTGGCACGAGGCGGTGGACATCGCGGCCCGGTGGGTCCAGCGACGTCGAGCGCCGTCACGGCCTGCCGAACGCCCGGCTCCAGGTCCCGGCCGGCTCAGAGGGGAACCGGCTGCGCCAGGACGCCGAGTACGAGGAGTGGGGCGTCGTGCTCGAGCTCGACGGACGGCTCGGCCACGAGGGCGAGTTCGTCGCGCATGACCGGCGACGCGACCGAGCGGCGGCGCGTGCAGGGAGGCTCACGATGCGGGCCGGGTGGGTGGATGTCGACCAGGACCCGTGCGGTCTGGCCGTCGACGTCCATGAGACGCTGCGCAGCCGCGGCTGGCGTGGTCGCGGCCGGGCGTGTGGCCCTCGGTGCGCGCTGAGGCACGTCGTCGCCGGAGCCGCATGACCCCGACCCGGAGAAACCGGCGTCACGGCCCCGGTTTCTCCGGGCGCCGGTCGACGGGGCACCCGGTGGCGGGCACGGCCGGTCGGCCGGGTCAGCCGCCGGAGACGGACAGCTCGGCCTGGGCGACCTGTGCCCGCTGCGCCTCGTCGAGATCGCGGCCACGCAGCCAGTTCTCGGGCAGTGCGACGACCCGAGGAGAGCCCGCCCGGCCACGCGGGCCCTCGGCCGGGTCGCCCGGCCACGGCGCGTCGAGGTCCATCCCGGCGATGAGCCGGTCGAGCGCCTCGAGCGAGTCGACGAGGGCCAGCTGGTTGCGCACCGTCGACCCCGCCGGGAAACCCTTGAGGTACCAGGCGATGTGCTTGCGGATGTCACGGCAGCCGCGCTGCTCGTCGCCGTCGTAGAAGTCCACGAGGTACTCGGCGTGTCGGCGCAGCACGGAGGTGACCTCGCGCAGCCCGGGCCGTACGCGCGCGTCCGACCCCGCGAACGCGGCCGCGAGGTCGGTGAACAGCCACGGCCGGCCGAGGCATCCGCGCCCCACGACGACGCCGTCGCAGCCGGTGCGCCGGACCATCTCCAGGGCGTCCTCCGCCGACCAGATGTCACCGTTGCCGAGGACCGGGATGCTGGTCACGGCCTCCTTGAGCCGCGCGATGGCGTCCCAGTCGGCCTGCCCGGAGTACGCCTGGGCCGCGGTGCGGCCGTGCAGCGCGACCGCGGCGGCGCCCTCGGCCTCCGCGATCCGCCCGGCGTCGAGGTATGTCACGTGGTCGTCGTCGATCCCGACCCGCATCTTCACCGTGACCGGGACGTCGTGAACGGACGCCTCCCGGACGACCGCGCGCACGACGCCGCGGAAGAGGTCGGTCTTCCACGGCAGGGCCGCTCCCCCGCCCTTACGGGTGACCTTGGGCACGGGGCAGCCGAAGTTGAGGTCGATGTGGTCGGCGCGGTCCTCGGTGACGAGCATCCGCGCTGCGAGCCCGGCGGTCACGGGATCGACGGAGTACAGCTGCACCGAGCGCGGCGACTCTCCCGGATCGTGCGAGATGAGCCGCATCGTCTCGGGGGTCCGCTCGACGAGCGCCCGCGACGTCACCATCTCCGCGACGTAGAGGCTCGTCGCCCCGGACGCCCCACCGCCCTCGAGACCCGCGGCGCCGTACTCGCGGCACAGCCGGCGGAAGGCGCGGTTCGTGATGCCGGCCATCGGTGCCAGCACGACCGGCGACTCCACGACGTGCCGCCCGACCCGCAGCGGAGGCAGGACCGGGGTGTGCACCGGGGTGGCGGTTGTGAGCGACATGGCGCCGCCCATTGTCGCGCGGGCGCCCCGGATCCCCGAATCGCCGCCCCTGCGTCGTGCTCATCCGGCGCGGCGACCGGCCCAGGCGATCAGCTCCCACAGCGCCGCGGCGGTCTCGGCCGGGTGGGTCAGCGGGAAGACGTGCAGGCCCCGGGGGACGGTGACGACCCGCACCCACGGCGCCGACCGGGCCGCCCGGCGGAACCGGCGGACGTCGACGCGCAGCTGGTCGAGCTGGCCGTTGAGCAGGAGCACCGGTGCCGTGACCTCGGCGAGCATCTCGGGACGGCACTCGCGCATCACCGAGGACCAGGCCGCCGGGATGCCGTCGAACCCGTAGCCGAGGTCCTTGATCGCGGCCGCGAGGGCCGGCGGCAGCAGGGCCTCGAACTCGCGGTCCATCCCGCGCGACATCCGGTCGACCCCGAGCCGCTGCTGCACCCGTGCCAGGGTGCGGTAAGCCGACGCCCCCGGGCCGGCCGGCACACCGGACGCCCCGATGAGCGCGAGGCCCGCCAGACGGTGCGGGTTCCGGGCGGCCCAGGCGAGCACGACGTAGCCCCCGAGGCTGTGCCCCGCGAGGACGACCGGGGTGCCGTCGTCCGGCCCGACGGCCGCGTCGAGGGTGGCGAGCGCGGCGTCCCACGAGAAGGTCTCGGCCCGCCGGTCACCGTGGGCGGGCAGGTCGGGTGTCACGACGTCGACGTCCGGGCCGAGGAGGGCCGGGTACCGCGTCCAGACGGCACGGTTGACCTGCGACCCGTGGACGAGGACGAGACGGACGCGGCGCACCTCGCCATCCTCGCGCACCGGACGTCCGGGGGGACCGGTGGTTGGATGACCGGGTGCGCGCACTCATCTCCGCCGACGAGCTGGCCACTGCCTCCGGCCGGGGCGAGGTGCGCGTCCTCGACGTGCAGTTCGCCCTCACCGGCACCCCCGGACGCGAGCTCTACGCCGCCGGCCACGTCCCGGGCGCGCCCTTCCTCGACCTCGACACCGCCCTCGCGGGCCCGCCCGGCCGGGCCGGACGCCACCCGCTCCCGGACCCGGCCACACTCGAGGATGCCCTGCGCCGCAGCGGAGTCTCGGCGGACGACGACGTCGTCGTGTACGACCAGCGCACGTCGTTGTCCGCGGCGCGGGCCTGGTGGGTCCTGCGCTGGGCGGGGCATCCGCAGGTGCGCGTGCTCGACGGCGGTCTCGACGCGTGGGTGCGTGGCGGCCACCCGGTGACGACGGAGGTGCCGTCGCCGGAGCCCGGGGACATCCGCGTCCGACCCGGCTCGGTCCCGGTGCTCGACGCCGACGGCGCCGCCGCCATGGCGCGCTCGGGTGTCCTGCTCGACGTCCGCGCAGCCGAGCGCTACCGGGGCGAGGTCGAGCCGCTCGACCACGTCGCCGGGCACATCCCGGGCTCGGTGAACCTGCCGATGACCGAGCTGCTCGCCGAGGACGGCACCTTCCTCCCGCCGGACGAGATACGGGCCCGGGCGGCCACGGCCGGGGTGCACCGCGACACGCCGGTGGGGGTGTCCTGCGGCTCGGGCGTCACCGCGGCCCAGATGGCCCTCGCGCTGCACCTCGTCCGCGTCGAGGCCGTCCCGTACGTGGGCTCCTGGAGCGAGTGGATCGAGGACCCCCGGCGTCCGGTCGCCACCGGCGACGGGGAGGGCTGAGGGCGTCTCAGAGCGACCAGGCTCCGCTGAACCCCTGCTCGAAGGCGGCACCCTCGGGTGCCGGCGGGTCGACATCGGCCACGAACGCCATCCGTCCGCCGATGACGTCCCAGGCGAGCACCCGCACCACCGGCCCCCCGCCGGCCGGGTCCGTGGACCGGGACTCGAGCAGCACGGTGTCCCGGGGTCCCCACGCCAGCGGGCGGTACGCCGCCGGCGGCACCGCGTCCGCCGCGGGGGCCGCGAGGATGCGCGGGAGCGGACGCAGGTCGCCCTGCACCGCGACCAGACCCTGACCGCGACCCTGGACCTCCGGTGCGGACGCGAAGAACCCCGCGCAGCAGGCCCAGCCCTCGGTGTTCGACACCGACGGCCCGTACGCGTCGAACGCCGGCCCTTCCATCCTGCGCACCTCCACGAGGCGGCCGCTGCCCGAGAACCGCTGGACGAAGGCGGCACCGGACGTGACCCGGATGTCCGCCCAGCCCGGGTTCACCGGGTTGCCGGCGCGCCGGACGTCCTCGGTCCGGCTGTCCACGAGCCAGCCCGACCGGGCGCTACGGGCGATGACGGTGCGTCCGTCCGTGGCCCAGCCGGCCTCGGAGAGCGCGTCGTCCGGCACCGCGATGCGTCGCGCACGGGCCGAGCGCACCTCGAGCACCACGACGGCTCCGGGCTGCGCGAAGACGAGACGGTGCCGGTCGGCGTCGACGGTCCGGGGCCCGAGCGCCACCGACACGTTCCCCGCCGGGTCCTCGGTGGGCCGGAGCGGAGCCATCGCGACCACCTGCGGCTGCGGCGACTGCCGCGGGAGCAGGAGCGCCGGCTGGTAGCGGTCCTCCCCCACCCGGACGAGGTAGACCGCCCGCACCGACGCCTGCGAGCCGGCCGGGGACAGGATCGGCAGCGGCCGTGCGGTACCGGGTCCGAGCCGGGCGGGCAGCGCGAGGGAGGCGGCGTCCGGGTAGGCGGGGAGGTCCACCTCGTCCTCCGGTGCGGGCGCGAGATGCACCGTCGCGCCGGCCAGCGCCACCGAGGACAGCCGGCCGTCGGATGGGCGGTGGCTCGGCTCCGGACGGGGGCCGCCCGGCCTCTCACGTGCCAGGACCCAGGTCAGTGCTCCCCAGGCCAGCGCTGCCCCTCCCGCGACGACCACCCGTCTGCGGGCTGTGCGGCGGCGTGTCACCGCGCTCTCCCACGCCTCCTGGACGAGCCCCGGAGCGACGGGCTCGGGCACGGCGCTCTCCAGCCGGTCGCGGAGCTCCGCCTCCGAGAGGTCCTCGGGTCCCGCGGCGAGCGCGGCCGTCAGCGCCGCGGTCATCGCCGCCGCCGCGGTGACCCGGTCGGCGCGCACGGTCTCGAGCGGACGACCCACCACGGCTGCCACCTCGTGGTCGGTCCGGTCCTCGAGCAGAGACAGCCCGAGCACCACGCGCTGCTCGGGCGGGAGGCGGTCGAGAGTCATCCGGACAGCGACGTCGGGGTCGTCCGGGTCCGGGGCTGCCGCCCCGGCCTCCGCGCCGTCCGCGGGGGGTACCGACAGCGCCTCGGCGACGGCTCGCCGCACGACCTCGCTCCGCAACCAGTGGGCCGGCCCGCTCTCCCGCGCCTCGCCCCAGTGCCCTGCGAGCCCGACCAGCGCGTGACGCACGACGCCCTCCGCCACGGCCGGCGAGCGGGTCACGAGGAGGGCGAGCCGCAGCGCCGGCCCTCCGTGGGCGGCGGCCAGCTCGGCGAACTCCTCCGCCTCGTCGGCCGCCTCGGCATCCCGCCGCGCCATGGGCACCTCCTCCGTGGCGTCATCGTGCCACCCGGCGAGCCTGGGCCACGGCGGAGTCCGCCCGTCTGGTTCGATCGGTGCATGACCGGGGCGAACCAGAGCTTCCACGTCGACCTCAGGGGCGTGGTGGACCTCCTGTCCCATCACCTGTACTCCAGCCCCCGGGTGTACCTGAGAGAGCTCGTCCAGAACGCCGTCGACGCCATCGCTGCACGCCGGGAGGAGGACCCCACGGCACCCGGGGCGGTCCGCATCGTGCCCGCCGACGTGTCCCCGGACGGCCGTCTCCACGTCGTCGACACCGGGGTCGGGCTCGACGAGCACGGGGTACGCACGGCGCTCGCGACGATCGGCGCGTCCACCAAGCGCGACGCCCTGGGCATGGCTCGGGAGTCCTTCCTCGGCCGCTTCGGCATCGGGCTGCTGTCGTGCTTCCTCGTCACCGACGAGATCGAGGTGGTGACCCGCGCGGCCGGGAGCGGTGAGGGCCTGCGCTGGCGGGGCCGGGACGACGGCGCCTACACCCTCGAGGCCCACGGCCGGGACGAGCGGGGCACCGACGTCGCTCTCGCCCCGCGCGGCAGTGCCGCCGAGCTGCTCCGCACCGCCTCGGTCCTGCGGCTGGCCCGCACCTACGCCCGTCACCTCGAGGTCGACCTCGTCGTGGAGACCGCCGACGGGCCGGTCCCGGTCGCGGGTGAGCGCTTCCCCTGGGAGGGCGAAGGGCCCACGGCCCTCCGCGGCACGCCCGCCTGGTGCGAGCAGGTGCTCGGCTTCACCCCGCTCGACGTCGTCGCGCTCGCCGACCCCGCCAGCGGTCTGCGGGGGCTCGCCTTCGTCCTGCCCAGCGCGTCCGCGGGCCGTCCGACGGCGCGGGTCCACGCGCGCCGGATGCTCGTCTCCGAGGCGGAGCCCGACCTCCTGCCACCGTGGGCCACGTTCGTCCGGGCTGTCGTCGATGTCGACGGGCTCGACCTCACGGCGTCCCGCGAGTCGCTGCGCGACGACGACTCCCTGGCGGCGACCCGGGACCACCTCGGCGAGCAGCTGCGCACCTGGCTGGTCCGGATCGCCGCCACTGACCGCCAGCGCGCCGACCGCTTCTTCGCGGTGCACCACCTGGGGGCGAAGGCCATGGCCGCGACCGACGACGCGATGCTCGACGTCGTGGCGTCGGTCCTGCCGTGGGAGACGACGCTCGGGACGATGACCCTCGCCGAGTTCGCGGCGCAGCACCGGGTCATCCCCTATGTCGACAGTGTCGAGCACTACCGGCAGGTGTCCACGGTGGCGACCGCGCAGGGAGTCCCCGTGCTCAACGCCGGGTACGCCTACGACAGCGCCATCGTCGAGCGCTACGTCGCCGTCACCCCGGGTGCCGAGTCCCGGCGGATGCCACCCGAGGAGCTGACGGCCCACGTCGAGCGGCTCGACGCCGACGACGAGTCGGCCTTCGCGGCACTGCTGGACATCGCCCGCAGCGTCCTCGCCCGCTCCGACGCCGAGCCCGTCGTGCGACGGTTCCGACCCGAGTCGATGCAGTCGGTTCTCCTCGTCGGCGACAGCGCGACCCGGGAACGGGACCGCCACACCGTGGCCGATGCGGCCGACGGCCCCTGGGCCGTCGCCCTCGAGGCGCTGACCTCACCGCACCCGAGCGGGCCGTCCTTCGTCCTCAACGCCGGGAACGACTCGGTCCGCCGGCTGGCCGAGAGCCGCGACGCGGAGCTGCAGCGGCTGGCGGTCGAGGCGCTGTACGCCCAGGCCCTGCTCGCCGGCCGACACCCGCAGACGCCGTTCGACAGCGCTCTCGTCGCCCGAGCGCTGCCCGCCCTCATCGACCGCGTCATCGCGGGGAGGGACCTGTGATGCAGTGGGAGCAGGTCTCACCCGAGTTCGCGGACCTCTCGCTCGCCGCCGACCGGCTGCCGCACGGCCCCGCGCAGGTGCGGGCGCACGAGGAGGCGCTGCGGCTCGCCCGGCAGCACGGGTCGTTCGCCGAGGAGTTCGTGGCCCGTCAGGACATCGTCACCGCCCTGTACTACGTTCCCGACGACCCGGTGATGCTCACGCACATCGCGTGGCTGCGCGCCGCCCTGGCCCCGGGGAAGGGCCTGGAGCAGGTCGAGCGCAACGAGGTGCTGTGGAAGCTCAAGTGGGCCGTGGACAAGATCGAGAAGATGCCCGAGGTCCCGCTCGACGCCTGGGCGGCCACCGTCGACGACCTCGCCGCGGCGCTGGGCGAGGACGGGTTCCACCTGCGTCCGGCGTACGCCGCCAGGGCCTGGCTGGCGGTCGCGCGCGGCGACGACGACGGGCGGGACGAGGCCCTGGCCCGCTGGCTCGAGGAGCCGCGCGACGAGCAGAGCGACTGCTTCGCCTGTGAGGCCCGGGAGCAGGCGCTGCTCGCCCACCGGTCCGACCCGCAGCGGGCCCTCGACCTGCTCGCGCCCGTCGTGGCCGGCCGGCTCTCGTGCGGCGAGGAGCCGCAGACCTGCCTGTCCCACGATGCCGAGATCCGCGCCGGACAGGGTGACCTCGACGGCGCCGCGGGCTCCTTCCGCCGGTCCTGGCAGCTCGTGGCGGACGACGCCGCGGAGGCGACGACCGCGGCCCGATGCCTGCGGGTCCTCGTCCGTCTCGGCAACACCGACCGTGCGCTCGACCTCCTCCTCCCCCGCCTCGGCTGGCTCGACGAGCTCCACACGGCGTTCGACCGTATGTGGTTCGCGGCCACCGCGGCGTGGGTGCTCGGACACGCACGCCGGGTGGGGCTGGCCCCTGACACGGTCGACGGCCGGCCCACCGCGCAGGTCGAGGACGAGCTGCGGGCGCTGGGCGCGGAGCTCGCCGCACGCTTCGACGACCGCAACGGGACGTCCGTGGTCGGGGACGCGGTCGGGGCTGCGCTCGACGACGGCGTCGTCGCCGAGGAGCCGACCCTGCCGCCGACGCACCTGCCGAGCACCGAACCTCGGCCGGAGCGCGGAGCGCCCCAGCCGACCAGCGGCGACGAGGTCGTCCACCTCGCGGCCCGGGTCCAGCAGGCGCGCCACGAGCTCGACCCCACGCTCGAGAAGGCCCTGCGCGGCTGGCTCCGCTCGCGCGAGGAGGTGCTCGGCATGCTCAGCACCCCCGCGGAGTGGGCCGCTGCGGCGGTGCTCGACCGCTCGTCGTGCCCCCTGCTGCGTGACCCCGAGGCGGTCCGCGCACGGCTGGACGCCGCGGCGTCCGAGGCCATCCGTGGCGGCGACGGCCTCGAGGCCACGATGGCCAGGGCCGACCTCGCCGCGCTCGAGGTCACCGAGGCACTCGCCGCGCACGGCCCGTCGTCCCCCGAGGTCGCGCACGCCCGGACGGCCGCTCGCGCGCTGCACACCGTCATCGAGGAGGACGGCCACACCGCGGAAGCCGCCTCAGCCCTGCGCTGGTACGCCCTGACCACCGGGCCGGACGACGCGGTCGAGCTGCTGCTCCACGCCGCGTCGCTGTACGGCCGCTCCGGTGGGGTCGCCCGTCAGGCGCTCTGCCTGCTCGACGCCTCCCCGGTCGCCTTCGCGGCCGACCCCGCCCGCGCCGCGGCCATGATCGAGGAGGCCGCTGCGCTGGCCGGGGAGCGGCCCGCACTGCAGGTCCGGATCCTCGACCTGCGTGCGCGGCTCGCCCGCATCGAGGGCGACGACGAGCAGGCCGATGCGCTCTACCTGGAGGCCCTCGCGTCACCCGGTGCCGTCGAGGGCGCCCGGATGACCCTCCTCTTCGCCTACTGCGACCTCCTCGTCCAGCAGGGCGACTACCCCCGGCTCGAGCCCCGCGCGGCCGACGCGGTCGCCGTCGCGACCGCGATGCGCGAGCCGGTCGCCCTCGCCGTGGGGCAGCGCCTGCTCGGGCTCTCCTGGCTCGAGACCGGCCGTCCGGTCGAGGCCGCCGAGCTGCTCGAGGCCGCGTTCCCGGTCATCCGGCAGAACGTGCCGGACCTCGTCGGTCCCACCGGCTGGGCGCTCGGCAACGCCCTCTCGGCCGTGGGCTCGCCGGCACAGGCCCGCACCGCGTACGCCACCGCGTCCGCCGCCTTCGAGGCGGCCGGGAGGCTCGAGGAGGCCGGCCACAGCCAGGTCCGGGCCGGCACCAGCGCTTGGGACGCCGACGACCCCGAGGCCGCGCGCGCGCACTTCGACGACGCCATCGACAAGACCCGCTCCAGCGGCACGCTCGACGCCCTGCTGGCGGCGCTCCGCTACCGCGCCGGGCTCGTCGCCGGCCAGGACGACGTCGACGCCGGTCTCGTCGAGCTCGACGCCGTCCTCGAGGAGGTCCAGCTCGTCGCCGACGCCCTCCCGGACGGGCGCGGTGACGCGTTCGACGCCGAAGAGCTCGAGCCGGACCTGCTCCGGCAGGGCGGTCACCTGCTGGCCCGTGCCGGCCGCACCGACGACGCCGTCGCCCGGATGCGTGCCGCGCGAGCCCTCGTCGGTGGGCACTACGAGACCGTGCTCGGCGCCGAGGAGGCCGCCATGCTCGCGGAGGCCGACCGGATCGCGGAGGCCGAGCCCCTGCTGCGCACGGCGTTGACCGACCTGCGGTCGGCCGGCCTGCACGCCGAGCGGGTCGAGGCCGCGGGAGCCCTGGCCCGCGCACTCGACCGCGCCGGGCGCCCGGACGACGCCCAGGCGGTGTGGGAGGAGTTCGGCCCGGAGGCCTGACGTGCGCTCGAGGCTCAGCAGCCGACGAGGCGCTGGGCCAGGTACCCCTCCACCTGGTCGAGGGCGACCCGCTCCTGGGTCATCGCGTCCCGCTCGCGGACGGTCACCGCGTGGTCCTCGAGGGTGTCGAAGTCGACGGTGATGCAGAACGGGGTGCCGATCTCGTCCTGGCGGCGGTAACGGCGGCCGATGGCGCCGGCGTCGTCGAAGTCGACGTTCCAGTGCCGTCGGAGCGTGGCGGCGAGGTCCTTGGCCTTGGGCGAGAGGTCGGCGTTGCGCGAGAGCGGGAGCACGGCCGCCTTCACCGGAGCGAGCCGCGGGTCGAGCCGCAGCACCGTCCGGGTGTCGACGCCACCCTTGGTGTTGGGGGCCTCGTCCTCGGTGTAGGCGTCGACGAGGAAGGTCATCAGGCTGCGGGACAGGCCGGCCGCCGGCTCGATGACGTACGGGGTGTATGTGGAGCCGGTCGCCTGGTCGAAGTACACGAGGTCGGTGCCGGAGTGCTTCGTGTGGGTCGAGAGGTCGAAGTCGGTGCGGTTGGCGATGCCCTCGAGCTCACCCCACTCGCTGCCGGAGAACCCGAAGCGGTACTCGATGTCGACGGTGCGCTTGGAGTAGTGCGAGAGCTTGTCCTGCGGGTGCTCGAAGTGCCGGAGGTTCTCGGAGCGGATGCCGAGGTCGGTGTACCAGCGGGTCCGCTCGTCGATCCAGTACTGGTGCCACTCCTCGTCCTCCCCGGGGGCGACGAAGAACTCCATCTCCATCTGCTCGAACTCGCGGGTCCGGAAGATGAAGTTGCCGGGGGTGATCTCGTTGCGGAAGCTCTTCCCGGTCTGGGCGATGCCGAAGGGCGGCTTGCGGCGCGAGGCCTGCATGACGTTGAGGAAGTTGACGAAGATGCCCTGCGCGGTCTCGGGCCGCAGGTAGTGCAGGCCGGACTCGTCCTCGATCACGCCGAGGTAGGTCTTGAGCATCATGTTGAACTCGCGCGGCTCGGTCCACTCCCCCCGCGTGCCGCAGCTCGGGCAGGCGATCTCCGAGAGCGGGACGGAGTCGGGGTCGACCTCCTTGCCCTTCTTCGCCGCCTTGTCGGCGACGGCCTCCTGCATGTGGTCGACCCGGAAGCGCTTGTGGCAGGACTGGCACTCGGTGAGCGGGTCGGAGAACTCCCCGACGTGGCCGGAGGCGACCCACGTCTGGCGCGGGAGGATGATCGAGGAGTCGAGCCCGACGACGTCCTCGCGCGCGGTGACCATCGCCTTCCACCACTGCCGCTTGATGTTCTCCTTGAGCTCGACGCCGAGCGGGCCGTAGTCCCAGGCCGAGCGGGTGCCTCCGTAGATCTCGCCGCACGGGAAGACGAAGCCCCGGCGCTTGCACAGGGAGACGACGGTGTCGACGACGGAGGTGGAGGATGCCATGTCGGAAAGGCTATCCGCCGGGCGGTGCGCCTCTCGCACCGGTTTCCGGCGGCAACCGTACGCTGGGTGACCGTGTCGAGCCTGCGCCAGTCATTCGAACGTGCCAGCCTGCCCGCCGTGACGTGGCTCAGTGGCCTGCCGCGCGTCGTCCCGTTCCTCCTCGTCCTCGGTCTCGTCGTCGCCGGCCTGTTCCTGCCGGGCATCGGATGGGTCCTCATCCTGCTCGTCGTCCTCGCCCTGACCTGGATCCTGGCGCTCGCCTGGCCCCGGCTCGGGCCCGCCGAGCGGCTCATGCGGGTGGCCGTCGTCGCGCTCATGGTCGCCGTGCTCGTCACGCAGGTCTTTCCGCGCACCTGACCGGCTCGACCCACTTGACAACGGTTCTCATTTCATTTGAGAATGATTGTCATGAAGCGTGCTCTCACCGCCCTCGCCACGACCTCGGCCCTCGCCCTCACGGGATGCGGCTCGGCCGACCCCGGGTCCGACGGCTCCGGCACGTCGCTCGACGTCGTCGCCGCGTTCTACCCGCTGGAGTGGGCCTCCCAGCGGGTCGGGGGTGACCACGTGTCCGTCACCGCTCTCACGAAGCCCGGTGCCGAGCCGCACGACCTCGAGCTCACCCCCAAGGACGTCGCCGGAATGACGAGTGCCGACCTCGTCGTCTACCTCGCCGACTTCCAGCCCGCCGTCGACGAGGCGGTCGCGAACGAGGCCTCCGACGCGAGCTTCGACGTCTCCCCCGACGCCGACCTGTCGCTCGCCGCACCCGAGGGGGGCGAGCACTCCGACGAGGAGGGCGAGCACGCCGAGGAGGACGGGGACCACGCCGAGCACGAGGGCCAGGACCCGCACTTCTGGCTCGACCCCGTCCGCTACGAAGCCGTCGTGACGGCCATCGGCGAGCGGTTCGCGGAGGCGGACGCCGGTCACGCCGAGGACTACCGCGCCAACGCGGCCGCTCTCGTCGCGGACCTCCGGTCGCTCGACCGCGACATCGAGTCGGGGCTCGCGGGCTGCTCGAGCACCGACCTCGTCACGAGCCACGTGGCCTTCGGCTACCTGGCCGAGCGCTACGGCCTGCACCAGCAGGGCATCGCGGGGATCTCTCCGGACATCGAGCCGGACGCCGCGACCCTCAGGGACCTCGCGGCGTACGTGCAGGAGCACGACGTCACCACCATCTACAGCGAGACCCTGGTCTCCCCCGACCTCGCCGAGACCCTGGCCCGTGAGACCGGCGCACGGGTCGAGGTGCTCGACCCCGTCGAGGGGATCACGGACACCTCCGCCGGCAGCGACTACCTTGAGGTGATGCGCAGCAACCTCGCGACGCTCGAGAAGGGACAGGGCTGTTCGTGACGCCCGCTCCGTCCCTCATCGAGCTGCGGTCGGCGTCCTTCGGGTACGGCGACCGCAGCATCGTGTCCGGCGTCCACGTCACCGTCGAGCCGGGAGAGGTCGTCGCCCTGCTCGGGCCGAACGGCTCCGGCAAGTCGACCCTCGTCAAGGGACTGCTCGGTCTCGCCGACCACCAGGGCGGCGAGGTCCTCCTGCTCGGCGTCCCGCGCGACCGGTTCCGTGAGCACACCCGCATCGGGTACGTCCCGCAACGGCACTCGCTCTCCGCGTCGGTGCGCGCGACCGTCGCCGAGATCGTCGCCGTGGGGCGGCTGCCGCATCGCCCCTGGTGGAAGCCCGCGAGCGCCGAGGACCGCGCCGTCGTCGCCGAGTCGATCGACGCCGTCGGCCTGTCCGACCGGGCCGACGAGGAGGTCGCCTCGCTCTCCGGCGGGCAGCAGCGCCGGGTGCTCATCGCCCGGGCGCTGGCCGGCCGGCCGGATCTGCTGGTCATGGACGAGCCGACGGCCGGCGTCGACACCGCCAGCCAGCACGCGCTGACGGACGTCCTCGCCCGTCTCGTCGCGGGCGGCACCTCCATGCTCGTCGTCACGCACGAGCTCGACGCCCTGCACGACGTCGTGACGCGCATCGTCTGCATGGACGCCGGGCACCTCGACTTCGACGGCACGCCCCCCGAGTACGAGGCGCACCTGGCCCTGCGCGCGCACCACCACGGCTCCGGGCACCACCACGACGACCCCGGACGACCCGGGGTCCGCCGCGTCCTCGGAGGCGGACCGCTCGACCCCACCGCACAGGCGGTGGCCGGTGAGTGACATGCTCGCGCTCGACTTCATGCGCCAGGCGCTCCTCGCCGCGCTCCTCGCCGGGATCGCCGCCCCCCTCGTCGGCACCTTCCTCGTCCAGCGTCGGATGTCGCTCATCGGGGACGGCATGGGGCACGTGGCGCTCGCCGGTGTCGCGGTCGGTGTCCTGACCGGCCAGCAGCCGGTCCTCACCGCGCTCGTCGCGGCGGTGGCCGCCGGGGTCGCGATCGAGCTCATCCGGGCCTCCGGACGCACCAGTGGCGATGTCGCCCTGGCGGTGATGTTCTACGGCGGCATCGCCCTCGGCGTGGTCCTCATCTCCCGCTCGAGCGCCGGAAGCCCGTCGAACCTCACCGCCTACCTCTTCGGCGCCATCCTCACGACCAGCCGCGGCGACCTCGTCGTCCTGGCAGCCCTCGCCGCGACCGTGCTCGGGGCGACCCTGCTCCTCCGACCGCGCTTCTTCGCGGTCGCGAACGACGAGGAGTACGCCCGTTCGGCGGGGATGCCGGTCATGGCGTACAACCTCGTCCTCGCGGTGCTCACCGCCGTCACGGTCGTCGTGTCGATGCGCGTCGTGGGCCTGCTGCTCATCAGCGCACTGATGATCATCCCCAACGCCACGGCCCAGCTGCTCTCGCGCAGCTTCGCCGCCAGCGTGAGGTGGGCCGTCGTGATCGGGGTCCTGAGCAGCGTCGGTGGCGTGGTCGTGTCCTACGAGGCCGAGACACCCTCCGGCGGCACGATCGTCCTCGTCGCGATCGCCACCTTCCTCGTCGTCACCGCGGTCTCCGCCGTGCACGGACGGCTCCGCCGCGCCGCGCACGCCCGCGCCGAGCGGCACGACCACGAGCACGGTCCACGGTGCGGCCACCCGGCGGTGCCCCACGGAGACCACGTCGACTACCTGCACGACGGGCACCGGCACGCGGCGCACCAGGGCCACTACGACGAGCACGGCGAGCACGAGGAGGTCACGGCACGATGAGCGGACAGGCCCGCACCGAACGACGCCCCACCCGCCAGCGCGCGGCCATCGCCGAGGCGCTGGCCGATGCCACGGAGTTCCGGTCCGCCCAGGAGATCCACGCCGACCTCGCATCCGCCGGGGATCGGGTCGGGCTCGCCACCGTGTACCGCAACCTCCAGGCCATGGCCACCGACGGCGAGGTCGACGTCATCCGCACCGCCGACGGGGAGAGCGTCTACCGGGCGTGCGCCACCGAGGACCACCACCACCACGTGGTGTGCCGCGGCTGCGGTCTCGCCGTCGAGGTCACGGCCGACGCCGTCGAGCGGTGGGCGGAGACCGTCGCCGCGTCGCACGGCTTCACCCAGGTGCGGCACACGGTGGAGGTCGACGGCCTGTGTCGTCGGTGCTCGTCCGGCTCCTCCTGAGTCCGACCGGCTCGTACATCTCCGTTTCACCGGCGAGCCGGCCGTCCGAGGAGCTACCGTTCCGGCCGTACTGACCCACCTCCATGCACGGGGAACGGACCACGCCATGACCCGCTCACGACGGGCGTTCGCCGCCCTCACCGCGACCGCCCTGTGCGCGACCCTCTCGGTGGCCACACCGGCCGCCACAGCACACGCCGCCACCACGTCGTGCGCGGCGAAGGCCGTTGCCGTCGCCGACCGCAAGGACCCGGCCCTCGCGCGCAAGGCGCTCGTCGGTGTCGCGAGCTACAACATCCTCGGGCAGAGCGCCGGCGGGACGTGGACGAACTGGCCGGCCCGCCGCACTGCCATCGCCGACCAGATCGCGAAGTGCCTCCCGGACGTCGTCGGGCTCCAGGAGGCGTCGCAGGGCTGGGTCCGCGAGACCCGGACGGCCACCCCTCGCCACATCTCGCAGTACGAAGACCTCACGGACCTGGTCAACGCCCGCACCCTGTCGGCCGGAAACCTCTACATCCCCGTCAACCGCTTCCGCCCGTCCTGCTCGTCCACCCCCGAGTGGAACGGCCGGTGGAAAGGACAGGCGGCTCCGTGGCGCACGTGCTACACGAGCCCGACCAAGGGTCCGAACGACAACCGCCTCCTGTACAACTCCCGGACCACCCGGTTGCTCACCCACGGGTCGGCGAACCTCCGGAGCTCGACGACGACGCGTCGCACCGTGGAGTGGGCCGTCCTCGAGCAGCGTGCGACCAAGCGACGCTTCCTCGCGGTCAACACCCACCTCGACGCCAAAGCAACCGACGCGTTCCGAGTCGCCCAGATGAAGCAGGCGCTCGGGGTCGTCGCCAAGCACCGGACGTACCAGGGGGCGTCTCTCCCGACCTTCGTCGTCGGCGACCTCAACTCCTCGCGCTACACCGAGGCGAGGACCGCAGCCGACGTGCTCACGTCCGCGAAGTGGGTCGACATCGTCGGCAACGACCGGCGGATGAAAGCCAGCGGGAGCGGCCTGGGCTGGTGCCGACGCCTCACGCCGCGGGCCCCGAGCGTGCCGATGGCGGCCCCCCGGTTCGTCAACGTCGTCTACAACACGACGAACAAGAGCACCTACTCCTGCACCTTCCCGGAGGGCAACACCTCGCGGCCGCGCCTGGACCGCTCCCAGTGGTGGAAGTACAACGGCAGCGCCATCGACTACATCTTCGTCTCGTGGGGCGTCCGGGCCCGGACCTGGGAGACGGTCGTCCCGGCGGGCAGCGCCTACGGCAAGGCCAAGAACCCGCCATCCGACCACAACATGATCATGACCTGGGCGTACGTCTGAGCCGGTCTTGGCGATGTCCGGTCCCGCTCAGAACGCGCTGACCGGCCCCACTGCTCGCTGTGGCCGGCTCAGAGCCCGGACGAGCGCGACCTGGCCGTGTCGCTCCGCGGCCACGGCCGCGAGCAGCGCGAGGACCTCGCGCACCGGCTCGGCGGGGAGCTCCGGCGTCGGCAGCCCGACGCTCGCGGCGAGGTCGTCGGTGTGCACGACGCACTCCATCGTCCGCGTGAGGAGGAAGTCCGCCGTCGAGAGCGACCATCCCTGCCACGGCAGATGGACCGCGTCAGGGACCCGCGCGCCCCGGATCACGGGGTCGAGGGCGTCAGGAAGGGCCTCGAGGTCGGCGTCCATCCGAGCCAGCAGTGCGTCAGGGCCGCTCGCTGCCGAGGCGTCGGCAGAGCTCCGGATCTCGACGTTCTGGTCGTCGTCGAGGCTCGTGTGCACCCACGCCGCCCTGCGGTAGTGGTCGAGCACCGAGATGACCTCGTCGGCACCGGGCGCCGCAGAGAGCAGGGTGACGACGTGCGAGGTCTGACGCGCCACGTGGTGGGCGAGACCACCGACCGTCATCCCCGCGCACGCGCTCTCCGCGTGCCAGTGCCGGGCGACCTCGGGGCTGCGGACCAGCCGGGCGACGACGGCCGCGACCTCCGGGTACTGGGTGACGACACTCGAGAGAGCCATGCCGGGTGAGGCTACCGGGAGTCCGCTCGTGGGGCGTCCACCGCACCGCCGTAGCGGCGGTCACGGGCCACGTACGTCTCGATCGCCGACCACAGGTCCCGGCGGTCGTAGTCGGGCCAGAGACGGTCCTGGAACACCATCTCGGCGTAGGCGCTCTGCCAGAGCAGGAAGTTGCTCGTCCGCTGCTCCCCCGAGGAGCGGACGAAGAGGTCGACGTCCGGCATGTCGGGCTCGGGCAGGTACCGCGCGACCGTGCGCTCGTCGACGGCGGACGCCTTGAGCCGGCCGCGCGCGACGTCCTCGGCGATGCGCCGGGTGGCGTCCCCGACCTCGGCCCGGCCGCCGTAGTTGACACAGAAGTAGAGGGTGAGGCCGGTGTTGTGCCGCGTCAGCTCCTGCGCGGTCTCGAGCTCCTTGATGACCGAGCCCCACAGTCGCGGCCGGCGACCGACCCAGCGCATCCGGACCCCCCACGAGTGCAGCTGGTCGCGGCGGCGGCGGATCACCTGACGGTTGAAGCCCATGAGGAAGCGGACCTCGTCCGGGCTTCGCTTCCAGTTCTCGGTGCTGAACGCGTACGCCGACAGGTGGGTGACCCCGACCTCGATGGCGCCGGCCACGACGTCGAGCAGGGCCGCCTCCCCCGCCTCGTGTCCCTTGGTGCGGGGCAGCCCGCGCTGGTTCGCCCACCGTCCGTTGCCGTCCATGACGATGGCGACGTGGCCCGGCATCCGCTCGGCGGGCACCGGCGGCGGAAGGGTGCCGCTCGGGTGCCGGAAGGGCTGCTCGTACCGGGTCGGCGCGCTCACCGCTCCACCATACGGAGGCTGCGGATGCCGCGTTCGAGGTGCCACTGGAGGAACGCCGCGGTGAGCCCGCTGCCCTCACGACGGTGCCGGGGGTCGGAGATGTCGGCGAGCGCCCAGTCACCGGCCAGCAGGGCGGCGAGGAGGCGCAGCGTGTCCGGGTGGGGTGCCGTGGAGCCCGGGGGGCGGCAGACCGGGCAGACGACACCCCCGGCGGCGACGTGGAAGGCTCGGTGTGGTCCGGGGGCGCCGCACTTGGCGCAGTCGTGGAAGCTCGGCGCGTAACCCCCGACGGCCATCGCGCGCACGAGGTAGGCGTCGAGGACCAGACCGGGGTCGTGCTCGCGGTGGGCGAGGCTGCGCAGCGCCCCGGCGAGCAGGAGGTACTGCTGCAGGGCCGGCTCGCGCTCCTCGGTGAGTCGCTCACAGGTCTCGAGGACGGCTGTGGCCGCCGTCCAGGCGTGGTACTCGCGGGCGATGAGGTCGCCCCACGGGTCGAGGGTCTCGACCTGCGTCACGGTGTCGAGGGTGCGGCCCTCGTAGCACTGGACGTCGATGTGCATGGCCGGCTCGAGCCTGGCCCCGAACCGCGACTTCGTCCGGCGCACCCCCTTGCCGACCACGCGGAGCTTGCCGAGACGCCGCGAGAGCACGGTGACGATGCGGTCGGCCTCACCCAGCTTGTGGGTGCGCAGGACGATCGCCTCGTCGCGGTAGAGGGGCACCCGGCCATTGTCGGGGCTGGGACCGACATCCCCGCGCTGCCCCGCCGTCGTCAGCGCGGCGGGTCGAGGGCGTGACGGGTCCAGAGGTGGACGACGGCCAGCGAGCGGTACGGACGCCATGCCTCCGCCAGGCGGGCGGCCTCGGCGGCCGGGACGCCCCCGAGCGCCTTGCGCAGGACGAGGTCACCGGGGAGGAACACGTCGGGGTCGCGCAGGCAGCGCATCGCGACGAGGTCGGCCGTCCAGGGACCGACCCCCGGCAGTGCGAGGAGCCCGGCCCGGACCTCGGCCCGGGCGATGGGGTCCGGCTGCGGACCGAGGTCGAGACCGCCCTCGACCGCTCGGGCGAGCGCGACGAGGGACCGCGCGCGACCGCCCGTGACCCCCACCTCACGCCGGACCGCGGCGGGGTCGGCACGCGCCAGGTCCCGCACAGCGGCGCCGCGCGCCGCGAGACGGGCGGCGAAGACCCGGCCCGCCACGAGGGACACGTGCTGTCCCACGATGATGCCGACGGCGGCCTCGAACGGGTCGGGGGCACCGGGCACCCGGACGTGCGGCCGTGAGGCGACCAGCGGCCCCAGCACGGGGTCCGTCCCCAGCGCCGCCACCCCGGACGCGACGTCGAGGTCGACCCCGAGCCAGCGTCGCCCGACCTCGACGGCCTCCTCGGTGCCCGGACCGCCGACCCGGAGGACGGGAGTCGCTCCTGCCGCGAGGACCACGGCGAGCTCCACGGAGCCACGAGCGGTGCCGACACGCCGGGTGACCGTCGTGCCGCCCGCCTCGGCGGTCACCCGGTCGACTCCCTCGACCGCGTGGGCGAGCAGCCACGCCCGGGCGGCCCGGACGTCGACCGGATTGCTGACGGCGTGCTCCACGGCGTCCTCCATGGTGGCCATCCTGCCGGGCGGGGGACACAGGGTGTGGACAGGTGTTCGATTCGTTCCTACACTCGAGACATGTCCGTGCTCCAGGGCTCCCTCCTCGACCTCGCCGACGGCATCGAGGTCCGGCCGCTCGGAACCGCGGTCCAGCGCATCGACCTCGGGAAAGGTGCCTGGGTCGACCGCCGCACGGGCTGGGTCGGTGGTGCGGACGAGCTCTACGGGGCCCTGCGCCGTGACGTGCCCTGGTACGCCGAGCGCCGCCAGATGTACGAGGGCATCGTCGACGTCCCCCGCCACCCCGTGCTCGACGAGTGCCGCGACGCGCTCACCGCGCACTACCGCGACGAGCTCGGCGAGCCGTTCGTCACCGCGGGCCTCTGCCTGTACCGCGACGGCCAGGACTCGGTCGCCTGGCACGGCGACCGGGTCGGACGCAGCCGGGACGAGGACACCATGATCGCCATCCTCTCCGTCGGGGCTCCGCGCGATCTCGCCCTGCGCCCCCGTGACGGCGGCTCCTCGGTACGGTTCGCCGCCGGGCACGGTGACCTCCTCGTCATGGGTGGGTCGTGCCAGCGCACCTGGGACCACTGCGTCCCCAAGACCGCCAGACCCGTCGGGCCGCGGATCAGTGTGCAGTTCCGGGTGCGCGGCGTCCGCTGAGCCACCCGGACGCTCAGCCCCGGATCTCCCCGACCCGGAACTCGACGACCCGGCGGACGAGGTCGAGCGGCAGCGGCTCGGTGTGCGGGAACAGCACCGAGCTCCTCGGTGTCGATGCCGGTGGTCAGTGCTGCTCGGCCCAGCCCCGTGCGCCGGACGCACCCACCGAGCGGCTCGCGACCCCCACCGCCGCGGCGAGCATCCCCGGGAGGTCGGCCGTGCCGTCGCGGGCGACCTCGGCGAGCAGAGCGCCGTGGAGGACGTCCCCAGCACCCAGGGTGTCGACGACGTCCATGACCGGGACGTCGACCTGTCCACCGCGGCCGTCGGCAGCCGACCAGCGCACCGGCCCGGCGCCGTCGGAGCACGCGACCCACCCGGGGCCGGCGTCGAGCAGCGTCTCGAACCCGCCTCCGCCGGGCTGTGAGAACGCGGCCGAGACCACGGCGATGTCCACGTCCGCGATGAGCTCCTCGAGCCCGGGCTTCCACGAACCGCCGTCGAGGAGCACGGGCACGCCGCGCTCCCGGGCACCCCGGGCGACCCCGAGTGCCACCGGGAGGTGGTGGCCGTCCACGAGTACCGCGGTGACACCCTCGAGGAGGGCGTCGAGGTCGCGGTCCGCGAGCGCACGGTAGTCCGCCGTCCCCACGGCGTTGCGCGAGACGACGGCCCGCTCCCCCGTCGCCTCCGTCACGAGCACCGTCGACAACGGTGGCTCGAAGGCGGCGGGTGCGAGGTCGGTGACGGCCACCCCGTGGGTCGCGAGGTCACGCAGCACGACGGCGGACAGCGGGCCGCTGCCGACAGCCCCGACGAAGCGGGTCTCGACGCCGAGCAGGGCCGCCGTCATCGCCGCGTTGCACGCCGGCCCACCCGCCGCCACGGTCGACGCCAGGGCGACGACCTTCTCGTCCGGCAAGGGCGGCGCCGCGACGACCTGGACGACGTCGACCGTCGCCAGCCCGCACGCGAGCACCGCACCCATGCGTCCGGAGCCTCAGTCGGTCTCGGCGCCGGCGCGCTCGGCCCGGTTCACCGCCGAGAGGATGGCGCGCAGCGATGCCTTGACGATCGACTCGTGCAGGCCGACACCCCACAGGACGCGGTCGCCCACGGCGCACTCGACGTACGCCGCCGCGCGGGCGTCCCCGCCGGCCGAGAGCGCGTGCTCGTGGTAGTCGAGCACGCGGACGTCGACGTCGAGCGTCGCCAGAGCGGCGGTGAAGGCGTCGATCGGGCCGTTGCCCCGGCCGTGGATCTCGGTCTCGGTGCCCTCGACGCGCACGACCGCGTCGATGACGTCCTGGCCGTCGTCGGTGCCGGTGATCGTGGAACGGACCGGCGTGAGCCTCCCCCAGCGCTGCTCGGCGTCGTCGGCGTGCAGGTACTCGTCGGCGAACATCGCCCAGATCTGGGTGCCGGTGAGCTCGCCCCCCTCGGTGTCGGTTCGGCGCTGGACGACGTGGCTGAACTCGACCTGCAGCCGGCGCGGGAGGTCGAGTCCGTGCTCGCTCTTGAGCAGGTACGAGACCCCGCCCTTCCCGGACTGGCTGTTGACGCGCACGACCGCCTCGTAGGAGCGGCCGATGTCGTGCGGGTCGATCGGCAGGTACGGCACGCCCCAGTCGAGGTCGTCGATGCTCGTGCCGGCCGCCTTGGCCCGGCCGTCCATGTCCTCGAAGCCCTTCTTGATGGCGTCCTGGTGGGAGCCGGAGAAGGCCGTGTAGACGAGGTCGCCGCCCCACGGGTGCCGCTCGTGCACCGGCAGCTGGTTGCAGTACTCGACCGTTCGCCGGATCTCGGCCATGTCGGAGAAGTCGATCTGCGGGTCGATGCCCTGGCTGAAGAGGTTCATCCCGAGCGTGACGAGGCAGACGTTGCCGGTGCGCTCGCCGTTGCCGAAGAGGCACCCCTCGATCCGGTCCGCTCCGGCGAGATAGCCGAGCTCGGCGGCCGCGACCCCTTCGCCGCGGTCGTTGTGCGGGTGCAGGCTGACGACGACGGACTCGCGCCGGTCCAGGTGGCGGACCATCCACTCGATGGAGTCGGCGTAGACGTTCGGGGTGGCCATCTCGACGGTCGCCGGGAGGTTGACGATCATCTTGTGGTCGGGGGTGGGGTCGATGACCTCGATGACCTCGTTGCAGATGCGAACCGCGAACTCGAGCTCGGTGCCCGTGTAGGACTCCGGCGAGTACTCGTAGTAGACGGTGGTCTCGGGGACGGTCTCCTCGAGCTTGCGGCACAGCCGGGCCGCCTGCAGGGCGATGTCGACGATGCCGTCCTGGCTCATGCCGAACACCACACGCCGCTGCAGCACCGAGGTCGAGTTGTAGAAGTGGACGATGGCCTGTTTCGCGCCACGGATCGCGTCGTAGGTGCGCTCGATGAGGTGGTCCCGACACTGGGTGAGGACCTGGATCGTCACGTCGTCGGGGATGTGACCGCCCTCGATGAGCTCGCGGACGAAGTCGAAGTCGGTCTGGCTCGCGCTCGGGAAACCGACCTCGATCTCCTTGTAGCCCATCTTCACGAGCAGCTGGAACATCCGGAGCTTGCGCTCGGCGTCCATCGGGTCGATGAGCGCCTGGTTGCCGTCGCGGAGGTCGACGGCGCACCAGCGCGGGGCCGTGGTCATGACCTGGTCCGGCCAGGTGCGGTCGGGGAGCTCGACGCGGATCTGCTCCTGGAACGGGACGTACTTCTGCGTCGGCATCCCGGAGGAGTGCTGGGGGTGGATCATCTGCTCACTTCGCCTTCGACTCGTCTGCGGTGGGACCGGCCGATGCAGCAGTGACTCCGCGACGAGGGGCGGCCAGTGTCAGGCCCCGCCGCGGCAGCGAAGGAGGAGGCGCGAGGAACGCACGGAAAGAGCATGCCACACGCGGGCGCGCCACGCCCATGGTCGTCCACGGCTCAGTCGGTCGTCCCGAGGACCATGCAGCCGTCCACGCGTCGCCCTGAGCGCGTCGGGGAGTGGTCGGAACCGCACCCGGGAGGCCTACCGGGTGCACGTCGTGACCGACCCTCGGGGCTGACCCGGGCGTGCCGCGAACGTCCGACTAGGAGCGCAGCGTCTCGACGGTGTCGACGTACTGGGTCATGGCCTCGTCCCGCGGTGTCCCGCTGACCGCTGCCCAGGCGTCGAACTTGGCGCGGCCGATGGGGTTGGTGAACCCGGGACGGGCGCCCGAGACATCACCTTCAGTGGCTTGCTTGTAGAGGGCGTAGAGACGCAGCTTGGTCTCGACGCCCGGGTCCTTCGTCATCGCGGACACGGCCGCGACCGCGGCGTCGAAGTCCTCGTCAAGCCATGCCATGGCGCAACTCTACGACCGCTCACCCACCGCGGCATCCCTCGTCAGGCGCGCTTGGCCAGCTCCTCCGCGACCTGCACCGCGTTGAGCGCGGCGCCCTTGCGGAGGTTGTCGCCGACGACGAACAGCGCCAACCCTTTTCCGTCCGGTGCGGCCTGGTCCGCGCGGACCCGCCCGACGAACACCTCGTCGCGCCCGGCGGCCTGGAGGGGGTTCGGGACGTTCGTCACGACGACCCCCGGCGCCTGGGTGAGCACTGCCACGGCATCCTCCGGGGTGATGTCGTGCTCGAACTCCGCGTGGACGGCGAGGCTGTGACCGGTGAAGACGGGGACGCGCACGCACGTGCCGGACACCCGGAGGTCGGGGATGTGGAGGATCCTGCGCGACTCGTTGCGCAGCTTCTGCTCCTCGTCGGTCTCGAGACTGCCGTCGTCCACCACCGAGCCGGCGAGCGGGACGACGTTGAAGCCCACCGGAACCGCGTAGACCTGGGGCTCCGGGAGAGCCAGGGCGTCGCCGGCCAGGGCGAGCTGCTTGGGGTCGCCGGCCGCGTACCCGCCGCGCAGCTGGTCGTCGAGCTCGGTGAGGCCCTTGCCTCCGGAGCCCGAGACCGCCTGGTAGCTGCTGACGTGGAGCCGGACGAGGCCTGCCCGTGCGTGCAGCGGCGCGAGGACCGGCATCGCCGCCATCGTGGTGCAGTTGGGGTTGGCGACGATGCCCTTGGGGATGTCGTCGAGGTCGTCGGGGTTGACCTCGGAGACGACGAGCGGGACTTCGGGGTCCTTCCGCCAGGCGCTGGAGTTGTCGACGACGGTCGCGCCGGCCTCGGCGACCCGAGGGGCCCACTCCTTCGACGTCGTACCGCCGGCGGAGAAGAGCGCGATGTCGAGACCCGAGAAGTCGGCGGCCGCGGTGTCCTCGACGACGACCTCGCGGTCCCCCCACGGCAGCGTGCTCCCCGCTGAGCGCGCTGAGGCGAAGTAGCGAATCTCCTCCACCGGGTAGTTCCGTTCGTGGAGGAGGGTACGCATGACCTTGCCCACCTGACCGGTGGCACCGAAGACTCCGACTCGCATGCACCTAGTCTAGGGAGACGGGGCGTGGGCGCCGGCCCGGACCGTCATCCGAGCGGATGGCGTGGCCGGAGCGCCCCCACCCCTGGAACGGCGCACCCGGCCACGCCCGCTCTCCGCCCCGGAGGTCCGTACGTGGCGCGACGGCCGGCCGTCGAACGGTCGCCGTCGCATGACTACTGTGAATGTGCTGTCCAGCCGGAGTCCAGCGACTTTGCGAGAGTTCGCAAACGGAGACCTCCACCTGGCCGGAAGGGGCCACGCGTTTCGCGATCGGGACAGTGCTGCCCACTGCGCTTCTCGAACACGCCGCTACCGGCCCTGTCGCTGACCTGGTTCGGACGCGGGCCTCGATAGCATCTCCAGACGCACGGACCCAGGGATGTGCCCCGCTGGTGGGCAGGGCTCAGGAATGGAGGAGGACAGGTGCGGACCCCCTCGGAGCCGACGTCCGCTCGAGCGTTCTTCGACCACGTTCACGCCCTCATGCTCGCCGACGACCCCCGCCTCACCCTGCTCGGACCACTCACGTCCGCGGACGAGCACCTTGACCGCCGGTACGCGCAGACCCGCCACAGCTTGTGGAACCAGCAGGTCACGGTCAGCGTGCGCTCCACGACGAACGGATCGCGGAGCTTTGACAGGCACCACCCCGGTGGTCTCCCAGAGGAGCGAGGTCTGGTTGATGCTCGTGGCCTGGCGGATAACCCCCTCTTTCCGAGTCTCCACCCCCAGGATCGGATTCACTTCGTGAGCGACCCGATGCTCATCACCGACGAAACACATGTCTTGCTGGCAGGTCCCTTGGGCACCAGGTACGCCGACACCATCTGGGAGTCGGTGCACACCGATATCGTCGGACCTGCGTGCCACATATTTCTCGCCGCGTGGACGGTCGGCCGCCCGATCACCGACGTCGTCGACCGCCCACTGCTAGAACCTCGCCCCCTCCAGGTCGCCCTCCACCTCGCCGGCGGCGCCACCGACCGCGAGATCGCCACCGCGCTGGGAACCAGCCACCGCACCGTCTCCACCGAGGTCCGCCACATCATCGACTGGCTCGGCGCACGCAACCGCGCCCACGCCGTCGCCATGCTCGTCGGCACCGAGCACTGAGCAGGCGACCCCCCTGCCATGAACACCCCCACCGCCCGACACGACGACTTCTTCCACCACGTCGCCCGGCTCATGCTCGCCGACGAGCCCCGCCTCACCCTGCTCGGCCAGCTGCCCGATGCTCCAGCCCACATTGCCAACCGAGTGGGCACGACTCGGTCCAGTCTGTGGAATATGCAGCTCACGTTACCTCTCCTGGCGATGCGCGACGGGATCCACACGGCCGCCGAACTAGGCCTGGGCTCCGTCAGGGACGTTCGCGAGATGGTCACCGAAACCAGTCTGAGGACGAATCCGCTCTACGCCAGCGTCGAGCCACTGTCCCGGGTCGCAGATGTCTCAGCACCCCTCCTCGTCGTCGACCAGACGCACGCTTTCCTCGCTGGACCTGATGGGACCCGTCACGAAGCGACCATCTGGGAGACCACCGATCCCGGGCTCGTCGCCCACGCCTGCCAGGTCTTCCTCACCACCTGGGAAGGGAGCCGACCCATCACCGAAGTCACCGACCGGCCACTGCTACCCCCGCGACGTCTCCAGGTCGCCCTCCACCTCGCCGACGGCGCCACCGACCGCGACATCGCCCACTCCCTCCGCATCAGCCAACGCACCGTCTCCACCGAGATCCGCGCCGTCATCGACTGGCTCGGCGCCCGCAACCGCGCCCACGCCGTCGCCATGCTCGTCGGCGCCGACCAGTGAGGAGATACCGGCGGTGACCGACCCCCTCCAGACCGGCTTCTTTGATCACGTCGCCCAGCTCATGCTCGCCAACGACCCCCGCGTAACACTCTTGGGCCCCTTGGCTGACGCCTCCCGACACCTCACGCGCGGCCTCGGTGGAGCTCGGGTGCACACCTGGAACATGCAAGTGTCGGTGAACATTCCGGCATTGCGAGAAGGCCTTCGACGCGAACAGGCACTCACCCACCTGGGATCTCTCGACATGTGCGAGATCACTACACGGACCACGCTGCGCATCAACCCCCTCTACGCGAGTGCCGAACCGAAGTCCCGCGTCGCAGATGTCGCAGCGCCCCTCCTCATCGTCGACCAATCGCAGGCGTTCCTCGCCGGACCCGACGGGACGCGCCATGAGGCGACAATCTGGGAGACCACCGACCCCGGCCTGGTCGCACGCGCCTGCGAGACCTTCCTCGCCACCTGGGTCAACAGCCGCCCCATCATCGAGATCGTCGACCGTCCACTGCTGGAGTCCCGCCGCCTCCAGGTCGCCCTGCACCTCGCCGAGGGGGGCACCGACCGCGAGATCGCCACCGCGCTGGGAACCAGCCAACGCACCGTCTCCACCGAGATCCGCCACATCATCGACTGGCTCGGCGCACGCAACCGCGCCCACGCCGTCGCCATGCTCGTCGGCGCCGACCAATGAGGAGACGCCACCGGTGACCGACCCCGTCGCAACCCAGACCGTATTCTTCGCGCTACTCGCCGAGCTGATGCTGACGGATAACCCGCGCGTACGGCTCCTCGGCCATCAGACCCAGGCCGCGCACTTCGTGAGGGCTCGGGCCCACCGGACAAGCGACAGCGTCTGGAACCAGCAGCTGTCGGCGACGGTCCGCGATGTTCGCGAGGGAATGACGACGTACACCCAGGCACACCAGGTCCCTCTGCCCCGCGATCGCGACCTCGTCACGGAGGGTTTGATCGCCTCGAACCCTCTGTCCGCGTCCGTATGTCCACAGGCGCGGGTCGGCGCGATCGTCGCACCGATGCTCATCACCGACTCGGTGCATGCCTTCGTCTCGGGACCTGACGGCACGCAGCTCGCGGGAACCGTGTGGGAGACGACCGACGAGGACCTGCTCCGGCGTGGCGTCGAGGTGTTCGAGGCGGCGTGGGCGGTTGCACGACCCGTCTCTCAGATGGTCGACCGGGCCCTGCTCTCCGGACGCAGGCTCGAGACGGCCATGCTGCTCGCGGAGGGACGTTCGGACCAGGAGATCGCGGAAGCACTGGACGTCAGCCCGAGGACGGTCTCGACCGAGGTCCGCGCCGTCACCGACTGGCTCGGTGACCGAGACAGGGCACACGCGGTCTCGACCCTCAACCACGGCGCGCGATGACCCCTCGACGGCACGCCGACGACTCCCGGCGCACGAACCCTCCCACGACATGAGCGGCCGCCCTCGTACACTCTCGGCGGGGCGACCGGGGCAGGTGGCCGCGGACAGCGAGGGAGGCTTCTGTGGGGACGACCGGTGCCGAGCCGTGCGTCGACGAGAGGGCGAGTGCTCACCGGGTCCACGAGGACCACGGAGGAGTCGGGCCCACCTCGCTCGTGCGATGACCAGCACACCCGACGACGGGCCTCGGCAGTTCTTCCACTGGGTCGAGGGCCTCGTTCACGCCGGAGACCCTCGGCTGACCTCCTTGGGCGCGGCCGGCGGCGCCATTCGTGCGGGAGTGGACGACCTCGCCCGCTCCGTCCGCAGGTCCCTCTGGCACATGACGGCGCTGCCCTCCTGGGGAGAGGTCGGCGCTGCACGGCCCTTGGCCGAGGTCGCGGACTCGCCGCGGGTCGAGTACCGGTACGTCACGACGCCCCGGGCCACCGGCCGACTCCCGATGCTCACGAGCCATCACCGCGGAGTCCGGCTGGCTCCGGTCGTCGCTCCCCTGCTCATCGTCGACGCCTCGCTCGTTTTCGTCGGCGTCCCGCGGGGCAACCCGCTCACGGGTGGCGTCTGGAGCAGCACCATCCCGCACGTCGTCGCGGCAGCGGTCCGGTGCTTCGAGCACGTGTGGCAGGGTTCCGAGCCGGCGGTGCCGCCCGGGGAGGACCCACCGTTCACGCGGCGCATGGTCGACATCGCGTTCCTCCTCACGGACGGTGCCAGCGACCGGCAGATCGCTCGGCAGCTGCACGTGTCGGAACGAACGGTCTCAGCGGACGTCTCGGAGGTCATCCGCCGCCTGGGGGCCCGCAACCGCTCGCACGCGATCGCCCTGATCGGCAGCGGAACCTACTGATCGCCCGCTGTCAGAACCCCAGCCGCTGGAGCTGCTTCGGGTCTCGCTGCCAGTCCTTGGCGACCTTGACGTGCAGGTCGAGGTGCACTCGCTGGCCGAGCAGCGCCTCGATGCCCCGCCGCGCCGTGGTCCCGACCTCCCGCAGACGTGAGCCACCACGTCCGATGACGATGGCCTTCTGGCTGTCGCGCTCGACGAACACGTTGACGCGCACGTCGAGGAGCGGGTCGTCCTCTGGCCGGTCCTCGCGCGGAACCATCTCCACGACGACCACCGCGAGACTGTGCGGCAGCTCGTCACGCACCCCCTCGAGGGCGGCCTCACGGACGAGCTCGGCGACCATGACGGCCTCGGGCTCGTCGGTGAGCTGCCCGTCGGGGTACAACGGACCCGGTGACGGGGGGAGGTGCTCGGACAGCACCCGGGCCACGACGTCGACCTGGTCGTCCCCGGTGGCCGAGCACGGGACGATCGCAGCCCACTCCCCCAGCTGGTCGACGGCGATGAGGTGCTCGGCCAGGCGCTGCTTGTCGACCCGGTCGGACTTCGTCGCGATGGCCACGACCGGTGTGCGCCTGCCCCGCTGCAGCTCGGCGAGCTCTGCCGCGATGAACTGGTCACCGGGACCGACCCGCTGGTCGGCCGGCAGGCAGAACCCGATGACGTCGACCTCGAGCAGCGTCTCGCGGACGAGGTCGTTGAGCCGCTCCCCGAGCAGTGTTCGGGGCCGGTGCAGACCCGGCGTGTCGACGAGGACGAGCTGGCTGCGCTCGGTCGTCACGATGCCGCGGATGGTGTGCCTCGTGGTCTGCGGCTTGCTCGAGGTGATCGCGACCTTCTGCCCGACGAGCGCGTTCGTCAACGTCGACTTGCCCGCGTTCGGGCGGCCCACGAAGCAGGCGAAGCCGGCGACGTACCCACCGTCCTCGGGCGCGGCTGTGACCTCACTCATCCGACCCGCTCCTCCAGCTCGTCCTCGGCCGCGACGGGAGCGACCCGCTCGACGACGACGGTCGCGACCCGGTGCCGCCGCCCGGACATCCGCTCGGCGGTCAGTCGCAGACCGGCGACCTCGCACGTCGACCCGAGGATCGGCACCATGCCGGTGGTCTTGCCGATCAGCCCTCCCACGGTGTCGACCTCGTCCTCGTCGAGATCGACCTCGAAGAGCTCGGCCAGATGGTCGACGTGCATCGTCGCCGACACGCGGGTCCGGCCGTCGGGGAGCTGCTCGGTCTCGGGACCTTCCCGGTCGTACTCGTCGGTGATCTCCCCGACGATCTCCTCGAGGATGTCCTCGATCGTCACGATGCCGGCCGTCCCGCCGTACTCGTCGACGACGACGGCGAGGTGGGTCTGCTCGAGCTGCATCTCGCGCAGCAGCGCGTCGACGGGCTTGCTGTCCGGGACGAACCGGCCCGGACGCATGACCTCGGTGACCGGCAGCGTCTCGGCGTCCGGGTCGGCGTTGAGCCGGCGGATGACGTCCTTGAGGTAGAGCAGCCCCACGACGTCGTCGACGTTCTCACCGACGACGGGGATGCGTGAGAACCCCGAGCGCAGGAAGAGCTTCATCGCCTGGCGGCAGACACGGTCGGCGTCGATCGCCACCATGTCGGTGCGCGGAACCATGACCTCGCGCGTGTACGTGTCGCCGAGCTCGAAGACGGAGTGGATCATCGCGCGCTCGTCGGCCTCGATCAGCCGGTTCTCGCGGGCGACGTCGACCAGGCCCCGCAGCTCCGACTCGCTCTCGAACGGGCCGTCCCGGTAGCCCTTCCCGGGGGTGACGGCGTTGGTCAGGGCGATGAGCAGCCGGGCGAAGGGGCCGAGGAGCCGGCGCAGCCAGATCACGACGGGCGCAGCGACCAGCGCGACACCGGTGCTGTGCTGACGGCCGAGAGTCCCCGGAGAGACGCCCACGATCGCGAACGACACCAGCGCCATAACCCCGATCGCGACGAGGAACGGCTGCCACGTGCCCTCCACCGCGTCGACCGCGGCGAGCGTGACCATCACGGCGGCGGTGGACTCGGCGATGACGCGGAGGAAGGACAGCACCGACAGGTAGGCGGCGGTGTCGGCCACGACCCGGACCAGCGCGGCCGCCCCGGGTCGCTCCTCGTCGACGAGCTCGTCGGCGCGCACCCGGGACATGCGCGCGATGGCGGACTCGGCCATCGAGATGAGGAAGGCGAACACGGTGGCCAGCACCGCGGCGAGGACGATCCGGGTCATGGCGGGGTCAGGCCCCCGGACGGCCGCGGGTCGCGAGGAAGGTGAGGAGCAGCTGGCGCTGCAGCTCGAACATCTCCTTCTCCTCGTCCGGCTCGGCGTGGTCGAACCCGAGGAGGTGGAGGATGCCGTGCGTCGTGAGGAGGAGCAGCTCCTCCTCGGTGGCGTGGCCCGCCTCGCGCGCCTGCTTCGCGGCGACGCTCGGGCAGAGCACGAGGTCACCGAGGACGCCTTCCTCGGGGGGCAGGCCGTCCCGCCCCGGACGCAGCTCGTCCATCGGGAAGCTCATGACGTCGGTGGGGCCGGGGAGGTCCATCCACTGCACGTGGAGAGTCTCCATGGCCGGCTCGTCGACGAGCCGGATGCACAGCTCGGCCTGGGGATGGACCTTCATCCGGTCCAGGACGTACCTGGCGCACGCGACGAGCTCGAGCTCGTCGAGCACGTGGTCGGTCTCGTTGAGGACGTCGATGCTCACGGCGCCGGCCGCTCCTGCTCGCCGCGGCGGGTGCGGGGGCGACGTCCCTCGTGCGTGTCCCGCGGGGTGCGGCGCTGCTGACCGGCGTCCCACCGACCGTAGGCGTCGACGATCTCGCCGACGAGCCGGTGCCGCACGACGTCGACGGCCGTCAGCTCGCTGAAGTGGACGTCGTCGAGGTCGTGGAGGATGTCGCGCACGACCCGCAGGCCGCTCTGGTTGCCGCCCGGCAGGTCGACCTGGGTCACATCGCCGGTGACGACCATCTTCGAGCCGAACCCGAGCCGGGTGAGGAACATCTTCATCTGCTCGGGCGTGGTGTTCTGCGCCTCGTCGAGGATGACGAACGCACCGTTCAGAGTCCTACCCCGCATGAACGCCAACGGCGCGACCTCGATCGTGCCGGCCGCGAGGAGCCGCGGGATGGAGTCGGGGTCGACCATGTCGTGCAGCGCGTCGTACAGCGGGCGGAGGTACGGGTCGATCTTGTCGTTGAGCGTGCCCGGCAGGAACCCGAGCCGCTCCCCCGCCTCGACCGCCGGCCGGGTGAGGATGATCCGGTTCACCTGCTTGGCCTGGAGCGCTGCGACGGCCTTCGCCATGGCGAGGTAGGTCTTGCCGGTGCCGGCCGGGCCGATGCCGAAGATCACGGTGTGCTCGTCGATGGCCTCGACGTACCGCTTCTGCCCGAGCGTCTTGGGGCGGATCGTGCGGCCCCGGTTGCTGACGATGTTCATCGTCAGCACGTCGGCCGGCCGCTCGACGGTCTGCGCGCGGAGCATCTGGATCGACCGCTCGACAGCGTCCCGGTTCAGTGGCTGGCCGCCCTCGAGGACCGCGAGCAGCTCGTCGACCAGACGCTCGACGAGGGCGACCTCGGAGCTCGGGCCGGCGATGTGGAACTCGTTGCCCCGGACGTGGATCTGCACCTGCGGGAACTGGCGCTCCATCGTCCGCAGGAGCTCGTCGCGCGGGCCGAGCAGGGTGACCATCTGGACCTCGGGAGGGATGGTGACCGTGTGCTGGGGCACGTGGGGCTGGGTGGAGCCGGAGGGCACGACGGGATCGTCGGAGTGCGGGTCAGTCATCGTGGCCCCAGTCTACGGGCCCGCACCGACGACAGGCACACGAGAAACCGCCGCTCAGCCGGGGGGCCACGTCATGTCGCGGCCACCCAGGACGTGCAGGTGGGCGTGGAACACGGTCTGGTGCGCCCGGGCGCCGGTGTTGGCGACGAGGCGGTACCCGTCGTCGAGCCCCTCCTGGGCCGCCACGGCGGCGGCGAGGACGACGGCGTCGGTGAGCTCGTCGGGGTGGTCGGCGAGCTCACCGACGGTCGCGACGTGACGCCGTGGGATGACGAGGCAGTGCGTCGGCGCCTGGGGCTCGATGTCCCGGAAGGCGAGCGAGTGCTCGCTCTCGGCGACGACGTCGGCGGGGACGTCACCGCCGACGATCCGGCAGAAGAGGCAGTCCGGGCTCGTCTCGCTCATGCCCCGACCCTAGGGGCAGCGCTCTCGGACGTCGACGGCGAGCCGGACCACGACGGTCTCGCCGCCCGCGATGCGGCGGTCAACGCCAGCGAGCAGCCGCGCTGAGCACGGCGAGCGCCGCGGGGCCGGCGCTCGACGAGCGCAGCACGGTGGGGCCGAGGCGCACCGGACGGGCCCCGGCGGCCTCGAGCGCCTCGAGCTCCTCGGGGGCGACCCCACCCTCGGGGCCCACGACGACGAGCACCTCCCCCGCCTCCGGCAGCGTCGCCCCAGCGAGCGGCAGGGTCGCGTCCTCGTGCAGGACCAGCGCGAGGTCCGCCGTGCCGACGCGCGCGACGAGAGCCTCCGTCGTGGCCGTCGCGCCCAGCACCGGCCGACGCGTCCGGCGGGACTGTTTCGTCGCCGCGACGATCACCGCGTCCCACTTGCGTCGTGAGCGCTCGCCCCGCTCGCCCCGCCACCGTACGACGCTGCGCGCCGCCTGCCACGGGACGACCTCGTCCACACCGCACTCGGTGGCCGCTTCGACCGCCTGGTCGTCCCGGTCGCCCTTGGCCAGGGCCTGGACGAGCACGAAGCGTGGGCTGGGCTCGGGCTCGTCACGGACCGCGTCGACCCGGACGGCGAAGGTGTCGCGGTCGACCTCGGCGACCTCCCCCTCGGCCGAGCACCCCGCCCCGTCGGCGAGCACGACCCGCTCCCCCGCCCGCGTGCGTCGGACGGCCACGGCGTGCCGCGCCTCGGGGCCGTCGACCCGGACGACGTCGCCGGCCTCGCAGCCGTCCAGCAGACCCCCGGCGACGAGGTAGACCGGCAGCGTCACCGGGCTCAGCGCACCTTGAACGCGTCGCGGAGCTTGCCGAAGAGCGACCCTTCCGCGGGGTTGGTGGCCTTGCCCTCCGGTCGCTCCTCACCACGGAGCGTGGCGAGGCGGCGCAGGAGCTCCTCCTGCTCGGCGTCCACCCGGGTCGGGGTCTGCACCATCCAGTGCACGACGACGTCGCCGCGTCCGCCGCCGCGCAGGTGGGTGACCCCGAGGCCGCGCAGCGTGCTCGTCTCACCGGACTGGGTGCCGCGGCGCAGGTCGAGCTCCTGGCCGCCGTCGAAGGTGTCCATGGCGAGCGACGCGCCGAGGGCCGCGGCGGTCATCGGCACCTCGATCGTCGCGTGGAGGTCGTCACCCTGCCGCTGGAAGACCGGGTGGCGGCGCACCGCGACCTCGACGTAGAGGTCCCCCGCCGGCCCGTTGCCCGGGCCGACCTCACCACGTCCCGCGAGCTGGATGCGCGTGCCGGTGTCGACACCCGCCGGGACCTTGATCGTCATCGTGCTCCGGGTACGGACCCGGCCGTCGCCGCTGCACTCGTAGCAGGGGTCGGTGATGATCTCGCCGAAGCCCTGGCACGTCATGCACGGACGGGTCGTCATGACCTGCCCGAGGAAGCTGCGCTGCACCTGCCGGATCTCGCCGCGACCCTCGCAGACGTCGCACGTCCGGGTCGAGGTGCCGGGCTGCTTGCCGTCGCCGTGACACGTGCTGCACCCGACCGCGGTGTCGACGCTCAGCTCCTTCTCCGCCCCGAACACGGCGTCGGCGAGGTCGAGGTCGAGGCGGACGAGGGCGTCCTGACCACGGGCCTGCCGCGAGCGTGGCCCCGTCGCCCCCGCGGCCGTGCCACCGAAGAAGGCGTCCATGATGTCGCTGAACGAGAAGCCCTGGCCGAAACCGCCGGCCGCGCCCGCGTAGGGGTCGGACCCCATGTCGTACGCCTGCTTCTTCTGCGGGTCGGACAGGACGTCGTAGGCCTGCGAGACCTTCTTGAACTCGTCCTCGGCCTCGGCGCCCGGGTTGACGTCCGGGTGCAGGCGGCGTGCCGCACGGCGGTAGGCGCGCTTGATGTCCTCGGGGCTCGCGTCGCGGGCGACGCCGAGGTCGGCGTAGTAGTCGTTCACGGGTGGGTGGTCCTCCGTGGCAGGTGGTCGGTGGGTGGCGGGGCTCGCTCGCGTCAGTCCGCGAGGATCCGGGAGACGTAGGTGGCGACGGCGCGCACGGCGGCCATGGCCCCGGGGTAGTCCATCCGGGTGGGGCCGACGACGCCGAGGGCGGCGACGAGGTCGCTCCCGGCGCCGTAGCCGGTCGAGACCATGGAGGTGCTCTGCAGGCCCGCGTAGGGGTTCTCGCCCCCGATGCGGACCGCGACGGCATTGCCCTGTTCGGCGACGGTGCCGAGCAGCTTGAGGAGGACGACATGCTCCTCGAGGGCCTCGAGGACCGTCCCGATGCTCGTCGAGAAGTCCCGGTCGGAGCGGACGAGGTTGGCCGTGCCGGCGAGGACGACACGCTCCTCACGCTCCTCGGCCAGCGAGTCCTCGAGAGCCGCGACGACCGCGCGCACGACTTCGCCGTGGGCGGGGTCGAGGCGCTCGGGCACGACGGCGAGCTCGGCGGAGGCGTCGGCGAGGGTGCGCCCGCTCGTGGCGGCGTTGAGCTCGGTCCGCAGCAGGGACAGCGTGGCCTCGCCCTCGGTGGTGAGCAGGTCGGTGCCGACGTCGATGACCCGCTGCTCGACGCGTCCGGTGGTCGTGATGAGGACGACGAGCAGCCGCGGGCCACCGATCGGGACGAGCTCGACGTGCCGCACCGAGGAGCGGGACAGCGACGGGTACTGCACGACGGCGACCTGACGCGTCAGCGACGCGAGGAGGCGGACGGTGCGGTCGACGACGTCGTCGAGGTCGACGGCGCCCTCGAGGAAGTGCCCGATGGCGCGCTGCTCGGCGACCGTCATCGGCTTGATCTGCGAGAGACGGTTGACGAAGAGGCGGTACCCGGCATCGGTGGGGATGCGCCCAGCGCTCGTGTGCGGCGCCGCGATGAGGCCCTCCTCCTCGAGCGCGGCCATGTCGTTGCGCACGGTCGCGGCGGAGACCCCCAGCCGGTGGCGCTCGAGCAGGGCCTTGGACCCGACGGGCTCGGAGGTCTCGACGTAGTCCTGGACGATGGCTCGCAGGACCCGGAGCCGGCGGTCGTCGTTCACGGTCGTCCTCCTCCGGGCGTCGTCGGGGCTTGCTGCGCGCGGGCGGAGCACGTGCTGGCACTCTCGCCGCCGGAGTGCCAATCCTACGCGCCGCGCCCGGACGATGCGAAAGCCGGAACCGCCGCGCGGCGGTCCACGCCGCTCCCGGCTGGGCGGGCTAGCCTCGCGGCCGTGGTGGACAGGTACGGGACGGACGTGCTCTCGGGCGACTGGCGCGCCCCTCGTCGGGGGCGCGCGGTCGAGCTGCCCGCCGAGCCCGGCACCGTCGTCGAGGACGCGGAGACCGGGTGGGTCGGGGCGGTCGTCCGGGTCGAGAAGGCCGGGGGCATCCACGTCGTCCACCTCGAGGACCGCCGCGGACGGACGAAGGGTTTCCGGCTCGGGCCGGGTTTCCTCGTCGACGGTGCGCCGGTCACGTTGGTCCCGCCCACGGCGGCCCAGGCGACCCGGCTCTCCGCCGCGCGTGCCGGCTCGTCCCGGACGGCCAGCGGTTCCGTCGCGGTCCGGGGGGCGCGGGCCCGGGTCGCCCGCGGCTCCCGGATCTACGTCGAGGGCCGCCACGACGCAGAGCTCGTCGAGAAGGTGTGGGGCGACGACCTGCGCGTCGAGGGCGTCGTCGTCGAGATGCTCGACGGCGTCGACGACCTCGCCGCCGTCATCCGCGAGGTGCGGCCCGACGCCGAGCACCGGATGGGGGTGCTCGTCGACCACCTCGTCCCGGGGAGCAAGGAGTCCCGCGTCGTCGACGAGGCCCGCCGGGTCCGGCCCCACGCGGACCACGTCCTCGTCGTCGGCCACCCGTACGTGGACGTGTGGCAGTCGGTGAAGCCCCAGCGGCTCGGGATGGACGCCTGGCCGGTCGTCCCCCGCGGCACGTCGTGGAAGCACGGCATCTGCGCCCATCTGGGATGGCCGCACGAGACCCAGGCCGACCTCGCCCGGGCCTGGAAACGGATCCTCGCGGCCGTCGACTCCTGGACCGACCTCGAGCCCGAGCTCCTCGGCCGCGTCGAGGAGCTCATCGACTTCGTCACCGCGCCGTAGCCGCACCGGGCCGACGAGGTCCGTGGACCCAGGTCGGTGCCGCCCGGCGCATCCCGATGGGGGTCGGCCCTGACCGGACCCCGATGCAAACCCCGACTCGCCCCGGAGGTCCGTGCGTCAGGGCGATGTCGGGGTGTGAGATAGGGGCAGACCGCAAGGAGGAGAGCATGAGCGAGAAGAAGCCCCGAGACGACGCGTCGAGCACCGAGCCCACCGAGGTCGTCGCACCGCCCCCGGCCCCGCAGGACGGGGACACCGTCGCGCCCGAGACCACCCCGGACCCCGAGACCACCCCGGACCCCGAGCCAGAGCCGGCCCACGAGCCGAGCCCACCGCCGCCCGCCGCCGACGTCCCACCGCCACCGCCCCCGGCCGGCCCGCCGCCGCCCGGGGCGTCGGCCACCCCTCCCCCTCCGCCCCCGCCTGGCGCTCACGGTCAGGCCCCGGGGTACGCCCCGGCCGGCCAGACCCCCATGACGGTGCAGGAGGAGAAGACCTGGGGCCTCGCGGCCCACGGCATCACCCTCGCCGTCATGGTCGTCACGAGCGGGACGCTCGGGTTCGTCGCCGCACTCGTCATGTACCTGCTGTACCGGGACCGGGGCCCCTTCGTGCGGTCCCACACGGCGAACGCGCTGAACATCCAGATCACGACGATCATCGGCATCGTGGTCTCGATTGTCCTCATGTTCGTGCTCATCGGGTTCGTGACGATCTTCCTCGTCGCCGTGTACAGCCTCGTCATGCCCGTCATCGGCATGGTCAAGGCGAACAACGGCGAGTGGTGGGACCCGCCGATGACGCCGAAGTTCGTCCGCTGACGCAGGCATCACACCGCTGACCCGTCGTGGGGGGGGGGGGGGGGGG
>NZ_JAFDVE010000008.1 GCF_016888005.1 Phycicoccus sp. CSK15P-2 | reverse complement strand
CCATCCGCCGCGGCACGTTCCGATCCGTGCGCGAGCTCAACGCCAAGATCCGCGTCTTCATCAACGGCTGGAACGACCGCTCCCACCCCTTCGTGTGGACCAAGACCGCCGACGACATCCTCAAGAATGCCAACCGTCAGAAAACTTCAAACACGAACCACTAGAGGGCACTCGTTAGTGCCCCAGACCGGCAGGCGCCCAGCACATCCCCGCAGGTCAGGAACCCGACGAACCGAGGATCACGCCCCGGTGACCGAAGTCAGGCGTGTTTGCAAAGGCTTGCAGCGTCGTTGACGCGCGATGGCACCAATGCTGGTCTTCGAACCTGACCGGCACGATCGTCCCGGGTACCCCTGCGGTGTGTCTGAGTAGATGTCGGACTTCGTCTGATCGCACAATTGCGCAGGGAGTGATGGAGCGGACGCCAACGCCGGGTGTTGTCGACAAGTTTGGGAGCCGGTCCACAGTCGACATCCCGGTCACCGGCCCGAGCGGCTCCGGCATCGTCCGCACCGGCTGGATCTACGATCCTGGTTCGATCACCTCTCGACTGACGACAGCGTTCCCGCGATGACTCGGCCGATCGCTCCTTTTGATGTCGTCGTGCTACCGGCTGGCCTGCCCCAGTTCGGGGTGTCGCCGGGCAGCCGGGCTGTTGTCATCGAGATTCATGAAGACCCCTACGAAGCCTTCGAGATCGAGGTGGTCGACGAAAACGGGCAGACTCTTTACTCAGGCGCGGTAGAGACGGCGTGGGTGGAACTAGATGTAACTGCTCGTGACATTGGTGACACCAGCCTTGAGTCGTGAGGCGCCGCAGACGCTGGCCGCGGCGGCGCGGCAGCACCGATCAGGGTTCGTCTCGCTCAGGAGATCATTGATGCTTGGAACTAGGGGTACAAACGAAGAGAGGACGACCCTGAAGATCTCGGTCGCGCAAGGGGCCTCGTCAGAGATTGGGTTCGAGCCGATCGGGACGTCTTTCACCCTTGACGGGGGTGACTGGGTGACGCTGGAACTCGCCATCAGCGCAGTTGCTCAGGTGGAGTTTGTTGCCTGGCCGAACGGCATCGCGGTGTGGGTGCAGTTCCCAGGGGATTACATCGTGTTCGATTCTTCCGGTAACGAGCTGGATCGGCTATGACCGCCGCGATTGAGCGGCCGGATCATCGTCGCGTTGGACCAGGAGGCCGTTCTTGAACGTCGCGCCGGACCGGCCAGCCGACTTCCGCACAAGCGCCACACCGCCAACCCTAGCGACATGCGGGGTACGTCAACTTGCTACCGTGCGAGCCCCTGAACAGCGCAAACGCTGACGCCGACCCCGAAACCCCATCAAGTGGCACGAGTCGGGCGGCACCATCGTCCCGGGTACCCCCTCTGAGGGTGGTGCCCGAGGTTCGGGAGGGCGAAGCCCTCGGGGCATCTTGGACTCCGGCGTATCGGAGAACAGGAAGGACTGGTCAGCAACGAGGCGCCTGGGCCGCGTCCGCCATCCTTACGGGAGGTCGGCGAGTAGGTCGCCGTCCGCCTCCATGCGGTCGAGCACCTCGTCGAACATCAGCTGCCGGAGCACGTCCGGCCGCTCCGCCCCGGCCTCGACCTCGGCCCACGTCCGTGGGGCGGCGACGTGCGGCAGCTCCCGCCCGCGCAGCGAGTACGGGCTGACCGTCGTCTTCGCCGCGACATTCTGGCTCCAGTCGAGGAACACCTTCCCGGGCCGGAGCGACTTCGTCATCTTCCACAGGAGGAGGTCGGGGTGCTTCTTCGTCAGCTCCTGCGCCAGCTGCATCGCGAGCTCGCGCACCTCCTCCGACGTCAGGTCGCCACCGAGCCCGGCGTAGAGCTGCATCCCCTTGCTCCCGGACGTGACCGGGAAGAGGTCGAGGCCGAGGCGGCCGAGCCGTTCGCGGACGAGCAGGGCCGCCCGCGCGCACTCGTGCAACCCCGCCGGTTTGCCGGGGTCGAGGTCGATGACGAGCCGGTCGGGGTTCTGCCGCTCGTCGCCGTCGACGGTCCACTGCGGGACGTGCAGCTCGAGCGAGTTGAGGTTGACGAGGTAGGTGAGCTCCGCGAGACCCGGGACGAGTGGGTAGGTGACGTCGTCGACCGGGACCCGCGGCAGCCAGGACGGCGCGCCCGACGGCAGGTTCTTCTCGAAGAACTGCGCGCCCTCGACACCGTGCGGCCAACGCACCCGGGTCACCGGACGGCCGGCCAGCCGGGGCAGCAGGGCGGGAGCGACCCGCGCGTAGTAGTCGAGCACCTCCCCCTTGGTCGTCTCGCTCGACGGGTACATCACCTTGTCCAGGCTCGTCAGCCGCAGGCGTCGGCCGTCCACCTCGACCCGCGTCACCTGCGGCTCAGCCGCCATCCTCGACCTCCTGGAGCTCGTCGACGGTGAGGTCGTGCCGGACCCCGAGATACGTCGGCTGGCGCAGCCGGTGGTCGGTCGTGAGCATCAGGGTGCGGACCTCGAGCACGACGCCGGGCTGCACCCAGGTCGTGCCGACGGAGTCCTCCCGCGGCACCACGTCGGTGAAGGGCGAGGTCGCCCGCTCCGCGGCACGCAGCCGCCGGAGCAGGGCCGCTCCCGCCGCGCCGGCGAGACCCGAGCCCACCCGACCCGCGTACCGCCACCCGCCGTCGCCGTCCGGCAGCCCGACGAGCACCGCCCCGAGGCGGCCGGCGGACGACATCCCCGAGCCCTCCTCGGCCCGCCACCCCCCGACGACGACCGAGTACGTCCTCCGGTGCGCCACCTTGCGCCAGTCCGGTGAGCGCCGACCCGGCAGGTAGCGGGCGGACCGGCGCTTGCTCACGACCCCTTCCAGGCCCTGCTCGGCGGTCACGGCCAGCAGGACCTCGCCGTCGTCGTGCACCTGCGGAACCCGCCAGGCGCGACCGTCCAGCTCGAGCTCCTCCAGCAGCCGCCGGCGCGCCGTCCACGGCTGCCCGGTGAGATCCTCGCCGAACAGCCGCAGCAGGTCGAAGACCATAAGAGTCACCGGCCGGCTCCGCGCCAGGCTCTCGGCCTGGCGCCGCTTGGTCACGTGCATCCGCTCGGTGAGCGCGTGGAAGCTGGGGAGCCCGCCCTCCAGTGCCACGACCTCGCCGTCGAGCAGCAGGTCGTCGTAGGCGTCGGCCAGGCCGCCCAGCTCGGGGAAGGCCGCCGTGACGTCCCGCTCGGTGCGCGACCGCACCGTGAGCCGGCCACCCCGGGCGTCGACGAGCACCCGCATCCCGTCCCACTTCACCTCGTGCACCCAGTCGGCGCCGCGCGGTGGCCTCTCCGCGGTCGTCGCGAGCATCGGGCGCATGGGCCCATCCTGCCGCCCCCGGGTGGGCCCGGATGCCGGGACGGCCGACCTCCACGCGGCCGGATGGTCCCGGGACGGTCGATCAGGCCGAGGTCAGATGCGGAGCCACTCCAGGACGGCCCGGACCCGACGGTGGTCGTCGGTGTCGCCGGGGAGGTCGAGCTTGGTGAAGATGTTGTTGATGTGCTTGGCCACCGCCTTCTCGGTGACGCTGAGCCGGCGGGCGATGCCGGCGTTGCCCCGGCCCTCGGCCATCAGGGCGAGCACGTCCCGCTCGCGCTCGGTGAGCCGGGCGACCGGTGAGCCGCCCCGCCGCGCCAGGACCATCGCGACGACCGTGGGGTCGAGGACCGTGCCGCCGTCGGCCACCCGCCGGAGGGAGTCGACGAACTCGGCGACGTCGGCGACCCGGTCCTTGAGGAGGTAGCCGACCGCACCCTCCCCGCTCGCGAGCAGCTCGCGGGCGTAGAGGTGCTCGACGTACTGCGACAGGACGAGCACCGGGAACCCCGGCCGGGCGGCCCTGGCCTCGATGGCGGCCCGCAGCCCTTCGTCGGTCTGGGACGGGGGCATCCGGACGTCCACCACCGCCGCGTCCGCCGCCGGGTCCGCAAGGGCACGCCGCAGCTCGGGCAGGGTGTCGACGGCCGCCAGCACCTCGAAACCCTTGGCCTCCAGCAGCTGGGTCAGCCCGGCGCGGAGGAGCGCATGGTCCTCGGCGACGACGACGCGCACGGCACCTCCCATCGGACGACGGTCGGGCCACCGGCCGGGCTCGACACCGACATCGTGCCGTCGAACGCGGCCAGCCGGGCGGCGATCCCGTGCAGGCCCTCCCCACGGTCCGGGTCGGCGCCGCCGCCACCGTCGTCGGAGACCTCGCCGCACAGCCGTTCGCCGTCGTGCCGCAGCCGGACCGTCGCCGCCGACGCGTGCGCGTGCTTGCCGACGTTGGCCAGGCACTCGGCGACGGTGAAGTACACCGCCGACTCCACCGGTGCCGGAAGACGGTCGGGGACGTCGAGCGCGAGGTCGACCGGGACGGCCATGTCGAGGGCGAGCGCCGAGACCGCGCCGGGCAGGCCGCGGTCGGCGAGCACCGGCGGATGGATGCCCCTGACCACCTCGCGCAGCTCGGCCAGCGCCGAGGACGATGTGGAGCGGGCGCTCTCGACGAGACGCCGGGCCGCCTCCGGGTCGGAGCCGAGGAGGTCGGCGGCGAGCCCGAGGTTGAGCGAGATGGCCGCGAGCCGTGCCTGCGGGCCGTCGTGCAGGTCTCGCTCGATCCGGCGCAGCTCGGCGGCCGAGTGGTCGACGACGACGGCCCGCGACTCGGTGAGGGTGTGCACCCGTTGCTCGAGGAGCTCGACGTGGTCCGGGCTGAGGATGGCCCGGTCGACGGTGGCCCGGATGCGCATGAGGGGGCCGACGCCGTACAGCCAGATCGGGAAGGTGGCGACGGCGAGGAAGACGACGACGACCGCGAGGGACAGCACGAGGCCGCCCGTCGCGGCCCAGACCAGCCACAGCAGGTCACGCCAGGTCGCGGGGTCGGCCGCGCGGATCCGGAGGTCCCGCAGCGGGTCCCCGGCCAGCGGCCGGTACGAGGCGGGGACGGGGCCACCCAGCGTGCGTGCCGCCAGCCGCCGGTGCGACTCGGCCGCGGCGCGCACCCCCGGTAGGAGGCCCATGAGCATCGGCATCCCGACCCACACCACGACGAGCAGCCCGCCGACCACGGTCAGGACGAACAGCAGGATCACGGGGACGACCCAGAGCACGTGGAGGGCCGCGTACCCGGTCAGCCGGAACGGCCCTGCGGGGCGGGACGGGTCGTCGGACGGCACGCGGCCATCCTCGCGGACGTTCCGCGGCCGGCGCAGGGGTACAGGCACCGCCACCGAGGAGTGGTCACAGCACCCCTGACGCCGGAGGATCGGCCGACCAGGGTGGACGGGACCTGATCACCGCAGTGGAGGAGCCCCGATGTCCCGTCACCCCGTGTCCGCCGTCCCGATCCGGGCGGCCCGCTGGAGCGCCACTCATCCGTGGTGGGCGATCTGCGGCTGGCTGGTGCTCGTCGCGGTCTCCGTGGCGCTCGCCGCGACGGTCTCCACCCGGGACACCCAGGAGGCCGACCACCGGGTCGGCGAGTCCGGCCGGGCCGACGCGATGGTCGAGCAGGCCGGGTTGGCCTCCCCGCCGTCGGAGAACGTCCTCGTCACCGCGCCGGAGGGTGACGTCGGGACGGCCGCAGCGCCCGCCGTGCGTGTGCTGGCCGAGCGGCTGAGGAGCGTCGAGGGTGTCGTCGCCGTCGGCGATCCCCTGCCCGCGGCCGACGGGCGCTCCCTCCTCGTGCCCGTCGAGCTGGTCTCGCGCGACGTGGAGCCCGGACCCCTGCTCGCGGCCACCGCGGCGGTCCAGGCCGGCCACCCCGACCTCACCATCCGGCAGGCCGGGGACATCACCATCGGCGCCGCCATCGACGAGCGCGTCGCCGCGGACCTGCGCTCGGCCGAGCTCCGCAGCCTGCCGGTGACGCTCCTGCTCATGGTGCTGACCTTCGGCGCACTGGTGGCCGCCGGCCTCCCGGTGCTCCTGGCGGCCACGAGCGTCGCGGCGACGATCGGCATCATGGCCCCGATCTCGCACGTCGTGCCGGCCGAGCCGACGGTCTACAGCATGATCGTGCTCATCGGCATGGCCGTCGGGGTGGACTACTCGCTGTTCTACCTCACACGAGAACGCCAGGAGCGAGCCGCCGGCCGCACCCGCCTCGACGCCGTGACCATCGCGGCCGAGACCTCCGGCCACGCCGTGCTCGTCTCGGGCGGCGCCGTCGTGTCCGCGCTCGCGGGACTGTTCGTCCTCACCGACGCGACCTTCGACTCGCTGGCCACCGGAGCGATCATCGTCGTGGCGGTGGCCGTGCTCGGCTCGGTCACCGTCCTGCCCGCGCTCCTGTCGGCGCTCGGCCGCTGGGTCGACCGTCCCCGGGTCCCTCTCCTGTGGCGGCTGGCCCGCCGCGTCCCCACGGGCTCGGTGGGGCGGACCGTCCTCGGGCCCGTGGTCCGGCACCCGGTGGCCGCCCTCGTGGTCTCGATGGCCGCCGTCGCCGCGCTGGCCGTCCCCGCCGTCACCATGCGGACGCAGCAGCCGTCGCTGGAGACCCTGCCCCCGGACCTCGCGCCGGTCCGGACGGCCCACGACATCGCCCGGGCGTTCCCGAGCGAGGGCAGCACGACCCGGGTGGTCCTCGCCGGGGCCCGGCCGGACGAGGCGTCCGCGGCGCTGCGTGGTCTCGCCGCGGACGCGGCCCCCGTCCTGGGCGTTCCCGGAGGGAACGGCACGGTGCGGACCTCGGAGGACGGTTCCGCCGCCGTGGTCGAGCTGCCGATCGCCTGGGACGGTGGCGACGACCGCGCACAGGACGCGGTCCGCGAGCTGCGCACCGAGCTGGTCCCGGCCGCGCTGGCCGGGCTCGAGGGCGAGGACGTGACGTGGGCGGTCGGTGGCGACGCCGCCGAGGACCTCGACTACTCCGACCGGCAGGGCGGGCGGATGCCGCTGCTCCTCGGCATCGTGCTCGCGCTGACCATGCTCATGATGATGGCCGCCTTCCGCAGCGCGGTCCTCGGAGTGGTGTCGACCGTCCTGAACCTCGCGTCCGTCGGGGTCGCGTTCGGGGTCCTGTCGCTCGTGTTCCAGCACGGCCTGGGCCAGGACCTGCTCGGCGTCCGGAGCCCGGGGTTCGTCGTCGTGTGGATCCCGGTCCTCGTCCTCGTCGTGCTCGTCGGCCTCTCGATGGACTACCACGTGTTCGTGCTGAGCCGGGTCCGCGAGCTCGTCGAGGCCGGGCAGCCGGTCCGTGCCGCGGTGCACCGTGGCATCGCGGACACCGCGGGCGTCATCACCAGCGCCGCCGCCGTGATGGTGTCGGTGTTCGCGCTGTTCGCGACCCTGTCGATGACCGAGATGCAGATGCTGGGCGTCGGGCTCGCCGTAGGTGTCCTCGTGGACGCCACGGTGATCCGGCTCGTCATGCTGCCGGCCCTGCTGGTCCTGCTGGGTGAGCGGGCGTGGCCCACGCGCCGGCGTCGCAGGCCCGTCGCGGTCGAGGCCCCGACGCAGTGGCGCTCCGACGCCGGGACGCTGGTCCCCGTGGCCGCCGGCGCCACCGACGGACCCCTCCCGGACCGGGCCGACCCCGCCTACCCTGGGACGACACGCCGCCGACCCCGCGGCGCCGAAAGGACGTGACACGCGATGCGCGCGATCTGGAAGGGCGCGGTCTCCTTCGGCCTCGTCAACGTGCCGGTCCGGCTGTACTCCGCCACGGAGAACCACGACGTCCAGTTCCGGCAGGTGCACCGCGAGGACGGTGGGCGCATCCGGTACCGCCGGATCTGCCAGATCGACGGCGAGGAGGTCAGCTACGACGACATCGCCAAGGGGTACGAGACCGAGGACGGCGACATGGTCGTGCTCACCGACGAGGACTTCGCCGACCTGCCGTCGAAGACCTCGCGGGAGATCGGCGTGACGAAGTTCGTCCCCGCCGACCAGATCGACCCGATGTGGCTCGACAAGTCGTACTACCTCGAGCCGGACAAGTCCGCGACCAAGCCCTACGTCCTGCTCCGCGACGCGCTCGAGACCGAGCGGCGGGTCGCGATCGTCACCGTCTCCATCCGAACCCGGATGACGATGGCGGTGCTGCGCGTCCGCGACGGGGTCATCGTCATGCAGACGATGCTCTGGCCCGACGAGGTCCGGGCCGCCGGCTTCGCCGCCCTCGACGACGACCAGCAGGCGTCCGAGCAGGAGATGGACATGGCGAAGCTGCTCATCGACCAGCTCGCCGGCGACTACGATCCCGCCGAGTACGAGGACGACTACGCCATCGCCGTCAAGGAACTCGTCAAGGCCAAGGTCGAGGGCGGCGAGGTGCAGGTCGCCGCGGCCGAGGAGGAGGAGTCCGGTGAGGTCGTCGACCTCCTCGCGGCCCTCTCCCGCTCGGTCGAGAAGGCCAAGGCATCCCGGGGGGAGACCCCCGCGAAGGAGCCGGCGTCCTCGGGCTCGGGGTCGACGAAGGCCGGCGGGAAGAAGGCCTCCGAGAAGTCGTCCACCGACGGCAAGAAGGGTCCGAAGAAGTCCGAGAAGCGGGCGAGCTAGCGGTACGGACCCGGGGGCCGGGCTCGCCGCCTACCATCATCGTGACGTCACGACCCGTGACGGCGACCCGGGGAAGGACCACTCATGCTGACCACGCTGCGCCGGCTCCTCGGTGCCGTCGTCTCCGCAGGTCTCGCGGGCGGCTCACTGGTGGTCGCCGCCGCTCCCGCCGCCGCGGTCGAGGGCCTCACGGTCGCGGCGCGCAGCACGTACACGGTCGACGTCGAGGACGAGGTCGTCCACGCCAGGGTCGAGCTCGACCTGCGCAACGTCAGCCCCGACCGGCGCGCCGACGGCGGCGTGTACACCTACTACTTCAGCGCCTACACCCTGCCCGTGCCCGCCACCGCCACCCGGCTGCGCGCCGAGAGCGGCGGCCGCGACCTGGACACCACGACGTCGCGCACGGACGAGCCCGGCATCTCCCTGGCCGAGGTGTCCTTCCCGAACCTGCTGTACGGGCAGGAGCGGAGCATCGTCGTCACCTTCGACATCGAGGGCGCCGCACCCCGGTCGGAGGACCCGACACGGGTCGGCCGCGGTTTCGCCACCTTCGTCGCCTACGGGCCGGGCGACGAGGGCAGCAACACCCTCCGCGTCGACACCCCGTCGTCGATGTCGTTCGCGAGCACGTTCGACGGCTTCGAGGACACCGAGGACGACGGCCGCACGGTGTACGAGGCCAGCGGCTCCTCCACCGGCGGCGCCGGGCTGTGGGCTGCGGTGTCGGTGCGCGACCCCGAGCAGGTCAGCGAGCGCGTCGTCGACGTCGGGGACCTCTCCTTCGTCCTCGAGGCCTTCCCCGGCGACGACCAGTGGTCCGAGTTCGTCGCCGGCCGGGTCACCGAGGGGATCCCCGCGCTGGAGGCGCTCGTCGGCAACACCTGGCCCGGGGGGCTCGAACGCATCCGGGAGGACGCCTCGCCCTCGCTGCAGGGCTTCGACGGGTGGTTCGACCCGACCGGTGAGGAGATCGTCGTCGGCGAGCAGCTCGACGACGACCTCATCTTCCACGAGCTCTCCCACGCCTGGGTCTCGGGGGAGACCTTCGACGAACGCTGGGTGTACGAGGGGCTGGCGCAGACGATCGCCGAGCGGGCCGTCACGGCCACCGGGGGCACGCCGGCGAAGCGGCGCGACGTCTCGCGTGGCAGCGACCTCGCCGTGGCCCTCAACGCGTGGGACGGCTCGGCCGGCAGCCGCTCCGCGGAGGTCGACCAGTACGCCTACCCCGCCAGCCACCAGGTGATGACGAGCCTCCTCGAGGACCTCGACGACGAGGCCTTCGCCGCGGTCGTGGGGGCCGGGATCCGGGGAGAGCGCGCGTACGACCCGCCGGGCACGGTCACGCCGAGTGCCGGCCGGACGACCTGGTCGGACTGGCTCGACCTCGTCGAGACCCGCGGCCAGGTGGCGGACGCCCCGAAGGTGTTCACGCAATGGGTGCTCACGGCGAAGCAGAAGGGCCGGCTCGACGACCGGGCCCGCGAGCGCACCGCCTACGCCGAGCTCGACGAGGCCGACGGCGCGTGGCTGCCCCCGGAGGGACTGCGGGACGCGATGTCGTCGTGGGACTTCGACCGCGCCCGCTCGGTGCGGGAGGCGGTCACCGACCTCGGCGACGACGCGACAGCGGTCCAGGCGGCTGCCGAGACCGCCGGCCTCGAGGTCCCCGAGGCCGTCCGCACCGCGTACGAGAACGCCGCGCTCGAGGACGACTACACGGCCCTGGAGTCGTCGCTGCCCGCTGCGGCGCGGTCGGTCACGGCCGTGGGCCGGGCCCGGGCGGTGGCCGACGCCGACCACGACCCGTTCACCTCGCTCGGCGCCTGGATGCTCGGCGTCGGTTCCCGGGCCGACCAGGCCGTGGCGCTCCTCGCCGACGGCGACATCGCGGGCGCGCAGGAGGAGGCGGAGACGACCACGACGCGGCAGGGATGGTCCCTGCCGCTCGGGCTCGCCGTCCCGGTGCTCCTCCTCGTCGCGCTCGCCGGTGGTGCATGGGTCGTGCTCGTCGCACGGCGCCGGACGGGCGACGCCCCCTCTCCGGCCGCCCTCCCGACGCGGCCCGGGCCGGCGCTCGTCGGCCCACCGCCCGCCGAACGGGTGGATGCCCGGCCGTCGGCCCCGGGGCCGACCGAACCGTAGCCCCGCTCCCCCGCGACCCAGGGCCGCCGTCCCGGTGGCTCAGAGGACGCGCAGCATCCGGGTGTTGCCGAGGGTGTTCGGCTTGACCCGCTCGAGGTCGAGGAACTCGGCGACACCCTCGTCGTAGGAACGCAGCAGCTCGGTGTACACCGCGGGGTCGACGGCCTGGCCCTCGATGGGCTCGAACCCGTGCGCGCCGAAGAACGTGGTCTCGAAGGTCAGGCAGAACAGCCGGGAGAGGCCGAGCTCGAGGGCCCGCGCGACGAGACGGTCCAGGACGGCCGCGCCGATGCCCCGGCCGAGGTGCGCCGGCTCGACCGCGAGCGTGCGCACCTCTCCGAGGTCCTCCCACAGAACGTGCAGCGCGCCACAGCCGACGACCGTGCCGCCCACCTCGGCCACGACGAAGTCGCCGACCGACTCGTAGTACGCGACGGCCTCCTTCTGGAGGAGGACGCGGCGCTCGGCCAGGGGCGCGACGAGGGCCCGGATGGCCCGCACGTCGGCCGCCCGGGCCGGCCTCACGACCACGGCATCAGGGGGCGCGGCGTCGGTCTGCGAGGCGGAGTTCGTCACCCTCGGCAGCGTAGTCGCGCGCCGGACGAGCGATGGGGCACACCCGATGGCGGACGTGGCGCGGCCCGCCACCGCAGGGGTGGTGGCGGGCCGCTGCAAGGTGCCCCGGAGGCCCTTGCCCTTCCAGGATGAGCCATCGGCTCTGGAAACAGGGTAAAGAAGGGTTCAAGAACACCTCACGTGTTGGCCAAGTATCGGTGTCCTCGTGGACCACTCCGGACGGCGCACGGCACGGACCGGACGCCGCTCCGGGAACACTCCCGCGCAGATGCGACAGGAGCCCCGGCCGGGCGGCCGGGGCTCCTGTCGCATCTGCGCGTCGGGTCAGCCCTCGCTGGCCTCCGCCGCGACGACCGGGAGCTCGATGCCCCGGCTGTGCGGCGTGCCCTCGAAGCTGAACGAGTCGTCCTTGGTCTCGCCGGTGGCGTCGACCGCGACGATCTCGCCGGACTTGAGCTCGCCGAAGAGGATCTTCTCGGAGAGCACGTCCTCGATCTCGCGCTGGATCGTGCGGCGCAGCGGCCGTGCACCGAGGACCGGGTCGTAGCCCTTGGTGGCGAGGAGGTCCTTCGCCGCCGGGGTGAGCTCGATGCCCATGTCCTTGTCCTTGAGCCGCGTGTCCAGCTTGGCGATCTCGAGGTCGACGATCTGGACGATCTCCTGCTGCGTCAGCTGCGGGAAGACGATCGTGTCGTCGACGCGGTTGAGGAACTCGGGCCGGAAGTGCTGCTTGAGCTCGTCCTGGACCTTGTTCTTCATCCGCTCGTAGTCGCTGCGCGAGTCCGGGCCGGCCGAGAAGCCGAGGGTGCCCTTGGAGATGTCCCGCGTGCCGAGGTTGGTCGTCATGATGATGACGGTGTTCTTGAAGTCGACCATCCGACCCTGGGAGTCGGTGAGCCGGCCGTCCTCGAGCACCTGCAGCAGCGAGTTGAAGATCTCCGGGTGGGCCTTCTCGACCTCGTCGAAGAGGACGACCGAGAACGGCTTGCGCCGCACCTTCTCGGTGAGCTGGCCACCCTCCTCGTACCCGACGTACCCGGGCGGGCTGCCGAAGAGCCGCGAGACGGTGTGCTTCTCGCTGTACTCCGACATGTCGAGCTGGATGAGGCTGTCCTCGTCGCCGAAGAGGAACTCCGCGAGCGTCTTGGCGAGCTCGGTCTTCCCGACGCCCGTGGGGCCGGCGAAGATGAACGAGCCACCGGGGCGACGCGGGTCCTTGAGCCCGGCCCGGGTGCGGCGGATCGCCTGGGAGAGCGCCTTGATGGCGTCGTCCATGCCGACGACCCGCTTGTGCAGCTCGTCCTCCATGTGGAGCAACCGGCTGGACTCCTCCTCGGTGAGCTTGAACACCGGGATGCCGGTGGACGCGGCGAGGACCTCGGCGATGAGCTCCTCGTCGACCTCGGCGATGACGTCCATGTCGCCGGACTTCCACTCGGCCTCGCGCTTGGCCTTCTCGTTCCGCAGGTTCTTCTCGTCGTCACGCAGGCGCGCGGCCTTCTCGAAGTCCTGGCCGTCGATGGCCGACTCCTTCTCACGGACGACCGAGGCGATCTTCTCGTCGAACTCGCGCAGGTCCGGCGGCGCGGTCATCCGGCGGATGCGCAGCCGCGCGCCCGCCTCGTCGATGAGGTCGATCGCCTTGTCGGGCAGGAAGCGGTCGTTGACGTAGCGGTCGGCCATGTTCGCCGCCGCGACGAGGGCGCCGTCGGTGATGGACACCCGGTGGTGCGCCTCGTAGCGGTCGCGCAGGCCCTTGAGGATCTCGATGGCGTGCGCGAGCGTCGGCTCGGCGACCTGGATCGGCTGGAAGCGGCGCTCGAGCGCGGCGTCCTTCTCGATGTGCTTGCGGTACTCGTCGAGCGTCGTGGCCCCGATGACCTGCAGCTCGCCGCGGGCGAGCATCGGCTTGAGGATGCTCGCGGCGTCGATGGCGCCCTCGGCCGCCCCGGCCCCGACGAGGGTGTGGATCTCGTCGATGAACAGCACGATGTCGCCGCGGGTGCGGATCTCCTTGAGGACCTTCTTCAGCCGCTCCTCGAAGTCACCGCGGTAGCGGCTGCCGGCGACGAGTGCGCCGAGGTCGAGGGTGTAGAGCTGCTTGTCCTTGAGGGTCTCGGGCACCTCGCCCTTGACGATGTCCTGGGCCAGGCCCTCGACGACGGCGGTCTTGCCGACACCGGGCTCGCCGATGAGGACGGGGTTGTTCTTCGTCCGGCGGGACAGCACCTGCATGACCCGCTCGATCTCCTTCTCGCGCCCGATGACCGGGTCGAGCTTGCCCTCGCGGGCGGCCTGGGTGAGGTTGCGGCCGAACTGGTCGAGCACCAGGGAGCCCGCGGGGGTGCCCTCGGCAGGCCCGCCCTGGGCGGCACCGGCACCCTGGGCCGCGCCCTCCTTGCCCGTGCCGTAGCCGGAGATGAGCTGGATGACCTGCTGGCGCACGCGGGAGAGGTCGGCGCCGAGCTTGACGAGCACCTGGGCGGCGACGCCCTCGCCCTCGCGGATCAGCCCGAGCAGGATGTGCTCGGTGCCGATGTAGTTGTGGCCGAGCTGCAGCGCCTCGCGGAGGCTGAGCTCGAGGACCTTCTTGGCCCGCGGCGTGAACGGGATGTGGCCGGTGGGGGCCTGCTGGCCCTGCCCGATGATCTCCTGCACCTGCTCGCGGACGGCCTCGAGGCTGATGCCGAGGCTCTCCAGGGCCTTGCTCGCGACCCCCTCGCCCTCGTGGATGAGGCCGAGGAGGATGTGCTCGGTCCCGATGTAGTTGTGGTTGAGCCCCCGTGCCTCCTCCTGGGCGAGCACGACGACGCGGCGTGCGCGGTCGGTGAACCGTTCGAACATGGTGCTACTCCTGACGTCGAGTCCCCTCGATGCTAGCCGCGCCATCCGGGCACGGTGCCCTCTTGTTCAGGCTGGTCGCGGGCGTGGCTACGGACTGGTCAACGCAGAAGGACCGGATCCGTGTTCCGCGTTCGCCCTCGGCGTACTCGGGAAGGGGGTGCTCAGGCCCGGGTGGGCATGTCGTCGACGACGACCGTGACCTCGAGCACGCAGTGCTGCCCGCGGAAGGACTCGATGTGGATCGGCAGCCCCGGGCGCGAACGGTCGAACCAGAAGCGGTCGACGGTGCCGCCGCCGTCGTCGATCGTGTACACGAGACACTCCAGCTCGCCGAGCGGGTGCTTGAGCGGAGCCTCCTGGACCTGGGTCTGGTCGGCGGGGTACGAGCCGTGCGACTGCAGCTCCTGCCAGCTCATCCGCTCGCGGACCGGCTCGTCGTCCGGCTCGCCGTCCGGGCGCCGCGGAGTGCGCACCATGACCGTCCCCTCCGCGTCGCCCTCGGCGAACACCACGGACCGCAGCGACGTGGGGAAACCGGCCGGCGCGGTGCGGATGACGAGGGTGCGGCCGTCGGGGCAGGCCGCACGGATCTCGTCGGCGGTGAAGGGGGTCGGCAGATGGCCCGGCTCGAGGACGCGCGGGTCGGAGGTCTCTGTCATGGGCCTTTGGTACCAGGGCGCGTCGGCGCGGCGCGACCCCGTCCACGAAACGGTGACCGGAGAGGTCGGCGCATCGGGCCGAGTGTCGGGCCGGAGTCGATGTGCGCCAGGCGTGTTCAGCGTCTGCGCTGGCAGCCGCCGCACCAGAAGAGGTTGCGGCCCGCGACGACCTGGGTGCGGACCCGCGACCCGCACCGCTCGCAGGGCCGACCCGTGCGTCGGTAGACCGACGACGTTCGCTCGGTGAGCCGGGGACGCTCACCGCGGCCGAGCGCGGCCTCGACCTCGAGGACCTGGTCCTCGACGGTGACGATGCGGCCGGTCGCGACACCGAGCGGCATGAGCCGCACGAGGTCGTCCCAGACGAGCCGCCAGGAGGCGGGCCGGACGGCGCGGCCCTCCGTGAACGGCGAGAGACGGTGCCGCCAGAGGACCTCGGAGCGGTACACGTTCCCCACCCCCGCGAGGACCGACTGGTCCATGAGCAGCTCGGCGACCGGTCGCGAGGAGCGGCCGATCCGCCGCCAGGCACGCTCGGGGTCGGCGTCCGGGCGCAGCGGGTCCGGGCCGAGCCGGTCCAGGACGGCCTCGACCTCGCCACCGGTGACGACCGCGCAGAGGTTCGGGCCGCGCAGGTCGGCGACGTGCTCGCGCGTCGCGAGCCGCATCCGGACCTGTCCGACGACCGGCGCCTCGGCCGTCCACTCCCCCTCGTCGACGGTGAAGGTGCCGATGAGCCCGAGGTGCACGTGGACCCACAGGTCACCCTCGAACTCCAGGAAGAGGTGCTTGCCGCGGGACGTGGCGCCGAGGAGGGTGCGGCCGGAGACCTGCGCCGCACCCTCGGCGAACCGGCCCTGGGGGCTGGTGACGGTGGGCCGGGTACCGGCGAACGCGGCGTGGAGGTCGCGGGCGAGCGCGAAGAGCGTGTGTCCCTCGGGCATGGACGCATTCTGCGGTGCCGGCCGGGACGTCCGGTACCCGCCCCCTACGGGCCCTCGGACAGGAGCCGGGTCTGGCGGCGCAGCACCTCCACCGTCCGCCGTACGTACTCCCCGATGACCTGCGCCTCCTCCGGCCGGAAGCCCGCCATGACCTCGGCCATCTCCCGCCGCAGCCCCTCGAAGGCGTCGTCGGCCCCGTCGGGGCTCGCGGCGGGGCTCACGAGCACGCGCCGGCGGTCGTCCGGGTCGACCGCCCGGTGGACCAGGCCCCGTGACTCGAGACGGTCGAGCAGACCGGTGACCGCTCCGGGGGTGAGCCCGGTCTCCTGGGCGAGCCGCCCGGCCGTGACCGGACCCGTCCGGTGGACGAGGGCCAGGGCGCGCTGGTCCACGGCGCTGAGCCCCAGCCTGCGACCGACGGCCTCGTGGAACATCACGACCGCCGTGCTGAGCGCTCTCCCCAGGTCGTCGTCCGCGATCGGCTCCATACCAGATACTTTACCGTCCAATATATTTCAGTACACTGAAACAAATGTCCCGTCGATCCCGGGAGGGACGATGCCCGCATCGCTCCGGCTGGCCCTCGAGCCGCTCCACTGGTCCGCCGCCTTCTACCGCCGGCACTGGCCGCTCGTGGCCGGTCTCTCCGTCCTCGTCTCGGCCGAGCGGGCCGCCGACCAGCTGACCGGGCTCCCCCAGCCCGCGGCGGAGATCGCGACCACGCTGGTCCGCCTGGCCCTCGTGGCCTACGTGGTCGTCCACGGCGTGAGCCGCGACCCGACGTGGCGCGCGGCGTCGCAGCGGCCCCGGCCGTCCGCGCTGGGCCTCTACCGCCGCCATCCCGGTCTCGTGCCCTGGCACCTCGCACTCCTCGCGACCGGTCTGGTCGTGTTCGACGTCGTGCCCGACCTGCTCGTCCGGACCATGGTCGCGCCCGGGGACCAGGCGCTCGCCTGGGCGGTCCTGCTCGCCGTCAAGAACCCCACCGTCATCGCGTTCTCCCTCCTCTGGACGGTCGCGCTGGTCCGCCAGCCCCTCCTGTGGTCCGCATCGGCAGCCATGCACTCCCGCTGACTCCCGGCACCGTGCCCGGAGCGGGACAGGACCGCATCACCGATGCGGTGGATCTCGCATCGGTGATGCTAGTCTGGAGTCATGCGGACGACCGTCAACCTCACCCCGGACATCGAGGCCGAGGTCGCCCGGATGCGCCGTGAGGAGGGCATGGGGACGAGCGAGGCCGTCGTCACGCTGGCCCGGCGCGGCCTGCGCCCCAGGCCGGAGGGGCCGGCGTTCCGACAGCGCAGCGCGAGTCTCGGTGCTCGGATAGACGTCGGCAACGTCGCCGAGGTCCTCGACCTGCTCGACGACGCATGATCGTCGACGCCAACGTCCTCCTCTACTCCGTCGACGCCGACTCGCCTCGGCACGCCCGGGCTGTCGAGCTCCTCGAGGCACACCTCAACGGCGACACCCGCGTCGGTCTGCCGTGGCAGAGCCTGAGCGCGTTCCTGCGGATCGCCACGCATCCCCGCGTCATGGCGAACCCCCTGTCCGCCGACGCCGCGGCCGGATTCGTCGACGACTGGCTGGCGGCCCCCGCGGCCTGGGTACCCGACGTGTCGACGCGTACCTGGGAGGTGCTCGGTCGGCTGCTGCGGACACACGGCATCACCGGGAACCTGGTCCCCGACGCCCAGCTCGCGGCGCTCGCCATCCAGCACGGCGTGCCCGTCGTCAGCGCCGACACCGACTTCGCCCGGTTCCCCGAGGTCCGCTGGGTCGACCCGTTCACCGGCTGAGGACGCTCGTTCGGACCGCCCCTCGACGAACGGTGGACGCGTCCGGCCCGAGGAGACGGGCCGAGGGATCAGATATCCCGGGCCGCCATCCGCGTCTGTCAGCCCAGGCGCTCGAGCATCGCGCGCATCTGCGAGATCTGCTTGGTCTGCGTGACCGCGATCTCGTCGGCCAGCTCCCCCACCGTGGCCTCGGCCGCGACGCCCGCGTGCTCGTCGACCATCTCCAGCGCGCCCTCGTGGTGCCGGACCATGAGGGTGAGGAACATCCGGTCGGCCTCGGCACCGGCAGCCCGGGACAGGGCGTCCAGCTCGGACTCGCCGGCCATCCCGGGCATGCCGCGGTGGCTGCCGTGGTCGGTGAGCCGCGGGTTCGTCGCCTCCGGAGGGACGGCCTGGCCACGCGCCTCGAGCCAGGTGGCCATGAAGGAGATCTCCGGGCCCTGCTCGTCGCGGATCCGCGACGCGAGGGACGCCACCTGCGGGTCCTCGAACCGGTCGCCGACGGTCTCGACGAGGACGATGGCCTGCGCGTGGTGGACGACCATGTCCTGGAGGAAGCGGGTGTCCTCGGCGGACGCCGTCTCCCGGACCACCGGGGTGGCGGCCTCGCCGGTCAGCGTCGCGTTCGGCTCGCCCGGGCGTCCCGGCTGCAGGACCGGCACGCTGGCCGGGCTCGCCGTGACCGCCGGCCGGGCTTCCCCGGAGCATCCCCCGAGGCCGAGGACGACGAGTGCCGCGGCCGACACCGAGAGGTGGGCGGCGCGGGTCGGCGCGGGCGTGGGCACCGCGTCACTGTAGGCCGCCCCGACGGCGTCCCGACCGGTCCGCTGCACCCTTGCGGAATCTTTACGTCCGCCAGACCTCGGCCGGTGCGTCCTCCCGGCATGGTAGGCGGACATCGGGCGGGTGTGAGGGCCTGACCCATGACGTCAGGAGTGGACGTGCGACGACACCGGATGATGAGCGTGCTGGCCGGGGCGGCTCTCGTCCTCGGCGGGGGAGCCGGCGCGGCGGGCGCCGGCGACGGGGCCGGGCTCTCCGGCACCGACCTCGCCCCGGACCAGATGGGCTACAGCAAGAACGTCGAGCACCTCGCGAACGTGCCGCACGTCGGCCCGTTCACCGGGCAGGTCGGCTCCGACCTCGCGTTCCAGGGGGACCGCGCCTACGTCGGCAACTACCAGGGCTTCGTCATCTACGACATCTCCGACCCGCGGAACCCGGTGACGCTGAGCCAGGTCAACTGCCCCGGCGCGCAGAACGACGTCACGGTCTCGGGCGACCTGCTCTACCTCTCGACGGACAGCTCGCGCACCGACGACTCGTGCTCCTCGGAGCCGCAGTCCGCGACGATCGAGGAGTCGTGGGAGGGCATCAAGGTCTTCGACGTGTCCGACCCGGCGAACCCGGTCTACGTGACCGCGGTCGAGACCGACTGCGGCTCGCACACCAACTCGCTCGTGCCCGGCGAGGGCTCGGACTACATCTACGTCTCGAGCTACGGGCCGCGCGACAGCTACCCCGACTGCACGACCCCGCACGACAGCATCTCGATCGTCGAGGTGCCGAAGGACGACCCGGAGAGCGCCGCGGTCGTCGCCACCCCGAACCTCTTCCCGGACGGCGGCAACCCGGGCGGCACCGACTCGGAGGGCCACGGCTACTCGGCGACGAGCGGGTGCCACGACATCACCGCCTACCCCGCGAAGAAGATCGCGGCCGGGGCCTGCATGGGTGACGGCATCATCATGGACATCTCCGACCCGGTGGACCCGAAGGTGGTCGAGCGCGTCCAGGACACCGAGAACTTCGCCTTCTGGCACTCGGCCACGTTCAACCAGAAGGGCACGAAGGTCGTCTTCACCGACGAGCTGGGCGGTGGCGGAGCGGCCACGTGCAACGCCGACATCGGCCCCACGCGCGGCGCGAACGCCATCTACTCGCTCTCCAAGCGCAACCGGCTGACGTTCCAGTCGTACTACAAGATCCCGCGCCACCAGTTCGACACCGAGAACTGCGTCGCGCACAACGGCTCGATCGTCCCGGTCCGGGGCCGGGACGTCATGGTGCAGTCCTGGTACCAGGGCGGGGTCTCGCTGTGGGACTTCACGAACAGCAAGAGGCCCCGTGAACTCGGGTACTTCGAGCGCGGCCCGCTGGAGCCGACGAACGTGGGCGGGTCCTGGTCGGCGTACTACTACAACGGCTACGTCTACAGCTCGGACATCCGCAAGGGCTTCGACGTGCTCCGCCTGAAGGACTGGTGGCTGCGCGGCGCCGCGAAGGTCCGGCTGGACGAGCTCAACCCGCAGTCCCAGCCGGTGTACCGCTCCTCGCGCCGCTGACACCCGCGCGACGGCCCGCGGATGGCCGCCCCGCGCGGCGGCCGTCCTGCGGTGCCCGTCCGTCCCGGGTCGGGCAGCGCCGTCAGCCGGGGCGGACGACCGTGACGGGGTCGCCGGGACGCACCCGGCCCGGCACGACGACCCGGGCGTTCAGGCCGCGCAGCCGCAGTGGGCGCCCGGTGCGGCCGTTGACGAACCGCATCGCCTCGGCACCGAAGCGCTCGACGAACTTCGAGCAGCCGGTGTGCGGCTCCTCGGTGACCTCGATGACCGCACCGCGCTCGTCGGGGTCGCCGATGACCAGACGGCTGCCCGCCGGCAGGTTCTCGTGCGAGAGGTCGAGGTCGAGGTAGAGCTGGTCACCGGCGAGGGCCCGACGCTCCGGGTCACCCGCGAGGAACGCGACCATCCGGGCGCTCATCACGTTGAGCTGCATGTCGAGGTAGCTGCTGTCGGCCGCGACGTCACCCGCGCGCTCGCACCAACGGTCCCCGACGAGGCCGGCCTCGACGTCGAGCTCGCCCTCGGCGAGGACCTCGCGCTCGTTCTCGGCCGGGCGGCGGACGACGAGATCGAGCGTGCCGGCGTCCTTCGGGGCGTCGAGGACCTCGGGCAGGAAGGCCTCGAGCTCGACGGGCGTGCGGTGCACGATGGCGGGGGTGTCGGTCATGGGCCCCAGTGTGGCGGATCCGGGAGCGGCCCGGCACCCGAGTTCCGATCAGGCGGGTAGCCGGTAGCGCTCACCGGCCACGGGCTCGACGAGGCCGTCCTCGACGAGCGAGGCCAGGCAGCGGTCCAGCTGGTCGGTGTGGCGGTCGGCCGGGAGCCCGAGGCGGCCGAGCACGGTCTCCTCGAGCGCCTCCCTGGCCACCGCGTGGCTCACCTCCCGGAGCACCTGGACGAGTGCTCCGCGGACCTGCCGGTCGGTGCCCGCCCACGCCTGGCCGCGGCGGGGTGGCCCGTCGTCGGGCGGGCTGCCGGCGGCGACCCACGCGCAGACGTCCTCGAGCGGGCAGGACCCGCACTCCGGTCCGCGGGCCCGGCAGACGAGCGCGCCGAGCTCCATGACGGCGACGTTCCACACCGCCGAGGTCGCGGGGTCCTCCGGGACGAGCGACGCGGCGAGCCGCTGCTCCGCCGCCGTGAGGGAGGGCGAGGCGAGCGCCCGTCCTTGCACCGCCCGGGCCAGCACGCGGCGCACGTTGGTGTCGACCACGACGGTGCGGCGCCCGTGCGCGAAAGCGGCCAAGGCGGCGGCCGTGTACGCGCCGACGCCGGGCAGGGCGCGGAGGTCGTCCTCGTCGTCGGGCACCTCGCCGCCGTGCCGGTCGACGAGCGCGACGGCCGCCTCCCGCAGCCGCAGCGCCCGCCGGGGGTAGCCGAGCCGCCCCCACGCGCGGACGACGTCACCCGGGGACGCCGCGGCGAGGGAGGCGGCGGTGGGCCAGCGGGTCATCCACGCGCGCCACACGGGCTCGACCCGTGCCACCGGGGTCTGCTGCGACATGACCTCGGAGACGAGGACGCCCCAGGGCGTGCAAGAAGGGTCGCGCCAGGGAAGGTCGCGGGCGGCGCCGCGGTACCAGTCGAGAACCCGGTCGTGCAGCGTCGCAGGGTCGAGCGTCATCGCGCGGGGCGCACGCGTCAGACGTAGCGCTCGAGGATGCTCGTCTCGGCGAGCCGGGAGAGGCCCTCGCGGACGAGACGGGCCCGGCCCTCGCCGACGCCGTCGACGTCCATGAGGTCGTCGACGTTCGCCGCGAGGAGCTTCTGCAGCGAGCCGAAGTGGCCGACGAGGCGGTCGACGATGGCTCCGGGGAGACGCGGGACCTTCGAGAGCAGCCGGTGGCCCAGGGGACTCACGGAGGAGTCGAGAGAGTCACCGATGACGGTGAAGCCCATCGCACGGGCGCCCGCGGCGGGGTCGAGGAGCTCGGTGTTGTCCATCGCGGTGAGGCTCGCGACCGCCTCGGCGTGCGTGTAGCCGGCCTTGGTCTCGGGCAGGTAGTCGCGGATGACGAGGCCGAGGTCGTCGGAGAGACCCCCGGTGAGCTCCTCGAGCTGGAGGCTGAGCAGCCGGCCGTCGGTGCCGAGCTGCACGACGTACTCGGCGATCTCGTCCTTGATCCGCCGGACCATCTCGAGACGCTGCAGGACGTTCGCGACGTCGCGCACGGTGACGAGGTCCTCGATCTCGAGCGCCGAGAGGGTGCCGGTGACCTCGTCGAGACGCGCCTTGTAGCGCTCGAGGGTCTGGAGGGCCTGGTTCGCCCGGGAGAGGATGGCGCTGGAGTCCTCGAGGACGATGCGGCGCCCGGCGACGTACAGCTGGATGATCCGCATCGACTGGCTGACCGAGACGACGGGAAAGCCGGTCTGCTTCGCCACGCGCTCGGCGGTGCGGTGCCGGGTGCCGGACTCGCTGGTCTCGATTCCGGCGTCGGGGAGCAGCTGGGTGGCGGCGCGGAGGATGCGGGTGACGTCGCGGTCGACGACCACGCCGCCGTCCATCTTCGCGAGCTCGCGTAGGCGCGTGGCGGAGAACTCGATGTCGAGGGGAAACCCGCCGGTGGCGATCTGGTCGATGACCCGGTCGTGGCCGAGCACGATGAGGGCGCCGGTGCTGCCACGGAGGATGCGCTCGAGGCCGTCGCGCAGCTCGGTTCCGGGGGCGACGGCGGCGAGCGTCGCCCGCAGCAGCTCGTCGTCGGTGGGCACGGCCACGCTCATCTCCTCACCGCTCCTCGGCCCTGCGGCCGTCGGCGGAGTGCCCGGCCATTCCGCGGCATCCTAACCGCCGCGAGGTCACGGCGCGGTCTCGATCGCCGGGCCCGGCCCTTCGGGACGTCAGCGGACGGGACGGGCGGGCCCCCGGGAGCGGATGACCTCGAGGGCGTGGCGGGGGTCGTCGACGGCGAGGGAGACCGCGTCGACCGGCGGCCCCTCCCGGCCGGTCACCGCACGACGCGGCCTGGCCGAGGGGTCCAGGGCGAGGTCGAGGTCGAGGCCCTGGCCGGGGAGCCCGATGGTGTGACGGTCCTCGGGTGGGGTGAGGCGCTGCACTCGTTCGGCCCCGGCGAGGTGCGCCCAGGGCACCTCCAGCACGGTCCACGGGCCCTGCCGCAGCACGAGGGAGTCGGCACCCGCGAGGTGCGGGTAGGCGTGCAGCGCTGCCCACCAGCCGAGCACCCACAGCAGCGTGTAGGCGCTCACCCCGAGGACGACCCACCGCACCCCGGCCAGGCTCCCGAACCGCTCCCACGGCACGAGCAGGTGCACCGCCACGAGCTCGACGAGGGAGACACCCGCGAGCACGAGGGCGAGGACCGCGCCGCCTCGCGCGTACGGGAGGGGTACGTCGTCGCCGGAGCGGACGTGGACGCGCCGACGGGCCACGAGCCACACGGCGCGCAGGAGACGGACCTCGCCCGCGAGGAGCTCGAGGACGACGGACCCGACCGCAGCCACCCGACCGCGCGTCATCGTGGGCCACCGGCTGCCGCATGGCCGGCGGGCGCCTCGTGGAGGGCGCGCGTCACCGCCTCGGCGACCGTGGCGACCTCGAGCACCTGGACGCCCTCGGGCACCGGCCCGCCGCCGAGGACCCCGGGCGGGACGACCGCGCGGGTGAAGCCGAGCCGGGCCGCCTCGGCAAGGCGGCGGTGCGCGCCGGTGACCGGGCGGATCTCGCCGGCCAGCCCGACCTCACCGAACGCGACCGTGCCCGGCGGCAGCGGGCGGTCGGTGATCGCCCCGGCGAGGGCCATCGTCACCGCGAGGTCGGCCGCGGGCTCGGTGAGCCGGACCCCGCCCACGGTGGAGAGGTAGGCGTCGCTGCCGCCGATCGGCGCCGACGCCCGCTTGTCGAGGACGGCGAGGACCATGTTGACCCGGGCGGCGTCCAGCCCGCTCGTCGCGCGGCGCGGGGTGGCCAGCGAGGACGACGTGACGAGCGCCTGGACCTCGGTGACCAGCGGACGACGCCCCTCGAGGGTGACCGTGACACAGGTGCCCGGCACCTGGGCGGTCCGCCCCGAGAGGAACAGGCCGCTGGGGTCGGTGAGCCCGACGATGCCGACGTCGGAGAGGTCGAAGCAGCCGACCTCGTCCGTTGGCCCGAAGCGGTTCTTCACGGCCCGGACCAGGCGGAGCCGCGAGTGCCGGTCGCCCTCGAACTGGACGACGACGTCGACGAGGTGCTCGAGCACGCGCGGCCCGGCGATCGAGCCGTCCTTGGTGACGTGGCCGACGAGGAGGACCGCGATGCCGCGGGACTTGGCGACCTGGATGAGGGAGGCCGCGACCTCGCGAACCTGGGCGACGTTGCCGGCCGAGCCCTCGACCTCGCTGCTGGAGACCGTCTGCACGGAGTCGACGACGAGGAGCTCGGGCCGCACCTGCTCGACGTGGGCCAGGAGGGTGCCGAGGTCGGTCTCGGCGGCGAGGTAGAGCGAGCGCGCCATCGCCTCGATCCGCTCGGCGCGGGCGCGGACCTGTGCGGCCGACTCCTCACCGCTGACGTAGAGCACCGTGCGGTCGCCGTGCTCGCCGGCCCGGGCGGCGCGGCCCGCGACGTCGAGCAGGAGCGTGGACTTGCCGATGCCCGGCTCCCCCGCGACGAGGACGACCGCACCGGGGGTGAGACCGCCGCCGAGGACGCGGTCGAACTCGGCGACCCCCGTGGGGCGGGCGACGGCGTGGCTGAGGTCGACCTCGGCGATCGGCACGGCCGGGCGCTCGACCGAGGCGGCAGCGGGCGTGCGGGCCGTGACGGCACCCGCCTCGGCGACCGACCCCCACTCCCGGCACTCACCGCACCGGCCGACCCACTTCGCCGTCTGCCACCCGCACTCGGTGCACCTGAACGCGGTGGCCCGGGCGGTGCGACGGGTCGAGGTGGCCATGGCCCCAGCCTAGGTTCGAAGGCCGACACCGCTCCGCCGCCACACGCCGGCCGCCCTCGACCCCCGCACGGCACCAGCCCCACACCGGCCGCCCGGAACCCCGCACACTCCCCAACCCCACACCGGCCGCCCAGAACCCCGCACGCTCCCCAACCCTCACTCCTGCGTCTCCGACACCGCGCGAGTGCCGGCTGGGCGCCCGTGCTCTCCCGCCCCGTCCCATCGCACCCCCTTCTCCCCCGCCTGTGCTCTGCTTCGCCATGCGAAGCAGAGCACAGGCGGCGGGACGGGTACGGGAGGGGGCGTCCGGGCCGGGCCATCGCGCGGTGGGTCCGCGGTCGACCTCGGACATGCTCACACGACCCAGGGCAGCCCCACTCACCACCGGACACCCCAGACAGCCCACGGCACCGTCGGACACCCCAGGGCAGCCCCACTCACCACCGGACACCCCAGACAGCCCACGGCACCGTCGGACGACCCGGGCGGCGTCATGCACCCTTCACGCACCCCGGACGACCCCGCACCCCTCACGTCCGCACCCCATCGCACCCCTCACGTCCGCACCCGACGCCCGACACACGACGGCCCCGGCGACGCGGACGTCGGCGGGGCCGTCGGGGTGGGCCGGGGTCAGACCTTCTGCGGAGGCTCCCGGGTCTCGGCCGGGTCGGCCGTCGCCGCAGGCACCGACGCCGCACCGTCCACGGGGGCGACGAAGTCCCTCCGGCGGGCGATCTGACCGGCGATCTCGTCGGCGAGCAGGCGGCGCTCGGCGCGCTCCATCCGGCCGTGCTCGTGCAGCAGGGCCCGGCTGAGCGCGAGCACCATCCCGATCATCACGAGGCTGAACGGCAGGGCGAGGAGGATGGCAGCGGTCTGCAGGGCGTCCAGCCCCCCACCGCCCGCAAGGAGCAGCGAGACCGCGACGGCGCCTTCGAGCAGAGCCCACATGACACGGCTCCACACGGGCGGGTTCGGGTTGCCACCGCTGGAGAGCATGTCGACGACGTAGGAGCCCGAGTCCGAGCTCGTGACGAAGAAGACGACGACGAGCACGATGGCGACGACGCTGGTGAGCCCCGCGAGCGGGAAGCCGTCGAGCAGCTGGAACAGCGCACTCGTGGTGTCGACGCCCTCCTCCCCGATGAGCCCTCCGTCGCCGAAGATCTCCCGGTGGATCCCGGAGCCGCCGAACACGGCGAACCAGAGGAACGTGACGAGCGTCGGGACGAGCAGCACGCCGGCGACGAACTCCCGGACCGTGCGGCCCTTGGAGATGCGCGCGATGAACACACCGACGAAGGGCGCCCAGCTCATCCACCAGCCCCAGTAGAACGTGGTCCAGCCGGAGACCCAGTCCGTCCCCTCCTCGCCCTGGAAGGCGAGCGTCTGGAACGAGAGCTGGAAGAAGTTGGCGATGTAGCTGCCGACCGACGACACGAAGTCGCCGAGGAGGAACACCGTGGACCCGGCGAACAGCACGAAGAGGAGCAGGGCCGCGGCGATGACCATGTTCGCGTTCGACAGGATCTTGATGCCCTTGTCGAGCCCGGTGGCGACCGAGAGGGTCGCGAGACCGGTGATCCCGACGACGAGCAGGACGAGGAGGACGTTGCCCACCTCGTCGACGGCGCCGAGGAACTGCAGTCCGGAGCCGACCTGCGAGACGCCGAAGCCGAGCGAGGTCGCGACACCGAAGAGCGTGCCCACGACGGCGATGACGTCGATGACGTCACCGAGCACGCCCTTGACGCGCTCGCCGAGGAGTGGCTCCAGGGCCCAGCGGATGGACACCGGACGCCCCTTGCGGTGCACGGCGTACGCGACGGCCAGGCCGACGACGACGTAGATGCCCCAGGCGTGCAGCCCCCAGTGCAGGTACGTGACGTCCGTGGCGGCGCGGGCCTGCTCGCCCGCGGTCTCGCCGGTGCCGGGCGGCGGCGACGCGAAGTGGCTCAGCGGCTCGGCCACGCCCCAGAAGACGAGGCCGATGCCCATTCCGGCGGCGAAGAGCATCGCGAACCAGGCCATCAGCCCGAACTCGGGCTTCTCGTCGTCCGCGCCGAGCACGACCCGGCCGGTGGGCCCGACCGCCGCCCACAGCGAGAAGGCGACGAAGCCGCTGACGATGAGGATGTAGTACCACCCGAGGTCGCCGACGACGGCCCCGCTGATGGAGCTGAAGATCTCGCCCGTGCGCTCCGGGGCGATGAGGGCCAGGACGACGAAGCCACCGATGACGGCCAGGGCGGGCCAGAAGACCCGCGGTGCGGTGATCCGCTTGTCGGGGCGCGGCTGCCCGGTGGGCGGCTCGGTCTCCGCGACGGTTGGTTCGGGGCGGTCTGTGACGGACACGGCGTCTTGCTCCTCCTGTGGCAGGGGCCCGGGAAGTCGGTCGACGACTCACGGTAACCACCCACGCGTCCCGTGACCAGCACTTGTCCCGTGCGGGGTGACCGGCGTCGAAGGCGGACCTACGATGAGCACGTGACGCCGACACAGCTGCGCGCCTACGCCACGGTCGTGCGGCTCGGGTCCCTCAAGGCTGCGGCGGACGAGCTCGGGGTCAGCGAGGCCGCCGTGTCCATGCACGTCGGTCAGCTGCGCAAGGAGTTCGACGACCGGCTGTTCGGCCGCACCTCGTCGGGTCTGGCGTTCACGCCGGGCGGCCTGCGCCTCGCGAGCCGCTCCGTCGAGATCCTCGGGCTCCAGGACCGCACGGTCCGTGAGGTCACCCAGGCCGGGTCGGGGCGGCGGATGCTGCGGCTCGCCGCCTCCGCGATGTTCGCCGAGCACGCGGCGCCGGGCCTCATCGAGCTCTTCGCCGCCCGGGCCGCCGACCTCGACGTCGAGCTCAGCGTGCACCGGGTGACCGAGTTCTCCGCGCTGCTCGCGAGCCGCACGGTCGACGTCGCCATCGGCCCGACGCCGCGGGAGGTCCCGAGCGGACTGGCCCACCAGCCGTTCCTCAACTACGACGTCGTCACGGTCGCCGGTCCGCGGCACCCGTTCGTCGGGCACGCCCCCTCCCCCGCGCAGCTGTGCGGCCAGACGTGGCTGCTCGGGCCGTCCGCCGCGGAGCACCACGGCGTCGTCCCGGGAATGATGCGTCACCTCGGCGTCCCCGAGGCCAACCAGCGCATCTTCCAGAGCGACGCCGCGGCCGTCGAGGAGCTGCAGCGCGGAGCGGCCGTCGGGCTCGCCGTGCACTCCGCGGTCAAGGCGTGCCTGGCCGACCAGCGGCTCGTCGTCCTCGAGGGCCGCGGCCTGCGCGGCACCGGGAAGTGGTCGGCGTTCGCGTTGCCCACCGAGCAGCAGTCGCCGGTGGCCGCCGAGCTGCTGCGGTTCGTCACGACCCCGCGCGCGACCCAGGCGATGGTCCGGGGACGTGGTGCGCGGGCGGGCCGGTTCCGCCCGGCCGTGCACGTGACGCTCTGGAGCTGAGCGGCCGACACCGCGTCAGTCGTCGACGAGCGCGGCCACGACGTCGACGAGTGCGTCCGGCGAGTGGGCCGGGAGGAAGGCGTCGCAGTACGGCAGCGCCGCGGCCATCGAGCCGACCCGTGGCTCGAAACCGGGAGCGGCCGCGCGCGGGTTGAGCCAGAGGATCCGGTGCGCCCGGCGGCGGAGCCGGGCGAGCTCGGCGGCGAGCTCCTCCGGAGGGTCGCTGTCCCAGCCGTCCGAGGCGAGGACGAGCACGCCACCGCGCAGCCCGTCGCCCCACCGGGAGCGACGCAGCGCCCGGAGGCTGCCGGCCAGGTGCGTCCCGCCGAAGCGGTCGGCCGTCGCGGCCTCGGCCCGCTCGCGCGCCTCCTGCGCGGAGTGGTGGACCAGCGCCGGGGTCAGGCGGGTCAGCTCGGTCGAGAAGACGAAGGTCTCGCACCGGCCGGTGCGGGCGAGGACGCGGAGCAGGTGCAGGTACGCCACGGCGTACGGCTGCATCGAGCGGCTGACGTCAACGAGGACCGTGACCGGGCGGGGCCGCCGCTCCGGACGCCGGTAGCGCAGCCGGGTCGTCTCCCACCCGGTGCGGCGGGACGCGGCGAGGGTATCGCGCAGCGCGACGTGCGTGCCCTGCTTGTGCGGCCGCCGGCGCCGGCTCCGCCGGGTGGGCCAGCGGTCGACGGTGCGCTGCAACCACGACTCCAGGACGGCGAGCCGGGCGTCGTCGAGCTCCTCGAGCGGGGTGTCGGCGAGCGCGGCCGCCGCCGAGGGCAGCGGCTCGGGCAGCGTGACGTCGTCCTCGTCGTCCGAGGACCCTCCGGCCGTGACCCGCGGCAGCGTCGCCCAGGGCAGACCGTCGCCCTCGACGTCGCCGGCCGGCCGGCCGGCCGCGCGCGCCCACGTGTCGCCCGTGGAGGACGTGTCGCCGCCGCGTGCCGCCCGCCGCGCCTGCGGGTCGGTGGCGAGGACGGTGTCGCGGAACACCGCGTCGAAGACGGCGTCGAAGGTCGGGTGGTGCTCGTGCCGGTGCACGAGGGTGACCCGGGCGGCCCAGTAGAGGGACTCGACGTCCCGCGGGAAGCCGACGTCGAGGGCGGCGGTGAAGGCGACGGTCGAGGTGAGGTCGACGGGAACCCCCGCGGCGCGCAGCCGGGAACCGAGCCCGGTGACGAACGCCGCGCGGTCGGCGCCGGCGAGCAGGCTCACCGGCTCAGCCCGGGGACGAGCCCGCGAGCAGGTCGTCGAGGGCCGCGGTGACGACCTCGTGGTCGTCCGGGGTCTTGGCGAGCGCGCCGAGGGTGGCCGCGACGTCCTCGCGGACGAGCTCACCGACCCCCAGCACGGACAGCGCCGCGACCCAGTTGACGGCCTCGGCGAGCCCTGGCGGCTTGTCGACGTCGAGCCCGCGGACCCCGCCGACGAAGTCGACGGCCGCGGCGACGAGCGGCTCGTCCGCACCCGGCACCCGGCGCCGCACGATCTCGACCATCCGGAGCGGGTCGGGGAACTCGAGCCAGTGGTAGAGGCAACGCCGGCGCAGCGCGTCGTGCAGGTCGCGGGACCGGTTGGAGGTGAGTACGACGACGGGCGGCTCGGCGGCCCGGAAGGTGCCGAGCTCGGGCACGGTGACCGCCTGCTCGCCGAGGAACTCGAGCAGCAGCGCCTCGAACTCGTCGTCGGCGCGGTCGATCTCGTCGATGAGGAGCACCGGCGGCGGGCCGTCGGTGGAGCGCACGCACCGGAGGATGGGCCGCTCCTGCAGGTACTCCTCGGCGAAGAGGTCGGCCTCCTCGAGCCGGTCGCCCCGGGCCTCCGCGACCCGGATGGCGAGCAGCTGCTTGGCGTGGTTCCAGTCGTAGAGCGCCTCGGCGGCGGTCAACCCCTCGTAGCACTGGAGGCGGACGAGCGGCCTGTCGAGCGAGGCCGCGAGCACCTTGGCCGCCTCGGTCTTCCCGACGCCGGGCTCGCCCTCGAGGAGCAGCGGCATCCCGAGCCGCGTCCCGAGGTGGACCGACGTCGCGAGGCCGCGGTCGGCGAGGTAGTCGTGCTCGGCGAAGCGGTCCCGGACCTCGTCCGGCCCGGTGAACGGCGCGCTCACGCCGACCCGGGTGCGGCCGCGGCGAGGTGGGCGTCCCGGCATCCCGGACAGCAGAACCAGACGTGCTCGCCGTCCACCACCGCGTGCGGCGTCCCGTCGTGGACGACGACGGTCATCCCGCACACGGGGTCGACGGCCGTCACCGGCTCGGCGACCTCGTCGCTCGGCTCGAGCGGCCGGGCACCGTCGACCCGCACCGCCCGGACGAGCGCCGCGACGATGGCGACCGCGATCTCCTGCGGGGTCCGGGCGCCGATGTCGACCCCCACGTGCGGATGGACCCGCGCGAGCTCGTCGTCGGTGAGGCCCGCCGCGGAGAGCTCGACGAGCACCGCCCGGCCGCGGGTCCGGCTCGAGACGATCCCGACGAACCCGGCACCGTCGGCGAGCGCGGCCCGCACCGCCCCGACCTCGTCACCGCCGTGCGTCGCGACGACGACGGCGAGCAGGGACCCCGGAAGGGTCGCGTCGTCCTCGCCGCACACCGGGAAGCCGACCGTCGGCGCGAGGTCCGCGAGCGCCCGCGCCGTCGGGGAGTCGCCGACGACGCGCACGACCGAGGTCGGCAGCATCGGCTCGAGGTAGATCTCCAGGGCACCGCCGGACAGGCAGGGGTTGACGACGACGACCGCCCCGGGCGAGTCCGGGAAGGCCGGACCGTGGTCCGGGAGGACGCGCAGGAGCACGGCCTCGCGGGTGCGCAGCGACTCGAGCGCCGTGCTGCGCACCGCCTCGACCGAGCACTGGCCGCCGACGAAGCCGTCGATCGTCCCGTCGGGCAGGACGACCGCGCTGTCGCCAGGCCGGGCCGAGGCCGGCTCCTGGGCACGGACCACCGTGGCCCGGACGAACGGGCGTGCGGGCGCCTCGGACGAGGGAGTCGACATGGTCGGCGGCCCCTCAGATCGGCGGTGTGGGACGGCCCTGCATGGCCTCCCACACCCGGGACGGGGTGAGCGGCATGTCGGCGTGCCGGATCCCGAACGGCTTGAGGGCGTCGACGACCGCGTTGACGACCGCCGGCGGCGACCCGACGGTGGCGGACTCGCCGATGCCCTTGGCCCCGATCGGGTGGTGCGGCGAGGGCGTCACCGTGTGCCCGGTCTCGAAGTGCGGCGTCTCGAGGGCGGTCGGGACGAGGTAGTCCATGAACGAGCCACCGAGGCAGTTGCCGTCCTCGTCGAACGAGATCATCTCCATCAGGGCCATCCCGATGCCGTCGACGAGCCCGCCGTGCACCTGTCCCTCGATGATCATCGGGTTGATCCGCGTCCCGCAGTCGTCGACCGCGACGAACCGGCGGACCTTGACCTCGGCCGTCCCGGGGTCGATGTCGACGACGCAGATGTACGCCCCGAACGGGTAGGTGAGGTTCTCCGGGTTGTAGCAGATCTGTGCCTCGAGCCCGCCCTCGATGCCGTCCGGGAGGTCGCCGGCGCCGTGCGCCTTCATCGCGATGTCCTGGATGGTCACCGAGCGGGTCGGGTCGCCCGCGACGTGGAACGAGCCCTTCTCCCACTCGAGGTCCGCGACCGACACCTCGAGCATCCCGGAGGCGATGATCTTCGCCTTGTCCCGGACCTTACGGGCGACGAGCGCCGCCGCGGCGCCGGAGACCGGGGTCGACCGGCTGCCGTACGTGCCGAGCCCGAACGGGGTGTTGTCGGTGTCGCCGTGGACGACGTCGATGTCCTCGGGCGCGATGCCGATCTCCTCGGCGACGATCTGCGCGAACGTCGTCTCGTGACCCTGGCCCTGGCTCTGCACCGAGAGCCGGACGACGGCCTTGCCGGTGGGGTGGACCCGCAGCTCGCAGCCGTCGGCCATCCCGAGGCCGAGGATGTCCATGTCCTTGCGCGGACCGGCCCCGACGGCCTCGGTGAAGAACGCGACACCGATGCCCATGAGCTCGCCGCGCTCGCGCTTCTCGGCCTGCTCCCGGCGCAGCTCGGCGTAGCCGGCCTGCTCGAGGGCGACGTCGAGGGCCTTCTCGTACTCGCCGGAGTCGTAGACCCAGCCGGTCTTCGTCGTGTACGGGAACTGGTCGGGCTGGATGAAGTTCTTCCGGCGCAGGTCGACCGGGTCCATCTCGAGGTCGTAGGCGAGGCAGTCGACGAGCCGCTCGACGAGGTAGACCGCCTCGGTGATCCGGAAGGAGCAGGCGTACGCCACGCCACCGGGTGCCTTGTTCGTGTAGACCGCCGTCATCGAGCAGTGCGCGGCCTCGAGGTCGTAGCTGCCGGTGAAGACGCCGAAGAAGCCCGCCGGGTACTTGACCGGGGCCGCGGTGCCGTTGAAGGCGCCGTGGTCGGCGAGCACGTGGGTGCGGATGGCGAGGATCTTGCCGTCCTTGTCGGCCGCGATCTCGCCACGCATGACGTAGTCGCGGGCGAACCCGGTGGAGACGAGGTTCTCGGTGCGGTCCTCCATCCACTTCACCGGCTTGCCGGTGACGATCGAGCCGACGATCGCGCACACGTAGCCGGGGTAGATCGGGACCTTGTTGCCGAAGCCACCGCCGATGTCCGGGGAGATGACCCGGATCTTGTGCTCGGGCAGGCCCGCCACGAGGGCGTAGACCGTCCGGTGCGCGTGCGGCGCCTGGGTGGTCGACCAGAGCGTGAGCTTGCCGTCGACCCGGTCGTAGTCGGCGACCGCGCCACAGGTCTCCATCGGGGCCGGGTGGACCCGGGGGTAGATGATGTCCTCGGTGACCGTGACGTCCGCGCGCTCGAACACCGCGTCGGTGGCCGCCTTGTCGCCGGTCTCCCAGTCGAAGCAGTGGTTGTCGGCCTTGCCCTCGAGGTCGTCCCGGATGACCGGGGCGTCCGGCTCGAGGGCCGAGCGGACGTCGACGACCGGCGGCAGGACGTCGTACTCGACGTCGATGAGCTCGAGCGCGTCACGGGCGGCGTAGCGGTCCTCGGCGACGACGAACGCGACCTCCTGGCCCTGGAAGCGGACCTTGTCGGTGGCGAGCACCGCCTGGACGTCGTTGGACAGCGTCGGCATCCACGCGAGGTTCTGCGCGGCGAGGCCCTCACCGGTGACGACCGCCTTGACCTTCGGGTGCGCCTCGGCGGCCGAGGTGTCGATGGAGACGATCCTGGCGTGCGCCACGGGAGCCCGGAGGATCGCCAGGTGCAGCATCCCCTTGAGCTGGACGTCGTCGACGTAGTTGCCGAGACCGCGGACGAAGCGCGGGTCCTCCTTGCGGAGCATCCGGCCGAAGCCGACCGGCTTCTGGTCGTTGTCGGCGTTCTCGAGGTCCTCGAGGTCGGTCTGGCCGAGCTGCGCCGTGGAGTCGGAGACCTTGTCCGGCGCGGCCTCCCAGTCGCTGTGCTCGGTGCCGGTCTGGACGGGTGTGCTCATGACTCGCTCCCCACGGTCTCGATCTCCTCGGAGCGGCCGACGCCGGCCGCCTCGAGCTCCTGCTGGCGCCGCAGGTCGGCCTCGTGCTTGGCCGCCCACTGCACGGAACGGACGATCGTCGTGTAGCCGGTGCACCGGCAGATCTGGCCGGAGATGGCCTCACGGATGGTCTGCTCGTCCGGGTCGGGGTTCCGGTCGAGCAGGGCTCGGGACGTCATCATCATCCCGGGGGTGCAGAACCCGCACTGGAGTCCGTGACAGCGCATGAAACCCTCCTGGATCGGGTCCAGGCCGTCCGCGGTCTCGAGTCCCTCGACGGTGCGGACCTCGCGCCCGGCCGCCATCGCGGCGAGCACGGTGCAGGACTTGACGGGCTCGCCGTCGAGCCAGACCGCACAGGTCCCGCAGTTGCTCGTGTCGCAGCCCCAGTGGGTGCCGGTGAGGTCCAGGGTGTCCCGGAGGAAGTGCACGAGCAGCGTGCGCGGCTCGCACTCGGCGGTGACCTGGTCGCCGTTGACGGTCATCGTGACCTGCACGTCATCGACCCCTCTCGCTCGGTTCGTCGCCTCGGCGACCGGTTCGGATGCGGTCCACGGCAGTCCGCAGAGTGCGCGTCGTCAGCTCCCCAGCGAGGTGGCGCTTGTACTCCGCGGTGCCGCGGCCGTCGCTGGACGGCGAGCACGCCTCGGAGGCGATCCGCCCCGCCTCGGCGAGGGCCTCGTCCGTGGGCTCCCGGCCGCGCAGGGCGTCCGAGATCGCCGTGATGCCGGTGGTGTGCGGGCCGACGGCGGCGAGACCCACCCGGGCCTCGGTGATGACCTCGCCGTCCATCCACACGGCGGCGCCGGCAGAGGTCACGGCCCAGTCGCCCGCCCGGCGCTCGACCTTCGCGTAGGCGCTCGACCCGTTCGGCCGCACGGGGATGCGGACCTCGGTGAGCATCTCGGCCTGGCCGACCGCCGTCTCGTACGGCCCGCGGTGGAACTCGTCCATCGACACGACGCGCTCGCCGTCCGCGCTGCGGATGACGCACGACGCGGCGAGCGTCGTGCACACGGCCGAGAGGTCCTCGGACGGGTCTGCCTGGCACAGCGACCCGCCGATCGTGCCGCGGTTGCGGACGAGGGGGTCGGCGATGACGCGCTCGGCGTCGGCGAAGATCGGGAACAGCGCGGCGAGCTCGGGGGACTCGAGGAGCTCGCGGTGGCGCGTCATGGCGCCGATCCGGACCTCGTCCTCCCCCATCCGGATGTAGCCGAGCTCGTCGTGCAGGTCGTTGATGTCGACGAGGTACTCGAGGTCGGTGAGCCGCAGCTTCATCATCGGCAGCAGGCTGTGCCCGCCGGCGACGAGCCGGGACTCCTCTCCGAGTCTTCCCAGGAGGTCGAGCGCGTGGTCGACACTCGTCGCGCGCTCGTACTCGAAGGGTGCGGGCACCTGCATACGTGACCTCCTCGGGTCGGACAGCCCCGACGGCGACGGACGGGGGCTGTGCGCACTCTCACCCACCGATGGCGTCTCCGCAAGCAGTTGGCAAGAAAACACTGAACCCGCTGACCGGACGGCCGATCCGGCGTCAGGCCCCCAGGGCGCCGAGGACGGGCACGGCGAGCATCCAGCCGGCGGCGAGGGCCATGACGGACTCGCAGCACGCGTCACCGCGGGTCTCGGCGGCGCGGGCTGCCGCGGCCGTGACGAGCGTCCGGCGGGCGGCGAGGACCGCCACGACCGCGACCGCGAGGAGCAGGGCGGCCGAGAGCCACAGGAGGGGCGAGCCGGGCTCGAGCGCCGCGGTGTGGTCATGGCCACCCGGCAGGGTCACGGCGGCGTGGTGGACGGAGCCGGCCAGGACGGTCGAAGACGGGGTGGATGCCGTGGACGCCGCCGCGGCCGGCGTCGAGAGGGCGGGCCACAGCATGGCGACCATCGCCGCGCAGGCGACGCCCAGCCGGGTGTGGAGGGGACCCTGGCCGTCGCCCTCCGCACGTCGGGTCCACGCGGTGCGGACCGCCCACCCGGTGCCGACGGCGAAGACTCCGACGAGGAGGCCCGCGACGGCCGACCGCAGCGGAAGGGCGAGCATCGCCACCATCCCGAGCGCCATGCCGGCGTGCCAGCCCGACAGCATCCGGGACCGGGCCGGACACTCCGCGCGCGGGCGGAGCGCACCGACCGCCTGGTGGGCGAGCACCACGAGCAGGGCGACGACGAGCAGTGCGGTCACGGCCAGAGCATCACCCGTCGCCCGAACGGGGTCAACCGGATCGTCAGCATTCACTTGCCGGACTCCGGCACGCCCGGGCCGCACGGGACGCGCGAGGGCCCCGGACCGTGGTGGTCCGGGGCCCTCGGGGGTGCGCGGCGTCAGCCGGCGACGACGTCGAGCTCGACGGTCGCCTGGACCTCCGGGTGGAGGCGGACGAGCGCGGTGTGCGAGCCGACCTGGCGGATCGGGGTGGGGACCTCGATCCGGCGGCGGTCGAGCTCGGGGCCACCGGCGGACTTCACCGCGGCGGCGATGTCGGCCGTGGAGACGGCGCCGAAGAGGCGGCCGCTCGTGCCGGCGTGCGCGGTGACCGTGACGGCGTTGGCCTCGAGGTTGCCCTTGATGGACTGCGCCTCCTCGAGGGACTTCACGGCGCGGGACTCGCGGGCCTTGGCGATCGCGTCGACCTGCTTCTGACCACCCTTGGTCCACGCGGTCGCGAGACCGCGCTTGAAGAGGAAGTTGCGGGCGTAGCCGTCCTTGACGTCGACGACGTCACCGGCGGTGCCGAGACCCGAGACCTCGTGGGTGAGGATGACCTTCATCGTTCTGGCTCCTTCTCGGGTCAGCGGGACGAGCTGCTGTAGGGCAGGAGCGCCATCTCGCGGGCGTTCTTCACCGCGTTGGCGATGAGCCGCTGCTCCTGGACGGTCACACCGGTGACGCGCCGGGCGCGGATCTTGCCGCGGTCGGAGATGAACTTGCGCAGCAGCGCGACGTCCTTGTAGTCGATGTTCTCGACCTTCGCCGCCTTGAGCGGGTTGGCCTTCTTCTTCGGCTTGCGAATGGCGGGCTTGGCCATCGTGGTGCTCTCCTTCTGCCGGGGTCACCCGGCGGATGAGCCCTGGTCTCCCAGGGATGGTGTGTGTCTGGTTGTCGGGTGCCGTCGCGGCCCGGGGGCCGGGACGGTCAGAAGGGGGGCTCGTCGTAGCTCGGCGCCTGGCCCCAGCCACCGCCCTGCTGACCACCCTGCTGCGGCTGCTGCGGGGCCTGCTGGCCACCGCCGTAACCGCCCTGCTGGCCGCCGCCCTGCTGGGGCTGGCCGCCGGTGGCCCACGGGTCGTTCTGCTGGAAGCCTCCGCCACCGCCGCCGAAGCCGCCGCCGGACCCGCCGCGCTCGGCCTTGGTGACCTTCGCGGAGGCGTAGCGGAGCGACGGGCCGACCTCGTCGACCTCGAGCTCCATGACGGTGCGCTTCTCGCCCTCCTTCGTCTCGTACGAGCGCGACTTCAGCCGGCCCGAGACGACGACGCGGGTGCCCCGGTGGAGCGACTCGGCCACGTTCTCGGCCGCGTCGCGCCAGATGGAGCAGCGCATGAAGAGGGTCTCCCCGTCCTTCCACTCGTTCGACTGGCGGTCGAACATCCGGGGGGTCGACGCGACGGTGAAGTTCGCGACGGCCGCACCGGAGGGGGTGAAGCGGAGCTCGGGGTCGGCGGTGAGGTTGCCGATGATCGTGATGAGGGTGTCGCCTGCCATGACGGGTGTCCCTTCGGGGTTGGTCGTGGACGGGTGACGGAAGGCTCAGGCGCCGGGGCGCAGGAGCTTGGTCCGCATGACCGACTCGTTGAGACCGAGCTGACGGTCGAGCTCCTTGGCCGTGGCGGGCTCGGAGGTGAAGTTGACGACGGCGTAGATGCCCTCGGCCTTCTTCTTGATCTCGTAGGCCAGCCGGCGGCGGCCCCAGACGTCGATCGTGTCGACGCTGCCACCATCGGTGGTCACGACCTTGAGGAACTTCTCCAGCGAGGGCTGGACGGTCCGGTCGTCGAGCTCGGGGTCGAGGATGACCATGAGTTCGTACTGACGCATGCGCTAACCCGCCTCCTTCGGTCTGTGGCGGTCACGGTCCTTCCGTGACAGGAGGGTATGCATCGTCGCCCACACGGCCCGGGAGTTGTCCACAGGCCCCGGAGGGCAACCGGTCCAGGGTACCGGTCGCCCTGCGCCATCGCCCAATCCGTCCGGTGCCCCCTCTCCCGGGCCGTCGGCGTCCCACCCGGCGGCGGACCACGCGGTTCCGGACCACACGACCCAGCCCAGCCGGCCCAGGGCGAGCAGCCGCAGGACCAGTGCGGTGGCGTACCACCCGGCCGGCAGCCCGTGCGCCGGGTCGGACTCGGCGGCGAGCCAGGCGTGGAGCGCGACGGCGTGGACGACCTCCGCGCCGGCCCACAGGAGGTGCTCGCGCCACCGGACGCCGGCGAGGGCGACGAACGGCACGAGCCACACGGCCGTCTGGACCGGGTACGCGACGCCCGTCGCGAGTGCGACGAGCAGACCGACGAGCGCGAGGTCGGCGGTCGCGGGACGCCGGCCCCGTGCCGCGAGGAGGAGGACCAGGCCGGTCGCGAGGAGCAGCCCGAGCAGCGAGAGCACCGCCGCGCGCGACGGCCCGAGAGGGTGCTCCGCCAGGGTCGGGACGAACCAGGGCGAGCCCGGACCCGCTCCCGCGGCCCACCACTCCCGCAGCGGGTACACCACGAGGTCGGGGTCGAGCGCAGCGAGCGGGCCCAGGACGATGACGACGGTCGCGGCGGCCGAGCCGAGCAGCCGGCGCCGGGCGTGCCGCAGGCCGTCGGGCGGGGTGAGGGCCAGGGCGAGGAGGACGAGGACGGCCGGACGCGCACCGAGCACCGCGACCCCGGCGAGCGCGCCGGCGAGCCCGGGGCGCCGACGGCTCCACGCCCGGACCGCGACGGTGGCGAGCGCGACCGGGACGAGCTCGGCCGAGAGCAGCACGGTGAGGGCGAGCACCGGCGAGAGGGCGAGCGCGACCGGGTCGGCCGCGCGGTGGCGGCGGACCGTGCCGACCGCGACGACGAGCCCGGCGAGGAGGAGCGCCACGGTGAGCGTCCACAGCACGAGCACCCATCGCTGCTGCTCCAGGCCGGCACCGGGGGCGAGGGTCGCGAGGAGGGTCGTCACGGTGCCCGGGACCACCGGCACGTCGAGCGGGGCGTCGCCGGAGAGGTAGGCGAGGACTCCCCGGCCGGCGCCGTCGTCGGTGACCGACGCGAGCATCGGCGAGGCGCACATCCGCCACACCGGCACCTGCCCCTCGTACCCCTGCGCCGCGCACGCCGACTGCCGCAGGGAGGCCACGAGCAGTGGCAGCCCGAGGAGCAGGACGACGGGCGCCAGCCGGGCGACCCCCCGCGGCCCCGGGCGGCCGAACGCACCGCGCGGTCCTCCGAGGGCCGTGGTGAGGCCCCCGGGGAGCACGACGCGCGGTGCGTCCGGGTCGGTCACGAAGGAGCGGTCAGCCGGTCCCGAGGACCGGCGCGCCCGCGGTGGAGGTGGGGGTCGGCGACGGTGTCGGAGGTGCCGTCGTCCTCGTCCTGGACACCGACGGCGAGGGGACGACCGTCTTCGTGGGCTCCGGCGGCTCGCTGGTGGTCGGCGGGGCGCTGGTGGTCGGCGCGCTGCTCGACGACGGCGGAGCCTTCGTGGGCTCGGGTGCCTGGGTCGGCGCTGGGGGCGGCGGCGGCGCGGCGTCCCTGTTGATGTGGGCGGGCTTCGGGAACGGCACGACCTCGGTGCCCTCGAGCGCCTTCTTCATGTAGGCCGTCCAGATCCGCGCCGGGAAGCTGCCGCCCGTGATGTCGCCCGCGGTCGGCAGGTTCTCCATCTCCAGCTCGTCGCCGGTGTCCGGGTCGGAGCGGTACATGCCGACCGCCGTCGCGAGCTGCGGGACGTAGCCGTCGAACCAGGCCGACCGGAAGCTCTCGGACGTACCGGTCTTGCCCGCGGCGGGCCGGCCGAGGTTCTCGCCGACGTAGCGGGCGGTGCCACCGTTGACGGGCTGTTCCATCGCCTCGATGACGTCGGACATGAGGTCCTTGTCGAACACCTGCTTCGTCTGCGGCTCGGCCTCGATGGTCGGCAGCCGGTCGTCGAGGAAGGCGATCTGCTGGACGAGGTAGGGCTCGGCGCGCAGTCCCTCGGCGGCGATCGTCGCGTAGGCGGTCGCCATGTCCATGACCGTCACGGAGTCGGTGCCGAGGACGTTGGCCACGTTCGGCTGCAGCTCCGAGCGCACGCCCGCGTCCTCCGCGGCCTTCATCGTCTTCTCGGGTCCGGCCTCGATGTTCAGCTGGGCGTAGACGGTGTTGACCGAGTTCTTCGTGGCCTTGAGGAGGTCGATGTTGCCGAACCCCTCGTTGCCGAAGTTCTTGACCCGGCCCCGGCGGGCGGCATCCGTCGAGCCCGCGGAGTCGGCGAACTGGTCGAAGTACTGCGGGCTCGCGCCGTTGAACCGGGTCTGGGTCGAGACGTCGCGGGACTGCAGCGCGGCGATGAGCGCGAAGATCTTGAACGTCGAGCCGGCCTGCATCTTGGCCTGGCTGGCGTCGTTGAGCGCTCGGTCGGCGAAGTCGCGACCACCGTAGAGGGCGACGACGGCACCGTCGCCGGGCTTGATCGAGACCAGGCCCTCGTGGATGTCGTCCTGCTTCTCCGGCCGCTCGTCCTCGACGGCCGCGACGGCCGCCGCCTGCTTCGGCTTCTCGATCGTCGAGACGATCCGCAGGCCACCGCGCTGGATGTCGGACTCGGACAGCTGGTGCTTGTCGACGAGCTCGCGCTTGACGAGGTCGACGATGTAGCCGTTCGTGCCGCCGAGCGCCTTGGGCTTGTACTCCTTGACCTCCGGGAAGGCCGCCTCGGCCCGCTGGTCGGCGGACAGCCAGCCCTGGTCGACCATGGCGTCGAGGATGTAGCCGCTGCGGCTCTCGGCGTTCGCCTGCTGCTCCTCGCCGAGCTGGGGGTCGTAGAGCGACGGGCCGCGGATGACCGAGGCGAGCAGCGCCGACTGCGACGGGTCGAGGTCCTTGGCGTCCACCCCGAAGTAGGTCTGCGCGGCGGTCTGGATGCCGTACGCGCCGCGGCCGTAGTAGATCGTGTTGAGGTAGTTCTCGAGGATCTGGTCCTTGTCCTGCTGCTTGTCGATCTTCAAGGAGATGAGGATCTCCTTGGCCTTGCGGGTCAGCGTGCGGTCCTGGGTCAGGAAGTAGTTCTTGACGTACTGCTGGGTGATCGTCGACCCACCCTGGGTGGCCTGCCCGCCCTTGACCGCGACCCACACGGCGCGGGCGATGCCCGTGGGGCTGATCCCGCTGTTCTCGTAGAAGTCGCGGTCCTCCGCGGCCAGGATCGCGTGCTGCATGTCCTCGCTGATCTCGGCCAGCGGGACGGACTCCCGGTTGCCGCCGTCGTCGGACAGCCGCGCGAGCTCTGACGTGCCGTCGGAGTAGTAGACGACGCTCGCCTGAGCCTGGACCATCTCGTTCGGCTGGGGGACGTCGGTCAGGGCGTAGGCCGTGAAGAACCCGAGGATGCCGAGGACGAAGGCACCGAACGCCGCCCAGAGCCCTCGCGTGACCCAGACGCGTCGGGCGGAGGGCTCGTCGCCGTTCTGGCGGTCGCGGCCGGCCTGCCGGCTCCTGGCCTCTGCACGGGTACGTGGCTGTCGTTCGCTCATGGACTTCCGGGGTTCGGGGCGGGGGCGACGGGTCGTCCGACCACGTCCACCGCTCAGTATGACGGTCGAGCCTGGGAAAACCCCAGGAGGCTCCTGCGGGTGGCGCGCGACGTCCGGCCCCCGGTGTGACGTGCGGGACCAGCGGGACGTCCGGGACGAACACCTGCGGCACGATGTATCGCGTCGATATATCTGTGCTACGGTCGAACGGACATGGACCGAGTATGTCAGGTCCCGCCGATCGCCGGAGAGGAGCACCCACCGTGGTCTCTCGCCGCGCCCAGCTCCTCGAGTTCGCCGTCCTCGGCCTCCTGCACGAGGCCCCCACGCACGGCTACGACCTCCGGCGCCGCCTCAACACCGCGCTCGGCCCCTTCCGGGCGCTGTCGTACGGCACGCTCTACCCCGCACTGAAGTCGCTGCTCGGCCGCGGGCTCATCGCCGAGGCCGCGGACCCGTCCGCCGGTGGCAAGCGCCCCCGCGTCGTGTATGAGCTCACCGCGGCCGGCAAGGAGCACTTCGCCGAGCTCGTCGACCGCATCGACGCCTCGGCCTACGAGGACGACGGCTTCGACGTCCGCTTCGCCTTCTTCGCCCGCACCGAGCACGAGGTGCGGCTGCGCATCCTCGAGGGCCGGCGCTCGCGCCTCGAGGAGAACCTCGAGCGGGTCCGCGAGCGCTCCACCCGCAGCCGTGAGCGAATGGACGCCTACACCGCGGCTCTCCAGCGCCACGGTGAGGAGACCGCCGAGCGCGAGGTCCGCTGGCTCACCGAGCTCATCGACGCCGAACGGCGTCACCCCACCGACCCCGGCCCCCAGCCGTAGGTGACCGGCGCCCTTGCCGGCACCACCACCGTCCGTCCCGCCCACCCCCAAGACCTCTCGGAGGAAAAGCTCATGGGTTCCATCCGCGTCGCCGTCGTCGGCGTCGGCAACTGCGCGTCGTCGCTCGTCCAGGGCGTCCACTACTACCGGGACGCCGACGCGTCCTCGACCGTGCCGGGTCTGATGCACGTCGTGTTCGGCGAGTACCACGTGCGCGACGTCGAGTTCGTCGCGGCGTTCGATGTCGACGACAAGAAGGTCGGCAAGGACCTCGCCGAGGCCATCAACGCCTCCGAGAACAACACGGTCAAGATCGCCGACGTGCCCACCACCGGCGTCACCGTCCAGCGCGGCCACACCCTCGACGGCATCGGCAAGTACTACGCGATGACGATCGACGAGTCCCCGGCCGACCCGGTCGACGTCGTCGCGGCGCTGCGCGACGCCGAGGTCGACGTGCTCGTCTCCTACCTCCCGGTGGGCTCGGAGGAGGCGGACAAGTTCTACGCCCAGTGCGCCATCGACGCCGGTGTCGCCTTCGTCAACGCGCTGCCCGTCTTCATCGCCTCCGACCCGGAGTGGGCCGCGAAGTTCGAGGCCGCGGGCGTGCCGATCATCGGCGACGACATCAAGTCCCAGGTCGGCGCCACCATCACGCACCGCGTCATGGCGAAGCTCTTCGAGGACCGCGGCGTGCAGCTCGACCGCACCTACCAGCTCAACGTCGGCGGCAACATGGACTTCAAGAACATGCTCGAGCGCGAGCGCCTGGAGTCGAAGAAGATCTCGAAGACGCAGGCCGTCACCTCGAACCTCACCGGCGAGCTCGCCGGCAAGACCGAGGACCGCAACGTGCACATCGGCCCGTCCGACTACGTCGCGTGGCTCGACGACCGCAAGTGGGCGTACGTCCGCCTCGAGGGCCGCGCCTTCGGCGACGTGCCGCTCAACCTCGAGTACAAGCTCGAGGTGTGGGACTCCCCCAACTCGGCGGGCATCATCATCGACGCCATCCGTGCAGCGAAGATCGCCAAGGACCGCGGGGTCGGCGGCGCGCTGCTGTCGGCGTCGTCCTACCTCATGAAGTCCCCCCCGGAGCAGCGCCCGGACGACGTCGGCCGCGCCCGCCTCGAGGCCTTCATCAGCGGCGACGAGGAGCGCTGACCCGCCTCCCCGTCACGCGAACAGGACACGCCGTCCGCACCAGGTGCGGACGGCGTGTCCTCGTTCACCCGGTGGGGTCACCCGGGGGGACACCGAGCGCGGGGAGGACGACCTCGTCGATGATCCGGACGAGGAACTCGCGGTCGACCTGCCGGCGCTGCACGAGCGTCCGGTAGGACGCCATGGCCGGGCCGATGTGCGCGACGAGCTCGAGGTCGGCGTCGGCGCGGATCTCCCCGCGGTCCCGCGCACGCTCCAGGACGATGCGGTTCTGCCGGACCCGTGGCTCGGTGATGGCCTCGTCGACGGCCTCGACCAGCTCGGGCTCGCGGGCCAGCAGCGAGACGAGGCCACCCATGACCTGCATCTTGCGCTGGCCGTCGGCGATACCGGGTGGCCGGATCATCGCGACGAGGTCGCCGCGGAGGGTGCCGGTGTCCGGCGGGGGCGCCTGGTGCTGGGCCCGCTTCATGCAGGCCACGGCGTCGATGACGAGGTGCGCCTTCGAGGGCCACCGCCGGTAGAGCGTGGCCTTCCCCGCCTTGGCGCGGGCGGCGACCATGTCGACGGTCATCCCGTCGTACCCGCACTCGGCGAGGATGTCGAGCGCCGCCTCGAGGATCTCGGGGTCCCGGCTGTGGTCGCGCTTGCGCCCGGGGCGGCCCTGCTGCTCGTCGCCGGTGCCCGTGGGCTCCACGACCTGCTCGGGCTGCGTCATCGCGCCGATGCCTCCTGGTCCGCCGGTTCTGCCGGTCTCCTACGGTACCTCAGTTCCGAGACGGCCTGATTCCGGAACTGTTCATTTTCGGAACTGCTGGGTTTCGTATATGGTCGGCGTCATGGCTCCCTCCTCCCCCGCGTCCGCCGTGGCCGACGCACCCCCCTCGTCCCGCCGCTGGTGGACCCTCGCCGTCGTCGCGCTCGCCCAGCTCATGGTCGTGCTCGACGCCACCGTCGTGAACATCGCCCTCCCGTCCGCCCAGGCCGACCTCGGCTTCTCCGACGCCGACCGGCAGTGGGTCGTCACGGCCTACTCGCTGACCTTCGGCAGCCTCCTGCTCCTCGGGGGCCGGCTCTCGGACCTCCTCGGCCGCAAGCGCACCTTCCTCGTCGGGCTCGTCGGCTTCGCGCTGGCCAGCACCCTCGGCGGGGCCGCCCCGACCTTCGGCGTGCTCATCGCCGCCCGGGCGCTCCAGGGCGTCTTCGGCGCCCTCCTGGCGCCCACCGCCCTCGCCGTCCTCACGACGACCTTCACGATCCCCCGCGAGCGGGCCCGCGCCTTCGGGGTGTTCGGCGCCCTCGCCGGGGCCGGCGGCGCCATCGGCCTCCTGCTCGGCGGGGTCCTCACCGAGAACCTCGACTGGCGCTGGAACCTCTACATCAACGACGTCATCGCCGTGGTGGCCTTCGTCGGTGCCCTCGCCCTGGTCCCGGCCCTCGAGCGCACCGGGCGCCGGCCGCGCCTGGACGTCCCGGGCACCGTGCTCGTGTCGGCCGGCCTCTTCGGCCTCGTCTTCGGCTTCTCGAACGCCGAGCGCGACGGCTGGGGCTCGCCCACCTCCTGGGGCTTCCTCGCCGCGGCCGCCCTGCTGCTCGGCGCCTTCGCGGCCTCGCAGCGCCGGGTGGGCCACCCGCTGCTGCCGACGGTCATCCTCGCGGACCGCAACCGCGCCACCGCCTACGCGTCGGTGATGATCGCCGCCATCGGCATGTTCGGCGTGTTCCTCTTCGTCACCTACTACGTCCAGACCACGCTCGGCTACTCGCCGATCGGGACCGGACTGGCCTTCCTGCCGATGATCGGGATGCTCGTGGTCGCCGCGCAGCTGGGGACCAACGTCCTCGTGCCACGGTTCGGCCCGAAGGTCATGGTCCCGGTCGGCATGACCCTGGCGATGAGCGGGATGCTGCTGCTGACCCGCCTGGGGGTGGACAGCTCCTACGCACCCGACATCCTCGTGCCGCTCATGGTCATGGGAGCCGGGATGGGCACGATCATGCCTGCGTCGATGCAGACCGCGACCCTCGGTGTGGACCGCGAGTACGCCGGGGTCGCCGGTGCCCTGGTCAACACGAGCCAGCAGGTGGGCGGCTCCATCGGGACGGCCCTGCTCAACACTCTCGCCGCCACCGCGGTCACCGACTACCTGACGACGCACGCCCCGGTCACGGCCGGGACCGCCGCCGAGGCCGCGGTCCACGGCTACGCCACCGCCTACTGGTGGGGTGCGGGGTTCTTCGCCGCCGGGGCGGTCCTGGCCGCCGTGGCCTTCCGCCGGCACACCCGCCCGGCCGCCGAGCCCGAGACCCGAGCGACACCGGCCGGCGGGACCCAGGAGGCGCCGGCGGTCGCCGTCTGAGCGGGGCGCCGCCGGCCCACGTCACGAGACCGTAAGAAGTCCGACCGTTCGTCACGGCCTGTGACCGACCTAGCGTGACGAGGGACGAGCTGGCAACCCTGCCACGCACGTGACCCGGAAGGACCCACAATGCGGATTCGACAGTTCGTACTCAGGACAGCACTCCTCGTGGCGCTCGCGCCCGCCGGTATGGCGACCGCGGGTACCGCTCACGCAGCACCCGCGGCACCCAGCCAGACCGCATCCCAGGCGAACACGACCACCACGAGCTACCCCGTCACGATCCGGGGCCGGTCTCGGCAGACCACCACGACGATGGTGCTGCGCGTGACCCCCTCGGGCACGCCCGGCATCGACAACGTCGAAGGGGAGCTCGTCCTCAGCCCCGGTGCCACCATCAGCGGCCAACGCCAGGGCAACGACTACACCTTGACCGCCCGAGGGCCGAACACCCGCGCCGACCTGACAGGGTTCGTCAACGACTACGGCGGCACGCTGCGCTGGTCGGGACGCATCCTCGGCGACCAGTCCAAGCAGTTCTCCAGCATCAGCGTCCGGGGCCGCCTGATCCCCCCGGTCTGCGTGGACTACTCATGTCCCTGACGCACGGTCCGGGGTCGCCGACGGGGCGGTGACCTGACACTTCGTCGCAGGAGGCAGGCACGGACGCGAGCGGGGAGGTGGTCGAGGTCGGCCGTCTCCGCACAGCGTCCGTGCCTGCTCGCATCCCGCACCGAAACCGCCGGTCCGAGTCAGGCGGGGGTGGGGGTGCTGCCGCGGCGGGGCAGGCTCGGCAGCCGCACCCGGCGCCACCACGGGGTGGGCGGGCCGGTGCGCTCGCGATGGGCGAACAGCGGACGGGGGTCGGCGTCCGAGCGGAGCCGTGACCATCGCCCGAGGCCACCACGGATACCGTCCCGGGCCCGCTCGGCCTCGGCGAAGGCGGCGCTCGTCGCCTCGGGGTCGCCGTCGCCCGGACCGAAGACGACCGCGTCCACCGCGGCGGCGACGTGCGCGGCGGACACCGCGTCCTCGGGCAGCCCGAGGTACTCGGCGCCGGCACCGGTCGCCTCGGCGGTCCGTTGCCCGGCGAGCGCGACCGCGGCGTCGACGGCCCACGCCTGCTCGAGCCGGGTGACCCCGCGCGGGACCGCCACGCCGAGGGAGCGGGCCTCGGCGACGAGGTCGCGCCACACCCAGGCCGCGCGCCCGGGCACCGGCCCGAGGGTCGCGTGCCGGCGCCGACGCCGGGTCTTGAGCAGACGGACGACGAGGACGTACCCGACTCCGAGCAGCGCGAGCAGGAGCGCTCCGGTGAGGATCTTGAGCCACAGCGGCCACGCCGTGACGTCGAACGGGTTCCTCTTGCGCTTCGTGACGTCGGTGGCGTTCTGGGCCTGGTCGGGACCCTGGAGCACCGACGGCGGGCTGACCCCGGCCGGCGGCGGGACCTGGGCGCCCACCTGCTGCTCCTCGGTCTTCAGCTGCTGCTCGCTCGGGGTCTTGTCGCGGCTCGGGACGAACGTGTCCCACCCGAGCGGGAACCACGAGCCGTCGTCGAGCTGCACCTCGACCCACGCGTGGACGTCCTTGCCCCGGACGACGCCGTCGGCGGGTGGCACGGCCCCCATGACGACCCGGGTCGGGATGCCGAGCCGGCGGCCGACGAGGGCGAGCGTCGCCGCGTACTGCTCGTCGTTGCCGGCGAGCTTCGAGGACCCGACGAACCGGGTGAGCCGGGACACCGCGTGGCCCGGCAGGTAGACCTTCTCGAAGCTGTTCGGGGTGCCGCCGTCGGTGTACGTGCCCTCGGAGGACATCGCCGCCGCGTAGGCCCGCAGCTTCGACCACGCCCCGCCCTCGGCCCGGCCGGTCCAGGCGTCGATGCGGGCGTCCAGCCAGTCGGCGTCCACGCCGACGGAGCCGCCACCGGCGACGTCGAGCTCCTCGGGGAGCTCGGTCGCGGGCGGGTCGGGCAGGAGGGCGCTCATCCGGTAGGTCTCGCCGCCACCGAGCCCGGCCGGGACGAGGGCGGTCTCGGTGTCGACGTTGAGCCACAGGGCGTCGGCGAGGTCGTCCGCGCGCGGCCCGGAGAACTCGACGCGCGTGGGCGCACCGACGGTCGGCAGCCAGGTGCCGCGGTACCCGCCGTCCGGGACGGTGACCTCGACGTCGACGGGCGTGCCGTCGGACGTCGGGGCGATGCGCGAGCCGACCTGCTGGAACGGGACGCCGTCGGCGGTGCGGTCGGCGGCGCCCCAGACGAGCCCGTCGTAGCGGTCGAGGGTGGCGAACCGCATGGTGGCGCCCGCGGGCAGCCCGGAGACGCGCAGCACCTCCTCCTCGTAGAGCTCCGCCTCGTTGGGTTCGGTGTACTGCCGGAACCCGGGCAACGGACTCGGGAACTGCGAGACGTCGAGCGGTGGGACGAGCGCGGTGCGCACGACCTCACGGCGGTCGGGCGACGCGAACCCGGGCAGCGCCGGGCCGGCGAGCGCCGCCGCGGCCACGGCCACCACGGCGAGCCCGGCGCCGGTGGCGACCCGGGCGCTGCGGCCGGCGCCGTTCTGGACGGGCGGGCGGGACCGGTGCGCCCGCACCGCGAGCCACGCGACGAGGACGGTGGCGAAGCCGACGCCCTGGACGAGCACCCCGGCCGGCTGCAGCGTGCCGAACGCGATGGACCCGCCGAGCAGCACGAGCGGCGCGACCGCGGTGAGCGGCACGGAGGCCCAGCGCCGGGCGACCCCGAGGGTCAGCGCGCCGCCGAGGAGGCCGGCCAGCCAGGGCAGCGCGAGCACCGGACCGCGGGCGTCGACCGGAGGCAGCAGCGTGAGCCAGCGCTTCCAGCCGAGGACCGACCACTCGGCGAGGTCGGTGACGGTCTGCGGGGTGGGGAGGACCCCGGCGACGAGGTGGTCGCGCACCGCGAGCGGGCCGCCGAGGAGGAAGTACACCGCGGCGAGCACGAGCAGCGAGGTGACCGCCATCCACCGGAAGGCGCCGGCGAGGTGCCCGACGACCAGGCCCAGGACGAGGCCGGACCAGGCCGCGACCACCCACTCGACGCCGAGGAAGCCGGTGCGCATCCCGACGAGGGCGATGCTCACGAGCACGGCGCCGAACGCGAGGTCCACGAGCGCGTCGCGGCCGGGCAGCGCCTGCGCGAGGACGCCGGGCGCCTCCGGGTCGCGCACGCGCCGGGCACGCTTCCCGCCGCCGCGCAGCGCGGTGGCGAGACTCGGCGAGGCCCCCGTGGACCCGCCGGCCGGCGTGGGGTCGACGGCGCTCATGTCAGGGCTCCGGCGAAGAGCACCCGCCGCAGGTCGGCGAGCTCGCGGACGTGGAGGATGACGATCGAGCCGAGGCGCCGCACCCCGACCTGGACCTCGGGGTCGACGACGAGCGCGACCCGCACGACCTCCGGCTCGAACTGGTCGAGGACGCGCTGCACCTGGATGAAGGGCCGTTCGACCCCGGTGACGAGGACGGCGACGCTGGCGTCGGGCGCCAGCGCGGCGGCCTCGCCCACCGAGGCGTAGAGGTCGAGCGGCGCCACCACCGCCCGGGCGAGGGCGTCGAGGGTGAGCGGGGCGGTGGTGCGCGAGGCGGTCTCGCCGTTACAGACGACCGTGGTGTCCTGCTCGTCGAGGATGGAGCGCACCGCGAGCGACGCCGCGCAGGAGATACCGAGCTCGACGTCCTCCTCGGCGCGCGTGTAGACCTCGGTGCTCGTGTCGACGACGACGGCGAGGTGCGAGCGCCGGGTGTCGAGGAACTGGCGGACGAGGAGCCGCCCGTGCTTGGCGGACGAGCGCCAGTGCACGTACCGCCGGTCGTCGCCGGCCTGGTACTCGCGCAGCGCGTGGAAGGCGAGGTCGGACATCGAGAGGTCCGGCGTGACCTCACCCTCGAGGTCACGCAGCAGCCCGGCGCCGAGGCTCTCGAGCGAGACGGTCCGCGGGTGGACGACGAGCTCGGTGCGCTCGGTCCAGGCCACGGTGCGCCGGACGAGCCCGAACGGGTCGCCGTGGACGGTGGTGGCCGGCCCGACCGGCACGACACCCCGCTGGTGGGTGGGGACGACGAAGAGCTCCTCGTGTGCCCGGCCGGCCGCCAGGGTCGGGAGGGTGAACCGCGCGGCGGTCCGGCCGATCGGCAGCTCGAGGAGGAGTGGGAGGAGGACGCGCCTGGAGACGTTCGTCGCGACCACGCGGCCGGTCGCGGGGTCGCCCACCGTGACCCGGCTCGGCTCGACGTCGGCGCGGATGGTCAGCCGTGCCCGCCCCACGGCGAGGACCACGCAGGCGAGGACGAGGACGAGGCATCCCGCCGCGACCATGGCGAGCTCGGCCCAGGTGAACCGGGCCGCGAGCCACCACGAGACGAGGCCCACGCCGAGGACGGTCCAGCCGAGCGGCGAGACCCAGCGCAGGACCTCGAGGACGGGATGCCACACCGGCCGGGTCTGCTGCGCGAGGGGCCTGATGCGATCACCGGTGAGGACGAGGATGCGCGCACCGGTGTCGGTGATCGCGCTCGGCACCTGCACCCGGGGCAGTGTGATCGTCCGGGTGTTGCCGGCCGCGGCACCACCACGGGAACCGGTGCCCGACCCGCCGACCGGCATCGTCCGGGATGTCCCGCCACGTCCCGGACGCCCGATCCGGGGCAGCCTCACCCGCAGGCGCCGCTTCCCGGCCGCCGCATCGCGAGTGCGTGCCGGTCCACGCCCCACCGAGGCCCGGCCACGCTGCTCCTCCGAGGCCACGCCGTCGTCCGGGCGCGCCGGGGCGTCCGCACCGCGGGCGGCGGGCGGCGGCGTGAGGTCCGAGCGCCGGACGGTGGAGTCGGCGTCGTCGGGGAGGCGGGACGGGTCGCTCATGCAGGCACGCGCTCCGTGGGCGGCGAGACCTCGGCGAGGATCTGGTCGATGACCTGCGGGGTGGTGATGCCCGCGAACTGGGCCTCGGCCGTGACGAGCAGACGGTGGTTGAGCACCGGCTGGGCGAGGAGCTTGACGTCGTCCGGGACGACGTGGTCGCGGCCCTGGCTGATCGCCCAGGTCTTCGCGCAGCGGACGTACGCGAGGCAGCCGCGCACGGACAGGCCGAGCCGGATGCTCACGTGCCGCCGGGTCTCCTCGGCGATCCGGGAGACGTAGTCGAGGATGGCGTCGTCGACGTGCACCTCGTCGGCGAGGTCGGCCATGTCGCCGACGACCTGGGCGGTGACGACCGGCTCGAGCGCCCGGGTGCGGTCGCGGACCTTGGCGTCGCGCAGCACCCGGACGGTGGCCTCGTGGTCGGGGTAGCCGAGCGTCGTCTTCATGAGGAAGCGGTCGAGCTGGGCCTCGGGCAGCCGGTAGGTGCCGGCCTGCTCGATCGGGTTCTGGGTGGCGATGACCATGAACGGCTCGCCCACGGGGTGGCGCACCTTGTCGACGGTGACGTGCCCCTCCTCCATCACCTCGAGCAGCGCCGACTGGGTCTTCGGCGAGGCGCGGTTGATCTCGTCGGCGAGGACGATGGTCGCGAAGATCGGGCCCTCGTGGAACTCGAACTCCTTGCTGTTGGGGTCGTAGATCGTCACACCGGTGACGTCGCTGGGGAGCAGGTCGGGGGTGAACTGGATGCGCGAGTTGCTGCCCTTGACCGTGCCGGCCATGGCCCGCGCGAGCTGGGTCTTGCCGGTGCCGGGGAAGTCCTCGAGGAGGAGGTGGCCCTCGGAGAGCATGCAGGTCAGGGCGAGCCGGACGACGTGCTCCTTGCCGAGCACCGCCTTGTCGATGTTGGCGACCATCGCGCCGAACGTCTGGGCGAACCAGGCGGCCTGGTCGGTCGTGACGGTCATGGGCGGTGAGTTCCTCTCATGCACGGATGCGGTCCGCTAGGACCAGAAGACGCTGCCGGTGTGGGTCCCGGAGCCGTTGAACAGGTCGATGTACACCCGGCCGACGTTGTTGCCGAAGAGGCACCGCCCGCCCCACGAGTAGCCGTTGCCGCCGCCTCCGACCCGGAGCTGGGAGCTGGACACGAAGCCACCGGCGTTGTCGCTGCGGCAGCGCACGTTCCAGGTCGAGTTGGGCGGGAAGTCGCGGATGTCGAACAGCACCTCGGGGCACCCCGGACTGCGGCTGCAGGACCCCTGGCCGTTCGGGTCGACGTAGCGCTGGCCGGACTTGCGGACGTTGTAGACCTGGGGGTCCGGGGGCGGCGGGTTCGGCACGGTGACCGACTCGTAGGCCGTCCAGTCCGACCAGCCGGCAGCGGACTGGGAACGGACCCGCAGCCGGTACGTACCCGGACCCCGGTTGATCGACTCCTGGGTCTTGTTGCCCCCGAAGGTCCCGTCGACCGCGCCCTGGAGCTGCACCTGGTCGATCTTGCGGCCGTTCGTCGGCAGGTTCCACGTCCAGGTCACCTGGTCGCCGTTGCGTGAGCCCTTGAGACCGGAGGGTGTGATGGTGTTGCCGTAGGGGGTCGCGCCGTCCTGGGCACGGTTGCTCTCGTTGCCGCCGGAGTTCACGGTCCAGACGGTGACCGTGTAGTTCTTCGTGGGGCTCGTGTCGTAGTTGCCGATCGTGAAGACCTTCTGCGAGCCCGCGGCACACCCGCACGAGACGCTGCCGTTGCGGCCGTCGCTGCTGCTCCAGCGGATGGAGTCGAACGAGCCGGCGCGTGGCTGGCCGACGCCGACGGTGACCTCGATCTTCCGGTCGCTGCCCGGAGTGGTCGTCTTGACGGTCGGGTTCGAGGGGATGCCGTTGGAGGTGAAGGACGTCGAGTTGCTCTTCGGGCCCTCGATGCCGGCGCCGTTGGTCAGCGTGGCGGTGTACTCGTACGTCCGCCCGTCGTAGGGGATGACGACCTTGGCCGAGCGGACATCCGGGGCGGTGTCCTTGACCTTCGCCCAGGCGCCGCCGCCGACCCGCTGGTAGAGGCTGTACCGCGTCGTCGGCGGGCCGTTCGGGCTGCCCTGCTTCCACGAGATCGTCAGTGTCGCCGAGTCCTGGGCCGGGCCGGGGCCGCTCGCCGCGATGTCCGGCTTCGGCAGCGCCGGCGGGGTGCCGGCCGACTGCATCGTCACCTCCGGGCCGAACGGACCGGCGCCGAGCTCGTTCCAGGCCTGCACCTGGACGGACTGCTCCTCCATGTTGTCCAGACCGCCGACGGTCGTCCGGAGCGTGGGGGCAGGGACGTCCTGGGTCTTGGTCTTGCCACCCGAGGAGATGAGCCGCACGACGTACTTGCGGATGGCGCTGCCCTCGTTGACGGGCTCGTTCCACGCGATCACCAGCCTGCCGTCGCCGCGGGAGACCATCCGGACGCCGGTGACCTGCTCGGGCAGGCGGTCCGGCCGCACCGGCGGGGTGGGCGCGGACTGCTCGCCCTCGCCCACGCCGTTCACGGCGGCGACGGTGAAGCGGTAGTCCTCGCCGTTCGTCAGCCCGGTGACGGTGCACGGGGACGCCGAGCACTCGGTGCTGCCGGTGGAGCCGCCGGTCCACCGGACGACGTACCTCGTGACGACCGAGCCGCCGTCGTACTCCGGCGGCAGCCAGGACACCCGCGCCTGGCCGCCGGCGTCCCGGTCGGCGACCGCGCCGACCTGGCGCGGCACCGAGGGCTTGCCGAGCATCGTCACCGAGATCCGGCCGGGGGAGGCCTCGCGGTCCGGGCCGTCGACGACCTGGATGTCCACGGACGCCTCGAGGGACGGCGCGGCGCCGACCTGGAGGGTCACCTCGCAGCCGCTCGCCCGCGCGGTGAGGCCGGAGCCGGACGACACGACCGCCTGGGTGACCGAGCACCGCGGCTCCGGCAGGGGCGAGTCGAGGTAGGGCCGGACGTCGACCGTGCGGGACTGGCCCTCCTCGAGCCCGGTGACGCTGATCGGCCGGACCCGGGCCGGGGGCAGGGGGTCGTCGTCCTCCCGGCCGGCGTCCTGCGCACCGTCCGCGGGCCGTCCCACCACCTGCACGTTGATCGTCGAGGGCTGGTCGAGACCCGCGGAGGTGACCTCGAGCGCACCCTGCGAGGTCTTCGCGCCGGAGTCCGCGCGCAGCGTGATCCGCCGGTTGCCCGGACCGTCGACGCGCATCTCGGCGTCCGCCTCGGTCGCCCAGGAGGTCCTGAACTCGACGTCGTCGAGCGTCATCCCGACCGGCAGCCAGGCGTGGCAGAACGTCGGGATGTCGACGAACCGCTCGAGACCGCCGGCGTTGACCGTGACGGCGCCGTCGGGACAGCGCATGAGCGGGACCTTCGGACCGATCTGCACGGGGATCGAGACGTACGCCGTCCCGTAGTCGGCCTGGTCGACCTCGGTCTGGTCGGTGACCTCGAGCATGACCGCGGCCGGGCCGACGTAGCCGTTGCTCGACGTGAGCTGGAGCGTGCGGTTGTCGGTGAGCGAGACCTCGAGGTTCTCGGCCGGCGACGCCGACAGCGTGTCGGCGGTCGTCACCGAGACGACGCGGTCCCGCGGGGACTTGACGTGGTCGGCGAGCGGCACGGTCTTCGAGGAGTCCGGGTCCATCTCGACGAGCGTCCCCGCGACGACGAACGGCTGGCCGTTCGCGCCGGTCGGGACGTGGACGAGGGCCATCGCCTGCAGGCCGTCCTCGTCCTGGATGACGTACGGGACGGAGTAGGCGTGGTCGAGCACCTGGACGCGGACCTTGCCGGACGGGTCGATCGCCGCGTCCGCGGAGAGGACGTCGACGACCTCGAGCGTGGCGGGGTCGGAGTCGACGTCGGTGTCGTTGGCGAGGACGTCGACGAGGGTCGAGGACTCCCCGGGCTTAGGTGCCGCGACGTCGTCGTTGGCCACGGGCGGGTTCTCGTACCCCGGCACCGGCCGCACGAGGATGCTCGCGCGGGACGGGTCGAAGAGGCCGTCGCTGATGCCGTAGACCATCTGGTGCAGCGCGGTCGTGTCGTCGGGGACCTTCGTGGTCACCGTGTGGTCCTCGTCGACCCGCCACTGCTTCATCGTCGCGTCGTCGTTGAGGGTCTCGGTCTCGACCTCGACGACGTCGCCACGGGCGATGAGGTCGTTGACGAGTGGCTTGACGGTGACGGTCTTGCCCGGCGCGGCGAAGACCTCGTCCGGGACGGCGACCGGCGGCTGCGGGTCTCCCGGCTGGACGACGCCGACCCGCACGAAGGCCCGGCTCGTCGCGCCGAAGCGGTCCTGCACCTCGTAGGTGATGACCTCGGTGCCGGCCGCGAGAGGGTAGGCCTCGTACTTGATGGTCGTCGGGCCGATGCCGACGACGCGGCCGAAGGTGAGGTCGACCGGGCCACCCTCGTCGCCGACGACACCGGTGACGGTGACCGAGTCGCCGTCGGCGTCGACGCCGAAGGTCGGGATCGTCATGGTCAGCGGGTCGCCGGCCGTGACCGTGGCCGAGAAGCTGCGGGCGACCGGCGCCTGGTTGACCCGCTGCTGGTTCGGCAGCGGGGTGACCTCGACCCGGACCCGGGCGGACTGGGCCCGCTCCTTGTTGCCCTCGGCGTACGCGGCGTACTCGAGGGTGACGAACCTCGACGCGGTGAGCCCGGTGGCCTCGGGGACGTACCGGATGACGTTCCCGCTGGCGAAGGCGCGCGGTCCGTCGCCCTTGCTCACGACCTTGACGCTGCTCGGGTCGAGGCGCAGCGGGATGCCGTCGGCCATCGTGTCGTTGTCGAGGACCGGGATGGTCACGGTGTCGCCCTCACGCACCGTGGCCTTGTCGTCCTGGACGATCGGGAGGGTGTCCTCGATGGCCCCCTGCTGGAGCACGGCCACCTGCCCCGACACCCGCTGGGTGCCGTCGCTCACGGTGTACGTGACGACCCCGCGGCGCCCGGCGGCCTCTGTGGGAGCGGGCTCGAGCGCCTCGAGGCGGACCCACCGGCCCTGGTAGATCGACGGCTGGAGCCACGAGGAGTCACCGGACGCCGACACCGACGCCGTGACGAGCACGTCGCCCCGCGGTGAGTAGTCGTTGGCAAGGACGTCGACCATCGCCGGGGCCTGGTCGTGGAGGGTCGCGGTGTCCGGCACCGAGACCGGCGGGGCACCCTCCGGCGGGACGACGAGGTCGACGCGGATGCGCCCGGGCGCGGCGCCGGCGCCGGTGACGGCGGAGTACGAGAGCTCATAGGTGCCGGCTGCGCTGCCCGTGACCGTGACGGTGCCGGTGGCGAGGTCCGTGTCGACCTGGAGCGGGCCGACGGGGCGCACCTCGGAGCGCAGCTTGAGGACGGCGTCCGGCTCGCCCGGGTCGGCGCCCGCGATGTCGTTCCCGAGCGGGTCGACCTGCAGCGGCTTGCCGACGACGCCGCGCACGGCGTCCGGCTGGGTCTTGGGGGCGACGAACTTCGTGTCACCCGAGGTGTCGAGGACCTGGGCGCTCACGGTGCCGTCGGTCTCGCCACCCCGGCCGTCGCTCACGAGGTAGCCGACGGGCTGGGTGCCCTTCTTGGTCGGGGCGGTGAGGGTGATCCGGCCCGCGCCGTCGACGACGCTGCCCTCGCGGTCGGCGCGCGCGGCGAGGATGTCGTTCTCGGGGTCGCGCCAGTCCGCGAGGACCGGCACGGAGAGCCGGTGGCCGGCGATGACCGGGTACTTCGCCGTGGTCAGCTCGGCACCCGGGCGCAGCACGGGCGGGCCGTTCACGGTGTCCGGCACGATCCGCACCGAGACCTCCGCGGCCTCCTTGGAGACCGCCTTGCCGTTGTTGACCTTGTACGTGAGGGAGAACTGGCGGTTCTCGAAGCCGTCCGGGACCGAGACGTCGACGGCCTGCCCGTCGGCCGAGACGGTGGCCGTCACGCCGTCCAGGCTCGGCTCGGTGAGGTCGCGGGGGTCGATCGCCAGGACCGAGCCCGCGACGTCGGTGTCGTTGTCCAGGACGTGCAGCTTGCTCGTCAGGCCGGCACGCACCGTGGTGTTGTCGGGGACGGCCTTCGGCGGCTGCTGGAGGACGGCCTCGTCGAGGAGGTTCTCGTCCTTCTTGTCGTTCTTGTCGTCCCGGCGGGTGGGCGGCGTCAGCGCGTCCCAGTTGTCGATCTTGGTCGGCTTGTCGTCGAGGTCCCAGACGCCGCCGTTGTCGAGGTCGTTGAGGACGACCAGGCCCCGGTTGACCCGGAACGCCACACCGTCCCTCGTGGGCTGCTCGCCGTCCGCGGGGAGCGTCGCGGTGGGCTCGTCGTCGACCCGCCCGCAGTTGGCGCCGTAGAAGACCCGCGAGCGCTCGGCCCACGCGGCGTGCAGGCAGCCGTCGAGGACGACCGGCCGGGCGACGGTCGTGGCGCCGGGCACGCGGTCGACGAGCTCGCCGACGACCACCCCACCGGTCGGCTCTCCGCCGTCGAGCGCCACCTGGGCCGCGCGGTCGACGGACTGGACGGCCACGAAGTCCGACTCCGGGCCGGGCTGCTGCAGGGCCACGAGCCGGGAGCCGTCGGCCAGGGTGAGCTGGGCGTCCCGGCCCTCCGGTGTCTCCGCCGTGTACACCGTGTCGGTGGCGGCGTCGTACGTGACCCAGCGGGCACCGACCGCCGTGATGTCCGGACTCTGCCCGCGCAGCGCGGTCTCGACCACGGTCGGTGTCCCGAAGCCGCGGGGCGCCACCGGAACGGTGACGACCTTGCCGTTCGCACCGGACACGGCGTGGATCGTGCCGTCGACGCCGACGGCGATCGCTCCCTCCTTGCCGATCGTCGCGACCGGCTCGGCACCCACCGCGATGCCCGGCAGGCTGCTGATGGGGCTCCGGGAGTCGACCCGGTCGGCGTAGACCTTGCCGGTCGAGGGATCGAGGACCGCGACGGTGCCGCCGCGGAGGTCGGCGGGGCGGGGCGAGAAGCGGCCCTCGGGCGCCTTGGGTGCGGCGACCGTGGAGACGGCGTCGCCGGCGGTGGACGTCCGCGGGTCGATGGTGAAGAGCTCGCCGGTGCCCGTGGAGAGGCCGAGGACCGCGGCGCCGTCCTGGAGGACATCGAGGCCGCTGCCCGTCGGGACGTCCGTGGCGACGCCGGTGTCGAGCTGGCCGATCGGCACGTTGGCCTTGGCGAACTTCGCCTGGACGCCGGAGCTGACCCAGACGCCGGCGTCGTTGAGGTCGGCCTCGTGGACCGTCGTGCCGTCGCTGGCCATCGCGGCGTACCCGAGCCCCGAGGCCACGAGGACGACCGTGACCAGGCTCGCGGTGCGGCGCCGGGCACGACCCCGGGTGCGCGCGACTGCTCCACGGCTCACGACAACTGGCTCCTCGTCCGGTGGTGCCCCTGCGAGCGGCCCCAGCTTGCGCGCCCTCAGCGGCAATGGTAGGCGAGGCCCGGGCGTTATCGGAGCGGGATCGATGGGGAGGACTCCCCATCGATCGCCACCTTCCTCGGAGACGACACGGGCCGCGCCTGGCGGCTCCCACCTCCGTCGGGGACCGACCCTGGGCCCGCCCACTCCGGAACCTCGATCACCCCCCCCCCACCGCCATGCGGCGCTTATTCCAACCTTGAGGGTCCTTACCCCCAGGGAGCCGGAACCTCCTCGACCACTATGGGCACGTCGTGTCCTTCGACGGTGTCAGCCTGCGCGCCTTCTTCACGCCGAAGGACATCGTGTCGATCACCGAGGAACAGCTTCGCGAAGTTGATCGACTCGGCTACCGCGCCAAGTACATCGGACGCTTCGCAGAGTTCTTCATCGAGCATGACCCCGACACCCTCGACACCACCGACAAAGAGTCGCTGATGGAGAAGTTCCAGACAATCAAGGGCGTGGGACCCTATACCGCCGCAGTCATCGCTAGCCACGCTGTGCGCGATCACTCCGCGATTGGATTCGACGTCTGGAACCGAAAAATCCTGGCGCGAGAACTGCTCGGGCTCAACGACGCCTAGGTTGAATCGGTTCGAGCCGAGCTGACGCGACTGTTCCCCGGTTGGGAGGGACTGGCCGGCCTGTACATGGTCGAAGAAGATTACGTCGACAGCCCCGCGTCGCCACTACTCGAGAGCGTCAGCTCGGCGGTCTGATTGGTGGAGGGGCTGAGCTGGATTCCGGTACTCGGCGCTCAGTCGTCACCCGACGCTGGGGAGCCCTCCTCGCCGTCGCTCGCCTCGATCGGTGTTGTTTCAGTCTCCCGCTGCCTCTGCAGGTAGTACTTGCTGTCGAGCGGATAGGTCTTGACCGTGACGTCTTCGGGCCGACGAGCCCGTCCTACGCGGACGAGCTGGGCGACAACCATCGACTTGAGCTCCGATTCAAGTCGACGCCCGAGCGCCTTGCAGTACTCGTGCGCCGTGTAGATGACACGCGGCACGATCTTCACGAGCCGCTTCCCTGTGAGGAAGTTATGGTCCAGATCGGGCGTGAACTTGGTGTGCTGAAGCGACGCCACGATCAGCTCGACATTGCGCCGAACGCGGGCACTCGCCTCCTCTGGACGGCGGTCACGGATCGACTCCAGGAACTCGTAGCGCGGCGCCAGCGGCGCCGGGTCACCCGCAGTGTGCCCGACGTAGAAGAGCGCGTAGTCGGCGTACTCGCACATCCTCACGAACGGGTCATCCTCGATGGCGTCGACGGTTACCCAGTACGTGTCGGAATCCGGATCGGCCAGGTGTGCCTCTTGACGTTGCCGAATGCGCTCGGTCCAGAAGTCGGTAACCTCGTACTCGTACTGCCGGTGCAGGTCCGTGGTGGCGTGAAACGGGCGCACGACAACACAGGTGCAGAAGTAGCCATCCGACGATTCGTTAGCCAGCGTGCTCAGCACGGCCGTGACGATCTCGTTGTCGGTCAGCATGGCACCACGCGAGGCGTCCCATGTCGGGTCGATCGGTTCGATACCGGACGCAGCGTGGCCCTGGGCGATCAAGGTGCTGATGAGCGTCGCGAACAGGCGGAGCTGGCTGCTCTTGACGGCGCCAGCCAGGATCGGGGGCTGCCGGCTCGACATGATGTGCCGCAGGATGCTCTCGCACAGGCGGACGCCTTGACGCACCATGTCGCCGTACGGGTCGTTTCGCTGGTAGTGGTTGAGCTCGCGCTCCTGGAGCGTCACGGTGCCATCTCGCAAGTGCACTCGCGGGGACGGCAGCATCCGCCCATCGCCGCCCAGCGCCGGCGCCGACCCGAGAAAGACACGCTCGTCCGCACGCCACTGCACGACGTCCGTTGCGCACTTGGCCATGTGCTCGTACTCGCTGTCTGAGAGCCCGGCGTTTCGGAACATGAACGGCGCCATCACCATGCCCGAGTTGTGCGGGCTGTCGATCGCACTCCTTGTGATGGGGACGCTGTACATCGGCGTGGGATGCTGCTCCCGGTTGGCGCCCTCCATGTGCAGGTAGACGATCGAGTTGTTGAACGTCACGACCTCGCTGCCACCGGCATCGACGAAGTTCGAGGCCGTGTCGATCTGCATGACGCTGGAGTACGTCGAGCCGTCGCTGCCGGCTACGACCACATTGGTCCAGTCTTTCGGGGCCGAGGGGTTCTCGAACGGGACGAACTCGATGAACGACTCTCCGTACACGCGCTTCGTCAGTTCAGCATCGAGGCGCTGCTCGTTGATACCGGTGCGCATCGTCCTGAATGAGCCGGTGGCGACTGAAGATGCCGGTGGCACGTCGACCGCCTCGTGACTGAGCCCCAACCACCGGTAGCAGAGGTTCTCGAGCTCCATCCGGGCGTTCTTGACCCGGCTGCGGTGGCGGTCATCGGTGTCGCCGTGGTCCTCCCAGATGTCGACGTCCGCGTTGTAAGTGGCGACCTTGGCTAGGATGAGGTCCTTGATAAACGGCCGCGGCGCTAGCTTCTGCAGCTGCTGCGCGGTGCGATGCAACAGCCGCTTACGCTTCTCCCCGCGAACCGACTCGCGGGCATAGGTGAGCTCCGCCAGTGCCTCGGTGGGCGTCATGTCCGCCAGTGCGTCCCGGATGTCGTCCAGCCGGACAGCCGTGTCGGCGTGCAGGGTCGGCGCAAGGGTGTAGCGGGTCGGACCGGCCTCCTGCCCGGTGACCTCGACGAGCCGGTGATCGAGCACCATGCGCGCAACAAGCTTGTGGTACGCCTGAACCGTCACGCTGTCCTTGATGGGAGCGCCGTCCGCCACGAGCGGGATGCCCTCCCCCGTGAGCCTTTCGTGGACCTGCGCGATCGTTGCCCCGACAGCCGGGTCAATTGTCCGGAGAAACTTGATGATCGCCTGTTCCCGCTCGGCGACGTCGAGCTTGCGGCCGTCAGACATCGGACTGCACCGTCGGCTCCGGTCGATCCGCCTTGATGTCGCTGACGGAGCGCTTGCCGGCCCACCCGCGAGCACGGAAGTCGGCCCAGACGTCGGGCGTTGCGCCGCCGTGGTGCGTCACACGCCGGCGGACGTCGACGATCGTCGCGTGACGCACGGTCTCCGCCACCCCGGTCAGCGCGCAGGTGCCCTGGGGCAGCTTGGGCAGGCCGCGAACCATCTCGGCGGGTGCGTCCGCGAAGATGCCCCGCAGCGAGTCGAGCTGGTCCGGTTCGATCGAGTGGACGAACCGCGTGAGCAACCGCTTGAGGATGGACCGATCGACGTCGGCCGGACTCTGGGTCGTGAGGATCAGGCCCAGGCGGTAGTGACGGCCGATACGGGCGATCTCGCGCAGCACCTGCGTCGACACCTGCTTGTCGTCGCTCGGCGCCACCAGGTGGAACTCATCGATGGACAGCACCGTGAACGGGATCTTCTTCTCACGGGCCAGGTCCTGCAGATCACGAGCGACTGCCGCCGCGATGATCCTCAGGTCGCTGAGCAGGAGCCCGCGGCAGTCGATGTTGACGAAGGCGCCGGGCTGAAGCGCACTGACCCAGTCGAATCGCGGACCGATGTACTTGAGTCGCTCCAACGCCTTCACACGCTGCTGGGCCGGCCGGAGGGTGTTCGCCGCCTGCATGTTCAGGTTCGGCGCCTGGTTCTCGATCTCCGTCACGAGGTCGTCCACGCTGAAGGCGGAACGGCTTCCCCGCTGGATCTCCCGGCGCAAGACGTCGAACGAGTAGCCGATGAGGGTCTCGATGTTGGTGCCGCGGTTGACCCCGGCCACCGCGTCGATCAGATCCTCGCGGGTGAGTGAGCCCAGGGGGAGTGTGAACCCTCCCCTCCCCGGCTCCAGGTTGACGCCGCCGAGCTCCACGGCGGCATTCACCATCTCGCCGTTGACGTCCAGGTTCACCTGGGGAACCCCGAGGCAGTGCAGCTCCTCCCCGATCACCCCTCGGGTGTAGCTCTTTCCGCTGCCGATGCCACCGACGATGAGGATGTGGCGCTGGACGGCGCCGGGGCTCAACGTGACCTGCACGCGCTCGTCGTTGTGCAGGTTCCCGACATGGATGCCCTCATTCGGATCCGACGGGAAGCCCATCGCGACGCTGATCTGCTCGGCGGATGGCCGGATGACGATCGCACCCGCGGGCGGCAGCGTCCGGACCTCCGTCGTCCCGGCCTGGCCGTTCGCCGGCAGCTCCTCGACCGGCTCGGTACGAGCGATTCGGTAGATGACGGTCGACTCGCCCTCGTGCGCGTAGTCACTGTCGAACGGCAGGACGTCGCGCACGGTCGCGCTCTGCGGGTCCTCGTGCGGGTTGATCTCGTGGACGTCGAGGACGCGCGCGAGCACCCACGAGCGGTCCGCCGCATCAGGGCGGACGGCCTCGATGGAGACGAATTCCCCGGGGCTCACCGCCGCACTGGGGTGCAGCCGGAACCGCACCTCCTCGAAGGTGGGTGACGACTGGTCGCTGATGACCGTGCCGAGGATGCGGTGGGCAGTCTGATCGTCGGGCGGCAGCAGCTCCGCCTCGACGAACTGGCTGTCGTCCGCAGTGATGGCTGCAAGCTCCGACATGCCGTCTCCTATTAACCGGTAAACCTGATGTGGTTAACGGTACATCAGAAGTCCGACAGCGCAAGTGACTCGCCGAGCTGCTGCCCCACGTGTCGCGCGATCACCTCGGCCCAGAGAGGCGGGAATGCGTTGCCCACGAGCCGCTCCTGCCAGCTCGGGTGGTGGATGAACCGGAAGTCGTCCCGGAAGCCCTGGAGGCGGGCAGCTTCCCGGACGGTGAGGGACCGAGGTTGGGAGTAGTGCAGGAACCTTCCAGAGCCAGGGTTGTGGAAGTTTGTCGTGATGGTCCGCGCCAAGCCCCGCCGATGCAGCCGAGCGTATGCCTGGGAGTAGTACCGCTTGCCCGCCGTAACGTCCGACGACGGGCGGCCGCCCTCGGCGACCTTGCTCAGCCTCGCCACCAGGTCTGGGCCATGGCCCCACGGCCGATGGTTCTCTGGGGGCAGCCAACCGCCTCCGAGTCCCCGCACGTAGTCCGAGGGCTTCTGCCCCGACTCCGGGTCGAGGTCCCGCAACGCCTCGCCCACCGTCACGAAATTCTTGAGCGGCTCGACGCCACCGCGATAGTGAGCAGCCATGGAGTAGGCCGAACTGACAGTCGATCCGAGTCGCGGAGCAGCACCCAGAATGGTGTCGATGGTGTCGGCCGATGGCTTGACGAGCTGCTCGCTTCGGTAGTCCCAGACGCGTCGGACTCCCGCGTGCGTCGGGGCAGGCGGCAGCGGTTGCACGCCCGTGCGGACGTCGTAGCCAATGACGAGCGTGCGCTGTCGCGACTGCGGCAAACCGAATGAAGCGGCATTCAGGACGCCTACCCACGTGCGGTAGTGCGGCGATAGCTCTTGCAATGCCCTGGAGAGTTCGACTCGATCAGACACCGCTGGCACGTTCTCCATGACGAAGAACATGGGCCGTAAGTCTGTGATGAGTCGGAAGAAGTCACCCAGGAGCGCATTCCTGACGTCCCCTTCTCGGCGCGGCCCCGCCGTCGACCAACCCTGGCACGGCGGACACCCGAGCAGGCCGGCGATGGGCTTGCCGTCGACCTTCTCCCGGATGCGATCCGCAGTTACGCCCTGCACATCGATCAGGTCGTACGGCACGTCCTTGCCGTAGTTCTCCTGGTACGTGTCACGAGCAGCTGGGTCAACATCATTCAAGTAGGCGACGTCGAAGCCGGCTCCCCGCCGGAAACCCTCGGCAACCGATCCCACCCCAGCGAAGAGCTCTGCCACCGCCCAAGGCTTGCTCCACGGGCGCTGTGCGCTCCGCCCCATCCTGAAGACCTTTCGACGACTTGCAGGGTCCGTGGCGCTAACCTACCGTCGATATATATAATTCGCCAGTCTCTCCGAGAGTGAGTGTCCGCGTGGTCGCACGGAAGCGCAGGACCAGCATCGAGTGGCCGACCGAGGTCGATGACCGCCTTCGGCTTCTTGTCGATCTGGCCGGCCGGTCGTCCACCCTGGATGGGACTTCGAGCGCAAACGAGCTCCTCGCCGCACTCATCTGCGAACAGACGCTGGAGCCAGACGCGCTGGCAGGCTCGATTAACCGATACCGAGGTGTTGAGCTGGCTGACATCGACCGGGAGACAAACGCCAAGGGCGGCGCGCCGGCACCGAGCCGGGGTCGCCCCCGCACTCGAGCCAAGCCATGACAGGAGACGTCCTTGCCGTCCCGTATGAGCCCTGGGCATCGTCACCGGCCGCGCGCAAGGCCATGCAGGGAAACCGCTCGCGTGACACCAAGCCCGAGCTGGCCGTACGTCGGCTCATCCACGCCGCAGGACTGCGGTATCGAGTCGACACGCGTCCCGATCCCGCCCTCCCGCGCCGAGCCGACATTGTGTTCACGAAGCAGCGCATCGCTGTTTTCATCGACGGTTGCTACTGGCACGGTTGCGCCCAGCACGCCCGCGTGCCGTCCCAAGCGAACGCCGACTACTGGCGGCGGAAGCTGGCGCGGAACGTCGAGCGGGACATCGATACGACGAGCCGCCTGGAGAATGCTGGCTGGCGCGTGCTCCGGTTCTGGGAACACGAGCCGCCCCAGGACGTCGCAGAGGCCATCGTGCGCGTGGTCCGGAAGGCCCAGGCCCGGTAGAGGCCGCCGCGAGCCATGCCCGACGGGCGTGAGCTTCCCGACTCCTCACACGTCATCGAGCAGAACTCACTAGCATCGAGCCGGCAGTGGCGGCGACATGAGCGGAGCACTCGGGTGTCTGTGATCGACTTCAATCCTGAGAAGAAGTCCATCGAGGACCTGCTGGTCGGTGCGGACTACTACGTCATCCCGCGCTTCCAGCGGCCTTACAGCTGGGAGGCCGCCAACCTTGAGGACTTCTGGACCGATGTCGTCTTCGACAACGCGATCGGCTACTTCATCGGCCCCATGGTCGCCTGGCGGGACGCCAAGAACCCGATCCGGCGCATCGTGGACGGTCAGCAGCGGCTCACGACCATCGCCATCATGTTCGCGGTTCTCCGCGACCAGCTCGAGAGCCTCGGCGAAACCAGGCTCGCCGATGGCGTCCACCGGTACCTAGAGAAGGCGGACCGCAACAACGAACTGCAGTTCACCCTGCAGACCGAGACGAGCTCTGCGTTCCTGAGTAACGCCATCCTCAAGTCGCCGCCTGACCCCACCATCGAGCCCTCGACCGAGGAGGAAGTCGCGCTGTCGGGTGCGCTGCAGCAGGTGCAACGACTGATCGAGGCGGAGGTCGCGAAGCGCCAGAATCCCCAGAAGTGGCTACTCGAACTCCGCGATCGCCTGCTCGGCCTGAAGGTGATCTGGGTCGAGCACGGCAACGAGGACGACGCCTACATCATCTTCGAGACGCTCAACAGCCGAGGAAAGGACCTGGAGGTCGTCGACCTCCTCAAGAACCATCTGCTGAACCGTCTCCGCGGCACCAGGAACGCCAAGGCGGACACCTACCGCCTGAAGTGGGACAAGATGCGCGACCAGCTGGAGGCATCAGATGGGCGGGCCAGGATCGACGCCAACCGATTCATCCTGCATTGGTGGCAGTCACGGGCCGAGTACGTCGCGCAGCGCAAGCTGTTCTCTCAGATCAAGAAGACCATCCAGTCGAAGACGGCCGCTCAGGAGTGCCTCACCCAGTTGACGGTCGACGGACCCCTGTACCGCGCGGTTATCGAGCCGGCCTCACGCACCTGGCCTATCGAGGAGGCCGCCGCCCGCGACAGCCTGGAGGCGCTGGCGCTGTTCGGCGTCGTCCAGCCCGCGCCCTTGCTGTTGGCGCTGATGCGCGCGCGGATGGCCTCGCCCAAACTCAGTGCCGCACAGTTCAAGAAGACGCTGCAGTCGGTTGAGCGTTACCACTTCCAGCACACCGTGGTGAGCCAGCTCAGTAGCAGTGGCGGCGTTTCGCAGATGTATGCGAAGGCGGCCCGGGACCTCTACGCCGCGGGGGCCAACCAGCAGACCCGGGCTGACGTGCTCAAGGACATCCGGGACAAGCTCAACAAGCGCCGTCCCGACCGCGACCAGTTCATCCTCGCCTTCCAAGAGCGCTTTGTTTTCACCAACGACTACACCCGAGACAAGAAGATCGTTCAGTACGTTCTGAAGCGGCTACTGCGGCACGCCAATCCGACGACGGGACTGGATGACCTGACGATCGAGCACCTGATGTCGCAGGACCAGATTGCCGCCGGCGTCGACATCGAGACGGTGGGCTCGATCGGCAACCTGCTCCTGGTGAGCGAGAAGGTCAACAGCAAGCTCGACAACCAGAACTTCGCCAAGAAGAAGAAGATTCTCGACAAGGAAGGCTTGCCCTACGACATCGGCGGCGTCCTCGATCAGTCGGCCTGGTCCGTTGCAGAGATCGAGGCCCGCTGTCAGCTGCTGGCGGAAACCGCCTACGACAAGGTCTGGAAGCTGCCCGTCTGACGCGCATCCATCACGCGAGCAGGACGCCGCTCCAAGATGCCGGCTCGAGGCGCGCCTGCAGCGCGAGCTCGTCGCCGCGGCAGGATGTCACCGCATGGGTCTTCGCCGCGACGTTGATGGCGTAGACAACGACGAGACGGAAGTCATCACCGAGCAGCTCGGCATGCCGCCGCTGGCCTGCGGAGAGATGGAACACGGGCCCAGGGAGCACCGTTCCTTTGACCTCAACATGCAGGGTGCCATCGTGTCCTAGCACTTCGATGTCGTAGCCCGGGTTGCCTGGAGGCATCTCGCGCACGGCCTTGTTGCCGAACTCCGCAGCCAGCAGACCCATGACCACCTCGACCGAGTAGCGCTCGACCTTCTGGGCATGTTCAGGAGAGGCCCAGCCGACCGAGCTGGTTGGGGCATCGTCGGGTGGTGTCGGGGAGGCACTCTCCACGATGCGCTCGAAGGTCTCGTCGCTGATGCGGCGCACGCCGTTGGCCCAGTTCGTGCCCTTGGTCGAGCCCGTCTCCAGGTATGACCCGCGGTCGTCCTTGATCGGCACCAACTCCTCGAACAGCACGACATCGTGGACAGCAGCGATCAGGTGTTCGGGCTTGGCGCTCGAGCGGATCTGACCCACGACGCCCTCGCCGAAGTATCCGTTCGCCCCACTGCGTGACCCGCGGTAGTAGATGAACCGCTCTCCGGGCCGGACACTAGCTCGGTATCGATCTGGGAATTCGTACTGCACCCCCGTGATGTCGGCGTAGTCGCTGTCCCACAGTGTCGGCGCCTCGGTGCCAAAGATCAGCGGCACTCAGCTCACCCTGGCGACCTGCTCGATCACCCGCTGCGCCAACAGCGGAGGCACCGAGTTGCCGAGCTGTGCCTGCACCCGGGCGCGCGTTCCCACCAGCTCGAACTCGTCGGGGAACGTGAACAGCCGCTTGACCTCAGCCACGCGTAGCCGCCGGCTCTCCCAGTGGAACGGTCCCACATTGGGGCCAGGCTGCGCCTGAATGGTCGGGGCCGGCTTGTTTGGGTCGAGCTTAAGCAAGAACGACCAGTACCGGCTGCGGTACTTGAACTGAGGGTCCGGGTGACCGCGCTCGGCCGTGTAGTGAAGGTAATTGTCGCCGGGAGGAATCGCCGGGAGCAGATGTCCCCAGCTACCGCGGATGACTTCAGACGGCTCAGGATCAGTGACCAAGCCCGCAAGTGCCTCGCCAGCCGTGACGTGTGGTCGCTCGACGTTTCCCGTGGCCCGGCGCTCCCAGCTGCCGCCGTGAGTCGGCTCCGGCAGTACGGGCACCTCGCCGCCCTTGCGGACGCCGACGATGAACAGCCTCGGCCGCGCCTGGGGGACGCCGTAGTCGGCGGCATTGAGGACTTTGTAGTTGAACTCATAGCCAGCTTCGTGCAGCTCCTTCAGGAGCCGCGTGAAAGCCGGCCGGCTGGCCTTGTTGTTGTACGTCAGCGCGTAGACATTCTCCAGCACGAAGGCACGCGGCTTCGCCTCAGCGAGAACCCGTGTGTAGGCCTGCAGGAGCGAGGCATCCGGATCGAGTCCCTGACGCTTCCACTCCAGCCAGAAGCCGCTCTTCGAGAACGGAGTGCAGGGCGGACCCCCAATAAGCAGTTCTGGGCGCTCGCGCGAGCTGAGTCCGGCTGCGCGGAGAATGTCTCGGGTTGGGGTGTCGAGGATGTCCGCCTGGATGACTGGCGACGCGAGACCTGGGAAGTTCTTCTCCATCGTCAGGGCCGCGTCACGGTCATACTCAACGGCCGCGCGCACGTGGAACCCGGCGCGCTCGGCGCCCAGGTCCAGGCCGCCAGCGCCCGAGAAAAGCGAGACGGCGACACCCTTTGCTTCGGTCATGGCGTCACTCTGCCAGCCGGCACCGACAGTCGCTCGAACGCGCGCCGGATCGTGGTCGAGCTCACTGCTCACGGAGCAGCTTGTCGAGCTGCTGCTGGACCACTCGACCGATCTTGAAGGGGAACTTGCGCCAGTACGAGTAGAACGCCTCGGGTGTCTCGAACTCGCCCCTGCCCGCCCGGAGATCCTCGATGTCCACCACTGCGCCGATGTACTCGCGCGTCGTGGAGGAGCGCTGCTTGCTGGCGATCTTCCAGGGCTGCTGAACGATCAGCTCGAGGTCCGTCACCCGCGCGGCCGAATTCTCGTCGAGCGTGTAGATGCCGATGACGTCGAGGTGACTCGCGTAGTCGTTGAACGGGCGGGGCGTGCCCGGCCAGTGGAGCTGCGGATACCGGAAGTAGGTGTTGCCCGTGTACAGAGTGATCCGACTCTGGGTGTTCTTGCTTACCCCACCCTTGATCTTCTTGCGACGTGCGACCTTGATGTCGACGGCGTGAAACTCGCCGCCGAGAGCCTCGCCCGTGAGTTCAAGATCGGGGTAGCCGCGTTCCGTGCCGCGTCGTGCCTCGAGCCCGTCCAGCTCCGCTACCTCATCGAGCAAGTAGTCGACGATGCCCACCTCGAGGACGTTCGCCAGGGAAGCCGGTTCCTTGGGCAGCGGAAGCAGGTGGCCACCCACCATGAGCGCGGCGTCGAGCTCGTACTCGTTCTGGAACGTCATAGGCCACTCAAGGCTGCCGCGCGTCTGGAAGATGCCTCGGACGTCAAGGCCGTAGACGCCACATGTCGTGCGCAGCCACGGTTCGAGATCCAGTCGATGCTCCACGGTGCGGAGCATGGCAGATCAACAACGTGGCTGCTGACATCTGGCACAAGATGTCAGGTGCCACGCGGCTCGAGGTCGGCGGTGGTAGCCAACATCCAGATGCCGTCCTCGAACATGATCTCCACGAGGCGGCCGCCCCGGTCGTCCTCGCCCACGTCGTTCAGTAGGACGTACACCTGACCATCCCGACGGTGCGCCTCGCTGTCCCGCGTCAGGCGGGCGTGGAACGTTCCCAGCGAACGCACCGAACGAAGGTTCACGTGGAACATCGTTTCAGATGTGCACCGGAGGAAGGACAGCCTTCGGCGGGTCCCTCTTCCTCGCGGTGCGCTCCTCGAACATTGAATGTCTCGGCGCAGTGAATCGCGCGAAGGAGTCATTCGCGTCGCTTGAGATCACCCGCGGGCTGGCGCTTCAACCGCAATGACACCGCCGCCCTTGTCACCCCGAAGCGATCCGCGATCCGCTGCTGGGTCCAGCCCTCCTCCTGAAGCCGCCTGATCTCGACCACGTCGTCGGGTGCGAGCTTGCCATGGGTGCGGACCTCGATCCCTTGTCGATGAAGCCAGTCCAGCATGGTGTTCTCCGGCAGCCCGTACTTCCGAGCCAACACGACGCACCCCATGCCCGCCTCGTAGTCCGCCCGAACCTCGGCTTCACGTCCTGCGAGGACCTGCCGCGTACGGCTCGCCCCGGTCAGTGCTGGGCCTTCCACGGCACAGTCCGAACCTCCCGCAGCGCCCGATCCCACGCGGGCCGTGCGGTCACCCCTGTCGCACCGAGGTTGGAATAGCGTCCCAGAAGCTCCGCAGCGCGGCGAGCACCCGGGAGGGGGTCTGCCCACCACAGCGCGGCGAGTACCTGGCTCAGCACGACGCGGCGAGCACCCGGGAGGGGGTCTGCCCACCGCGGAGCGGCGGGCCTCCCCCCTGTCCGGTGCCGACGGAGCCACCCGACCCGCCCGGACTCCGGCGCCGGACCAGGAGGTCGGCAGAGCTGCTGCCGCGGCGGAACGAAACCCTTCACCCGCGATAGGGCTTCTGCACAGACCCACTCTTTCCCGCGCCTGTGCTCTGCTTCGTCAGGAGAAGCAGAGCACAGGGTCGGCGGCGCACACACCGCGGCAGCCGTCCGCACTCCTCGCGTCGCGGCGGCCGCTCCTCCCCCTCGCACCGCGACACGCGTCCGCATCCACTCGCACGCGGGTATCCAGTCGCGCCGCGGCAGACATCCCCTCCCCCTCGCACCGCGGGAGTCGCCCGGTCCCGCTCGCGGTCAGGCCTGCGCGGGTTCCTCCGGTTCGGGGAGCAGCGCGAGGTCGTGCTCGGTGACCATCCGGGTGGACAGCGCGTGCTCGACGAGCCGGGACTTGCGGTTGCTCGCGAGCTTGCCCGGCCCACCGTGCAGCCCGCGAGTGCCGGCGTCGGCGAGCTTCTGGCAGACGTTGTCGAGCTTTCGGTTGAACTTCGTCACGGTCCAGCCCAGCCGGGCCGCCGCATCCGCCGAGGACGGCACCTGCCCGCCGCCCGCGTAGGTCGTGCGCAGGAAGCTCTCGCAGAGGGCGACGACGAGGAGCTTCTGGTCCGGGGTCATCGACACCCGGCCGACCGTCGTCTGCGCGCTGGAGTCCTCCGGCTCGAGCTCGGCCGCGGTCTCGACGGAGACGAACGGGGTGTCGTCGACGACGAGGTCGAAGTCGTACGTCGTCGGTCCGGCGGTGAACCACACGGTGAAGGCCTCGAGCGCGAGCGGGATGCGGGCGCCGGGCGAGAGCCACGCCTGGAAGAGGCCCTTCTTGTCGGCGACCGTCGCCGTGAGCGTCGACCCGACGTTGGTCAGCCACCACAGCCCGTGCTCGTGGTGCACCTGCAGGAAGACCCGGTGCAGGTAGGGGTTGTCGTCGATCTCGACGTCCGCGACCCGGCCGATCGTCAGCGGCCGGTCCTCCGGTGCGCTGAACTCCTCGCCGACGAACTGCACGGTCACGCCCACGGTCTCCCCCTCAGGTGGCTGGTCGGTCGGCTCCGGTGACGGCGAAGCATCCTCGCACCGGAACCTTCGGTCACGCACTCCGAGCTCCGGGATGCGTGACCGAACCTTCCGGCATGAGGCGAGGATGTGGAGGTCATCCGGCGGCCTCGCAGCGGATCGGCGAGCGCGGTGACGTCAGCCCGGACTCACGCGACACCGCGACCTGCGCGCACACCGTCGCACCGGCCGGGGCCTCGGCGGTGTACGTGCTCGCGTCGTTCACCGTGACGACAGGAGCCTCCACGACCGCACCCTCGGAGTCCGCGACCCGCAGCTGGAAGAAGTCGCCCTCCTCGGCGCCCACGTAGTTCCACGAGAACGTCACGGCCCCCGTGCCCGGACGGGCGTCGATGGCCGGCTGCTCGGGGTAGTCGACGGCCCGGCTCGGGGCGCCGGTGCGGGTCAGCGTGGGGTTGGCGACCGGCGGCTCGGGATCGTCGTCGCCGGACAGCGCCCAGACCACGACCCCGACGGTGACGGCGACGAGCCCGGCGAGCACCGAGAGGACGACGCCGCCACCGATGGTCGCCGGCGCCTCCTCCTCGTCCTGCTCGGCCTCCGGGCGGCTCGGCGGCAGCAGGGGCGTCTGGGCCGGGACCGCCACGGCCCGCACGCTCGTGCGGTCGTGGTCGTCGGCGCCGCCGCGGGCCTGCGGCAGCTCGGCGACGGCCGTGTTGCCCTCCTCGTCGAGGACGACCACCGAGGTGCGCGGGAACCGCTGCTCCTGCTCGACCGCCTGCAGCCCGCGGGCGAGCTCGAGCGCGGTCTGCGGGCGGGCGTCGGGGTTCTTCGCCATCGCGTGGCCGAGGAGGCGCTCGAGGGAGGTCGGCACGTCCGCGCGTCCGGTGGTCGGCACCGGCGTGGCCCGGATCCGCGGCATCAGCGCGTAGGCCGAGTTGTCGCCCCCCGGCTGCTCGAACGGCGAGCGCCCGACGAGCAGGTGCCACAGCGTGGCCGCGAGCGAGTAGACGTCGCTGCGGGGGTCGCCGTTGCTCATCCCGTAGAGGACCTCCGGCGCGGACCAGGGGACGGAGACGCCGACGTCCTCGTCGACGTCCTCGGTGTGGCCGCCGCGACCGGCGATGCCGAAGTCGGTGAGCCCCGGCTGGCCGTACTGGCTGAGCAGGACGTTCGCGGGCTTGATGTCGCGGTGGACGATGCCGGCGCGGTGCGCGGTCTCGACCGCGCTCGCGAGCTGGATGCCCGAGCGCAGCACCTCCTCGACGGAGAGCCGCTCGTCCTTGGCGCGCTGCGCGAGGTTCGGCGGCGGGTAGTACTTCATGACGAGGTACGCCCCGCCGTCCGCGGTCTGCTCGGAGCGGAAGACCTGGACGATGAACGGGTGGTCGGCGAGCTGCGCCATCGTGTTCGCCTCGTCGACGAACTGCCGGCGGATCGCGGCGGTCAGGCCCTGCCGCTTGAGCACCTTGACCGCGACGTTCATCCGCGGCGACTGCTGCTCGTAGAGGAAGACGTCCGCGTACCCACCGGAGCCGAGCGGCCGCACGAAGGTGAGGCCCGGGATCTCCGGCGCGCCGCCGGTGCTCACCCGTCGACCTCGTAGGTGAGCGACACCTCGTCCGCGAGGGTGATGACGGTGCCGGGCTCGATGCCGTGGTCCTCGGTGGGCCGCAGCCGGACCGGGTCCTCACCGGGGAGCGCGATGGTCGTGCCGTTCGTGGACCCGAGGTCGCGGACGAGGACGTGCCATCCCTCGATGGCGACCTCGGCATGGTTGCGGCTGATGTCGCGGTCCGCGCCACCGACCCGGATGAGGTGCGGTCGCTGGTTCGGGGGGAGCTCCTCGTTGACCCGCGGGCTGCGGCCGAGGAGCACGCCGCGGTCGAGCGGCACGACGCCCCCGGTGCTGATCCGCAGCACGCCGAGGCTGGGACGCGGGATGGGCGCGGGCTGCTGCGGCGGGATCTCCCGCTGGCACGTACGGCAGCGGCCGGCGTGCGGCGGCGAGTGGTGCCCGGCCGGGCACAGCACCGCGAGGACGACCGGCCGGTCGAGGTCCTCGTCGGAGCGAGGCAGGGCGGAGCGGGCCGTCGTGACGTCCGGGGTGGCCTCGGCGTGGGCGTCCTCGGACGGCGGGTCCGGGGGCTGGGTGGCGTCCGGGGCAGGCGGTGCCGGGTCGGGCTTCGGCTCGGGGTCAGGCTCGGGGTCGGGCTCGGGCTTCGGCTCGGGGTCGGGCACCGCGGTGTGCTCGGCGGTGGGCGACGCCGAGGAGGGCACGGGGGCCGGCGGCGGAGTCGGGGCGGCCGGGGATGACGCAGCCACGGCCGGGAGCGCCGCGGTGGAGGTGGCCGCGGCGCCCGCATCGGCCGCGCGGCGCCACGGGACGGAGTCGATGATCGAGCGCTCCGGCGACGGGGCCGGGGGGACCCGCTCCACGGGTGGGGCGCCGGGGGCGTCCTCGGGCGGGGGCAGTGTGAGGTCGGGCTGTGGTGCCGGTGCGTGCTCGGCCTCCGGCTCGACCTCGGGCGCCTCGTCCCTCTGGGCATCCTCGTCCGGTTCGTCGTCCGGGTCCGGTTCGGAGGTCGCGTCCGGCTCGTCGCCCGCCTCCACATCGGGCACCGGGACGGCGGCCGCCGCGGCGGAACCACCCAGCCGGGCCGGGCGGCGCCATCCGCGGGGGGTCTGCGGCTCGGGCGCGGCCGCGACGACGACGGCGTCCTCGGCGACGTCGAGGTCGACGTCGCGCCAGGGCAGCCGCCCCTCGGCGGCCAGCTCCTCGCCACCCTCGACGACGACGGTGCCGCTACCGCGGACGAGCGCACGCACCCGTCCGTCCTCCTCGGCGACGATCGCGAAGGACGGGACGACGTGCAGGCCGCGGGAGCACAGGAGGTCGAGCAGCCCGACCAGCCCGTCCTCGGCGGCGCCGGTCAGCGCCTCGACGTGCCGCTCCGCCACCTCGAGAACGGCGGTGACGCCCGGCGCGGTGACCTCCACGAAGCCGGGCTGCGTCCTGGAGCGGACCGTGGTCACGGGCGGCTCCTCGATCGGCGGGCACGGGCGGGCAGGGACGACCATCAGCGTACCCACGACCGGCACGGTCCGTGCGGCGGTGCCGACCTCCCCGACCAACGCCCGGTGGCGGCCGGGTGGCGGCGACTCGCCGGACCGGCCGCGTCGCACGTCGCATCCGGCACCGCGTCACGCCACAATGTGTCGACCCGTGAGGCGAGGAGGCGTTCCGTGCAGGTATCCGTGGCAATCGTGCCTCCGGAGGGCGTCTCGGACGAGATCTCCGCCCTGCTGGAGGCCGTTCCCGGTGCCGCGCGCGAGCTCGAGCTCGTCCCCGCGCACCTCATGCGGCTCCCGGTCATGGGCCTGGGCAACCTCACCCGGCCGGACACCTCCACCGTGTGCAACGTGCTCGCGCGGAAGCTGGTGGAGAGGGACACGGCCCCCCGGGTGCGGCTCGCAGGCGTCTGGGCCCTCGAGGACGGCGACCCCGGCATCGCGCTGCACCTCGAGGGCGACGTCGACACCGCGGTCGGCCTCGCGAAGGGGCTTCCCCAGATGGTCGAGGACCTCGGCCTCTACGTCGACCGCCGCCTGTTCGCGCCACGGATGGTGGTCGCGCGGGTCACCGACGCCACGACGCTGCCGGTCCTGGAGGCGCTCGTCGCCGCCCTCGAGCGCTACCGGAGCCCGACGTGGACGATCGCGACGGTCGAGGTGCACCAGGTCATCGGTGGCACCCGCCTGGAGGTCGTCGCGTCGCTCCCGACGACCGCGGAGTGACGCGCTCGTCCCTCAGCCGCGGCTGAGCCCGGAGCGGGGTGCGGTGTCCGCGTCGTCGTCGTCCTCGCCGGGGTCGACGGCGACGACGACGACGGAGACGTTGTCCCGGCCGCCGGACCGGACGGCGGCGCCGACGAGCTCGTCGGCGGCGGTCTGCGGGTCGGCGTGCTGCCGGGCGAGCAGCATGATGTCGCGGTCGTCGAGCTCGTTGGAGAGGCCGTCGCTGCACACGACGAACCGCTCGCCCGGCGTCGGGGCGAGCACCCAGACGTCCGGGTCGGGGGTGGGCTCGGTGCCGAGGGACCGGGTGATCACGTTGCGCAGCGGGTGGGTGGCGACGTCGGAGGGGTCGAGGAGGCCGGCGTCGACGAGCTCGCGGACCTCGGAGTGGTCCCGGGTCACCTGGTGCATGCGGTTGTCGGCGAGGCGGTAGACGCGCGAGTCGCCGATGTTGAAGACGAGCCAGTGCTCGCGGCCGCCGGCGTCGACGACGGTGACGCCGGTGACGGTCGTCCCCATGCCGCGCAGGCCGGGGTCGTCCTGCTGGGCCTCGAGGATGCGGGTGTTCGCGGCCTTCAGCACCGCGGTGACGTCCTCGGGGCGGGAGGCGGGGGTCTCCTCGAGCGCGCCGAGCGCCTCGACGGCGATCCGGGACGCGACCTCTCCCCCGGCGTGGCCGCCCATCCCGTCGGCCACGGCGAACACGCGGGCACCGGCGACGATGCTGTCCTCGTTGTGGTCGCGGACCCGGCCGACGTGTGTCGCTCCGGCGGCGCGGACGAGCATCGAGGACCCGCGCAGCACGCGCCCGGCCGGTGTCACGGGGCACCCTCGACGACGAGGGTCTCCAGCACCGTCTGGAGGAGGTCGTAGTCGTCGTCCAGGCCCGCGCCCCGGACCCGGCCGACGGCGACGACATGGGTGCTCACGGGGTCGGCGTCGGCCACGGTGGTGGCGAGGTGCACCTCGACGACCGGGGTGTCGCCCTCGTCCCACGACACGTTGCGGGCGTGCCACTCGCGCCCCTCGAGCTCGACGACGAAGGGGTCCTCGACCTCGGCGCCGCCGGGGCCGGCGTCGGCCGCGAGGGTGGCGACGAGGGCCTCCGAGCCGAGGCCGGTCGCAGCGACGTGCTGGCGGACGGTGACCTCGACGGTGTCACCGCGGGACCCCGCGGCGCGTGCTCGCAGCAGCGCCGCGCCGGACGGCACGGCCTCCCAGGCGTCCGGGACCTCGAGGCGGACGCCGGGCGGTGCCGGCGAGGCCGGACCCGGGTGGGCGAGCGCGGTCATGTCGGCATCTTTCCCTGTGCGGTCGGCGGATGTCCCGGGAAGCCTAGACCCGTAACGCGGTACCCACGACGGGGAGCACTCCCCACGGGCACGCGGCCACGCCGTCGCGTGCCGGATCAGCCGTCGAGCCGCCTCGGGGTGAAGGTCTGCGTGGGACGTGGGAGGGTCGGCGTCTGCGTGGGTCTCGGCTCGTCCTCGGTGGGTTCCACGGTGGGAGTCGGATCCGGGTCCGGGTCGGTGCCGCCACCGCCGCCACCTCCCCCTCCTCCGCCGGTCCCGCCGCCACCGGTATCGCCACCGCCACCCCCGGTCCCGCCGCCGCCACTGCCGCTACCGCCCCCCGAGCCGGTGCCGGTCGACCCCCCGTCGGTGGTGCCCGTCCCGGTCCCCGGGGTTTCGGTGGCTGTCTGCTGGAGATCGGGCGGGCTCTCCCCCGTCAGCAGCGCGTGGACGGTGCTCCCCCAGACGTCGTCTCCGACCGTGGACATCACCGACGGGTCACGACTCGAGACGTAGGCGTCCGGCTCCCCGGACCCGATGAAGACCTCGGCGACGTCGAGCACGTCGTACCCGTCGGACCGGCCGACGTCCGCGACGGCCTCGCGCACGGCACGGTCGTCGTCGCCGGCGACCGGCGGCTGGAGGACCAGGGCGAGCCGCGCGTCGGGAGCCTGCTCACGCACGGCGTCGGCCGTCTGCCTCAGCCCCGAGCGCACCGACTTCGCGGTGTCGTTGCGGCCGTAGCTGAAGATGACGAGGTCGCTGTCCTCCGGGACCAGGAACGCGATCCGGCTCGCGGCGTACCGGGCCTTGGTCCCGGCCCGGCTGCCGTTGTGGATGGACACCTTCGCACCACTGCTGCCGATGGTCTCGGGCTCGTCGTACACGGTCGGGTCGCTCTCGGACAGGGTGGAGAGCTCGACCTCGCGGTCCTGCGCGACCAGACCGGCGAGAACGCCGACCCACTCCCCCGACCCGTCTCCGGTCTGGTCCCCCAGGACCGTGATGTCGACGGGGTCGCCCGAGGCCAGGATCGCGCTCAGTGCGGGCTCCTGGGAGCTCGGTGAGGGCGTCGGCGTCGGCGAGGGAGTCGGGCTGGGGGAAGCGGAGATCGAAGGCGTAGGAGCTGCCTGTGTCTCCGCTGTGCGACTCGTGAGCTGGACGACCCCGACGACCAGCCCGACGTTGACGGCGAGGACGACGAGGCCCAGGCCCACGTCGGTTCCTCGAAAGCGCTGCATCACCCCATTGTGACAAAACGAGCGGGATGTGACCTGCGAGGTGCGCCAGGCCCTTCACGTACGCTGGCGTGCGAGGCCGCACGCATGGTGCGCCCGCCAGGCCCGTGAACCCGTGAACGAGGGGAGACTCCATGCCTGCACGGGGGCCCCGGGTCGCAGACCTACGCCGGGCGTTCTGGCACCTGAGACACGGCGGCGTCGACCAGCTGCGGAGACATCTCGCGCGGCGAGGCGCCGGCGGCGCGCCCATCGGGGCGGTGCACGTGGGACGTCACGGCGTCGAGGTCCGTCCGTGGCAGCTGCCCGACCGGCCACCCGTCCGGGCCGGGCTACGTGTCGGTGCCGTCCTCGACGACTTCTCCGCCCTGGCGTACCGGTACGAGTGGGACCAGGTCCTCCTCACCCCGGACGAGTGGCCGACGCAGGTGCGCGAGCCGCGGATGATCGACCTGCTCTTCGTCGAGTCCGCCTGGCACGGCAACGGCGACGCCTGGCAGTACCACCTCACCGGCCCGTCGGCGCCCCGGCCGGCGGTCGTCGAGCTCGTGGAGTGGTGCCGTGACCAGGGCGTGCCCACCGTCTTCTGGAACAAGGAGGACCCCGCACACTACGGCGACTTCCTCGACACCGCACGGCTGTTCGACCACGTCTTCACCACGGACGAGCGGCGGCTCGAGGACTACCGCCGGGACCTCGGCCACGACCGCGTCGGGGTGCTGCCCTTCGCCGCGCAGCCCGCGGTGCACAACCCGGTCCGGCTGGCCTCCGCCGAGCACCAGAGCCGGGACGTCGTGTTCGCCGGGATGTACTTCGCGCACCGCCACCCCGAGCGACGCGAGCAGATGGACCTGCTGCTCGGAGCCGCCGACCGCGTCTCGTCGCGGATGGACACCGGTCTGGAGATCTACTCCCGCTACCTCGGCCACGACGATCGCTACCAGTTCCCCCCACCCTTCGACTCGCGCGTCGTGGGCAGCCTGGACTACCAGCGGATGCTCACCGCGACCCGTGCGTACAAGGTCGTCCTCAACGTCAACTCCGTCGTCGACAGCCCGAGCATGTGCGCTCGCCGGATCTTCGAGGCCAGCGCGTCCGGCACCCCGGTCGTCTCGACCCCGAGCGAAGCCATCGGCCGGTTCTTCGCGGACGACGAGGTGCTCCAGGTCGGTGCGGCCCGGGACGCGGAGTGGACCATCCGGGCGCTCGTCAACAGCCCCGAGCTGCGGGACCGGACGGTGCACCTCGCCCAGCGGCGGATCTGGGGCGAGCACACGTACGGCCACCGGGTCGACGCGGTGCTGTCGGCGGCCGGGCTGGCCGCCGCTCCGGGACGCCGGCCCTCCGTGAGCGCGCTCGTGTCCACGAACCGTCCGCACCAGGTGGAGCACGTCCTGAGGCAGCTGGCGGCGCAGCAGGAGGTCGACCTCCAGGTGCTCGTGCTGGGCCACGGCTTCGAGCTGGACGACGGCGTACCTGCCCTGGCCGCGGAGCTGGGCATCGCTGACCTCGTCCGGCTGCACGCCGCCGCCTCGGACCCGCTCGGGACGTGCCTCAACGCGCTCGTCGACGCCGCCGACGGCGAGGTCGTCGCCAAGATCGACGACGACGACCTCTACGGCCCGCAGTACCTCTCCGACCAGCTGTACGCACTCGACTACTCCGGGGCGGAGGTCGTGGGGAAGCAGGCGCACCACATGTACCTGGAGTCGCTGGGCGCGACGATCCTGCGCTTCCCCGAGCGCGAGCACCGCTACACCGACCTCGTCATGGGGCCGACCATCGTCACCCCGCGCGCCGTCGCCCTGGCCAGCCCGTTCGCCGAGGTGACCCGGGGTGAGGACACCGGGTTCCTTCGCCGAATCGTGGCCGAGGGCGGCCGCGTGTATTCTGCTGACCGCTTCGGATTCGTCCAGGTCAGGCGCTGCGCAGGGGGCCACACCTGGGGGGCGACGACAGCCGAGCTGCTGGCGAGCTCCCGGATGGTCGGCTACGGCCGTCTCGAGTCCCACGTCCTTGTCTGAGTCTGGAGGCCCTTGTGGAGAGCCTGACCGTCGCCGTCATCGGCCTCGGCTACATCGGGTTGCCGACCGCAGCCATCCTCGCCACGAACGGGGTCGACGTCGTCGGGGTCGACGTCAGCGACCGCCACGTCGACGCGGTGAACCGTGGTGAGGTGCCGTTCGTGGAACCGGACCTCGCGACCCACGTCGCGGGCGCGGTGAGCCAGGGCCGGCTACGGGCCCAGAAGGACACCCCCCAGGCGGACGTGTACATCGTCGCCGTCCCGACGCCGTTCAAGGACGGCTACGAGGCCGACCTGTCCTACATCGACGCGGCCACCGACGCGATCGCGCCGCAGCTGCGGGGCGGCGAGCTGCTCATCCTCGAGTCGACCTCCCCCCCGGGGACGACCGAGCACATGGCCCGGCGGGTGATGGCGGCCCGCGAGGACCTGTCCCTCGACGGGTCCCGGAGCCGGCCGGTCGTGCACGTGGCGCACTGCCCGGAGCGCGTGCTGCCCGGCCGGGTGATGATCGAGCTCGTGACGAACGACCGGATCATCGGTGGCCTCACCCCGGAGGCCGCCACCCGGGCGCGCGACGTGTACCAGGTGTTCTGCGGTGCGCAGCTGCACCTCACCGACGCCACGACGGCCGAGATGGCCAAGCTCACCGAGAACTCGTTCCGCGACGTGAACATCGCCTTCGCCAACGAGCTGTCCGTCATCGCCGACCGGCTGGGCATCGACGTCTTCGAGCTCATCGAGCTGGCGAACAAGCACCCCCGGGTCAACATCCTCCAGCCCGGCCCCGGCGTCGGTGGCCACTGCATCGCGGTCGACCCCTGGTTCATCGTCAGCGCCGTGCCGGAGGAGGCGCGGCTCATCCGCACCGCCCGCGAGGTCAACGACGGGAAGCCGGAGGTCGTGCTCCGTCAGGTGCAGGAGCGGGCGGAGAGGTTCAAGGACCCCGTGGTGGCCGCCCTGGGTCTCGCCTTCAAGCCCGACATCGACGACCTGCGCGAGTCGCCGGCGCTCGGCATCACGACCGCCCTCGCCGAGCGGCTGCCGGAGGCGAGCATCCTCGCGGTGGAGCCGAACATCGACACCCTTCCCGACGCGCTCGCCGACCGGTCGAACGTGTCGCTCACCCCGGTGGACGACGCCTTGGAGAAGGCCGACGTCGTCGTCCTCCTCGTCGATCACAAGGAGTTCAAGAACGTGCCACGCGAGCGACTCATGGAGAAGGTGCTCATCGACACCCGAGGCGTCTGGCGCTGAGTCCGATGACGTCCGTACAGCGAACCGTGCTCGTCGTCGCCGGAGTGGTGCTGATGCTGGGCGTCGTCGCGTCCGTCGTGCTGCTCCTGGTCGTCGGGTGGACGGACGGTGGGCTCCTCGCGATGCTCGGCGCCATCGGGCTGCTCGCGTCCGTCTCCACGGCGACGATCGTCGTCGTCGGCGCGCAGGCCTACCGCAGACGGGCAAACATCCAGGCCACGCGGATCGCCAACCTGGAGAAGCGCCTCGCGGCAGCGGTCTCGCCCGAGTCACTGGCACTCCTCGGCAGTCGCCTCGACGAGGTAGAGAAGCGTCGCACGGAGGACCCTCGCGTCGCCCTGCTCGACAGCCGCCTCGCCGAGACGGACGCGCGCGTCGTCGAGCTCGAGCAGCGCCCCGTCGCGGATCCCCGCGTCGACAGCCTCGGTGCGCGGCTCGACGAGCAGGAGCGGGCTGCCCGTGACCCTCACCCGGGACTGGCCGAGGACATGTACGAGACGGTCCAGTCGCTCACGACCCTGGCGCATTCCCGGGGAGTCCCGCTCGAGGAGGTGCTGAGCCTCCGACAGGCGACGAACCAGGTCCGCGCCGCTGTTGCCCGAGACCGGCCCCTGGACTCGATCCGCCTCCTGGAGGCACGACCCGACATCGTGGAGAGCCTGGGCCTCACCGAGACCCGACGGCTCATGAGGCGGCTCCGTCAGCTCGGCTTCCTGGGCAACGCGGCGCACCTGATGGGTAGCATCGCGACCCGCTTCGGCAAGCCGGAGGACATGCGTGCCGCGGCGCTCCTGGCATCGGAGCTGGACCTGTACGAGGGGCGGGTCACCGGGGACGTCCCGCTGCCCCCGCTGGAGGGCCCGCCCAACGCCGACACGGTCGTCCACGTCGTCGGCAGCGCCCTTCCGGAGAGGCAGTCCGGCTACACCCTTCGGACGCAGTACACGGTCGAGGCGCAGGCCAGGGCGGGCATCACCCCGGTGGTCGTCACGCAGTCGGGAGCAACGGCACGTGCACACGAGCTGACGGAGACCTACGTCCACGGCGGGGTCCGCTACTTCCTGCTCGGTGGCCCCCAGCGTGGAGCGGTCCCGTGGGACGAGTGGGTCGAGGCCAACGTCCGCGCTCTTGCGGAGACCGTGTCGATGGTGCGCCCCGCCGCCCTGCACGTGCACTCCGACTTCATCAACGCGGTGATCGCCCACCCCGTCGCGACCCAGTACGGCATCCCAGTGGTCAACGAGACCCGCGGCTTCTGGGAGGAGAGCTGGCTGTCCCGGACCGCCAACGCGGAGGGGTGGCAGGACCTCGCCGAGCTCGAGGCACGGGTAGGCCTGCCCGAGGTCTACCGCCTCCGCGTCGAGCGGGAGGCGCAGATGCGCAGCTCCGCCTCCGCCGTCGTGACCCTCGCCCGCGTGATGCAGTCACACATCGGCGAGGTCGCGACCTCCCTGGACCTGCCTGCCCCACCCGTCAGCATCGCACCCAACGCCGTCGCGGTCGAGGACTTCCCGGTGGTGGGACGAAGCCACGCACTGCGCGAGCAGCTGGGGTTCTCGCCCGACACCATGGTCGTCGGCTACATCTCGTCCATCGTCGAGTACGAAGGCATCGACACGCTCGTGCGGGCCATGTCCGACGTCGAGGTCGCACTGGACACGCTGCGCTCGCAGGACGTCCCCGTCGAGGACAGCCCCACGCGCACGGAGGTGCTGTCCGAGCGCCTGCGCCCGCGCCACCCGTCGCTGGACCCGGAGTCCCTCGACGCCTACTCCTGCGAGCTGGCCCTCCAGGTCGGCCGGATCTCGGGCGGGCCGGTGCAGCTCCTCGTCGTCGGTGACGGTGCCGAGCTCGAGACGCTCCGTCTGCTCGCCGAGAGTCTGGGGATGCGGGGCGCGGTCTTCACCGGCCGGGTCCCCCACGACAGCGTCCTCGAGTACTACGGGGCGATCGACCTCTTCGTGGTCCCGCGCAAGCGTGCAGCGGTCACCGAGCTGGTCACCCCTCTGAAGCCGTACGAGGCGATGTCCACGGGGAGACCGTGCGTCTTCTCGGACGTCGGAGCCCTCGCGGAGATCGCGGAGGACAGCGGGGCCGCGACGCTGTTCCGAGCGGGAGACGTCCTCGACCTCGCGACGACCGTGGCCGCCCTGCTCGCCGACCCCGACCGGATGGCCACGATGGCGAGCACAGGCGCCTCGTGGACGCGCAGCGAGCGCACCTGGGACCTCAACGCCCGGGTGTACCTCGACGTCTACCGTTCCCTGGGGATGGACGTGGGCGACATGGCGGACGTGCCGACGACGCGACCGAGCGGCGCCTAGTGTCCGCTCCGGTCCGCGATGTCGCCCGGTGGAGACGTCCCGAACACATCTACCGTGACATCGCGGACATCTGTCCACGCCCCGGCGAACACGTCGTCTCCGTCCAGCACGACGACGCACCGCCCCTGGACGCCCTCGTTGACCTCATCGGCGCCGACGTCACCTTCGTGTCGTTCCATGCTGCGGTCAGCCGTGACGGCACCACGGTGCCCCACTTCACGGGAGCGACCCTCGCCGCCAAGGAGGCCAACCGGATCCTCGTGTCGGACCCGTGCCTGGCCGAGGGCGTCCTGCTCGCGTGGTTCGCCGGGTCCACAGCGGTGAGCCAGACGCGGATCCATGAGTTCGTCCTACGCCTCGTCGAGCTGTCGGGAGCGCGCCACGTCGTGTTCTTCGGCGGCTCGGGAGGGGGTTTCGCGTCTTTGGACATCGCCCGGCACGTCCCCGCGAGCACCGCCGTCGTCGCCAACCCGCAGACGAACATCCTGAACTTCCACACCCGGTGGTGGATGCCGTACGCCGAGCGGTGCTGGGGAGCGCAGGGGGACGAGGCCGAGGTCGCGCGCCTGCTCCGGAGCCGGGTCACCTGTGACCTCGCGGAGGTGTACGGCCGAACCCGACCGGACGTCGATGTCGTCTACCTGCAGAACCGCGCCGACGAACACCATGTCACCCACCACCTCCAGCCCTTCCGCGAGGCCGTGAACGGCCGGAGACTTCGGCTCGTCGAAGGAGACTGGGGTCCTGACCATACGCGACCGCCCAGGGACCTGATCGCCGGGGTGGTCTCGGAGGTTTTCGCCGACCTCAGGCGGGGCCCAACGCACAGCGGGTGACCTCGCACCACCCGCTGGCACGCGTGATCCGGCCGTCAGCGCCGCGACAAGGCCCGGGCCCGGTCGTGGTCACCTGCCAGCACGGCCGTTCGGAGGTCGCTGAGCGCGGTCTCCGCGCGGCCGGAGCGGACCTGCGTCATCCGTAGGTGGGACAGGTACGACGTCTCGGCGGACGACGGATGCTCGCGGTGGGGCTCGAGGAGGTGTAGGTCCCGCGTGAAGCCGTCCGTCTCGGTCAGGGCCTCGTCGAGCCGCTCGAGGTCGATGTCGATGACTTCTCGGGCCCGGCGCGCCCGGGTCCGCAGGAAGTCGAGCGTCTCGTAGCGGAGCCGCTTGTGCCGCCGGATGTGCTCGAACAGGCCGCCGCCGCGGCGGTGGCGGGTCAGGGCCCAGAACCTCGTTGTCAGGGGACCACCCAGCAGCAGAGGAGTGTGCAACGACGACCCCTCCACGGCGAGCACGGTCTCCGCGGAGGAGATCTCGGCGAGCTGGGCCTCGACCGAGAGTCGCTGCGGGTGCAGGACGGTGAAGCCGTGGCTCTCGGCGATGCGGTCGATCTCCTTCTCCGGGCCGCCGGGAAAGTCGCTCACCCCGGTCCTGGTGAGGAACACCCGCTTCCCGGGGACGACGGGCGACGGCGGGACCACTCCGACACTACGCACGTACCCGGGCAGCACGTAGTCCCCGATGCAGACCCCGGGAAAGGGGAACACGACCTCCTCCCAACGGACCGGCTCGGTGAGCAGATGCTGCGGGTTTCGCATCCCGAGCAGGTCCAGCACGACCTGCTGATGCGCCGGCAGCGGAGCGGGGCTGTCCCACACCACCGGTGTGTCGGGGTGCTCGAGGGCGTACCAGACCCGAGCCAGACCTTGGGTCAGGAAGTGGCCCCACGAGCTGTGCGGCCGACCCAGGTAGACGACCCGACCCGAGCGCCGTGAGGCGTCGGGCACCGTCGGCTGGAAGAGCATCTCCTGGCGCCCCAGGACGAAGTCCATCGCCTCCACCACCGGCTCGCCGTCGTCCCACGCACCGATGTAGCCCTCGGTGACGAGGAGGGGCCGACCCGCCTTCGCGAGGACCCGCGGCGCAAGCGTGACGTCGTGGCGGATGGTGTGCGCGAGCTCGTCCTCGTGGTGTGAGACCTCGGCCGGTACGACGCCACGGAACGCGACCGGCGACCATCGGAGCGTCGGTCCGACCCTGGCTCCGAGCCCGACGCCGTCGTCCGAGGGGTGGTTGAACTCCAGCAGCAGCTCCGACTCGGCGTCCGCCGGGTAGGTCCAGGTCGTCGAGCCTCCCGCCGGGACGGCCCGGCGCATCAGGACCCGACGGGTGCCCGGCTCCCGGAGCACGGCGACGCACCGCTCGGGCACTCCCCAGTCACCGGGGGTGATGCGGTCCCTGTCCAGCTCGGCGACGGACTGGAGGGGGGTGAAGGGCACGTGGTCGACCCAGGCGTCGTCCTGCTGTCGCTGGAGCTTGACGGAGTGGGACGCGAGTGGCCAGACCTTCGCCAGCGGGACGCGCAGATGTCCTCCACGGGCGATGACCTCGCTCATGACGAGCTGCGAGGTCTCCTGGTCACGGACCACGACACGGCTCGGACCCTCGGCGTCGGCGAGCGTGGGCAGGACGACGAGCTCGTCGGCCCCGAGGTCGAGGACGAAGAAGCGCCCGATGCGTGTACTCATCCGTCGCCGCCGGCACGGTCACTCATCGAAGGGGGACCGAGGTCGGGAGGTCTGCGACTCGTCGAAGGTGAGCAGCGTGACCATGACGTGCTCGGTCACTCCGGCGGCACGGTGGGCGAGCGACCACACCGGGGTGAACTCGTAGTCGACCGCCGCCCGCCATCCCCGAAGAGGGTCGTCCTGACCCTTCACGACGGGTACCTGCTCCTCACCCGACAGGGAGACGACCCGAAGGTGCCGGTCCGAGCCCGTCAGCCCGAACGACACCTCGGAGCCGGTGGCCTTCGGGTCGGTCAATGTCTCGGCCAGGTTCCACCAGACCGTGAAGTCCTGTGGATCCGGGGAGCTCACCCGGTCCTCGACGAGTAGCCACGTCCCTGGCCGGTAGGTCACCGTGCGCTCGTGGTCCCACCCGAGGTGCCCGACCCGACCCACGAGGCGGAAGTGGCCGTCCCGCTCCTCGCCGGAGACGATCCCGGAGCCGTACGGCTCACGGTCCCGCCGCTCGTGGTCGGCGTCGCCGGCCTGCACGGTGTTGTGCGCCGGTGTGCTCTCCACGTACTGACGCTCGGGCCGACCGTAGAAGAAGCCCCGGGCACGATCCGGTGAGTCCGGTGGGAGGGGATCCAGATACCCGAACCGTCCGGAGTCGACGAGGATCTCCTGCTCCTGGTCGAACCACGTCAGAGAGAGGTCGTCGCAGTGCTTGTGGGCCCGCGAGTGGAAGCCCGCGACGAGAGTCAGGTAGCCCGCCCGGAGGTGGTCTTCCCGTCTGTGCGGCTGGGGAGAGCGCACGATGCCGTAGCCCGACTGGCGCAGCACGAGGAGATCGGACTCGTTCCGACTCCCTTCGCGACCGACACTCGCGATGAACTGCGTGTGTGGCTCCTGTGCCGCCCGGTCCTCGGGTGACACCAGCCGAGCGGGTGAGTCCCCGATCTGCACGATCCTCCGGTCGGGCTGGATGAACCACCCCATGACCTCCTCGGCGCGCGACAGGCGGGCGGCGACCTCGGGGTCGGTCAGCAGACCGTCCTCCATCGCGTCCCGGAAGGACGCGAGGAGCATGCGGTGGTAGTCGGGCGAGTGCTCGAGGTGCCCCCCGTCCTCGGCGAACTGGGTCGCGACGACCACCTTGAGACGCTGCTCACCCTGCCGGGTCATCACGTCCATGGCGTCGAGCGCCGACAACCGGCGCGCGAAGCTCAGCTGACCGACGGCGCTGTAGAAGCCGTGGTTGGTCCGCGGGTTGAACGCCTCGTCGCGGAACAGCTCGTGCTGGTGGCGGACCACGGCGTGTGCCAGCCGCTGCACGACCTCGTCCGGCTCGTCCTCGTGCACGGCCTCCTGCAGCAGGTACGCGAGGCGCGGCGCGCGCAGGCCGATGGCCATGTCGTACCAGGCCATCGTTCCCTGCGCGTCCCCCACGGTGAACGTGGCCGCCCAGTCGCTCGCGCGCTCGAGACACCAAGTCAGGGACTCCCGGTCGCCCTTGCGGTTCCAGCTCTTCAGGAAAGGAACCATGAAGTCCCAGGCATGGAGATGGAAGCCCTGCGACCGGTTGTCGAGGCAGGCACCGGCCCAGTCGAAAGGACTGGTGATATGCACGGGCTCCAGGCTGCTGTGCCGCCACCCCCCCTCCCTGATGCTCCGAGTGGTCCCGAAACCACCGAAACCGGCGATGCGGTCCAGGGGCATGCGCTCGCTCCCACGCACGCGGCGACGGACGTCGGCCGGGTCGGGAGGGCCGTCGCCGAGCCGGGCGATCTCCCGAGCGCCCGGCTCGAGGGCGCCGAGGTCTTCATAGACACCCAGCCACCGCTCGGCGTCGCTCTCGACATCGCCGATCTCGGTGACCCTCTCGGCAGCCGTGCCGAGCTCCACCAGCTTCTGTGTCGTCTGTGCGCCGGCGGTCACGACGGCATCGGCCGTCTCGACCAGCTGCAGCTCGCGCTCGCGGCGCATCGACCAGGCCTCCGGCATCCCCCACCGCTCCGGAACCTGCTCCTCGGTCCACGAGTTGCTCGCCCGTTGCCGGTCGAGCCAAGAGTCCTCCCACAGTCCGCGGACGTCGTAGACCAGCGGGATCCCGTAGGGCCTGCACACAGCCTGCGCGGCGAGCCCGTTGACGAAGTCCGACGACGCCACCACCACACCGGGGCGCACCTTGCGGACAACCGCGGAGAGTCGGTTGGCGAACACCATGAGCCACTCGTCCATCGGGATCTCGCGCCGGGGCGGACCGGGGATCCGGTGGTACTCGACGCCGTCGACCTCCTCGACGGCGTACCCGTCGGTCTCCCCGATGCCCATCTGGGTCACGACGGAGACCTCGAGCCCGAGTCTGGACATTCTGCGAGCTGTCGCCTGAGTGCGTCGGGTGAAGGTCGAGTCGACCTCGGGAAGGGAGGTTCCGACGACGTTGAGCACTCGACCGGCCCGGGCGACGAAAGGCGACTCCGGCTCGGGGACCTCGGCCGAGAAGCTCCCGCCGAGCACCGCCAGCTCACCACGTAGGGACGCTCCCAGCTCGGCGGGGCCTCCGTCCCTCACCTCCAGCGCGTCCGCGGCGCGCAGCGCCCGGTCGAGGAAGCCCTGCCCACGAAGGGCCACGCACAGTCGGCGCAGGACCGGAGCAGAGAGGACCTCCCACGCCTCGACGCTCCGAACCATCTCGAAGGCAGGGACCACCAGGCCGCTGTTCAGCAATCCGTCCACGGCATCGGGCAGCCACCGGTCGATGCCGGGGTCCTCGACACCGTCCGCGGATGACACATCGCGACCCCCTTGCGTCACGTGTCCTCCTCGCTCGCCCGGATGTGCCGACCAAGGGCTCAAGATAGCGCCTGGCTGCGAGGCCGCAACCTGCGCCCCTCGAGGTGCCGAGTCCAACCTGGACGGGCCCACGCCGGCCGGCGCTGCCGGGCTCGTGCACGGGCCATCGAGGCTGCCCCTCTCTCGCTCCCCGGGCGACGTACCGTGACGTGTTCCGGTGCGCTCCTCGCCGGAGACGTGCAGAGCTCAGCCGGAGAACGACATCGTCACCGAGGTGGACTGGGGTGACAGGCCCGGGGAGGACGCCGTGAAGCGCAGAGTCTGCCTGCCTGCCGGCACGGAGACCGGCGGCAGGTCCCACCGGCCGCTCGAGCGGACGTAGGCGCTGACCGTGGTGCCGCCCACGGCGAGCGAGATCTTGCTCCGTGGCGCGCCCTTGCCGCTGAACACGGTGTCACCCGCAGCGACGGTCGAGCCCGCGGTGTGGCTCGACACGAGCGGCGCCACGACCGACGTCGGTGCGGTCCCGAAGTGCACGTCGAACGCGGCGTTCTGGTCCGGGTAGTCGGGCAGCTCGGACAACAGGCTGAAGGACACCGGGGCGTCCGAGACGGCCACCGCTCGCATCGTCCACCGACCGGTACTGCTGACGGCCGCGAACCGTGTCTGGTTGCCGATGAGGAAGGTGACCAGCGCACCCGGCGTGCCCTTGCCCTTGAACGCGATCTCACCTCCGGGGTACCAGTGGGTCTCGGTGTGGCTGATGAGCAGAGTCGGGACGTGGTAGGTCCCCCGCTCGACGAACCAGGCCGTGACCTCGTTCGTCACGCTCGGGCAGCCCTCGCGGGACGCGGTGAACGGCACCATCCCGGACCACCATCCGAACCACACGGGGTTCATCGACCAGGTGCCGTCCTCGCGCACCGTCGCCGTGCGCGTCCGGCTGCCGCTCACCATCGTGACCACCGAGCCCGGGGTCCCGGTCCCCTCGAAGGCGTAGTTGGTGTTGGGCTTGTTGTAGCCGCCGACGGCGATGTTCGTCGGGACCGGCTTCTCGATCGCGCACCGGTCGTCGGTGGTGGGCGCGACGGACAGCGAGACCCGGGTCGTCCTCGACGAGAACCCGTCCATCGACGCCGTGAAGGTCAGGTCGAAGGTCCCGGTGTCGAAGTCCATCGGGGCCAGCTCCCAGGTCCCGTCGTCCCGCACGAGCGCGGACCGGGTCCGTGACCCGTCGCTGACCTCGACGGTCGAGTTCTTCGTCCCGGTTCCCGAGAAGGAGATCGCGCCCGGAGCCACGGTGCTCTTGATGTCGGGCGAGGTCACGACCGGCGCCAGGAGCGACGTCGAGGTCGACGCGCTGTCGACGCTGTACCGGTACAGCCTGGCCCCGCGGGCGAAGTAGAGATCGGACGACCCGGACCTCACCAGACCGGTGACGGCCCCGGCGCTGGTCTTCGCTGCGACGACCGTCTGCTCACCCGTGACCGGGTTGATCGCCGAGAGCCCTTGGCCGACGGTCGCGAACATGGTCTCGCCGACGAACGCGATCCCGAGCTCCTTGCCGGTGGGCGAGGAGGTGTTGGGAAAGGCGCCGAGATCGCGAGTCAGGCTGATCGTCCCGGTGGACGAGACCTTGAACTGGATGAGGTAGCCGGTCGAGAGAGCCCAGTAGTGGTTCGCCTGGCTCGGGTCCGGGGTGATGGCCGCCACCCAGGAGTAGGTGGCCGACGACGCCCGCGGAGGGGTGAAGGTCTTGAGTGCTCCGCTCGTGGTGTCGTAGGTGAAGATCTTGCCGTCGGTCGCCGTCGGGGTCGAGCCCGTTCCGCCCGTGTTCGAGGAACCACCCACGACGAACTTGCCCTGGGCCGCCAGCGAGACGACGCTGTGGTTCGGGATGAGGTTGCGCTTGACGGTGATCGCGTTGGTCGCGGGGTCCCAGATGCTCAGGGCCCCACCCAGCTGGTTCTTGATCGGGACTGTTCCGACGGCCACCCGGCGGCCGACCTGCGCGATGGCGACCGGCCGCTCCTGGCTGTTGTTGATGTACCTCTTCAGGGTCGGCTGCCCGGACCCGGAGTAGAGGTACAACGGCGCCGACGTCGAGGAGTTGCCCGTGTAGCCGCCCATGACCGTCGAGGAGTCGAAGGTGCCGAAGCCCTCGATCTGCGGTCCGTCGAGCAGCCCGGTGTCTCCCGTGCCCGGGGTGTAGGTGCCGATGCCCTCCGGGAGGTCGAAGCCGCCGGACAGGACCGTCCCCGTCGGGGTGGTTCCGAGACTGTTTATCGTCGACGGCGTGCCCCTCGCCGGGAGCGTCAGCACGAGCGGCTCGCTCTGATTGGCCGTGTTGACATACACCTTGGCGTCGATCGTGGTCGTCACGAGGGACGGTCCGGGCCGGCCGCCGACCCCGGAGAGCCACGCGTAAGACACCGGCCCTGGAACGGACGCGGCCGGCCACGACTCCGGGTTGTCCGTACCGTTCCACTTGTCGACCCTGATCGTCTTGAGGTTGTTCGTGAGGTCGACCCGCATGATGCCCGCCCCGGAACGCTGGAAGTAGACGTACCTGCCCTCGATGAGCGGAGAGATGCCGTAGGGGGAGATGCCGTCGATGTACGGGACGACGTTCGGGGTCTCCGGGACCGACCGGTCTCTGGCGACCTGGTCGTCGAAGGTGGCGAACTTCCCGGTGCGTGTGTTGTAGGCGAAAAGCCGTGGGTCGTTGACCGTACGCATGAAGAGGTAGTCGCCCGCCAAGGTCATGTGGAAGGCCGACCACTGCGACGAGAAGGCGGATGGCGTCGCGATCGTCGTGCCCGCCCCGGTGCTACGGTTCACGCGAACGAGCTTGGCCGCGGCGGATCGGTAGTTCGAGACCCAGACGGAGCCCGCATCGACAGCGAGCGAGCGGACGTAGGACTCGCCGGACATCGGCTGTCCCAGGTCCTTCAGCCCGCCACTCTCGTAGACGTAGAGCCGCCCGTTCGAGGGGGCGAAGGTGCCGAGATAGACGGCGCCGTCGGGTGCGGCCGCCAGGCGCATGACGGCCTGGTTCGCGATGCTGGCGACCTTGCGCAAGGTCGACCCGTCCCATCGATAGACGAACGCGTACGTCGCGCTGTTCGCGGCGAAGAACACGGTCTTGGATGCCGGAACGTAGACAAGACCCTTGATGTCCGTCCCCTGTGGAACGTCGACCTCGGCAACCTTCGTGCCGTCGAGGTCCATGGCGAAGAAGCGCGCCAAGCGGCCCGAACCCCCGTTGTTGACGAAGAAGGTGAGGTAGCGCCCACCGACGAGCCCTTGGTCTGAGTCCTCCGAGCGCAACCCCTCGGGCTTCCCGGGAATCTGGGCACCCAGGTCGCGTTCCGAACCGCTGACCTCCGGGGACGCGGCACGCGCCGTCACCGCGATCGACATTGCCAGTGCTGCGGCCAGCAGCACCGAGATCACCGATGAGAAGACGCGCCGTGCAGGGACCACCGTCGATCGCTCCTTAGAACTCCGCTCGTGCGGGCGCCGGGTCCCGACACGATCCCTCCCAGGGTAAGAACCGTCCCGCCACGGACGAAGGCGAAGGGGCACGAGACGGACGTTCGGACGACCCCGCCGGCTCCGAAAAACCCGGGAGCGCGTCTGCCTGGGGTCGCCTCACCGGTGCGCTCCGCGCCGTCGCACACGCCGCCGAAGGCGCCAGTACGCCCGCTGGAGGCGCCCGAGCACCGTGCCCGCGAGTGCCTCGTAACGGGCCGTCATCGTGGCCAGCTCCTGCTCATGGGCACGTGTCACCGCGCCGGTCCCTCCGTCCTCCCCACCGGGAGCGGGCACAGTGGCGACGGGCTGGGCCAGCCTGACCCGGCCGCCCGCGTCGTGCGCGACCGTCACCTCGGCAGACATCGGCACGTCAGCCGGAGCCCCGCCACCATCGAAGAGAGCCCCCTCGGCGAGAGCGAGGCAGGCCGCCTGGTCGGCCTCGCTCTGAGGCGAACCGTCTCCGGGCCCCTGGGTGAAGCGCACGAAGGGACCCAGGCGCTCGACGTCGACGACCGGCCCGCCCGAGACCAGTCGGTGCAAGATCCGTGCGCCGTCAGTGCTGTCGGTGAGCCATCCGACCCATTGGTCGCCCCGGCGGACGAGACGGTCGGAGGTGGCACACAACGCGGAGATGTCGTCCGCCAACCCACTCGAGGGGTCGTCGGGCAGACCGGACGCGGTGAGCAGGGTCGGGAACAGGTCACGGAAGACGGTCTCGTAGGTGTAGTCAGCAGAGACCACCTGCGCGGTCCGGGCTGCGTCGCGCACCATCGCCCGGTCCCGGTCCATTCGCTGGAGGAGGTCGACAAACTGAGTGGTGGACGCGGCGAAGAGCGGGTAGTCGTCGCCGAACAGCCGGCGGTGCATGGGCGTCGGGTTGATGACGCACGGCCGTCCCAGGACACCGTGCTCGAGGAGCTTGGTCGAGAGCTCGAGGCTGGAGTCGAGCGATGTGTTGCGCCATCCGATACCCACGTCCGACCCTGCCACGAGAGCTCGCGCGTCCGCTCGCGTCACCGCACCCACCCACGAGACTCCCGGGTGAGAGCCGAGGAGGTAACGGACCTCGGCGACGAAGGAGGGCCACTCGGGCGGCCGCTTGAAGTGGTCCCCGGCCACGACGAGACGCAGGTCCGCACCCGCCGAGGACGCCTCCTTGAAGGCGGCCAGCATCTCGACGGTGTGCCATGCGGGGGCGAACTTCCCGGTGTAGGTGAGCAGCAACGGACCCTGTGACTGCGGGAGGACGACGTCGTGCTCCGACGGCACCGCGGGGCTCAGCAGAGCGACCGCCTCCGCCCGGCTTTCCTGGGCCAGCGCACCCAGCAGGTGCTCACGCATCTCGGGCGTCTGGCAGAGCAAGGTGGCGCCCCGGTCGAGGAGAGCGCCGAGCCGGTGGCTCACGACGGGGTCGAGGTCGGCGTCGGAGGCGACGACGCCCGTCACATACACGCACAGTCTCCGACCGAGGTCCGGGTGCAGCTCCGCGAGCGTGTGGGCGACCTCGGTGCTCCGGACGATGATGACGTCGTAGTGGCCCTGGTCGAGGTAGTGGCTCAGGACCCGCGCCGACGTCTGCTCGTCCATCCAGCTCGCGTCCGCGAGCTCCGGCAACCTCGCTGTCAACGTCACGTCCCGGAAGGGGTCGGTGACGGTGACGCGGTTGTTGAGCAGCATCTCCTGGATGACCACCGGTCGTCTGATCGGAGTCGCCGTCACCACGTGGACGGCCATGCCCGGCGCGCTCGTGAGGAGGGAGGCGACACCGGAGACGAAGAAGGCCGACCCGTCGATGACGTTGAGGTCGACATAGGCGGAGACCAGGACGCGAAAGGGCCTGCTGGACATGGTCGTCACCTCTCCGCCACCGTGACGGTCAGGTCCACGGAGGACGCGCTGTCAGCTTCTCCCCCGGAGGCGCTCGTGGCGACGCCGTGAACGCGGTAGGTCCCCGACCGGCTCGGGGTCCAGCGCAGGGTGTTGGAGGGGCCGTTGGTCTGCTCGCGCACGAGCACCTCGTCGCGGTACACGGCGAACTCGTAGGACAGGGAGGCACCGTCCGCCACGACGACGCTCTCGAGGTCTCCCGACTCCTGCTGCCACAGCGTGACGGCTCGCACGTGGGCGAAACCGACCCCACCTGCTCCGGCCTCCAGCTGCTCCAGGCGCTCGGCGACGCGGAGAAGTACCGACTCCAGCTCGAGCTCGAGGTAGGCGTACGCCGACTTCCAGTCGACCGGCTCCAGGCCCGTCACAGGTCTCGTCCGATCATCTCGATCTCCCGGCTGACGGTTGCCTCGTGACCACACTGCTCACGGACGCGTCGCGCAGCACTCTCGGACAGCCGCTGGAACAGCTCCGGGTTGTAGTAGAGCATCTCGATCCGGTCGGCCAGGCCCGCAGGGTCCTCAGGAGCCGTCAGCAGGCCCGTGACACGGTCTTCCACGAACTCCGGGATCGCCGCGATGGCGGTCGACACAGGGACGAGCCCACTCGCCATCGCCTCGCACATCGAGACGCCCTGCGAGTCGAACCGGGTGGGAGCCAGGAAGACGCCGTGCTCCACGTGGAGCTCGGCGATCTCCTCCTGACGGAGGAAACCCTCCTGGACGGAGACCGAGGGTAGGTCCCGCAGTGGAGAGACTGTCTCGGCGAACATCGGCCCCTCGCCCCGGATGGTGAAGCTCAGGCGGTCGAAGAACGGGCGGGTCGAGAGCTCGAGGATGGCTGCCACCGTCTGGTCGTTGGCGTACTTGTGCGAGGCGAACGGGCGGATCGACAGGACTCGCAGGCGATGCTCGGGTTCCTTCTCGCGGTAGGGGAAGAAGTCGCCGTCGACGATGTTCGGGATCACGTACGGATGACGGGTCGACACTCCGGTGTCCGGCTCGACGATGTTCCGCCGGAACCAGTCCGAGACATGGACGATGCGCACGTCGAGGTCGGTGGCTGACATGAGCCGGCCCATGAGGCGGAGCTGGTCGACGTGGTAGTCGTCCCGCTTCGCGAGGGCCTGCCGGATCTGGGTCGCGCTGTCGGTGAAGTTGAACCATCGGCGGTGCCAGGCCTCGGCCTCGAACCCGTGCACCCACACGATGACGGGCGTCTCCGGCTGGTGTTCCACGACGGGCCGGATCATGTGCTCGTTCGCGAAGTGCACCAGGATCGTCCGGTATCGGTGCGCAGCGATGCGCTGCTCGTAGTCCGCCGGCCCCCCGACCGTGACCTGGACACCGTCGAACAGATAGCCGTAGCTCTCCTCGACCGGTGGATGGAGGTAGTAGACCTCGACGTCGATGCCTGCCTCGAGGTAGGCGAGGACCCGGCGGTGGATGAAGGCGTTGCGGTACAGGGCCTGGTCGCTCGGGTAGGTGTTGGCCACGAGCAGGACCTGGGCCCGCCGGTCCGACACAGGTCCCCGCCACTCCTCCTGCTCGTCCGTCGTGACCGAGGCGAACTCGGACACGGCGTCCTCGGTGTCCGACTCGTCGGTCTCTGCGGCCGTGGTCGTCGTGTCGAAGATGTCGGTCATGGTCGTCGTCACAGGGTCGGAGGGGTGGACGTCGCCGGGTTGTGCAGACCCGGCGACGTCGAGCTGCGGGCGGAGTCGGTCCGCGTCGTCCACACTGTCCCGCCCATCCCCGGACAGCCTAGGGGACCTGCCGCTCCCCTGCGGGAGTGGCGGCGCCGCGTCAGCGGGTGTTCCGGTCGTTCCCGGCTCGATGTGGCGGCTCATCCGCCCGGCCTCGTGTCGGCCACGCCGTCCTGGAGCAGCGCAGAGACCGCGGAGTCGATCCCGGCGGCGAGTGAGACGTAGTTCTGTTCGGTGTAGTGGAACGGCGCGAGGCCCCAGCGGTGGTCGGAGTCGCTGCGCGCCTCGCCCCGGTCGAGCGAGACCACAGGGCAGCCGAGCAGGTTCGCGGCGCGCTCGTGGTAGATGTCGAAGAGCGCGTTCGCCTGCCGGGCGGTGCGTCCGAAGCTCGTCGGAGACGCCGCCCCGTCCCGTGTCTTCTCGGCCCAGGGCGGGGCGAGCAGCACGAGCCGCTCGAGCAGCCCTGCCCGGGAGAGCAACGAGCGCCAGGAGCTCAGCGCCTCCGTCCAGAGCTCGAGATGACGGGGGCTGCCGAGGTCGACGAGGGCGCTGAGCCCCGTCATGCGGGCGTCCACCCCGGTCGAGATGAGGTCGACCGACCTCGTGACGAAGCCCCCATCGGAGAGCTCACGGATGCCGAGGCGCTCGTCACAGAGATCCCAAAGCAGCACGTCCGCCCGGCCGCCCTTGGCTTCCAGAGTGGGGACGAGGCTCGCACGCCAGTCGTTCTCGAGCATCCTGCGCTGGAAGGCCGAGTCGGCCTCGAACGGGACGAGCAGCGCGGTGTCCACCGCGCTGAAGGCGCTGACCAGGCTCTGGCGCGCGACGTAGTCGACGAGGCGGTAGCCGAGCGGCTGCAGGTACTCGAAAGTGTCACGCGAGACGCAGCTGCCGTAGATGAGGACCGTCCGCGCTGGGGCGTGGGGCCGTTCCGGAGCGGTCACGACCCGAAGTCGGGCAGTCGCTCCCCGAGCCCGAACGTCGCGGCGATCGCGGCCACGGAGCGCGCAGCCGCCTTCCCGTCGCCGTAGGGGTTCACGGCGTTCGCCATCGCCCGATGGGCGCTCTCGACGTCGAACAGCCGGGACACCTCCTCGACGACCCGTTCCTCGTCGGTCCCGATGAGCCGGACCGTGCCGGCGTCGACCGCCTCCGGGCGCTCGGTGTTCTCCCGCATGACGAGCACCGGCTTACCGAGCGAGGGAGCCTCCTCCTGCACTCCGCCGGAGTCCGTGAGGACCACCGTGGCCAGTGCCATGAGGCGGGTGAACTCGCCGTAGGCCATCGGTTCGGTGACCAGCACGTTCTCGTAGCTCTTGACGTGCGGCAGGATCGCCTCGCGGACGATGGGGTTGCGGTGTGCCGGCAGGACGACCGTGGTGTCCGGGTAGGCGGCGGCCAGGCGGCCGAGCGCCCGCCCGACCCCTTCCATCGCCCCGCCCCAGCTCTCCCGCCGGTGGGTCGTGACGAGCAGGAGCGGGCGGCCTTCCTTCTCCAGCCGTGCCAGGCGGTCGTCGGTGAACGGGATGTCCTGCTCGACCGTGTGCAGCAGCGCGTCGATCACGGTGTTGCCCGTGACCACGACCGTCCCCGGGTCGGTGGCCTCGCGCAGGAGGTTCTCGCGGGAGGTCGGGGTCGGCGCCAGGTGCAGCGCCGTCACCTGGCTCGTCAGCCGGCGGTTGGCCTCCTCGGGGAACGGCGAGTGGATGTCGCCGCTGCGCAGCCCGGCCTCGAGGTGGACGACCGGGATCCCCCGGTAGAACGCGGCGATCGAGGCGGCCGCCACGGTCGAGGTGTCACCCTGCACGAGGACGGCGTCGGGCTGCTCGTCGACGAGCACCGGGTCGAGCCGGCCGAAGACCTTGGCCATGAGGCCGTTGAGGGTCTGTCCGTGGGCGAAGACGTCGAGGTCGTGGTCGGGCGTGATCCCGAAGATGGCGTTGACCTGGTCCAACATCTCGCGGTGCTGGCCCGTGACGACGGTGACCGACTCGAGCTCGGAGTGTTTCTCGAGCGCCCGGACGACGGGGGCCACCTTGATGGCCTCGGGCCTGGTGCCGTAGACCGTCATGACGCGGCGGGACATGCGTGGTACTCCTCAGGAGGCAGGGGAATGACGGGGGATGTGCTGCTTCGGGTCCTCGTGCCGGACCAGCGTCGCACGGAGCCGGGCCCGGCACTTCTCCAGGACGTCGGCGGCGACGTCGTCCTCGCCCTTGGCGACGTTCCACGCCCACCACCGGTAGGAGCGTGCGGTCTCCTCGGCCGGGCCGTCGAGGACGAGCTCGCCGTCGTGCAGCCAGATCGCCCGCGTGCACATCTCCTCGATGGTCTGGGCGGCGTGCGAGACGAGGAAGATCGTGCCGGCGGTCGACCTGATCTCCGCCATCCGCTTCTCGCTCCGCTCCTTCGACGCGGCGTCGCCGGTGGCAAGGGCCTCGTCGATCAAGAGGATCTCCGGGCGGGCCGCCGCGGCGATGGCGAACCGCAGGCGGGCGCCCATCCCCGAGGAGTACGAGCGCATCGGGCGGTGCACGGCGTTGCCGATCCCGGCGAGCTTGATGACGTCCGGGACCAGCTCGTCCACCTCCGCCGGCGAGCGGCCCATGGCCAGCAGCCCGAGACGGATGTTCTGCAGCCCGGAGACCTCCGGGACGAGGGCCGCGTTGACGCTGAGGAACGTCGGGGTCGAGGTCGCGAGCACCTCGCCACTCGTCGGTGTCTCGAGGCCGGCGACGATGCGCAGCAAGGTGCTCTTGCCGGAGCCGTTCTGGCCCACGACACCGATCGACTCCCCCGCCCGGGCGACGAAGGACACGTCGTCCAACGCCCTGACCGTGACCGTCCGGGGCAGACCGACCCGGCGACGGACCCGGTCGCGGCGGGTGAGCGTGGCACCCAGCTCGGTGCTGGCGACGCGGTAGTGCACGGACAGCCGGCGCACGCTGACCGTGGGCTCACCGAGGGGGATGCCGTCGCGGGGGACCGGCGAGGACAGCTCACTCACGGCCGTACTCCTCCTCGCCCTGCCAGAAGTAGAGGAAGCCGAGCACGGGGGTGGCGGCCGCCCACGCGGCGAGGGTCAGCCACAGCCGCGGCTCGGGAAGCGTCGCGTAGAGCAGGAGGTCACGGCTGATCTCGAGCACGCAGTAGGCCGGGTTGAGCTGCATCACCGCGAGCGCCTGGGGATGCTCGACGAACCGGTCGATCGAGTACATGACGCCCGAGCCGTACATCCAGAGCCGGGACGAGAAGCCGAGCAGGAGACGCAGGTCGGGAACCGCGTGCACGAGGCGGGCCGCGTAGAGGACGACCCCCACGTTGAACATCCCCTGGAGGACGAGGACCCCGGGAAAGAGCACCCAGTACCAGGAGATCTGCGCGTGCGGCGGGATGACGAGGATCATCGCCACGAGGGTGAGCAGTCGGGGGCCCATCGCGATGGCCTCCCGGAGCGCGAGCGCGAGAGGGATGGACGCCCGCGGGAACGCGAAACCACGGATGAGGTTGCGCCCCGAGTTGAGGGAGGCTGCGCCTTGCGTCAGTGACTGCGAGGTCCAGGTGAAGAGGAACACACCGATGAGGAGGAAGCCGATGTAGTTGTCGATGCCCCGGGAGGCGTTGAGAAGCACCCCGAAGATCAGGAAGAAGGTGACGCCGTCGAGGAGGGGCCTGCCGACGAGCCAGAACCTGCCGAGGATGGTGTCGCGTTCACCGGAGAGGGCACGGACCCGCGAGTCGGCGACGATGAAGTGCCGGCGGCCCCAGAGGTTCGCGATGTACCGGGCGATGTTGGGGCGCCGGCCGACGGGGCGCAGGCGGCTGACGTCGACGTCCTCGACGACGAGGGGGACGCCTGCGGAGGTGGATGGGCTCACCGGGCGCTCCCGAGGGTCTGGTAGACGGACAGGTACCGCCGGGCCATCTCCTGCCAGGTCCGCGTCGCGGCGACCTCGCGCCCTCGACCAGCGATCTCCGACCTGCGCAGGGGGTCGGCGTACAGCTCTCGAATCGTATCCGCCAGGGCGTCCGGATCCTCCGGGGTCACGAGTAGACCGGCGCCCTCGTCGCCGACGACCTCCGCGAGCGCCGGCAGGTCGCTCACGACGACGGGGCGTCCGAGCGCCATCGCCTCCACCGGCTTGAGCGGGGTCACGCTCCGGGTCACCTCGGTGTCCCGCCGCGGGGTGGCCACGAGGTCGAGTGCCCAGACCCAGGCGGTCGCGGCGCTGCGGTCCACCCGACCGGGAAGAACCGCGGCACCGTCGAGTCCCAGCGTCCCGGCGAGCCGGACGAGCCCGGCACGGGCGGACCCGTCGCCGACGATCGCACAGCGCACGTCGAGGCCTTCGCGACGCAGCCGCGCCACGGCGTGGAGCAGGATGTCCAGCCCCTCGTACGTGACGAGAGAGGAGACGGTACCGACCCACATGCCCTCCTCCGGGAGCCCCACCGAACGTCGGGCGTCCGGGGGCGCTGGGGAGGTCCGGCCCGCCTCGACGAGTGCGGCGTCGACGGCGTTGGGGACGACCGACACCCGTGCCGGGTCGACACCGGCAGCGCAGAGCTCGCGGCGGAGCACCTGCGACAGCGCGACGACGTGGTCGGCCGCGCGCGCCGTCTCGACCTCCTTGGCACGCCAGAGCCGGTAGCGCTCACTGGCACGGACGGTCTCGCGCTCGCCGGCGGGGAAGGTCGCCAGCCACGTCTTCTCCAGCTGCCCGCGCATCTCGTAGACCCAGGGCACGCCGCGGGACCGGGCCACGGCCTCCGCGACGAGCCCGTTGACGTAGTGGGTGGTCGTGTGGAGCACGTCGGCACCAGCGCGGTCGACGTGGCCGGCGAGCAGGGTCGCCGCCTGCTCGAGGCGCGCCTCGGGCGTCGCCCCGAGCCGACGCGGGATCAGCCGGTGGTAGGGCACGCCGTCGACGACGTCGGTCTCCGCAGCCCAGGGCAGACCCACGACGACCGGGTACCCGACCCGGGTCACGGCCTCCGCCCGCGCTCCGGCGGCCCGCTGCGCACGCAGGATGCCGTGCGAGCGGAGGGCGTAGCCGGACTGGGTCCACGGCAGCGAGTTCGTCAGCAGATGGAGCACCGAGACGCCGCCGGTGCGTCCGGACGCGGCGGGACGCCGATGCCGCCCGGGCGGAGGCCCGGCAAGACGCTGTCCCGGCAGGTACGTCCGCCGCTCGGACTCCAGTCGTGCCGCCTGTCGGCGTGCGCCCCGGGCATCGGAGGACCGCAGCACCTCGACGGCGCCGGCGAGGTCACCGCGCTGCCACGTCCGACGGGCCCGCACCGCGGCCGAAGCATCTGTGGGCAGGGTGAGACCCAGCTCGACGGCGATCTCCCCGGCGAGCCGGCCGGGAGGCACCCGGCTGCCGAGCAGGCTCCGCGCCTCGTCCGGGCGGTCGGCGAGCACCAGGCCCAGCCCGTGCAGGACCGGGCGGCCGCTCCGCCGGCCGCCCCTCACCAGGGCTGCGGCGACGGGGCGGCGAGCCCGCAGGGGGAGCCGGCGGACAGCGAGGACCGCCAGACGCACCGGGTCGTCCTCGAGACGCGCGCCGGCCGTGGCGGCGAGCATCCCGACGTTGCGAGCCAGGGCCGCGACGCGCCGCGTGGCCGGTCGTGGGTCACCGGCCATGCGACGCCACCGCCCACGTGAGGAGATCCGCGTAGTGTGCCCCCAGGGCTTCCGCGTGCGCGTGCTCCTCGACCCACTCACGTGCGCTCGCACGCACGGTCAGTCGGTCCCGGTCCGCGGCGAGCGACTCCCACAACGAGGCCAACCCCGGGACGTCCCCAGGGGCCGAGACGTCACCGGCGCCGCGTCCTTCGACGATCTCGCGTGCCTCTCCGGCCACGACGGCCGTCACGTGCAGGCCGAGGCCCATGATCTCGTAGAGCTTCGAGGGGACCGTCCATTCCAGGGCCGGCCACGGACGCAACGAGACCAGCGCGGTGTCGGCCCAGGCGTACTGTTCGGCCATCCGCTGCCGCGGGACGGGGTCCAGGATCTCCACCGGCCCACCGGTCTCTCGCGCCAGCCGTTGCAGGGACGGCCGGTCGGCCCCGGATCCGACGAGGCGCAAGATCATGTGGACACCGCGCTGCTGGGCCAGCGCGGCGGCGCGCACGGCCGTCGAGAGACCTTGGGCCCGCCCCATGGTCCCCGCGTAGAGGACGCGCAGCTCGCCGGCCACCGGGCGCGGCACCGGGGTGTAGTCCGGTACCTCGTGCGCGGCGTTGCGGATGACATGGACCTCGCGCATCCCCCGCCCCCGAAGGACGTCCGCGAAACTCTCGGTCGTGGTCACGACGACATCGGCCCGACGCTGCACCCGAGTCGTCCAGGGGCCGGCGAACGACAGCCAGCGCCGGGCGCGCCGTCGAGCCCGTCCACCGACACCGGGCCGCGGTGCATCGTCCCAGTCGTCGGTGACCTCGAGCAGGTCCGGCCAGGCGTCCCGCACCTCGGCGACGAACGGCGCGCCGGCGGCCCGAGCTGCCTGCTCCCCGGCCCACAGCATGGGAAGCGAGGGCACCGTGCTGACGACGACGTCGGGCTTCCAGCCGCCGAGCCCGGCCCGGACGATGCGCACCGCGTCGGCCGCCGCGACAGCCTCGTCGGCGAGCCTGTCCCCCACCCCACCGCGATGCGGACGGAACGCCACCCGGTGCACGACCTCACCGTGCTCTCCCTGGTGGACCGTGCCTCGGACCTCATCGCCGTGGCCGGGGAGGAGACGACCGGTCGGGTAGTGAGGCGCGGGCGCGACGACGTGCAGGTCGTGCCCGGTGCCGCACAGGTGGCGGGCCAGTGCCGACCACCGGTGCTGTGGAGCGCCGACCTCGGGGGCGTAGTAATGGGTGAGCAGGAGGACCTTCACCGGGATGCCTCCCGGACGGTCCGCCATCGAGCCGCCGGCCCGACCCTCGCCGGCAGGGCGAGGTAGCCGGCCAGGAGCAGCGCCGTCAGGACACCGCTCACCATGCGGACGACGAGGGGCGCCCCGAGCAGCGACGGGACGCTCAGCAGGCAGATGACGACCGTGACACCCATGACGAGCGACGCGACGCGGACATGTGACCATCCCCCGCGGACGAGCCGCTGGTAGACGTGCAGCCGGTGCGGCTGGGTCACCCTGTCACCCACCGCGAGACGGCGGACCAACGTGGTACCGGCATCCGCGAGAAGCACGGCGAGAGGGGCCAGGACCACGTCCACCCTGGCCCCACCCAGGACGAGCCACGAGGCCAGCACCGCCCAGGTGGCCCCCAGGGCGTAGGAGCCGACGTCACCGAGGAAGATCGACGCCACGGGGGCGTTCGACGGCACGAAACCCGCGGAGGCACCGGCCACGGCCAGCGCCAGCACCACGGCACCGGGAAGGTCGGTCCCCGCCGCCGCTGCTGCGTACCACAGACCGGCGACCACGGCGTGCCCGGAGGTGAGCCCGTTGGCACCGTCCATGAAGTTCGTGACGTTGACGAGCAGAACGGTCAGCACGAGCACCAGAGGCACCCACACCCACGAGGCGTCCAGCCAGGCGACGAGCCCACATCCGATCGCGGTCCCCACGAGCACCTGCAGCAGGAGGCGGGGTCCGGCCGACACCGACCGCAGGTCGTCCGCGAAGCCGACGGCCGCGAGCACGGTGACCGGGACCAGCGCGAGCAGGGCGCCGGAGACACCCACCTCGCGAGCCGTCAGACCGCCCGGCAGGCCGACCACGGCGGCCAGTAGCACCCCGACGAGCGCCCCACCGAGAACGGCCAGCCCACCACCACGCGGAACGGGTGAGTCGTGCAGGGAACGTTCGACGGGCACATCGAGAACCGCCCGCCGGGCCAGCACCGGCAGCAGCACGCGGACGAAGACGCTGCTCGCGAGTGCCGCTGCGCCGGCCGCCGCGAGCCACGGCAGCCAGGGGCTCACGCGCGCCCGCTCGGTATGGGGCGGGAGTCGCCCCCGACAGGTGACTCGGACGCGGACAGGACGCGCAGTGCACCGGAGACGTCCGGCGTGCGTCCGCGGACGATGGCGGACCGGATGCGCTCGATCTCGTCCAGGGACGACGTGTGGAGGACGGGCATCGGGACGTGGGTGACCAGCGGGTGGAAGGGCCTGGTGTCCGGTTCGTCTTTCGCCAGGACCCGCTCCTCGAGCTTCTCGCCGGGCCGCACACCGGTGTAGCGGATCACCGGTGGCGGGTAGCCCTGGAGACCCGCGAAGCGCCGGGCGAGGTCCTCGATGTTGTGCGGCTTCCCCATGTCGAGGACGAGCCCTTCGCCGGTGTGGCCGTGCACCGCTGCCTGGAGCACGAGCTGGGTCGCCTCGTGGACCGTCATGAAGTAGCGCGTCATCTCGGGGGACGTGATCGTCAACGGCAGTCCGGCGGACAGCTGAGCGGCGAAGGTCGCCAAGGCCGAGCCCCTTGACCCGAGGACGTTGCCGAACCGGACCGAGATGTAGCGGGCGTCCACACCGGAACGGGTGCCGAACGTCGCGGCCAGCCGCTCGGTGACCCGCTTGCTGTAGCCGAGGGTGCTGCTCGGGTCGGCCGCCTTGTCGGTGGAGATGTTGACGAAACGGGAGACGCCTGCCTCGACGCACGCCGCGAGAAGGTCCGCCGTGGCTGCGACGTTGGTGAGGAACGCCTCGGCGGGAAACCGCTCGGCCAGGGTGAGGTGCTTGACGGCGGCAGCGTGGAAGACGACGTCGGGACGGTGCTCGTGCACCAGGGTGCGGACGAACGTGCGGTCGCGAAGGTCGCCGAGGACTATGTCGTCGGAGTCGAGGAGCCCGCGGCCGTCGACCGAGAGCTGCACGCCGTGGAGCAGGCTGTCGTCGCGGTCGGTCATCACGAGACGTGAGGGCCCGAAGGCGGTGATCTCGCGGCAGAGCTGTGATCCGATGGACCCGCCGGCGCCCGTGACGAGCACCACCCGGCCGCGGAGGTACTGCTCGATGCCCGCGTTGTCGATGTCGGCCACGCCACGGCCCAGGAGGTCCTCGATGTGGACACTCCGGAAGGCGGCACGGGGTGTGACGTCGACGGCGTCTGAGCTCGAGCGGTCGGTCTTCGGCCCGGACGCCTCACTGTCGTGGTCGAGCCGGTGGACGGCGAGCATCTCGTCGAAGGAGGGAAGGACCATGAGCTCGGTGTCGCTGGCGTCGGCCAAGTCCACGACACGCTCCACGAGCGGTGCCGCCGCGCTGGGGATCGCCAGCAGGACGACGTCGGCATCCAGCGCGGTGCACACCGAGGGGAGGTCGACGATCCGGCCGCGGACCCGGACGCCGCTGATCGACAGCGACTGCTTGCGCGGGTCGTCGTCGACGACGCCGACCGGCGTGAGGCTGCTGACCGGGTCGTCGAGCATCATCGAGACCGCCTGCTGACCACCCCAGCCCGCGCCGACGACCACCGCCCGGCGCGCGTCCCGCCGGCTGCGACGCCGCCGAGCCCGGTGGTACTGCCGGGCGAGATACCGCATCCCGAGCCAGGCACTCGACGCGCACGGCGGGGCCGTGAGCGCCACCGTCGCCGGCAGCACGGTCGGTGCGGTGGAGACCGAGGCCGTCGTCAGGGCGGCCATGAGGACGGCGACCACGAGGGCCAGACCGACGAGCTCGTCCGGGCTGCCCCAGCGGAAGCGCCGGTTGACGAGCAGCCCGTAGGTGGTGGTGTACACCGCGGCCGCCAGCCCCACTGCGATGACCAGCCCGCGACGGTTCACCTCCGCCGCCACCAGGTCGTACCGGGCAATCGCGAGGACGAGGATGATGACGACGAGGACCGCGATGTCCAGGAGCATCAGACCGGCGGTGGGCCAGCGGTTGTTGCGCGGGCGCGCAGAAGACGTGCCTGTACTGCCCCCTGCCGCGAGCGAGGCACTACCGGACTTCCGGCGCTCGGACACGCCCGACAGCGTAACCAAACGTCGCAGGACTTGGGCAATCTGCATCACGGGGGCGTCACGCGTCGCGGGACTCGGGCTGCTCGGCCCACCAGCTGAGGAGGCGTTCGCGGGCAGCCTCCTGGCCGATGGGGCCGTCGTCGAGCCGCACGGCGAGCAGGTGCTTGTAGGCGCGCCCGAGCACCGGGCCGGGCCGGATGCCGAGGGCCTCGCCGATCTCGTTGCCGTCGAGCTCGGGGCGGACGGCCTTGAGCTCCTCCTCGGCGGTGAGGCGGTCGATGCGCTGCTCGAGGTCGTCGTAGGCGGCCGACAGCCGGCGGGCCTTCTTGACGTTGCGGGTCGTGCAGTCGGCGCGGGTCAGGCGGTGCAGCCGCGGCAGGAGGTCGCCGGCGTCGGTGACGTAGCGGCGGACGGCCGAGTCGGTCCAGGCGCCGTCGCCGTAGCCGTGGAAGCGCAGGTGCAGCTCGACGAGCCGGGCCACCTGCTTGGTCGTCTCCTTGTCGAAGCGCAGTGCCTTCATCCGCTTGGCCGCGAGCTTGGCGCCGACGACCTCGTGGTGGTGGAACGAGACGCCGCCGCCGTCCTCGAACCGCCGGGTGGCGGGCTTGCCGATGTCGTGCAGGATCGCCGCGAGGCGCAGGACGAGGTCGGGCCCCGGCACCGACTCGGGCGGGCCGCCGGCCGGGCCCTCGAGGTCGATGGCCTGCTCGAGCACGATCATCGAGTGGTGGTAGACGTCCTTGTGGCGGTGGTGCTCGTCGATCTCGAGCTTGAGCGCCGGCAGCTCGGGGAGGACGTGGTCGGCGAGGCCGGATGCCACGAGCAGCTCGAGGCCGGCGCGCGGGTGCGGCGCCATGAGCAGCTTGACGAGCTCGTCGCGCACCCGCTCGGCCGAGACGATGCCGATGGACTCGGCCATCTCGGCCATCGCCGTGAGCACCTCGGGGGCCGGCACGAAGCCGAGCTGCGCGACGAACCGGGCCGCGCGCATCATCCGCAGCGGGTCGTCGCCGAAGGACACCTCGGGTGCGGACGGGGTGCGCAGGGCCTTCGCCTGGAGGTCGGTGAGGCCGCCGTGCGGGTCGACGAAGGCGAGGTCGGGCAGGCGCAGGGCCATCGCGTTGACGGCGAAGTCGCGGCGGACGAGGTCGTCGTCGAGCGAGTCGCCGAACGCGACGACCGGCTTGCGGGTCTTCCCGTCGTAGGCGTCGGCGCGGTACGTGGTGACCTCGACGACGGTGTCGCCGCGGCGGGCGCCGATGGTGCCGAACTCGCGGCCCATGTCCCAGGTGGCCGTGCCCCACGCGGCGAGCATCGGCTCGATGTCGTCGGGGCGGGCCGAGGTCGTGAGGTCCAGGTCGGTCGCCGGGCGGCCGAGGAAAGCGTCGCGCACCGGCCCTCCGACGAGCGCCAGCTCGTGGCCCGCGGCCGTGAACCGCTCACCGAGGTCGGTGAGGACGGGCAGGACGGGCGCGAGGTTGGCGACGGCCTCGCGCATCAGCGCGGCCGAGGGCTGGGCGGTGGACACAGGCGACAAGCCTAGGTGTAGCTGCTCATGGCGTTGGTGACACCGGTCCCGAGTCGTGAGGTCAGCGGCCCGTCACCGCGATCCGCACTTGGCCTCGGGCCTTCCGCGACCGCGCACTGAACTCACCACTCAACCCAAGCAACTCCTGGAGTCTCGCACCTTGAGTCCACCCTCCGGACACGGCCGCGAGCCTCATGGCTGTCGGGTCACGCGGGGCGGCGGTCCAGTTCGTGCTCGACGGCACGGCGGATCCACGCCGACACCGACCGGTCATCAGCCTCCGCGCGCTGGCGGATCGCATCGAGTTGCTCGTCGGTGAACCGCACTGGGATCGGTGCGGTCAACCGGCGGTTGCGCCGACGCGGGCTGCCCTGGGGCTTCTGGTTCTCGGGACGGGCGTAGAACTCGTACTCCTCGTCCGGGGTCATCTGCTCAGTACTCATCACGGTCCCTCCGGTAGGTGGATGCAAGGCCAGGACTGGCCTCGCAACAGCCGATCGGTCGGCAACTGCTCGGGTCGCCGGATCGCGGTGGTGCGATCGGGACGACCAGGACCCGGCCTTCCACCTCGGCGACCATCAGCCAGTGCGCTGGAGGTTTCGCCGGGTAGAACAGCGGGTCGTTCTCCCAGACGTCCACGACGTCTTCCAGTCCAAGGTGGGGTGATTGAAGAGGTGGGCGACCTGCGAATCGACCTCGAACGGGTCGTCGCCGAACTGGTCCAGATCGAGCAGGTCGTCCACCATTGGAGTGTATACCAATCGACTACATATCGAATGATCGGAGGCCTTGCGTCCTTCACGCCCTGCGACCAGAAGGGGTCACACGTCTGGCAGGTCGAGGATCAGCTCGCCCGTGGAGAATCACCCGTGGTCGCTGAGCTCGGCGAACGCCTCAGAGCCTCCGCAAGGTACACGGCTGGTCCCAAGCCGACCTCGCCACGCGCCAGAACGCTGACGCCGGACAGATCAGCCGCTACGAGAACGGCAAGATCACCCCCTCCGTCGAAGCCGTCCTGCGCCTCGCCGACATCTTCGACGTGAGCTGCGACTACCTCCTGCTCGACGACGCCCCCAGGCGCGCCCTACGCGGCGACAACCCCCTCACCGACCGCCTCGCCGACCTCGACAACCTCACCGACGCCGACCGCGACGCCCTCCTACACATCCTCGACGGACTCCTCGCCAACACCCGCATCCGCGCCGCCCTCAGCACCGCCGGTTAAGGACGTCCGTCAGGCGAACGCCTCCCGTGTGGTGATCCCGTGCGGTCTGAGGTCATCGAAGGCTTCCAACCACGGCTCAAGGCCCAAACTCGCCCGAAGCGCACGCTCCAGTCGCACGGGCGCTACGACCTTACGGTTCGACAGGAGCGCGGCCTCATCCCTGCTGGCCCTACGTCGCCTCGTCCCGGAGTAGTCGACAACGTCGATGTGGTCGGCCGTCGTAACAGCCTCCTTGTAGGCCGGAAGCGGCAGGTCTGCACGAACCGGCGCTTGAGTGACGATCGGCCAGTGGCCGGCGTGGAACTTGGCATCCAGAGAGAGAGCCAGGAACCGGACCACGCCCGAAAGAGCTTCAGTGGCCGCCGACGAGCTATCGCCCTCAGGGACAACGCGCTCAAAGACAGCCAAGAAGTAGGCGTCCTTCCCATAGGTCGCAACGACTTGGCCGATGCCGGCCCTGCCGTCACCGGTAGGGATGGTGAAGACGTCACCTACCTGAGGTCGCTTGGCTACCAAAGGTCCCCTCCAGCTCCGAGATAGCGCGAGTCGTTCATTTGATGGCGCCAGTTCGACAGTCCACCGTCTGGATTGCTCAAGTTCGTCGGGCCGCCACCGCGCCGGATGTAGAACTCCTCCATCCGATCCAACTGAGCGCCCGGCTCCGCCCGGCCGATGATCTCGAACTCGAAGTCCGCATCAGGATGCGCCCTGGCATGCTCCGACTGTCGAACGATGTACCGTGCGTCGTTCTTGGCCTGGCCGATGTACGGCTTCCCACCCATCAGATCCGTGCGGCGGTAGACAATCCCCGCAGCGTCCTCTGCGCCGTTTGCGGCATGGGTTGAGGGTAGCGAGGTTGGGGTCTCTGCCGCAGCCGACGCGTTGCTCGGGCCAGGGGCACGCCCCGGCGAACCCTCCACACGCGCCGCCGGACGACCCCCCGACACCGGCGGATCCAGCCCCGACCGCACCGAGTACCGCTCCACACCCGCGACCCGCCGCTCAGCACGAGCCGACTTCCACAAGAACTTCCCGCCCGTCGCACCCCACCCGACGAAAGGCAAAGTCGCCGCAGCCGACAACCCCGCGTTCGCGTAGTCCCCCTCCGACGCGTACCACACCGCGTTGACCGCATCCGCGGCCTCACCGGCGAACGGGAACAGGCCGACGGCGCCCAGCAAGTCGTGCCCATCCATCTGCGCGACCTTGCTCATCACCACCGGCGCATACCGGTTCGCGACCTGCGGCGCGTCACGGAACGAGCTGCGCGCCTGGCGATACGCCGCAGAGTTCTGGACGTCGTTCTTCAGCTGCCGCCATCCGCGCCCGGCATCGGTCCGGAACGACTCCCACGCCCCGGACAACGCAGAGGTCACGCTGTCCTTCCCGTCCGAGATCCGCCCAAGGGCACTCTGACTCAGCTTCTTCACGTCGCTCCAGCCCCAGTGGCCGTCCGGGTCGAAGTAGTTGAGCGGGTCGGCGTTGGCGTACGTGTACCGGTTCAACGTCACCGGCGAACCCAGCGCACCGACCACGTCGTCCGGCGCGGTGAACCGCCCCGTCGTCGGGTCGTAGCTGCGGAAGCCCATGTCGACCAGGCCCGTGACCTCGTCGGTCACCATCGACTGGAAGCCGAGTGGCGACGGCATCTCACCCGCCGTGGAGGCCTGCCCGAACGCCGTGTAGACGTTCGACGCCGAGGAGGTGTCCCGCTCGCCGAGGACCGCCCCGACGTCGCCGTGGACGCTCGACACCACCTTGCTCGTCGACCCTCCGACTGTCTCCTGTGCCAGCAGCTCACCCGCCGGGTCACGCGACATCAGGGTCGCGACGCCCTGCGCGTCCTCGTACGAGGCGACCAGGTCGGTGGACCCCACGTACCCGACCCGAGAGGTCGCCGTGCCCTGGGACGTCACCGCGAGGCGTCCGAGCGCGTCGTTGGTGTACCCGACCTCCGTGCCGCCGACAGTGGCCGCCGTCAGCTGCCCGAAGGCGTCGTACTCGTACGACCGAGGCCCGCTCGGGCCCGTGACGCCGATGATGTTGCCGTTCGCGTCGTGGTCGACCTGCGTCCCGTCGCTCGACCCGAGAAGGACGCCGTCGTCGTCGTACGTGGACTCCACGGTGGACCCGTCGGGGAGGGTGACGGACGCCCGGTTGGATGCGGCGTCCCAGCCGTACCGAGTGGTGCTCGTCGCCCCGTCGGTCGGAGTCACGGCTTCGGCCACGAGCCGGCCCGCGTCGTCGTACTCGTAGGACGTGCTGTTCGACGCGTCGTTGCCCGGGGCGACCTGGGAGAGCGTCTTGATCTGCGAGTCGGCGGTGTACGTGACGGCGGTTTCGTACCGCCTCGAGAAGTCCCGCTTCCCCGTGAGCCGACCCAGCTTGTCGAACGTCCGGAACTCGTGGTTGTCACCCCGCGTCGGCCCGACGGCCGTGCGCTGGACGACGCGCCCCAGGTCGTCGTAGACGTTGTCGAAGTTGGTGCTGCCCCGTACCGAGCCGAGCCGTCCGTGGCTGTCGTAGGTGAACCGGTCGGTGGAGCCGGACGCGAGCGTCGTCTCCGAGAGCCGCTGTGCCGCGTCGTACTCGTACGTCGTGGCCCCCAGGTCGTCGGTCGTCGACCGCAGCAGGCCGCGTCCGTTGTACGTCAGGCTCGTCGTGACACCGCCCGCGGACGCCTCCGTCAGCCGCCCGGCGGCGTCACGCTCGAAGGACCGCGTGATGCCCGAGCCGGCCTCGGACCGCAGGCGCCCCGCGGCGTCCCACACCGACGTGACGGTGTCGCCGGAGGGCAGGTTCTTGGTCTTCAACCGGCCCGCGTCGTCGTAGCCGAAGCTCGTCACGGCCCCGGTCGGCGTCTTCTGCGTGGCCATCCGGCCCGCAGTGTCGTAGGTGAAGCGCCACTCGTGGCCCGCAGGGTTCGTCACGCTGCCGAGGAGGCCCGAGGCGTCGTAGCCGTAGACGCTCTTCTCGCCGGCGCCGTTCACGGCACCCTTGAGCCTGCCCGCGGGCGTGTACTCCCAGGACTCGACCCGCCCGCTCGGGCTCGTCGTCCTCGTGACCCGCCCGGCAAGGTCGACGGCCACCTCGCTTCGCTGGCCGAGCTCGTCGACGGTCGCCGTCGGACGGGACCGGATGTCGTACTCGAACGTCCGCGTCTGGTTCCGCGCGTCCTTCCGAGTGGCCATCCGGCCCGCCTCGTCGTACGTGTACTGCACGAGACCTGTGGGCCCGCCGGAGTCCCGGAGGAGCTGACCGGCCCGGTCGTACGTGAACGCCCGCGTCACACCGGCGGGGTCGCGGGTCCCGGTCAGGTTGCCGGCGAGGTCGTAGGTGGAGGTCCAGGCCTCGCCGGCACCGTCGACCTCGGCGGTCACCCGGTGCTCGGCGTCGTAGCGCCATCCTCTGGACACCCCGGTCGGGTCGGTGGCCTTCGTCGTCCGTCCAGCGGCGTCGTAGACGTACGAGGTGACGTGCTCCAGCGGGTCCGTCTCCGTGAGCAGCCGGTTCGCCTCGTCGTAGGTGAAGCTCCAGGTGTGGTCCTCGCCGTCCGTCCTCGACGCGAGGTTGCCGTTCTCGTCGTACGCGTAGGCCTCCGCCGACCCGTCCCCGAGGTGGGCCTGCACGGCCCGGCCCGCATCGTCCAGGGTCAGTGTCGTGGTGCGGCCTTCGCCGTCCGTCTGCTCGACCAGACGACCGGCCAGGTCGTAGTCGAAACGCTCGACACCCCCGTCCGGGTCGGTCACGGTCGCGACGTTCCCGTCGGCGTCGTAGGCGGTCCTCGTCTCGGCACCGCTGCCGTCGGCCTCGACGACGACGCGGCCCATCCGGTCGAGGGTCACCCTGCCGACCAAGCCCAGTGCATCGGTCGTCCTGGCCTGCCGGGCGTCGTCGTCATAGGTGGTGTCCGTCGCGACCCCGGCCGCGTCGACGACCCGCGTCGGCCGCCCGACCGGGTCGTAGCTCCGGGTGACGGTGCGCGAGAGCGGGTCCGTCGACGACGTGACTTTCCCGTTCGGGCTGTACGAGGTCTTCCACACCCCACTGTCCGGCGCGGTGTACGCCGTCACCCGGCCCAGGGCGTCGAGGGCGTACCGGTGGACCGCACCGTCGGGGGCCTCCCGCCGGAGCAACCGGCCGGTGCGGTCGAGCGTGTACTGGGTGACGTTGTCCAGCGGGTCGGTCACCCGCACGGGGCGTCCGAGTGGGTCCGTGTCGATCGTCGTGCGTGCACCGTCGGGCGCGGTCGTCGACCGCACGAACCCGTCCACGGTGTAGGCCCGGGCGTACGCGTGGCCCCGGGCGTCGGTCACCTTCGCGACCCGGCCGACCGCGTCGTACTCGACCTTCGTCGTCCCACCTGCGGGGTCGGTGGACGCCACCACCCGGCCGGCGTCGTCCCGGGTGATCCGGGTGACCCCGTCCTCGGCGTCGGTGACCCGCACCAGGGCGCGGTCGGCGTCGTACACCGATGTCGTGACCCCTCCGCGGGGTGCGGTCTCGGTGCGGACCGCCCCCCACGGGGTGTACGTCGAACGCCGCACCGCGCCGTCCGCCGTCGTGACCGACACCGGCCGGCCGAGGTCGTCGTTGGTGATGCCCGTCGTGCCGCCGTGGACGTCGACGACCTTCTCCAGGTCGCCGTCGTCCTCGTACGTCAGCGTGGACGTCCGACCCACCGGGTCCTTCGCGGAGGTGACCTGTCCGCGGTCGTTGTACGTGAACTCCTGGACGTGGCCCTCGGCGTCCTTCACGGTGTCCAGGCGGCCGTCGTCGTCGTACGTGCGCACGATGGTGGAGCCGTCCGGCCGCTTCGTCACGAGCGGCTTGTGCGCAGCGGTGAAGGTGGTCGCAGTGCTGCGACCGACCGGGTCGACCTCGAGCACGGGGTCGCCGCGGTCGTCGAACAGGGTCGCCGTGGCAGCCGCGCTGTAGCGGGTCATCGGCTTCGACGGCACACCGGCCACCGAGACGACGGCGCGACCTTCACCGTCGTAGACGGTGTGCGTGCCGGCACCCCCGCGCACCCGTTCCTGCACGCTGCGCCCGTACTCGTCGTAGAGGAGCTCGAGCGTGCTGCCGTCGGCCCGCTTCACGAGTGTTCGCTGCCCCTCCGGGTCGTACGTCAGCTCGGAGCGGCCCGAGCCGGCCTCCTCGACCCAGTCAACGCGTCCGGACGAGTCGTAGTGGACGGCCAGCTGCTCGGCCCCACTCGGTGCGGTGACCTTCGTGAGTCGACCGTCCGGGTCGTACGAGTACGTCGTCGTCCTGCCGTCGACACCCGTGGCCGTGACCACCCGGCCGTCCTCGTAGGTGTACGTCACCTCGCGTCCGGTGGAGTCACGCATCGTCCGCAGGTGACCGTCGGCGCGTTCGTAGGTGATCGACCGCCCCGATGAACCGGTTACCCGGCTGAGCTTCCCGTCCGCACGGTCGACGTCGACCTCGTGCCCCGGGTCGCCGAGCAGCATCCCGGACAGCTCGCCGTTCGCGTCGAACCGGTAGGTCGTCCGGTCCGTCGTCGTGACCGCACTGCCGTCCTCTCCGGTCGTGAAGTCCGCGGAGACACCCGCCGTCGGGACGACGCCCGCCGCGGGGTCGTCCGTGAAGGTGAGGTCCCCCGTGGCCGTCGCCATGATGCTCGTGCTGTCGTTCGTCGAGAGCTTCTCGTCGAAGGCGGTGAACCATCCCGGGCCGAGCTCGGAGCCGGCCGGTCGGTCGCTGCGGTAGGTGCGGACGGCGCTGATCAGCTTGCCGGCGTCCTCGAGGGCCAGGTCCTCGATGCTGTACGTCAGCGCGCCGGAGTACGCGTTGACCGGACCGACCCGAGGCGAGCTCGCCTCGCGGACGCTCATCGGCAGTGACGCCGGCGGTGAGCTCAGCGCGGGCTTGACCTCGGTGAAGTACCCCTGCGGATGGACGAGGTCCTTCCCCTGCTGGATGCACTCGACCGTCCCCGGCGCGTCCAACGGTGGGTTGTGGGCATTGACGGCGTCGATGTGCATGCACTCCGGCAGCACCTCGGCGTTGAGGTCGTACCCCCACCAGTTGAGGGAGTAGTCGGTGAGGTCCTGGTCCGCTGCGGGCCAGTCCCACGTCTTGCCGTAGAACGAGTTGAACCGGACGTCGGCCTGCTCACGGGTGGGGGCCGCCCCGATGACGAGACTTCCGCCGTGCACGACGTTGCGCTGGAAGCGCAGGTCGTACGGGGAGTTGGAGAAGAACGCGTACTCCCCGAAGTTGTCTTCGAAGACGTTCCCGACGACGTCGCCGGCCCGCAGGTTGACCCCGCAGTTGCCCGACTCGAAAGAGTTCCCGTAGATGCCCAGGAACCCCTCCGAGCCGCCCCCCGTGATGCTGTTGTATTGGGAGTCGCGGAACCGCGAGTTCGAGACGACGGCCCGGGCGCTCGCCCCGACGCTGACCTGCGAGCCGCCGCTGCACAGCATGATGCCGGAGCCCCAGCCCCCGTAACGGATGTCCGCGTGGTCGATGACGCTCACCGGGCGCTGCCCGCCCAGCGTGAACGGGTCTCCGCCCCCGGAGACGCTGATGGTCCGCCAGTCGCCGCGCCCCGGCGCGCTGGCGCTGCCGTCGCCGTTCGTGTCGCCTCCGGCGGTGTCGTCCTTGAAGGACGTGAAGACCACGGGACGGGTGGGGCTCCCGAGGACGAGCAGCTGGCCGTCGGCCTCCAGGGCGCTGATCCTGTCCGGTCGTGTGAACTTGACGACCGTCCCCGGCAGGATCGTCAGAGAGGCGTTCGGTCGAACTGCAGTGCGGTCGATGACATAGGGAGACCCTTGCGGGCCCCAGACCGTGTCCTCCTCGATGTATCCCGGAACCATCGTGGGCCCGGCACCGTCCGCGTCGTCCACGTTGACCCGCAGGTGCGCCGTCTCCCCCGCGTTGCCTGCGGAGTCCACCGCTCTCACGTGCAGGTACCAGACCCCGCCGCCCACGGTCGTCGAGTACGACCGCTCGGTCTGAGTGACAGCGTTCCGGGGCTCGGTGCCCTCCTCCTTGTCGAGCACCACCGCGTAGCCCTCGATGCCCGCCACGTCCGTGGGCTCGTCCCAGGCGGCGACGAGCGCGGTCGAGGTGTACGTCGTGTCAGGGTCCGGGTGCGTGCTGCTCGTCACCTCGGGAGCCCCCGGCCCGGTGGTGTCGACCCGGACGCCGAAGGTCGCCGTCTCCCCCCAGTACCCCGCCCCGTCGACGGCGCGGACGTGCACGTAGTGCAGCCCCTCGTCGAGCTCGAGCTCCAGCGACCTCTCCGTCTGCGTCACCGCCTCGCCCGGCACGGTCCCGGGTGCGTCGTCGACCACGACCGCGTACCCCGCGATCCCGCTCGGGTCGGCCGGCTCGTCCCATGAGGCGACGAGCCGGGTCTCGTTGTAGAAGGCCTCGGGGTCGGGGTGGGAGGAGCTCTCGATCTCAGGTGCCGGGGGTCCCGTCACGTCGTAGCGGAACGGGAAGTGGGCGGTGGCCCCCCCGAAGCCGGCGTCGTCGATGCCCCGGACATGCAGGTACCACTGGCCTTCGCCAACGGTCGTCGACATTTCGGCCTCGGTCTGTGAGACGGACTCGTCCGGCACCGTGCCCGGTTCGTCGTCAACGACCACGGACCAGCCGACGACCTCGCCGCCGGCTCCCGGAGCCCACGTCGCGGCGAAGTCACCATCTGCATACGCCAGGTCCGGGTCGGGGTGCGTCGTGCTGGTGATACCCGGAGCGCTCGGACCGGACGTCACCTTGACGAGCACCGTGCCAGTTCGCGTCGCCTCTGGGTCGATGTCGATCGTGTACGTGCCGTCCGTCGGCAGGACGACGTCGCTCGAGACTCCGTTGGTCCCGAAGAGCGTCGAGTTGACCAGGAACTGCCCCGAGGGATCCTTGACGCGCAGATGGGCCCCACACCAGGTACACCCGTCGAACGTGCTACCGCTGACCTGCACCGATACCCGCTGAGTGGCGGCACCCACGAACGTGGCATGGGCGTTCTGGCCCGGGATGGTCGTCCTCAGCTCGACGGCGTCGCCACCCGGCACGACCTCCTTGGTCATCTCGGACCCGATGGTGAAGACCTGCAACGTCGCGACCCCAGTGTTCTCGCCGTTCGGGTCGATGGTGAAGCGGTAGCGCCCGGTGGCCGGCAGGACCGTCTGGTCGATGAAGGCTCCCCTGCTGTCGAACCACCACGGGGAGACGACGTAGCGGCCGTCCGGCCCGGTGATGCCGTACCTGGCGTCACAGCATCCGCTCGTCCCCAGGGCCACGTCGCTGAGGATCGCGGTGACGGTGGAGTTCGCCTCCGCGTCGAACTCCACGACGGCGTTCTGGCCAGGACCGGTGGTCTCCACCACTGCCTTGGTGCCGTCCGCTTCCACGCCGAGGACCTGGTCGTCGGGAACGACGAGTGCCTCGACCGTCGCGTGCCCCGTGCTGTCGTGCCGAGGGTCCAGGACCACCTCGTAGATGCCGTCGGATGGCATGGTCATGTGCTCGACGTAGCGGTACCCCGGGCCGACGGCGGACGGCCCCGAGATCGTCACGCCATCGGGAGAGCGCAAGGAGAAGTCCATCGCACAGCACGCCGACGGGTAGAAGGTGACGTCCTTCAAGCGGAACGCGACCCGGTCCCCCTGCTTCGCGGTGAATGCCACGACCGCGTCCTGACCCGGAGCCTCCGTGACGACCTCGACCGGCTCACCGCCGACCTCCAGGGTGTACCTCGGGTCAGGGGGGAGGTCATGGAGAGTCAGCTCCACGCTGCCGGTCAAGTGCGATCGAGGATCGACCGACACGGTGTACTCGCCACTCGTTCCAAGAGTGACGGGCCCGTTGAACTGGGCGTGGACGCCCACCGATGTCGGCCCCAGGACTGCCGTCCCCGCCGGTCCGACGATCGCGAGGACGGCATCGCAGCACGACGAGGTCCCGAACGTCGCCGGAGCGGTGCTGAGACTGACCCGCTGGCCTGCTGTGCCGGTGAACCTCGCCAGCGCACGCTGGCCGGGAACAGTCGTCGTGAGCGTCGCCGGCTCACCCCCGGGCTCGATGTCGCTTTCGGAGTCCTCCGGTATGTCGAAGACCGTGCCGGTCATCGAGCCTGTGGACGATCCGACAGGATCGACGACGATGCTGTACGTGCCCGCCTCGGCGAGCGTGATGGGCTCGATGAACGTGCCGACGGTGGGTCGGAAGTTCGGCGACATGAGCACCGCACCCGAGGGTGCGGTCACCGAGAGGTTGAACGCGCAGCACGGGGAGGACCCGATGGTGCCTTCCGACAAGAGCGCGCTGATGCTCTGCCCCGGGGATCCGTCGAAGAGGAACATCCCGACGTCGTCCCGCTCGGGGATCGTGATCGTCTCCGCGGCCCCGCCCGGCTCGAGCCGTGCCACGCCCGCGACGTGCTCGACCGTCGCGCCCGCCGGCGGGACGACGAAGTCGTTCGTGCGCACCGACCCCGTCGGCGTCTCGACGACGAACCGCCCCGACGTGGCCGACTCCGGGACGACCAGTGAGAGCGACGACGCCGACGCCTCCGTGACCTCGACGTCATGACCGTTGAGGGTCACGTGGTTGGCGTCAGGGTCGGTGGCGAAACCGGAGCCCACGACGGTCACGGTCGTGCCGGCGGCGCCCTTCCTCGGCGACACCGAGCCCACCGTCGGCGGCTCGGTCACCTCCTGGTCGTCGACCGATGCGACGGACGGCCCCGCGACGGCAGAGGCAACGGTCGGTGCGAGGGCCGCGGAGGCAGGGACCGCTCCCACGACGACCAGAGGCGCGGTCAGCGCCACCACCACGAACCGCCTGAACCCCACGACCGACCAGCTCCCCGACACCCCTCGTCCACATGGCGCCGACCGGTACGCCATGGGCGTCACGAGGGCACGGGCCCTCGACGCCATGCGAGAGTCTGGCGGAACCGACGTCTTCGTGCACCCGTGTCGAGGGCATGGTTTACGAAACCTTTACGGTCCTCCGCGAGGGCTGCCGGCCGCCTGCGGAGCCGCGACGACGGGCCTGCGATCGGCCCCGCACGCCCCGTCCGTCGACGGCCCGGCGGTTACAGTGAGCGGATGAGCCACGCCGCTGCCGATCCGACCGGGGCTCCGGCCCGGCGGCTCCCGGCGGTCGAGGAACGCAGCGCGGGCGGCGTCGTCGTCGACGTCCACGAAGGGCGCGCGCGGATCGCCGTCATCGCCCGTCGCAACCGGGCCGGGCGGGTCGAGTGGTGCCTTCCGAAGGGCCACATCGAGGGCGAGGAGACCCTCCCCGAGACGGCCGTCCGGGAGGTCGCGGAGGAGACCGGCATCGAGGGCCGTGTCCTCATCGAGCTCGGCACCATCGACTACTGGTTCGCCGCCGGCGACCGGCGCATCCACAAGTACGTGCACCACTACCTCCTCGAGGCCACCGGCGGGATCCTGACGATCGAGAACGACCCCGACCACGAGGCCATCGACGTCGCCTGGTTCGCGCTCGAGGACGCGCACCGGCACCTCACCTTCCCCAACGAGCGGCGGATCGCTCGGCTCGCCTGGCAGCGGCTCGCGGGGGACTCGGGGTGAGCGCGCCGGCCCAGAGCGTCGGACGCTCCGGGGCGGTCATGGCAGCAGGCACGTTGAGCAGCAGGCTCGCGGGGATGCTCCGGGCGCTGCTCCTGACCTCCGTCATCGGCGGCACCGGCCTCGCGGCGGAGGCGTTCACCGTCGCGAACACCCTGCCGAACAGCCTCTACCTGCTCCTCGCGGGCGGCACGCTGAACGCCGTCCTCGTCCCGCAGATCATCCGGGCCCGTACCCGCCCCGACGCCGGCGAGGACTTCGTCAACCGGCTCATCACCGCGGCCATCGCGCTGTTCGCCGTCGCGGCGGTCGTGCTCACCGCGCTCTCCCCCCTGCTCGTCCGGCTCTACTTCGACACGACGGACGCCGGCGCCCTCAAGCTCGCCACCGTCTTCGCGTTCATCTGTGTTCCGCAGGTCCTCTTCTACGGGCTGTACACGATCTTCGGCCAGGTGCTCAACGCGAACGGCCGTTTCGCGGCCTTCACGTGGGCGCCGCTCGCCGCCAACCTCGTCGCCATCGGCGGGCTGCTCTGGTTCCTCGCCGAGGACCTCCCCGTGCGGGTCGACCCCGGCGCCTGGACGCCGCGGATGGTTCTCATCCTCGCCGGTACGGCGACGATCTCGATCGCGGTGCAGGCGGCCGCGCTCGTCGTGCCACTGCGCCGGATGGGCTTCCGGTACCGCCCACGGTGGGGCCTGCGCGGGCACGGCTTCGAGGCCGTGTCGGACGTCGCCAAGTGGAGCTTCGGGTCGATCGTCGTCGTCCAGGTCGGGTACTGGGTCACGACGAAGGTGCTCACCAACGCCGCGAGCCGCGCCGACGACGCCGGCATCCAGGGCGCCGCCGGTATCGCGGCCTTCAACCCCGCCCAGCTGCTGCTCATGCTCCCGCACGGCATCGTCACCGTCTCGCTCGTCACCGCGCTGTACACCCAGCTCTCCGAGGCGGCGAGCCGCGACGACCACGCCTCGGTGATGCGGCACCACGAGCAGGGGCTACGGATGCCCGCTCCCCTGCTGCTGCCCGTCGCCGCGCTCGTCCTCGCCACGGTGCCGCTCGTCACGGCCACCTTCTTCTTCGAGAACCCGCTCACCGACACCGAGGCCATCGCCTCCGTGCTCGTCGGGCTCTTCGGCGGCGTCGTCCCGCTCGGCTGGGTGTACCTCAACGACCGGGTGTTCTACGCGCAGCAGCAGACGTTCTGGTCGTTCCGCACGCAGTGCGTCGTCACCGGCCTGTCGATGACGGTCGCCGCGTTCGCCGCCACCCTGCCGCCGCAGCGCACCGCCACCGTCCTCGCCTTCGGCCAGACCTTCGCGTACGTCGTCGGTGCCGCCGTCGGATGGGCCGTCCTGCGCCGCCAGCACGGGCACATCGGGCTCCGCGGCGCCGGGTCGGTGTACCTGCGGGTCGGTGTGCCGGCCGTCGTCACGGCCGTCGTGCTGGGCCTCGTCATCCGCGCGCTCTTCCCCGACTTCGGGGTCGAGCGCGGCATCGGCACGTTCGTCACGGGGGTGCTGGTCCTCGGTACGGCAGGCGTCGTCGAGGTCGCCGTCACGTGGGGCGTGGCGCATCTCCTCGGTGTCGAGGAGGTCGGCCGGCTGCTGGGCCCCGTGCTTCGCCGGGTGCGCGGTCTCCGCCGGGCCTGAGCAACCCCCTACGATGGGTTGACCTGCGCCGTCGGGGCGCGGGGCGAGCATGACACGCGACCGGAAGGAGGAGCCGGTGAAAGGTGTGGGTCCCGGCACCGTCCTCGGGGGTCGCTACACGGTGCACCGTCGCCTTGCCCAGGAGCGCGACGTCGAGCGCTGGACCGCCGACGACACGACGCTCGGGCGCACGGTCTCCCTCCTCGTCATCTCCCGGGAGGACCACCGGGCGCCGGCGTTCCTCGATGCCGCTCGTCGCGCCGGGTCCGTCGCACACCCCGTCCTCGTCCGTGTCCTCGACGTCGGCGAGGACGGCGAGGTCGCCTATGTCGTCGAGGAGGACCTCGGCGACGCCCGCACGCTGACCTCCCTCGTCACCGACGGCGGGATGCCCGGGGACGAGGTGCGCCGCGTCACCGGCGAGGTCGCCTCCGCCCTCGAGACCGCCCGGCAGCGCGGCCTGCACCACCTCGACCTCACCCCCGAGGACGTCCTGCGGAGCACGGACGGCGAGGTCCGGCTGCGAGGTATCGAGCTCGCCGCCGTCCGCGCGGGCCAGGAGGGCCGCGACGGCGAGGAGGCCGCGCGGCAGGACGCCGTCGGCGTCGTCGCCCTCGCCTACGCGGGTCTCACCGGTCTCTGGCCGCTCGCCGCGGGGTCGGGTGGTCTCACGTCCGCTCCCCGCGTCCCCGGCGGCGTCGCGTCGCCGTCCGAGATCGCCGCGGGCGTGCCGCGTGACCTCGATGCCCTCTGCCGTCTGACGCTCAACGAGGACCAGGGCCCCACGAGCCCGGGCGACTACGCACGCCAGGTCGCACCGTGGCCCTCCCGCCAGGTCCTCGGCCGCCCCGTCACCCCCACCCGGACCACCCCCACCCGGACCACCCCCGAGCCGGCACCCGCGACCGGGCCCGTGGAGGGGCCGACGACGGCGGAGGACGCCGACGGCGCACGTCCGGACGCCGAGGGGACGACCTCGAGCACCGCCACCCTGCCCGCCGTCAGCGCCGCGAACGACGACCGCGAGCCCACGAGCGGTGCGGCGAGGAAGACCGGGTCGGCCGCGCGGAAGGCCGGCACACAGGCCCGGAGGGCCACGGCAGCCACCGCCGCCGCCGGCCGTGGAGCCCTCGGGGCAGCAGCAGGGGCCACGGCCGCTGTCGCCGCTGCAGCCGCCGGTCGGGGCGCGTCCGCGTCCGCCTCCACGGACACCCGCCGCACCGGTGACCGGTCAGACCCCGAGGCGACGGCGACGTTCGAGCCGCTGCACTCCGTCCCCGACCCCGCGGACCCGCCGCGGTCGGAGCCCACGTCCGAGGCGCCGGCCGGGTCCGGCGCGCCCGCGCCCTCCCCCACCCGGCCGACCACGCCCACCGAGTCGGCCGACGAGCCCGGTGGCGCGGACACCGACGACGACGCGGACGGTCGCCCGCCGCCCCCGGCGTGGCTCGCCGGTCCCGGCTCCGAGCCGTTCGGTCGGGGCGGTGGGAAGGCCGCGACCCCCGCCGCGTCGTCTCCCCTGCTCGCGGACGCCGGCCCCAACGGTGCGTCCGCGAACGGTGGCTCGGCGAACGGCCGGTTCTCCTCCGGCCCGTCCACATCCGGTGCGTCCACATCCGGCCCGGGCCAGTCCGGCGGGGTCCGCTCCCTGCCCGTCCGTCGTCCCGCCGCGCTCGTCCCGGCCTCCCGTACCGGCGCCTCACCGGTACCCGCACGCGCCGGGGCCGCCGGCGCTGCCGTCGCCGGCGCGCTCGGGACGGTCGGCTCGCGGGTGTCCGTCCTGGCCCGCCGCGCCGTCGACCGCGTCTCCGAGCTCTCCCCCGACACCTCGCGCGCCGAGCCGCCCGCCGAGTGGGACGACGAGGACGCCGCGATCGCGCCCATGGTGCCGGCGGAGCCGCTGACCCGTGACGAGTCGCGGCTCGCCCTCGGCATCGTCGCCGCCTTCCTCATCGTCGCCCTCGTCATCGGGATCGTCGGCGTCAGCAAGATCGGCTCGCGCACCGACCTCGGACTCGGCGACCCCGGCCCCACCGCCGGGCCCGTCCCCACCTCCGACCCGTCCGCGTCCGCCGACGGTGGCGAGCAGGGTGCCGGCGGCGACTCCGGTGACGAAGGAGGTGGCGAGCCCGAGCCGCTCGCCATCCTCAAGGTCGAGGCCCATGACCCGGGCGGTGACGGCGCGGAGAACAACAACCTCACGCCGAAGACGTACGACGGCGACAAGGGCACCGGCTGGTTCAGCGAGAACTATCGCACCGACGAGTTCGGTGGCCTGAAGAAGGGCCTCGGTCTCATCGTCGACCTCGGGCCGAACAAGAAGCCACAGGCCGTGCGCCTCACCATCCCCCAGAAGGTCGACCTCGAGGTCTACGTCGGGCCGAACGCCTCCCTCGAGGAGGCCAAGAAGGTCGGCGAGGAGAAGGAAGCCAGCGGCGACCTCGAGATCGCCGTCCCGGAAGACGTCTCCGGCCAGTACATCGTCGTCTGGTACACCCGCCTCTACCCGGACGACCGGGGCAAGCGACGTGCCACGCTCGACGAGGTCGTCGTCGTCGGCTGAGAGGGCTCTCGTGGGGACCGTGGACGAGGTGCGCGCGCTCGACGACGCGGCGCTGCTCGCCCGGCATGTCGAGGGAGACGGGGGTGAGGCTTTCGGAGAGCTCTTCCGGCGCCACCGTGACCGGATGTACGCCGTCGCCATGCGTACCTGCGGCAGCCCCGAGCTCGCGGCCGACGCCGTGCAGGAGGCCTTCGTGTCCGCGTTCCGCCGGGCCGACGCCTACCGCGGGGACGCCGCGGTCACGACCTGGCTGCACCGCATCGTCGTCAACGCCTGCCTGGACCGCCTCCGCCGCGAGAAGACCGCCCTGCGCCGCGCCGGGGACCTCGGGGAGCTCGACCTCCCCGACCGTCACGACCACCACGGGTCCACCGAGACCGCCATCGTCGTCCGAGAGGCCCTCGCCCGGCTTCCCGAAGGTCAGCGGCTCGCGCTCGTGCTCGTCGACATGCACGGGATGTCGGTCGCCGAGGCGGCCGCGGCGCTCGAGATCGCCGAAGGGACGGTGAAGTCCCGGTGCTTCCGCGGGCGTGAGGCGCTCGCCGAGATGCTGAGGCCGTCCTCAGCCGACGTGAAGACCTCGTCAGGTCCCGGGGAACCGCAGGAGGCGACGTGACGTCCTACCTCATGCCGCACGTCCGTGCCGCGTCCTGTCGTGGCGCGGAACAGCATGCCCGACCGCCCGTCCACCCCCAGTCCCGGAGCAGCTCGTGAGCCGACGCCACGACGACACCGACCCGGTCGACCACGATCCCACGGGGATGCGTGCCCTGCTCGGGAGCCTGCCCGACCCCGCACCCATGCCCGCGGACCTCGTCGACCGCATCGGTGCCGCCCTCGCCGACGAGGCTCGCCTGCGTGACGGCTGGTCCGCCCCGGAGGCCCCGTCGGAGGCGAGGGCCGGGGAGGGCGTCGTCGTCCCGATGCCCCGCCGGGCACGCTGGCGGCTCGTCGGGGTTGCCGCGGCCGTCGTGGCGGCGCTGGGCGTCGGGGGCGTCGTGCTGGAGTCACTGCGTCCAGGGGGGACGGTCGCCTCGCTCGGTGTCCCCGAGCCAGGCTCTGACGAGTCGGCCGGTACGGGCCCCGAGGCCGACCGGTCGGGCGCCCTGGCCCCGACCGAGCGGCTGGGCGGCGACGAGGCGATGCGTGTGGAGGTGGTCGCGAGCGGCATGGACGTCACCGCTGACGACCTCGGGCCTGCCACGGCCTCTCTCATCGGCGGGATGGCCGCAGCGCCGGAACAACCGCAGGTCGCGCCGAACGAGCAGGCGGACGGCTCCGGCGCGTCCGGACTCGCCGACCCCGTGGTCGCACGGGCCTGCTCCACCGCACTCGGGGTCCGGCCCGCCGACGCCGTGGTGGTCGTCCTGACGACCGTCGACACCGTCCCGGCCGCCCTGGTCGTCGCGCGCGGCGACGACGGCACCCGAACGGTCTGGGCGGTCGCGCCGACCTGCGGGAGCACCCCCGCTGTCGAGCCCGACGTCCTCGCCGGCCCGGTCCCGGTCCCCTGAACCCGCGTCGGCGGGGCGGCGTCCGGGCGGAACATTCCCGGCCCTAGGATCGGTTGTAGGAACCACCGCATGTAGCGGTCCCGCCCAGCGATCACCACAAGGGGATGTGTCCCGTGACCTCCGACGTCCGCAACGTCATCATCATCGGCTCCGGCCCCGCCGGCTGGACCGCCGCGGTGTACGCGGCGCGGGCCAACCTCGAGCCGCTCGTCATCGAGGGATCCGTGACGGCCGGTGGCGCGTTGATGAACACCACCGAGGTCGAGAACTTCCCGGGGTTCCGCGACGGCATCATGGGCCCTGACCTCATGGAGAACATGCGGGCCCAGGCCGAGCGCTTCGGCGCCGAGATCGTCACCGACGACGTCGAGCACGTCGAGCTCGAGGGCGACGTCAAGCTCGTCCGCGACGGCTCGGGCAACGAGTACCGCTCTCGCGCAGTCATTCTCGCGATGGGCTCGGCATACCGCGAGCTCGGTCTCCCCGACGAGAAGCGGCTCTCCGGTCACGGGGTGTCGTGGTGCGCCACCTGTGACGGGTTCTTCTTCCGCGACCAAGACATCGCCGTCGTCGGCGGTGGGGACTCGGCGATGGAGGAGGCCACCTTCCTCACGAAGTTCGCCCGCTCCGTCACGGTCGTCGTGCGGCGGGACGAGCTGCGGGCGAGCAGGATCATGGCCGAGCGCGCGATGGCCGACGAGAAGGTGCGTTTCACGTGGAACAGCGCCGTCGACGCCGTGCACGGCGAGGAGAAGGTCACCGGCCTCACCCTGCGCGACACCGTGACGGGTGGGACGAGCGACCTCGAGGTCACGGGCCTGTTCATCGCGATCGGACACGACCCCCGCAACGAGCTCGTCAAGGGCGTCGTCGACCTCGACGCCGAGGGCTACGTGCTCACCGAGGGCCGTACCTCGAAGACCAATGTCCCGGGTGTCTTCGCCTGCGGCGACCTCGTCGACCGCACGTACCGCCAGGCCATCACCGCCGCCGGCTCCGGCTGTGCTGCGGCCCTCGACGCCGAACGCTTCCTCGCCCACTGACCCACGGGCCCCTGTCGGTGGGGGCGGGCACTCCCGACCGGACCGACCCGGCCCCTCCCCCGCCGACCTCCGATCGTCCACTCCACCCCGTCCCGACCACACCCCTCGTCCCGACCACCCACCGGCCGACCCCCGGTGGGCATCCCGAAAGGAACCCCATGGCAGACGTCACGAACACTTCCGACGCCACCTTCGACACCGACGTCGTCCAGAACGACAAGCCGGTCCTCGTCGACTTCTGGGCACCGTGGTGCGGCCCGTGCCGCGCGGTCGCCCCGGTGCTCGAGGAGATCGCCCGTGACCACGGGGACAAGGTCTCCGTCGTGAAGCTCAACACGGACGAGAACCCCGGTGTCACCGGACGTCTCGGCATCACGAGCATCCCGACGATGCACGTCTACCAGGGGGGCGAGATCGTCAAGACGATCGTCGGCGCCAAGCCCAAGCCCGTCCTGCTGCGCGAGCTCGAGGAGTTCCTGGGCTGAGCAGCCCCGACGACGAACGGGCCCACCCCTTCCCGGGTGGGCCCGTTCGTCGTCGGTGGCCAGGGCCGGCCGCAGCACTCCGCCTCGTGCGTGGGTCGCGCCCTGGGGCCGGCGGGCGACCGACGAGCGCCTGCGGCCTCCGACAGGCCGCACGCCCACCCGACCGGGCCGCCGACCACCGCGGGCGCCCGGCCTCGCGGACCAGGTCACCTCAGCCGGCTCGGTCCGCCTCGTCGGCGCGGGTACGGAGGTGCATCGTGTCGAGGATGCGGTTGAGGTCCTCCACCGACGCGAACTCCACCGTCAGCCGGCCCTTGCGCTGGCCGAGGGCGATCCGTACCCGCGTGTCCAGCCGGTCCGACAGGTCGGCTGCGAGATCGTCGAGCTGCGGCCGGCGGCCGCCCGGGCGAGGCCTGGCCCGTGGGGTGGGCGATGAGTCGTCCTGGCCCAGGGCGACGAGCTCCTCGACGCTCCGGACACTGAGCCCTTCGGCCACGATGCGCTGGGCCATCCGCTCCATGGTGGCGCCGTCGCTCATCCCGAGGAGTGCTCGGGCGTGCCCGGCGCTGAGCACACCGGCCGCGACCCGGCGAGCCACGTGCGGGGGGAGCCGCAGCAGGCGGAGCGTGTTGGAGATCTGCGGGCGGGACCGGCCGATCCTGCCGGCGAGCTCTTCCTGGGTGCAGCCGAAGTCGTCGAGCAGCTGCTGGTAGGCGGCCGCTTCCTCGAGCGGGTTCAGCTGGCTGCGGTGCAGGTTCTCGAGCAGGGCATCCCGGAGCAGGTCGTCCTCCTCCGTGGAGCGGACGATCGCCGGGACGGTCTCCTTGCCGGCCTCGCGCGACGCCCGCCAGCGCCGCTCGCCCATGATGAGCTCGTACCGCACGTCGTCGTCCGGGCCCGCACCGGGGACCGGACGGACGACGACCGGCTGGAGGACGCCGATCTCCTTGATCGAGTGGACGAGCTCGGCGAGCGCCTCCTCGTCGAAGACGGTGCGCGGCTGACGGGGGTTCGGGCGGATCGCGTCGAGCGGGACCTCGGCGAACTCGGCGCCGGGCACCGGCTTGAGCTGCTCGCCGGTGACCTCCGTCGGCTCGATGGGGCCGGTGGCGGGAGGACCGGCTGGGCCATCGGTCGGCTGGGGCCGTTCACTCCCCGCGGTGGCCGCGGTCGGGCCGCCCTCGCGGTCCTTGAAGAACACGTCGACCGGCCGGTCGGTCGACGGCTGGCTCGGGATCAGGGCGCCGAGGCCACGGCCGAGAGCTCGTCGCTTCTCGGTCATCGGTTGTCCTCCGTCTCCGGGGCTCCCCGCTCGGCCAGCTCGACGGCCGCCTCGAGGTAGCAGAGTGCCCCGCTGCTGTTGGGGTCGTAGGTCATGACGGTCTGGCCGTGGCTCGGCGCCTCGGAGATCCGGACGCTGCGCGGTACCGTCGCGCGCAGCGTCTCGCGTCCGAAGTGGCTGCGCACCTCGTCCGCGACCTGGGCGGACAGGCGGGTCCGAGCGTCGTGCATCGTCAGGAGGATGGTCGAGACGTGCAGCGCCGGGTTGAGGTGGCTGCGGATCAGCTCGATGTTCTTGAGCAGCTGGGACAGACCCTCCAGGGCGTAGTACTCGCACTGGATCGGGATGAAGACCTCGCTGGCCGCCACGAACGCGTTGACCGTGAGCAGCCCCAGGCTCGGTGGGCAGTCCACGAGGACGTAGTCGAGTCGCTCCCCCGCCGCCGTGCGTCGCTCGACGTATCCGGCGATCGCCTTCTGCAGTCGGGTCTCGCGGGCGACCAGGGAGACGAGCTCGATCTCCGCACCCGCGAGGTCGATCGTCGCGGGCGCGCAGACGAGGTTGGGGATGTCGGGGCACGGCTGGACGACGTCCTCGATCTCCACGCCGTCGACGAGGACGTCGTAGACGCTGGGCACCTCCGAGTGGTGGTCGATGCCGAGGGCCGTGCTCGCGTTGCCCTGGGGGTCGAGGTCGACGACGAGCACGGTCGAGCCGGCTTGAGCGAGGGCGCCGGCCACGTTGACGGTCGTCGTGGTCTTACCGACGCCACCCTTCTGGTTGGCGACCGTGAGCACACGGGTCCGGGCGGGACGAGGCACGGACCGACCACTCAGCGTGATCCGTTTGCGAGCGTCTTCGGCGACCGCCTGGGCGAGAGGGGTGTGGGCGTCGGCGCCTGGGATGGATGCAGCGATGGCGGCTCGCTCCTCGGAGTCATCGGTGGTGCGGTTCGAAGTCGTCGGACCAGCGCTCGATGCCGCGCCGTTGGTTTCACGTGAAACATGGCCGACGGTGCCAAGGTCAGGGCTCGGTCCGTCGACGATGGGAGGAGCCTCGTCATCGAGCGTTTCACGTGAAACGGCTGCGACCGACGGCGTGAGCGTGGCGCTCATGCTCTCGAGCATGGGCCATCCGAGTCCGGGACTGGTCACGCCATCAGCTCGTGGGAAGCCGAGCCCGCGTGCCACGACCGACTCGGTGTGGGTGTCGTCCACGTGAAACCTCCTCACGACAACCAGGCCATCCAACATCACCGCCGGGCGACACGCCAAAGCAGCCGTGGACACCCTGTGGACAACATGGGGGTAGTCCAGGGGACGACGGGCTCCTCCGCCGAGCCTGTTTCACGTGAAACCTGTCTCCTGGCGCGGCCGACGTGGGCAAACGACGTAGGCAGGGTCGTGGTTTCGATGTCCACGACCCCGGTGGACAACCTGTGGACAACCCTTCACGGTGCACGCCTTCCGAACAGGTGGTGAACGCCCGGACCCAGCTGCCCCGACACCGGGGTGGCCACCCGCGCGGCACCGCGGCACCCTTGACGATCGGGGCGCCTGGGTCACGGCTGCTGATCGACATCCACGCGTGCGCGGCCCCTCCCGTCCTGTACTCACGGTGACGCGCCCGCCTCAGTGTCAACGACGCTCAGATCGTTTCGTCGACGCGGGCTGCCTGCGCGTCCACCGCAGGTCGGCCGCACCGGCCCCACCCTGGGACACGGCGGCGTGGTTCTCGGCTCGCTCCCCGGCGTCCACTCCCCCGCCCGCCTGGGGTGCGATGTCGACGCCTCGACGGCCGACCGGTTACCCACCGCCTGGACAGCGCTCGCTGGGCCTCCCCGTGCCGTGCTGTCTCGGCTCATGCCCTCGGGCCGGCAACGGCACGGATCCTTCGGCGCCGCAGATGTTCCGGCGGTCCGCCGGGCTCATGCGACGTCGAGCCCCTCGCCGAGCACCCCGCGTCGAGCACGGGCGACCCCGACCGGCCGACGAGCTTCAGGCGCCGGCTCGGCCCGGTCGGGCGACGCATCCACCCGGTCCCCCCACACGACACCCTTCGACGCTCCCGGTAGAGGACCCATGCCGAGGGAGCCTTCGGGGGGACACCGACCTACCCGAACATGTCGCGCAGAGGCCCCATGGCCGAGGGTCACTGCTCGTCTCGGCCACGGTCCCCCGGCGGCGACCCTCGGCCCGCGGTCGACCTCGCACCCGTCCACGCATCGCTCGACCAACGGCCCTCCTCCGGCGGGGGTCCCACAGCGGGCCTTCCGCCCGGGAGCCGGCGGCCCCGAGAAGGAGGGTCCGGATGAGCTCCTCCTCCTGCTCGCACGCCGACAGCCCTGCACGTGCAGTCCGCAGCGAACCCTCCGGCCTCGGGCACGCACGCCGACAGGCGTGCCCGAGGGGGTAGGAGGGAGACCCCGCGTTCCGGGCCCCGAGTGACCGGTGACATCGCGTGGGTCTCGTGTCCGTCGGCCTCGTCCGCCCGGGGTGGTCCCGCGGGTCTCATCGGCCGGCCGACGCCGGTCCCCCGGCCGATGTACCCCCGTGCGACCCGACGGTCCGCAGCCCGGCGCTGGTTCGTCCACCTCCGCACACGAGTGAGACGGTGCGTCCGGACCTGTCCACCTGGCACCGAACCGACCGAGCACGTCGCCGACGCGACCACCCGCGACGACCGAGCCGGCCATCCGGGACCTCGTCGAGACCGCCACGCTCCTGCCCGCGAAGGGCTCGAGCACGACACCCGCAGCTGGTACGTCGGAACCCGCGAACGCCGCAGCCGACGAGCGTGTCATCACGTCCGGGGTCGGCTCCTGACCGTCCTCGCCCCGACCCCTGTGAGCTCCCGGCCGAGGACGCGACCGGCGGCCACGCGCAGCACGCCCTCCGGAGAGGAACGGCTCACTCGAGGACGCCAGGCCGGCGCAGCGACCGGCGGCACCGTCTCGGCTCGGTCAGGCCGAGCTGGACACAGTGAGACCACGTCGTGACGGACGCTCCCGACCGGCATCCTCGTGACACCTGCCCGACACGAGCCCGGACGAGACGACGCGTTTCACGTGAAACGCTCAACCTCGGGGACCACCCGGAAGGGAGCGATCACGGAGGCTTCCGCAGACACCCGGCAAAGGCTCCCGTTTCACGTGAAACGCCCCTCAGTTCGCGCCCACCCCAGCGGCCCGGTGCACACCGGGCCACGGCAGCGAGCCGGGCACCTCGTCGCCCGATCCGACGTCTCGACTCGACGCCACTCCACCCCGACGAGGCGACGCAGTGCTGGACGCCCGGACGTCGCGGGTGACCGTTCATCACGGCGAGGCGTCCCGACGGACCCCATCCATCACGACAGCGCCCCGCCCGTTCGGCACACCGCCCCGGACTCGACCGTGCTGTCAGGCGTTCGGAGGCCTCTCACCGGGACACTCGCGCAGACCCTCCAGAACCACCCCGACCTCGCCGCCGCGAGCGATCACGACCGGCCCGGTCGACCCCCACCGCGCCGGGCTCCCCGACCCGCAGGTCGACGCTGAGCACCGGCTCCTCGAGGACCTCGTCGCCGTGCAGGCTCACCGTCGCCTCGACCACGCCGAGCTTCCCGAGCACCCGCCGGCAGTCGGCGAGCTCCTCATGGGCGCTGCGTCCCTTCATCGCGACGAGAACGCCACCCGGCTCGAGCAAGGGCACGCACCACCCAGCGAGGGTGTCGAGGCGGGCCACAGCACGCGCCGTGACGAACGGCGCGATCAGCTCACCGTGGACCTGCTCGGCTCGGGACCGCCGCACGGTCACCTGTTCGTCGAGGCCCAGCTCCTCGACGACGGTCGAGAGCCAAGCCGTCCGGCGCAGCATCGGCTCGACGAGCGTGACGGTCAGGTCAGGACGAGCCAGTGCCAGCGCCACACCCGGGAGACCCGCACCGGAACCGACGTCGACGAGACGTGCTCCGTCGGGGAACGCGTCCTCGAGCACCCCGCAGTTGAGCACGTGTCGTTCCCAGAGGCGCGGAACCTCCCGAGGGCCGATCAGTCCGTGGCTCACGCCGGTGTCGGCAAGGATGGCCACGAAGCGCTCCGCGGCCGGCAGACGGTCACCGAACACCACGGCCGCACCCGAAGGTGCGGCCGGTGGGGCTGGCGGACCCGGACGGTCGTGCTCGTGTTTCACGTGAAACGCACCCTCACGCAGGGCTGATCACGACGTACCGTCGCGGCTCGGACCCCTCGGACTCGGAGGACAGGCCGGCCGCCAGGACCTCGTCGTGCACGACCTTGCGCTCGAACGCGGACATGGGCGACAGCGAGGCGGGCGACCCGTTCTCCTTCACCTCGCTGATCGCCTCCTGAGCGATCCGGACGAGCTCGGCGCGGCGAGCCGCACGGTGACCGGCGATGTCCAGCATGAGGCGGCTGCGCTCCCCGGTCTCGGACTGCACCGCCAGACGGGTGAGCTCCTGGAGCGCATCGAGCACCTGGGCGTCCTGACCCACGAGCCGACGAGGCACGCGCCCCTCGTCGCTGTCGACGAGCGCGACCGCCGCGCGGTCACCGTCGACGTCGACGTCGAGGTCGCCATCCAGGTCGCAGATGTCGAGGAGGGTCTCGATGAAGTCGGCCGCGACCTCGCCCTCGCGTTCGAGGTCGCTGCGGCGCGACCGGCCCCCCGAGGAACCGCCGGCCGACGCCTCCTCCTCACTCCCCGCTTCATCATCTGCCGAGTCGTCGCCCGACGACTCCTCACCCGACGAGTCAACCCCCGCGGAGTCGTCGCCGACTCGTGGCTCATCGCCCGTCTCGTCGGACGCACCTTCCGCGACCACACCGGCGGACATGACGGCCGCAGCCTCCGCGTTGCCGCCCGGGGTGCCGGTCTCGGCGGGCTCGCCGGGCGTCACCGCAGCGGCCGTCTCCGCCCCGGCCGCGACGGTGGCCCCGTTCTCGTGCGCGGTGGCGCCCCCTTCGGGCGTCCCGCCGTCCGCACCGTCCTCCTCGGCCCCGGCCTCCACAGTGGGACTCACCTCGTCGGCAGGCGCCTCGGCCTCGGCGGTCGTCGACTCGGCGGCCATCCGCTCCGGAGCCGACACCTCCTCCGGCAGTGCCGTGTCGGGCGCACCCGACTCGTCGGTGACGGTGTCGTCCGGCTCCACGCCGGCGTGGTCGGTGTCGTGCTCGCTCATGAGGTCCTCCGGATCAGGGGGAATGGGCTCAGGGGGTCCGTCACTTCGCGACGCGCCACGTGGGACGGCCGCCGCGGACCGGGCTACTGCGTGGGGCCGTTCTTGCGCGGCTTGCCGCCGCTGCCTTTGGCCCGCTTCTTCGACTTGGGCTGGTTTCGCTGGCCGGCCGGCTTCGCGGCGGCATCGGCCGCCTCCTGCTCCTCGGGCGACGGGGCACCGGGGACCGGCTTGCCCTTCTTGCGCAGGCGGTCGTGGTACGCGCGCTCGGCCGCGGAACCGGGCGCAGGCATCCGGCGGATCACGTAGAACTGCTGGGTCATCGACCACACGTTCGTCGTGAACCAGTAGATGAGGACACCGATCGGGAAGTTGACACCGGACACGGCGAAGATGACCGGGAAGATGTAGAGCAGCATCTTCTGCTGCTTCGCGAAGGGGCTGTCCAGGGCGGACTGCGGCATGTTCTTCGTCATCAGCTGTCGCTGCGTGAGGAACGTCGTCGCCGACATGAGGATGATGAGGATGACGGTGACGATCTGGGTGGCGAGGCCGTCCGCGCCGAGGAACGTGTCGGACAGCTGCGCTCCGAAGAGCTGCGCCCGCTCCGCCTCGGACGCGACGCCGCGGGTGATCGGGCCGATGCCCTCCCGCTCACCGCGGGCGATCTCGTCGAGACCGTTGAGCACCCGGAAGAGACCGAAGAAGAACGGGGACTGGACGAGGATCGGAAGACACGAGCTGAACGGGTTCGTGCCCTCCTTCTTGTAGAGGTCCATCGTCTCCTGGGTCATCGCCTGGCGGGACTCAGGGTCGGTCTTGCCCTTGTACTTCTTCTGGATCTTCTGGATCTCGGGCTGGATGAGCTGCAGCTTGCGCTGGGCGTTGATCTGCTTGACGAACAGCGGGATCATCGCCGCCCGCATGACGATGACGAGACCGACGATCGACAGCGCCCAGGTGACCCCGGCCGCCGAGGGCAGCCCGATCGAGGTGAAGACCGTGTGGAAGCCGAACATGATCGTGGCCACGAGCCACTCGATCGGGGCCATGATGCTGTTGAACAGGTCGACCATGATGTCCTTCGACGGGCCGACGCTGGGCCGGCGGCTGGTGTCACCCGGGGATGACGGGGGTCAGTGGGAGGACGACTCCCGGGGAGCTGGGGTTCCGGCGTAGGGCTTGGGGCCGGTGGTCCCGGGGACCGGACGCCCCGTGACGGGGTCGCGGTCCGGGACGTGGTCGACCCCTCCCGGGGTCCACGGGTGGCACCGGAGGAGACGGCTCGCGGCCATCCACCCACCCCGCACCGGCCCGAAGCGCTCGAGCGCCGTGACGGCGTAGGCCGAGCACGACGGGTAGTACCGGCAGGTCGGCGGACGCAGTGGGCTGATGAACCGCTGGTAGCCCTTGACGAGCCACACCAGCGGCGTCACGAGGAGGCGGCCGATGCTCATGCCGCCCCCATCGCGCGGCGAACAGCCTTGTGCCACAACGGTTCCAATGCCTGCGCCAGCTGATCCCAGCCGGCGGACCCGGCCGGTGGGTTGGCCCGGACGACGACGTCGACACCGGCCGGGAGCTCACGGACCAGCGGTGCCGCCAGGGCGCGCAGGCGCCGCTTGGTGCGGTTGCGGACCACGGCGTTCCCCACCCCCTTGGACACGACGAAACCGACCCGCGGCGGGGCGTCCGCACGCGTGTCGGTTCGGGTGGCGTGGACCACGAGGAGGCGTGAGCCGGCGCGAGAGCTTCCGCGGCCCCGGGCGACCGACGCGAAGTCCGCCCGCTCCCGCAGACGGTTCGGCGCCGGAAGCACCGGCAGCCTCAGGCGGAGAGCTGCGCGCGGCCCTTGCGACGCCGGTTGGCGAGGATGGCGCGGCCGGCGCGGGTGCGCATCCGGAGGCGGAAGCCGTGCGTCTTGGCGCGGCGGCGGTTGTTCGGCTGGAAGGTCCGCTTGCTCACGATCGTCTCTTTCGCACTGAGCGGGCCCGAGGGGGCCCGGTGGTCGGGGGAGCCTGGTCGGCTGTCATCGGAGGCCCGTGACCGGTCCCACCCACGGGTCGCGGTGGTCAAGGACAGGCGAAAACAGCCGACGAACAGACCGCCTTACGGTACCGGAGGCCGAGCCGGGCGACCAAACTCGGACGTCGCTTCGCCACGAGGCGGCCGAACCATCTACCATCGCACGGAGCATCGTCCAGCGCGGGCAGCGACACACGGGGTGTCGCCGTCGTTGGGGAACCCGGCCCAGCGGTTCTCGTCCACGTACCCACAAGCTGTGGACAACGGTGTGGACAGGTCGCATCCCGCTGTGGTGCGGCGCAGTGATTGGCGAGCGCCGAGAGGAACAGGGGAGACACCTTGCCGGACCAGATGATGGCCGAGCTGTGGCAGGCCACCCTCGAGGCCCTCGACGAGGACGGCATCGCGGTCCAGCAGCGCGCCTTCCTCTCCCTCGCCCGGCTCGTGGGCCTCCTCGACGACACCGCGCTCATCGCCGTCCCCAACGACTTCACCAAGGACCAGGTCGAGACCCGGCTGCGCGACCGCGTCACCCAGACCCTCAGCGAGCGGATCGGCCGCGACGTCCGGCTGGCCGTCACCGTCGACCCCGCCCTGGCCGAGGCCCCTGCGACGGTGCCGGACGGCGGCGACGAGGGCCACGCCGAGCGGGCCGCGAGCCGGCGACGGGCGATCGACGACCTCGACCTCGACGACGACACCGACCCGGGCGACTACGTCGGCCGCCAGGACACCCCGGTGGGCGGCGTCGTACCCCTGCCGTCCGCCGACGGCCGGTCCACCAACGGCGTCGACACCACGGACTCGCTCGACGGCCTCGTCGAGGTCCCCGGCGCCCGGAGGCCGCGCCCGGGCAGCAGCCAGCCCGAACAGGTCGAGGTCACCCGGCTCAACGCGAAGTACACCTTCGACACCTTCGTCATCGGCGCGTCCAACCGCTTCGCACACGCCGCGGCGGTGGCCGTCGCGGAGGCGCCGGCCAAGGCGTACAACCCGCTGTTCGTCTACGGCGACTCCGGGCTCGGCAAGACGCATCTGCTGCACGCGATCGGCCACTACGCCCGCGCGCTGTTCGGTGGGGTCCGGGTGCGGTACGTGAACTCCGAGGAGTTCACCAACGACTTCATCAACAGCATCCGCGACGACAAGGCCGCGAACTTCCAGCGCCGGTACCGCGACGTCGACGTCCTGCTCATCGACGACATCCAGTTCCTCCAGGGCAAGGTGCAGACGCAGGAGGAGTTCTTCCACACCTTCAACACGCTGCACAACGCCGGCAAGCAGGTCGTCATCACGAGCGACGTCCCGCCCAAGCTGCTCACGGGCTTCGAGGCGCGGATGCGCAGCCGGTTCGAGATGGGCCTGCTCACCGACGTCCAGCCCCCCGACCTCGAGACGCGGATCGCGATCCTGCGCAAGAAGGCGATCCAGGAGCGGCTCAGCGTCCCCGAGGACGTCCACGAGTTCATCGCCTCCCGGATCTCCACGAACATCCGCGAGCTCGAGGGTGCCCTGATCCGGGTCACCGCGTTCGCCAGCCTCAACCGCCAGCCGGTCGACATGAGCCTCGCCGAGATCGTGCTGCGCGACCTCATCCCGGACGACTCCACGAGCCAGGTCACGCCGGCGACGATCATCGCCCAGACCGCCGCGTACTTCGGGCTGACGATCGAGGACCTCCAGGGCCAGTCCCGTTCCCGCGTACTCGTCACGGCGCGGCAGATCGCGATGTACCTGTGCCGTGAGCTCACCGACCTCTCGCTGCCGAAGATCGGCCAGCAGTTCGGCGGTCGTGACCACACGACCGTCATGCACGCAGAGAAGAAGATCCGCCAGCTCATGGCCGAACGCCGCGCCATCTACAACCAGGTGACCGAGCTGACGAACCGGATCAAGCAGCAGTCGCGCTGACCCACCGCCTCCTCCCCCGCGCACGCCGCGCCGGCCAGCACGTCCTCACCGGCTCGCGCCCGAGGGGGCCGTCGTGAAGTCCGCCGGCTTCGTCCACCTTCGGTCAACAACCTCGTCCACATCACGCCGTGTACGGCGTCCACCGGTCGTCCACACGTTGTCCACAGGCCGTGTGGAACCTCCGTCCAAGCCCCCGCGCCAACACTCTCCGGACCACATCGACGACACGCCGGGCGCGACACTCCGCGTCCAGGGTTCGACACGCGCGTCCACGCCCTGGGCACAAGCCTGTGGACAAAGCCCCCACCAGAGGCCTCCTCCACCAATCCCCACCCCGTTGTCCACATGACCCTGTGGACGGCTGTGGACGAGCGGTCGAGCACCGTGGACGACCATGGCGTCTCCGGTGGACGTCGTGTGAACGCCGGATGTCCGTCAACAGGACGTGGCCGTCCTCCACGGTCCGCCCACGAGGTCCTCCACATCCCGGACGCATCGGATGACCTGCACGGACACCGCACCGTCCACAGCATCCACAGCTCCTACCACTGTGACGAGACCTGGAAGGAGAGGAGTCCACCCCGATCACGACCCGGCTGGGCCGCCCCGGACGACCGAGTACCGGAGCGGCACTGGTTGCACTAGTGTCATTCCCCCGTCACCGGATGTCCTCGCACGCCCGCACGCGGGGAAGACCCAGCACGACTCACGGGTGCGCGAGCGCGCACCGGATAGGGCGGTATGCCGTGAAGTTCCGCGTCGAGCGCGACGTCCTGGCCGAGGCGGTCACCTGGGTGGCCCGCGGGCTGCCCGCGCGCCCGCCGGTCCCGGTCCTCGCGGGCATCCTCCTCGAGGCCTCCGACGACGGCACCCTGACCCTCTCGGCCTTCGACTACGAGGTCTCGGCCCGGATCAGCGTCGCGGCCGACGTCGCGGAGGCGGGCACCGTCCTCGTCCTCGGTCGTCTCCTCGCCGACATCTCCCGCAACCTGCCGGACCGTCCCATCGACGTCCAGGCCGAGGGCAGCAAGGTGCAGGTCACGTGTGGCGCCTCCCGGTTCAGCCTCCTGATGATGCCGGCCGACGACTACCCCACCCTGCCGACGAGCCCGGAGCCCACCGGCCAGGTCGACGGCCACCTCTTCACCCAGGCGGTCGCCCAGGTCTCGGTCGCGGCCGACCGCGGCGACACCCTCCCGATCCTCACCGGCGTGCGCGTGGAGGTCGAGGGAGACACGATGACCCTCCTCGCCACCGACCGCTACCGCCTCGCGATGCGCGAGCTGCACTGGAACCCCACGGCGACGGATGCCAGCCACGTCGTCCTCGTCCCGGCGCGCACGTTGTCCGAGACGGCGCGCAGCCTCGGCGCGAGCGGGTCGATCGACGTCGCGCTCGGTGCCACCGCGGGCGGGGACGGGCTCGCCGGCTTCGAGGCCGGCCGCCGCCGGACCACCACCCGTCTCCTCGACGGCGAGTACCCCAAGGTCGCGTCGATCTTCCCGACGTCGTCCGAGACCGAGGCGGTCGTCAAGACCTCCGAGCTCGTCGAGGCCGTCAAGCGCGTCGCGCTCGTCGCCGAGCGGAACACCCCGGTGCGGCTGCGCTTCGGCGACGACCAGGTGGCCATCGAGGCGGGCACCGGCGACGACGCCCAGGCGTCGGAGGCGGTCGAGTGCGTCCTCACCGGTCCCGAGATCGAGATCGCGTTCAACCCCGGCTATCTCCTCGACGGCCTCGGCGCCGTCGGCACCGACTGGTCGCGGATCTCGTTCACCCAGGCGTCCCGCCCGGCGGTGCTCACCGGCCAGGCCGAGCAGGAGAGCGAGGCCGACACCTCGTACCGGTACGTCCTCATGCCGGTGCGCTACGCGTCCTGACCCGTCCGCGGTCGAGGCCGGCGGCTCCACCGGTCCCCGGTCGGTGAGTAGCCTGCAGGACAACGCACGCGTCACCGACGAACCAAGGAGCCTCTGATGCAGCTGGGACTGGTCGGCCTCGGGAAGATGGGCGGCAACATGCGCGAGCGGCTGCGCCGCTCCGGGCACGAGGTCGTCGGGTACGACCGCAACAAGCAGGTGTCGGACGCCAGCAGCCTCGCCGACATGGTCAAGAGGCTGGACGCCCCGCGCGTCGTCTGGGTCATGGTCCCGCACGGTGCCCCCACCCGCGACACCGTCACGGCGCTCGGTGACCTGCTCGACAAGGGCGACCTCGTCATCGACGGCGGCAACAGCAAGTGGACGGACGACGTCGAGAACGAGGCGCTGCTCAAGGACAAGGGCGTCGGCTACGTCGACTGCGGTGTCTCCGGCGGCATCTGGGGGCTCGAGAACGGCTACGGGCTGATGGCCGGCGGCACGAAGGCGAACGTCCGCAAGGCGATGCCGATCTTCGACGCCCTCCGCCCGGAGGGGCCGCGCGAGGAGGGCTTCGTCCACGCCGGCAAGGTCGGCGCCGGGCACTACACGAAGATGGTCCACAACGGTATCGAGTACGGCTTGATGGCCGCGTACGCCGAGGGCTACGAGCTGCTCGTGAAGAAGGACATCGTCGACGACGTCCCGGGCGCCTTCAAGGCCTGGAGCCGTGGCACGGTCGTCCGGTCCTGGCTGCTCGACCTCATGGTCGCCGCCCTCGAGGACAACCCCACCCTGGACGACGTCTCCGACTACACCTCCGACTCGGGCGAGGGCCGCTGGACCGTCGAGGAGGCCATCGAGCTCGCCGTGCCGATGCCGGTCATCAGCGCCTCGCTCTTCGCGCGGTTCGCCTCCCGGCAGGAGACCTCGCCGACGATGCAGGCCGTCGCCGCGCTGCGCGGCGGCTTCGGCGGCCACCAGGTGATGACCGTCGCCGAGGGCGAGAAGCTGCGCGCCGAGGCGAGGTCCGGGGTGCGCAGCGCGGACGCCGCGACGAAGAAGGCCGCCCGCAAGGAGAAGGCACCGACGAAGAAGACCGCCGCGAAGAAGGCGGCGAAGGCGGCCAAGGCCGGGCCCGCCTCCCCCGGGCGCTCGGGCTCCACCCGCACGCGCGCCGCGAAGAAGGGCTGACCCACCGGGTGCACGTCCGGCACCTGTCGGTCGCCGACTTCCGCAGCTACCCGGTCGCCGAGCTGCCGCTCGAGCCGGGGGTCACGACGCTCGTCGGGCTCAACGGCCAGGGCAAGACGAACCTCGTCGAGGCGGTCGGCTACCTCGCATCGCTCTCGAGCCATCGGGTCGCGACGGATGCCCCGCTCGTCCGGTTCGGTGCCCCGAGGGCGGTCGTGCGGGGGGCGGTGGTCAGCCGCGGGCGTGAGACGACGGTCGAGCTCGAGATCACCCCGGGGAAGGCGAACCGGGCGCGGCTGAACCGCTCGCCGGTGCGGCCGCGTGAGGTCCTGGGCACGCTGCGGACGGTGCTGTTCGCGCCGGAGGACCTCGCTCTTGTCAAGGGCGACCCCGGCGAGCGCCGGCGGTTCCTCGACGACCTCCTCGTCGCGCGCCAGCCGCGCTGGGCAGGGGTGCGCCAGGAGTACGACCGGATCGTCAAGCAGCGCTCGGCCCTCCTGAAGTCGGCCCAGCCGTACCTGTCACGGCGTGGCCGGGGGCGGCGGCCGCGCCCCGGGTCGGAGTCGCTCGACCCGGCGTCCGAGGCGGCGTCGGCGCTGCACACGCTCTCGGTGTGGGACGACCAGCTGGCCACGGTCGGCTCGCAGCTGCTCTACGCGCGGCTGCGGCTGCTGCGCGACCTCGTCCCGTACCTCGCGAAGGCCTACGACGAGGTGAGCAACGGCCAGTCGGACGCCCGGGTCGCCTACCGCTCGTCGCTCCGCGAGCCGACGGCCGCGCGGGTGGCGTCCGGGGAGGTCCCGGAGATCCCCGAGCTGCACGCCGAGATCGTCGACTCGCTCGCCGAGGTCCGCGACCAGGAGGTCGAGCGCGGGGTGTGCCTCGTCGGGCCGCACCGCGACGACATGGTGCTCACCCTGGGCGAGCTCCCGGCGAAGGGGTACGCGAGCCACGGTGAGTCGTGGTCGTTCGCGCTCGGGCTGCGGCTCGCGGCGTTCCAGCTGCTCCGCACCGACCTCGGCGACGACCCGGTGCTCGTCCTCGACGACGTCTTCGCCGAGCTCGACTCCGGCCGGCGCGAGCGGCTCGCGGCGATGGTCTCCGACGCCGAGCAGGTGCTCGTGACCGCCGCGGTGCCGGAGGACGTGCCGGAGTCCTTGACGGGCCGGACGGTCCCGGTCACCCTCGGAGCCGTGGGCGGCCCCCCGGACGACGCACCCGATACGGCGGAAGAGGCACCGGCCGAGGCGCCGGGCGACTCGTCCGCCGACGTACCGGAGGACGCCCCCGCAGGCTCCGAGGAACCACCCGAGGACACCGCCGATGCCTGACCCCTCCTCGACGGACCCGTCCTCGACGGGCCCGCCCGAGCCCGAGACGCCCGCGCCCGAGGCGTCCGACCCCGCCGTGCCGGCACCGGCGGAGGCACTCGCCCGGGCCCGGGCCGCCGCCCGCGCCAAGGGGCTGCGCCCCGGGCTCAAGCCACGCCGCCGCGCCAAGGACCTTCCCGGCGGCTCGCGCCGGGACGGCGGCCGCGACCCCCAGCTGCTCGGCGACCAGATCGACCGCTTCGTCTCCGAGCGCGGATGGGGCGCCGACGTCGCCGTGGGGTCGGTCATCGGGCGCTGGCCGCAGATCGTCGGCGAGGAGGTCGCGGCCCACAGCACGCCCACCGACTTCGTCGACGGCGTCCTCACCGTCCGCGCCGACTCCACCGCGTGGGCCACCCAGCTGCGGCTGCTCGAGTCGAGCCTCATGGCACGCCTCGCCGCGGACGTCGGCGAGGGCACGGTCACGGCGCTGCGGGTGGTCGGCCCGAGCGCACCCACGTGGTCCCGCGGCCGGCACCGCGCCCAGGACGGCCGCGGCCCCCGCGACACCTACGGCTAGGGTCGCCCCGTGGCCGACGACGCAGACGACACCGGGGACGCACCCCTCGTCCACCGCGAGGACACCGACCGCATCGCGGTCCTCACCCTCGACTCCCCGGGCAACCGCAACGCCCTCTCCCGGCGCCTCGTCGCCGACCTCGTCGGCCACCTCGACGCCCTCGGCACCGACGAGTCCGTGCACGGCGTGCTGCTGTGCTCGAGCCACCGGGTGTTCTGCGCCGGCGCCGACCTCAAGGAGGCCGCCGAGGTCGACATGGTCGAGACCGCGCGCGGGCTCATCGACCTCCAGCGCCGGATGGTCGCGCTCCCCGTGCCGGTCGTCGTCCGGCTCGACGGCCCGGTGCGCGCCGGCGGCCTCGGTCTCGTGGCCTCGGCCGACATCGTCGTCTGCCGCGACGACGTCACGTTCGCGCTCACCGAGGTCCGGCTCGGGCTCGCGGCCGCGACGATCTCCATCCCGCTGCGGCACCGGCTCACGGCCCGTGCGGCTGCCGACTGGTTCCTCACCGGGCGGACGGTCAACGCCGCCGAGGGGCGCGAGGGCGGGCTCGTCACGCACGTGGCCGACGAGACGGGGATGGACGCCGCCGTGGCCGCCGTGCTCGACGACCTGCGGGCCGGCACACGGCAGGGGCTGAGCATCGCCAAGGGCATCCTCACCGCCGACCTCCTCGCCGACTTCGACTCCGACGGCGACGTCATGGCCCGGATCTCCGGCGACCTCTTCCACTCCGAGCTGGCCCAGCGGCTCATGGCCGCCGCGGTCCGCCGCTGAGCGGACCGGCAGACCGTCCGGGCTGTCAGCCGGCGTCGGACGCGACGAAGGCCGCGAGCACCTCGCGCACCTGTTCCACCGGCACCGGCTCGAGCTCGACGCCCGACCCGCCACCGAGCCGGGCCCGGCCGAGCCACGTGCCGGCGGGCCCGCTGAAGACCCCGAGCATCGGCGGGTGCTCGTCGCCCGGGACGCGCAGCACGAGGTCGGCGCGCAGCAGCGCCGCACCGAGGGTCTCGAGGAGCTCGCGGGGCGGGGCGGGGTCGTCCGCGGCCGGCAGGAGGACCGGGTCGCCGTGGCCGTCGCCGGCCTCCGGGTGCAGCGCCCACCCGGCGAGGGTGTCGACGACCGACTCGCCCCGGCTCACGTGGAAGGTGTGCAGGCCGGTCGCCGTGACGTGCTCCTCGAGGACGACGTCCGCCGCGAGGTAGGCGTACCGGTACTCCTCGCCGAGCGAGGTCGTGCGGGAGACGGCGACGGCCCGCTCGGCGCCGCGGCGCAGGGCGAGGACGTGGGAGAGCGACTCGGGGACCCGGACCGGCACCTGCACGTCGTCCGGCCCTTCGGCCTCCGCCTGCCGCACGGCCTCGGCCTGCTCCTCCGGGGTCGGGGCCTCGAGCAGCCCGCGCGCGACGAGCGAGCGGTAGGCGGTCCGGACCGCCACGTCCCGGTGCTCGTCGGACATCTCGCCGAGCACGGGGAGGACAGCGAGATCGTCGAGGCCCGCGACGACCGCGAGCTCCTCGTCGGTGAGCCGTCCGACGGTGAGGGGTCCGGAGCCGTCGGGCTCGGCGGGGCCCGCCGTCTCCCCTGCGGCGTGCGGGTCGGAGGTGGCGTCCGGCCCTGCGCCGGAGCGGGTCCCGGGCTCCCAGCCGTCACTCATCCGTCGTCTCCTCCGGTCCGGCGGCCCTTCGGCCGCAGGGCGGACCACGTGGCACTCCCCCCGCCGAACACGGGTGACTCGGGGACCGGCGCGGCGATCTCGACGTGGTCGGCCTGGGCCTGCAGCAGCACCCCCACCGACCGGCCGCCCTGCACACCGGGAGCCGCGACGGCGGCGGCGAGGGCCCGCAGCTCGTCGGGGGTCCGGCTCTGGTGCGAGTCGCCCCCGACCGCCAGCGGGACGCGGACCGGACGCCCGGACCGGCCCCTCGCCTCGAGCGCGGCAGCCGGACCGCGGTGCACGACCTCGACCCGGGCACCCTCCTCCATCGGGACCCGGGTGGCCGGGCGCCACAGGTACTTCTGCACGAGGGCGGCCGGCCGGCCGGCCATGGCCGGCTCCAGCCACACGCGGGAGACCATCGCGAGCGGCGTCAGCACCATGAGCACGAGGACGGCCAGCACCCAGCCGCGGCTCTCCGGACGGGTCACCAGCGCCCACCCGCCGATGCCGAGCGCCATGACGGCGCTCCCGACGAAGATCCACCGGTCGATGCCGGCCGAGGACATCCGGCCGAGGACGACGCGTTCACCGGCAGCAGGCACGTGGTCGGTCATGTCCGTCATCGTCGTCAGAAGATGCCGACCTTGTCGAGTGCACCGCCGAGGCCGGACGCCGCGCCCGAGAGCATGTCTCCCGCGGTGTCGGCGGCTCCCGAGAGCCGGTCGCCCGCCCAGTCGGTGGCGGAGTCGACGGCGTTGCCGATGTCGGCCCCCCGGTCGCCGACCCAGGACGCCGCCGACCCGGCGAAGTCGCTGATGTCGTCCCAGTGGTCGTAGACGAAGTTCCCGGCGGTCCACAGCGTGTAGGCGGTGACGGCGGTGGCGGCGATGCCCCAACCGACGGGGTTGCTCGCCATGAAGGCCGCCGCACCTCCGTACATCGCGGCGCCACCGAGGAGCCCGGCCGCGCCGGCCGCCCCGGCACCTCCGAGCACGCGGGTCGCGGTGCCCCGGGAGCCGTCGTAGCCGCCGCCCGTGATCGCGTCCATCGTGCCGGTGGCGATGGTCAGCGGGAGGAACGCCTTGCCTGCCGCGGTGCGGGCCCCGACCAGCCACGTCGGGGTCTTCCCGAACTGGAACACACCGGCCGCCGTCTCGAGCCCCTCGGCGGCACGCACCGCCCGGAGGAACGCCGACGCGTCCCCGGCGCCGGTGGTCAGCCAACGCACGGCCTGGCCGTAGGCGAGGCCGCCGCGGACCGCGTTGCCGTAGAACGACGCGAGGGCGGAGAGCTTCGTCCCGGCCTTCCACACCCCGAGCAGCGCTTTGACCGTGACCGCCGCGCCGCCGACGAACCCGAGGCTGCCGAGGATGTCCCAGGTGTCCTCACCGGCGTCGTGCCGGCGGCGGATCTCCTCGACGGTCGTGCGCAGGTCCTGCGGGAGCTCCACCGTGCGCAGCGCCTCGGCCAGCGTGTGATCGGCGAGGACGGCGTCGTCGACCGCCCGGCCGACCTCGCCGGCGATGTGCCGGGCCTCCTCCTCGCGGGCCGTGCGCTCGCGGTCGAGCTCGGCCTGCACGCGCGCGGCGTCCTCCGGGGCGTACAGCACCGGCTGGATGGGCGGCGGGACGACACTGCCGTCGTCCATCACCTGGTAGCCGCGGCCCGCGTCGTCGTCCCGGATCCAGATGAGCGAGGAGCGGGCCGTGGCGATGGACGTCGCTCCCGTCTCGAGGGCGGAGCTCACGGCGTCCAGGGCCGCGACGAGGTCCTTGCCGGTGTCCCGTTGCGAGACGACGGCACGGTGCGCGGCGTCGGCGGCGACGCCCTGCCATCCGTCGGAGAGCGTGTCGGCGGCGGACTCGAGGTCACGGACCCGGTCGAGCAGCGTGTCGGCGGCGGTGGAGACCTCGGTGCCGGCCGTGGTGACGGCGTCCGGGTTCCAGGCGAGGACCTCGGCGACCGTGGTCATGGCGTCGGCCCTCCGAGCCGCTGGACGCGTGCCGCGCTGCGGGCGTCGTCCTCCGCGTACTGGTCGGCGCTCGCGGTGACGTCCTCGGCGGCGCCGGCCACCCGGCCGGCCCACACGGCGACCGCTGCACCGAGCTCGAAGGAGGCGTCCGGGACGCGGCCCGCGGTCTCGGACCGGGGCAGCGCCGCCGCCACGGCGGACAGCGGGGTGGCGACGTCGATCTCGCCCGCGCTCTCGGACGTCGTCGTGATGTCGGTCGCCACGCCCCGGACCGCGCCGAGGTCGACGGTGAAGGAGGTGTCACCCATGGCTCGACGCTAGCGGCGCGCCCGCGACCGGACCACGGGGAGAACTCCCCCGCACGCTCGGGCGCCCTGTGTGGGTGCGGCCGTGCATCGTGGACACATGACCGCTCACACACCGTCATGCACCATCGTCCCGCCCTACGTGCTCACGGCACTGGCCGCGTCCCAGGACCCACGGGTGCAGGGGCCGGCCGAGTCCACCCTCCTCGTCGACGAGCAGCTGCGCCGCGGCCGGATGACCGCCGAGGTCCGCCCCGAGGGGCTCGTCGAGCGTCCGGCGCTCGACCCGGGAACGCCGGAGTCCCCGCAGCGCGCCGTGTACGACGCCGAGCAGGGCACCACGCTGCCCGGCGTCCTCGTCCGCGGCGAGGGCGGCCCGGCCACCGGTGACGAGGCCGTCGGCCAGGCCTACGACGGCCTCGGCGACACCTGGACGCTCTGGCGCGAGGCGTACGACCGCAACTCGCTCGACGACAAGGGCCTGCCGCTCCTCGCCACCGTCCATTACGGCCGCGACTACGACAACGCCTTCTGGGACGGCACCCAGATGGTCTTCGGCGACGGCGACGGCGTCGTCTTCCTCGGCTTCACCCGCAGCCTCGACGTCATCGGTCACGAGCTCGCGCACGGGGTCACGCAGTACACCTCCGGGCTCAACTACCGCGACCAGTCCGGGGCGCTCAACGAGTCGGTCTCGGACGTCTTCGGGGTCCTCGTCAAGCAGCGCGTGCTCGGCCAGACCGCGGAGGAGGCCGACTGGCTCGTCGGCGCCGAGCTCCTCGCGCCGGGCGTGCAGGGCGTCGCCCTGCGGTCGATGGCCGCACCGGGTACGGCGTACGACGACCCGCGGCTGGGGACCGACCCGCAGCCGGCCCACATGCGCGACTACGTCGAGACCACCGGTGACAACGGTGGGGTGCACATCAACTCGGGCATCCCGAACAAGGCTTTCCACGACTTCGCGGTCGCGGTCGGTGGGTTCGCGTGGGAGGTCGCCGGCCAGGTCTGGTACGACACGGTCACCGGCGAGATCCGGGCGGACTGCGACTTCGAGACCTTCGCCGGGCTCACCCTCGCCGCGGCCACCGCCCGGCACGGCGACGGATCGCCCGTCGTCGAGGCGCTGCGGGCCGCATGGGCCGGGGTCGGCCTCGGCCCGGACGCCGCGGCCGGCGACGGCCCGGCGGACGAGGTGCCGGGAGACATCGAGCTCGACGGCACCGATGTCGGGGACCCCGGCGGGGCGGGTGCCGACAGGCCGTCACCGCACACGGAGGTGAGCGTGCGCCGCACCGGCGGGGTGGCGGGCATCGTCCTGGAGCGCACGGTGGTCATCGGCGACCTCCCCGACCCCGACCTGCACGCCTGGCAGGGGTTGCTGGTGCAGGGTCGCCTGTCCGGCATCGCCGAGGCCGCCCAGGGCAGGCGTGAGGTGCCGGATGCGTTCCACTACTCGGTGTCCTCCCCCGTGCACCCGGGGGCCGTCGAGCTCCCGGAGCCGGTGCTCGACGACGACGTCCGGGCGCTGTTCGAACGCACCCTGGGGTTCTGAGCAGACCCCCGGGCCGCCCGGGCGCTACCGGTCCGGAGGGCTCAGGCGACGAGCCCACGCTCGACCTCGGCCAGCGCGGCGCGCGCGGTGGCGAGGTCGGCGCGGTCGCGGTCGAGCACGGCGTAGACGAACACGCCGGGGAACGCCTCCACCATCCGGGCCAGGTGGTAGCGGGTCCGCAGGGTCACGACGATGTCGGTGACCTTTTCCTCGCTCCCGAGGTCGTCCAGCGTCAGCTGCTGCGCGAGGACGACGTTCGAGGTCCCGGCGGCCGCCGCGTGGAGGTTGACGTCAGCAGGGTCGCCGGCCGTCGCGAGAGCACGGCCGGTGCTGCTGTCCACGACTGCCGCACCGAGGGCGCCGCGTACGGCGAGCACCTGGTCGAGCGAGGCGGCGTAGCCGTCGGTCGGAGTCCCGGAGGCCCATCCGCCGTTCGGGCCGATGGCGTCCCCCGAAGAGCCGACACCCGGGTCGGTCGTGCCCGACGCCGAGCGTGCTACGGCAGCCTCGTGACCGTTCGGGGCACCGTGGCCCTCCCGACCCTCCAGGGAGGTCCCGCGCGCACCGGACACGGGCGCGGAGGAGACCTCGGTCGGCTCGTCCGTCCCGGTCCCGGCCGTCAGTCCGGTCGTTCTCCAGTAGCCCATACCGGCGACAGTAGGGAGACCGACCGGGGACGGGGGCCGGACCCGCAGAAACGTCGGCCGAACGACCGAGCCACCCGACCGCATCCGAGGAAGGCCCCCGCCGTGACCCAGACCGCTGACCGCGTCGAGACCGACGACCCCGACGCCGCCGAGGACCGTGAGCAGTTCCACGTCGACCTCCGCGGGATCGTCGACATCCTCAGCCACCACCTCTACAGCAGCCCGAAGGTCTACCTGCGCGAGCTCCTGCAGAACGCCACCGACGCGCTCGAGGCGCGGGGCCGCGTCGAGGAGGGCTTCGAGGGCAAGGTGACGGTGACCTCCGCCGACGGCAAGAGCCCGCTCGTCGTGCGCGACGACGGCATCGGCCTCACCGCCGACGAGGTCCGCACCCTTCTCGCGACGGTCGGCGGGACGAGCAAGGGCGGTGACTTCGCCGGCGCGCGCCGCAAGCTGCTCGGACAGTTCGGGATCGGCCTGCTGTCCTGCTTCCTCGTCGCCGACGAGGTCGAGATGCGCTCCCGCTCGGCCAAGGAGCCGGACGCCGAGACGATCCACTGGGTCGGCCGCGCCGACGGCACGTTCAGCGTCACCGTCGCGGACGAGCCGCTGGACACCCCCGGTACCGAGGTGCGCGTCCACCCGCGCCACGGCGACCTGTCCTGGTGCTCCCCGGAGACCGCCCTCGAGCTCGCGACCGCGTTCGTCGAGCACCTCCCCGTGCACGTCGAGGTCGACGGCCGGCTCGTCTCGAAGGAGACCCCGCCGTGGGACCTGCCGATCGAGGAGCAGGTGCGCTGGTGCCGCGAGCGCCTCGGCTTCGAGCCGCTCGGCATCGTCCCGCTCGACTCGTCGACGTGCGACGTCCGCGGCGTCGGCTTCGTCCTGCCGTACACCGCGCTGCCGGGCCACCGCACCGGTGACCTGCTCTACTCGCGCGGGATGCTCGTCGCCGACAGCGACAGCCACATCCTCCCCGGCTGGGCGTTCTTCTGCCGCGCGGTGATCGACGGCGGCGACCTCTCGCTGACCGCGTCCCGTGAGGCCTTCCAGGAGACCGGCTCGCTCGACATGGTCCGGGACCGGCTCGGCCAGGCGCTGCTCAGCGAGCTCATCATGATCCAGGCGATGGAGCCGGGCGCGTACGTCCACGTCATGCGGCTGCACTCGCACGGGCTCAAGGCGCTCGCGGTCGACGACGAGAACATGCGCGACCTCCTGCGCTCGACCATCCCGTTCACGACGACGCTCGGGAACCGCACCCTGGACGAGCTGACGTCGTCCGGCGAGAAGGTCCCTTACGTCACCGACGCCGACGTCTACGCCGCCCTCGAGGACGTCGCCGTCCACGCCGGCACCCTCGTCCTCGACGCCGGCGGCGCACACGACGCGCGGCTGCTCGGTGTCGTCGACCCCGAGGGCAAGACCTTCCACGAGATCGGCCCGGGCGACGTCGTCGCCATCGCGCGGCCGAGCGAGCACGGCGACGAGCAGGCCGCGGCCCGCCTGGCCGGCCGCGCCTCCGACGCTCTCGCCGAGGCCGGTGTCGCCGTGGAGGTCAAGGACTTCGTGCCGGCCACCCGTCCCGCGCTCTGGCACCCGAGCGAGGGCGGCGCATCCGTGCTCGTCCTCAACGGCGCGCACCCCGCCGTCGGGCGCCTCCTCGCGGCTCCGGACGGGACCGACGTCGCCGACGCGGTGCGCGCGCTGCACGTCGTCGGGATGCTGCTCGGCCGCGCCCCCGTGGACGCCGAGCGCACCCAGGTGCTCGCCGACGCGGTGGCCGGTCTCATCGGGTGCTGCGTGCCGGACGCCTGACCCCCTCCGCCTCCTCCCCCGGGACCCCCGGGCCCGCACGGCGGTGCGGGCCCGGGGGTTCTTCCGTCGGATGGCTCGGGCGCCTCCCATGACGGCCCGTCAGGGCCGCTGAGGGCCCCGTTCGCGTGGAGGGGGCCGTCCCGGGGTGCGTACTGCCGGGAAAACCACCGCCACGGGCCTCCCAGGGCGTTGTCCCGTCCGACCCGACCGCTAGGATGGAGGGTGATCCCGCGCCCTCGGGTGGACTCCACCCGAGGGCGCGTGCCGTGAGCGTGGCCGACCACCCGTCGGCGGCGCCGTGCCCGTTGAAGGAGACCCGTGGCGGACCAGCCCGACCAGACCCCCGACGCCCCCGGCACCGACCCCACGGTCCCGCCGGAGCAGGCTCCGGTCCTCCCCGACGGTCCCGCCTACGACGCGGCCGCGATCACCGTCCTCGAGGGGCTCGAGGCGGTCCGCAAGCGCCCCGGCATGTACATCGGCTCCACGGGTGAGCGGGGGCTGCACCACCTCGTCTGGGAGATCGTCGACAACGCCGTCGACGAGGCCCTGGCCGGGTACGCCGACACGATCGACGTCACGCTCATGGCCGACGGCGCCGTCCGGGTCCGCGACAACGGCCGCGGCATCCCCACCGACATCCACCCCACCGAGGGGGTGAGCGCCGTCGAGCTCGTCCTCACCCAGCTGCACGCCGGCGGCAAGTTCGGCGGCGGCGGGTACAAGGTCTCCGGCGGTCTGCACGGCGTCGGCTCCTCGGTCGTCAACGCGCTGTCCACGCGCCTCGACGTCTGCGTCCGGCAGAAGGGCCACGCCCACCGGATGTCCTTCGACCGCGGCGTGCCCACCGGCCCGCTGCGCCGGGAGGAGGAGACCGACCGCACCGGGTCGACCATCACGTTCTGGGCCAGCCCGGAGATCTTCGAGACGACGACCTACGACTACGAGACGCTGCGCTCGCGGTTCCAGCAGACGGCGTTCCTCAACAAGGGCCTGACGATCCGCCTCACCGACGAGCGGGTCCAGGCCGACGACGAGCCGGACCTCGACGGCGTCGACGCCGACGTCGCACAGGTCGAGGACGCCGAGGACGCCGAGTCCACCGGCGAGACCCGCACGACCACCGCCCGCTCGGTCACGTACCGCTACGACGGCGGCCTCGTCGACTACGTGCACCACCTCGTCGGCAGCAAGAAGACCGACCCGGTGCACGACGAGGTCATCTCGATCGAGGTCGAGGACGAGGAGCGCGCGCTCTCGCTCGAGCTCGCGATGCAGTGGACCACCGCGTACAGCGAGTCGGTGCACAGCTACGCGAACACGGTCAACACCCACGAGGGCGGCACCCACGAGGAGGGCTTCCGCGCGGCGCTCACCAAGCTCGTCAACGACTTCGCCCGGCGCCAGAACCTCCTCAAGGACAAGGACGAGAACCTCACCGGCGAGGACGTCCGCGAGGGCCTGACGGCCGTCATCTCGGTCAAGCTCGGCGAGCCGCAGTTCGAGGGCCAGACGAAGACCAAGCTCGGCAACTCCGAGGTCAAGGGGTTCGTCCAGCGGGCGATGACCGACGAGTTCGGCGACTGGCTCGAGCGGCACCCGAGCGAGGGCAAGGACATCGTCCGCAAGGCCGTGCAGGCGGCGACGGCCCGGATGGCGGCCCGCAAGGCGCGCGAGGCCACCCGCAAGCGGGTCCTGGAGTCCGGCGGGCTGCCCGGCAAGCTGCGCGACTGCCAGGCCAAGGACCCGGCGGTCTCGGAGGTCTTCATCGTCGAGGGCGACTCGGCCGGCGGCTCGGCGGTGCGCGGGCGCAACCCGTACACCCAGGCGATCCTCCCGATCCGCGGCAAGATCCTCAACGTCGAGAAGGCCCGGCTCGACAAGATCCTCGCCAACACCGAGGTCCAGGCGCTCATCTCGGCGTTCGGCACCGGCATCGGCGAGGACTTCGACATCGAGAAGGCGCGCTACCACAAGATCGTGCTGATGGCGGATGCCGACGTCGACGGCATGCACATCCGCACGCTGCTGCTCACCCTGCTCTTCCGGTTCATGAAGCCAATGATCGAGGCCGGCTACGTCTACCTCGCGCAGCCGCCGCTGTACCGCCTCAAGTGGAGCAACGCGACGCACGAGTTCGCCTTCACCGACCGCGAGCGCGACGCCCTCGTGGCCGAGGGCCAGGGCAAGGGCCGCCGGCTGCCGAAGGACAACCCGATCCAGCGGTACAAGGGTCTCGGCGAGATGGACTACCAGGAGCTCTGGGAGACGACGATGGACCCCGACCAGCGGGTGCTCCTCCAGGTCACCCTCGACGACGCCGCCGCGGCCGACGAGATCTTCTCGGTGCTCATGGGCGAGGACGTCGAGTCGCGGCGCTCGTTCATCCAGCGCAACGCCCGCGACGTCCGCTTCCTCGACATCTGATGCCTCCTCTTTTTCGCCTGGTGCCGGAACGTTCGGTCACGCACCCCGAACTTCGGGGTGTCCGACCGGAGGTTCCCGCCCGAAGCCGCCTCTTCACTGATCGCCAGCAAGGACACCGATGACTGACCAGCCCGTCGAGACCGACCGCACGGAGCCGATCGACCTCAACGCCGAGATGCAGCGCTCGTACATCGAGTACGCGATGTCGGTCATCGTCTCCCGGGCGCTGCCCGACGTCCGCGACGGCCTCAAGCCGGTGCACCGCCGCGTGCTCTACGCGATGTACGACGGCGGCTACCGCCCGGACCGTGGCTTCAACAAGTGCAGCCGCGTCGTCGGCGACGTCATGGGCCAGTACCACCCGCACGGCGACACGGCCATCTACGACGCCCTCGTCCGCCTCGTCCAGGACTGGTCGCTGCGCTACCCGCTCGTCCAGGGCCAGGGCAACTTCGGCTCCCCGGGTGACGACCCGGCCGCCGCCCCGCGGTACACCGAGTGCCGGATGGCGCCGCTGTCGATGGAGATGGTGCGCGACATCGACGAGGAGACCGTCGACTTCGCGCCCAACTACGACGGCAAGACGCTCGAGCCGACCGTCCTGCCGAGCCGCTTCCCCAACCTGCTCGTCAACGGCAGCGCGGGCATCGCGGTCGGGATGGCCACCCAGATCCCGCCGCACAACCTCGGCGAGGTCGCCGCGGCCGCCGAGTGGGTGCTGCGCCACCCGGACGCCTCCCGCGAGGAGACGCTCGAGGCCGTCATGCGGGAGATCAAGGGCCCGGACTTCCCCACCGGCGCGCTCATCATGGGCCACCAGGGCATCGAGGACGCCTACCGCACCGGCCGCGGCTCGGTCATCATGCGCTCGGTCGTCGAGGTCGAGGAGATCCAGGGCCGGCAGTGCCTCGTCGTCACCGAGCTGCCGTACCAGGTGAACCCGGACAGCCTGGCGCAGAAGATCGCCGAGCACGTCAAGGACGGCCGGCTCGCGGGCATCGCCGACATCCGCGACGAGACCTCGGGGCGCACGGGGCAGCGGCTCGTCATCGTCCTCAAGCGGGACGCGGTGGCGAAGGTCGTCCTCAACAACCTGTTCAAGCACACCCAGCTGCAGACGACGTTCGGCGCGAACATGCTCGCGCTCGTCGACGGCGTGCCGCGCACCCTCCCGATCGACGCCTTCGTGCGGCACTGGGTCGACCACCAGGTCGAGGTCATCCGCCGGCGCACCGAGTACCGGCTGCGCAAGGCCGAGGAGGAGATCCACATTCTCCGCGGCTACCTCAAGGCGCTCGACATGCTGGACGACGTCATCGCGCTGATCCGCCGCAGCCCGACGGTCGAGGAGGCCCGCACCGGCCTCATCGAGCTGCTCGGGATCGACGAGATCCAGGCGACGGCCATCCTCAACCTCCAGCTGCGCCGGCTCGCGGCCCTTGAGCGGCAGAAGATCATCGACCAGCACGACGAGCTGCAGACGCAGATCGAGGACTACCAGGACATCCTCGCCAAGCCGGGGCGGCAGCGGGACATCGTGTCGGAGGAGCTCGGCGCGATCGTCGGCAAGTACGGCGACGAGCGGCGGACGACGATCATGCCCGGGGACGGCGACATGTCGATGGAGGACCTGATCCCCGAGGAGGACGTCGTCGTGACGATCACCCGGGGCGGGTACGCCAAGCGCACCCGGGTCGACGCCTACCGCGCGCAGAAGCCGGGCGGCAAGGGCGTGCGCGGGGCGCAGCTGCGCGGCGAGGACATGGTCGAGCACTTCATGGCCACCACGTCGCACCACTGGCTGCTCTTCTTCACGAACCTCGGCCGGGTCTACCGGGCCAAGGCGTACGAGCTGCCGGATGCCGGCCGCGACTCCAAGGGCCAGCACGTCGCGAACCTCCTCGCGTTCCAGCCGGGTGAGGAGATCGCCCAGGTGCTCGCCATCCGGTCCTACGAGGACGCGTCGTACCTCGTCCTCGCGACCCGCGGAGGGCTCGTCAAGAAGACCCGGCTCACCGAGTACGACAGCCCCCGCACGGGCGGGCTCATCGCGGTCAACCTGCGCGAGGGCGACGAGCTCGTCGGCGTCGGGCTGGTCTCCGCGGACGACGACCTCCTCCTCGTCTCGCGCAAGGGGCAGTCGGTGCGCTTCCACGCCGACGACGCCCAGCTGCGGCCGATGGGGCGGGGCACGAGCGGCGTCACGGGGATGAAGTTCCGCGGGGACGACACGCTGCTGTCGATGTCGGTCATCGCCGAGGGCACCGAGCCGGACGTCTTCGTCGTCTTCGAGAACGGGATGGCCAAGCGCACCTCGGCCACCGAATGGAACGCCAAGGGGCGCGCCACGCTGGGTGTCGCGGTCGCGAAGATCACCGAGCGCAACGGCGACCTCGCCGGGGCCCTGACGACCGTCGGCGGTGACGAGCTGCTCGTCGTGTTCGAGAAGGGCAACATCGTCCGGGCGACGACCGACGGCATCGCGCCGAAGGGCCGCAACACCCAGGGCGTCATCCTCGTCAAGCCGGGCAACGGTGACCGCGTGGTCGCCGTGGCACGCAACCCCGAGAAGGTCGCCGAGGAGGCCGCGGTCGAGGCCGGGCTGGAGTCCGCCGAGGAGGCCGCGGCGGTCACGGCCGAGGCCACGGAGGCCGTCGTCGACGGCGACGTGACCGGTGCGGCCGGCGCTCCGAGTGGCTCGGACGCGGCCGACGAGGTCGGCGGTTCGGACCTTCCTGAGCGTCCGTAGGGTGGCGGACTCGCAGTCGTCGAGCCGGATGCCGTACCGTCGGACAGCGACGCATGATCCCAGGAGGTACTGAGTGAGCACCGCAGACCACGCGGGGCGCCCGGTGCGCTCCTCGTCTCCGCGTCGGCCGTCGGCCGGGCAGAGCGACGGCGCGTCCGGTTCCCACGGCAACTCCTCGCTGCGCCGTGTCGGTCAGCAGACGTCCGACGGCCGCACCGCTCCCCTCCCCACGCGTACCGAGCGTCCGCAGCCACCGGCCACTCGTCCCACCGGCCGGGGGTCGGCGGAGGTCCGCCAGGCGTCGGTTCGCCCGTCCGGTGCCACGGGCGGGGCTCGTGGGCCGATGGGGCGCCGGGCCCGGCTGACCGTCTCGCGCATCGACCCGTGGTCGGCGATGAAGGTGTCGTTCCTCCTGTCGGTGGCGCTCGGCATCGCGCTCGTCGTCGCCACGGTGGTCTGCTGGACGGTCCTCGACGCGATGGGCGTCTTCGACCAGGTGAACGGTGTCATCGGTCAGGTCATCCAGGACGGCAGCCAGAGCTTCGACATCCTCGACTTCGTCGGCTTCTCGCGGGTCGTGTCGCTGTCGATCGTCGTCGGGGTCGTCGACGTCATCCTCTTCACCGCGATCGCGACGCTGGCGGCGTTCCTCTACAACGTCTCCGCGGCCCTGGTCGGCGGCCTCCAGCTGACCCTCACGGACGACTGATCGAGCCGGCGCCGTCCGGGCCTGCACCGGCTGTGCTGCGGGCTGGTTGCCCGATGGTCCGTGCGGTGCGCTGGTGGCTCCTTTGATGGCGCCGGATGTGGGGTGATCACCCCAGTTCCGATGCCATCACCCCCACCTTCAGGGGGTGCATCTCGCCGCGCTCGTCGCGTCCCGCTCGTTTTGGGGCGGGGCCTCGGGGTGGGGTAACCTCGTCAACCGCGCCTCCCTCGTCGGGGGCGCTACGCCGGTCGGCGACGGGCCTATAGCTCAGACGGTTAGAGCGCTTCCCTGATAAGGAAGAGGTCACAGGTTCAAGTCCTGTTAGGCCCACCATCCGACCTCCCCCGGCCACAGGTGGTGTACTCCGTGAAGAAGCTCCTCGTTCTCCTCGCGTCGGCCGCCGGCGCGTTCGCGATCACGAAGCAGATCAAGGACAAGCAGGCCGAGAACCGGCTCTGGGCCGAGGCCACCGACACCCCCCAGAGCTGAACCCTCGTCCGGCCGGGCTTCCTCCGGGGGCCGCCGGACACCCAGGGGCCATGGCGCAATTGGTAGCGCACCTGCTTTGCAAGCAGGGGGTTAGGGGTTCGAGTCCCCTTGGCTCCACTCGAGTGAACACGGATGGGACCGGCGACAGCCGGTCCCATCCGTGTTCACGGCCCAAGCGACTCGAACGCTCAGGTTCCGGATCCCCGCGGTGAGCGCCAGCGAGCCGTGGCGCGTCCCCTTGGCTCCACCACAGGTCAGAGGACCTTTCCGTTCGACGGGAAGGGCCTCTTTCGCGTCCGTACCCCAGTGAAGTACTGCAGCGCTTCGCCAAGGTCGGGGTGGCAAGCGGTTCGACGGTGCGACTTGACAGTTCTGAACATATTCAGAACAATGGTCCGCATGAGCCTGACCATGTCCCGTGTCGTCCAGTCCTCGGCGTTGTCCCGCAACTCGGCCGAGGTCTTCCAGGCTGCGGATCAGGGGGCTGTTGAGATCACACGGCGTGATGGAGAGACGCTTGTCCTCACGCGAAAGAGTGAGGTTGAGCGACAGAGCACCGTGCTTCGCATGGCGGCTGACTTGATCGCGGCTTCCCTTGGGCCTGAGTCTCAACCATTCGTGGATCGGCTGCAGGATCGGTTCCCATGGATGCGCTTCCTCAGCGAATCCGAGCGAGAGACCTTCGCCATGGAGATCGTCCAGAGCGCTCGAGGCTGTGCTGCTGTTCAGGACTTCGGACCGTTTCTAGTCGACCTTCATGAGTGGTTCAACACCGCACAGGCCAAGGCTGCCGGATTCACTCCCGACGACGAGCTGGATTGGTACGATGACCTGCCCGAGGCCACCGACCCGCGTCAGGCCTGATGGCGAAGCGCCACGAGGTTCCCAGGCCGATCAAGAAGGCTGAGTACACGATCGTCTTCGGTACGCGTCAAGCCGAGAAGGGCTGGACGGATCTCAAGGCGACCCAGCGCAACGCGCTCGTGGATGCTTGGGACTTCTTGACCAAGCGCCCCAAAGAGCGGCAGCCCAAGAACCATCCCCTGAAGGGAGACCTGGCGCAGGTGACCCACCAGGGCGGTACACACGAGCGCTGGCAGCACGAGCTCAGTAACGGAGCTCGCATCTGGTTCTACGTCAACGGCCAGACAGTGGTGCTTGTCGACTGCCACACCAACCATCCGAACGAAACGAAGTAGCTGCGGGTATCCGCGATCACACCTGGCCGAGCTGACTTCCCAGCTGACTCAGCGTCATCCGCGTGCGGCACGGCACGCACCGCGTCCTTGCCCTGGGCGCAGCACGGGCACCGTGTCCGGAGCGCGTTCACCCAGACCTGGACGTCGCGGACCATGAGCTTGTCGAGTGGGCGGTTGCCGAGGTCGGGGACGATGTAGAGGCGGGCGAACATCTCGTAGTTCGCCGCGGTCGCCGGCGGCAGGTTGGGCTTGACCGTCTCGCGCAGCCACCGCCGGAGGAAGTCCCACAGGCGCGGGGAGACCGGCGCCACCGGTCCCCGCCGCGCCTGCTGGTGGAGGCGGAGCCACTTGGCGTGGACCTCCTCGCGGGTCTTCCCGTACACCGACTTGCGCTGCCGGCGCCTGGTCGGGGTGACGATCCACACGTGCGCGGACCAGCCGTTGCGGTGCGGGTAGATCGACCCCCCGTTCGGCCGCCGGCTCACGGCCAGTCGTCCTCCACCTCGAATGGCCAGTCGGCCTCGGCGGCCCGCCGCTCGATGTACTCGTCGACCCACGCGGGGCAAGGTGCGCCGCGACCCGCCGTCCTTGCTGAGCTCTGGCAGATTGGCTGCATGAGCAGCTTGGCCGAACGGGTCTTGGCGGCGATCCGGTTCGAACCACTGGACGACGACGTCCTCGCTCGTCGTCTGGACGTGCCCCATCGGCAGTCGGTGAACCAGGTGGCGCGCCGCTTGGAGGCCCAAGGTCGCCTCCGGCGTCTCCCCGGTCCGAATGGGAAGATCGTCAACGCACTCTTCGATGGCGCCGCCGACGATCTCAGCGTCGTATCACCATCACCGGCACGCCCCGCAGCAGCGAGCGCCACCCGCATCGTTGAAGACGAGGTCAAGGAAGCGGTTCGGGCCTATCTCGTCGATCGCGGCTTCCAAGTCACTGTCGCCTGGGGACGCACCCGCGGCATCGACATCGATGCCCGACACGCAGATGGCCGACGCTACGTCATCGAGGCCAAGGGCGAAGTCGGTCAGAGCGGACCTCAGCAGGTCAACTACTTCCTCGGCGCCCTCGGCGAACTAGTGCAGCGAATGAACGACCCTCACGCCCGGTACGGCATAGCGCTCCCTCGGAACCGTCAATACGGGGGGCTCATCGACCGGCTGCCTAGGCTGGCGAAGGACCGCTTGAGGCTGGACGTGTTCTGGGTTGCCCGCGACGACGGACACCTCAAGGTTGAGGTTGCAGATCCCTAGTGCCGTCAGACGGCGCCATCGCTGTGCGGCGGCTCTTGGCTGCGACTCGCGAGGGGCGCGCCATACCCTTGAGCCGTGGCCACGGACGAGGAGACAGTCAGAGCGATCAACACGGCTTCGGTCGCCTCGGAGGACCTCGTCAGCAAGGTTGCCTGGACGCGGTTGTGCAAGGTGCCGGGGACGCAACTATGCAGCGGTCGACGAGGAGGCGTGGCAGCAGTTGTGCTCTCGTCGCGGATACCTGCTAGCGCCCAGCAGTTTGTCCGTCGGCGGGTAGGGCCGTACCCGGATGGATGTGCTGCTCGTTGATCAGATCAATTGGGTCCCGCCTAGGGTGATCAACTAAGTTGATAAGATCCAGCATCTAGTCGACCAGCGCATCAAACGGAGGCGGCATGGCTCGCGGACGGCCATCGCGGGCGACCGTCTACACCCGGCTCGAGGCAGCCCTCGCAGAGTTGCGCGACCGTCTGGGCGGCCTTCCGTCACCGAAGGAGTCAGAGGCAATCTGGTCGGACATCTGGCATCTGGAGGCGCACCACTCAACAGCGCTCGAGGGCAACACACTTGTCCTGCGGGAGGTCGAGCTCCTGCTCGAGCGAGGGAGGGCAGTCGGTGCCAAGCCCCTCAAGGAGTACATGGAGGTCAAGGGGTACGGGGATGCGGCGCAGTGGGTGTACGCACAGGCTCTCGAACCCGGTGACTGGCACGACGGGGGTCTTGTCTCCGTCCACGAGCTGCGGCACATCCACAAGCTCGCCATGGACCCGATCTGGCAAGTCGCTCCCCATCCCGACGCCACCGACCACGAAGGCCCGGGCAACTTCCGCCAGCACGACATCCATCCGTTCGGCGGAGGGATGACCCCTCCCGCCTGGCCGCTGGTCGATGCCCAGGTGCAGGGTTGGGTTCAGGCCGTCAACGACAGGGAAGGCGGGCTCCTCGCCGAGTCGGAGACGCCTGTCCCGGAGCGACTTGCCCGGATCCACGAGCAGTTCGAGCGGATCCACCCCTTCATCGATGGCAACGGCCGAACCGGCCGCCTGGTCCTCAACCTCATCCTCGTGCGCTTGGGATACCCCCCGGTCGTGGTGTTGAAGAAGCAGCGGACCACGTATCTGACGGCCCTGCAGAAGGCCGACGTGGGCGACGTCGGGCCGCTTGGCGAGCTCCTCGCTCGGGCCATGTACGACAACCTCAACCGGTTCATCGTTCCGAACGTTGCCGGCCCGGCCCGGATCGTCCCACTGGCAGCCCTGGCCAACGAGGAGTTCAGCATCGCTGCCCTCCGACAGGCGGCGCAGCGTGGGCGTCTCGATGCCGTCCAAGGTTCCGATGGTGTCTGGCGCAGTTCCCGCAAGGCCGTCGACCAGTACAAGCGGATCAAGGGGACGCGGAGGGGCTGAGCGCACCTCGGATCCGCAGTCCGAGAACTACGTGCGATTCCACCGTTCCGGTAGCTGGATGTCGTGTGGCTTGAGAAGCTCCGCCGGTGGCCATCGAGTACCGACGGATGCACCGCTCGGCGCTCGAGGCCGCCCAGGAACGCCTTCTTGCAGAGGTCGACGGGTGACCGAACCGGCGCGTTGATCCGGCCCGAACCAGGCGCTCCTCGGTGCTCCCGCCTTCGATCAGCTGCGGCGGTCCATGTCGTCCCGCAGCCCCTCGAAGGCCCCCTCGAAGCGCGTCATCTCCGAATCCGGAATGCCGTTGGACGCAGCCACCTCGCGCCAGGCCCGGGTCGCCTCGGAGACCTCACCGGCAACCTCCAGTTCCTCGGTCATCGACGTACTCGCTCCGGGAGCGCCTGGTCAGCGCGCGCACGCCCGAGCTCGGTCTCGTACGGATCCAGCGCGGTGACGACGGAGTCGAGCCGCCCCAGCGCGCGCAGGACGTTCAGGAACGTCTCGAGGCTCACGGTCGGGTCGCCCGACTCGACCTTACGCAGCGTGGGGCGCGAGATGCCGGCACGCTGGCACACCTGCTCGGCGGTGAGCTCGTGCAGCTTGCGCCAGGTGAGGACGTGCTCGCCGATCTGGGCGGCGGCACGCCGGGTCTTGGCGGGGGTGGGGCGCCGCATGGAACTCCTCAATGGCAATTATCGCTTCCACTATAGCGCTTAATGGCATAAATACTTTCCATTACAAGCCTGATGAGAGCTGAGCCGGCGGCTCGCCCGCCCCTCGCCCCACGAGGCAGCAGCCGGCCGGCCCCTCCGACGCCGACGGATGCGGACGTGGAACCTCAGTACCAGTGGGGGGAGCGGGAGTTGAAGGCCTTGAGCGCCGTGCACGGCGAGCCGTAGACCTGGTCGATGTACCCCAGCCCCCACGCGATCTGCGTCGCCGGGTTGGTGAGCCAGTCGCTGCCGGCGCTCGCCATCTTCCAGCCGGGTAGGGCCTGCGGGATGCCGTACGCCCCGGACGACCGGTTCGTCGCGCTCCAGCTCCATCCGGACTCGAAGTGCCACAGCGTGACGAGGCAGGCGAACTCGTCGTCGTCCCAGCCGAACGCCGGCATCGCGTCACGCGCGATGCGTTGGGCGGCCGCGGGCCCGGCGCCCGAGGCGTCCCCCGCCTGCACCCCGACGAGCGCGCTACCCAACCCGGCCGCAGCCTCCCGCTGGCGCGCCAGGTCGGCCGCGCCCTTCTCGAGCTCGGCCAGTCGGGTGGCCAGGCGCTCCTGTTCCTCCCCGAGCCTCGCGGCTTCGGCGCTCGCCTCCTCGGCCTCCTCCTCGGTGGACGCGCGGGTGGTCGCCGCCCGACCGGCAGCCGACTCCCGGGCGTCCCGAGCCCGGGACAGCTCCTCCGCCCGGACGGTGGCCTGCCACTCGGCAGCCGTCGCACGGTCGAGCTGCCGCTGGGCGCGGCGCGCGTTGCCGTCGAGGACGAACGCGAGGTCCGACATCGTGTTGGGCGGTGAGAGCAGCAGCGTCGTGAGGTCCTGGAGGCCTCCACCCTGCATGTAGAGCTGCGCCGCCTCGCCGGCCAGCGCCTCGGTCGCCGACGCGTGCGCGGCCTGCGCGGCCGACAGCTCATCCTGGGCCCGCTGCTCTGCCTCCTCGGCTGCGGTCAGGCGGCGCTCCGCGAGCTCGTGCGCTGCGACGGCCTCACTCACCTGCAGCTGAATCGCTTCGAGCCGTTCCTCGGCCTTCTCCAGCTTCGCCGTGATCGCGGCGACCTCCTCGGCCGCCTCTGCCGCGGCCTCGTCCGCCTTCTCGACGTCCTCGTCGCTCGGCGGGCCGGCATCGGACGACGGAGCCGGCGGTGGCTCGGCGCTCCATGCGGGCACGCACACGACTGCGGGGAGCGTCACCGCGGCTACCGCGGCGACGACCCACGACCCGAGCCGGCGCGACCGTCGCACCCCAGCATCATCCGTCCGCCGTTGCCTCCCTGTCACCCGGACGGGCGGATCCGCCCCGCCGAGGCGACCAGCGATCCCGGGTTGGTCACGGCGCGGCCACGGGACGGACACGAACGCGACTCGTCGGACACGAACCGACATCGGTCCGGTCACGTCCCGATAACCGTTGCGCCGGAGCGGATCCGAGAGCCCTAGCGTCCGGTCACAGCGAGACACCGACGTCGACCCGGAGGGGCATCATGGGGACCACACACCGCAGGACCAGCACACTGACCGGCGCCGCGCTCGTGATCGCGCTCGCCGCCACCGGATGCGCGAGTGGCTCGACGAGCGACGAGACATCCGCGCGGGACCGCGCGGCAGGCCCCATCCAGCCGGGCCCGAACCGCGGCGCCGAACCGCCCTCGACGCAGCTCGACGAGAACCCGCCGCGTGACCTCCGGGACCGCGAGCGTCCCCTCGACGAGTCGATGACCGACGCCGCCGCCGACCCGCTGTCCACGTTCGCCCTCGACATCGACACCGGTTCCTACACCCGCTTCCGCGACGCCGTCTCCCGCGGGTACACGCCGCCGGCGGACGAGGTCCGCACCGAGGAGTTCGTCAACTACTTCGAGCAGGACTACGACGCGCCGAGCGACGGCCTCGACGTGCACATCGATGCCGCCACCCTCCCGTTCCAGCCGCGCCACCGCATCGTCCGTGTCGGCATCCGCGCCGCCGACCCCGACCACGAGAACCGGAGCGGGGTCGACCTCTCCCTCGTCGTCGACTGCTCCGGCTCGATGCGGGAGGCCGGCAAGATGGAGACGACGAAGACCGCGCTGCGCGCACTCGTTTCCTCCCTCGACCGCGACGACCGCGTCGCCATGGTCTGCTACTCCACCGAGGCCCGGCTGGCGCTCGAGCCGACCCGCGTGGCCGATGCCGGCCGCATCTTCGAGGCCGTCGACAGCCTGCGCCCCATGGACTCCACGAACGCGGCCGCCGGCCTCGCTCTCGGGTACGACCTCGCCGCCGACATGGCCTCCGAGGAACGGATGACCCGTGTCGTCCTCGTCAGTGACGGCGTCGCCAACGTCGGTGAGACGACGTCCGGCGGCATCCTCGAGCGGATCAGCACCGAGGCGCGTGCCGGCATCAACCTCGTGTCCGTCGGCGTCGGCATCGCCGACTACGACGACGAGCTCCTCGAGCAGCTGGCCGACAACGGCGACGGATGGCACGTCTACGTCGACACCGCCGACGAGGCCGAGCGCGTCTTCGCCCACGACCTCACCGCGACCCTCGCCGTCACCGCCCGGGATGCCAAGGCGCAGGTGGAGTTCGACCCCGAGCAGGTGGCCGGCTACCGCCTCATCGGCTACGAGAACCGTGCCGTCGCGGACCGCGACTTCCGCAACGACGCCGTGGACGGCGGTGAGGTGCTGGCGGGACACGCGACGACCGCCCTCTACGACGTCGAGCTGCGCGACGGCGGCGGACGGGACGCCTTCGTCACCGCCACCGTCCGGTACCTCGACGACTCCGGCCGCCCCGTCGAGCGTTTCCGGTGGCTCACCATCGGCGACTGCCCGAGCGACCTCGCCGAGGCGTCGCCACGGCTGCGGCAGGACCTCGTCGTCGCGATGCTCACCGACCACCTCACCGGCGGCCCCTGGTCCCGCTGGGCAGGCCCGGAGGTGCTGCGCCGCGAGGCGTCCGTCCTCCCGGAGATCCTCGACGGGGACCGGGACGTCGCCGAGCTCGTCGGCCTCGTCGACCGCGTCACCGCCTAGGCCCCCACACACGACGCCGGCCACCCCGCGGAGGGACGGCCGGCGTCGGCATGGATGGCGGAGGTCAGCCCTTCGGGGACCCGGCCTTCTTGTAGCCCGCGGACTCGGCGTCCTCGGCGGACCTGAACCAGAACTCGGCGACAGTGGACTCGTACCAGCGGCTGCCCGGCTCGTGGTAGAGCCCGGAGCCGGCGTTGCCCTTGACGGAGAAGCCCTCCGGGGCCGTGCCGTCCTCCTGCGGGGCAGCGGCCTTCTCCGGCAGCGTGACCGCACCTGCGGGGGTCTCGGCGGCCTCCTCCGTGGCGTGCTCCGCGAGCGTCAGCGGCTCCTCGCCGGCCTCGCCCGTCCCGGCGTCGAGGTTCGGCGTCGAGAGGTCGGTGCCCTCGGAGGTCCCCGTGGTGGACGGCACGTCGGACGAGCCGGCACCGGCGTCGCTCCACGTGGCCGACCCCTTGTCGGTCTCCAGGCCGGCGGCACCCTTGGCCTCCTCGACCTTCGTGGCCGCCGCGTCCTTGAGCTCGGCAGCCTTGGCGGTCGCGGCGTCCTTGGCCTCGCCCGCTCTCTCCTTCGCGGCGCCGACGGTGGAGCTGAGCTTCGCCGACGCGGACTGCGGCGGCGTGTACGTGCCCGCGCTGGCCCACGGGTCCGGACGTTCGGTGCTCTTGCGGTACGCGACGACGGCCGCACCGGCGGCGACCGCCCCGAGGAGCAGCCACTTGCCCTTGCCGCCCTTCTTCGACGGCTTGGCGGTGGCGTCCCCCTTGAGGACGGCGTAGGCGTCCGGCGCGCGCTCGGCGGCCTCCTGGGCCTGCTCCTTCGCGGTCGCGGCGCCGGCCAGGATGGTGGCGACCGCGGCGGCGATCTTCGGTACGACGTCCTCGACGAACGTGTCCCGGGCATGCTCGACCTTCGGGCCGAGCGTGTCCGCGGCCTCGTGCGCCTTCTCGCGCGTCACATCGGCGTAGGCGGAAGCCTTGATCCGCGCGGTGTCGGCGGCGTCGCGAGCGCTGCCGGCGTACTCGTGAGCCCGCCCGCGGGCGGCCTCGTACTGGTCGGCGGCGTCCCGCTGCGCCTGCTCGGTGCGCTTGCGGAGCTCCTTCGCCTCGGCCTTGGTGGTCTTCCGGAGGTGCTTGGCCTCCGCCTTCCCCTTCTTGCGCAGGTCCTTCGCCTGGTGCGACGCACGGTCGGCGGCGTCCCCGGCGGCCGAACCCACCGACGCCGCGGCGTCGCTCACGGCGTCCCTGGCCTGGTCGGTCCTGCTCTTCTTGCGGAACACATGTCCTCCTTGGCTGGACGTCTTTCCCCCATCCTGCCCTGTTTCGCCTGCTCGGGGTACATCAGGTCCTCCTCGATGGCGGGTCGCGGACGTCCCCCGGGGCGGCGCCGGGCCCGCGTGAGAGGATCGACGGCATGAAGGCAACGCTGCACACGAACCACGGCCCGATCGTCGTCGAGCTCTTCTCCAACGAGGCCCCGAAGACCGTCGAGAACTTCGTCGGTCTCGCCAAGGGCGAGAAGGAGTACACCGACGACGCCGGCCGGTCCAACCCCACGCCGTTCTACGACGGCCTCGTCTTCCACCGGATCATCCCCGACTTCATGATCCAGGGCGGCTGCCCGCTCGGCCGTGGGATGGGCGGCCCGGGCTACACCTTCGACGACGAGATCCACCCCGACAAGCAGTTCGACCGGCCCTACCTCCTCGCGATGGCCAACGCCGGCAAGCGGATGGGCAAGGGCACCAACGGCTCCCAGTTCTTCATCACCGTCGCGCCCACCACGTGGCTCAACGGCAAGCACACGATCTTCGGCGAGGTCGCGGACGCCGCCAGCCGCCAGGTCGTCGACACGCTCGCCGCCGTCCGCACGGGCGCGCAGGACAAGCCCGTCGAGGACGTCGTCATCGAGCGCGTCGAGATCGACGACTGACCACCCGCAGCATCCCGGGCCAGCCCTCGCCATGACCGACCCGTCGTCCCTGCCGCCCGCCGAGGAGCAGGTCCCCGTCTGCCCGCGGCACCCCGACCGTGAGTCCTACGTGCGCTGCCAGCGCTGCGGCAGGCCCACCTGCCCGGAGTGCCAGCGGCCGGCGGCGGTCGGCATCCAGTGCGTCGACTGCGTCAAGGAGGGCGCCCGCTCAATGCGCCAGGGGCGCACGGTCTTCGGGGGCGCCGCCACCGACGGCCGGCCGCTGGTCACGACGTGGGTCATCGGCATCTGCGCGGTCGTCTACGTGCTCCAGCAGGTGGTCCCCGGTCTCAGCGGACGGATCGCCATGGTGCCGGCCTACGGGGACACCGAGCCCTGGCGCTTCCTCTCCTCGGGCTTCGCGCACGGGAGCGTGCTGCACATCCTGTTCAACATGTACGCCCTGTGGATCATGGGGCAGTACCTCGAGCCGCTGCTCGGCCGTGCCCGGTTCATCGCGCTCTACCTGCTGAGCGCCTTCGGCGGCTCCGTCGTCCTCCTGCTCCTCGCGTTCCCGCCCTCGCCGGCCCAGCTCGCGGTCGGGGACGGTGGCTCCTGGTACCAAGGGGCGGTCGGCGCGTCCGGCGCGGTCTTCGGGCTGTTCGGGGCGTTCCTCGTCCTGCAGCGCCGGCTCGGTCGCTCGGCCGCGGGGATGTACGTCGTCATCGGTGCCAACGCCGTCCTCGGGTTCGTCGTGCCGAACATCGCCTGGCAGGCGCACCTCGGGGGACTGGTCACCGGAGCCGCGGCCGCCGCGGCCATCGCCTACCTCGGCCGGTCGCGGGGCCCGATGCAGCCGCCGGACCGGCGCGTCCACTGGGCCGCGCTCGGCGGGCTCGGGCTCGTGCTCCTCGCCCTGGCCGTGGCGAAGTACGCCCTCGCCTGACAAGGGCGACGTGCGCGTGTGGCCCGGCCGCTCCCTGTGGATTACATGCGTGTGATTCGTCCCCAGCTGTGGAAGAACCTGTGGACAACCGTCCGGGGGACGGACGAACCGGCGGGGGACGACGCCCGTCGAGGGCGGTCACGAGGACCGGCCCAGGCATCCGCACAGCACATCGTCAGGGGGGCCCCCCCCCGCGGGGGGGGCCCCCCCCCCCCCGGGGGGGCGGGGGGGGGGGGGGGGGGGGGGGGGGGGGGGGGGGCGCCCCCCCCCGGGGGGGGGGGGCCCCCCCCCCCCCCGGGGGGCGGGGGGGGCGCCCCGCCACGAGACGCCTGCCGGCACGGGGGACGCCGAGTCGTCGACCGACGGAAGGGCAGCCCGGGCGACATCGGACGGCGAGGCTCTGGTGGAGGTGTCCTTGCCGTCGGGTGGTTCCGTGGGGTGGAGCCTCGCGGACGCCGCGGCGGTCGAGGCGAGGGTGGACGGCACGACGGCCACCTACCCGGGGGTGCTGCCGGAGACCGATCTCGAGCTGGTGGCACGGCCGGACGGGGTGAAGGAGACGTTGGTGCTGGCGTCCGAGAAGGCGGCGTCGGAGTGGGTGTTCCCGCTGGCCCTGGACGGGTTGGCGGCCCGCGAGGGCGAGGGCGGCACGATCGAGCTGGTCGACGCGAAGGGCAAGCTGTCCGCGTCGATCCCGGCACCGTTCATGCAGGACTCGTCGGTGGACGAGAAGACCCGGCTGCCGGCACGCTCCTCGGCGGTGTCGATGCGGTTGGTGATCGTGAACGGTGGGCCGGCGATCGAGCTGGCCGCCGACCGGGAGTGGCTGGCGGACCCGGAGCGGGTCTACCCGGTGCGGGTGGACCCGACGGTGACGGCTCAACCGGACGAGAACATCCTCACCGACGGTGACGTCTTCGTCGACAGCGACCCCGAGACGGGTGCGTCGGTGCAGAACGGTGACTACCTGTCGACGGGGATCGACGAGGCCGGGGTGAAGTCCCGGACCTTCCTCCAGTTCGACATCGACTCGGCGGTGACGCCCGAGAAGCCGACGATCTTCGACGCGCACGTGCGCTTGCACCTGATGTACCGGCCGGAGTGCAGCGCGGCGCCGATGTACGTCCACGAGGTCGAGGAGGAATGGACATCCGCAGACCTCGCCGGCGCCGAGTATCCGGGGCCGCGGATCGACACGTCAGGGAACAGGTGGGAGCCCCCGGCCGAGGAGGCGTGCACGAACACTGCGCTCGACCCGTCGGTCGGTGGGTGGATCCCCGCTTCCGCGAACTCTCTGATCGAGGGATGGACCTCTGGTCGGAACCTCGGTCTGGCCGTGACCGCGGACGAGAGCGACCCGGCCCAGCGAGCGTTGTACACGTCGGCCGACTACGCCGACGGTGCGTATGCGCCCACCTTGGTGCTCGTCATGACCGACGGTCTGCCGCCACAAGTGGACACGCGGCGGCCGCGCCACGGAGATGTGGTGCAGACGCTGACGCCGGACATCACGGTGAGAGGCCACGACCCCGACGGGCCCGGCGATATCCACTACACCGTGGACGTCTATGACGAGGATGGCGTCGTCGTGCACAGCAAGGACTTCGTCCAACCGGAGGGGGAAGGCTCGGCCACGACGAGGGTCCCAGCCGGGACGCTGAGGTGGAACACGACGTACTCGTGGAAGGTACACGCGCACGACGAGTCGCAGGTGCACAGTGGTCGGTCTCCGAGGTACTCGTTCTACACACGGGCTCCGCAACCGGCGTTGGGCTCGAAGCTGGCTCAGAACCCGGGGAAGGGCTACAACCCGGACATCGGCAACTACACGACCTCGGCGACCGAGGCGCAGGTGGCCGGGGTCGGACCCGCGCTGGAGATCAGCCGGTCGTACAACAGTCTCGACACGCGACACTCGGGCGCCTTCGGGCGCGGCTGGTCGAGCCTGCTGGACGCGCGGGTGGCCGAGAGGGTCGACGAGGCCGGTGACCTGCGCAGCGTCGTGGTGACCTACCCGGACGGATCAGCGGGGGGCTTCGGCCCGTATCCCGACGGGAAGTTCGAGGCGCCGGCGGGCCGGACCGACGTGCTGACGGCCGTCAGGTCCGGAGGGTCGGTCACGGGATACCGGCTGCGCACCACGCAGGAGACCTTCGTGTTCGCCCGCCCGGTCGGAGGCCGGGAGTTTCGCCCCACCTCGGTGGAGGACGGCAACGGACTCTCCTTGACGTTCACCTACGACGGGTCCGGGCGCGTGTCGCGCATGACCAGCGCCTCGGGGCGGTCGCTGGACCTGACCTGGGACAGCGCCGCGGGCGAGCCGCACGTCACCCGGGTCACGCCGAGCGGACAGATCGACGGTGCAGACCAGTCGTGGGAGTACACCTACGCCGAGCACGACAGGCTCACGAAGGTGTGCCCGCCGGCGGGCTCCTGCACCACCTACACGTGGGACAACTCGGCCAACCAGGGGGCGAACGCGGCGCTCGACCAGGCACCGAGCGTGTTCTGGCGGCTGAACGAGCCGACCGGAAGCACGGTGGCTTCGAGCTCAGTGCTGGGCAGCGGCGGCAGCGACATGGCCTTCCACGAGAACACGACGGCGGGGTCCACGCCGTCGCCATGGCCGGGCTCCACGTCGGGCTCGACGTCCTTCACCGGCTCCTCCTCGCGGGTGCGGATGCCCGCCAGGGGAGCGAACGATGGCTCGCGAACGGTGAGCCTGTGGTTCAAGACGACCACGCCCGGGCGAGTGCTGCTCTCGTACCAGAGCGACCCGATCACCGCCTCGACGACGGAGCATCCCATCATGCCGATGATGTACATCGGGTCCAGCGGGAAGCTGTACACGAAGATCCGCGCCGCGTCCCATAGCAGCACCATGTCCACACCGGAATCGGTGACGGACGGGGAGTGGCATCACGCGGCGCTGGTCGACACGGACGGCGGTGAGGTGCTCTACCTCGACGGGGAGCGGCAGGCGAGCACCAGCGGGGTGGCCGACGGCTGGGACTACTGGGGCACGCGGTACCAGTACATCGGCGCAGGGTTCCTGGGCCTCGAGTGGCCGGACCAGCCGTACGACACCCAACAGCGGACCTTCTTCGCCGGGCAGATCGCGGACGTGGCGTTCTTCGACCATGCGCTGAGCGCATCGGACGTGGCCGAGATGCACGCCGCGGCGGTGAACCAGAGCTGGCAGCTGTCCAAGGTGGCCAAGGACTCGGGCCGCACCGTGGCGTCGCTGTCGATGGACGCCGTCACCGGGCGGCTGTCGTCGATGACCGACAGCGACGGTGGCACGTGGACGATGGGCGCACCCCAGGTGGCCGGGACGAGCGACATCTATGCGGACGCGGTCCGGGCCTCGAGGCCCACCGACTACTGGCGACTGCGCGAGACGAGCGGCGTCCTCGGGCTCAACGAGACCGGCGCCGACGCAGCGACGATCTGGGCCCCGCTGAGGGCCGGGGGGCCGTTCGCCGATGGGACCGCGGTGAGCTTCACCCCCCCTTTCACGAATCCCAGCTCCGGGTGGACCGTTGACCTACCCGGCGGCGCGGTGGCACCGGGCGGGGCCAGCACGCAGGAGCTGTGGTTCAAGACCGGTGCGCCAGGATCGGTCTTGCTGTCGGCGCAGAGTGCCCCGCTGAAAGACTCCCCGTCCGGTGCGTGGCCGATGCTGTGGATCGACGACAACGGCAGACTGCGAGGACTGTCGGCGGCTGCAACACCGACCGGGCCGCTGACATCGGGGTTCGCGGGCAAGTGCATGCAGGCCAGCTCCGGAGACTCCGGTGCTGTGCGGGTGGCCATGTGTGACGGCTCGACGCTCCAGAGCTGGCAGCACAGCGGAACGCAGTTGAAGCGGGGGGGCTCGTGTCTGATCCCCGTGGGCTCCGGATCGGCCAACGGGACGAAGGTGAAGGCACAGGCCTGTCGCGGTGTCGCGGCTGAACAGTGGGAGCCCATGGCTTCGGGCGGCCGCTGGCGCCACGTCGCCTCCGGTCGGTGCCTTGACGCCGGCTCGGGTGCCGATGGCGTTCAGCTGACCATTCGGACGTGTACGAACGCGGCGCGCCAACAGTGGGCGATGTCGCTCGTGTCGCCGGACCGGGTGGACGACAACACGTGGCATCACGCGGTGCTCACGCGTGAGGCCCCACTGCTCAGCACCACCCAGACGCTGTATCTGGACGGGGTGAAAGTGCAGTCCACCACCGGAGCGCTGCCGTTGTGGGCGGACGCCGACTACGGATACCTCGGCGCCGGCGACGCCGGCAATGGCTGGTCGGGACTCCCCCCTGACTCGACCTCGTACTACCACGGGCGGTTGGCGGAGGCCGCCTTCTACGACCGTGCGCTGAACGCGGACGATGTGACTGCTCACTACCAGTCGGCGGGCAGGACTGCGCCCCTGGTAGTCACGGCCGGTGACGTCTCGGGTCGGCGCTTGGCCGACACGGCGGCAGGGTCGCTTCCCGCGCAAGCGTTGACGCCGGGTGTGACCGCGGTCGACCACTCAGCGCAGGTCGATGGGATCACGGCGGTCTCCAACCCCGTGAAGGTGGTCTCGGTGACCGACCCGGGCGGGCACCGGGTGACCGACACGTTCGACCTCGTGACCGGGCAGCGGGCGGCGCACACCGACGCGCTGGGCAACACCACCCTGTACGGGCGGGACAGCGGCGGCTTCACCAGCCTCGAGATCGACCCGAACGGCATCGTGACCCGGTCCGTGCAGGACGAGCGGGGCCACACCATCCAGCGGGTGACCTGCCAGGACCAGGCCGAGAAGAAGTGCTCCAGCAGCTACTACGACTACTACTGGAACGACGACGACCGGGCCGACCCGCGCAACGGCAAGCTCCTCGCGGAGCGCGGGCCGGGCTCGGCGGGGCCGGAGGACGACACGTACCTGACGTCGTACACCTACGACGCGGCCGGGAACCTGCTGACGACGACCGACCCCGTGGGCCGGACGACGACGATCACCTATACCGACGGCACCAGTGTGCCGGCCTCGGGCGGTGGCCAGGCACCGAGGGGCCTGCCGTGGAAGGTGGTGGACGCCTCCGGCGGGTTGCGCACCATGACCTACACCGCCGCGGGTGACCTGGCGACGGTGGTCGACCCGGCGGGCGCGAAGACCACCTACGAGTACGACGCGCAGGGCCGCCAGCTCACCGAGACGGTGTCGACCTCGACGTTCCCCGAGGGGCGGACCACGACGTACACCTACGACGCGGTGGGTCGCGTGGTGACCCAGACGGACCCGGCGGTGACCAACCGGGTGACCGGTGCGGTCCACACCCCGCAGATGAGGAACCTGTTCGACGGTCCCGACGGTGACCTGTTGGCCGGGCAGGTCGTCAGCGACCTCACCGGCGGCGACCCGGAGCGGGTGACCGAATGGACGTACGACGAGCACGGCCGCCGGGCCTCCGAGACGGCCGCGACCGGAGACCGGACGTCGTACGAGTACGACGTCTACGGACATCTGGTGAAGCAGTCCGACCCGGACGGGACGGTCAGCACCTACGCCGTGGACGCGAACGGCAACCAGCTGTCCCGCACGATCGAGGACTACACCGGGGACCCGAACGACCCTCAGGAGCCGGAGGACCTGGTGGTCGAGTCGGCCACCTACGACCCGGCGGGCCGGATGGCGTCGAGCACCGACGCGATGGGCTACACGGTCGACTACACGTACACCGACGACGGCCGGACCGCCACCGTCACCCGCTCGGACGGCGACACCTCGTTCGTGCTGGAACGCAACAGCTACGACGCGGCCGGGAACCTGAAGGAGCAGCGCAGCGCCAACGGCAGGACGGTCACGAGGTTCGGGTACGACGCGGCGGGCCGGCAGATCCGCATCGTGCAGGACCCGAGCGGGATCGCCCGCAACACCTTCCTGAAACTGGCACCCGACGACCAGGTGATCTCGCAGGTCACCCGGGACTCTTCCGGCAACCTGCTGGAGGCCATCGACTACGCCTACGACGTGCTGGGGCGATCGGTGTCGGAGACCCGCTTCGGTGGCGACCCGGCGACGACGCCGGTGGCCCGGTGGCGGCTGGACGAGATCGAGGGATCCACGGCCGCCGACACGGCCGGCAACACCCCCGGTACGGCCACCGGCGTGCGGTGGAAGGACGACCCGCAGCGAGGCCCGGTGGCGGTGTTCGACCGCAACACGTCACAGATCACCACCGCGGGGCCGGTGGTGGACACCACCAACGGGTACACGGTGGCGGCCTGGCTGCGGGCCGACAGGATCCGATCGGACGCCACCGTGCTCGAGATCCCCGGCGTGTCGGACACGCACCCGGCGTTCCGGCTGTCCTTCGACGCCGCAGCCAAGGGATGGCGTGCAGAGACTGCCGGCCACGGGGCCGACGGCGAGGTCGCCGTCAGCTCCAGGATCGTCGGGCAGGGCTCGGTGAGGGCCGGTGCCTGGCAGCACGTGGCCGTGGGAGTGAGCCCACAGTCCAAGTTGTGGACGATCTTCCTCGACGGGGTCAAGGTCGGCAGCTTCGGCGGTGCCGAGACGCACAGCGTTGCCGTAGGGGGTGTGCGGGTCGGCGGCTCCGCGTCGCGGATGTTCCGCGGCGCGATCTCGGACCTGCAGATGTACCAGCAGGTGTCGTACGACGACGACTGGGCCGTCGGCGTGGCCGATGGCACCGTTCCCGGCGCTGCGACCGGCGTCTCCCGCACCTCCAGCGTGCTCGACACCGGCGGTCTGGCGACGGCGGTGGTGGACGCGCGGGGCAACACCACGCACGTGTCCCACGACGAGGCGGACCGGCCGGTCATGACGGTCGGGCCACCGGTGCAGGCGGAGCCCGGTGACGGACCGGCGGTGACCGCCCGGGCGGTGACGACGATCGGGTACAACGCGTTCGGTGACGTCGTCGAGGAGTCCGACCCGAACGGTCACGTCACCACCTACGAGATCGACCAGGCAGGCCGGCAGCAGGCCGTCCGTCTGCCCGGCTACACCCCACCGGGTACATCGGCGCCGATCAACGCCCGGACGGTGCTGGAGTACGACCCGATGGGTCAGCTCGTCTCGCACACCGACCCCCTCGGGCGTACGACCACGCTCGCCTACGACCAGCTGGGCCGGCCGGTCACCGAGGTCGCGCCCGACGGCGGCACCACGACGACGCGCTACGACCTGCTGGGCAACGTGCTGTCGGTGACCGACCCGAACGAGGCGGTCACCGGGTTCGCCTACGACCTGCTCGGCAACCTGACCAGCGTCGACGAGGCGGTCCGGCAGGCCGAGGAGGTCTACACCACCACCGGCACCTACGACGACGCGGGGCGGCTGGCCATGGTGACCACCCCGGCCGGGGTGAGCGCCACCTACGGCTACGACGCGCTCGGCCAGGTGACCAGCATGGTCGACGGAGCCGGCGAGACCACCAGCGTGGTCTACGACGTGCTGGGCCGGGCGGTCAAGCAGGTCGACCCCGACGGCGGCTACACCGTCACGGACTTCGACATGCTCTCCCGGCCGACCTCCTCGGCGGCGTACTCGGAGGATGGCGGTCCCGCACTGGCTACCACCTCCTGGGGCTACGACGCCGCCGGTAACGCCGTGGCAGTCACCGACGCGCGGGGAGCCACGACCCGGTTCGGCTACGACGCGGCCGGGCGGATGGCCACCGAGTCGCAGCCGGTCGACGCCGACACGAGTATCGACACGTCGTTCGGCTACGACCTGGCCGGCAACCCGACCCGGTTCACCGACGGACGGGGCAACGCGTTCACCACCACCTACACTCCGTGGGACCTGGTGCAGTCGCGGATCGAGCCCGCCACCGAGGCCCACCCGGACCCTGCCGACCGGACCTTCACCACGGTGTACGACGCGGCCGGGCAGGCGGTGTCGCAGAGGGTGCCGGGCGGGGTCACCCGCACCTTCGCCTACGACGAGGCCGGCCGGCTGACCCGGCAGGCCGGGTCGGGCGCCGAGGCGGAGACGGCCGACCGTGACTTCGGCTACGACGCCGCTGGCCGGCTGACCCAGTTCTCGGCCCCGGGCGGCACCAACACGGTCGCCTACGACGACCGGGGCCTGCCCGTCTCGCTGAGCGGCCCGTCCGGTGACGCGTCCTTCACCTACACCCCCGACGGGCTGATGGCCTCGCGCACCGACGTGGCCGGCACCACCAGCTACGGCTACGACGACGCGGCCCGGCTGGCGTCGGTCAAGAACACCGAGGCCGGGGTCTCGATCGGGTACACCTACACGGCGATGTCGGAGGTGGCGTCGATGACCTTCGGCGACTCCGGCAACCGGCGGGTCTTCGGCTACGACGACCTCCACCGGCTCACGAGCGACACGCTGGCCGACGCCGACGGGGACACCATCGCCTCGATCGCCTACGGCTGGGACGCCTCCGGCAACGAGACGTCCAAGGTCGTCACCCTCGACGGCGCCACCACCACCGACTCCTACACCTACGACCTGGCCAATCGGCTCACCTCGTGGGACGACGGTGCCACCACCGTCGGCTACCGCTACGACGCCTCCGGCAACCGGACCGGAGTGGGGGACGTCGACTACGTCTACGACCAGCGCAACCGGCTGGTCTCCGACACCGAGGGGCGTGGCTTCACCTACACCGCGCGGGGCACACGGGCCTCGGAGTCGGGCGCCGGCACCAGCATCACGACCGTCGCGGACGCGTTCGACCAGGTCGTCACCCAGGCCTCGGCCGGGGCCACCCGGTCCTACGGGTACGACGCGCTCGGCCGCGTGCTGCGCGACGGGTTCGCCTACTCCGGCCTGCAGAACGACCTGGCCACCGACGGCGGCACCGGCTACCTGCGCGATCCGGACGGCGACGTGACCGCGGTGACCACCGGGAGCACCAGCCGGCTGGTGTGGACCGACCTCCACGACGACGTGGTGGCGCAGCTCGACACCAACGGTGCGGAGGTGACGGCCAGCCGCAGCTACAGCCCGCTGGGAGAGGTGACCAGCGAGAAGGACATGCTCGGCAGCCTGGGCTACCAGTCGGAATGGACCGACCCGGCCACCGGTCGCGTCAACATGCACGCCCGCTGGTACGACCCGGGCACCGCCCAGTTCGGCACCCGCGACGGCCTCACCAACTCGCCGGTCCCGGACTCCATCGCGGCCAACCGGTACCAGTACGGCGACGGCAACCCGCTGGTCGTCACCGACCCCTCCGGCCACCGAGGCAAGTTCCTGGACAGGGTCAAGAACGCCGGCAAGAAGATCCGGGAGGGGTTCCGAGATGCCGGCAGGCGTGTGCGGGACCTCGGCCGGAGCGCCGTGGACTACGCCAAGGACCGAGTCGACGAGGTCAGGCAGTCGGTGACCCGGGCCTACGAGAAGATCACGGCGATCGGGACGGGACTGCTGGCCGCCGCCGAGCGTGTCTCGCAGTGGGCACACACCGCACGTGACTGGATCGTCGAGCACAAGGCCGAGATCGTCGGTGCCATCGTGGGCATGATCGTGGAGGCCGCCTGTCTGCTCGCGGTCGGATGGACAGGGGTCGGCGTGGCCGCCTGCGGGATGGCCGCCGGAGCCCTCGGCGGCCTGGTCACCGGCGCCATGGAGGGCCACACCGGCCTGGAGCTGCTCCATGACGCCGCCATGGGCGGGCTCGCCGGCGGGCTCGGCGCGGCCCTGCCGATGATGGGCGCCGCCGCGGCCAAGGCCGTGAGCAAGGCTGCGGCACCGGTCGCCAAGGCCGTCGCCGGTCGCGCGGGCAAGGTCGTCACGGCCGGGCGGCGTGCGGCGCGAGGTGCCGGCCGCGCCACCCGCGAGCTGGCCGAGCACGCCGACGACGCCGCGCGCGGCACCAGCCGCGTCGGGGGCCGTGCCGACGAGGCCGTCGCCGCCGGGGACGGCTACGTCGACGACGCCGTGCGTTCCGGAGGTAGCCGTTCCGACGATGTCGCCGACACGGCCCGGGCCTGTGTGCGGCACAGCTTCGACCCCGACACCCGTGTGCAGATGGCCGACGGCACCACCCAGAAGATCTCCGAGGTGAAGCTGGACGACGAGGTCCTGGCCACCGACCCGGAGACGGGCGAGACCAGCGCTCAGCCGGTACGGGTCCTGCACCGCAACGACGACCGCGACCTGGTCGACGTCACGGTCACCGACACCGCTACCGGGGAGTGGACGGAGGTGCGCACGACCGCCCACCACCCCTTCTGGAACGCCACCACCGGGCGGTGGACCGACGCCGAGGATCTCGAGCCCGGTGACGTCCTCCGCGGGTCCGACGGCCGCGGGACCCAGCAGGTGAGTAGTGTGAAGGTCCGGCCCGGTCCGGAACTCATGAACGACCTGACCGTCGCCGGCGTGCACACCTACTACGTGCTGGCGGACGACACCCCGGTTCTCGTCCACAACTGCGGCGGCGAAGCAGCAGGCCAAGAAGCCGCAACTCGTCCAGCCGATGGGGTCTCGTTGACCTTGAAGTACAAGGAGGGCTGGTCTCATGCTCAGAAGCAGGCAGCGGACGAGAAGGTTGCCGCACTGAACGCCGCTGACAGGCTGGTGGTCACTCAGGTCAAGAAACGTTCTGGCCCTACGGCTTCTCAGCGGTATCGTGCTGCTGGACATAGCATACCGCCAGGGTCGGACGTAGATCACGTCATCGATCTTCAGTTGGGTGGCGCGGACGATCTCATGAACATGAAGCCGTTGGACAGTTCGGTGAACCGAAGTTTGGGCGCTCAGATCAGCGGACAAACCCGCAAACGCAAATTGCTCCCAGGGACCCTCGTTTGCCGCGTGTCGATCTGTCCGAGACGACCATGATGTTCGAGCGTTTCCTTGCCACGTTCGCCGTCAGCGACGGGCCGAGCCTCGTGACTCAGTCCGTGGACGGCACCGTGGGGGCATGGTTGGACGCGGCTGGCGGGAGAACCTTCGGGGATGGCCTGTACCGCGTCCACACGAGGGCTTCGGCGCGCAGCTCGGACGCTCTGGTGCGTGCAGGATTTCCTGAGTTCGCAGGGCGGTTGACGTGCTTCGGCTACGACTGGCTCGGCCGACAGTTCGCGACGGACGCAGCGCGTGGGTCGGATGGCGACCCTGAGGTCATGCTGTTCGAACCGGGGACCGGAGAAGCGCTCGAGATTCCGGTTCCCTTCTCACGGTTCCACGACGAGGAGCTGGTCGACTACACCGAGGAGGCGTTGGCCCGGACCTTCTTCGATCAGTGGCGGCACTCGGGTGGGTCAGTCCCGACAGTGGCGGAGTGTGTGGGATACAAGCGGCCCCTGTTCTTGGGAGGGCAAGACGTCGTCGCCAACGTGGAGCTCTCGGACCTCGACGTGTACTGGACGATCATGGGGCAACTGAGACGGCAGGTGAGGGGCCTTCCGGAGGGAACGCCGATCACTGAAGTCGTTCGAGACCCATAGATGACCGGTATCAGCAGGACCGCCCTCCGCGTCGGATGCGAAGACGGCCACGTGCCGGACCGTGCGGTTCGGGCTTACGTGGTGATCGCATGACCCGATCGAGGACCTCGATGTTCCTGCTGGGAAGCCGGGGCTGGTACGTGGCCGCCGGGGTGCTGGTCGCCCTCGGCTTCGTCGCGGCCGTGCTACTGCTCGGGACCCGAGACCGCGAGCCGCGAGCTCGGGAGTACCTCGACGTCACCGCGTGCCTGCTCACCGCCGACCGCGGGCTCGCGGACCCCGAGGCGGCCGCGGTGTGGGCCGGTATGCAGGAGGCCTCGGAGGCGACCGGTACCAGGGTGCGCTACCTGGCGGTGGCCGGCGACCAGACGGTCGAGAACGCCGCGACGTTCCTGGCCAGTCTGGCCCAGGCCGACTGCACCCGGATCTACGCCGCCGGAGACCTGCCCCGGGAGACCGTCGACGCAACTGCGGCGCAGTTCCCGGATGTCGGCTTCGTCGTCATCGGAGTGGCCCAAGAAGCGCCCAACGTGTCCACGATCGACGCGTCTGCGGTTCACACGCACCTGACCGAGATCGTCGAACAGGCCGCGTCCTCTCGGTAGCCGGCGCGGAGTCCCGAGCGCGTCGGCCGTCGCGGGCGTGCCTCTCGACGGGAGGCCCAACCAGCGGAGGTCACACCGACAGGAACTCGTCGACGTGGGTCAGGAACTCGTCCCAGGCCGGTTCCTTGGCGCTCAGCAGGTGGTTGCCGCTCGAGAGCATGATGAGGGTGCTGTCGGGGATGAGTGCGGCGAGCTCGGTGGCCTGCGACGCCGGGACACGCACGTCGTCGCGGGAATGCAGGATCAGCGTCGGGCACTGGACGAGATGGGCGATGTCCGAGACGTCGATCCGGGCGAACTGGTCCAGGAAGCGGAGCGCGTTCACCGGGGACGTCGTCTTGCGCTGGAAGCCGATGAAGTCCGCCCACTCCTCGGCGGTCCCGTCCGGGAGGAACTGCGAGGCGAAGACCCGCAGATAGCTGGCATCCTCGCGGCTCCAGCCGACCCGCGCGAGCTCGAGGTCGAGAGCCGCGGCGTCACGCTGGGCCTCGCTGTTCGCCCGGACGGACCGTCCCCGGGCGTAGGCGCCCGCGAGCACGAGCTTGCTGACCCGCTCGGGATGCCGGACCGCGTACGCGATCGCCACCGCTCCACCCTGCGAGACCCCGAGGAGGGGGAACCGCTCCGGCCCCACAGCGTCGACGACGGTCTCCAGGTCGTCGACCCAGTCCTCGAAGGTGAAGCTGGGGACCTCCCAGTCCGACATGCCGCACCCGCGCTCGTCGTAGCGGATGAGCCGGCGCCGGCGCGCCAGCCCCTCCAGCCAATGCGACCACACCGGCGTCCGCCACTCGAGGTCGAGGTGGGTCATCCAGTTCGCGGCCTTGAGCAGCGGCGGCCCCGACCCCACCGTGGCGTAGGCGATCCGGGTGCCGTCGGCGGCGTGGCAGTAGCGGATCGTCTGACCGTCGCCACCGGTGCGAGCGGCCACGGCCGGCGTGGCAGCATGCCCGGCCGGCCTCCCGCCGACGACGGTGACGGGCGCCACGAACTGGTAGCCCCGGCCGTGGACCGTCCGGATGAGCCGCTGGTCACGGCCCGAGTCGCCGACGGCCAGACGTGCGCTGCGCAGGGCCGTGGTGAGCGCGGCCTCGCTGACGAAGCGGTTGCCCCACACCGAGTCGAGCAGCTCGTTCTTCGGCACGACGCGGTCCCGCTGCGCGAGGAGGTAGTGCAGGAGGTCGAGCGCGAGGGGCTCGACACGGACCGAGTGTCCTGACCGCCGCAGCTCGAAGCGTGCGGAGATCAGCTCGTAGTCGTCGAACCGGTATGTCTCCCCGGCCATGTACAGCTCGCCTTCCAGCTCACGGCGGCAGCCATCGGTGCTAGGCCTCGGTGTGAAGCGTATCGGAAAAACCCCTGTGGACGTGGGGTTTCGGCACCCGGACGGCGGTGACACGGAGTGTCCGGAATGCGATGAACAGCCCGCACGGCACCGTTCCATGGCATCGTCTCCTCCGAACGTTCCGGTCGCGTGTACTCGTCGTCGGGGCGGCAGGGGTGCAGACGAGTTTCCCGGACCACGTGAACGGCACCTAGGCAGAACGGAGGGACGCGCCATCCGTCCCACAGCCCCCATCCCGTCATGCGACCCCCGCCGGCGGCGGGCGGCCGGCGCCGCTCCGCCGCAGTGCACCACGACGGACGACGACAGGCCACGGCCGTGAGTACCCTCGTCCACCGCTTCGGGCGGTTCACCCTGTGCCGGACGCGCCGCCTGCTCTGCGCGGACCAGCGGCCGGTCCACCTCGAGCCGCGCGCCTTCGACCTGCTCTGCTACCTGGTGGAGCACCGCGGCCGCGTGGTTCCGCGCCGCGAGCTGCTGCTCGAGGTGTGGGGCGACGCGCCGGTCACCGGCTCCGTCCTCCCGACCGCCCTGAGCGCGGTTCGTGCCGCGCTCGGCGACACCGGGAGCACCCAGCACCTCGTCCGCACCCTCCGAGGCCTCGGCTACCAGTTCGTCGCCCCGACATCGGTCGTCACCGCCGACCTCGACTCGCTGCTCACGGCCGAGGCCGTCCCGGCCGCCGAGCCCGTGACGACGGCACCCGCCATCACCCACGGCACGCGGGGGACCGGCACGGACGCCGGGGTGCGCGACGTCATCCGGTTCTGCCGGACGACCGACGGTGCGCGCATCGCCTGGGCCGCCGTGGGTAGCGGACCGCCACTGGTCAAGACCGCCAACTGGTTGAGCCGGCTCGACCTCGAACGCGAGTCGCCCCTGTTCCGGCACTGGTTCGACGGCCTGGCTCGAGGCCGACAGCTGATCCGCTACGACGAGCGCGGCTGCGGTCTCTCCGAGCAGAGCTCCGGCTTCACCCTCGAGGAGTGGATGGCGGACCTCGACGCGGTGGTCGACGCCGCCGGGCTCGACCGCTTCCCGCTGCTCGGCGTCTCCGTGGGCGCCCCCCTGGCCGTGGCCTACGCCGCGCTCAGACCCGAGCGGGTCAGCCGGCTGGCCGTGCACGCCGGCTTCATCCGGGGCCCCGCCGCCAGAGCACGTGACGACACCGAACGCGACCAGGCGGCCCTGGACCTGAACCTCGCCCTCTCCGGATGGCAGGAGGGGGACCGGAGCTACCTGTGGTTCTGGGCGTCGCAGCACTATGCCGACAGCTCCCCCTCCCGGTGGGACGAGTTCGCGGAGTACACCCGGCAGACGACCAGCGCGGAGAACAGGACCCGGTTCATGACGGAGATGAGCCGCCTCGACGTCACCGAGCTGGCCTCCCGGATCACCTGCCCCACCCTCGTCATGCACTCCCGGGACGACCGACGAGTCCCGTTCTCCCAAGCGACGGAGCTCGCCGATCTCGTCCCGAACAGCAGGCTCGTCCTGTTCGACGGTCGTAACCACCTGCTCATGCCCGACGAGCCGGCCTGGTCGGCGTTCGTCACCGAGCTCCATGCCTTCCTCGACGAGGGAGACGTCGAGGACCGACCGCGCGAGGCCCGACCCGGTGACCCGGGCGCCTGAGCTGAGGCGAGAGTGTCAGCTCAGGCGCCCGGGGCCACCGGGTCGGGTTCCCCCCTCGCGGCGACGTCGGGTGCTACGACGCCGCCGCGCTTCTCTCCCCCGGTCCGCTGCGCCGCGGCCCGGCGGCGGTCGGGGGCGTCACGATGGCCAGCGAGTGGTGGAAGCCGGCAGCGACCGCGGTCACGCGCCGCCCTCTCACCGACGCGGGAGCCCGCGTCTGTCCGTCGGTGCCGTTGCCCCAGGCCATGACCGAGCCGTCGGAGGTCGACACGAGGGAGTGGTAGTAGCCGGCGGCGACCGCCGTGACGGTCCGGCCGACGAGTGACGTCGGCACGTCGACCTGACGGTGGTCTCCGTAGCCCCAGGCCGTGACCCTGCCGTCCGCGGTCAGCGCGAGCGAATGGAGGCCGCCGCCCGCGACGGTCGCGACCGGCCGGCCCCACAGGGAGGCCGGGGTGCTGGCTTGCCAGCAGACGTCGTACCCCCATCCGACGACCGTGCCGTCGGAGGTCAGCGCGAGCGAGTGCAGCCCACCGGCGGCGATCGCGGTGACCGTCCGCCCTCGCAGCGAGGCGGGGAGGTCGCACTGCCCTTCGCTGTTGTCGCCCCACGCGGTGACCGTGCCGTCCGCGGTCAGCGCAACGGAGTGCCATCCGCCCGCCGCGACCGCGACGACCGTCCGGCCCTCCAGGGACTCCGGCACGCTCGACTGCCCCCGGCTGTCATGGCCCCAGGCCGCGACCCTGCCGTCGGAGGCGAGCGCCAGCGAGTGGACGCTGCCGGCTGCGATGGCGGTGACCTTCCGGCCCGCCAGCGACCTCGGCACGTGGGTCTGTCCCTCGCTGGCATCACCCCAGGCGGTCACCGCGCCGTCGGCGGTCAGCGCCACGGAGTGGGAGCTCCCACCGGCGACGGCGACGACCGTCCGGCCCTCGAGCGACGCCGGCACGCTCGACTGCCCGTCGGCGTCGGACCCCCACGCCACGACCTCGCCACCGACGCCCGACGGAGGCGCCCCCAGCGGGGTCGCCAGAGAGGGCGAGGAACCAGCCGCGCCTCTCCTCAGCACACCGGCCGCCGCGGCCACCGCAGGCCGGACCGTTCCTCGCAGGCGACGCCAGGACACGGCATCGGAACCCGTCAGGTCCATCGTCGTACTCACCTCAACACTCCTCTCGGTCGATGTCGGGCGCCATCCCCGCACATGGCTGCCCGGAGTCCCGGGAGCTGCTGAGGGCGCCCTCCGCGCACGGTCCTCGATGAACGGCGCAGGTCGCTCACCGGGGTGTCCCCGGTCTCCGGCGTCGTCGACCCGTGGGTGAGCGGACCCCTCCGGCGACGCTGCACCACCCCTACGACAGCGGCGCATCCGCCTGTTCGTAGTCGTTGCTGCCCCAGACCATGACCGTGCCGTCCGCGGTGAACGCCAGGGAGTGGAGCTCACCGGCGGCGATGGCCGTGACCGTCCGGCCGGCCAGCGAGGACGGGACCTCCGTCTGTGCGTAGAGGTCGTCGCCCCAGACGGTCACCTCGCCGTCGGCCGTCAGCGCGAGCGAGTGGAAGTACCCACCGGCGATGGCCGTGACCTTCTTCCCCGTCAGCGCGGCCGGGACGTCGATCTGCCCGTTGTCGCCGTACCCCCAGGCGGCGACCTCGCCGTCGTCGGTCAGCGCCAGGGCGTGGGACCAGCCCGCGGCGATGGCGGTCACCCGCTTGCCGGACAACGACGCCGGCACGTCGTAGGCGGGGTCGTCGCTGCGGACCGTGACCCGGCCGTCGGAGGTCAGCATCATGCAGTGGGACCGGCCTCCTGCGACCGCGGTGACCGCCTTGCCCGCCACCGACGTCGGGAGCTCCGTGTCCTGGCAGGGGCTCCAGCCCCACGTGGCGACCGTCGGCCGGGCCAGGACGACCAGGGAGTGGTAGAAGCCGGCGGCGACCGCGGTCACGCGCCGCCCTCTCACCGACGCGGGAGCCCGGGTCTGTCCGTCGCTGTTGTTCCCCCACGCCCTGACGGTGCCGTCGGAGGTCGAGGCCACCGAGTGGTAGTAGCCGGCGGCGATGGCGGTGACCTTCTTCCCCGCCAACGCCGCCGGCACGTCGACCTGTCCGTAGGTGCCGCAGCCCCACGCGGTGACGGTGCCGTCGGCGCCCAGGGCCAGCGAGTGCAGCCCCCCGGCCGCGATGGCCGTGACGTGCTGCCCCCACAGCGACGACGGCGTCGTCGACTGCCCGTGCGCGTCGTAGCCCCATCCGATGACCGTGCCGTTCGAGGTCAGGGCGAGCGAGTGCAGGCCTCCGGCGGCGATCGCGACGACGGTCTTGCCGTGCAGCGACTGCGGCACCTCGGTCCGCCCCTTGCTCTCGTCCCCCCAGGCGACGACCTCGCCGTCGGCGGTCAGGGCCAGCGAGTGCCATCCGCCGGCGGCGACCGCGGTCACCGTCCGGCCCCGCAGCGAGGCGGGGACGCTCGACTGCCCCCGGTTGTCGCCGCCCCAGGCGACGACCTCGCCGTCGGCGGTCAGGGCCAGCGAGTGGACACAGCCGGCGGCGACGGCCGTGACCGTCTCCCCCGCGAGGGCGGCCGGGACATCGGTCTGTCCCTCGCTGTCGTCCCCCCAGGCAACGACCTCGCCGTCGGCGGTCAGCGCGACGGAGTGCGACCTCCCGCCCGCGACCGCGGTGATCGTCGCGTCCGTCAGCGAGGCCGGAACGACCGACTCGCCCAGGGACTCGGCGCCCCAGGAGGCCACCTCGCCACCCGCCCGCGGCGCGGGCACGCGCTCGAACACCGGCTCGGTGAGCGCGGCGGCGCTGGTCACCGTCGGTGCACCGGCCCCCATGACCACGGCGGGCCGCGCCGTTCCTCCCGCACGCCGCGACACGGCGTCATGACCTGACAACTCCACGGTGGTGGTCACCCCCACACTCCTCTCCTTCAGAACATCGCCCGCCATCATCGGCAATTCCCTGCACTGAAGTCTTGGGGAAATACTGAGGATCCCTTCCACACACACTCCTCAGAACTGTGGCCGGTTCGAGACCATCAGAGAGCGCCGGGGACGCCCGCTCGGTGTAGTGGGTGGCGCGCCGGAGGGTCGTTCGTGGGGGTCGACCGCTTCACAGGAACCGGGATACAGGCAGAGCCTGACCCGGTAGCTCTGCGTGGGCTACCGGGTCAGGCCCTGGTGGGTCAGGCGGTGCGCGGGGTGGGGTGTCTGCTCGGGTGGTCGGTCACCGTTCGTAGATCGCCATCGCGTGCCCACCCCCGGCGGCGATGGCGGTGACCGTCTTGCCTTCGAGGGACATGGGCACGTCGGTCTGCCCTTCTCGGTTGCTGCCCCAGGCGGTGATGGTGCCGTCGGTGGTCAGCGCGAGTGCGTGTTCGTTGTGCGCGGCGATGGCGGTGACGATCTTGCCGTCCAGGGACGCGGGTACATCGATGGGGTGGAGCTGGTCGCTGCCCCAGGTGGTGACCTTCCCGTCCGAGGTCACCGCCAGCGACCGCCACCGGCCGCCGGCGATGGCGGTGACGGTCTTGCCGTCCAACGATGCCGGGACGACGGACTGGCCACCGTTGTTGTGACCCCAGGCTGTGATTGTTCCATCGGAGGTGAGCGCGAGCGAGTGTCCACCGCCGGCGGCGATGGCGGTGACGGTCTTGCCGTCCAGCGAGTCCGGCGCGTCGCACTGGCGGTACTGGTTGTCGCCCCAGGCGGTGACTTTCCCGTCGGAGGTGAGCGCGAGCGAGTGGTTCCCGTCGGCGGCGATGGCGGTGACGGTCTTGCCGTCCAGGGACTCGGGCACATCGCTGATGTGGCGCCAGTTGTTACCCCACGCGGTGACGGTGCCGTCGGAGGTCAGGGCCAGAGAGTGACCTGAGCCGGCAGCGATGGCGGTGACGGTCTTGCCGTCCAGCGAGTCCGGCACGTCGCTCTGCTTGTAGTCGTTGTCACCCCACGCGGTGACGGTGCCGTCGGAGGTCAGGGCCAGGGAGTGCAGCCCGCCGGCGGCGATGGCGGTGACGACCTTTCCGGTGAGCGAGGCGGGCATGTCGGTCTGGTGGTTGCTGTTCCATCCCCACGCGGCGATCCGGGGGACGGTCACGATGGCCATCGAGTGGTAGAAGCCGGCAGCGACGGCGGTCGCGTGCCGCCCGGTCAGTGAGGCCGGGCGTGTGGTCTGCCGGTTGCCGTTGTTGCCCCACGCGGTGACGGTGCCGTCGGCGGTCGTGGCCATCGAGTGGTAGTAACCGGCGGCGATGGCGGTGACTGTCTCGCCAGCCAGGGTGGCCGGGGGGCTGGACTGCTTGTAGACGTCGTAGCCCCATCCGGTGACGGTGCCGTCGGAGGTCAGGGCCAGGGAGTGCAGCCCTCCGGCGGCGATGGCGGTGACGGTCTTGCCGGCCAGGGTGGCCGGGGGGCTGGACTGCTTGTAGACGTCGTAGCCCCATCCGGTGACGGTGCCGTCGGAGGTCAGGGCCAGGGAGTGCTGCGCGCCGGCGGCGATGGCGGTGACGGTCTTGCCGGCCAGGGTGGCCGGGACGCTGGACTGATCGCGGTTGTCGCGGCCCCAGGCGGTGACCTTGCCGTCGGAGGTCAGGGCGAGCGAGTGTCCACCGCCGGCGGCGATGGCGGTGATGGTCTTGCCGTTCAGCGAGGTCGGCACGCTGCTCTGGTGGTACTCGTTGTCGCCCCAGGCGGTGACTTTGCCGTCGGAGGTGAGCGCGAGTGAGTGGATGCTGCCGGCGGCGATGGCGGTGACGGTCTTGCCGTTCAGCGAGGTGGGCAGGTCGGTCTGGTGGTACTCGTTGCTGCCCCAGGCGGTGATCTTGCCCTCGGAGGTCAGGGCCAGGGAGTGGGAGAAGCCGCCGGCGACCGCGGTGACGGTCTTGTCCTTCAGCGAGTCCGGCACGTTGCCCTGCCTTGCGCTGTTCTCGCCCCAGGCGAGCACCTCTCCACCGGCACCGGAGGGTGGTACCCCGACCGGGTCGGCGGAGGCCACCACGGCACCACCTGCTCCGCTGAGCACCAAGGCTGTGGTGACCATCGCGGCCCACAGCATTCGTCGGGGACGCCACGATGTAGTGCTGGGCGTCAGGGGCTTCATCCTCGTCTTCATCCTTGAGCTCCTCTGGCAGGGACAGCTGACGTCTCAGCGTCGACAGTCCCTACGGCGGAGTCTTGGGGAATTGCTGAGTGATCATCCCGAAGATCTCTCAGGAAATCCGGTCCGACCTCGTTCTCGGCCCGGGACCACCGGATGTCCTCCCGCCACGGGCCTCGAGGGCGAGGAGGTGCTCCTTGGCCGCGGGGCCGCCCGCGTAGCCACCGACGCCGCCCGCCGCGGGGAGGACCCGGTGACAGGGCAGCGTCACGCACAGGGGGTTCCCCCCGAGGGCGGTGCCGACCGCACGAGCCGCCCGCGGGTGCCCGACCCGCTCGGCGAGCGTGGCGTACGTCGTGCGCTCGCCGTACCCGACCGACATGAGGCCGGTGAGGACCTCCCGCTGGAAGTCCGAGGCGAGTGCGAGGTCCGGCTCGACGTCGACCCGTGTCGCCCTCCCGTCGAGGAAGGCGGCCAGTGCGCGCCGAGGGGCGTCCGTCGGGGCCGGATGCCGCAGCACCCGCGGGCTCACCCGGGCGGCCACCCGGGCGAGCCAGTGCTCCTCGGCGGCGTCGTCCGGCGCGTAAGCGGTGGCGAGCACCCGGCCGCCGTCGCGCACCGCGACGAGCATCCGGCCGACGGCGGTGTCCTCGAGGACGTAGGAGACGTCGGTCGGGGCGAGGACGGGCGGCCCGGCGAGCGGCGGGTCGAAGGTGGCGAAGGGGTCGGTCATCGGAGGTCCTCCGGGTCGGTGAGGTCGAGGCGGAGTGTGGCGAGCGCGTCGCTCACGAGGCGACGGCTCATCCCGGGCGTGGTCCCGAGCGCCGCCGCGACCGCCCGGTGGTCGAGGTCGCCGACGAAGCGCAGGACGACGGCGTCGCGCTGCCGGTCGGGCAGCGAGGCGACCCGCGCCCAGAGCCCGGCGTCCGGTGGCTCCGGCGGGGGTGCGGCGACCGGCGCCTCGGCGAGCGACGCGGGGTCGTCGTGCGCCGTGCTCCGGCGGCCCGCCCGGTGGTGGTCCATCGCGCAGCGGTGGGTGATGGTCAGCAGCCACGACCGCAGGTTGCGCGCCGAGCGCACCCGCGGGTAGGCCGCGAGCGCCTGCGTCCACGCCTGCTGGGCCACGTCGTCGGCGTGCACTGGTCCGACGAGGCCGTGCGCGAGACGGGCGACGTCGCGCCAGTGCGCGTCGACGAGGTGCTGGAAGGGCGGCAGGCTCACGATGGTGGAACGCTACGGCCCCCACGGATGTGAGTTGTCCGCCGGACGTCGGGGGCTTCGGGTGCCGCACGGGCGGGTCGACCGGTCGTCCTGCTCCCCCGTGGCCGGACCGCCGACCCCTGCGGGTCCGATCGGCCCCTGCGGCGCGTGTCCGTCTCGCCGGTGCGACGCCTCTCGGGGAGGATCGGGCGGGTGACCGACGAGCAGTACGCGTCCGCCCGCCGGCCCCTCGTCATCGCGCACCGGGGCGCGAGCGCCGAGGAGGCGGAGCACACCCTCCCCGCCTACCGGCTCGCGCTCGGGCACGGTGCGGACGGCGTCGAGTGCGACGTCCGGCTCACGGCCGACCACCACCTCGTCTGCGTCCACGACCGCCGGGTCGACCGCACCTCGGACGGCTCGGGACGGGTCTCGGCCCTCGAGCTCGCCCGCCTCGAGGAGCTCGACTGGGCGTCCTGGCGCACCGACGAGGACGCGGCGGAGGGGCCGGACGCCGACCCGGAACGCGGCCGCCTGCTCACCCTGCGGCGTCTGCTCGACGACCTCGTCGAGCAGGGGGACGAGGTCCTGACCCTCGTCGAGACCAAGCACCCCACCCGGCACGGCGACGACGTCGAGAAGACGCTCGTCCAGGTGCTCCGGGCCTTCGACCTCGACGGCGGGGACGAGCCCGGACGGCCGCACGTGCGGGTCATGTCGTTCTCGGGCCGTGCCCTGCAGCGGGTCCACAGGATCTCGCCGAAGGTGGCCCTGGTCCAGCTCGTCGAGGCGATCATCCCGGCCGCGGCCCTGGACGGGTCGCTCTCGACGGGGGTGCGGGCGGTCGGGCTTCCCGTCGCGACCGTGCGCCGCAAGCCGGGGATCGTCGAGCGCTACCACCGCAACGGGCACGAGGTGTACGTGTGGACGGTCGACGACCTCGACGACGTCGACCTGTGCGTCGAGCTGGACGTCGACGTGATCATCACCAACCGTCCTCGCGAGGTGGTCACACGCGTGGCGTCGAGCGGGTAACTTGGACGTCGTGACCACGCACGATGCCGCCCCTGCGCCGAGCGTCGTCGACCCCGGCCTGGAGGTCGTCGAGACCTCGGGTCCGGGCGCGGACAGCATCATCTGCACCGTCCGGGTCGGGCACACGCCGGCCTCGGTGAGCCAGGTGCGCCGCGAGATCGTGGCCGACCTCGAGACCCGGGACCTGCCCGAGGACCTCGTGGGAGAGGCCGAGATCGTCGCCTCAGAGCTCCTGACCAACGCCGTCCGGCACGCCAGACCGCTCTCCGACGGCAGCGTCCGGGTGCGCTGGAAGATCCGGGGCGACGTCGTCGAGGTCGAGGTCACCGACGGCGGCGGGGCCACCGTCCCGAAGCCGGCACCGCGCACCGTGTGGCTCTCCTCGGGCCGCGGGCTGCGGATCGTCCGCTCCCTCGCCCACGAGTGGGGCGTCACCGAGGACCGCACGGGCAACGTCGTGTGGGCCACGCTCGGCGGTCCCAGCCGCCGCCGGGCCACCTGACCCACCCCTGCGTACCCCTCGGGGCCACCCCGAGATGTGCCTCGGACCCGGGTTCCGATGCGGGGTTTCGTCGACGAACCGGGGTCTCGTGCCCTCCTGCGGTCCCACTAGGGTGGCGCGCATGGGCAAGGCATCTCGTCGTCAGCGCGGTAGCGACCGCGCCTCCCGTCCCGCACGTCCGAAGCCGGCGCCGTTCGAGCCGCGTCCGTTCGCGGGCCTGCCGAACGAGACCGACTGGGTCGCGATGCGCGAGATCCTCCCCGCGGCGACCGCCGTCGTCACGGTCCGGCTGGAGCACGTGCCGGACGGCGCCCCGCAGGAGGTCACCGTCGCCACGGTCCTGCCGCTCGCCTGGCCCGGGCTGCACCGCGCCGACGGCACCGTCCTCATCGGCACCCAGGCCGGCAACTCCAGCGGGGACGCCTCCCGTGACCTCGCGGCCCAGCTCCTCGCGGCGCTCGCGGCCGAGGAGGGCCACCCGGTGACCACCGTGCCGCAGGTCACCGCCGACAGCCCCCGCCTGCAGGACCTCCTGACCGACGACTCCGCCTTCGAGGTCACCGTCCACGAGGGCTTCGACTTCTGGGTCGCGGACCAGGAGCTCGAGGGAGAGGCCAAGGACTCCCTCGAGCGGGCCAACGCCACCCTGGTCCCCACCGTCGCGATGACGTCCGCGCCGTCGGCGTACTGGGTCCGGATCGGTGAGCGCACCCACATCCGCCTCGTGCTGCCCGACGACGAGGACCCCGCCACCGACGCCCTCGCCCGGCTCCATGCGGCGGGCGACGACACCCTCGGCGGCGACACCCGCCTGCTCGGCGCGTTCCGTGCCGGCGGGCTGCTCGTCCCCGTCTGGGACCTCGACCCCGCGCTCGAGGCCGCCGACCACGAGGACGCCGTCGCCGCCTGGGTCGAGCGCTACCGGGCCGCCCTCACCGACTCCGCCCTCACCCCGGAGGAGCGCCGCGCCCGGTCCGGTCTCCTCAGCCGTCAGGTCACGCTCCGCTGATGGCCCCCGCCCGGGTCGCGGCCGTCGTCCCGTGCAAGGACGAGGCCGACCGGATCGCCGCGACCGTGCAGGCCGTGGCGGCCCTCACCGGTGTCGGGCGGGTCGTGGTCGTCGACGACGGCAGCACCGACGACACCTCCCGGGTCGCGCGGGAAGCCGGGGCGGACGTCGTGCGGCACGAGCGCAACCGGGGCAAGGCCGCCGCCCTGGAGACCGGCATCGCCCACCTGCGCGCACTCGAGGGGGACGCCGGCGAGGAGCCCGCGGCGCTGCTCTTCGTCGACGGCGACCTGCAGGACACCGCCGCGAACCTCGGAGTCCTCGCCGACGCCGTCCTGGCCGGAGAGGCCGCGATGACGATCGCCACGCTCCCGGCCCAGATCACGGCCGGTGGCGGGCGGGGCCTCGTCGTCCGGCTGGCCCGCGACGGCATCGAGCGGCTCACCGGCTTCCGGCCCGTCCAGCCCCTGTCGGGCATGCGATGCCTGTCCCCGCAGGCCGCCACCGCCGCGGCGCCGCTCGCCCGCGGCTGGGGGGTCGAGACGGCCCTCACGGTCGACGTCCTGCGGGCCGGGCTGACCGTCCTCGAGGTGCCGTGCGAGCTGCAGCACCGGGTCAGCGGCGCGGACTGGCGCGGGCAGCTGCACCGCGCCGCGCAGTACCGCGACGTGTGGCTGGCCCTCGTCCGGCGCGGGTGGCGCCCGTGGCACCGGGCCTGAGCGCACCGCGTCCGCCCGGGCGCACCGACGGCGTGCGCCGGGCCCTGCTCGTCGTCTCGCTGGGGCTGCTGCTCCTCGTCGGCGCGAGCCGCCCCAACGCGGCCCAGCCCGACCTCCTCCCGCGCGGCTGGGCGCCCGGGCCGCTCGTCCCGGTCGACCTCGGCCCCGGCGTCGTCACGGCCGTCCTGTGGGCCGCCTACCTCGCCGGGGCCGCGGCCGTGTACCTCGGCCTGCGCGGGCCGGCCCCCGCGTTGCGCGGATGGCGGGTCCCCGGCGCCGTCGGCGTGCTCGCCCTGCTCACCGCACCGTTCGGCTCCGCCGACCACATCAGCTACCTCGCCTACGGACGCATCCTCGTCACGGGCGGGGACCCCTGGGTCGAGGCGCCCGCTGCCTGGGCCGGTGGTGCCGACCCCGTGACGAGCCGCGTCGAGGCGCCGTGGACGGAGGAGCCGAGCGTCTACGGCCCGTTCGCCACGCTGCTGCACGCACTCTCGGCCTGGGTGGGCGGGGACTCGCTCCGCGAGGGCGTGTGGATGTGGCAGGTGCTCGTCGTGCTGTCCTGGCTCGCGGTGCGCGCCGCACTGCGCTCCGTCCTCCCCGTGGAGCGGCACGCCCGGGTCGACGTCCTGTGGACCCTCAACCCGCTCGTGCTCGGCGTCGGCGTCCTCGGGGCGCACGTGGACGTCGTCGCCGCAGCACTCGTCCTCGCGGCGGTCGTCGTGGCGGTCCGCCTGCCCGAGGCCTCGGGTGCGCTCGGGGCCGGGGCGCTCGTCGGGCTCGCCGGCTCGGCGAAGGCGACGTACGCGGTCGCGGCGCTCGCTCTCGCCGCGGCCTGGTGGCTGCTTGCCGGGCCGCGGACGGCCGCCCACCGCCTCCTCACGGTCGTCGTCGGGATGGCTCTGGCGGCGGTCCCGCTCCATCTGTGGGCCGGGACGCACGTCTACGACCAGCTCGGCCGGTCGCGCCAGGCGGTGTCGCTCGCGACGCCGTGGAGGCCACTGCTCGAAGGACTCGGCGGGACGGTCGGCCCCTTCTCGACCCGCACGCTCATCTCGGCCGGTGCGGCGCTGCTCGCCGTCGTCCTCCTCGTGGCCCTGTGGCGGCTGCTGCACCCCTCCGCCCCGTCGGACGCTGCTGCCCCGTCGGACCCGACCGACACGACGGCCGAGGCCTCCCTCGCCCTCGTCACCCTCCCGGCCCTCGCCGCGCTGGAGCTCGCCTACGTGCTCGCCGCCTCCTACTCGCTGCCCTGGTACGACATCCTCGTGTGGGCGGCGCTCCCCGCGGCGCTCGCGGGCGGGGCCGACCTCGTCGCCCTGGCACGGACCACCGTCGCAGCCCTCGCCTACGTCCCGGGCCGGGTGCTCGGGATGACACCCGCCGTCGAGGAGCTGACCCTCGGGTTCCGTCGCTCGGCGGCGCCGTGGCTCGTCCTCGCGGTGTGGGTGCTGGCCCTGGTGCTCAGCGCCGGCGTCGCCCGGCGCGGGTCGGGGAGACCTCTCGTGCCTCGTCGAGCAGGGTCGCCGCCGTCACCGACACGATGAGCGGGACGGCCAGGGCCGCGCCCACCGCGGGGATGGCGATGCCCGAGTCGTTGACCGCGAACCCGATCGTCAGCGTGAGGAGCAGCGCCACGAGACCCGCTCGCAGCGTCGGCCCCTGCTCGGCCGAGCGTCGCAGCGCGCGCGACCCCCAGGAGGTCGGCCGCGCGAGGACGACCGCGAGGACGAGGATGGCGACCGGCACGAGGTAGCTGAGCGGGGCCGTCTCCCGGATGAGCTCGAGGTTCTGCTCGCCCTTGCGCAGGACGATGTCCGTGGCCGTGCCGTCGATCATCGCCTGGATGAACCGTCCGAGGTGCGTGCGGTCGGCCGGGTCGCGCAGCCAGTCCAGACCCGCGACCGCGAAGAACAGCAGGACGACGCCGAGGGCCACGGCCAGGGCGCGGCGGAAGGTCATCTGCATCCCGAGGACGGCGAGGAGCAGCGAGACGATCCCCGGGACGAGCGCCGGCGGGCCTCCTCCGTCGGCGCCCCAGACGGGGGCGGCGTCGATGGCGAGCGCGACGAGCCCGATGACGGTGACCGCGATCGCCGCCGCCTTCCGCCGGCCGCCGAGGACCAGCGCCGACGACACCGCGGTCGCGAGGAGGATCGAGGCCGTGGCGAAGAGCGCGAACGTGGGGTTGCCGATCCCGTAGAAGCGGCCGGCGACGACGGGCTGCAGGCCCATGAGCGAGGACAGCTGGAGCCGTGAGCCGGTGACGATGTCGACGACGAGGACCGCCATCGTGACAGCCGCGACGAACGCCATCGGGCCGAGCGCCCAGTACCGCCACGGCCCCTTGAGCGCCGCGGTCGCGATGACGGCGACGAACGCCCCCACGACGGCGACGAGGGCGACCATCTCGACGGGGAAACGCCACCAGGGCGCGAGGTTGGCGAGGAAGGTCGACACGGGGACGGCGGCCGCCGCGACCGAGAGCGTGCGTACCCGGGACAGCACGGCGGTGCGGGTCCGTTCCGAGCCGATCCGACCCTTCCACACGAGGAGCACGAGGAGGTAGACGACGAGCTGGCCGTACGCGAAGACCTGGAAGAACGGCTCGACGAGGTCGTGGACGTCGTGGCTCGACTCGTCGAAGTCGCGCAGCGTCTGCAGGCGCGAGGCCGCGCGCCGCTCCGAGTTGTCCGGGGCGGGGTTGCTCGTGAGGGCGGCGCCCGCGACCGAGTCGGGGACGTCCAGACCGACCCCCTGCAGCACGGTCGCCGTGAGGTCGGGCGACTGGGCGAGCCCGACCTGACGCGTCGACCGCGACACGAGCGTGCCGGGGCCGAAGTGCGGACCGCGGGCGACGACGAGCCGCAGCCGCTCGGAGCGGCCGGCGTCGGCCAGGCTCGCGACGACGAAGTCGGCTCCGTTCGGGCCCGCCTCGACCACCGCACCGATCCGGCTGTCGATGGTGCGCACCTGCTCGGCGCGTGTCTGCTCGGCGAACTCGCCCTCGGGCAGGTCCTCCGAGTCGCGGACGACGCCGACGTCGACGAGTGTCACGGGGCAGGCGTTGAGGTCGACGAGGAGCGAGTCGGGGTCGAAGTCGCTCCAGCGCGCGATCGAGCCGTCCGGCAGTGCACCACCGGCCGCGGCGTACCGCCCCACGGACCGGACGCACACCCCGGCGTCCTCGGCCTGCTCGGCGAGCAGCCCGAGGGGGGCGTCGAAGCTCGTGGCGCGGGCGGCCCGCTCGTACTCGCCCCACTCGGCGACTTGGCCGGAGACGACGCTCGGCGGGCCGGTGCACGCGCGGTCGGCCGCGTCGTCGGTGTCGCCCTCGCGCGGGGCGGCCGCGCGAGTGCCTGCGGACAGCCCGAGCCAGCCGTCGACGGGGCAGGTGTTGGAGTAGACGGACCGGGCGGCCAGCGCGGCGGACGAGCCGTCCCGCAGGAGGAGCCAGAGGTTGGGCGTGCTCTCCTCGTCGATGTCGGACCAGCTGATGCCACCGGTGCCGATGAGGACGACCGCTCCGGCCGGTTCCGCCGCGGCCCGGGGGGTGGCGCCCGAGGAGGCGGCGGTGACCCCGAGACCGGCGAGCACTGCCACGAGGGCCAGCGCCAGGGCGAGGGCTCTGCGGGTCACGCCGGACAGGGTACGCAACGACGTCACAATGGATGGGTGGATCCCCGGAGCGTGACCGACGCCCCACCGGTGCCGCGCTGGCGCTGGGGGCTGCTCGTCGTGCTCGTCGCCCTGGCGGCGACGCCGGCCGCGCTGCGCTACCTCGTCTTCTGGCCGCTCGACCAGTGGCAGGTCGACGTCGACGTCTACCGGTCGGCCGGGGTCTCGCTGCTCACCGGGCGGCCGGTGTACGGCACGCTCACCGAGCCGCCGCAGCTGCTGCCGTTCACCTACCCGCCCTTCGCGGCGTTCCTCGCCGTGCCGCTCGCGCTGCTGCCCTTCGGGGTCGTCGGATGGCTGTGGACGGCCGGCCAGGTGGCCGCGACGACCCTCGTCGTGTGGCTGGCCGCGCGGCCGATGCTGCAACGGGCCGGGACCTGGACACCGGTGGCGCTCGCGACGGTGGCCGCGCCGATGATCTGGCTGCACCCGGTCAGCGACGGCATCCGCTTCGGCCAGGTCAACGCCTTCCTCGTGCTCGCTGTCGTCCTCGACCTCGTCCGGCCGCGGCCGCGGTTGCTGCGCCGGGTCCCGCAGGGCGTGCTCATCGGCCTGGCGATGGCCGTCAAGCTCACGCCCGGTGTCTTCGTCGTGCACTTCCTCGTCACCCGTTGCTGGCGCGAGGCCGCGACGGCGGTCGGCACGGCCGCGGCTGTCACCGTTCTGGCGGCGGTGGCGCTGCCGTCGGCCTCGTGGGCGTTCTGGCTCGGCGCCTTGCAGGACAGCGACCGGCTCGGCCCGAACGCGGGGACGGCGAACCAGTCGATGCGCGGCTTCCTTCTGCGGATGGGCCTCGACGGCCTCGGTGGCACCGTGCTCTGGCTCGTTCTCGTCGCGGTCGTCGCCGTCGCAGGGTTCGGCCTCGCGCGGCGGATGTACCGGCGCGCCGACCCGATGGGCGAGGTCGCCGTCGTGGGGCTGCTGGCCTGCCTGCTGTCCCCGGTGGCCTGGGTGCACCACTTCCACTGGGTGGTCGTCGTCGCACTCGCGCTGCTCGGTGCCGAGCCCTGGCGGGACCGGCGCCGCCTGTGGGCCGGGCTCGGCGTGACGGCGTTCTTCCTCATGCGGCTGCCGTGGTGGGGCATCGACTGGCTCGCCACCGACTGGCCGGAGTGGCCGGGGCGGGTCCTGCAGAACGCCGACGTGTTCGGCGGGCTGGCCGCGCTGTGGCTGCTCTGGTGGGTCGTCCGGGCCGAGCCGGAGGCCGCCGCGCCGGAGATGGGACACACCTCCGCCGCCGAGCCCGCCCGCCTAGCCTGAACCGCATGGACCTCGCGGCGGACCGCACCGGACAGGACTCCCGATGAGCACCCGGATCGGCTATCTGGGCCCCGACGGCACCTTCACGTCGATGGCCCTCGACCAGTGGCGTCCGGCCGAGCGGGCCCGGCGGGTGGCGTTCGGCTCGGTCGACGCCGCGCTCGCGGCGGTGCGCTGCGGTGACGTCGACGGCGCGATGGTGCCCATCGAGAACTCCGTCGAGGGCGGGGTGTCGGCCACGCTCGACGCCCTGGCCAGCGGTGACCCGCTCCTCGTCACCGGTGAGGTCATCGTCCCCATCACCTTCGTCCTCGCCGCCCCTCCGGGCACCGCGCTGGAGGACGTCCGGGCCGTGGGGACGCACTCGCACGCGTGGGCCCAGGTCCGCGGGTGGATGGGGCGGCGGCTCCCGGACGCGGCGTACGTGCCCACGCTGTCCACCGCGGCCGCCGCGTCCGACCTCGCGGACGGTGACCAGCCCTTCGACGCCGCCGTGTGCGCCCCGGCGGCCGCGCGTCTGCACGGGCTCGAGGTGCTCGCCGAGGGCATCGGCGACATGCAGGCGGCGGTCACGCGGTTCGTCCTCGTGTCCCGTCCGGGGTGGATGCCCGTGCCGACCGGCGCGGACAAGACGACCGTCGTCCTCTTCCAGCGTGAGGACCACGCTGGTGGTCTCCTCGCGCTGCTCGAGCAGTTCGCGGCGCGGGGCATCAACATGACCCGGTTGGAGTCGCGGCCCACGAAGGCGTCGATGGGCTCGTACTGCTTCTCCGTCGACGTCGAGGGTCACGTGCGGGACGAGCGGCTCGGCGAGGCGCTCATGGGGCTCAAGCGGATCTGCGCCGAGGTGCGCTTCCTGGGCTCCTACCCACGCGCGGACGGTCGGGCCGCGACGATCGCCCCCCGGGCGGCCGACGCCGACTTCGCGGCGGCGCGGGACTGGCTCGGGTCCATCCGCGACGGGTCGGGCTAGGCCTCGTCCGGACGCTCCGCTCCGGACTCGAGCCGGGCGGTGACCCAGGAGTCCACCTCGCTCCACCGCTCGTCGAGCCACGCGGCGAACGCGACGGGCTCGTCGGGCACGTCCGCGGCGCGGTAGGTCCAGGTGCGGACGAGCATCGGCCGGTCGAAGAACGGCATCGCGTCCCAGACCATCCGGGCCGAGGAGAGCTCGCCGAAGCCGACGTGGGCGACCACCATGACGTCCGCGCGGGGGCTCGCGCTGCGGGCCGCCCACGCGCCGCGGGTCTTGGGGGGCAGGACGTGGAGGAGGCGTTCGGCCCGGTCGGCGCGCCGGACGTCGCCACTGGCCCGGAGGCGGTCGATGAGCCGGGTGCGTCGCGAGGGCGTCCAGTTCTCTCCCTCGGGGAAGAGGACGAGGACGTCGTCGCGGTCCATCGTCGCCGCCATCGCGCGGACGCCTTCGAGCCGGTCGCTGCCGCCACGGGCCGGGACGAAGTAGGAGTCGAGCCGGGTGAGGATGGTGTCGAGCGCGGGGTCCCAGCGCAGCGCCTCGGCGAGCACGATGCGGGGCACGCGGTCCGCGGTTCGGGCCATGAGCCAGGCGACGGCGAGCGAGTCGAACGGGCCGGCGTGCCGGGCGAGGGCGAGGAGCGGCTCGTCCCGGCTGCCGAAGTGCATCCGGTCGGTGAGGCGGATCTCGAGGCCGAGCCAGCGGCGGGCGTAGTACATGAGGGAGTCGAAGGCAGCCTCGAGGAGGTCCTCGTGGGCGGCGCGCCACTCCTCGGACCGTTCGTCCGGGTGGCCGGCGGAGATGACCCAGCACTGGACGAGGATGCGGATGTCGAGCCACACGAGGATGACGGCGAGGCAGGCGACCCGGAAGACCCGGGCGCGGCGGTCGACGAGCGCGTGGAACGCGCCGGCGACGACGACCGGGACGAGCAGGCCGGTGACGGCCACGCCGACGAGTGGCCAGGCGAGGTGCAACACCCGGCGCACCGCCGGTGGTGGCGGGGGGATGCTCGTCGCGCCCATGCGGGAAGCCTAGGGACGGTGTGGTGGCGGAGGGTGGTGGTCGCCGAGCTTCGCGCGGTGGGCGTGTCGTGGTGAGCGTGTCATGGTGAGCGCCTCGGGGTGTGGCTGCCGGGGTGGGTCTGCGCTCTCGGCACGGCCTCGGGGTCCGGGGTCCGGGGTCCGGGGTCCGGGGTCCGGGTGCCGAGGTCTGTGGGCCGTGGCCGGGTGCCGGGTGCCGGGTGCAAGGGCTGACCAGGCGTTCACGGACCCCGGGCTGTCCCGAGATGGGGTCGGTGGGGTGACGTCCAGATGCTCCCGTATTCGGGCCACGTCCGGTCGCCCGACCCGGGCGCACCCGGCCGCGCGAAGAACCCTGTAACCCCCCCGACCACCCACCATCCGGAGCAGACGTACATGTGCTCCGAGACGAGGGCCGGTTCCGTCCTGGTCCCGGTGGCGTGTGGCGTGTGCATCGTCGGCCTTCCGGAGCAGACGTACATGTGCTCCGGGAGGTGAGGCAGTCGGGGGGTGGTTCGGGTGCGGGAGCACGTGGACGTCGGGAAACGGGGAGGGTCGGGAGAGCTCGGGGTGTCAGGACGGTTGGAGTCGAGTCGGGGGGTGGTTCGGATACGGGAGCACGTGGACGTCCGTGGACCGAGGGTGTCTCCGCCCGGGTCCGGCCGGTGGCGGTCCGCGCCGTCCGCGCACACCCCACCCGCTGCCGCTCAGAGGCCGGCGAGGTACTCCGTGCTCGCTTCGTGGGCCTGCTCGGCGCGGCGACGCAGGCGGGCGCGGGTCATCTGCCGCACGGGGACGTTGGGGCTCGACGACGACCCGCTCGGCAGCACGTGGGTCTCCACCTCCGCCGGCATCGCCGCCATCTCGTGGACGAAACGGTGCCGCCGGGCGATCTCGAAGGCCACCATCCCCACCTCCCACGGCAGACGCGGCGGCCGGAGCGGCTGCTCCACCCGACCCACCTGGAGGACGAACACCCGGGTCGCCCCGAGCTCGACCGCCCGCCCAACCGGGATCGAATGGACGAGCCCGCCGTCGAGGAAGTGCGCGCCCCCGATCTCCACGGGAGGGAACAGCCCCGGCACCGAGCAGGACGCCACGACCGGTGCGACGAGACCCCCGGAGTCGAACCAGCACGCCCCCGAGTCCTCGATCCGCGCCGCGACGCACTGGAACGGCACCGCCAGGTCCTCGAACCGGTCGACGGGCAGGTACTCCTCGAGCACGTGCCGCAGCGGTCCGTTCCCCAGCAGGTGGGTGCGGGACCGCGCCGCCCGCGCCACCTGCCGCACCGGGTTCTCGACGAACACCCGGTCCCGCACCACCGCATCCCACACCTTCGCCAGCCGGGCCGCCCCGCCGACGCCGGGGTCGGCCGCCACGAACGCCCCGTTGAGCGCCCCGATGCTCGTCCCCACGACGAGGTCCGGACGGATGCCCGCCTCGGCGAGCGCCCGCGCCATCCCCACCTGGGTGGCGCCGAGCACCCCGCCACCGCCGAGGACGAACGCCGTCCTCCCGCTCGCGTCGGCCATGCCCCCATGATGCCGCCCGCTACCCTGCGCTCATGCACGGAGTCGTGCTGTGACCGCCGCAGACCCCCACCCCGCCTCGGGGCGGCCGGTGGTCCTGCGCCCGCAACGGGCCCTCTTCGCCCTCTGCCCGCCGGCCGTGTGGCCCTACGCCCGCTTCGAGGTCACCGGTGCCGAGCACATCCCCGCGACCGGCCCGGCCGTCCTCGCCGGCAACCACCGCAGCTACTTCGACATCCCCACGATGATCCAGATGATGCGGCACACCTCGCGCACCGGCCGCATCCTCGCGAAGCGAGAGCTCTTCGACCTCCCCGTCATCGGCCGGGCCGCGCACGCCCTCGGCGGCATCCCCGTCGACCGTGCCTCCGGCAGTGTCGAGTCCCTCGACGCCGCGACCCGTGCGCTCGAGCGCGGCGAGATCGTCTGCCTGCTGCCGCAGGGAACGATCCCGCGCGGCGAGCGGTTCTTCGACCCCCTCCTCAAGGGACGGACCGGCGCCGCCCGCCTGGCCGCCGCCACGGGCGCACCCGTCGTCCCCTTCGGCATCTGGGGCAGCGAGCAGGTCTGGCCGCGCAGCAGCCGGCTGCCCCGGATGCACCGGCTGTCCCGTCCGCCCACCGTCCGGGTGCGGGTCGGCCCGCCGCTCCGGCTCGACGGCGCCTCGCCGGTGGCCGACACCCAGCGGATCATGGCGGCGATCGTCGGGCTCCTGCCGCCGGAGGCGCGCGTGGAACGCGTCCCGACGGAGGCCGAGATCGCGCTCGCGACGCCCCGGTCCCGGCGGCGTCGCCACCCGTGACACCGACTTGACTCGCGGGACGAGTTTAGGGTTACCTCAGTTGGGTAAGGTCTGCCTAATTCCAGGAGCCCCGGATGTTCGTGAGCAACGCCCTCATCGGGCTGCGCGAAGGTCTCGAGGCGGCGCTCGTCGTCGTCATCCTCCTGGCCTTCCTCGTCAAGACGCAGCGCACGTGGGGCGTGCGGTACGTCTGGGCCGGTGTCGCCACGGCGGTCGCGCTCTCCGTCGTGCTCGGCGCCGTGCTCACGTTCGGCACCCGCAGCCTGTCGTTCGAGGCACAGGAGACCGTGGGTGGCACGGCGAGCATCGTCGCCGTCGGGTTCGTCACCGCGATGGTCTTCTGGATGAAGTCCGCCGCGCGCACGATCAGCGGCGAGCTCAAGGGCCGCCTCGACCGCGCCCTCGACCTCGGCCCCCTCGCGGTCGCCCTCGTCGGCTTCCTCGGCGTCGGTCGTGAGGGCCTCGAGACCGCGATCTTCTTCTACGCCACCGCACAGGCCGCCGGAGCGGGCAACAACGTGCCGCTGCTCGGCTGGGCCCTCGGCCTCGGCGGGGCCGTCCTCCTCGGCTGGCTCATGTACCGGGGCGCGCTGAGGATCAACCTCACGAAGTTCTTCCGGTACACCGGCATCCCGCTCGTCGTCGTCGCGGGTGGCATCCTCGCCTACGGCATCCACGACCTCCAGGAGGCGGCCGTCCTCCCCGGTCTGAACACCCTGGCGTTCGACGTCTCGGGCACCGTCGACGCCGGCTCCTGGTACGGCGCCCTGCTCAAGGGCATCTTCAACTTCACCCCGCAGACCACCGTCCTCCAGGCCATCGCCTGGGTGGCGTACGTCGGCACCGTCCTCTTCCTCTTCCTCCGCCCCACGCGCGGCACCACCGCCGCCGCGCCGGAGCGGCCCGCACCGTCGCGGGAGACCGCCGCGGCCTGACCGTCGCACCACACCCGACCACCACCACCGCACGACCCCAGGAGTTCCGTCATGCCCCGACCGCCGCGCGCCGGCACCGCTCTCGCCGCCCTCCCGCTCGCGCTCGCCCTCACGGCGTGCTCGCAGCCGGCCGACGACGGGTCGGCCTCCGGGGAGGGACCCATCACGGTCGCCGCGTCCGACTCCGCCTGCGACGTCGAGCGCAGCGAGGCCCCGGCGGGCACCGTCGAGTTCTCCGTGACGAACCAGGGCTCGAAGGTCAACGAGTTCTACGTCTACGCCGAGGGCGACCGGATCATGGGCGAGGTCGAGAACATCGGCCCGGGTCTCACCCGCAGCTTCCTCGTCGAGCTCGCCGAGCCGGGTGAGTACGAGACCGCCTGCAAGCCGGGGATGGTCGGGGACGGCATCCGATCCACCTTCACCGTGACCGGCGAGTCCGCCGCGCCGAAGACCGACGACGAGAACCTGCAGAACGCGGTCACCGAGTACCAGCGCTACGTCGCCAGCCAGTCCGACGCGTTCCTCGACCGCACCACCGAGTTCGTCGGGCTCGTCAAGGACGGCAAGGTCGAGGAGGCCAAGGCGCTCTACCCCGTCGCCCGCTCGTACTGGGAGCGCATCGAGCCCGTCGCCGAGTCCTTCGGCGACCTCGACCCGAAGATCGACGGCCGCGAGGACGTCATCGACGAGGGGATGGAGTTCACCGGATACCACCGCCTCGAGAAGGACCTCTGGGAGGACGGCCTGCAGGACGACTCGTCCGCGGTCGCCGACCAGCTGCTCACCGATGTCACCGAGCTCGTCGGCAAGGCCAAGAGCGTCGAGCTCAACCCGCTCCAGCTGGCCAACGGCTCCAAGGCGCTCCTCGACGAGATCGCCACGGGCAAGATCACCGGTGAGGAGGAGCGTTACAGCCACACCGACCTCTGGGACTTCGAGGCCAACTTCGAGGGCTCCAAGGCCGCGATCCAGGCGCTGCGGCCCTACCTCCAGGAGCAGGACCCCGAGCTCGTCGCGACGATCGACGAGCGCGGTGAGGCGCTCGGCTCGCTCCTCGAGACGCACCGGGAGGGTGACGGTTTCGTCCTCTACACCGCGCTCACGGACGCCGAGGTCAAGAAGCTGAGCGAGGCCCTCGACGCCTTCGCCGAGCCCGTCTCCACCGTCGCGGGCGTGGTCGCCGGATGACCGACCCGCCGCCCGGCTCGACCCGCCGCACCGTGCTCGCGGTGGGCGCGGGGACGGCCGTCGCCGGTGCCGCGGCGGGCCTGTCCTGGGCGTCCCGCCCGGGGTCCGCCGCGGCGGCGTCCGCGCCGGCCGCCGACGCGATGACCGTGCCGTTCCGCGGCGCGCACCAGGCGGGCATCGTCACGCCGGCCCAGGACCGGCTGCACTTCGTCGCCCTCGACGTCGTCACCGACGACGCCGACGAGCTGCGCGAGCTCCTCACCGCGTGGACCCGCGCGGCCGAGCGGATGAGCTTCGGCGCCGAGGCCGCGCCGGGCGGAACGGTAGGCGGCGGGCCGTACCGCGCCCCCGAGGACACCGGTGAGGCGCTCGACCTGCCCGCGGGACACCTCACCGTCACCGTCGGCTACGGCCCGTCCCTCTTCGACGGCCGGTTCGGGCTGGCGGGCCGCAGGCCGGAGGCCCTGCACGACCTCCCCGCCTTCCCCGGTGACGACCTCGACCCCGCGCGCTCCGGCGGCGACCTGTGCATCCAGGCCTGCTCGGACGACCCACAGGTCGCGGTGCACGCCGTGCGCAACCTCGTCCGGATGGGCTTCGGCGTCGTCGCCGTCCGGTGGAGCCAGCTCGGCTTCGGCCGGACGTCCTCGACGTCCACGGCCCAGCAGACCCCGCGCAACCTCTTCGGGTTCAAGGACGGCACGGCCAACATCAAGGCCGAGGACACCGCGGCTCTCGACGACCACGTCTGGGTCGCCCCCGACGACGTCCCCGGGGAGGCGGGCTGGATGGCCGGCGGCTCCTACCTCGTGGCGCGCCGGATCCGGATGCACATCGAGATCTGGGATCGCACGCCGCTGCAGGAGCAGGAGCAGATCTTCGGGCGGGACAAGAAGATCGGGGCGCCCATCGGCCGGACCGACGAGTTCGCCGACCTGCCCCTCGACGACACCGGCGCCGACGGCGAACCGCTCATCCCGGTGCAGTCGCACGTCCGGCTCGCCCACGAGTCGACGCTCGGCGGAGTACGCATCCTGCGCCGGGGCTACAACTTCACGGACGGCACGGACGGCCAGGGACACCTGGACGCCGGGCTGTTCTTCATCGCGTTCATGCGGGACGCCCACACCCAGTTCGTCCCGATGCAGCAGGCGCTGGCCCGCTCCGACCTGATGAACGAGTACGTCGAGCACACCGGCTCGGCGGTGTTCGCCTGCCCGCCCGGCCTCGGCGACGTGGAGGACTGGGGCACCCAGCTCTTCGGCGCCTGAGCCGCGGCCGGCGGCCTCGGCCGGGCAGGGGGTAGCGGGATCCGGTCCGGGCGCGCCAGGGTGGTCCCATGACCGCGCCCACGACCGTGACCCTGTTCGGCGCCACCGGCGACCTCGCGAAGCGCAAGCTGATCCCCGGGCTGCTGCACCTCTTCCAGTCCCGGCTCCTCGACGACCTCCGGGTCGTCGGCACCTCGCTCGACGACATGTCGGCGGACGACTTCCGCGACCTCGCGATGAGTGCCGTGCGCGAGTTCAGCACCCGTGACATCGGCGACACCGACTGGCGCGAGTTCGCCCAGCGGCTCGACTACGTCCCCCTGTCCGCCGGACCCGAGAAGCTCGGCGAGGCCGTGCAGCGTGCCGAGGAGCAGCTGCCGGGGGACGTCGAGCTGCGGCTGCACTACCTCGCGGTGCCGCCCAAGGCGGCGCTCGCGGCCGTCCGCACCATCGGGGACGCCGGGCTCGCAGAACGTTCCCGGGTCGTCATGGAGAAGCCCTTCGGCCACGACCACGCCTCCGCGGTGGCGCTGAACGCCGAGCTGCACGAGGTCTTCGACGAGGAGCAGATCTTCCGGATCGACCACTTCCTCGGCAAGGAGCCGGCCCAGAACATCCTCGCCTTCCGGTTCGCCAACGGGCTCTTCGAGCCGATCTGGCACCGGAACAACATCTCGCACGTCCAGATCGACGTCCCCGAGACGCTCGGCCTCGCCCAGCGGGCCGACTTCTACGAGACGACCGGCGCGTACCGCGACATGGTCGTGACGCACCTGTTCCAGATCCTCGCCTTCACGGCGATGGAGCCCCCCACCGCGCTCGAGCCGTACGCGATCAGCCGTGAGAAGAACAAGGTGTTCCGCTCGATGCAGCCGATCCAGCCCCCGGACGTCGTGCGCGGGCAGTACACCGGCTACCACGACGAGCCGGGCGTCGCGGAGGACTCCGAGACCGAGACGTTCGTCGCCCTCAAGTGCTTCGTCGACAACTGGCGCTGGGCCGGCGTGCCCTTCTACCTGCGGACCGGCAAGCGGATGGCCGAGGGTGCCCGGATCATCTCGATCGCCTTCAAGGAGCCGCCGCAGTCGATGTTCCCCAAGGGGTCCGGCGTCGGCGACCAGGGTCCGGACCACCTGACCTTCGACCTCGCCGACAAGTCCCGGATGTCGCTGTCGTTCTACGGCAAGCGGCCCGGGCCCGGCTTCCGGCTCGACAAGCTCTCGATGCAGTTCGCGATGCACGAGACCGACTGGGCCGGCTCGGTCCTCGAGGCCTACGAGCGGCTCATCTACGACGCCGCCCGCGGCGACCGCACGCTCTTCACGTCCGCCACCGGCATCGAGCGGCTGTGGGAGATCAGCCAGCCGTTCATCGACAACCCGCCGCCGGTGCATCCGTACGCGCAGGGCACGTACGGGCCGAACCAGATCCACCAGCTCATCGCGCCGTTCACCTGGCGCCTGCCGTTCGAGCGGAAGTGGCGCGAGAAGAAGCCCTGACCGACGCCGGCCACCGCCGGCTCCGGGACGGTCGGGCGCGGTGCGCTCCCGCCCCGCCTCAGCCCGCCGCGCGGCCGCTCGCGGTGCGGACGATGAGCGAGCGCGGCTCGATCTCGACCCGCAGCCGGCTCGCCTCGCCGATGATGTCGCCGTCGACCTGCACGCGCTGACGCTCGTCGACCTCGACGCCGACCGACTGGCAGCGGTATCGCTCCAGGGCCTTGTCGGTGCCGTTGTGCTTCGTCACGACCCGCGCCACGACGGACGCCCAGGCCCCGGGCCCGCGCGGCCCGAGGACGATGACGTCGAGCGTGCCGTCGTCCGGCTCGGCCTCCGGCATGAGGTCGATGCCTCCGGTGATCCGCCCGCAGTTGCCGATGACGACCATCCGCGAGCGCTTCTTCTCGGGGGTGCCGTCGTCGACGGTCAGGGTCGCGGTGAACCGGTCGGCGAACATGTTCTTCAGCCCGGCCGGGACGTAGGCGGTCCAGCCGATGCGCTTCTTCAGCTGCTCGCTCGTGCTGTCCATGATCGCGGCGTCGAGACCCACCCCGGCCATGACGAAGAACGCGTGCCGCCGCTCCCCGGACGTCGAGTTCTCGCCGGCGCCGTCCTCGAGGTCGAGGTCCTCGGGGTCGAGGGTCATCCACGCGGCGTCCATGTGCCGGTTGCGCCCGGTGAGGGCCACGGCGAGGGCCTTGCCGATGTCGTCGACGGGCAGCTCGAGGTTGCGGGCGAGGAGGTTGCCGGTGCCGCCGGGCAGGAGGCCGAAGGGGGTGCCGGAGCCCACGAGCTCCTCACCCACCGCCCGGACCGTGCCGTCACCGCCGAGCGCGCAGACGAGGTCGACCCCCTGCTCGAGGGCCTCGCGCGTCTGGCCGAAGCCGACGTCGTGCTCGGTCGTCTCGAGGACGAGGGGCTCGTCCCAGCCGTGCTCGTCGCAGACCTTCGCGAGGGTCTCGCGGACGGCGTCGAGGTCCTCGAACTTCACGGGGTTGACGACGACCGCCACACGCTTGCGGGCCGGCGCCTCCTCACCGTGTCGGCGGAACACGTCACGGCGTGGCCGGCCGGGCCGGGCGTGCCGTCCCTCCTCCTGGGAGGAGGCCAGCAGGAACAGCCCGAGGGCCCCGAGCGCGACGGCGATGCCGACCCCGATCCACGTCCACGTCTCGCCTGACACAGTCGAGAAGGTACAGGAGGCCAGGTGAAGGCCGTTCGTCCGCCGTAGGCTCGGACCATGACCGACGCCGCGCCCGACCCCGTCGTCCCGGACACGAAGGACTGGACGTGGACGCTGGAGCGTCCGTGTCCCGAGTGCGGCTTCGCGTGCGCCGTGATCCGGGCCGAGGCACTGGCCGGCGAGGTGCTGTCGCTCACCGACGCGTGGCCGGAGGTGCTGGAGCGTCCGGACGCAGGCGTCCGGCCCGAGCCCGCGACGTGGTCGCCGCTCGAGTACGCCTGCCACGTCCGGGACGTGTGCCGGCTGTTCGAGCAGCGGCTCCGGCTCATGCTGGCCGAGGACGACCCCGCCTTCGACAACTGGGACCAGGACCGGACCGCCGTCGAGGCTCGCTACGGCGAGCAGGACCCGGCCGTGGTGGGCAGCGAGCTCGCCGACGCCGCGGCCCGCTGGGCCCAGGTGCTCGTCGGGGTGGTCGGCGACCAGTGGGAGCGCACCGGCCGGCGGTCCGACGGCTCGCGGTTCACCGTGCGCACGTTGGGCCAGTACGGGATGCACGACCTCGCCCACCACCTCTGGGACGTCGGAGTCGCCCGGCAGTGAGCCCGACGCTCGTCTACGTCCTTCTCGGGGCGGCCCTGCTGCTCGCCGCCGCCCTGCCCCAGGTGCTCCACCGCTGGGCGCTGTCGGCGCCGATCGTGCTCGTCGTCGGGGGGATGCTCGTCGGGCTGCTTCCGGCGACGGAGAACGTGACGATCGACCCGGTCGCGCTGCGGCCGTGGATCGAGCACCTGGCCGAGGTCGCCGTCCTCGTCGCGCTCATGGGGGTCGGCCTCGCGCTGGACCGGCCGCTGCGGCCCCGGCTGCGTGCCTCGTGGGGGTCGTGGTCGCCGACCTGGCGGCTGCTCGGGGTGACGATGCCGCTCACCATCGCCGGGGTGGCCCTGCTCGCGTGGGGACCGCTCGGCGTGGCGCTGCCGGCCGCGGTGCTGCTCGGGGCCGTGCTCGCCCCGACCGACCCGGTGCTCGCCTCCGACGTCCAGGTCCAGGGCCCGACCCTCGAGGACGCCACCGGCGGGGACGACATCGACGAGGACGACGAGGTGCGCTTCGCGCTGACGAGCGAGGCCGGGCTCAACGACGGTCTCGCGTTCCCCTTCGTCTGGGCGGCGGTCTTCCTCGCGGCCGGGGCCCCGATCGGCGGGGTGTGGCGCTGGCTCGGCTGGGAGCTCGTCGGGAAGGTCGTCCTCGGGGTGGTGGTCGGCGCCGCGCTCGGCTGGCTGCTGGCCCGGCTGGCGTTCCGGGCCCCGGCGCGCCGCCTGCGGCTCGCCGAGACCGGGCAGCCGCTGCTCTCGCTCGCGGCCCTCCTGCTCGCCTACGGGCTGGCCGAGGCGGTGCACGGCTACGGGTTCCTCGCCGTCTTCACCTGCGCCGTGACGCTGCGGTCCGTCGAGCGGCACCACGAGTACCACCGACACATGCACGAGGTCGTCGAGCGGCTCGAGGTCCTGCTCACCCTCATCCTGCTGCTCGGGCTCGGCTTCGCGTTCACCAACGGCCTGTTCGCGAACCTCGACTGGCGCGGGGTCGTCGTCGGGGTCGCGCTCGTCGCGGTCATCCGCCCGGTCGCGGGCTACGTCGCCTACCTCGGCCACCGCACCCGGCGGGGCACGGCCGGGCTCGACCACCGGGAGCGCCTCGTCGTGGGGTTCTTCGGGGTCCGGGGGATCGGTTCCATCTACTACCTCGCGTTCGCCGCCGGCACGGCGTCGTTCACCGAGGAGCGGTGGATGTGGTCCACGGTCGGCTTCACGATCGCGCTCTCGGTGCTCGTGCACGGCGTGCTCGCGACGCCGGCGATGCGCTGGCTCGACACCCGCCGCGGGGTCCCGTCCGCCGCGTGAGCCCGTGGCCGGCGCGCGCGGCCGACCCCCTCGCACGGGGCCGTCCCCGACCGCCCACACGCGGACCGGCCCGACCCCGCGGTCGCGGGGCCGGGCCGGGTGCCGGGCGGGTCCTACTCGCCCGCCAGCAGCGTGACCCGGTCGAGGGTGATCGACCCCGGGTCGAGCCGCAGCCCGACGGTGGGGTGCCAGGAGGCGAGGTCCGCCTCGTCGACCCCGTAGGCGAGCAGCGCGAGGTTCACCCGGCGCCACGTGCCGTCGTGCTCGACCCACGAGCTGACCTCGCCGTACTCGGCGACGAGGGCGAGCCGGTCACCCGCCTGCCAGGTGAGCCGCTGGTTGCCGCGGCCCACCGTCTTGCCGGAGCCGTTCGCGAAGTCGAACCCGGCCTCGCCGCGGGTGTGGTTGTACCAGTGCAGCACCTGGTGCGACCCGTCCAGACCCGAGCCGAGGAACAGGCTGTCCTCGGCCGCACCGGTCCCGGCGAAGGACGTCGGCTCGACGACGAGCGCCCACCGGTCCCCGGCCTCCTCGGGCAGGCGGAGGTTCGCCCAGGACCGCGTCGACGCCGTGGCCGTCAGCACGCCCTTGCCGGTGTCCACCCCGACCTCGGGCAGGGCCTCCCCGCCGCCGGCGACGACCTCGTAGCCGCCCAGCGGGTCGGCCGAGAAGTCGTCGTCGCGCGCCACGGGGGCGAACGTCGCGGGGTCGAAGGTGTCGGCCAGCCCCAGGGTGGGCTGCGGACGCACCTGCGAGGCGACCTCGTCGCCGGGGACCTCGACGCCGGCCTCGGCGACCCACTTCGCCCCGTCGTCGTACTTCGTGACCGTGAACGAGTCGAGGACGTCACCGACCTCGGTGTAGGCCTCGCCGCCGGGGCGGACGTAGGTGACGACCGACTCGTACCGCAACGTGTCGCCGTCGACGTGGATCGCCTGGTACGTGGAGGTGTCCTGGGCCCGGCGCACCGCCTCGGCGTTGTTGCGGGTCCAGACGTTGTCGTCCTCCGGTGACAGCTGGTACATCTTCGAGCCGCCGTCGGCGTTGACGTAGACCGGCCCCGTGGTCAGGCCCGGTGTCGCCGTCTCGTTGCGGTTCATGTGGCCGCGGCCGTAGGTGTGGTCGTGGCCCTGGAGCACGAGGTCGATGTTGCGCCGCTCGAGCACCGGCCCGATGTGCCGCCGCCAGTCGTCCTCGTCGCGCAGCCCGCCACCGGTGACGCCGGTCGAGAAGATCGGCTGGTGGGTCAGCATGACCGCCCACCGGTTCGGGTTGTCGGCGAGCACGCGGTCCAGCCACGACGCCTGCATCGTCATCCACGCGGTCCGGGCGGTGCCGCAGTCGTAGTCGGTCATCCCGGCCGGCTTCGCGATCGTGCAGATGTCGTCGCGGTTGGCGTTCATCGTGACGAACCGGACGCCTTGGTGGTCGGTGAAGTACACGCTGTCCTTCATCACACCGGCCAGGTGCGCCCCGAAGGTCGCCTCGTACTCGCCGGCGTCCGAGGCCTCGGGGCCGTTGGCGGCGTACTCGAAGCTGTCCCGGTACACCGGGGCGAGCGGGTCGCCGCCGATCTCGTGGTTGCCCATCGCGGCGACCGCGTTGTGCTCGGTGGCGGCCCCGACGTCGGTGAGGACGTCGAACCAGTCGTTCCACTCCTTCTCGGCCGTCGCGGTGTTGATGAGGTCTCCGGCGAAGAGCGACAGGTCGGCGTCCGGCTCGGCCTCGCGGGCGCGCCGGACGGTCTCCCGCCACGAGTCGTCGATGCCCTCCTGGGCGTCGCCGAAGTACAGGAACGTGAAGGGGTCCTCACCGGCCGTGGCCGTGGTGAACGAGTGCCAGTCGGACCACGCGGCGGCCGAGCCCACCCGGTACTCGTAGGTCGTCCCGGGCGTCAGTCCGTCGATCAGTGCCGAGTGGCTCCGTGCGGGGTAGCCCCCGACGGTGCGCTCGGTCTGCTCCTCGGCGTCGACGACGCGGACCGCCCCACCGCCCGCGGACCGGACCTCGACGACGCCGTCCGGCGTCCGCACGCTGCGGGTGCGCCACGTGACGTACTGGCCCGTCGAGGCGTCCTCGGGGAGGGTCAGCACGACCCGCTCCGGCGTCCCCTTCGGGGCGTCCGGGTCCTCCCACTCCTCGGCGGAGAGCGCGAGGTCGACGACGTGCATGACCCCGTCGTAGGAGGCCTGGGGCAGGACGACGGCGTCCACCGTCCTCGTCGCGTCCAGCGCTGCGGGGCGCGTGGCGAAGACCCGGAAGGTGCCGCCGCCCGAGCTGCCGTTCGCGTTGTTCCGTCCCTTCACCTCGACGAGGGCGGTGTTGGCCTGCGCCCGGCCGTCCGCACCCCAGTCGGCGAGGGAGACCGGGACGCGCTGGGTCGTGCCGTCGGTGTACTCGACCACCGCGTCACCGGTGGACGGCCCGTTCGTCGCGAGCCCGAGGAAGGACAGGCTCGCAGCCTTCTGGTCCTCGACGTCGAGGCGCTGGCCGTGCGGGACCCAGTTGTCGGGTCGGCCGGGGTCGACGTCGGGCCAGGTGAAGGTGAGCCCGGCCTGGAACTCGAGGGTGTCGCCGGGGCCGGCGCCCGCTGCGGCGAGCGACTCGCGGGACAGCGACCAGTCGCTCATGTCGAGCGAGCCCATCATCGGTACGCCGTCCGGCGTGGTGCCCACGTTGTTGCGGGCGTCCACGCCCTCGCCGTACGAGGGGGGGAGGTCCTGGGCGCCGGTGCCCCAGCGACCGGGCGTGCCGGAGACGGTGAAGTCCAGCCGGCCGCCACGGCGGACGAAGTCGGCATCCACCCAGGACGCCGACTGCCTCCGCCCGTTCACCCGGAGGCCGGTGGCGTACCGGCGCTCGTCCGACACCTTCGGCGCGCTGACCCGGATCGTCCGGCGCGAGCCCACCGGGTCGATCTCGACCTGCTCGAACGCCGGGGCGGTGAGCAGCATGTCGCCGGTGCCGTACACGGCGGGGAACATCCCGATCCGGGAGAAGACGTACCAGGCGCTCAGCGCCCCCTGGTCGTCGTTGCCGGGCAGCCCGGCCGGTGTCGTGTCGAAGAGCTCGACGTCGGCCCGGGCCAGGATGTCCGCGGTCTTCTCCGGCGCCCCGAGCCAGTGGTAGACCCACGGGGTCATGAAGGCCGGCTCGTTGGAGAGGTAGTTGCCGGTCTTCGTGTAGGCCCCGGCGTCGAGCTCCTCCATCAGGGTGTCGAGCTGGTCCTCGGCGGCCTCGGCGCCCCCGCGGCGCTCGATGAGCTCGGCCATGTTCTGCGGAACGTTCCAGCCGTACTGGTATCCCGTCGACTGGTTGAACTGCCCGCCGCCGGTGCCGTCCCGGCCCCGCAGGTCGAACCCCCGGTCGAAGCCGTTACGCGAGCGCGGGCGGATGTGCCGGGTCGTCGGGTCGAAGACCTGCAGCCAGCTCTGCGCGCGCTCCATGAACCGGTCGTGCGTCGCGTCCTCCCCGAGGGACCCGGCCAGCTGCGCGATGGCGAAGTCGTCGGTGGCGTACTCGAGGACGCGGCTCGTCGCGAAGTCGCCCTTGCGGTTCTCGACGAAGCCGGTGGAGAAGTACTGGAGGGCGTCCGAGCGGTCGCTCTTCGTCGCCGGCAGCTGCTGGGCCTCGACCATGCCCTTCAGCGCGGCCTTCCGGTCGTAGTCCCGAATACCCATGTCGTCGAGCGTCGCGATGATCACGGGCAGGTTGTCGCCCTGCATCCGCGCCGCCCCGGGCTGCCATCCACCGGTCTGCTCGTGCAGCAGGACCATCGACTGGAGCACGTCGGCGGCGACCTCCGGGTACAGCAGGGCGATGAGCTGCGCCTGGCTGCGGTACATGTCCCAGCCCGAGCCGGCGAAGTTCATGTAGAAGTGCCGGCCCCAGGCGGCCTGGTGCACCTTCCCGTCGTAGCCCAGGTACTCGCGGTTGACGTCGTCGCGGATGTTCGGGTGCAGCAGAGAGTGGTAGACGGCCGTGTACAGCTCGGTGCGGTCCTCGGCCGACCCGCCCGTGGCGTCGACCGTGCCGAGCGCCTGCTCCCAGTGCTTGCGGGCGGCCCAGCGGACACCGTCGAAGCTGCGCAGCTGCGACTCGACCACCCGGTTGACGGCGGCGTTCCGGACGCTGACGAAGCTCACGCCGGTACGGGCGGTGACCCGGGCGCCGTCGGCGAAGGTCAGCCAGGCGCCGGTGTCGTGCCGGTAGTCGACGGAGGTGTCCTCGGCGACCTTCTCGACGCTGCGGCTCCCGCGGGTCATCGTCCCGCCGTTCCACGTGCCGTAGGACGTGAACGGCTTGTCGTAGGTGGTCGAGAAGTGGAGGCGGTAGGAGTTGCCGTTGTCGCACATGTCGGCGACGTGCGTCCACCCGCTCACCGTGCGGGTCCGGGGGTCGATGTCGACGTGCGTCCCGAACGTCCGGTTGTTCGGCCCGGAGGCGTCGACGATCAGCGTCGCGTTGTCCTCGAAGTCGAAGCGGCTGACCGCGCTGCGTGTCGTCGCGGTCAGCTCGGTCTTCGTCCCGTCGACGGTCCGCACCGCGTAGTAGCCCGGCTCGGCGACCTCGTCGTCGTGGTCGAAGTCCAGGAAGTAGCGCCGGACGTCGGTGTCGGGGCTCACCGGCAGGGTGCCGTCCACGAGCTCGCCGCTGTACGGGATGGTCGGGATGTCGTAGCCGCCGAAGCGCAGGTGGCAGCCCGAGCCGGAGTACCTGGTCAGCCCGAACCCGCGGATCTGGTCGGCGGTGTACTCGTAGCCGCCCTTCTCCCGCACCAGGCCGTTCGGCTCGTCCGTCTTGTACGTCGTCGGGCTGGGCTGCACCATCCCGAACGGCAGCGCCGCGCCGGGGAAGGTGTTGCCGTACGCGTCGTTGCTCTTGTTCTCCGACGTGTCGAGCTCGGTGCCGATGAACTGGTCGACGGCGTCGAACGGGGAGAGGCGGGAGGCGGCGTCGGCCGGGGTGACCGGAGCGATGCCGAGCAGGGCGGCGGTGAGGCTCGTCGCCAGCAGCGCGGTCAGCGCGCGCCGGGAGGGCAGGACCGATGACATGGAGTCTCTCTCTGGACGGGAGGGGCCGCGGACGGCCGGGGAGTGGCCCGCGGCAGGGGACATCGAGCGGGCCGCAGACACCCTTGCGGCACAGGGGCTCCCGTGGGTGAACTCCCGCGGTCGGGACGGCGAACTCCTGACCAGGAGTGGGTCATCCGCGCGCCGGCCCGGCGGCGTCACTCCGCGGAACGGTGGTGCGCGCACGCACCGCGCGGGCGCACACTGACGGCGTGCCCACCACCGCCGCACTGCTCGGCTTCCTCCTCGCGTCCGTCGTCATCGTCGCGATCCCCGGACCGTCGGTCCTCTTCACCGTGGGCCGGGCGCTCGCGGCCGGACGCCGCGCGGCGCTGCTCACCGTCGCCGGCAACGCCGGCGGCATCCTCACCCAGATCGTCGCGATCGCGGCAGGCCTCGGCCCGGTCGTCGCGTCGAGCGCGACGGCGTACACCGTCCTCAAGGTCGCCGGCGCCCTCTACCTCGTGTGGCTCGGTGTCCAGGCGCTGCGGGACCGGCGCGGCCTGGCCGCCGCGCTCGCCGAGGGGCTGCCGGCGACCCGGGTGCGGCGCGCCCTGCGCGAGGGCTACGTCGTCGGGGTGACGAACCCGAAGTCGCTCGTCTTCTTCATGGCGCTGCTCCCGCAGTTCGTCGACCCCGCCCGCCCGGTGTGGTCCCAGCTCGTGGCGCTCGGTGCCGTCTTCGTCGCCGTCGCCCTCGTGATGGACGGCTCGGTGGCCCTTGCGGCCTCGCGCTTCCGGGAGTGGTTCGCCTCCTCGCCACGCCGTCTCGAGCGGGTCGGCGGGACCGGCGGGCTGATGATGGTCGGGCTCGGCACGGGCCTGCTCGTCACCGGTCGGCCCGACTGACCGCTCACGCCGGACCTACCCGTGCTGCCCCGTGGTGTCCAGGGCGGGCAGCGGGGACGACGTGACGGGCCGGCGGAGGGTCTCGGTGATGCCCCGGACGACCCCGACGGCCAGGGCCGCGGCGACCACAGCGGCGATTCCGGCCGCGGCCGAGAGGGCCTCGGACACGGCCAGGGCACGCACGGTGCTCACGGTTCCGAGGGTCTCGGGGCGCTGGGCGACACGGTCCGACAGGTACCCGAGGACGGTCATGGTCAGCCACGTCCCCCACCACGTGTCGAACCGGGTGTACGGCAGGTCGTCCGGCGGGAGGCCGCGCGTCGCCCTGCTGCCGCGCCACAGGTCGAGCATCGACCGGCGCGGGAACCAGAAGGAGACGACCGGGACGACCCACCCGGCGACCGCCCACCCGGAGCCCCGGCGCAGCATCCTCGGGTCGACCCGGTCCGAGCAGTAGGCCCGGTACTGCCAGGTGACGAACGCGATGCCGGTTGCGGCGAACAGGCCGTACCGGGCCAGCGACAGGAGTGCGACGAGCACGTCGAGCCGGCCGGCGAGATCCTCGTCCACCCGGGAGGGGTCGTCGGCCCAGCCGCTGAGCAGCTGGTACGCCCACACGGAGACGATGCCGGTCAGGCCGGACGCGACCCCGGTGACGACGAGAAGCACCTGGACGGTCGTGCCGAGCCGGAAGAACCCGTCGGTGAGGGCCGGGCGCCCCGAGGCGGTCCGTCCGGGCCGGACCAGGTCGGTCCAGGCCGTTCCGTCCCACTGCCGGGAGCGGGTGCCGTCGGAGGGGTCGGTGTACCAGCCGGCCGGTGTGCTCGTCGTCGTGTCCCCAGTGCTCATGGTCGGGAAGTCTGTCGCGGGCCCGCCCGTCCGCACCACGGGGTCCGGCACATCTGTGGACAACTCCTGACCGGTCCTCCGCCGAGGTGCCGTGCGGTGCCGAGGTGCGGCCGAATCCGCTCGGGCGGGCCCCCGCGGCGTCGGTAGAGTGCGCCGGGTGATCGACATCAGGCTGCTCCGGGAGGACCCCGACACGGTGCGTGCCAGCCAGCGCGCCCGGGGTGAGGACGCCGGCGTCGTCGACGCCGTGCTGGCCGCCGACGAGCGCCGCCGCTCCTCCCTCACCGCGTTCGAGCGGCTGCGGGCCGAGCAGAAGTCGATGGGCAAGCAGGTGGCACGGGCCCAGGGCGACGACAAGCAGGCGCTGCTCGCCCGCACCAAGGAGCTCTCGGCCGAGGTCAAGCGCCTCCAGGCCGACGCCGACGCCGCGCAGACCGAGCTCGACGCGCTGATGCGCACCCTCGGCAACGTCGTCGAGCCCGAGGTCCCGGCCGGTGGGGAGGACGACTACGTCGTGCTCGAGGAGGTCGGCACGCCGCGAGACTTCGCCGGCGAGGGCTTCGAGCCGAAGGACCACCTCGCGCTCGCCGAGGCACTCGACGCCATCGACATGGAGCGCGGCGCGAAGGTGTCCGGCTCCCGGTTCTACTTCCTCAAGGGTGCCGGTGCGCGCCTCGAGATGGGCCTGCTGACGATGGCGATGCAGAAGGCCGTCGGCCTCGGGTTCGTCCCCCTCGTCACGCCGACCCTCGTCACACCGGAGGTCATGGCGGGCGCGGGTTTCCTCGACCACCACGCCGACGAGGTCTACCGGCTCGAGGCCGACGACCTCTACCTCACCGGCACCTCCGAGGTCGCCCTGGCCGGCTACCACGCGGGCGAGGTCGTCGACCTCGGCGGCGGCCCGGTCCGGTACGCCGGGCAGTCCACGTGCTACCGCCGCGAGGCCGGGTCGTACGGCAAGGACACCCGCGGCATCATCCGGGTGCACCAGTTCAACAAGATCGAGATGTTCGTCTACTGCCGCCCCGAGGACGCCCAGGCCGAGCACGAGAACCTGCTGCGCCTCGAGAAGGAGATGCTCGCGGCCGTCGAGGTGCCCTTCCGGGTCATCGACACCGCGGCCGGAGACCTCGGCGGCCCGGCCGCGCGCAAGTACGACTGCGAGGGCTGGGTGCCCACCCAGGGCCGGTACCGCGAGCTGACCTCGACGTCGAACTGCACGACCTTCCAGGCCCGCCGGCTGAACACCCGCTTCAAGGGCGAGACCGGCAACGAGGTCGCCGCCACGCTCAACGGCACGCTGGCCACGACCCGATGGCTCGTCGCCATCCTCGAGAACCACCAGCAGGCGGACGGCTCGGTCGTCGTGCCCGAGGCGCTGCGCCCGTACGTCGGCCTCGACGTCCTCACCCCCGTGCGCTGACCCGGCTCCCGAGCCGCCGCGAGCACGCCCGGGACCGCCCGGCCTCCTCGGCACGGTGGAGCCCGGCTCAGCCGTCGGGGGGAGGACGCCGCGTCCGGGCCGACCCTAGGCTGACCGCATGGCTGTGTCACCGGGCGAGGTCGCGGGCCGCGTCGGGCGGTGGTTCGGCACCGACGACCCGTGGCAGCGGCCCCGTCCCGAGGTCGGCCGCCGCGACGTCGTGACGGCGGGGCTCGTCGCCGCCTTCGGGCTGGACGCCCTCGAGCTCGTCCGGAGCGCCGGTGCCCTCGAGGACGTCACGCAGCCCTGGTGGGTCCAGTGGCTCGCCGTCGTCACCGGCTCCGTGCTGCTCGTCGGACGGCGCCGGTGGCCCCTGGTCGTCGCCGTGGCGGCGTCGCTGCACATGGTCGTCGTCGGGGTGACGATGCCCATGGTCATGGCGCAGGCGACCCTGCAGGTGGTCTACTTCGTCGCGATCATGAGCGGGGTGGCCTGGGCTCGGGACCGCCGGCTCATGATCGCCGTCGTCGGGATGATCCTCGTCGTCATGTTCACCTGGATCGCCCTCCAGTTCGCCGTGGGAAGCGCCATCCAGAACTTCCTCGACGACGAGCACCACGCCGCCGAACGGTACGGCCTGCTGCCTCCGGTCCCCGCGGCCGTCCTCCTCACGGTCCTCATCAACGTGGTCTACTTCGGGGCCGCCGTCGTCATGGGGCGGATGCAGTGGCGCGGCGCTCGTGACCGGGCCCTGCTCGTCGACCAGGCGGGCACCATCGCGGGGCAGGCCGACGAGCTGCGCACCCGTGCCGTCACCGAGGAACGGCTGCGCATCGCCCGCGAGCTGCACGACGTCGTCGCCCACCACGTCTCGGTCATCGGCATCCAGGCGGCCGCGGCCCGGCGGGTGATGTCCCGCGACCCGGAGGCGGCCGGTCGTGCGCTCGCCGGCATCGAGGGCTCCTCGCGTGAGGCGGTCTCCTCGATGCGCGGACTGCTCGGCACGCTGCGGGAGGTCGAGCCCGCGGACGCCCTGCCGCACGACCGCACGCCCCAGCCCGGGCTCGGCCAGCTGCCGGTGCTCGTCGAGGCGGCCCGCACCCCCGGGCGCCGGGTGGGCTTCGACCTCGTCGAGTCCGTTCCCGGGGCGGCCGACCGCGTGGCCGGCCCTCTCGCGCACTCCGTGCACCGCATCGTCCAGGAGGCCCTGACCAACGTCGAGAAGCACTCGACCGCGGCCACGGTGTCCGTCGTCGTCCGGGTCGAGGAGGGCTCTCCCGGGTTCGTCGAGGTCGAGGTCGTCGACGACGGCCGCCCCCGGTCCGGGGCGCCGTCGAGCGGCCTGGGCCAGCTCGGCATCCGCGAGCGTGCCGCCTCCCATCGTGGCGTCGTCGAGATCGGGCCGCGTACGACGGGTGGGTACCGGGTCCGGGTGCGCTTCCCGTGGGGTTCCGAGAGCGTGGTGGCGGACGATGCGTCCGACCGGCCCGGAACCGGCCGCGTGCGCGGCAACGCGCTGCGGAGCGCCAGGTGAGCGCCGGCCCGGACGCGCCCGCGCAGGCCGGGACGCCCGCCCGCCTGCGGGTCCTGCTCGTCGACGACCATGCGATGGTCCGCTCCGGCTTCGCGATGATGCTGTCGGTCGAGGAGGACGTCGAGGTCGTGGGCGAGGCCGCGAACGGTGCGGAGGCGGTCGTCGTCGCCCGCAGCACCCGTCCGGACGTCGTCCTCATGGACGTCCAGATGCCGGTGCTCGACGGCATCGAGGCCACCCGCCGGCTCGTCGCGGAGGACCTCGGACGCGTCGTCATCCTCACGACCTTCGACCGTGACGACTACCTCTTCGACGCCCTCGACGCCGGCGCCAGCGGCTTCCTCCTGAAGAACGCCGAGCCCGAGCAGCTCGTCGACGCCGTGCGCGTCGTCGGCAACGGCTCGGGCATCCTCGCCCCCGAGGTGACCCGCCGGGTCATCGAGCGGATGGCGTCCGGGCGCGGCGCGCCGTCCCGCACGCCGCCCCCCGGGCTGGACCGGCTCACCGAGCGCGAGCGCGAGGTCCTCGTCCTCGTCGGGCGCGGGCTGAGCAACGGGGAGATCGCCGCCCGGCTCTTCCTCGGCGAGGCGACCGTCAAGACGCACGTGTCGAACTGCCTCGCCAAGCTCCAGGTCCGCGACCGGGTGCAGGCCGTCGTCCTCGCCCACGAGGCCGGCCTCATCACCGCGGCGGAGGGCTGAACCCACCTGCGGGTGGATCCCGCAGGGTACCGACGGGCCCTAGCGTCGGGAGCATGTTGGAGATCAGCGAGCTCACCCGCCGTTTCGGCGACGTCACGGCCGTCGACGGGGTGTCGTTCGACGTCCTCGGCGGCGTTCTCACCGGGTTCGTCGGGGGCAACGGCGCGGGCAAGACGACGACCATGCGGATGGTCATGGGCGTCCTGGGCATCGACGCCGGCGAGGTGCGCTGGCACGGGCGCCCGGTCACCCCGCAGGACCAGCGCCGCTTCGGGTACATGCCCGAGGAGCGCGGCCTGTACCCCAAGCAGCGGGTGCTGGACCAGCTCGTGTACCTCGGTCAGCTCAAGGGCATGTCGGCGGGCGAGGCGGGGCGCACCGCCGAGGAGCACCTCGAGCGCTTCGGGCTGGCCGACCGGGCCCGCTCGCGGGTCGAGGAGCTGAGCCTCGGCAACCAGCAACGGGTCCAGGTGGTCGCGGCGCTCCTGCACGGCCCCACGGCTCTCGTCCTCGACGAGCCCTTCTCGGGTCTGGACCCGACGGCCGTCGACGCGATGGCCGACCTGCTGCGCGAACGGTGCGCTACCGGCGTCCCCGTCCTGTTCTCCAGCCATCAGCTCGACCTCGTCGAGCAGCTGTGCGACCGGCTCGTCATCCTCGCGGACGGACGGGTCGTCGCGGCCGGCGGGGCGGACGAGCTGCGGTCCCAGGGGCCGGTGCGGTACCGGATGACGTGCGAGCACGACACCGGGTGGTTGCGTGAGGTGCGGGGGGTGCACGTCGTCGACCTCGACGGCCGTAGCGCGCTGCTCGAGGTCGTGGAGCACGGCGCCGAGCAGGTCGTGCTCCGCGACGCCACCGCACGCGGGGCCGTCCACGAGTTCTCCCTCGTCCGCCCGGCGCTCGCCGACATCTACCGAGAGGTGGCCACCCGATGACGACCACGACCCGGCCCGTCCGGACCGACGCGCCCGCCACGACCCCCGAGGCCGCGACGGCCCCGTGGCTGCTCGTCGCACGCCGCGAGATCGTCGTGCGGCTCACCGACAAGGCGTTCCTCTTCGGGACGCTCTTCACGATCCTGCTCATCTGCGGGTTCACCGGCTGGCAGGTCTACGACGCCTCGCGCACCTCGGAGTACACCGTCACCGCCACGCCGGGGGACCGGGAGATGGCCGACCGGGTGGCGGCCGAGGCCCCCGAGGACACGGTGGCCGTCGACGTCGAGCCGGCCGCGGACGACGCCGCGGCGCGGTCCCTCGTCCTCGCGGGTGACGCGGACGCCTGGCTGCACCTGGGCGAGGACGGCTGGGTGCTGACGACCGAGGACAGCGAGAACGCCGGCCTGACCCGGGTCACCCAGGACGTCGTGCGGACGGCCGTCCTGGAACGCCAGGCGGAGGCGCTCGGCACGACCACGGCCGAGCTCGAGGCCGGCTCGGAGGTCTCGACGAGCCTCTTGCGAGGGGACGCCCGGCAGAGCCGGCTCGCCGAGTTCGTCGGCTTCGCCTTCGGGTTCCTCTTCTACATCGCGGCGCTGTCGTTCGGGTACGTCATCGCCAACAGCGTCGTCGAGGAGAAGCAGAGCCGCGTGGTCGAGATCATCACGACGTCCATCCCGGTCCGGCACCTGCTGGCCGGGAAGATCGTCGGCAACAGCCTGATCGCGATCCTCCAGATGGTGCTCTACGCCGGGATCGGGCTCGTGGGGATCGCCCTGACCGAGTACTCCGGGCTCGTGACCGTCGTGACCGGCCCGGTGGCCTGGTACCTCGTCTTCTTCGTGGCCGGCTTCGCGGCACTCGCGGCGCTGTGGGCCGCGGCCGGGGCCCTGGCGTCGCGTACCGAGGACATCCAGAGCACGACGGCACCGCTGCTCATGCTCGTGCTCGCGGTGTTCTTCGCCGCGATGCTCGTCGAGGGCACCGCCCGGACGGTCCTGTCGTTCGTCCCACCGTTCTCGGCGGTGCTCATGCCGACCCGGCTGCTCGAGGGCGGGGCGGCCTGGTGGGAGGCGGTCGTGGCGCTGGTCCTCCTCATGGCGACGGCGGTCGCCATCGTGGGTGTCGCCCAGCGGCTCTACCGGCGGAGCCTGCTGCAGACCGGCGGCCGGCTGTCGCTGCGCCAGGCGTGGTCCGCACCGGAGTGACCGCGATGGGAGCGGGTTGACGACGGCGCCCGGCATGTGAGTAAGGTGAGGCTCACCTAAGTAAGTGACCTCATCGACTGGAGTCCATCGTGCCATCGCGCCGCCGGCTGCTCGCCGCCGCCCCTCTCGCCGCACTCATCCTCGCCGCCACCGCCTGCTCGACAGGTCCCACCGGGGGGAGCACCGACACCCCGTCGTCGGTCGAGCCCTCGATCTCCCGGGACTCCTTCCCCGTCACGGTCGACCACGCGCACGGCGCGACGACCGTCGAGCAGGCCCCCACCCGCGTCGCGACGGTCGGATGGGCCGACGCCGACACCCTTGCCGCGCTCGGCATCGTGCCCGTCGGCGCCCCCGCCATCACGTGGGGCGGCAACGAGGGCAAGTCCACCGACTGGTTCGACGCCCAGCTGGCCGCGATCGGTGGCGACCCCGCCGACGTCGCCCGGTACGACGACTCCGCGGGCATCCCCTTCGACGACATCGCCGCAGCCGCCCCCGACCTCATCCTCGGGCTGAGCAGCGGCATCTCCGAGGAGGACTACACCAAGCTCACCAAGATCGCGCCCACCGTCGCCTACACCGTCGCCCCCTGGGGAACGCCCTGGCAGGAGCAGGTGACGACGATCGGGAAGGCCGTCGGACGGTCCGAGGACGCCGCCGGCCTCGTCGCCGACACCGAGGCCAAGATCCAGGCGGCCGTCGAGGCCAACCCGGACATCCAGGGCAAGACCGCCGCCTGGGCGTGGTTCACGCCCACCGACCTCTCCACGGTGGGGCTGTACACGACCTCGGACCTGCGCCCGCAGATGCTGCGCGAGTTCGGCTTCCAGGACTCCCCGACTGTCGCGGAGCTCAGCGCCAAGGACCCGGAGGCCTTCTCCGTCAACCTCTCCGCCGAGAAGGCCTCGGAGCTCGAGGCCGACGTCATCGTCTTCTACGCCGACGAGAAGACCGGGCCCGAGATGCTCAAGAAGAACGACCTCATCGGCCAGATCCCGGCGCTGAAGCAGGACCACTACGTCGCGAGCGCCGACAACGCGACGGCACTGTCGATGTCCCTGCCGAGCCCGCTGTCGGTCTCGACCGCCGTGGACGTCTTCCTGCCCAAGCTCGTGTCCGCGCTGAACGGGACGCCCGCCGAGTGACGGCCACGGCACCCGTCCGGACCCGGCCCGCAGCCCTCGTGGCGCGGGGGCGGCCCCGGGCCCCCCCCCCCCCGCCGCCCCCCCCCCCCGCCCGCCCCCGCCCCCCCCCCCGGGGGGGGGGCCCCGGGTCCGGACGCGTGCCCCTGGCCGCCGCACTGGGAGGCGGCGCGCTCCTCGTCGCGCTCGCCGTCCTCACCTCGCTCCTCGTCGGGGTCCAGCGGCTCGACCCGGGCGTCGTCCTCGCCGTGGTCACCGGTGGGCCGGCCGACCCGGGTGCCGCCGCCGTCGTCGCGGCGCGCGTCGACCGGACCCTCATCGGTCTCGCGGTCGGTGGTGCGGTGGCGCTCAGCGGCGCCGTCCTGCAGGGACTGACCCGCAACCCGATCGCCGAGCCAGGCATCCTCGGGCTCAACTCCGGCGCCGCGCTGGCGGTCGTCCTCGGGATCCGCTTCCTCGGCCTCACGTCCGTGACGGGCTACGTCGTCGCGGCCCTCGTGGGGACCGTCGTCGTCGCCCTCCTGGTGCAGTCCCTCACGCTCATGGCACCGCGGTCCGAGGCGCCGGTGTCCATGGCGCTCGCCGGGGCCGCCGTCATGGCCCTCGCCCAGAGCCTCATCGGCGGGGTCCTCGTCACCGACCGAGGCTCCTTCGACAGCTTCCGGTTCTGGCAGGTCGGCTCGGTCGCCGGGCGGGACGCCGGGCAGGTGCTCGACGTCGCACCGTTCCTCGTCCTCGGAGCCGTCCTGGCGCTGACGGCCGGGCCGACCCTGAACGCCGTCGCGCTCGGGGACGACCTCGCGCGCGGCCTCGGCCAGCGCGTCGTGCTGCACCGCGGGCTCGCGGCCGGTGGGGCCGTGCTCCTCGCCGCCACGGCCACGGCCCTCGCCGGGCCCATCGCCTTCGTGGGTCTCGTCGTCCCCCACCTGGTCCGTGCCCTCCTCGGGGTGGACCACCGGCGGGTCCTCGTCGTCTCGGCCGTCGTCGGGCCGGCCTTCGTGGTGTTCGCCGACATCGTCGGACGAGTGGTCGCGCCCCCGTCCGAGGTGCAGGCCGGGATCGTCTGCGCGGTCCTCGGCGCGCCCGTCCTCGTCCTCGTCGTGCGCCGGGTGAAGGGGATGTGATGAGCCTCGCCACCGCAGGAGCCACCGCCGCCGGGACCGACGTGCACCCGGCGCAGGAGGCCCTGAGCCGGGCCCGCCGTGGTCCGCGCCGCCGCCGCGCGCTCGTCGTCGGAGTCCTCGTCCTCCTCCTCGTGGGGCTCGTGCTCGTCCGAGCACTGCTCGGGGACTACCGCATCTCCTTCCCCGACGCGGTGCGCATCCTCGGCGGCACCGACATCCCCGGCGCGTCCTTCGTCCTCATGGAGTCCACCCTTCCGCGGGCGGTCATGGCGGTGCTCGCGGGCGCCGCGTTCGGTGCCGCCGGCGGCGCGTTCCAGGTCATGCTCCGCAACCCGCTCGCGAGCCCCGACATCCTCGGGGTCACCGTCGGCGCCAGCGCGGCCGCCGTCGCCGCCCTCGTGCTCGGTGGTCTCCGGGGCACGCCGGTGACCCTCGCGGCCCTGGCCGGCGCGGTCGCCGTCGCCGCGCTCCTGCTCGGCCAGGCCGGCGGACACGGCGCGGCGACCGGACGGATGGTGCTCGTGGGCGTGGCCCTCGCCGCCGGCCTGCTCGCCGTCATCCAATGGCTCCTCGTGCGGGCCAGCATCTACCAGGCCCAGGACGCACTCGTCTGGCTGAGCGGCAGCCTCAACTCGGTCACCTGGGCCGAGATCCTCCGGATGCTCGTCGTCGACGCCGTCCTCCTGCCCGTGCTCCTCGTCCTCTCCGGCCGGCTCCCCGTCCTCGGGCTGGGCGACGACCTCGCCGCAGCCCTCGGGGTGCACGTCCTGCGCCTGCGCGTGGGGGTGACCGTGACGGTCGTCGGCCTCGTCGCGGCTGCCACGGCGGTGGTCGGGCCGGTCGCCTTCGTCGGGTTCCTCAGCGGCCCGATAGCCCGCCGGCTCGTGCCGGGCCGCCCGGCCGTCGGTGTCGCGGCGCTCGTCGGCGCGGTCGTCGTCGTGGCGGCGGACTACGCCGCGGCGACCGCAGTGCCCGGCACGGCCCTCCCGGTGGGCGTCGTCACCGGTGCCCTCGGTGCCCCCGTCATCCTCTGGATGCTCCGTTCCCGTTCCTCCACCCAGGAGTCACGATGACCGCGACCGCCCCCGCCGCCCGGGCCGATGTGCCGGCCGCCGGCCGTCCACCCGCCCGGCTCGTCGCCGACACGGTCAGCCTGGGCTACGACGACCGGGTGGTCGTCGACGGCGTGAGCCTCGAGGTCCCGACCGGACGGACCACCGTCGTCGTCGGTCCCAACGGGTGCGGCAAGTCGACCCTGCTGCGCGGACTCGGTCGTCTCCTGCGGCCCCGAGGAGGCACCGTCCTCCTCGACGGCGACGAGATCGGGGCGCTGCCGACCCGCGAGGTGGCGCGCCGTCTGGGGCTGCTGCCCCAGCAGCCGGTCGTCCCGGAGGGCGTGGGCGTCCTCGAGCTCGTCGAGCGCGGCCGGTACCCCCACCAGGGCATCTTCCGCAGCTGGACACGGGCCGACGAGGAGGCGGTGCTCGCCGCGCTCGAGCGCACCGACCTCGTCGACCTGGCGGGAGTCCCGGTCGACAGCCTCTCCGGCGGCCAGCGTCAGCGGGTGTGGCTCGCGATGGTCCTGGCCCAGGCGACGCCGGTGCTGCTCCTCGACGAGCCCACCTCGTTCCTCGACCTCGCCCACCAGCTCGACGTCCTCGACCTCGTCCGTGGGCTGTGCGACGACGCCGGCACGACCGTCGTCATGGTCCTCCACGACCTCGCGATGGCGGCGCGCTACGCCGACCACCTCGTCGCGATGCGCGGTGGGCGCGTCGTCGCCGAGGGCCCGCCGGGCGAGGTCGTCACCCCCGAGGTCGTCGAGCAGGTCTTCGGTGTCAGCGCCCACGTCCTCACCGACCCCGACACCGGCACCCCGGTGGTCATCCCCCGAAGGAGATCGACATGAGTGTCCTGGACCGCGTCCGACGGCGTCCCGACGTCTCACCGCCGCTGCAGGACGATCCCGTCCTCCTCCCGGCGACGGTCACGGACGTCCACGACCTCGGCGGCGGGATGCGCCGGGTCGTCATCGAGGGCCCCGGGCTCGCCGAGCTGCACCCGCGCGGTCCCGACGAGTACGTCGGTCTCGTCATGCCTCGACCGGGGCGCCCTCTCGTCCTGCCCGACCCGGTGGACCCGGACGTCCGTGCGGCCGTGGCACGGATGGACGCCTCGGTGCGCCCCGACCTGCGGTGGTACACGATCCGCGCCCACGACCGGGCCGCCGCCAGGATCGACGTCGACATCGTCACCCACGGGGACTCCGGCCCGGGCTCGGCCTGGACGGTCCGCGCCCGGCCCGGGGACCGGGTCGGCGTCCGGACCGCCGGCGCGCTCTACCGCGGGACGGAGGTCCCGGGGCGGCAGGTGCTCGTGGCCGACGAGACCGCCGTGCCGTCCGTCGCGGCGGTGCTCGACTCGCTCGGTGGCGCGGCCGCGGCGGAGCAGCGTGGTGTCGAGGTCCACGTCGAGGTCGCCGACCCGGTCGTGCTCGACGCCTACGACCTCGGCCACGCCCACGTGCACGTACGCGACGGCTCACGCCCCGGTGGTGTCGTCGTCCCTGCGCTCGACCGGCACCTGGCTCGCGGCGGGGCGCCGGTGGCCTACGGCTGGGCCTGCGGGGAGGCTGCGCTGGCCGCCGGCGCCCGCAGCGCCCTCGTGCGGCACGGCACCGACCGCCGGATGGTCTTCTACTGCGGCTACTGGAAGCTCGGCAGGCCCCGTCCCTGACCCCTGCCCCCGCCTCCCCTTTTTCGCCTGGTGCCGGAACCTCCGGTGGCGCACCCCGAACTTCGGGGGGGGCCCCCCCGCGGTGACCCCCGAAAAAAGGCACGTTGCAGACCC
>NZ_JAFDVE010000007.1 GCF_016888005.1 Phycicoccus sp. CSK15P-2 | reverse complement strand
CCCCCCCCGCCCCCCCCCACCACTTTGTCCGGGGGGTCCCTCACCCTCGGGGGGCCCCCCCCGCGGGGGGGCCCCCCCCACCGGAGGTTCCCGCCTGAAAGTCGCCTGATGCCTGCCCCGCGCCCGTGGATGCCGTCACCGGGCGTTCATCCGGCGTCGGTAGCGTGGGAGCCGATGACATCTCCATATCTCGTGTGCCTCGACATCGACGGCACGACGGTCGACCACGACGGCCGGCTCCACGAGCCGGTGCGCGAGGCCGTCGTCGCCGTCCGGGACGCCGGCCACCACGTCACCCTCGCCACCGGCCGCGGCGTCGTCGGCACCCTGCCGGTGCTCGACGCGCTCGGCCTGACGACCGGCTACGCGGTGTGCGCCAACGGGGCGATCACCCTGCGCCTCGACCCGTCGCTCGAGGGCGGGTACGAGGTGCTCGAGGCCGTGACCTTCGACCCCGCACCGGCGCTGCGTGCCCTGCGCGAGGAGTTCCCGACGGCCCTCGTCGCGGTCGAGGAGCTCGGTGTCGGGTTCAAGGTGTCCGCGCCGTTCCCCGACGGCGAGCTCGACGGCACGCCCCGGGTCGTCCCGTTCGCCGAGCTCATGGCCCACCCGGTCACCCGCCTGACCATCCGCGACCCCGAAGGGACCGACGAGGACTTCCTCGCCGGCGTCGAGCGGATCGGCCTGCACGGGGTCGAGTACGCGGTCGGCTGGAGCGCCTGGCTCGACATCACTCCCGAGGGTGTCTCGAAGGCCGCCGCGCTCGAGGGGGTGCGGCGCCGGCTGGGGCTCGAGCCCGGGGCCACGCTCGCCGTCGGCGACCAGCGCAACGACCTCGAGATGCTCCGCTGGGCGGCCCGCGGGGTGGCCATGGGCAACGCGCCCGACGTCGTGCAGGCCGTGGCGGACGAGGTCACCGGCCACGTCGACGACCACGGTCTCGTGGCCGTGCTGGGCTCACTGCTGCCGAACTAGGACGTCACGAATCCCGACGGCGCATCCTCGCAGGTGGCAGGGTGTGTCTCCATGATGAGCGCCGACGTCGAGCACGCCACCCGCGGGACCAACGACAACCCCGTCGTCGAGTGGGGGGCCAGGGTCGGGTTCGCCGTCGTCGGGCTCATGCACCTGCTCATCGGCTGGCTCGCCCTCAAGGTGGCCTGGGGCGGCGGAGGCGGTGAGAACGCCGACTCCACCGGCGCGCTGCAGACCCTCGCGGGCAGTGCCACCGGCGCCGTGCTGCTCTGGGTCGGGGTCGCGGGCTTCGCGCTGCTCAGCGTGTGGAACGTCACCGAGGGGGCGCTCCGGAACGACGACACGAGCGACCGGGTCAAGCTCGTCGCCAAGGGCGTGGCGTACGCCTTCTTCGCCGTGACGACCTTCCGGATCGTCGCGCTCGGCTCGTCGAGCGACGGCGAGAAGCAGACCGACGACGTGACGCAGGTGCTCATGGGCAGCCCGGCCGGGCAGGTGCTCGTCGGGATCGTCGGGCTCGTCGTCCTCGGCATCGCCGGCTACCACGTCTACAAGGGCTGGGCGAAGAAGTTCCTCGAGGACCTCCGCGAGCACCCGGGCACGTGGGCCGTGTACGCGGGCCGGGCGGGCTACGTCGCCAAGGGCGTCGCGCTCCTCGTCGTCGGCTTCTTCTTCCTCGTCGCCGCGTGGCAGGCCGACGCCGACGAGGCCAAGGGTCTCGACGGCGCCCTGAAGTCCCTCAAGGACATGACCGCGGGGCCGCTCGTCCTCACCGTCGTCGCCGTGGGGATCGCCGCCTACGGCGTGTACTCGTTCGCCCGGGCCCGGTACGCCCGGCTCTGACCGCGACCCACGGCGGTCAGGACGGGTTGCGCCGCAGGTAGCCCCAGGCGAGCAGCGCGCACACGGCGCCGTTGAGCACGCCGACGAGCACGTCGGTCAGGTGGTGGGCGCCACGGTAGAGGCGGGCGAACGTCACGAGCAGCGGCGCGAGGACGCACAGGACGAGCAACACCCGTCGGGCCACCACGTGCCGGATACGGGTGCTCATCAGGGCGAACGCGACGTAGAGCGCGGTTGACGCCCCGACGTGTCCGCTCGGGAAGCTCGAGGTCGGGGGCGTGGGGTCGAGCCGCTCGACGTTGGGCCGGTCCCGCCCCACGACCCACGCCGCGATGACGAACACGGTCGCCTGCAGCGAGATCGAGACGAGTGGGACGACCGCGTACCACCACTGCCGCGTGCGCCACAGCACGACGAGCGCGACGAGTACGGCGACCCCGATGACGTACTCGGTGTTGCCGATCGACGACATCACGAGGGTGACGGCCTCACCCGTCGGGGTGCGGTGCTCCTGGAGCCACCAGTTGAGGTCGTTCTCGACGTCCAGGCCGCGCAGCGGCCCGACGATGACCAGGCCGATCGCGACGACGACGCCGAACAGCGGCAGGGCCGGCAGGACGGCGCGCACGACGACGTCCCGCAGCGCCTGCCCGACGGTGGGCCGTGACGTGTCGTCGTCCCAGCGGGTGAGGTAGGACATCAGCGCTCCTCCGGGGCGGCAGGCTCGGACGCGCCGACCGCGTCCAGGTCGGGGTCGGGCGCGGGCCGATGGCGGCGCGGGTTCCAGCCGGTGTACCCCGCGTAGGAGGCGAGGACGAGGCCGACGCCGGTGAGGACGCCGACGGTGACGTCGCTCGGGTAGTGGACGCCGAGGAAGTTCCGGTCGAGGGCGGTCAGCACGACGAAGACCACGCCGAGGCCGACCATGAGCCCCGGGGCGGCGCGGCTGCGCACGACGGGCCACAGGAGGATGACGACGGTCGTCGTCCACGCGGCGGAGTTCAGCGCGTGCCCGGACGGGAACGAGTAGCCGGGTGCCTCGGAGACAGGGTCCTCGACGACGGGCCGGGCGCGCTGGAAGACGTACTTGGCTCCGAGCCCGACCGCCCACGAGACCATGAGCGTCGCGAACGCCCACCACGCGCGGGTCCGCATCCCGCGTCCGAGCCACACCCAGAGGCAGAGCAGCGTCCCGAGCACGTGCAGCAGGAACGGCTGGCTCGCCTCCTGCCAGAAGATCAGGGCGTCCAGGAAGGCAGGGTGCGCACGGGTCACGGATGTGAGGGCGTCGATGACCGCGTCGTCCAGCGCGATGAGCGGGTCCCACCGGCTCCGGACGAGGAAGCCCACGCCGAAGAGCACGAGTGCGGTGACCACCGCGTAGACCGCGGCGCGGGCCAGGCGGCGCGCGCGCCCCTGCGGGGGCTCCTCGGCATCGGTGCTGGTCATCGGCCCTTTCTACCGCACGGCGGCGGTCTGCAGCGGCGCGGCCCGGCCGAGTCCGCGCGGCGGACGTGGGATGCTGGGCCCGCCATGGCCGAGCCGTACGTCACGTCCCCGACGAACCCCCGACTCAAGGCGGTCGCGGCACTGCGCCGGCGGCGGGTGCGCGAGGACCAGGGGCTGACCGTCGTCGACGGCTACGACGAGCTGCGGCTCGCGATGGAGGCGGGCGTGGTGCCGCGCACCCTCCTGCACTGCCCCGAGCTCATGGGCGACATCGAGGAGCGGAGGGCGCTCGTCGACGACGCCCGGGCCCTCGGGGCCGAGACCGTCCGGTGTGCACGTGCCGCGTTCGAGAAGGTCGCGTACCGCGAGGGGCCGGACGGCTTCCTCGCCGTGGTGCCGGTGGCGGGCGTCCCGCTGGACCACCTCGACCTGCCGGCCGAGCCGCTCGTCGTCGTCGTCGAGGGCCTGGAGAAGCCCGGCAACCTCGGGTCGGTGCTCCGCACGGCGGACGCCGCCGGGGTCGACGCCGTCGTCGCGGCCGACCCGGTGACGGACTGGGGCAACCCCAACGTCGTCCGCGCGAGCAAGGGCACGGTCTTCTCGGTGCCCGTCGCGGCGGCCTCGCTGGAGGACACCCTCGGCTGGCTGCGGCGGCACGGGATCGGGCTCGTCGCGACGACCCCGGACACCGACACCCTGCACACCGCGGCCGACTACCGAGGGCCGGTCGCCATCGCCGTCGGGGCCGAGCAGACCGGGCTGACGGACGCCGCGCTGGGGGCCGCCGACGTGCGCGTCCGCATCCCGATGGCCGGTGCCGTCAACTCGCTGAACGCGGGCGTCTCGGCGGGTGTCGTCGTGTACGAGGCGGTCCGGCAACGGTCGTCGTGAGGCCTCTGGGACGGCTGTGACAGGGGGTGGCGGCGGCGGTCGCTGCCCCTCGGGACCGGTGTCCGGAGCACCCTCCGGCGTATGCGACCATGAACGGCATGCGAGTTGACCACGTCGTCTACGCCGCCGAGCACGACGGCGTCCACGCGACCGCCGAGCGCCTCGCGAAGCTGATCGGGGTGCGGCCCGTCGACGGTGGTGTCCACCCGCGCTTCGGGACACGCAACGTCATTCTTCCGCTGGCGCACGAGCGCTACGTCGAGGTCGTCGAGGTGCTCGAGCACCCGGCCGCCGACAAGGCGCCGTTCGGCCAGGTCGTCCGCGCCCGGTCCGAGGCCGGCGGTGGCTGGCTGGGCTGGGTCGTCCAGGTCGACGACATCGCCGAGCAGGAGACCCGACTCGGGCGCGAGGCCGTGCCCGGCAACCGGCACCGCCCCGACGGCGTCGAGCTCCGCTGGAGGCAGATCGGCATCAAGGGCCTCCAGGCCGACCCGCAGCTGCCCTTCTTCATCACCTGGGAGGACGGCGTCCCCCACCCCTCCGAGGAAGCCGACACCGAGGTCACCATCGAGTCGCTCACCATCGCCGGTGACCCCGACCGGGTCCGCGAGTGGCTCGGTCTGCCTGCCGACTACACCTCGAGCGTCATCGCCTTCTCGTTCGTCATGCCGCACGGCACGCCGGGCCTGATGTCCGTCACCTTCGACACCCCCCAGGGCGAGGTCGTCGTCTGAGCGATGCGGTCCGGCGGGGGGTCGGTCCGGGCCGGGTCCGCCCGCTCAGGCCTCGGGACGCCAACGACGTAGCCGCAGGCTGTTCGTCACGACGAGGACGCTCGACAGCGCCATCGCGGCGCCCGCGACCATCGGGCTGAGCATCCCCGCCACGGCGAGGGGGATGGCGGCCACGTTGTAGCCGAACGCCCACACGAGGTTCTGCCGGATCGTGCGCAGCGTCGCCCGCGACAGCATCATGGCGTCGACGACCGCCGGCAGCTCGGAGCGCATGAGCACGATGTCGGCGGCGTCGGCCGCGACGTCCGTGCCGCTGCCCATCGCGATACCGAGGTCGGCCTGGGCGAGCGCCGCGGCGTCGTTGACCCCGTCGCCGACCATGGCGACGACCCGGCCGCGCTCCTGGAGGTCGGCGATGACGGCGTACTTGTCCTCCGGGCGGACGTCGGCGATGACCCGGCCGGCGTGGATGTCGACGTCCCGTGCCACGGCGAGGGCGGCCCGGTCGTGGTCGCCGGTGAGCAGGTAGACGACGAGCCCGTCGTCGGTGAGCTCGCGGACGGCACGCCCCGAGCTGCGGCGCACGGTGTCGGCGACGGTCAGGGCCGCGTGCGCACGTCCGCCCCAGCCGACCCACACGGTCGTCCCCTCGGCGCCCGGGCGGGCCAGCTCGCGGGGGAGGTCCTGGAACAGCTCGGCGCGCCCGACGGTGACCTCGGTGCCCTTGATCCGCGCCTTCGCCCCGGACCCCGGCAGCGCCTCGAAGTCGGTGGCGGTCGGGACGTCCAGTGCCCGGGCGGTGGCGGCCTCGGTGACCGCACGGGCCACGGGGTGCTCGCTGCCGTGCTCGACCGCCGCGGCCGCGCGCAGCGCCTGGTCCTTGGGGAGACGCCCGGCGGTGCGGACCTCGACGAGGGACATCCGGCCGGTCGTCACGGTGCCCGTCTTGTCGAGGACCATCGTGTTCACCCTCCGGGTGTCCTCGAGGACGTCGGCGCCCTTGATGAGGATGCCGAGCCGGGCGCCCCGCCCGGTGCCGACGAGCAGTGCGGTGGGCGTCGCGAGGCCGAGCGCGCACGGGCACGCGATGACGAGCACCGAGACCGCTACCTCGAGCGCGCGGGCAGGCTCCCCGGAGACGATCCACCACACCGCGAACGTGGCCGCCGCGATGACGAGCACGACCGGCACGAAGACGGCGGAGACGCGGTCGGCCAGGCGCTGGACGGGAGCCTTGCGGGTCTGGGCGCGCTCGACGAGCCGGGTGATGCCGGCGAGCGTGGTGTCGGCGCCGACCCGGGTGGCCTCGACGACGAGCCGGCCGGTGGTGTTCACCGTGCCGCCGGTGACCTCGGTGCCCGGGGACACCTCGACCGGCTGGGACTCCCCGGTGACGAGCGAGGTGTCCAGGGCGCTCCGGCCGTCGCGGACGACCCCGTCGGTGGCCACCTTCTCGCCGGGACGGACGACGAAGCGCTGGCCGACGCCGATCTCGGACGCCGGAACGCGCCGTTCGACCGTGGCGCCCGACTCGGTGTCGGTGCCGAGGACCGAGGCCTCCGTGGGCGCGAGCTCGAGCAGGCCGCGCAGCGCGTCCCGGGTGCGGTCGGTGGCCCGGGCCTCGAGCCAGCGGCCGACGAGCAGGAACGTCGTCACGACGGTGGCGGTCTCGAACCACAGGTGCCCGCCGTCCGCGGCCGCCCCGGAGACGACCGTCACGAGCGACCAGAGGTAGCTCGCGAGCACGCCGATCGAGACGAGGGTGTCCATCGTCGAGGCGCCGTGCCGCGCGGCGAGGACGGCCGCCCGGTGGAAGGGCTGCCCGGCCCACGCGACGACCGGTGTCGAGAGGAGGAGCTGGACCCACGGCTCGGCCGGGATGTCCGCACCGGGCACCATGGCGAGGACGACGACGGGTGCGGTGAGCGCGGCGGCGACGACGGCCCGGCGGCGCAGGTCCTCCTGGTGAGCCACCTGGTGGCTCCCGACCTCCGCGGCGGGCTGCTCCGGTGGCCCGGCGTCGCCGGCCGGCGCATCGCTCGGTCCCTCGGGGTCGCTGCCGGTCCGGGCGGGCTCGGCCGCGGACCCGCCGACGACCTCGGCGCCGTAGCCGGTGTGCCGGACGGTCTCGAGGAGGTCCTCGACCGTCACCGGGCCGGTCCAGCGGACGGTCGCCCGCTCGGTGGCGAGGTTGACGACGGCGTCGACGCCGTCCATCCGGTCGAGCTGACGCTCGACCCGGGCCGAGCAGGAGGCGCAGGTCATCCCGGTGATGGCGAGGTCGACCTCCTGGACCTCGGCGGCATCCGTGGTGCTCGGGGCGCCCGCCATCTCAGCTCCTCACGAGTCGGGTCACGGCGGCGACGACCTCGTCGACCTTGACCGCCGCGGCCTCGTCGGACTCGCGCGCGGCGTCGACGACACAGTGCGCGACGTGCTCCTCGAGCAGGCCGAGGCTCACCGCCTGAAGGGCGCGGGTCGCGGCGCTCACCTGGGTGAGGACGTCGATGCAGTACGTGTCGTTCTCGACCATCCGGGCGATACCGCGCACCTGGCCCTCGATGCGGCGCAGTCGCTTCAGCTGGGCCTCCTTGGTGTCGGAGTAGCCCGGCGGGGTGGAGGTCTCGTCGGCGGTCGTCGTCATCCCTCCACGATACCCCTGCGGGGTATGACCGGCGACCTGGTCAGCCGAGATGGCGGGTGACGAGCTTCTTCGGGGCGACCGTCGCCCACGCGTCGGTGACGATCTCGGCGAGCTCGAGGTAGTCGAGCGCCCCGAGGTCACGCTCGCGGACGAGGACGTACGCGTACCCGTCGAAGTGCGGCGTGGTGAACCACGGGGCCCCGAGCTGCAGGATCGCCTGCTTGTCCTCCTCGCCCGGCGTGCGGATGGCGATGACGTCGGGCATCGGCTCACCCGTGGAGTCGTCGACGGCGTCCTTGCGCGGGCCACGCCACAGGACGAACTTCTTGCCGCCGATGCTGTAGGCGGGATGCTCCTCGGTGCCTTCGCGGACGACCTCGGGCAGCGCGGACGCGATGCCGTCGAGGTCGTCGCGGTCGACCGGCCGGGGTGCAGTCGTCGCCATCCCCCCAGCCTGTCACGTCACGCGTCCCCCATCCCCATCCCCCGACATCTCGCGAACGTGTGTGAACCCGCCGCACCTTCCGCGGCGGGTTCACCCACGTTCGCGGAGGGCGAGGGTGAGGAAGGTGCTGTGGGGGTCGGGGCGGTAGTCGCCGAAGGGCTCGCAGTCGGTGAACCCGTGCGCGCGGTACAGCCCGCGGGCCGGGACGAAGACGTCGCCGGAGCCGGTCTCGAGGCTGACCCGGACGGCACCCGCGGCGCGCGCGGCATCCAGGGCGTGCTGCAGCAGCCGTCGGCCGAGCCCGGTGCCGCGCATCGACGGCTCGACGCGCATCGTCTTGAGCTCGAGATGGCCACCGCCGAGGTCCTTGAGCGCGACGGACCCGACGAGCGCCGCCCCGGCCTCCGCCACCCAGAAGCGCACGGCGGGGTCGGCGAACTGGTCCAGGCTCAGGGCGTGCCGGCTGCAGGCCGGTGCGGTGGGCTCCATCTCGGCCAGGTGCTCGGCGACGAGAGCGGCCACCCGAGGGTCGTCGAGGTCGGCGAGCACGATAGTCACCGCCTCACCCTCTACGACGTCCGTGAACACGCCACATCTTCCGCGGCGGGTTCACCCACGTTCGCGGGTGGAGGCCGCCGGGGCTAGGAGGGGACGGGCGCGAGTGGGGGAGCGACGATCTCGACCGCCGCGTCCCACTCGTGATAGCGGATGGTCTCGACCTTGGTGCGGTCGTACCAGATGTCGATCCGGCGGGGCCGTCCTTCGGTGTCGAGGTGGAGGTCCCGGGTGATCGTCGGCACCTCCCGGTCGCCGGAGTCCTCCCCCGGCTCCTGCCTCGGAGGGTCGGGGAAGACGAGGCGCACGCGCCGCAGCTCGATGCCGGCCTCGACGTAGTCCTCGAGTGCGGTGGCCAGGACCCGCTCCTCGGACCAGATGTCGGCGAGGATCGCCGGGTCGACCTCGACCATGGCCGGGAGGTCGCGCGCGTCGAGCTCGTACCAGTCGGCGTCCCACGGATCGCCGTCCTTGCGGTAGGCGTGCCCGTCGAGCAGGAGGAACTCGAGGTCCCCGACGTCCGGCAGCCACACGTCCGCCTTGAGAGCACCGGAGCGAGGGTCGAGGTAGCCACCGCCCGTGGCCAGCTCTCCGTCCAGCTGGAACTCGACCTTCCCGCCCCGGAGGGCAGCGTCCTGCATCTGCGAGAGCACCGTCCGGGGGTCGACCGGAGTGCCGCCACCGCGCAGCGCTCGGGCGACGGACCCCAGCCGGTCGGGAACGCCGCAGCCGCCGAGCAGGAGGGCTGCGGCGAGGCCGGCAGCGACGATGGCGCGCCGACTCGTGGCGCCGAAACCCCCGTGGTGCATGCGCTCAGTCTCCCGGAGTCGGACGTGTGCCGTCCGGGGGTTTCGTCGAACGGCCGACGGGCAGGGCCTCGACGCGACGCGGAGGGCGACCTGCTCGGCAACCGACGCGCTCGAGGTCATGTGGCGGGAGCCTCGGTCAGGGGTGGCGTCGGAGCGACAGGGCCAGGAAGGTGCTGTGGGGGTCGGGGCGGTAGTCGCCGAAGGGCTCGCAGTCGGTGAACCCGTGCGCGCGGTACAGCCCGCGGGCCGGGACGAAGACGTCGCCGGAGCCGGTCTCGAGGCTGACCCGGACGGCACCCGCGGCGCGCGCGGCATCCAGGGCGTGCTGCAGCAGCCGTCGGCCGAGCCCGGTGCCGCGCATCGACGGCTCGACGCGCATCGTCTTGAGCTCGAGATGGCCACCGCCGAGGTCCTTGAGGGCGACGGACCCGACGAGCGCCGCCCCGGCCTCCGCCACCCAGAAGCGCACGGCGGGGTCGGCGAACTGGTCCAGGCTCAGGGCGTGCCGGCTGCAGGCCGGTGCGGTGGGCTCCATCTCGGCCAGGTGCTCGGCGACGAGAGCGGCCACCCGAGGGTCGTCGAGGTCGGCGAGCACGATCCTCATCCCCTCACCTCCCACCACGTTCCGGAGGGGGCGGTGGGGGAGGGGCCGAGTGGTGGGGGGGGGTCACGGGGTCACGGGAGGTGCCGGACGAGCTCCGGGGCGAGCCCGACGTACGAGGCGGGGGTCATGGCGACGAGCCGCTCCTCGACCTCCGCCGGCAGGCCGAGCCCGCGGACGAACTCGACGAGGTCGTCCTGCCCGATCCGTCGGCCGCGGGTGAGCTCCTTGAGCCGCTCGTACGGCTCCTCCATCCCGGGGACACCCTGTGCGCCGAGGGCCCGCATCGCCGACTGCACCGGCTCGCCGAGCACCTCCCAGTTGGCGTCGAGGTCGGCGGCCATGGCCTGCGGCACGGCGTCCAGGCCGTCGAGGCCCCGGTGGGCGTTGTCGATGGCGAGCAGGCTGTGCCCGAAGGCCGAGCCGATGTTGCGCTGCATCGAGGAGTCGGTGAGGTCGCGCTGCAGACGGCTCTGCACGAGCGTCGCGGACAGGACGTCGAAGAGCGCGTTGCTCACCTCGAGGTTGGCCTCGGCGTTCTCGAAGCGGATGGGGTTGACCTTGTGCGGCATCGTCGACGACCCCACCGTCCCCTGCCCGCGGACCTGCGCGAAGTAGCCCATCGAGATGTAGGACCAGACGTCGGTGCACATGTTGTGCAGTACCCGGTTGAACCGCGCGAGGTCGGCGTAGAGCTCGGCCTGCCAGTCGTGGCTCTCGATCTGCGTCGTCAGGGGGTTCCAGGTGAGGCCGAGGTGCTCGACGAACGACCGGCTGACGTCCTCCCAGTCGGCGCCGGGCACCGCAGCCAGGTGTGCGCCGTACGTGCCGGTGGCGCCGTTGAGCTTGCCGAGGAACTCGGCGTCGTCGACCCGGGACAGCTGCCGCCGCAGCCGCCACGCGAGGACCGCGAGCTCCTTGCCCATCGTCGTCGGCGTGGCCGGCTGGCCGTGGGTGTGGGCGAGGAGCGGGACGTCGGCGAGCTCGCGCGCCATGGCCGTCAGCTTCTCGACGAGCGCGCCCGCCCGTGGCAGCCAGACGTCCCGGACCGCGCCGCGCACCATCACGGCGTACGAGAGGTTGTTGATGTCCTCGCTCGTGCAGCAGAAGTGGACGAGCTCGGCCAGTCCGGTGTCCTCCGGGGCCGGTGCGATGTCGCGCAGCCGGCCCTTGAGCAGGTACTCGACGGCCTTGACGTCGTGGAGGGTGACCCGCTCGATGTCGCCGAGCTCGTCGATCTGCTCGGCACCGAAGGATGTGACGACCTCGCGCAGCGCGGCCTTCTCGGCGCCGGTGAGGCGGCGGACGCCGGGGACGACCTCGCGCTCGGTGAGGTGGATCAGCCACTCGACCTCGACGTGGATGCGGGCCCGGTTGAGGGCCGGCTCGGAGAGGTGGTCGACGAGCGGTGCGACGACCCCGCGGTAGCGGCCGTCGAGGGCGCCGAGCGCGATCGCGGGCTCGATGTCGGCGAGGCTGGCGGCGTGCGAGAGGCCGGTCGCGGCGTCGGTCGTGCTCGTCATGGCCCCAGTGTCCCAGAGCGCCCGTGTGGCACCGCCGCGCGTCCGCCTCAGTGGCCGTCGAGGGCGCCGCGCACGTGCTCGACGATCCCGGGCAGCGCGGCGGCGATCTGGGCGTGGGTCTCGTCGAAGTCGGTGTCGTCGCCCCACCAGGGGTCGGCCATCCCGAGGTCCCCCTCGGCGGCCGACGCGGGGTCGAAGGAGCGGATGAGGGCGACCTTGCGCGCGTCCTGGGGCGAGCCCGCCAGCTGCTCGAGCCGGGCGACGTGCGGGTGGTCGGCGGCGAGGACGAGGTCGGCGTCGCCCAGCCACTCGGCGTCGATCTGCCGGGCGGTGTGCGCCGACCAGCCGACGTCCGGATGCCCGTGCCGGCGCAGCGTCTCGAGTGCGCGGTGGTCCATCCCGTGGCCGAGCTCCTCGCTGGAGACGCCCGCCGAGTCGACGTCGACCCGGTCGCCGAGACCGGCATCCTCCAGCGCCTCGCGGAGCATCATCTCCGCCATGGGGGAGCGGCAGATGTTGCCGTGGCAGACGGTGGTGACGCGGTAGCGGCGCTGGCTCATGCCTCCATCCTCGCGGACGGCCTGCAGCCCCGTTCACCGTGTTCAGGACCATCCCGTCGGCTCAGGTGGGTATGGACCCCTGAGCCGACGGGATGGTCCTGAGCCGAGCGGTGACGGCGGTCGGTCAGGCGATGTCGAACCACGAGGGCGCGGCCGCGGTGAACGACGCGGCGTCCATCCGGCCGGCGCCCTCCGGGACGCGTCCCCAGAGCGGCGTACCGGTGACCCGGGGCAGGTCGTACAGGTTCTCGGTCTCGGCGAGCCCGGGGGTGTCCGGCCAGGACCCGACGACGACCCCCAGCAGCGGCAGCGAGCGGGCCGCGAGCGCCTCGGCGGTGAGTGCGGCGGTGCTGAGCACGCCGAGCCCCGCCGATGCGACGAGCACGACCCCGCAGGACACCCCCTTGTAGCGCAGCGCGGTCCCGAGGTCGGCCAGCGTTCCACCCCGGGAGTCGAGCCGGACGAGCAGGCCGCCCGCTCCCTCGACGAGGGTGATGTCAGCCTGCGCGGTGATCTCGCCGATCCGCTTGGCGTGCACGGCGACCGGTGGCAGCGGGACGCCCTCGCGCCGGGCCGCGGCCTCGGGAGAGAGGGGGTCGCGGAGCCGGACGAGCTCGTGGACGGGCAGGTCTTCGCCGGCCAGTCGGCGGACGTCGTCGACGTCCCCCGGCTCGCCGGGGGCGAGCCCGGTCTGGGTCGGCTTGACCACCGAGACGGTGCTGCCGCGCCCACGCACGAGCGCGGCGAGCGCCGCAGTGACGACGGTCTTGCCGACACCGGTGCCGGTCCCCGTGACGAGGACGACGGACGGCAGCGCGCGGGGGTCGGACATCGGACGAGGCGTGCTGTCAGACCCGTGCGGGGACGAGGTCGGCGAGCACGGCGCACGCGCGCTCGAGGTCGTCCGGCCCGTGGTCGGCGTGCGCGGTGAGCCGCAGCCGCGAGGATCCGTCCGGGGTCGACGGCGGGCGGAAGGCCCCGATCCGGACGCCCTCGGCCCGGGCGCGCTCGACCGCCTCGACCGTCTCGTGCGGGCCGGGCATCTCGACCGACATGACGGCCGCCACCGGGACGGGGATGCCGCAGGCCTCGGCGAGCCGGGCGGCGTTCGCGTGCACCAGCGCGAGGAGCTGCGGGTGCTCGCGGAGCACGCCGACGGCGGCCAGCGCCGCCCCGGCGGACGCGGGGGCCAGGCCGGTGTCGTAGACGAACGGACGCGCGGTGTTGACGAGGTGGTCGCGGACGACCGGGTCGGCGAGGACGACCCCTCCCTGGGCCGCGAACGACTTCGAGAGGGTTCCCGTGGCCACGACGTGCTCGGCGCCGAGGGCGCCTGCCGCCGCGAGGAGGCCCGTACCGTCCGGCCCCAGGACACCGAGCGCGTGCGCCTCGTCGACGACGAGCAGCGCCCCTGCCTCGGCGGTCAGGGCGACGAGGTCCTCGATCGGTGCGGCGTCGCCGAGCACCGAGTAGACCGACTCGGCGATGACGACGGCCCGGGGGACGTCGCGGCGGGCCAGGAGCTCGGCGACGTGGTCGACGTCGTTGTGCCGGGCGACGTTGACCGCCGCCCGGGAGAGCCGGCAGCCGTCGATGAGCGAGGCGTGCGCGTGCTCGTCGCTGACGACGAGGGTGCCGGCGTCCGCCAGGCCCGCGACGACGGCGAGGTTCGCCTGGTAGCCGCTGGAGAGCACGAGCGCCGACGGCGCGCCGGTGAGCCCGACGAGCGCCCGCTCGAGCTCGTCGTGGACGTCGAGGGTGCCGGTGACGAGGCGGGACGCGCCCGCGCCCGCGCCGTAGGTCTCGGCGGCGGCGACGGCGCCCGCCACGACGGCAGGGTGGTGCCGCAGGCCGAGGTAGTCGTTGCCCGCGAGGTCGACGACGTCGTGCGCCGTGGTCACCGAGAGTCGTCGGACCAGCCCCGCGGCCTCCCGGGCGGCGGCGGCGTCCCTCATCCAGTCGAGCGGCCGGGTCATGGGGTCCGATCCTGCCACGACCCGGTCGGTGCCAGAGGGGGGCACCGTCCGGCCCGGTCGCCGGCAGGAGGAGGGCTCAGCCGTGGACGTCGGCGACGGCGCCGACGAGCGCGGCGGTCACCGTGGCGAGGTCGTCGTCGGACGTCACGTACGGCGGCATCGTGTAGACGAGGTCGCGGAAGGGGCGCACCCACACCCCCCGGGAGAGCGCGGCCGCGGTGACCTCCGTGACCCGCACCGGCTCGCGCAGCTGCAACACGCCGACCGCGCCGAGGGTGCGGACGTCGGTGACGGACGCGAGGTCGCGGGCGGGGGCGAGCCCGGCGCGCAGGGCGGTCTCGACCCGGGCCACCTCGCCGGGAGTGTCCCGGGCAGTGAGGAGGTCGAGGTTGGCGTTCGCCACGGCGCAGGCCAGCGGGTTGCCCATGAAGGTCGGGCCGTGCATGAGCCCGCCGGCCTCGCCGCGGCTCACACCCTCGGCGACATCGCGGGTGCACAGCATCGCGGCGAGGGTGAGGTAGCCGCCGGTCAGGGCCTTGCCGACGCAGAGGATGTCGGGGGTCGTCGCGACGCGGTCGCCGGCCCAGCGCGGGCCGGTGCGGTGGAAGCCGGTGGCGATCTCGTCGTGGACGACGAGCGCGCCGTGCTCGCGGGCGAGCTCGTGCAGGACGGCGAGCGCACGCGGCGGGTACACGTGCATCCCGCCGGCGCCCTGGAGCACCGGCTCGACGACGACGGCGGCGATGTCGTCGGCATGCTCGGCGAAGAGCACCCGGGTGTCCTGCTCCCAGGCGAGCAGGGCGGGGTCGTCCTCGGAGAGGTCGTCGCCGGCCGGCGGGCGGGGTGCGAAGACGTGCTCGGGCAGCAGGCCGCGGAAGAGGCTGTGCATCCCGCCCACCGGGTCGGTGACCGACATCGGGCTGAACGTGTCGCCGTGGTAGCCGCCGCGGACGGTGAAGAAGCGGGTACGTGGCCGGCCCGCGGCGAGATGGAACTGCAGGGCGGCCTTCATGGCGACCTCGACCGACACCGAGCCCGAGTCGGCGAGGAACACGTGCTCGAGCCCGTCGGGTGCCAGGTCGACGAGGCGACGGGCCAGGCCGACCGCGGGTTCGTGGGTCAGCCCGCCGAACATGACGTGGGCCATCCGCCCCAGCTGGTCGCGGGCGGCGGCGTCGAGCTCGGGCACGCGGTAGCCGTGGACGGCGCACCACCACGAGCTCATGGCGTCGATGGCCTCCCGGATGCCGCCGTCCGGGTCACGCAGCCGCAGCCGGACGCCTTCGGCCGACTCGACCACGTACGCGTCGCCCGGGGTGAGCGCCGAGGAGTACGGATGCCAGACGTGGTCGCGGTCGTAGGCGATCAGCTCGTCCGGGGTCACCGCCCCATTGAACCGTCCCCGTCGGTGGGCCGGCGTCGCCGGGGCGGCCCGGGTCAGGACCAGGTGGAGCGTTCGACGCTGCCGTGCCGGCTGCACGTCGCCGTCCACGCGCCCGGCGTCACCTGGACCTGCATCCGGCGTCGGCACTGCATGCAGTACCGCGGCGGCTCGAGGGCGGCCCGGGCGGCGCATCGGGCGTGGTCGCCACCGGCGAGCTCCGTGCCGCACTGCCCGCACCAGACGCCCGGGCCGTCACCCCGGGCGACCGGCCCGTCCGGGTCCACGTCAGCGAACACGACTGCCGCTCAGAGGGTCTCGTTGAGCGCCTTGATCGGCATCTCGAGCTCGTCGAGCAGCGCGAGGTCCTCGGACGGGTCACGGCCCAGCGTCGTGAGGTAGTTGCCGACGATGACGGCGTTGATGCCGCCGAGCAGCCCGTCGCGGGTGCCGAGGTCGCCGAGGGTGAGCTCGCGGCCGCCGGCGTAGCGCAGGATCGTGCGAGGCAGGGCGAGCCGGAATGCCGCGATGGTGCGCAACGCGTCGGAGGAGTCCATCGGCTCGAGGTCGCCGAAGGGCGTGCCGGGGCGCGGGTTGAGGAAGTTGAGCGGCACCTCGTGCGGCTCGAGCTCGCCCAGCTGGGCGGCGAGCTCGGCGCGCTGCTCGATCGTCTCGCCCATCCCGACGAGCCCGCCGCAGCAGAGCTCCATCCCCGACTCCTTGACCATCCGGCAGGTCTCGAGCCGCTCGTCGAAGGAGTGCGTGGTCACGACCTGCGGGAAGTACGACCGTCCGGCCTCGAGGTTGTGGTTGTAGCGGTGCACACCCATGTCGACGAGGTCGTCGACCTGCTCCTGGGTGAGCATCCCGAGCGACGCGGCGACCTCGATGTCGACGGCGGCCTTGATCGCGGCGACGCCCTCGCGCATCTGCTCCATGAGCCTCTCGTCCGGCCCGCGCACGGCCGCGACGATGCAGAACTCGGACGCCCCCGTCTCGGCGGTCTGCTTCGCGGCGCGGACGAGCTCGGGGATGTTGAGCCACACCGAGCGCACCGGCGAGGTGAACTGACCGGACTGCGAGCAGAAGTGGCAGTCCTCGGGGCACCCGCCGGTCTTGAGCGACACGATGCCCTCGACCTCGACCGCCGGGCCCTGGTACCTCATCCGCACCTCGTGGGCGAGGGCGAGGAGGTCCTGCAGCCGGTCGTCGCCGGTGCGCAGGACCGCGACCACCTGCTCCTGGGTCAGCGGGACCCCGCGCTCGAGCACCTGCTCGCGCGCGACGTCGAGGATGTCGGTGCCGGTCACCTGTGCCGTCATGCCGAGCATTCTGGCCCACGACGTGTCCGGGGCGACGGCCCGTCCTGGTGGGGAGACCCTCGGGTGGCCGGTCGAGGTTCCGATAGCCGGAGAGAATCGTGTCCGACGGCGGTGGCGGAGGTCGCGTGCCAGACCACGCACACGATGCGGGTTTATGGTTCTGGTGGGTCCGCGTGGGCCTGGAACAAGGACTGCTGATGCGTCTCATGGCCGATACTGACGAGGGGATGATCGTGCACCGCACCGCACGGAACGTCGGGCAGTACGCGCTGCTCGTCCTGGCCGCCACAGTGCTCGTCGCCACGTGGGTGACCGCCCTGGCGAGCGGTGGAGCGCCGATGGCGCCGACGCCTGGCGAGGCGGTCGGCCTCAGCGCGGGTCCGGCCGTGCTCGGCTCGCTCGTCCTCGTCGTCTCCGGCTGGCGCAGCGATCGGCTGCCCGACCTGCTGCGGGGTTTGGCTGTCGCGTGGGCGGGCTATCTCGTGTTCGTCCTCGCCTACGTCGTCGGCGGTGGGCCCCGGATCCTCGCGCCGGCCGGCGTGCTGGGGGCATCCGTGATGGCCGTGGGCGCGGTACGGCTCGTCCGCGCTCGTCCGCGGGCTGGCGCCTGACCGGTCCGGTCCGCCCGGCCCACGCTCGCCGGCCCCCAGCCCGGCGGGCGGGGCTCCGCCGGACCACCGTCCGGCGGCGCCCTGTCGTGGCCGTCAGCCGCCGAGGAACTCGCCGAGCATGCCGCCGGCGCCGCCCTTGTTCCCACCGCCGTTCTGGTGGCCACCGTCGGCGACGTTCTCGGCCGGCTGGACGAGGACGTACCCCTGCCCGCCGAACGCCATCTGCAGCAGCTCCCCGGTGCCACCGCGGATCATCGAGCCGAGACCGCCGGTGTCGACCCGGACGTCTATCGAGACACCCGAGGTCCACAGCACGACCGCCTGGGCGTCGGCGTAGGTCGGCGAGGACGCGACGTCCAGCGCCACCGGGTCGCCCTTGGTCGTCACGGCGACGTACCCCGTGCCGCGGAGCGAGACGTTGTACAGGCCGCCGGTCATCATCCCGCCGCGGGCCTGGATGCGGTGGATGTCCCACTGGATCGAGCTCGAGAACGCGAGCACGTTGTTGCCGTTGACCGAGACCATGTCGTTCTCGAGGTACATGACCTGCACCTCGGCGGCCTCGTCGGCGACGAACAGCTCCCCGCTGCCGGTGCACTCCATCATCCGCACGCCCTCGCCGGTCATCGCCGACTTGAGGAACTTTCCCATCCCGCCGGAGCCCTTGTTCTGGAACCGGACGTCCCCCTGGTAGGCGACCATCGACCCGGTCTTCGCCTGCACCGGCCCGTAGCGCATGTCGATGCGCAGCAGCTTCTTGTTCTGCAGCGCGAACGGGTCCTGGGTCTCCTTCTCGCGGAAGTCCTGGAACAGCGAACCGTGGATCGTCATGGGTGTCACCTTCCGTGGGTGGGTGCCCCTGCACCCGTCGGCGTCCAACGCTAGAACCGACGGACGGCCCGCGACTATGGTTCCGAAGGACCACCAGGGAGCGACCAGGGAGGACCCGGATGAGCCTCTTCGACCGTGCGAAGGCCGCCGCGAACGACCTCGCGGCCAAGGCGGACGTCGCGATGAGCAACGCGGGGGTCAACGTCCCGGGGATGGGTGGCGACCGCGCCCTGCGCGACCTCGGTGTCCTCACCTGGCTCGAGGCCACCGGCCGCCCCGTCTCCGCCGAGGACCGCGAGCGCGTGATGACCACGCTCCGCGAGCTCGAGCAGGCCGGCCGGCTGGGCCCGCTCACGGTCGCCCCGGCCGAGCCCTACGGCACACCGCCACCGCCACCAGGGCCGGCGGGCGCCGCACCCCCGCCTCCTGCGGGCACGACCCCACCGCCTCCGCCCGCAGCACCGCCTGCTCCGGCTGGGGCCATGCCGGCCCGTGACGTCCCGCCACCGCCGGCCCCCGGGTCGCCCGCGGACGTGGCCCGTCCGGACCTGCCGGACGACGCGGCGCCTCCGCCCGCCCCGCCGACCGCTCCTCCTCCGCCGCCCCCACCCAGCTGGGCCAAGGAGTGACCCCCGGGACCCCGAGCGACGCGAGCCCTGGGGTCCCCGGGCGCCGCGCTCAGGCCCAGGCCAGGACGAGCAGCGCCACCGGCACGACGAGGGCGGTGAGCGCGACCCCGTAGGCGGCGAGTGCGAGGCCCGGCCGGTCCCCGGCGACCAGCAGGCGCATGCGCAGGGGTGCCGAGGCCCCGGCGATCGTCCCACCGTCCGGCACGCGCCCCTCGGCGATCGCGACGAGGGCACGCGCCGTCGCGACCTCACCGCTGCGACGGACCGCGGCACGGTCCGCCAGGGCCTCCACGAGCAGGCGCACCTCCGCGAGCGCCGAGGCCGAGCGCAGTCGCCCCGGCACCGACTCGTGCAGCACGGTGAAGAACTCCAGGAGGAGGTCGTGCCGGGCCCGCAGGTGCGCGCGCTCGTGGGCGACCACGGCGCTCAGCTGGTCCTCGGGCAGGGCGTCGAGCACACCGCGGGTCAGGACGACGCGGTGACCACGCCCGGGGATGCAGTAGGCCGTCGGCGTCGGGTGCTCGAGGACGACGAGCCCCTCGCGCTCGCGGTCCCCGATGATGTCGACGAGCTCGCGATGGTCGGCACGTATCGCGCGGATCCGGGTGCCCACCATGTGTCCGGACACGAGCACGCGGGCGAGCACCACGGCGGTGATGCACAGCGCCAGCCCGGTGAGCCAGGGATGGTCGCGCACGTCGTCCCCGCGCAGGGCCGTGGGCAATGCCGCCGGAGCGACGACGAGCGCGCAGAGCAGACCCCCGAGCGAGACGGCCTGCCACGCGACGAGCGCCGCACGGGGCACGCGGCGCAACGCGGCCCGCCCGGCCATGACGCCGGGCGCCACCCAGACGAGGATCACGGCCAGCCCGGCGAGCACGAGCGGGACCACGAGGCCATCGTGACAGGTGCGCCGCAAGCCGTCAGCGGTGCCGGCCTCCACGCCGCCGCGGGCGACCGGCGTCCGCGGAGCCGGCACGGGCCTCGACCTCCGCGAGCGCGGCCTTGAGGTCGGCGATCTCGTCGGTGCTCGCGCCGTCCAGGAAGTGCAGCAGGGCGGACCGGCGGTCGGTGACGGCCATGTCGTCGAGGGTGCGCCGCATCGTCCGGGCCGTGAGGGCCTCCCGCGAGTCGGCGGGGAAGTAGCGCCAAGCGCGCCCCTCCCGCTCGCGAGTCACGAGCTCCTTCTTCGCGAGCCGGTCCAGCACGGTCATGACGGTGGTATAGGCGATGTCGCGGTCGCGCTCGAGGGCCTCGTGCACCTCGCGGACCGTCGCGCCGTCCGTGCTGCCGGCGTCCCACAGCCGCTCCATGACGACCCGCTCGAGGTCGCCGAGACGGGGTGACGAGGTCGAATGCGGCATGGCTGCTCCTTACTGGTGGGTGCCCGGCGAGGGGGCACCGAGGTCGAGAACGGCGTCGAGGCGGTCGGTCGCCTCGGGTCTGTGGCTGACGAGGACCACGGTCCTCCCGCGGGTCGCGTCGAGGACATCGTCCATGACGGCGGCGGCGGTGGGATGGTCGAGGTGGGCGGTGGGCTCGTCGAGCAGGATGACGGGTCGGTCGGCGAGGACGGCACGAGCCACCCCGAGACGGGTGCGTTCTCCGCCGGAGAGGCCACGGCCGCCGCTGCCGAGGCGGGTGTCGAGACCGTCGGGCAGGGCGTCGGTCCAGGCGCCCAGGCCGGCGAGAGCGAGGGCCCGCCGGATGTCGTCGTCGGTCGCGCCGGGACGGGCGAGGCGGAGGTTCTCGCCGAGCGTGGACGCGAAGACGTGGGGCTCGTCGTCGACGACGGCGACGTCCGCGCGCGTCGTGGCGAGGGGGAGGTCGCGCACGTCGGTGCCGTCGACGGTGTGCCGGCCGCGGGCGACGTCCAGGTGGCGGGCGAGGACGGCGAGCAGAGTGCTCTTGCCCGAGCCGTTCGGGCCGACGACGGCGACTTGCCGCCCGGATCCGAGGTCGAGGTCGGTCGGGGCGAGCTGCTCGGGGCCGCCGGTCCAGGAGGCGGACGCGCCCTCGAGCCGCACCGCCGGGCCGTGCTGCAGGCGTGCTGCCCCCGCGTCCGTCCCCGTGGCCCGGTTCGCGGAGCATGTGTACCTGTGCTCCGGATGGTGGGCAGAAGGCTCCGGGTCGTGCACGGCGGGCTGCTGGTCGAGGAGCGCGTCGAGCCGGGCCCGGCTGCCCTGGGCGCGGGCCAGGGCGCGCATCGTGTCGACGAGCGGCGCGAGGGCCTCGCCGACGGCCACCGGTACGAGGACCAGGAGCGCGGCGACCGGGGCGCCGGTCACCGCGGGGTCGACGACGAGCGCCGCCGTCACGGTCGCCGCCGCCGTGCCCAGCAGGACGAGGGCCGCGACGAGCGCCCGGCCCCGGCTCTGTCGCCGGACCGCGGCCCGCCACGTCGCGTGCGCGTCGTCGAGCCAGCCGAGGGCGGTCTCCTCGGCCCCGATGGCCCGCAGCTCGCCGGCCTGCCGGGCGACGAGGTCGCCGACCCGCGCCGTCTCGGCGCGGGCCGCGAGCAGCTCGTCCCGCGAGCGGGACTCGACCCACCACGCGAGGGGGCACCCGGCCGCGAGGACGACGAGGAGCCCGGACACAACGACCCCGACGGCGGGCGCGAACCACGCCGCGAGGACGGCGGCGCCGAGCCCGGCGAGCGTGCTCGAGACGAGCGGCACGGTGACCCGGACCTGCGCCTCGACGACGTCGGTGAGGTCGTCCACCACCCCGGTGAGCACCGCCGAGCGGGACCGCCGCCCGAGCCGGGCCGGGGTGAGCGGCACGAGCGCCGCGTAGACCGCGCTGCGGCGCTCGGCGAGGTCGGCGAGCGCGGCGTCGTGCGACACGAGCCGCTCGAGGTAGCGGAAGAACGGCCGGGCCGTCCCGAACGCGCGGACGGCGACGATCGCGGTGAGCAGGGTGAGGATGACCGGCCGCTCGCCGGCCCGCACGACGAGCCAGCCGGACGTCGCGGTCAGGGCGATCCCGGCGCTGGTCGCGGCACCGCCCAGCAGGCCGCCGGCGACGGTGGCGCGGGTCGGCCGGACGACGGTCGTGGCGTTCATCCGTGCACCGCCGTCCCGGTCGCCTTGACGACGACGTGCCGGTCGGCCCGATGGGCGAGCCCCGGCCGGTGGGTCACGACGACGACGGTGCGCCGCTCGGCGAGCTCGCCGAGGAGGTCGTGCACGAGCTCGCTCGCGGCGTCGTCGAGATGGGCCGTGGGCTCGTCGACGAGCAGCACCGGCGCGGTCGAGAGCGTCGCGCGGGCGATGGCCATCCGGGCCCGCTGCCCCGCGGACAGCCCGATGCCGTCGTCCCCGAGCGGGGTGTCGAGCACCCGGGGGAGCCCGGCGACGACGCCGTCCAGGCCGACCCGCCGCAGCGCCTCCCACAGCGCGTCGTCGGTGGCGCCGGTCCCGAGCCGCGCGGCGTCCCGGAGGCTCCCGGCGGGTAGGAAGGGTCGCTGGGACACGAGGTGGGACCGGCCCGCGGCCACCGTGCCGCGGGTCGGGGTGCGCAGCCCGGCGAGGAGCTCGAGGACGGTGGACTTCCCCGCGCCCGACGGGCCGGTGAGGACCGTCAGCCCCGGGCCGGCCTCGAGGTCGAGGTCGACGAGGACGGGGGACGCCGAGCCGGGGTAGGTGTAGGTGACCCCGCTCATCCGCACCCCCACGTCCTCTGCGGGGGTGGAGGCCCGGGGGGAGTCGGTGGCGAGCTCGTCGAGGACGGCGGCCACGGCCTCGGCGCCGTCGGCGGCGCTGTGGAACTCGGCCCCGACCCGCCGGATCGGCCAGTACGCCTCCGGGGCGAGGAGGATGGCCAGCAGCCCGGTCTCCAGACCCACCGTGCCGTGCGTGAGCCGCAGCCCGACGGTGACGGCGACGACGGCCACCGAGATGGACGCGAGCAGCTCGAGTGCGGCCGACGACATGAACGCGAGGCGCAGGGTGCGCATGGTCGCCATCCGGTGCCGGCGGCTGACCTCGGCGACGACCTCGACCTGCCGCTCGGCCCGTCCGTACCCGACGAGTGTCGGCAGACCGCGCATGACGTCGACGAAGTGCCCGGCGAGCGAGCTGAGCGCGTGCCACCGGCGCTCGGTCTCGTCCCGGGTCGTGGCACCGATGAGCGCGGCGAACAGCGGCAGCAGCGGGAGGGTGAGGACGACGACGAGGGAGCTCAGTGGGTCGACCCACAGCAGCGCACCGACCGCGAGCACAGGTACGACCGCACCGGCGACGAGCGCGGGCAGGAACCGTGCGGCGTAGGGCTCGACCGCCGAGACGCCCTGGGCGGCGAGGGTGGCCCCGCGGTCCGGGTCCGGGCGCTCCTCCGCGGGGACCGCGAGCCACCGGCGGAGCAGCGCGCTGCGCAGCGCGGCGGTGACCTCGACCCCGGCCCACGCCGCGACCCGCTCGGCGGCCCAGCCGAGCCCCCCCCGGACCGCGAGCAGACCCGCGAGCCAGGCCGCCGGCCCGGTGAGCCCGCCGTCGTCGACGACCGCGACGACCAGCGCCGCGAGGGCGAACGCCGTCGCGACCGTCGCGGCACCCTGGAGCACGCCGACCGCCGCCAGGACGGCGACGGGGCGGCGGGCCTGCGGTGCGACCGTGAGGACGCGGGGGTCGAAGGGTCTCATCGGACCGGAGGGCCTGCGGCTACTTCACCGCGACCGCGGTCGGGATGTGCTGGGTTCCGATGCGCTTGCGGAACGCGTAGTACGTGTAGCCGGTGTAGAGGAGCACGATCGGCGTGAAGACGAGTGCGGCGCCGGTCATGATCTTCAGGGTGAGCGGGCTGCTCGAGGCGTTCTCGATGGTCAGCGACTGCCCCGTGGCGAGGGTCGTCGGCATGACGTCCGGGTAGAGCGCGAGGAAGTACGTCGCCACGACCGTCGCCGCGGTGACGGCCGTCCCGGTGAACGCCCAGCCCTCGCGGCCCTTGGTGTTGGCGGCGATGGCGGCGAGCAGTGCAACGGCCGCGACGACCGTCGTCACCCAGGACCACACCGAACCGGTCGCGAGGCCCAGCCAGAGCAGCGTCACGACCGCGAGGCCGGCGGTGACGAGCCCGAGCGTCGTCCCTGTCCTCCGGGCGTCCTCGCGGACACCGCCGGAGGTCTTGAGCGCGAGGAAGAACGCGCCGTGGGTGAGCGAGAGCGCGAGCACGGTCAGCCCGCCGAGCAGGCTCAGCGGGTTGAGCAGCGTGAACAGCGTGCCGGTGTACTCGAGGTCGGCGTCGATGGGCAGTCCGCGCACGACGTTGGTCAGCGCGACGCCGACGAGGAATGGCGCGGCGACCGAGCCACCGATGATCGCGAGGTCCCAGCGGCGGCGCCACGTGTCGTCGTCCCGCTTGTGCCGGTACTCGAAGCCCATGTTGCGCACGATGAGCGCGACGAGGACGAGGAGTAGCGGCAGGTAGAAGGCGGAGAACATCGTGGCGTACCACTCGGGGAACGCCGCGAACGTCGCCCCGCCGGCGGTGAGGAGCCAGACCTCGTTGCCGTCCCAGTGCGGGCCGATCGTCGTGAGCATGACGCGGCGGCGCTTCTCGGTGTCGGCGGCGTCGCGGCCGACGCCGAGCGAGGGGAGGAGGGCACCGACCCCGAAGTCGAAGCCCTCGAGGACGAGGTACCCGGCCCAGAGGAGACCGATGAGGCCGAACCAGACGAGCTGCAGAGTGTCCATGTGTGCGTCCCGGTGATCAGTAGGCGAACTGGAGGGGGGCGTCCTCGTCGGCATCCGCGTGCTCGGCCGGGTCGACGAACGGCTCGGCCCCCTTGCGGACGTAGGTGAGGAAGAGCTTGACCTCGACGACGGCCAGCGCCGCGTAGAGGAGGGTGTAGACGACCATCGAGACCCAGACCTCGCCGACGCTGACCGACGGCGAGACGCCGGTGGCGGTCGTCATCAGGCCGTAGACGAGCCAGGGCTGGCGGCCCATCTCGGTGAAGATCCAGCCCCAGCTGTTGGCGAGGACGGGCAGGAGCGGGGTGAGCACCGCGACCCAGGTCCACCAGCGGGCCTGCGGCACGGCGCTCTTGCGGGTGGCCCAGAGGGCGAGCCCGGCGAAGAGCATCGTGAGGAAGCCGAAGCCCATCATGAGCCGGAAGGTCCAGTAGGCCACCGGGATGATCGGCGTGTAGTCCTCGGCCGCGACGAGGCGGGCGACGTCCGGGCCGTACTGCGCGGCGACCTCGTCGGCCATCGCGCGCTCGGAGTCCTTGAGCTCGTCGATGCCGTCGACCGTGCCGCTGAAGCTGCCGGTGCCGAGGAACGAGAGCAGGCCCGGGACCTCGATGATCCGGGTGGCCTCGGAGCCGTCGAGCGAGCCGATCGACAGCACCGAGAACGGCGCGTTGTCGGTGGTCTCGTAGAGGGCCTCTGCCGCGGCCATCTTCATCGGCTGGACCTCGGTCATGATCTTGCCCTGGACGTCGCCGGAGACGACGACGCCGAGCGAGGCGACGAGGGAGACGACCGCGCCGACCCGCACCGCCTTGCGGTAGACCGGCTCGTCGTCGGTGCCGGCGTCGCGGCGCAGCAGCCAGAGGGCGACGCCCATGACGACCGCGCCGCCGACCATGTAGGAGCCGAACAGCACGTGGGGGAAGGTGACGAGCTGCACCTTGTTCGTCAGCACGGCGACGAAGTCGGCCATCTCGGCGCGTCCGGTCTCGGGGTTGAAGCGGTACCCGACCGGGTTCTGCATGAAGGAGTTCGCGGCGAGGATGAAATAGGCGGACAGCACCGTGCCGATGTGGGTCAGCCACATCGTGCTCGCGTGCAGCTTCTCCGGGATGCGCCCCCAGCCGAAGATCCACACGCCGAGGAAGGTCGACTCGAGGAAGAACGCGAGCAGCGCCTCGAACGCCAGCGGCGCGCCGAAGATGTCGCCGACGAAGCGGCTGTAGTCCGACCAGTTCATCCCGAACTGGAACTCCTGGACGATGCCGGTGACCAGCCCGAGGGCGAAGTTGATGAGGAAGAGCTTCCCGAGGAACTTCGTGAGCCGGTAGTACTCCGGCCGGTGGGTGCGGACCCACTGGGTGTGGAAGTACGCGACGACGGCGGACATGCCGATCGTCACCGGCACGAAGAGGAAGTGGTAGACGGTCGTGATGGCGAACTGCCACCGGGCGACGTCGAGCGAGGATCCCATCAGCGCTCCTGCGGTCCGGACGAGCTGTTACGACGTGACGTAGTAAAAACTACACGCCGTCGTAGTCGTGTGTGGCGGGACCCCCGGACATCGACCCGTCCTGGCGGTGTGAGCGCTGGCACACTGACGCCATGCAGCGGGATGACCTCGTCCGGCTCCGCCGGGCGCGCGACCGGATGGACCGCGACTACGCCGAGCCGCTCGACGTTCCCGCGCTCGCGGCCGAGGCGCTGATGTCGCCCGGACACTTCCACCGGATGTTCCGCGAGGCCTACGGCGAAACGCCCTACCAGCACCTCATGACGCGTCGCATCGAGCGCGCCGCGACCCTCCTGCGGCGTGGCGACGTCAGTGTCACGGACGCGTGCGTGGCCGTCGGATGCACCTCGCTCGGGTCGTTCAGCAGCCGGTTCACCGAGCTCATGGGGACGACCCCGAGCGCGTTCCGCGCCGCGGAGCACGCCACCGCCGCGGCCCTCCCGTCGTGCGTCGCCAAGGAGGTCGACCGTCCGCGCCGCGAACGGTCACGTTCGGAGAAGCGGGCGGCCGCGTCCCGGGCCTAGCCTCGCGGCATGGACACCACGACTCCTCCGGCCACCTCGACCCTCGCCGTCGCGAACGTGTTCCTCGTGGTCGACGACCACGAGCAGGCGCTGGCGTTCTACCGCGACGTCCTCGGCTTCACCGTCGTCGGCGACCACTCGCAGGGCGAGTTCCGCTGGCTCAGCCTCACCCCGCCCGCGCAGCCGGACCTCGTGGTGACCGTCCAGTCGGTCGGCGGCGGCCCGCACACGAGCGACGAGGACCGCGCCTCGATCGACACCCTGCTCGCCAAGGGGCTGCTCACACCGGTCGTCCTCACCTGTGCGGACGTCGACGCGGTCTTCGAGCACGTGCGGGCGTCCGGCGCCGAGGTGATCCAGGAGCCGATGGACCAGTTCTACGGCGTGCGCGACTGCGCGGTCCGCGACCCCGCGGGCAACCTGCTGCGGATCAACCAGCCCCTGCCCGGCTGAGACCCCGGTTCGTCTGCGAGACACCGGCTCGGAACCGCTGTCTCGCGCACATTTCGGGGTGACCCCGAAATGTTGGGAGGGGTGAGGCGGGTGGGGCGACGGGGCGAGACGGCGTCCGGCGGTCAGGCGTCCGGGTAGCCCTTCGGGTTCTGCGACTGCCAGCGCCAGGTGTCGGCGCACATGTCGTCGACCGTGCGCTCTGCCCGCCAGCCCAGCTCGGCCTCGGCGCGGGTCGGGTCGGCGTAGGACGCTGCGATGTCGCCCGGACGGCGGTCGACGACCTCGTAGGGAAGCTCGTGGCCGCACGCGCGCTCGAAGGCGTGCAGCAGCTCGAGCACCGAGGTGCCGCGGCCGGTGCCGAGGTTCCACGTGGACACCGGGGCGTCGGTCTCGCCGAGCCGGTGCAGCGCCGCGACGTGCCCCGCGGCGAGGTCCTCGACGTGGATGTAGTCGCGCACGCCGGTGCCGTCGACCGTGTCGTAGTCGTCGCCGAAGACCCGCAGCCGGTCGCGCCGCCCCACGGCAACCTGGGCGATGTACGGCATGAGGTTGTTCGGCACGTCGGACGGGTCCTCGCCGATGGTCCCGGAGGCGTGCGCCCCCACCGGGTTGAAGTAGCGCAGCAGGGCGATCCGCCACGTGGGGTCGGCCGCGGCGACGTCGCGCAGGATCTGCTCCTGCATCACCTTCGTCCAGCCGTAGGGGTTGGTCGCGGACGTCGGCAGGTCCTCGTGCATCGGCACCGGCGCCTCGGCCCCGTAGACCGTGGCCGACGACGAGAACACCATCCGCTTCACGCCGTGCCGGCGCATCGCCCGCACCAGCGAGAAGGTCGACCCGAGGTTGTTCTCGTAGTACTCCAGGGGCTTCTCGACGCTCTCGCCGACGGCCTTGAGCCCGGCGAAGTGGATGACCGCGTCGAACGGCTCGTGCGCGAAGAGGTGCTCGGTCTTGTCCTGGTCGGTGAGGTCGAACGAGCGCAGGTCGAGGGGCAGCCCGGTGAGGTGCTCGATGCGTCCGACGACCGTGGGCTTGGCGTTGGCGAAGGAGTCGACGACGACGACGTCGTGCCCGGCCGCGACCAGCTGGACGACGGTGTGGGACCCGATGTAACCGGCGCCGCCGGAGACGAGGACGCGCACCTGGTCAGTCCTCGTCGAGGAAGATGCTCAGCACCCAGGACACGAGGGTGATGACGACGGCGGCGAGCACGGCGTCCCAGAAGAACTCGTCGATGCCGAACGACAGGCCGACGGCGTCGCTGAGCCACTCGGTGATCTGGAGCATGAACGCGTTGACGACGAACGTGAACAGCCCGAGCGTGAGGATGACGAACGGGAACGAGAAGAACCTCACGATCGGCTTGATGACCGCGTTGACCAGCCCGAAGAGCAGCGCTACGAGCAGGATCGTCACGACCTTGGCCGGCCAGCGTGCCTCGTCCTCGGCGAGGTCGACCCCGGAGACCACGAGAGCGGCGACCCAGAGGGCGACCGCGTTGATCCCGACTCGGAGAAGGAAGTTCATCACGCGGCCAGTCTGGCACGGCCGGCTGGGCGGCGGCCGTGAGCCCGCCGTGCGGAGCCGGTGCCGGGACGGCGGCCGTCCGCCGCTACATCTCCTCGTGGCTGTCCGGGTCGCTCCCGGAGATCCGACCGCCGGCGCGGGCGAGCCCTGAGATGGCGGCGAGCTCGTCGTCGGTCAGCGAGAACCCGGTGACCTCGAGGTTCGTGCGCTGCCGATCCGAGGTCGCCGACTTGGGCAGCGGCATCGACCCGAGCTGGACGTGCCACCGGAGGATGGCCTGCGCCGGTGTGACGCCGTGGGCGTCGGCGGCCCTGACGACCGGCTCGGCGTCGAACGGCGCCTGGCGCTTGCCGAGCGGGCTCCACGCCTGGGTGAGGATGCCGAGCCGGGCGTGCACGGCGCGCATCTCGTCCTGCGGGAACATCGGGTGCAGCTCGACCTGGTTGAGAGCGGGGGTGACGCCGCTCTCGGCGATGACCCGCTCGAGGTGGGCCTCGGTGAAGTTGCTGACGCCGATGGTCTCGACCAGGCCCTCCTGCTGGGCCTCGACGAGCGCCGACCACGCCTCGCCGTACAGGTTCCGGCTGGGGTTGGGCCAGTGGATGAGGGCGACGTCGATGCGCTCGACCCCGAAGGCGTCGGCGGAGTCCTGCAGCGACTGGAGGGCCAGCTCGCGGGCGTGGAAGCGGCCGGGGATCTTGGTCGCGAGGCGGACCTCCTCGCGCGGGACGCCACTGCGGCGCAGCGCCTCGCCCACCTCGGCCTCATTCTCGTAGTTCACCGCCGAGTCGAGGTAGCGGTAGCCCGCCTCGAGCGCGGAGACCATCGCGGTGATGCCCTCCTCACCCTTGAGCGGGTAGGTGCCGAAGCCCACGAGGGGAGCGGTGGTGCCGTCGGCGAGCTGGTGGTCGGTGGCGTCCGAGGTCATGGTCGTCACGCTACGCGTCGGGGATGACACGGGGGCCTCCGGTGGCCGGGCCGGCGCCCCTACAGTGGACGGCATGACCGTCGACCCCGGGGCCCACGCAGCCGGCCCGGTACGGCTGCGCACCGCACTCGGCTCGCTCCCCGCCTACACGCCCGGCCGCCCCGCGACCCTCCGCGACGGGCTGGTCGCCTACAAGATCTCGAGCAACGAGAACCCCTTCCCGCCACTGCCGTCCGTGCTCGACGTCGTGCGGGACGCCGCCGCCGGGCTGAACCGCTACCCGGACATGGCGGTCACCGCGCTCACCGAGGCGCTCGCGGCACGGCTCGGCGTGCCGGCGGCGCGCATCTCCACCGGTCCGGGATCGGTCGGCGTCCTCGACCAGCTCGTCCGCGCCACCTGCGACGACGGCGACGAGGTCGTCTTCGCGTGGCGCTCGTTCGAGGCCTACCCCATCCTCACCACGCTGGCCGGCGCCGTGCCGGTCATGGTGCCGCTGGCGCCCGGCGCCCGGCACGACCTGGACGCGATGGCCGACGCCGTCACCGAGCGCACCAGGCTCGTCCTCGTGTGCACGCCGAACAACCCGACGGGGACGAGCGTCGGCGCGGCCGAGCTCGACGCCTTCCTCGACCGCGTGCCGCCGCACGTCCTCGTCGTCATCGACGAGGCGTACCTCGAGTTCGTCGACGCCCCGGACGCCCCGGACGCGCTGGCCGTCCACGCGGCCCGCCCCAACGTCGTCGTGCTGCGCACGTTCTCCAAGGCGTACGGCCTCGCCGGGCTGCGGGTCGGGTACGCCGTCGCGCACGAGCCGGTGGCCGAGGCGCTGCGCAAGGCCGCGCTGCCGTTCGGGGTCGGCTCGCTCGCCCAGGTCGCGGCCGTCGCCTCGCTCGACGCCTTCGACGAGCTCGACGTCCGGGTCAAGGAGATCGTCGCCGAGCGGGAGCGGGTCGTCGCCGCGCTGCGCGAGCAGGGCTGGGACATCCCCGACCAGCAGGCGAACTTCGTCTGGTTCGACCTCGGCGAGGACACCGCGGCGTTCGCGCAGGCGTGCGACGCCGAGGGGCTGACCGTCCGGCCCTACCTCACCGACGGCGTGCGCGCCACCATCGCGGAGCCGGAGGCGAACGACCGTCTCGTCGAGGTCGCGGGCCGCTTCCTCGCCTCCCGCTGAACTTCCCGCCCGACCTCCGCGAACGTGTGTGAACACGCCGCGGAAGGTGCGGCGTGTTCACACACGTGCGGGCGGGGGGGGGGGGGGCGGGGCGGGGGTGGCGGCGGGGGCCCCCG
>NZ_JAFDVE010000006.1 GCF_016888005.1 Phycicoccus sp. CSK15P-2 | reverse complement strand
CCGCCCCCCCCCCCCCCCGGCGCGGGGGGGCCCCCCCGGGGGGGGGGGGCGGGGCCCCCCCCCCCCCCCCCCGAGGGGTGGTGGGGGCAGGGCAGGATGAGGCGTCGTGCGCATCCTCCTCACCGGCGCGGCCGGCTTCATCGGGACGGCGACGTGGCGTGAGCTCGTCCGCGCGGGGCACGAGGTCGTCGCCGTCGACCTCGTCATCCCCGAGGCCCACGGGCGGGCCACCCGGGACGACCCGCCGCCGGCCCTGCACGTGCTCGACGTGCGTGAGGCGGCCGGATGGGCCGACCTCTTCCAGGGCGTCGACGCCGTCGTCCACCTCGCGGCGATGGTCGGCGCCGGCGCCACCGCCGCCGACCTTCCCCTGTACGCCGGGCACAACGACCTCGGCACGGCCGCCGTGCTCGCCGCGATGCACGCCGAGGGCGTCTCCCGCGTCGTCCAGGCGTCGTCGATGGTCGTGTACGGCGAGGGCAGCTACACGTGCCCCGAGCACGGCGGGCAGGCGCCGGGCCCCCGGACGGACGCGAGCCTCGGCGGTGGTGAGTTCGACAACCCGTGCCCCGTGTGCGGCGGGCCGCTCGACTGGGCCCTCGTCGGCGAGGACGCCCCGCTCGACCCGCGCAGCAGCTACGCCGTGAGCAAGGTCGCCCAGGAGGGGTACGCCTCGGCCTGGGTGCGGCAGGCGCCCGGCGCGGCCGTGTCGCTGCGCTACCACAACGTGTACGGGCCCGGGATGCCCCGGGACACCCCGTACTCGGGCGTCGCCGCGATGTTCCGCTCGAGCCTGGAGCGCGGCGCGCCGCCGACGGTCTTCGAGGACGGCCGGCAGATGCGCGACTTCGTCCACGTCGACGACGTCGCCCGCGCCAACCGGGCCGCGGTCGAGGCGGTCGTGGGCCACGATGTCGGCTCACACCGCGCCTACAACGTGTGCTCCGGGCATCCGATCGCCATCGCGGACGTCGCCCGCCACGTCGCGGCCGGCTCCGGGCGCGGCCTCGAGCCGCGCGTCACCGGGCAGTACCGCATCGGCGACGTCCGGCACGTCGTGGCATCGCCCGTCCGCGCCGCCGCCGAGCTCGGGTTCACGGCCGAGGTGCTCCCCGAGGACGGGCTCGCCGCCTTCGCCACCGCGCCGCTGCGCGCCTGAGCCGGCCGGGGACGCCCGGCGTTCCGAGCTCGCGTGAGACCCTGGTTCGTCCACGAGACAGCGGTTCCGAACCCTTGTCTGGCGGACATTTCGGGGTGACCCCGAAATGTCGAGGGGGATGGGGTCACCAGACGTGGCGGACGGCGTGCTGGACGACCAGGGCCAGCACGCCCTGTGCGACGAGACCCCACCGCTGCCAGCGCGGCGGCAGCCAGAGCACCGCGAGGAGCATCCACGGCATGAAGGGCAGCCAGATGCGCTCGACCTCGGCCTTGCTGAGCAGCGAGACCTCGGCGACGGCGACCATCGCCACGCCCCCGGCGACGAGGGGGGCCACCCGTGCCTCCCAGGGCGTCGCCGCGGCGCGACCGGCGGCGGTCACGAGCCGCACGACCGGCACCGACGCGGCGCCCAGCGCGGCGGGCAGGAGCAGGCCCGCGACGAGGAACAGCGCGCCGATGTTGCCGAACAGCCAGTACCAGCCGGGACGCTGTGCGGCGAGGCCGTCCCAGTAGCGGTCGTGGAGGACGGGGAAGGCCTCCCACCACGTGAAGCCGAGCGGCACGAAGGCGAGGACGACGGCCAGCGTCACCCCCGCGGTCACGGCGCCGACTCCCAGCCGCACGCGCCACGGCACCGGCATCGCGAGCAGCACACTGGCCGCGAGCAGCGCGAGCAGCCCGAGCCCGTAGGACTCCATGAGGCACCAGCCGAGGAGCAGGCCGGCGACGACGGCGAGCCCACCCCGCCGTGCCCCCGTGGCGGCCCCGGCGGCGGCCAGTGTGGCCATCCCCCACGCTGCGGTCGCGGCGAACACCGCGTCCGCCGACACCGCCGAGGTGATGGCGGCCGGGCCGAGGACGAGGAACGGCAGGGCGCGGCGGGCGGCGTCCTGTGCTCCGAGCCGGTCGAGGGTGACGGCGACCGCTGCGGGAACGGTGGCCCCCACCGCGACGACGATCGGCCCGGCCACCTGCCACGCCCCGAGGCCGATGCGGTCCAGCCCGATGAACATGAGCACCGCGCCCGGCGGGTGCCCGGCGAGGTGGACGGCCCAGTGCCCGGGTGCGTCGAGCGGGATCCGGTCGACGTAGGTGCGCAGCGCCTCGCCGACGTCGTCGATCATCCGGGCGCTCTCGAGGTACTCGGTGCCGTGGTTCAGGATCCTGCCCATCCCCGCGTAGCCGTCGACGAGCGCGAGCGAGACCATCCACACGACCGCGACGAGCCAGGACAGGACGAGCAGCCGCCGCCACGGGAGCGCATCGAGCCAGGCGTGCGTCCCGGGCCGGGCCGCGAGGACGACGAGCGCCACCGCGACGAGGCTGGACGGGCCGTATCGCAGCATCCAGTCCCCGAGGAGCGGCTCGGCGCCACCGGCCTTGACGACGACGCCGAAGGCGTTGGGCACGACCATCGCCGCGGCCACCACGACGAGCCCGAGCGCGAGCCCCCACCACGCGCGCCGGCCGGCACGGTCGTCGGCGCGGACCGGGGTGGGGGTCCGGGCGGGGGCCTGGGTCATACCGACAGGATGCCGTGCCGCGTCGCCGCTCCGGGCCCCGCGCCGCCGACGAGGGCGAGACGTCACCGATCCGTAAGGCCGTCCGAGGGTGCCCGGCCCGCACGGCTGACCTAGTGTCGAGCGCGTGACGACGACCTGCGACCTGGTGCTGCCCTGCCGCGACGAGGCGGCCGCGCTCCCGGCGCTCCTCGCCCTCGTGCCCGAGGGGATGCGCGTTGTCGTCGTCGACAACGGCTCCACCGACGGGACGGCCGACGTCGCCCGCGGGCTCGGCGCCACGGTCGTCGAGGAGCGCACCCCGGGCTACGGCGCCGCGGTGCACGCGGGCGTCGAGGCGGCCACGGCCGAGTACGTCGCCGTGCTCGACGGCGACGGGTCGATGGACCCGCGCGACCTCCTCCCGCTCCTCGCGGAGGTCCGGGACGGACGCGCGACGATGGCCGTGGGGCGCCGCCGGCCGAGTGCGCGCGGGGTCTGGCCGTGGCACGCCCGCGCCGGGAACGCGGCCGTCCTCGCCTGGCTGCGCCGCCGCACCGGCCTCGCCGTCCGGGACATCGCCCCGGCCCGGGTCTGCCGCCGCGCGGACCTGCTGGACCTCGGCGTCGTCGACCGTCGGTTCGGCTACCCCGTCGAGCTCCTCGTCCGGGCCCAGCGGGCCGGCTGGACGATCAGCGAGCACGACATCGCCTACCACCCGCGGGCCGAGGGCACCCGGTCCAAGGTCTCCGGCTCGGTCAGCGGGACGGTCCGGGCCGCGCGCGACTTCGCGAAGGTCCTGCCGTGAGGGGGAGCGTCCTCGTCATGGCCAAGGCGCCGGTCGCCGGCCGCGCCAAGACCCGGCTCGCCGCCGCCGTAGGCCCGCAGGCCGCCGCCGAGCTCGCCGCCGCGGCCCTGCTCGACACCCTCGACGCCGGCGCCGCCGCGTACCCGGCCGGGCGGCGCGTCCTCGCCCTGACCGGCGAGCTCGCCGACGCCGCCCGCTCGGCCGAGCTGCGCCGTGCCGCGGAGGGATGGCTCGTCGTCCCCCAGAGCGGGCAGACCTTCGCCGAGCGGCTCGTCGACGGTCACCGGCAGGCTCACCGCCTCGCTGGCGGGCCGGTCGTCCAGGTGGGGATGGACACCCCGCAGGCGCACGCGGCGCTGCTCCGCGGGGTCGCCGACCTCGCCCACGACCACGGCCGCCCCGTCCTCGGCCCGGCCGTCGACGGCGGATGGTGGGTGCTCGTCACCACGCACCCGTCGCAGGCCACCGTCCTCGCCGGGGTGCCGATGAGCCGGGCGGACACCGGGCGCCTCACCGCGGCCGCGCTCGAGGCCGCCGGGTACCCGCCGGTGGCCGGGCCGCTGCTGCGCGACGTCGACCACGTCGAGGACGCCGAGCACGTCGCCTCGGCCGCGCCGGGCACCCGGTTCGCGCGGCTCTGGCGCGAGCACGCGGCGCGCCGGGCGGCCTCGCCGCAGCCGGACCGGAGCGGGTCGTGAGCGAGCGGCGGCTCACCGGACTGGCGGCCCGGGTCGACGCGCTCGTCCCCTCTCCGGACGACTTCCGCAGCGACCTGCGGGGCCCGCGCACCGCGGCCCGGGTCGGCGCCTGGCTGGGCGTGGCGTTCGGGGTGTGCTTCCTCACCGGTCTCTACTCGCACTTCCTGCAGCACCCCGTGGCCGGGCTGCCGCTGCCCACCGGCCCGAGCCGGCTCTACCAGGTGACCCAGGGACTGCACGTCGCGTCCGGCACGGCGGCGGTGCCGCTCATCCTCGTCAAGCTCTGGTCGGTCTTCCCGCGGCTCGTCGAGCGCCCGCCGCTCGACCCGCGGCGGCTCGCCCTCCACCTGCTCGAGCGGGGGTCGGTGCTGCTGCTCGTCGGGGCCGGGGTCTTCCAGCTCGTCACCGGCCTCGCGAACAGCGCGCAGTGGTACCCGTGGTCGTTCGGGTTCATCTCCGCGCACTACGCGATGGCATGGGTCGCGATCGGGTCGGTCGTCGTCCACGTCGCCGTCAAGCTGCCGGTCGTCCGGGAGGCCTTCGGCGCGCCGCTCGAGACGCGGCCCGCCACGCCCGGTGCCCCGTCCCGGCGCACGCTGCTCCGGACGACCTGGCTCTCAGCGGCGGTCGCGGTCGTCGCGACCACTTCGGTCGGTGTCCCCGGCCTGCGCCGGGTCGCGGTGCTCGCGGTGCGCTCCGGCGAGGGGCCGCAGGGCGTGCCGGTCAACCGCAGCGCGGTCGGCGCCCAGGTGGTCGACGTCATCGACGACCCCGGCTGGCGGCTGCGGGTCACCGGCCCGGACGGGATGGTCGAGCTGTCGCTCGAGGACCTCCGGGCGATGCCGCAGCGCGAGGCCGTGCTGCCCATCGCGTGCGTCGAGGGCTGGAGCGCCGACGGCACGTGGGGCGGGGTGTCGGTCCTCGACGTCGTCGCCCGGGTCGGGGGGACGGCGCAGGACGACGTCGTCGTGCGCTCGCTGCAGGCCCGCGGCGGCTACCGAGAGAGCACCCTGCCGGCCGCCTGGGTCGGCGAGCCCGACTCGCTGCTCGCACTGACCCTCGGCGGCGAGCCCCTGCACCCCGACCACGGCTACCCCTGCCGACTCATCGCACCGGCCCGGCCGGGCGTCCTCCAGACCAAGTGGCTCGGCGAGGTCGAGGTGGTCCGGGCATGAGGGCGGCGCGCGCGGCCCTCGGCGCGGTGGGGCTCGGTCTCCTGGCCTACGGCCTCGTCCTGGCGGTCGGCCTCGGCCCCCAGCTGGTGAACGTGCTCGTCTGGTTCGTCGGCGGGGTCGTGGCCCACGACGGCGTGCTCGCTCCGGTCGTCATCGTCCTCGGGGTGCTCGCCGCGACCCGCGCCCCCGCCTGGCTGCGTCCGGCACTCGTCGGGCTGCTCGTCGTGCTCGGCCCACTGACCCTCGTCGCGGTCCCGGTGCTCGGCCGCTTCGGCGCGCGACCCGACAACCCCACGCTGCTCGACCGGCCGTACTGGGCCGGCTACCTGGCCGTCGCGGCGCTCGCGGTCCTCGCCGCCGGGGCGCTGGCCGTCCGTCGGCGCCGTGCCGGGGTTTGACGCCCCTACTGATCTGCTGTTTCGTGGCGGTGCATGACCGTCATCGGGTTCCACTGCTCCCACGAACAGATCGCTCCGGGCCGGCTGCTGCGCGACGTCCAGCACGCCGAGCAGGCCGGCTTCACCGCGGCGATGTCCTCGGACCACCTCTCACCCTGGAGCGTCCGGCAGGGGGAGTCCGGCTTCGCCTGGTCCTTCCTCGGTGCCGCGCTCGCCACGACCTCGCTGCCGTTCGGGGTGGTCAACGCCCCCGGGCAGCGCTACCACCCGGCGATCATCGCGCAGGCGATCGCGACCCTGTCGAGCATGTTCCCGGGCCGGTTCTGGGCGGCCCTCGGCTCGGGTGAGGCGTCCAACGAGCGCGTCACCGGGGAGGTCTGGCCGCGCAAGGACGTCCGGGACGCGCGGCTGCGTGAGTGCGTCGACGTCATCCGCCGCCTGCTCGCCGGTGAGGAGGTGAGCCACGACGGTCTGGTCACCGTCAACCGGGCCCGGCTCTGGACCCTGCCCGACGAGGTGCCACCGCTCGTCGGGCCCGCGGTCACGCCCGCCACGGCAGCCGCTCACGCCGACTGGGCCGACGGCATCGCCACGACGAACCAGCCGCTGGAGACCCTGCACGAGATCCTCTCGGCGTACCGGGACGCCGGCGGGCGAGGAGCGGCCCGCCTCCAGGTGCACCTCAGCTGGGCGCCGACCGAGGACGAGGCGGCCGCCATCGCCCACCACCAGTGGCGCAGCAACGTCTTCCCCCCGCCGGTCTGCTGGGACGCCGAGCACATCGACCACTTCGACGCGATGGCCGAGACGGTCACCCCCGAGCACGTCGCCGGCGTGGTCAACGTCTCCAGCGACCTCGGCCGGCACACCGCGCTCCTCCAGGAGTACGTCGACGCCGGATGGGACGAGCTGTACCTGCACTTCGTCGGCCAGGAGCAGGAGCGGTTCGTCGACGCCTTCGGCGAGCACGTCCTGCCGCAGCTCGCCCCCACGCCGCCTCCGCCGGCGACGACCGGCGTACCGGCGGTCGAGCGTGAGGAGGTCGGCCGGTGAGGCGCAGCGACGTCGGCGACGTGTGGTGGAAGTCGGCGGTCGTGTACTGCGCCGACGTGCAGACCTTCCAGGACAGCGACGGGGACGGCCAGGGTGATCTCCAGGGGATGACCGACCGGCTCGAGTACCTCTCCGACCTCGGGGTCACCGTCCTCTGGCTGATGCCGCTGTACCCGACGGCCGGTCGCGACGACGGCTACGACATCACCGACTTCCTCGGGGTCGACCCGCGCCTGGGCGACCTCGGCCGCTTCGTCGAGCTCGTCCGGGCGGCGGAGGCCCGGGGCATCCGGGTGATCGTCGACTTCGTCATGAACCACACCTCGGACAAGCACCCGTGGTTCCGCTCGGCCCGCCGCGGCACCGACGACCCGTACCGGCACTACTACGTGTGGACCGACGAGGAGCCGCCGCCCACCGCCGACGAGGTCGTCTTCCCGGACGCCGAGGACAGCATCTGGGAGCGCGACGAGAAGACCGGCGAGTGGTACCTCCACCACTTCTACCGGACCCAGCCGGACCTCAACGTCGCGAACCCGCAGGTGCGCGAGGAGATCGCCCGCACCCTCGGCTTCTGGCTGCAGCTGGGGGTGAGCGGCTTCCGCATCGACGCCGTGCCGTTCCTCTTCCAGAACGACGACTACCCGGGGGCCGAGCCGGGCTCCTTCGACCCGTTTCGCTACCTCGGTGACGTGCGGGACTACGTGAACCGCCGGCTCGGGGACGCCGCGCTGCTCGGCGAGGTCAACCTTCCCTACGCCGGCCAGAAGGACTTCTTCGGCGGGGACGACGGGGACGGGCTGACCCTCCAGTTCGACTTCAACGGGATGCAGGCGATGTACCTGTCCCTGGCGCGGGAGGACGCCGGCCCGCTCGCGGCGGCGCTGCGGGAGCGCCCCGACCTGGACCTGCAGAGCCAGTGGGCCAACTTCGTGCGCAACCACGACGAGCTGACCCTCGACAAGCTGACCGACGACGAGCGGGCGGAGGTGTTCGCCGCCTTCGGGCCGGAGCCCGAGATGCAGCTGTACGACCGTGGGCTGCGCCGTCGTCTGCCCCCGATGCTGGGCGGCGACCAGCGGCGGATCCGCTCCGTGTACTCCCTGATGTTCTCGCTGCCGGGCACCCCGGTGCTCTTCTACGGCGAGGAGATCGGGATGGGCGAGAACCTCGACGTGCCGGGGCGCCTGGCCGTCCGCACCCCGATGCAGTGGACCTCCGGTGAGCACGGGGGCTTCTCGACCGCGACGCGGCGGCGGCTCGTCCGGCCGGTCGTCGAGGGTGCCTTCGGCCCCGAGCAGGTCAACGTCGCCGACCAGCGCCGGGACCCGGGCTCGCTGTGGTCCTTCATCCGGACCCTGGTGCGCCGGTACCGGCAGATGCCCGAGCTCGGCTGGTCGACGGTGCAGGTCCTGGACCACGACACCCCGGCCGTCCTGGCGCACGTCGCGCACGCCGACGGGTGGCGGATGCTCGCGGTGCACAACCTCGGGTCGCGGGCGGCCACCGTGGACCTCCGGCTCGAGGACGCCGACGGGCTCGTCCTCAGCGACGTCCTGGGCGACACCGGGGAGCAGCCGGTGGGCGAGCGCGGTCGGGTGTCGCTGGTGCTGGAGCCCTACGAGGGCCGTTGGCTGCGGCTGGTCGAGCCCGGGCAGGAGCCCTTCGCCTGAGCCCGCCGGGCGTCACGGATCGGACGGGGGAGGACTCCCCGGTCGCCGGTCCGGCGCCGCGGGCTCAGCCGGCTGACGTCAGCTCGGTGACCAGGAAGGGTGCGCCGTCCGGGCAGTCGGGCCACTCGGTGTCGTCGAAGGCGCCGAGGATCTCGACACGGTCGCCCGTGGCGACGTCGGGGACCTCGCCACGGAGGGCGATCCAGCCCGGCCGGCCCTCCATCTCGACGTAGACACAGTCGTCGGCGACCCGGGTGACCTCTGCCCCGAGGGTCGTGGGCCGGCCCCGACCCGCCTTGTCCGACGGGGACGGGGTCGTGCCGGCGTCCGCCGTGGGGGGTGCGGACGACGACGTCGACGGTGCGCTCGACCCACCGTCGCTGCAGGCCACGAGCATGGCCGCAGCGAGCAGGGCCGCAGTGGTCGGGGCGAGCAGGGCGCGGGGTGCGGATCGGGTCGTCACACGTCCACTCTGCACGCTCCCGCGACGAAGTGCAGGCCGGGTACGGTGGGCCCCTACACCGGACGCGCCCGCCCGCCACACCCAGCACCGCCGGCGCGACGACCCCCGGAACGGCTCCCGTCACCACGGGGCCCGGACAAAGGAGTGCCCCGTGAGCGACAACGAGGTCGCACCGCTCGAGACCGCGTTCGGCGTCGAACACCACGTGACCCGTGCCGACGCGCCCGACCGCCCGGCCAGCGAGGGCGGGCCCGAGATGGTGCAGCTGCTGACCCCCGAAGGCGAGCGGGTCCCCGACCCCGAGCTCGACGCCGTCGTCGACGACCTCTCGGACGAGGCGCTGCGCGGCCTCTACCGCGACCTCGTCCTCGTCCGGCGCTTCGACGCCGAGGCCACCGCGCTGCAGCGTCAGGGTGAGCTCGGCCTGTGGGCGAGCCTGCTCGGGCAGGAGGCGGCCCAGGTGGGCTCCGGGCGGGCGCTGCGCCGCCAGGACTACGCCTTCCCCACGTACCGCGAGCACGGCGTCGCCTGGTGCCGCGGCGTGGACCCGGTCAACCTCCTCGGGATGTTCCGTGGAGTGAACCACGGCGGGTGGGATCCCAACGAGAAGAACTTCCACCTCTACACGATCATCATCGGCGCCCAGACCCTCCACGCGACGGGCTACGCGATGGGCGTCCAGCGCGACGGCGACGTCGGCACCGGCGACGACCGCCGCGACACCGCCGTCATCGCCTACTTCGGCGACGGCGCCACCTCGCAGGGCGACGTCTCGGAGGCCCTCGTCTTCGCCGGGGTCAACAACAGCCCGGTCGTGTTCTTCTGCCAGAACAACCAGTGGGCCATCTCCGAGCCCAACGAGAAGCAGAGCCGCGCCCCCCTGTGGCACCGGGCCCGGGGCTTCGGCTTCCCGGGCATCCGGGTCGACGGCAACGACGTCCTCGCGGTCTACGCCGTGTCCAAGCGGGCGCTCGACGCCGCGCGCACCGGCCAGGGACCGACGTTCATCGAGGCCTTCACCTACCGGATGGGCGCGCACACCACGTCCGACGACCCCACGAAGTACCGCGTCTCGGCCGAGGTCGAGGTCTGGAAGCACCGCGACCCCATCCAGCGCTACCGGCGCTGGCTCACGACCACGGAGAAGGCGGACCCCGAGTTCTTCGACGCCGTCGACGCGGAGGCCGACGAGCTCGGCGCGTCCGTGCGCGAGCGGTGCCTCGCGATGCCCGACCCCGACGGCGCGGAGATGTTCGCGCACGTGTACGCCGACGACCACCCCGTCATGGCCCGCGAGAGGGAGTGGTTCTCCGAGTACCACGCGTCCTTCGAGGAGGCCCGCTGATGGCCGCCACGACGCTCGCCAAGGGCATCACCTCCGGCCTGCGGGCCGCGATGGACAAGGACCCCAAGGTCGTCCTCATGGGCGAGGACATCGGCAAGCTCGGCGGTGTCTTCCGGGTCACCGAGGGGCTGCAGAAGGACTTCGGCGAGGACCGGGTCATCGACACGCCGCTGGCCGAGGCCGGGATCATGGGCACCGCGATCGGCATGGCGCTGCGCGGCTACCGACCGGTCGTCGAGATCCAGTTCGACGGGTTCGTCTACCCCGCCTTCGACCACATCGTCAGCCAGGTCGCCAAGCTGCGGGCCCGCTCGCTCGGCGCGGTCACGGTCCCGATCGTCATCCGCATCCCCTTCGGCGGCGGCATCGGCGCGGTCGAGCACCACAGCGAGTCCAACGAGAGCTACTTCGCGCACACCGCCGGGCTGCGGGTGGCCGTGTGCTCGAACCCGCACGACGCGCACTGGATGATCCAGCAGGCCGTCGAGACCGACGACCCGGTCGTGTTCTACGAGCCCAAGCGGCGGTACTGGGACAAGGGCGAGATCGGCGACGGCCCGGACGGTGCGCTCGGGACCGCCCGGGTGATGCGCGAGGGCACCGACGTCTCGCTCCTCGCCTACGGGCCGATGGTCAAGACCTGTCTGCAGGCGGCGCAGGCGGCGGAGGAGGAAGGGCGATCCGTGGAGGTCGTCGACCTCCGGTCGCTCGCACCGCTCGACGAGGCCACCGTCCTCGCGTCGGTGCGCAGGACCGGCCGGGCGGTCGTCGTCCACGAGGCGTCCACCTTCCTCGGCATCGGTGCCGAGATCTCGGCCATGGTCACCGAGCAGGCGTTCTACGCCCTCGAGGCCCCGGTGCTCCGGGTGGGCGGCTACAACGTGCCGTACCCGCCCAGCCGGCTCGAGGAGGACTTCCTGCCCGACCTCGACCGCGTGCTCGACGCCGTCGACCGATCCCTGGCCTACTGAGAGGCGGTGCACCATGGCTGTCCGTGAGTTCAAGCTCCCCGACCCCGGCGAGGGTCTGACCGAGGCCGAGATCGTCACCTGGCACGTCGCCCCCGGCGACACCGTGAAGGTCAACGACGTCGTCGTGGAGGTCGAGACCGCGAAGTCGCTCGTCGAGCTGCCCGTGCCCTTCGCCGGCACGGTCGGCGAGCTGCTCGTCGCCGAGGGTGACACGGTCGAGGTCGGCACCCCGATCATCACGGTCGACGACGGCGCGGACGCCGCGGCGGAGCCGCCCGAGGAGCCGGAGCCGGCGGACGAGCCCGTCGCCGTCGCCGATCCCGAGACCGGTGCCGAACCCGCCGCCGACGCCGCCCTGTCGGCGGAGGGCGAGTCGGGCGGGGCGATGTCCGGCCGGACGGCGGTGCTCGTCGGGTACGGCGTCAAGCAGACCGAGGCCCGCCGCCGACCGCGCAGGCGCCCGGCCGAGGCCACGTCCGTCCAGACCTCGCTCGACGGTGGGGCCGGCGACGGCCCCGCCGTGCGGCAGCCCGAACCGCACCACGAGCCCACCGCCCCCAGGGCCGCGGGTGGCCCGGCCGAGGAGCGGGGCCGGGCACTGGCCAAGCCGCCGGTGCGCAAGCTCGCCAAGGACCTCGGCGTCGACCTCGGGTCGGTGCCGCCGTCCGGTGACGGCGGGGTCGTGACGCGTGACGACGTCGAGGCCGCCGCCGGGTCGGGCGGCGCGGCCGGAGCGGCGACGGCCGCACCGGCGCCGAGTGCGTCCGGCGGCGCCCGCGAGACCCGCGTGCCTGTCAAGGGCGTGCGGAGGATGACCGCCCAGGCGATGGTCGGCTCGGCGTTCACCGCGCCGCATGTCACCGAGTGGGTCACCGTCGACGTCACCGCGACGATGGAGCTCGTCGAGCGTCTCAAGGCCGACAAGGAGTTCGCGGGGGTCAAGGTCACCCCGCTCCTCGTCCTCGCCAAGGCGCTCTGTGTGGCGCTGCGCCGCAACCCGGAGGCCAATGCGAGCTGGGACGAGGACGCCCAGGAGATCGTCCTCAAGCACTACGTCAACCTCGGCATCGCCGCGGCCACGCCACGCGGGCTCGTCGTCCCGAACGTCAAGGACGCCGACCGGATGTCGATGCGCGAGCTCGCCGACGCCATCGCCGCCCTGACGGCCACGGCCCGCGAGGGCCGCACCCTGCCGGCCGACATGGCGGGCGGGACGGTCACGATCACCAACGTGGGGGTCTTCGGGGTCGACGCCGGCACGCCGATCCTCAACCCCGGGGAGTCGGCCATCCTCGCGTTCGGCTCGGTGACCCGGAAGCCGTGGGTGGTCGGTACCGGGGCGGACGAGCGCATCGAGCCCCGCTGGGTCACGACGCTCGCGCTGTCCTTCGACCACCGCCTCGTCGACGGCGAGCTCGGCTCGCGGCTCCTCGCGGACGTCGCGGCGCTGATGTCCGACCCGTCCCGCGCGCTGGTCTGGGGCTGACGGGTGGCGGGTGAGCGCGGGGTCGTCTTCCCGCAGGTCGACGGGCGGCGCTCGACGTCGTCCACGGGACGGGCCGTGGTGGCCGATGCGCTGCGCCCGGTCGACCCGGTGGGCGCCACGGCGGCCCAGCGGGAGACGAACTGGCGCAGCGGCTACCTCGGCCATTTCCGCCGGCTCGTGGAGGCCGGGCTGCCCAGCTACGGCGATGCGCGCAGTATCGCCGAGGCCGGGCTGGCGTCGGTGCACGAGCGGATGCGGTGGTCTCCCGACGGCGTCGACGACCGTCCGCTCGCCGAGGCGGTCGCCGAGCCGTCCGGTCCCGCGACCGTCGGCACCGAGACGGTCGGCGGCACGGGGCGGCCCGACACCGCGCTCACCATCCCGTACCGGGGCCACCGGCTCGCCGGGGACGACCTGCGCCGCCAGCTCGACACCTGGGTCGCGGGCGGTGTGGTGGAGCCCGGCCTGCGCGAGGCCGTGACGCGAGTGCTCGAGAACCCCGAGTGGCTGCGGCTCGAGGGCCGGACCCTCGTCGTCCTCGGGGCGGCGGCCGAGATGGGGCCGCTGCGCTCGCTCCTGCGATGGGGCGCCACCGTCGCCGGGGTCGACCTTCCGCGACGCGACCTGTGGCACCGCCTCCTCGACGACACCTCGGGGCTCGCCGGTCGGCTCCTCCTGCCGGTGCGGGCGGGTTCGGACGACCTCGCGGCGCGCGCCGGGGTCGACCTCCTGCACGACCTCCCGTCGGCCACCGCCTGGGTCGCGGGGCTGGACGGGTCGCTGGTCCTCGGCAACTACGTCTACGCGGACGGCGCGACGAACGTCCGGGTCAGCGCCGCGGTGGATGCCCTGACGGAGGCGGTACGCGGCCGTCGCTCGGACACCGCACTGTCCTTCCTCGCGACACCCACCGACGTCTTCGCCGTCCCGAGCGAGGCCGTCGAGGCGTCGGTCGACTCCTACGCGCACCGCCGCACCTCCAAGGTGCTGCGGGTGCCCCTGCGCACGCTGTCGGGCGGGCGGCTGCTGCGGCGCAACTACGTGCCCGGCGTCGACCCTGGTGTCAACGACTCGGTCGTCCTGCAGCAGGGGCCCAACTACCTGCTCGCCAAGCGGGTCCAGCGCTGGCGGGCCACGGCGGCCCGCGCGTCCGGCACCATGGTGTCGTTCAAGGTCGCGCCGCCCACCCGCACCCGGTCGGTCGTGAAGAACCGGGCGCTGGCGGCGGCGTACTCCGGGGCGCACCGCTTCGGGGTCGAGGTCTTCGAGCCGGGCACGGCGAACACCTTGATGGCGGCGCTGCTCGTCCACGACCTCATGGCCCGGCCCCCGGCGCAGGACCACCCGTGGCAGGACGAGGCCTGGGCCGCGGCGCACGGTGGGTTGTGGCGCTGCGCCTACGACCCACGCAGCGCCCTCGGTCTCGCGGCCCTCCTCGGCGCCGCCTCCGCCCGCTGACCCGCCCTCCCCTCGTCGCGAACGTGGGTGAAGACCTGGCACCTTCCGCGCAATGTTCACCCACGTTCGCGGGACGTGTCGGGGGAGCGGTGAGGCCCTGGGCACGACGACGGTTGTGCTCACCGCCCCCCGACCGGACCGCTGGCCGCGGGGCATGATGGGCGCATGAGCTCGTCGACGATGCCGAAGCGACCCACCGACCCCCTGGACATCGTGGATGTCGACGCGATGCTCACCGACGAGGAGAAGGCGATCCGCGCCACGGTGCGGCAGGTCTGCGACGACCTCGTCGAGCCGCACATCGTGCAGTGGTACGAGAAGGGCGAGCTCCCGGTCGCGCGCGAGCTCGCGCAGGAGTTCGGCAAGGTCGGCCTGCTCGGCATGCACCTCGAGGGCTACGGCTGCGCGGGGATGTCGTCGGTCGACTACGGTCTGGCCTGTCTCGAGCTCGAGGCGAGCGACTCCGGCATCCGCTCGCTCGTGTCGGTCCAGGGCAGCCTCGCGATGTACGCGATCCACGCCTACGGCAGCGAGGAGCAGAAGCAGGAGTGGCTGCCCCGGCTGGCCGCGGGGGAGGCCATCGGCTGCTTCGGCCTCACCGAGCCCGACCACGGCTCCGACCCCGCCTCGATGCGGACGAGGGCCCGCAGGGACGGTGAGGACTGGGTGCTCGACGGCGGCAAGCTGTGGATCACGAACGGCACGATCGCCGATGTCGCGGTCGTCTGGGCGAACGCCGGCGAGGAGCACGGCGGCATCCGCGGGTTCGTCGTCCCCACGGACACCCCGGGCTTCGAGGCGCACGAGATCAAGAACAAGATGTCGCTGCGGGCGTCGGTCACGGCCGAGCTGTCCCTCTCCGGTGTGCGGCTGCCGGCGGACGCCGTGCTGCCCGAGGTCCACGGGCTGCGCGGGCCGCTCGGCTGCCTCACCGAGGCGCGCTTCGGCATCATCTGGGGATGCCTCGGCGCGGCGCGGACGGCGCTCGAGGCGGCCCGGCGCTACTCGACCGAGCGCATCCAGTTCGACCGGCCGATCGGTGGCTTCCAGCTGACCCAGGCGAAGCTGGCGCAGATGTCCACCGAGCTCCAGCTCGGCCGGCTGCTCGCGCTGCACTTGGGCCGCCGCAAGGACGACGTCGGGCTGCGGCCGGAGCAGGTGTCGGTGGGCAAGTACAACAACGTCAGCAAGGCCATCGAGATCTGCCGCACGGCGCGCACCGTCCTCGGCGGCAACGGCGTCAGCGGCGAGTACCCGGTGATGCGGCACGCGAACAACCTCGAGTCGGTCCTCACGTACGAGGGCACGGTCGAGATGCACACGCTCGTGATCGGCCAGGCCCTCACCGGCGAGTCCGCCTTCCGCTGAGGACCGGGCCAGCGACGCCCCCGGTCGCCCGAGGCCGCCGAGGTGCCGGTTCCTCAGGGGCGGACGTCCCCGGCCCCCGGAGACAGTGGCTCCTTCCCCCCCCCCCCCCCCGGGCCGTGGCTCCCTCGCTCCCCTGCCGGGGCACTCGTCGACGCCGGCCCTGCGAGCGGTCAGCACCCCTCCCCCGACCCTGTGCTCTGCTTCGCCAGGAGAAGCAGAGCACAGGCCAGGATCAGGGGGTGTCCCCGCTCACGAAGCCAGGCTCTCCCGGAGCCGGGTGACGAATCCTCGGGCCGCACCGGGCAGCGCCCTCGAACCGGTTCGCCGCCCGAAACCACCTCGGCCCCCCGAAGCCGGTGATTCGCCCGAACCCCGCGGCCCCGAAACCGCTGGCCTGCCGGAAACCCTTCGGCCCCCGAAACCGGTTCGCCGCCCGGACCTCCCCGGTGAGAGGATGGAAGGCTCCCGTTCTTCCCCATGCCCCACCGCCGTGCCAGGTGGTGGCCGTCCCGTCCGAGGTCACCGTGCTGTCCGCCTACGCGCCGCTCTTCCAGGTCCCCGGAGCGCGCCGCTTCGTCGCCGGAACCGCGTTCTCACGGGTCGGTGGGGCGATGTTCGGAGTCTCGGTCGTCGTCATGGTCAGCGAGCGGCACGGCTCGTACGCACTGGCCGGGGGCGTCTCGGCAGTCGGTTTGGCCGTCCTGGCCGTCGCCGGTCCGGTGCTCGGCCGGTTCATCGACAAGCACGGCCAACGACGCGTCGCCCTGCCGTTCGTGCTGCTCTCGTCGGTCACCGGCCTCTCCGTGGCCGTCGCCTCCTGGCTCGGTGCGCCGGTCTGGACGATCTTCGTGCTCTACGGCGTCAGCGCGTTCCTGCCCGAGCCCAGCCCGATGTCCCGCGCCCGGTGGGCGCACATCTTCCGCGACGACCCGGACCGGCTGCACACGGCGATGTCCTTCGAGCAGGTCGCGGACGAGGCGTCCTTCGTCGTGGGGCCGGTGCTCGCGGTGCTCGTCCCGACGCTGTGGTTCCCCGAGGCCGGGCTCGTCCTGGCCCAGGTGCTCTTCACGGTGGGCGCCGTCGTCTTCCTGTCGTCGACCGCCACAGAGCCGCCGGTGGTCCCCCTCGCCGACCGGCCCACCGGCCTGGCCATCCGGTGGCCCGGCCTCGCCGTCGTCGCGGGGACGCTGGTGCTCACGGGCGTGATCTTCGGGGCCAACGAGGTCGTCGCCGTCGCGTTCGCCGAGGCCGACGGCCACAAGGAGCGGGCGAGTCTCGTCCTCGGCCTGTTCGCCGTGGGCTCGACGGTCTCGGGCGTCGTCATGGGCAGCCGGGTCATGCGATCGACCCTCACCCGGCGGCTGCTGCTCGCCGCGGCGGGGATGGCCGTCCTCGAGGCGCCGGCCCTGCTCGTGGCGGAGACCTGGCAGCTGGCGCTCGTCATGCTCCTCGCGGGCTCCGCCACGGCGCCGATGCTCATCACCGCGCTGTCGCTGTGCCAGCGGCTCGTGCCCCGGGCGATGATGACCGAGAGCATGGCCGTGGCCGTCACCGGCATCCTCGTCGGGATCTCCGCCGGCTCGGTCGTGGGCGGATGGGCGGTCGAGTGGCTGGGTCCGCAGCGCGCCTACGGTGTCCCGGTGGTCGCCGGGCTGGTGGCCGTGGGCATCGTCGCCGTGCGCTACCGCGCACTCGAGCGGGCGGAGGACGCACGCCGCGTCCCCGTCGAGGTCTGAGCAGCCGCCGAGGCCGTGTCTCGACACATACACCGGGGGCGTGCACGTCGGGGCACACACCGGAGGGCCGGTCCCGCGATGCGGGACCGGCCCTCCTTTGCTCGACCGGACATGACCGGACGTGCCGGTGATGCGTCACCTCACCCGGCGGCCGCCGGCTCGGTGGCGTCGTGTGCCCCGGCGCGCTCACTGTAAGCCGAACTCGACCTCAGCTCGACGTTCGGGAGGAAAGTCATGACCAAGAATCCGATGAGCATGACTCCTGCCCCGACGAGGAACACGAGGTCCATGGCCTCCGAGAAGCCGACGAGGAACGGTTTCGCGAGCGTCGGGTCGAGCTGGGAGAGGAACGAGGAGTCCGACAGGACCCCGCTCGCGGCGGCCGCTCCGGCGTCCCCACCTGCGGCTGCCTGCTGCATCGCGGAGGCCACCTGGTGGTCCACCGACCCGGCCGGGGCCCGCAGGCCCTCGGCCACCGCCTGCCGGAACTCCGGGGTGGGGGCAGTGCGCTCCAACGCAGCGGTGATCCGCTCCGGGACCGCCGAGAACAGGATGGAGAGGAACACCGCGGTGCCGATCGTCCCGCCGAGCTGGCGGGTCGTCGTCGCCGTCGAGGTCGCCACGCCGATCTGCTGTGCCGGGACCGCGTTCTGGACCGCCAGGGTGAGCGGCTGGAAGTTGAAGCCGAGGCCGGTGCCGAACACGACCATGACGACCATCGTCTGCCACAGCGGGGTGTCGTACCGGACGAAGTGGAAGGCGAACAGGCCGACCACGAGCAGCGCCGAGCCGATGATCGGGAAGAGCCGGTAGCGACCGGTCCGGGAGATGATCTGTCCCGATGCCACGGAGCCGACCATGATGCCGGCGACGAGCGGGATGAGCTGGAGGCCGGCCTGGGTGGGCGTCGCGCCCTTGACGATCTGGAGGTAGAGCGGCAGCGCGGCGAGCCCGCCGAACATCGCGACGCCGATGACGACCGAGGCCGCCGAGGCGACGCCGACCGTCCGGTTGCGGAAGATCCGCAGCGGCAGGATCGCCTCCTCCTTCATCCGGGTCTCCTGCCGGACGAAGGCGACGGCAGCCACCGCGGAGACGGCGTAGGCGACCCAGGCGCGCCCCGAGGTCCATCCCCACTCGCGGCCCTGCTCGAGGATGACGAGCAGCGGTACGAGGGTCGCGGACAGCAGCGTGGCCCCGAGCCAGTCGATGCGGTGGTCGAGCCGCCGGTGGCTGAGGTGCAGGGTACGGGTGACGACGACGAGGGCGGCGAGCCCGATCGGCACGTTGACGAGGAACACCCACCGCCATCCGGTGATGCCGAGGATGCTGTCGGCGCCTGCGAAGAAGCCGCCGATGACCGGCCCGGCGACACTCGACGTACCGAACACGGCGAGGAAGTAGCCCTGGTACTTGGCCCGCTCCCGCGGCGGCACGATGTCGCCGATGATCGCGAGCGCCAGGGACATCAGGCCGCCGGCGCCGAGGCCCTGCACGGCCCGGAACGCCGCGAGCCCGTACATCGAGCCGGCGAAGGACGACAGCGCCGAGCCGACGATGAAGATCGAGATCGCGAGGACGAAGAGGTTCTTGCGTCCGTAGATGTCGCCGAGCTTGCCGTACAGCGGCGTGACGATGGTGGCGGTGATGAGGTACGCGGTCGTGGCCCAGGCCTGCTGGTCGAGGCCGTGGAGGTCGTCGGCGATGGTGCGGATGGACGTCGCGACGATCGTCTGGTCGAGCGCCGCGAGGAACATCCCCATCATCAGGCCCGCGATGATCAGGAGGATCTGGCGGTGGGAGAGGGGGCCGTCGGCGGGGTCGCTCGCCGGGTGCCGGCCCGTGGAGGGCTGCGCGGCGTGGAGCGACGGCGCACCCGGGACGGTGTGCTGGGGGGAGTCGGTCATGGGGTCTGCCTGTCCGGGTCGGAGAGAGATGTCTCGAGGTCGTCGGCGAGTCGTACGAGATGCACCGTGAAGGACCGCACGTCGTCCTCGGACCAGTCGGAGAGGAGGGACCGGAGCCAGCGTTCGCGGCCCTCCCGGATCGCGCGGAGGAGGGCGGCGCCCTCCTCGGTGGCGGAGAGGACCTGGGCGCGGCCGTCGTCCGGGTCGGGGCCCCGGGTGACGAACCCGAGGTCGACGAGGGTGCTCACCTGGCGGCTGATGGTGGACACGTCGGCGTGGACGGCGTCGGCCAGGGCCGAGACCCGCAGGGGGCCGCGGTGCAGGTGGTGGAGCAGGGGGTAGGCCATCGGGTCGACCTGTGGGTGGTGTCGAGGCATCCGCTGGCGGGCGACCCCCATCAGCTTGAAGACCCGGACGAGCTCGTCGCCGAGGGTGGCCTCCGGGGTGGACACGTCGTTGCCGACCATCGCACGCCCTCCTTCCGTCATTTGCTTGTAGCGTACAACTGCTTGCTACAAGCAAGCAAATCGACGGCGGACGACGCCGGGTCCCACCCCCCGGCCCCGTCCCTCAGACGGTGCTCGCGCCGAGGTGCCTCAGGAGGTTCTGCGAGAACCGCTGGCCCATGAGGGTCACGACGCCCTTCATCGCGGCCGTGACGGCCGGCCGCACCATGCCGGGGAACGGCAGGTCGACGCAGATGGACATCGCGGTCTCGAGGTGCGTGTGCTCGCCGCGGCCGTCGAGGGCGTACCACCCCTCGACCCCGGCGGACTCGTGGGACGCCCCGGCCGCGGGGTCGTGGGTGAACTCGATGCGGGTCGGCTCGTCGAAGGTCATCCGCTCGGTGAAGACGAAAGAGAAGCTCGAGCCGAGCACCGGCACCTTCGTCATCTCCCACACCCAGTGCTCCCCGCGCTCCTCGACGCGCGAGAGGAACGGGGTGAGGCGGGCCACGACGTCCGGGTCGGTCAGCGCGGTCCAGACCTCGGCGGGCGAGGCGGAGACGGTGGCGTCGGAGCGGGTCGAGGTCGTGAAGGTGGTCATGGGTCTCTTCGCGGGGGTGGACGGTCGGGGAGCGGGGCGTCAGGGGGTGATCGAGAGGGCCGCCAGGACACGGCGGGCGACGTCGTCGTCGCCAGACACCGTGACGGGGAGGTCCTCGGGGCGCCGTCGCCCTCCTGCGAGGCGCATCGCGACGCTCGTGGACATAGACAGCGACGTGGTGACGACGTCGGGGTGCTCCTCGGAGTCGCCGGTGAACAGCGGAACCCCGACGGCCCGGCCGTCCTGCTCCTCCACGCGCACGCCGGCCCGCCCGACGGTGGGGCCGGTGAGGTCGAGGACGACGGCGTTCCCCGGCCCGATCCCGGCCGTCCGCGCGACGATCTTCCCCAGCTGCCGGAACAGGACGTCGACGCTCAGCGCGGCGGCCGCGGTGTCGAGCCCGCCGGGGCGCCCCAGGGCCTCGCGGACGTCCTGCTCGTGCATCCAGACGTCGAAGGTCCGGATGGCGACGAGGTCGGCGAGGGTCGTCGGGCCGAACGGGCCCTGGGCCGGCTCCTCCCCGGTGGCCCCGTCGGCCCGGTACACCCCGAGCCGCTCGTCGAGCCGCCACTCGATCTCGTCCAGGAGGTCCTCGAGGTCTCGGCCTCGGCGGGCCTCGAGCAGCCGCTCGATCCAGGTGGCGAACTCCCCGTGCACGTGCGCGTACCCGCTGACGTCGACGTCCGGCGCCCGCTCGCCCGCCAGACCCGCTTCGGCGCTCGCGACGTGCGCGAGCTGGTCGAGCACCGTCCACCCGGGGCAGTCGGTGGCGAGCCCGGCGTCACCGGGGCGCATCGTGCGCCCCAGGTCGGCCACGGCCCGTACCGTCTGGGCCCACGCGTCGACCGTCTCGGGGTAGGTGGACGGTGCCGGGGGGTGCAGCGACATGCCGCCACAGTACCTACGCTGGACGCATGGCCGGCTCGGAGCGCATCGACCCTGGACGGCCCCTCGTCGTCGCCGTCGGTGCCGCCCTCCTCGCCCTCGCGCCGGCCGCCCTCGTCACCGGTGCCGTCGCCCCGCTGGCCCTCGCCGACCCGGGCCCCCTCGTCCGCTGGGGCGTGCCGGTGGTCGACGCCGTGGCCACGCTGGCCGCGGTCACCGTGGTGGGGCTGCTCCTCATGGCGGCCTTCGTCGTGCCCGAGCGGGCGCGTACCGACCGGCGGGTCGAGGCCTCCCGCCTCGCGGGGACGGTCGGGCTCGGCTGGGTGGCGGCCGCGGCGCTCCAGGTCGTCCTCACCTTCGCCGACCTCGCCGGCACCCCCCTCACCGAGCCGGGGCTGCTCGACCAGCTCGTCTCGTTCGTGTGGACGCTGGAGACCACCCGCGTCCTGACGATCACCCTCCTCGCCGCGCTCGTCGTGGCCGTGGGCGCCCGCCTCGCGCAGGGCCGGGCGGCGATGGCGTGGCTCGCCGCCGTGGCGCTGTTCGGGGTGGTCGTCCAGGCGCTCACCGGGCACGCCGCCGGGTCGGCCAGCCACGAGGACGCCGTCAACGGCCTGGCCGTGCACCTCCTCGGGGTGACCGTCTGGGTCGGCGGTCTCGTCGCGCTGGTCGTCCTGCGGCCCCGGCTCGGCAAGGACCTCGGCCCGGCCGTCGCGCGGTTCTCCACCCTCGCGACATGGTCCTTCGTCCTCGTCGCGGTCTCCGGCGTGCTCCAGGCGGCCATCCGGCTCGGGTCGCGGGACGGGCTGGCCACGGCCTACGGCGTCGTCGTCCAGCTCAAGGTGGGGGCGCTGGTCCTGCTGGCCCTGCTGGGCTGGCGGCAGCGGCAGGTCATCGTGGAACGGCTCGCGAAGGACCCCGGTGACGGCCGGCTGTTCGCCCGGCTGGCCATCGGGGAGATCGCCCTCATGGGGGCGGCGACGGGCTGGGCGGCGATCCTCGCGCGGAGCGTGCCGCCCGTCCCGGACTCCGTGCCCGACCCGAGCCGGGTCCTCGAGCTCACCGGCTACCCCGACCCCGGCCCGGTCTCGTCCGCCGACTGGCTCACGGCGTTCCGGCCGGACTGGCTGTTCATCGCGGTCGCGGTGCTCGCCTCCGTCCTGTACGTCCTCGGGGCCGTGCGGCTGTGGCGTCGGGGCGACGCCTGGCCGGTGCTGCGCGTCGTCCTGTGGGTGCTCGGGTGGGCGCTGTTCGTGTGGTCCACATGCGGTGCGCCGGGCATCTGGGGCCGGGTGCTGTTCAGCGCGCACATGGTCATGCACATGGCGGTCGCGATGGCCGTCCCGCTGCTCCTCGTGCCGGCCGCGCCGGTGACGCTGGCCCTCCGGTCCCTGCCGGCGCGTCAGGACCGGACGTGGGGGCCGCGCGAGGTGCTGCTCGAGGTGGTGCACTCGCGGGCGATGCGGGTGCTGTCCAACCCGGTGCTCGCGGCGTCCCTGTTCTTCTTCAGCCTCGCGGCGTTCTACTACACCGGGCTGTTCGACCTGGCGCTCACGACCCACACCGGGCACCTGCTGATGATGGCCCACTTCATGCTCACCGGGTACCTGTTCGTGTGGGTGATGATCGGGGTCGACCCGGGGGTGCGGCGCTGGTCCCCGCTGGCGCTGCTCGTCATCCTCTTCGCGACGGTGTCGTTCCATGCGTTCTTCGGGGTGGCGCTCACCGGCTCGCAGAGCCTGCTCGCGCCGGACTTCTTCACGACGCTCAACCTGCCCTGGGGGCCGGACCCGCTGGCCGACCAGCACACCGCAGGCGAGATCGCCTGGGGCATCGGCGAGGCGCCGACCCTCGTGCTCGCCGTCGTCGTCGCGGTGCAGTGGTTCCGCAGCGACACCCGGGAGACCGCGCGGCGCGACCGGCAGGCGGACCGGGACGGCGACGCCGAGCTCGAGGCGTACAACGCGCACCTGGGCCGGCTGCGCGAGGAGGCCCGGCGGCTGGAGCGCGAGGGCCGCTGACCCGCCGGCCCGGCGGCTGCGAGGATGGGGGCATGCGCATCGCCGTCGTCCAGCTGGCCTACGACGACGAGGAGCCGTTCGCCGCGCGGGTCGAGCGGGTCGCGGCCCTCGTCGCCGGGCTGGCCGGGCACGACCTCGTCGTCCTGCCCGAGCTCTGGGCCCCCACGGGCTTCGACTACCGCCGGTGGGACGCCGAGGCCCAGCCCCTCGACGGTCCGTGGGCCGCGGCGATGACGGACGCCGCCCGGGCCGTCGGGGGCACGCTGCACGCCGGCTCGTTCGTCGAGCGGCTGCCGGAGCCCGGGCCGGACGGCAACGACCTCGCGAACACCTCGCTCGTCCTCGCGGCCGACGGAACCCGCCTCGCCGTCTACCGCAAGGTGCACCGCTTCGGCTTCGGCAACGGCGAGCCGAAGCTCATGGAGGCGGGCGAGGACGTCGTGGTCGTCGACCTCCCCGACGGCGCCGGCGGCGTGGTCCGCACCGGCCTGTCGACGTGCTACGACCTCCGCTTCCCCGAGCTCTACCGCCGCCAGCAGGAGGCCGGCACGGAGCTGCTCGTCGTCCCGGCCGCGTGGCCGCTGGCCCGGGTCGGGCACTGGACGCTGCTCGGACGCGCGCGGGCCGTCGAGAACCAGTGCGTCGTCGTCCAGGGCAACACCGGCGGCACCCACGCCCGGACCCCCATGGGTGGCCACAGCCAGGTCGTCTCGGCCACGGGCGAGGTCCTCGCCGAGGCCGCGCACACCGACGAGACGGTCCTGTCCGTCGACGTCGACCTCGCCGCCACCGCCGAGTACCGCGACGCCTTTCCCGTCCTCGCCGACCGCCGGCTCTGACCCGTCAGGGGCGGCTGTTGATCGCACGGATCGCCACGCGAACGCGTCGGCGGAAGGCGGTCCGGCTAAGGGTGTGAAAGCGGTCGGCCGGCGTCCACCCAGTCCCGCATGGCCTGGAGCAGTTCAGGTGTCTGTCGCTCTTGGATGTCGTCGTCGCTCCACCCCGCATCGAGCAATCGCTCGTAATCCCACTCCTGGTATCCCAAGTACCTCCCGACGATGCGACTCGCAGACGAAGTCGTCAGGTTGTTGGCCGCGAGCCAGTGGCGGACCTCCTTGATCGCCTGCTCGAAGTCGTCGTCGTGGGCCCGGATGTCCCAGCCGGCGATGTCCGACAGCGCTACCTGGTACTCATACCGCTGCTCGGCGATCACCAACAGTTGCTTGGACGAAAGGGGCGGCGTGCCGGCAAGGGCCAGGCCGTAGTCGACGCCCAGCTCGAAGGGCATGTTGAGACGCGCGTGCTCGCCCTTCTTGGTGGCTTGCACCCGACTGAGATCATGGATCGAGTAGCGGCACTCCTTCATCAGCTCGACGATCTTCGAGAGGCGGACTTCCCCGCTGTCGAGGCGCTCGCTGGACAACCGAGGCTGAAGGCCACAGTCGAGCACACAGAAGAGGATCGCCTCGAGGATCGGCCGAAACTCTGGGTCGAACGGACAGTTGATGAAGACGCTGTCGTCGAACTGCCCCCCGCCCGCCATCGACTACCTCTTGGGAGGATGTGGGTCGTTCCCGAACGAGCTCCGCTCGCGGATCTTGCCGTCCTTGCCGTGGATGTAAAGCTCCGTCCGCTGGTTCTTCGCAATTTGACGGGCCTTGGAGACGGCTTCCTTCTGCGTCGTGTAGGTCCCGCTCGCACGCTCGGAACCAGCCTTGCGTACCGCCCAACCGTCGCCCGACGGCACTACGTGCTGTCCCTTTGCCATGGCTGCACCTCCTGGACTCACGATACCTCTCGCGTACGACAGTGCTCCGCGTACGGAGGACGTCGACCGAACGGCTTCGACGGTCCGCGGCTGTTCCTCACAGCCGTGCTGGAGATGCCGACCGTGCGAGAGTACGGGGATGGACGACGTCGTCGAGGAGCTCGTGGCCGCGCTGCCCGAGGGGGTCGTGACCACCGATGCCGCGGCTCTCGAGAAGTACCGCCACGACTGGACGCACGACGCCGGAGCCGGCACCCCGCGCGCCGCCGTGCGGGCCGAGACGGCCGAGCACGTCCAGGAGACCCTGCGCTGGGCCACCCGGCACGGTGTCGGCGTCGTCCCGCGCGGCGCGGGGACGTCCCTCTCGGGTGGCTCGATGGCCGTCGACGGCTGCGTCACCCTGAGCCTGGAGCGGATGACCGCCGTCGAGATCGACACCGCGGCCCGCGTGGCGGTGGTCGAGCCCGGCGCGTTGAACGTCGACGTGAAGAAGGCGGCTGCGGCCGAGGGGCTCTGGTACCCACCGGACCCGAGCTCGTTCGAGATCTCCTCGATCGGCGGCAACATCGCGACGAACGCCGGCGGCCTGTGCTGCGTCAAGTACGGCGTGACGGCCGACTACGTCCTCGGGATGGACGTCGTGCTCGCCGACGGCACGCTCGTCACGCTCGGTGGGAAGCGGGTCAAGGACGTCGCGGGGCTCTCGCTGCTCAAGCTGTTCGTCGGCTCGGAGGGGACCCTCGGCGTCGTCACGAGGGCCGTGCTGCGTCTCGTGCCCGCGCAGCAGCCCGCGTCCACGGTCGTCGCGCTCTTCCCGACGGTCGCGGCCGCCGCTGCAGCAGTCGTCGAGCTCGGTCGGACGGTACGGGCGTCGATGGTCGAGCTCATGGACCAGGCGTCCATCAACGCGGTCGAGGACTTCCGGCCGATGGGCCTGGACCGCGACGCCGGCGCCCTCCTCATCGTGCAGACCGACGCCCCGGGCGCGGCACGCGAGGACGAGGTCGCCGCCGTCGTGGCGGCCTGCGAGCTGGCCGGCGCCGAGGACGTGGTCGCCACGGACGACCCCGAGGAGGGCGAGATGTTCGTCCGGGCCCGCCGGGTGCACTTCACGGCGCTCGAGCAGCGGGGTGCCGTGCTGCCCGAGGACGTCGGCGTGCCCGTGCCGCAGCTGCCGGAGCTGCTCGCGCGGGTCGAGGCCATCGGGCGGCGCCACGGCGTGGAGATCCCGGTCGTCGCGCACGCGGGCGACGGCAACACCCATCCGGCGATCGTCCACGACGCCGCGGACGCCGACTCCGAGCGGCGGGCCCGGCTCGCGTTCGACGAGATCATGCACGCCGCCATCGCGCTCGGCGGGACGATCACCGGAGAGCACGGCGTGGGCCGGCTCAAGAAGGAATGCCTCGAGGACCAGGTCGGCGCGGACGTCATGGACCTCAACCGCCGGGTCAAGCAGGCCCTCGACCCGGACGGCATCCTCAACCCCGGCTCCTTCGTCTGAGACATCGGCGGCTGGTGCGCCCTACGACGAGAACACGGCCGCGGCGCTGCACAACCGGAACGCCCAGGGCGGCGACATCATCTGACCTGCGGCAACCCGTCCCAGACACTCTGCACAAAGGTTCGACGTCGAGCATCTCCGCGGGTAAGGTCGAGGAGTTCGCCGACCCCCGCCTGTCAGAGGAGAACCCATGTACATCGGACTCGGCATCTTCTTGATCGTGCTCGGTGCGATCCTGTTCTTCGCCGTCTCGGCCTCCGTCGGGGGCATCAGCCTCAGCATGATCGGCGTCATCCTCATGATCGGCGGTGTGCTCGCGATCGTCCTGTCCTTCCTCATGCAGGCAGGCAACCGGCGCACCGGCGGCGTGACGACGACCCGCGAGAGCCATGTCGACCCGAACACGGGGACCCGCGTCGACCGCACCGACGTCGACCCGCACTGAGCGCACCCCGCTCCGCACGACCGAGCGGCCCGCACCTCCTGTGAGGTGTGGGCCGCTCGGTCGTCCGGGTCAGCGCTGCAGCGGGACGGCGAGCGTCGGTGCGAACCATGGGGTGCCGGTGGCGCCGCCGGCCGGGGGCTCGGCGCCTTCCCAGCACGGCGACACCGGTGCATCTGCCGCGGGCGCCGGTGGTCCGCCGTACTCCGGCCTGGTGAGCACGGCGCGGGCGGACACCGAGCCCGCCCCGCCCCCGGGCACGGCGACGGCCGTGAGGCGCAGCGCCGCGACGGCACCGCCGTCGGCCGCACGCCGCAGCTCGACCGCCTGGGCCGCGCCGTCCCGGCACCTGCTGAAGGTGAGGGTCCAGCCGTCGGATGCCGCCTGCCGGGCGACGCCCGCCAGGTCCGGGTCGGCGACCTCGGCCGTCCCCACCGGCACCCGCTGGTACGCCTGCTCCAGGGGACCGGTGCGGTCGAGGGCCAGGCCGACACGCTGCAGCAGTGGGTCGGCGCCGAGCGCCCCTGCGGCGTCGTCGAGGCCGGCCGGGTCGTCGCCCTCGGGGAACGAGGGCACGTCGACGGCCGGGATGTCGTCCCGGGCGGCGCCGTCGAGCCGGCCGCTCGGGGAGCCGTCACAGCCGGGCGGTGGCCAGTCGGGCACGAGGTGGTGCCGGGCGAACGCCGTGACGGTGACCTTCGTGGGATGGGTGGCGTCGCCGGGCAGCACCTCGAGGGCGGCGAGGAGCGTGTCCGGCTCCGCGGACCTCGTGAGCACGGTCGTCGCCCCGTCGCCGGAGGTCGGGCAGCCCGCGGCCGTCGACCATCCAGCCGCCTCCGCCGCCTCGAGCTCGGCCGCCCGGGAGTCGCCACCGGCGGGCACCTCCCACTCCCGCGAGCCGACGACCTGCCGGACGACGCCTTCGACGGGCCCGGGCGCCGGGGTGGTGGTGTCGGTGTCGAGCGCGAGCCAGGGGTCGGTCCATGCGGCCCGGGCGGCGCGCAGGTCGTCCTGGTCCGGGTAGGACGCGCCGCCGGGAGCCGGTGAGCATCCGCCCAGGCTGAGGGCGACGGTCGCCGCGAGTGCCGCGGCGGCGGGGGGTCTGAGCATCACGAGCCCGTGGGGAGGGCGACGGTCATCGGGGTGCGCCAGCTCAGGGCGTCGCGGGTGTCGCTCTCGGTCCACTGCTCGGGTGTGAGTGTCCGGTAGGTGCCGTCGGCCGGGTTGTAGACGACCACGTCGCCACCCTCGGTGCCGACCGCGAGGGTGACGTGGCTGCCGGTGCTGCCCCAGCTGTCGCCCTCGGCGATGCCGTAGGAGTACATCGGCACGGAGTGGCCGGCATCGACGGCGCGCACGACGTCGTCGTAGGTGCTGAGCGGGTCGCCCGGGTCGACGATGCGGGTGCCGTACGACGTGCCGGGGACCCCGGCGGAGCCGCTCATCTCGTCCGAGGCCGACGACGGGAACGTGCCGAAGAACTCCGGCCACCACGTGTTCGTCCGGTCGTGCATCGCGAGCGCCTCGGCGGCGAAGCGGTCCTCGGGGGTGTCCGCGGAGTCTCCGAAGTGCCCGTCGGCACCACGGGCGTCCTCGCCGGTCATGACGTACATCAGGTACGCCGGGTCGTTGAGCATCTTGGCCATGACGAGGGTCGACGAGCCGCAGGTCGTCTGGTCCGGCTGGACGAAGGTCGCCTCGTGATTCGCCGGGTCGAGGCGTGCCACTTCGGCGTCCGAGAGGCCGGCGAGGCCGCGGGCATACCGGGTGAGTGCCGCTCCGGTGAGGCCCGACGCCACCGCGGCCAGCAGCCAGGCCTCACGCTCGCTGCTGCCGGCCTCGTCGAGCAGAGCCTCGGCCGCGGCGCGCTCGTCCTGGCTCATGGCGGCAAGCGCGGCGGCAGCCCGCTGGGCGGTGTCACCCCGCAGCGGGCCGGTGTCGTCGCCGGCGAGGTCGGCCACGCCGTCACCGTCGAGGTCGATGCCGACGGACGTGACGTTCGCCTGCTCCACGGCGCCGAGCCCGGGCGCGAGGTGGTCGGGGAGCTGGATACCGTCGAGGGCGATGGCGATCTCCTGCGCGCACTGCTCCATCGCCTCACCGGCCCGGTCGTAGGAGCCGATGAGTCCCACGACGTTCTCGATGCCTTGCGCGCGTGGGCCCCACACGTCGACCCCGCTGAGGTCGTCGAGGAAGGTCACGGTCGGCGTGAGGAGGGAGGTGAGCCCACCCCGGGCCGTCTCCCACTCCGCCCGGGCAGTGTCGACCTCGTCGGCGCACCGGTCGAGGCTGTCGGCCACGGAGCGGCACGCGATCGTCACGCTGTCGAGGCGGGTGGCGAGGGCGTGCAGGGAGCCGGTGGCGGTGCCGCCGGCAGGCCCCTCCCAGACCCCCGGCCCGAGCCCCGAGGCGGTCGCCTCGACCTCGCCGGACGCCGCCTCGAAGCGCTTGCGGACGGCGATCCATCCGGATGCGGCGTCCCGGATGGACGCCCCGGTCGGGCCGGGCGGCTCGGTGGAGCGTTCCCAGGCGCCCTGCGCCGCCTGCACGATCCGGGGGATGACGACCCGCGGGTCGCCCCACCCGATCGACTGGAGGTCGGCGAGCGCACCCTGCAGCCCGCTCGCCGCGCCTCGCACGCGGTCCATGGCCCAGGCGTTCGCGTCGTCCGCGAGGTCGGTCACGCCGTCCCACGCGTCGTCCGCAAGGTCGGTCACGCCGTCCCACGCGTCGTCTGCGAGGTCGACGCCGTCCTCGACGAGATCCGTCGCCTCGCCCCAGAGGTCCCCGACGACGTCGCGCCAGCCCATCAGGGCACCTGCCCGGGCATCGTCAGTGCCGGGAAGGAGCTGGCCGACGCGCCGTCGGTGGCCTCGTAGGTGGCGAGGCAGGCCAGCATCGCCTCGCCGAGCTCGTCGACGACGGCCAGCGCCGTGGCGGTCACGCCGTCGAGGACGTCGGCCGCCGCGCCCATTGGGCCGGCGAGGTCCTCGAGGCTCTGGCCGCGGGCGGTGTCGCGGTCGCCCTGCGACCCGGCGAGTTGCTCGCGGCCCTCCCCGACCCCGTCGGCCCAGACCCCGCGGACCCGAGAGGGGTCGATCTCGAACGACATGGCTCTCTCCTCATCCGCCGGGCGGTCTCGCGAGTCGACGCTACCGACTGCACGCGGAGCGGCCCAGGGGGAGAACTCCCCTGGGCCGCTTCGTGGTGGTGGTCAGAACGCGGACTCGGGCACGTCCATGAGGCTGTTGTCGGTGGCCTCGGCCATCGCCCGCTCGGCGGAGAGGCGCGGCAGGACCTGGCGGGCGTAGAACTGCGCCGCGGCGACCTTGCCCTCGTAGAAGTCCTTGTCCTTGCCCTCGGCGCCGGCGGCCAGGGCGTCGAGCGCGACGGCGGCCTGGCGCAGCAGCAGCCAGCCGACGACGAGGTCGCCGGCGCCGAGGAGCAGCCGGGTCGTGTTCTGGCCGACCTTGTAGAGGTTGGTGACGTCGCCGCCCATCCGCGGGTCGGACGTCGTGAGCTCGCCGACCATGTGGCCGATGATGCCCTGGACGTCCTCGAGACCCTGGCCGAGCAGCTCGCGCTCGCGGTCGATCCGGCCGTCGTGCTGGCCGAGGTCCTTGGCGAACTCCTGGATCTGCCCGGCGACGTACGTGAGGGCCTGGCCCTTGTCGCGGACGATCTTGCGGAAGAAGAAGTCCATGCCCTGGATCGCCGTCGTTCCCTCGTAGAGGGTGTCGATCTTGGCGTCGCGGACGTACTGCTCGACCGGGTAGTCCTGGAGGAAGCCGGACCCGCCGAAGGTCTGCAGCGACTCGGTGCCGAGCAGGACCCAGGCGCGCTCGGACCCGAGGCCCTTGACGATCGGCAGCAGGAGGTCGTTGACCCGGTTCGCGACGTCGGCGGCGGAGCCCTCCTCGAAGCTCTGCTCGCCCGTGGTCAGGACGTGCTGGTCGATGACGTCCTGCTGGCTCGCGGTGTAGAGCACGAGCGCGCGCAGGCCCTCCGCGTACGACTTCTGCAGCATGAGCGAGCGGCGGACGTCGGGGTGGTGGGTGATGGTGACCCGCGGCGCGGTCTTGTCGGTCATCTGCGTGAGGTCGGCGCCCTGGACGCGCTCCTTGGCGTACTCGAGCGCGTTGAGGTAGCCGGTGGAGAGCGTCGCGATGGCCTTGGTGCCGACCATCATCCGGGCGTTCTCGATGACATGGAACATCTGCGCGATGCCGTCGTGGACCTCGCCGAGGAGCGTGCCGACGGCCGGGGCGTCCCCGCCGAAGGTGAGCTCACAGGTGGGGGAGACCTTCAGGCCCATCTTCTTCTCGAGGTTCGTCACGTAGACGCCGTTGCGCTCGCCGAGCTCGCCGGTCTCGAGGTCGACGGCGTACTTCGTGAGGATGAACAGGCTGAGGCCCTTGGTGCCGGGGCCGGCGCCCTCGGGGCGGGCGAGGACGAAGTGGACCACGTTGTCGACCATGTCGGACTCGCCACTGGTGATGAACCGCTTGACGCCGCTCACGGTCCAGGTCCCGTCCTCGTTCTGGACGGCCTTGGTACGGCCTGCGCCGACGTCCGAGCCGGCGTCGGGCTCGGTGAGGACCATCGTGCAGTGCCAGCCCTTGTCGACGATCCAGCGCGCGAGCTTCTTCTGGTCGTCGGTGCCGAGCTCGAAGAGCAGCTTGGCGAAGGAGTAGGAGGCGGTCATCATCGAGAGGGCCGGGTTGGCGCCGAGCAGCATCTCGTTGACCGCCCAGCGCAGGCTCGGCGGGGCGACGGTGCCGTCGAGCTCGGCGGGGAGGTCGATGGCCCAGAAGCCGCTCTCGCGGTGGGCCCGGAACGACGTCGCGAACGACTCGGGCATCGTCACGGTCTGCGTCTGCGGGTCGTACACCGGGGGGTTGCGGTCTGCGTCGGCGAAGGACTCGGCGATCTCGTTCTCGGCGAGGCGTGAGACCTCCTTGAGCATCTCGCGGGCGGTGTCGGCGTCGAGCTCCTCGTACGGGCCGTGACCCAGCACGTCCCCGCGGCCGAGCACCTCGAAGAGGGTGAACTCGAGGTCGCGCAGGTTGCTCTTGTAGTGACCCATGACGGTCCTTCCGTGACGTGGCAAAGTGAGCGCTTGCTCACCAAGTGTGCTACCCATCGGTAACCGGCGCAAGCACCTCGGCAGGAGACGGGGGTCACGGTGCGGACGAGAGTGCGCGACATGCGGATGCGCGACGCAGCTCGTCGGCATGTCGCGCACTCTCGACGACCGGATGGTCGGCGTCGCCGGTCGGTGTGTCGTGTACGCGACGCGCGGACCCCGTTGTCCCCGCCAGGGGCGGCATACTCGGGACGGTGACGACCACCCCTGTCCCGACAAGCCCGGCGCGGCCGGGCCCCCGGGCGAGCCGGTGAGCGAGGACTCCGCGGTCGTCGCACGGGCGCGTGCGTTGCTGGACGCCGGACGCACCTGGCAGGCCCGCGACCTCCTCGCCGAACGGGTCGAGCAGGAGCGGGACACCGAGTCGCTCACCCTCCTCGGGGAGGTCCACCACCGCATGGGTGACCTCCCGCGAGCCGGTGCCGCGTGGTTCGCCACGGGGACCCGGGGACCCGAGGCGGACGAGGCCGTCGCCGCCTGGCGCGAGCAGACTGGGGACGACTTCGCCGTCATGTGGCGCTCGCTCCCGCGCTCCTTCCGGGCCGAACCCCGTCCGGCGCGGATCGAGGCCCTGCGGGCCAGGGCCCTCGCCACGGGGGCCCACCTTGAGCCGTCGCGCTCACCGCTCGAACCCGACACGGCGCCCACCGACGGCGGCGAGGGCGGCGGCCCGGACGGCGCTCAGGTCATCGGCTGGATCCTGGCCGCGCTCTTCGTCGGGTTCGCGGTCATCGGTTTCGTCACCGTGCTCGGCTGGTTCGTGCCGGGCTGAGACCCGTGGTTTCCGGTGTGGCTGGCCGTCAGTAACAGCCGTTGACCGTGGCGGCGAGCATGTCGAGGTTCGACTTCAGGGTCTCGGTGTTCTTCCGACCGTTGACGAGAAACGCGAAGACCTTCTTCCGGCCGTCCTTGCCGTAGGTGTAGCCGGCCAGGGCCGTGACGTCGTTGAGGGTGCCGGTCTTGGCCCACACCTTCCCCGCGGCGCACCGCGAGGTGTAGGTGTCGAAGCGGTGGGTGAGGGTTCCGGTCCGCCCGGCGGTGGGCATCCCCTGGCTGTTCCGGATCGGCCACAGCGAGGGGTAGTCGTAGTCCGAGGAGCGGACGAGGAGCGTGGCGAGCTGCTTGGACGAGAGCCTGTCGGAACGGGACAACCCGGAGCCGTCGTACAGCGACGTCATCGGCAGCTTCTTGCTGCTCATCACCGCACGCTGCGCCGAGCGCGCGCCGCCCCAGCTCGTGCTCTTGCCCTTCTTCCACGCGACGAGCCGGTGCAGTGCCTCGGCGATCTCGTTGTCGCTGCGCAGGAGCATCTGGCTGATCGTCGTCGACATGCGCTCACCCTGGGAGCGGGCGAGCACCCGAGCGCCGCCGGCGACGTTGGCCCGGCCGTAGTACGAGGCACGCATGCCGTTCGTCGTGAGCCGGTCGGCGAAGTAGCGGCCCACGTCGGCGCCGCTGTCGGTGGAGCGTCGCTGGTCGCGCATCAGCGCCCGGACCGGGCCGATGCTGGAGGGCACGTAGCTCGACTTCCAGCCGTGGGCGAGTGTCGGGGTGGGGAAGCGGTCGTCGTCGATGTAGACCCTGGTCGAGGTCACTCCCCTCGAGCGCATGGTCGCGGCCACCGTCTTCGCCATCGCGTTGAGCTGCGCGCTCGACAGGCTCGGGTCCCCGACGCCGTGGACGATCACCCGGTTCGTCTTCGGCCCCTGCTTGACGTAGGTGGTGAAGCGGTACCCGGTGCCGAAGGTCATCAGGGCGTTGTGCGCGGTGACGAGCTTGGTCGTGGACGCCGGCATGAGCGCGGTGTTCTGGTTCTTCGACCAGATCCACTCCCCGGTCTCGGCGTCTGCCACGTACCCGGTGACCGACGTGCCGAACCTTGCGGTCGTCACCCGGTTCCGCATCGCGCGGTAGATGCGCTCGTCGGGCGTCTCGGCCCGGGCGGTCTCGGGTGCCTCCGCCACCGTCGGGGCGGGCGACGGCGAGGGAGTCTGGCCGACATCCGGAGGCGTAGCACTCGAGGAGGGCCTCGGCTCGGGGGAGGATGAGGGACTCGTCGTCGGGGACGGGGTCGCAGCGGTCGTGGCCTCCGGCGAGGCGGTCGCTTCGGCCGATGATGACGGAGTCGGGGAGGTGGACGCGGTGGCGGGTGCACCCGGGGTCGGGGTCGGTGCGGCAGCGGCCTGCGCGGTCGCTCCCAGGGCGGCGACGACGGCCGCGAGAGCCATGGTGGTAGCGCGTCGGTGGAGTGATCGGAACGGAGAACGATGCATGGGGCGTCCTGAGCCGGGGGCGGGAGAGCCGCAGCCCCTGCGCCACGACGCGGAGACCCTAACCCGACGACCGGCACCGTGTCCTGCCAAACGCGCCCATTCGGTGAGGTCACCGGTGATCGGCCGCTGAGGTCCAGTAGGCTCATATGTGGCTATGAAGGGGGTGGAGACCGGGTCTCCCGCCGGACAGCCGCGGAGCCGGTGACTAGGGCGTTTCTGTTAACTCCTGGTTCGGTGGGTCAGGATGACGATGCCCAGTAGGACGCCGCCGCGGTAGGTGGTGGCGTACTTGTCGTAGCGGGTGGCCAGGGCGCGCCATTGCTTGAGCCGGTTGAAGGAGTGTTCGATGGTGTTGCGCTGGGTGTAGGTCTCGATGTCGAAGCCTGGTGGCCGGCCGCCGCGGGAGCCTTTGGCCTTGCGGCGGGCGATCTGGTCACGCTTCTCGGGGATGGTGTGCTTGATCCGCTTGCTGCGTAGGTAGGTCCGGGTCGAGGGGTGGGAGTAGGCCTTGTCGGCCAGCAGCCGGAACCGTAGGTCGTGCCCGGTGTCGGTGAGGGTGTCGATGAGCGGGGCGAGCATCGGGTTGTCCCCGGCCTGGCCGGCGCTGAGCAGCGCCACCACAGGTGTGCACGTGGTGTCGGCGAGCGTGTGGATCTTGGTGGTCAGCCCACCCCGGGAGCGGCCCAGGGCGTGGTCAGGGGGCTCCCCGGGCACCGGTGACGGCGGATTCTTGTGATTCGACCCTGCCCCCTGTGTCCTGCGCCTCGTGCGTGTCGACCGAGTCCCGCCGTGCCCCGGCAGCGTGCTGGTGGGCTCGCACACTGGTGGAGTCCACCGACAGCAACACCTCCGCGCCCGCGACCCTCTCCTGCTGTTCACCGACGACGGCGACCATCCGCTCGTACGTGCCATCCGTGGACCACAGCCGATGCCGTTCCCACACCGACTGGTGCGCCCCGAACTCGCTCGGCAGGTCCCGCCACGGCGCGCCGGTGCGGAACCGCCAGATGATCCCCTCCAACGTCGTGCGGTGGTCGTTCCACGGCCGGCCGGGCCGACCAGCGTCCTGCGGCATCAACGGCTCCAGCAGAGCCCACAACTCGTCACTGACCTGCGCATCACGAAGCATGCCCACCACCATCACCGACCACCCCACGATCGATTAGCAGACACGTCCTCGATCCGTCACTGGTGGCTCACTACGCTCGCGGGGTGCGTCCGAGCCGGTGACGAGAATCGAACTCGCGTGTCCAGCTTGGGAAGCTGGCGCTCTACCATTGAGCTACACCGGCGCGCCGGGTCGAGACGGATGCTCCGACCTCCCCGGCGCCGGGAAGTCTAGCCCACCGCGACCGGGCCATCCCCACCACCTGCCCGCCCGCACGGCGGCCCGCCGGTAGCCTGACGCCCGTGCTCCTCTCCGATCGCGACATCCGCGCCGAGGTCGACTCCGGACGGGTCGCGCTCGACCCCTGGGACCCGGCGATGATCCAGCCGAGCAGTGTCGACGTCCGGCTCGACAAGTTCTTCCGCCTCTTCGACAACCACAAGTACCAGGTCATCGACCCCGCGGCGGACCAGGCCGACCTCACCCGGCTCGTCGAGGTCGAGCCCGAGGAGGGCTTCGTCCTCCACCCCGGCGAGTTCGTGCTCGGCTCGACCCTCGAGACCGTCAGCCTGCCCGACGACCTCGCGGCCCGCGTCGAGGGCAAGTCCAGCCTCGGCCGGCTCGGCCTGCTGACCCACGCGACGGCCGGCTTCGTCGACCCCGGGTTCACCGGCCACGTCACACTCGAGCTGAGCAACGTCGCCACCCTGCCGATCATGCTCTGGCCGGGGATGAAGATCGGCCAGCTCGCCTTCTTCCGGCTGAGCAGCCCGGCCGAGAACCCCTACGGCTCGGCGGCGTACGGCTCGCACTACCAGGGCCAGCGCGGCCCCACGGCCAGCCGCAGCTTCCAGAACTTCCATCGCGCCGACGTCTGAGCGATGGCGGACGACGGGACGGACGTCATCGAGGTCCGGTGCACGACGCCGGACCGCGCGTCTGCGCTGCGACTCGCCCGCCTCCTCGTCGACGAGCGGCTCGCCGCGTGCGTGCAGGTGATCCCGGGCGTCACGTCGGTGTACCGCTGGGAGGACGAGGTCGAGCAGGACGACGAGTACCTGATCCTCGCCAAGAGCACCTCGCAGCTGTTCGAACCCATCCGACGCCGCATCGTCACCGAACACCCCTACGACACGCCCGAGGTGCTGGCCGTCGCCGTGACGGCCGGAGACGTCGGGTACACGCGATGGCTGCACGGCGCCGTCTCCCCGAACGAGGGGGCCGCGCGGTCGAGGGAGGCCGACTGATGGGACTGCACGAGGTGGACATGCCGACCGCCGCCGACGACGGGTTCCTCGACCCGCGCGGCATCCAGGCCGCGCTGCTCTCGTCGGACGGCGGCGGTGGAGCGCAGCTGCGCGGCTACGTCCCCGCCCACCCCGAGGGCGTCGCGCTCGTCCTGCACGGCGGCGCCGAGTCCAGCCGGGTCCCCGTCTCGTGGTGGCGCCTGGCGGTGGTCCGGATGCTCCCCTTCGCCCACGCCATCCGGCGCGCCTCGGACGACCGTGTCGCCGTGGTACGCCTGAAGAACAGGGTGCGCGGCTGGAACGGGATGCGCCAGGACCCGGTGCTCGACGCCCGCTGGGCGGTCGAGCGCATCCGTCGGCTCCTCCCCGACGTCCCCATCGCGATCATCGGCCACTCGATGGGCGGCCGGGTCGCCCTTCAGCTCGCGGCCGAGCCTGGCGTCAGCGCGGTGGCGGCGCTCGCCCCGTGGGTCGAGGGTGACGCCCGCCGACCCGGGGTGCGCACCCCGGTGCTGCTCATGCACGGCACCGGCGACCGCTGGACGGACCCGCGGCGCACCGCGGCGCTGGCCCGCAGCTGGCAGGAGGCCGGCGGCGACGTGCGGCACATCGAGGTCGACCACGAGCGCCACGCCATGCTGCGCCACGCCGAGCTCTGGCACCGCACGGTCGCCGACTTCGTCACCGGAGCCCTGCTCGGCCGGGAGCGCTCCGCCTGAACCCGACGACAGGGGATCATCGAGGCGTGAAAGAGCTTGCCAGCCACCTCGGCATCTCCCTGTTCGACGCGCTGGGCGTCGTCGTCTCGGCCTCCGTGCTGTACGTCGCGGTCGCGGTCGTGCTGCGCATCTGGGGCAGGCGGGTCTCGACCACGGCGTCCACCGGGTCGATCGCGCTCATCACCCTCGTCGGCGCGATCGCGGCACGCTCGACGCTCGGCCAGTCCCCCACGCTCGCCGGCGGGCTGATCGCCATCGGCACGCTCGTCGTGCTCGAGCGGGTGTTCGGGCGCTGGTCCCCGGCGATCCGGCTCACCCGTCGTCGTCGCAAGGGCCGCTTCGGCCCGGCGGCGGTCGTGCTCATGGCGGCCGGCGAGATGCGTCACGACGAGATCCGGCGAGCCGGGCTGAGCGAGCCGGGGCTGTGGGCCCTGCTGCGGCAGCGCGGTATCGGGCACCGGGAGGACGTCGCGCTCGTCGTCCTCGAGCCGAAGGGCGCGGTGACCGTGATCCGCTCCGACCAGCGCCTGGAGCGTGCCGCCGTGGTCGGCGTCCAGGGTGCCGAGGACCTGCCCGGCGAGCTCTTCAGCGACTGAGCGCGAGGGTCAGGCCGGCTCCGGCACCGCAGCCCGCCGCAGGTCGGGGGCCAGCACCGCCACCCCCGCCAGGGGCAGGACGGCGAGGAGCGCGAGGCTGCCGGGGATGCCGACGAGGTCGCCGAGCCCGGCCACCCCCGCGGAGCCGACGCTGCCACCGACGAGGAAGACCAGCGTCGCCACCCCGAGCGCCACACCCCGCACCCCGGGGTGCACGGCATCACTGACCGTGGCCGACAGGGTGGGCTGGCCGAGCCCGAAGGCGACCGTGACCGCGAGCAGCGCGAGGACGAGCAGCGGGACGGCGACGAGGGCGGAGCCGACCGCCGCGGACACGAGGGAGCCCGACGCGAGGAGGCCGGCCAGGCCCAGCGTGCGCGGCGCCCCGAGGTGGTCCATCAGGCGCCCGCCCAGGCGCGGCACCAGGGCCGCGGCGCCGACGCTCGGGACGAGCAGCAGCCCGACCTGCCAGGTGCTCCACCCCTGTCCCAGCACCACCAGCGGCACGGCGACGAGGAGGGCGAACCAGGCGGCGGGGACGGCGGACGCGGCCACGGCGGCCCGGATGACCGTGCCGTTGCGTACGACCGACACGGGGAGGAACCCGTCCGGCCGCCGGCGGACCCACACGGCGACCGTGGGGGCGCCGACGACGAGCAGCACGGCGCCCGCGACGGCGACCGTGAGCCCCGTGGTCGGCGACTGCACCAGCAGGACCAGGCCCCCCGCCGTCAGCGCGACGAGCCCGGCACCGAGGAGGTCGAGCCGGTCGCCGGTCCCGGTGCGGGACAACGACGACCAGATGGCGGGAAGCACCGCGAGCCCGAGGACGGGCAGGGCCATGACGGCACGCCAGCCGAACGCGCGGTCGATGAGCCCACCGACGAGCGGACCGGCGCAGACGACGGCCGCCGCGGTGGCGGCGAGGCGCGCCAGGGCGAAGCCGCGCACCGCACCCTCGTAGCGCGAGTTGAGGACGGTGACGCCGAGGGTCGGCACGGCGGCCGCGCCGGCGCCCTGGGCCATCCGGGCGACGACCTCGACGGCGAAGGTCGGGGCCAGCGCGGAGACGAGCGACCCGGCAGCCATGAGCGCCAACCCGACGAGGAGCGGGGTCCGGACCCCGACGAGGTCGGAGACCCGCCCGTACACCGCGGTGGTCACGGCGAGCATGAGCACGTAGAGGCTGATGGTCCAGGCCGCGACGCTGCTGCCGACCCCGAGATCACGAGCCATGTCGGGGAGCACCACCGTCGCCGAGGACGAGCCCATCCCGGCCAGCCCGAAGAGGAGGCCGAGGTACAGAGGGACCCGGCGGGCGTCTGACGTCACGCGGAGGGACAACGGCCGAACCGCCCCCGGCATTCCGCGCCGCGGGGTCCTGCACCCCGGAGGCGGAGCCATTAGGGTCGTCGGATGATCCGCTTCGACGGCGTGACCAAGGAGTATCCCGATGGCACGGTCGCCGTCGACGACCTCTCCCTCACAGCCCCGACCGGGCGGATCACGGTCCTCGTCGGGCCGTCCGGATGCGGCAAGACGACCAGCCTCCGGATGGTCAACCGGATGATCGAGCCGACCCGTGGGGCCATCACCCTCGACGGCCAGGACACCGCCCGGATGGACCAGGCCGAGCTGCGCCGCGGCATCGGCTACGTCATCCAGCACGCAGGCCTCTTCCCGCACCGCACGGTGCTCGACAACATCGGCACGGTGCCGCGGCTGCTCGGCTGGGACCGCACGCGGATCCGCGACCGGTCGCGCGAGCTGCTCGAGCGCGTGGGCCTCGACCCCCGCCTCGCCGACCGCTACCCCACCCAGCTCTCGGGCGGGCAGCAGCAGCGCGTAGGGGTGGCGCGGGCGCTCGCCGCCGACCCGCCGGTCATGCTCATGGACGAGCCGTTCTCGGCCGTCGACCCCATCGTGCGCGACCAGCTGCAGGACGAGTTCCTCCGGCTCCAGGACGAGCTCGGCAAGACCATCGTCTTCGTCACGCACGACATCGACGAGGCCGTCAAGCTCGGCGACCAGGTGGCGGTGCTCCGGGTGGGCGGGTCGCTCGCGCAGGTGGCCGAGCCCGCCTACCTCCTCGCCCACCCGGCGGACGACTTCGTCGCGGACTTCGTCGGCAAGGACCGCGGCTACCGGGCGCTGCAGTTCCAGGACGTGCCGCGGCTGCCGCTGCGCTCGGAGCGCACGGTCGTCCTCGGTGAGACCCCGGCGACGGACGCCCCCTGGCTGCTCGTCGTCGACGAGACACGCCGACCACTGGGATGGGTCGAGCCGGCCCGGGTCGGCACGCGGGCGGTCGAGGACGCCGACCTGCACCGGGGCGGCACGGTCGCTCGCGCGTCCGGGTCGCTGCGCGGTGCGCTCGACGCCGCGCTGTCCTCGCCGTCCCGCCGCGGGGTCGTCGTCGACGACAGCGGCGAGCTCGTCGGCACGGTCCTGGCCCACGAGGTGCTGAGCGCCATCGAGGAGACCGACCGGCCCGAGCGCGACGACGCCGACCCGGTCCGTGGCGGCGCCGTCGAGGATCCCGAGGGCGGGACCTGACGTGGAGTGGCTCGCGGGCCACTGGCGCGACGTCCTCGACCTCGGGGCGTCGCACCTGTACCTCGCCGGGGTGCCGCTGGTCGTCGGACTCGTGCTGTCTGTACCGCTCGGGTGGGTCGCCAAGCGGTGGGGTCGCGCGTACCCGGTCGTCGTCACGACGACGGGTTTGCTCTACACCGTGCCGTCGCTCGCGCTGTTCGTCGTCATGCCGCTCGTCCTCGGCACGAAGATCCTCGACCCGGTCAACGTCGTCGTCGCGATGACCGTCTACACCGTGGCGCTGATGGCCCGGACGGTCGCCGACGGGCTGCGGGCGGTGCCCGACCACGTCGAGCAGGCGGCCACGGCGATGGGCTACAAGGGGCTGCGCCGGCTGTTCGGGGTCGAGCTCCCGCTCGCGGTGCCGGTCATCGCGGCCGGCCTGCGGGTCGCCGCGGTGAGCAACGTCAGCATCGTGTCGGTCGCGTCGATCATCGGCGTCTCCCAGCTCGGCGACCTGCTCATCGACGGGTACAACCGCGTCATCTGGGGTGAGCTGGCCACCGGGATCGTCGCCACCGTCGTGCTCGCCCTCGCGCTCGACGCCCTCATCGTCCTCGGGTCCCGGATGCTCACGCCCTGGCGGCGGGCGGCGGGGGGACACGCATGATCCCGTCGCTGCTCGAGTGGTTCACCGACCCCGAGACCTGGGCCGGGGCGGACGGCATCCCCGCGCGGGTGTGGGAGCACCTCTGGTACACGGGCGTGACGATGGTCGTCGCCGCCCTCGTGGCCGTCCCGCTCGGGCTGTGGGTGGGCCACACCGGCCGGGCGCGGTGGCTGGTCTCGGTCGCCAACTCCGTCCGGGCCGTGCCCACGCTCGGACTGCTGCTCGCGGCGTCGTTGTGGCTCGGCCCGAAGCTGCCCGGTGACCTCGCCTACGTCGTGCCGAGCATCGCGGTGCTCGCCGTTCTCGCGGTGCCGCCGCTGTTGGCCGGCACGTACGGCGGCATCGACGCGGTCGACCCGTCCGCCCGGGACGCCGCCCACGGCGTCGGGATGCGTGGGCGACAGGTGCTCTGGCAGGTGGAGGTGCCGAACGCGCTGCCGCTCATGCTGTCGGGCGTTCGCTCGGCGATGCTCCAGGTCGTCGCCACCGCGACGATCGCGGCCATCCCGGGGCTCGGGGGCCTCGGCCGGTTCATCATCGACGGCATCAAGCTCGGCGACTACGCGCAGGCCGCGGGGGGTGCGTTGCTCGTCGCCGTGCTCGCTGTCGCCCTCGAGGGTCTGCTCGCGCTCCTGCAGCGCCGGGTCGTCTCGCCGGGGCTCACCGGCCGGGCTGTCGGAGGGTCACGAAAGGATGACGAAAGTGCTGGCGCGGAAGAATCCGGCGCCTCCACCGTTGACCTCCGCACGCACGCATGACCCCGTCCATCCGTCATCTCACGGGCATCGGGCCCGGCCACGAAGGGACTCCCTCATGAAGCGCACCACCTCCGCCGTCGCACTCGTCGCGGCCTCCGTCCTCGGGCTCAGCGCCTGCGGTGGCGGTGGCGACCCGTTGTCCTCCGAGCCCTCGTCGGGGTCGGCCGGGGGGTCGTCGGGGGGCCCGGTCGTCGTCGGCGGCGCCGACTTCTCCGAGTCGACCCTTCTCGCCGAGATCTACGCCGGCGCCCTGAAGGCCGAGGGCATCGACGCCTCCACGAAGCTCAACATCGGCTCCCGCGAGGTCTACCTCCGGGCCCTGCAGGACAACTCCATCCAGGTGTTCCCGGAGTACACCGGTGCGCTCGCCCTCTACTACGACGACTCCTACTCGGGCACCGACCCGGACGAGGTGTACGCGCACGTCCAGGAGGTCATCCCGGACGACGTCACGGTCCTCGACAAGTCGGCCGCCGAGGACAACGACTCGATCAACGTCACGCAGGAGACGGCGCAGGAGTACTCGCTCACGACCATCTCCGACCTCGAGGACGTGGCCGGCGACCTCACCCTGGCCGCACCGCCGGAGTTCAAGGAGCGCCCCCAGGGCATCCCGGGTCTGGAGAAGACCTACGGGGTGGAGTTCGGGTCGTTCCGTCCGCTCAGCGGGCAGGCGATCGTCCAGGCGCTGAAGAACGGCCAGGCCGACGCCGCGAACATCTTCTCCACCGACCCGGCCATCGCCGAGAACGGCTTCGTGACGCTCGAGGACGACCAGAAGCTCTTCGGGTCGCAGAACATCGTGCCGCTCGTGCGGGCCGACCGTGCCGACGAGGTCAAGGACGCGCTCGACGCGGTCTCGGCGAAGCTCACCACGGAGGCGGTCGCGGACATGCTGAAGAAGACCGACGTCGACAAGCAGGACCCGGCGGCCGTGGCGCAGGAGTTCCTGACGAGCAACGGCCTCGCAGGCTGAGCCTCGGGGGCCCCTTGCCGTACTTCTGAGCGCGGGTCGAGGTGAAGAGCGACCTTCTCGGGGTCGTTCTTCACCTCGACCCGGCGGGGGACTGCTGCGTGGTGCGGGTGAGTCCCCGGGGGCGGGCTCGTCGCTGGGGCTCGCGTCGCCACCC
>NZ_JAFDVE010000005.1 GCF_016888005.1 Phycicoccus sp. CSK15P-2 | reverse complement strand
CGGGCGGGCGGGCCGGGGGGCGCGCGTCCCCCCCCCCCCCCCCCCCCCCCCCCCCCCCCCCCCCCCCCCCCCCCGGCGGGGGACTGCTGCGTGGTGCGGTTCAGTCCCAGGGGTCGGGCTCGTCGATGAGGCTCGCGTCGCCACCGAACGACCCCGCCTCGGCGCGCTCGGCGGTGCTCTCGTCGCTCGCCGCCGCGGTCTCGTCGTCGGATGGGGCGACTGATGAAGCCTGGGTTTCGTCGGTGTGGGCAGATGTGGCCCGGGCTTCACGGGTCGTCTCGTCCGGGTGTTCGGTGGTCGCGCCAGCCGCGGCCCCGAACGGCGCATCTGCGTCCTCGGCAGGCTCTGTGTGGGGCTCGGTGGTCGGCCGGGGAGCGGCGTCGGCCGGCTCGTCCCAAGGGTCCGGCTCGTCGACGAGCGACGCGTCGTCGCCGAACGACCCGGACGAAGCGCCTGTCGAGGGAGCGTCGGCGGCTGCCGTGTCGTCGGATGTCGATGACTTCGGCGCGGCCTCGTCATCCGGCTGAGCAGCCGACTCACCGGTCGACTCGTCTGCGGTGTCGGATTCGTCGGTGTCGGATGCGTCCCCGGACGGCTCCGACTCCGGGTCAGTCGGCTGCTCGGCGGTGGAGCCGTCCACGGCGGGCTCGTCCCACGGGTCGACGTCGTCCTCGTCGTCGGATGGGGCGACTGATGAAGCCTGGGTTTCGTCGGTGGGGGCAGATGCGTCCCGGGCTTCATGGGTCGTTTCATCCGGGACTTCCGTGATGGCGGAGTCGGCGGCTCCCGCGGTGCCGGCGGCGGGGTCGTCCCACGGGTCGACATCGTCGTCGGTGGCAGCGTCCTGAGCGGCTGACGGAGTCGACGACTTGTCAGCCGTGTCGGCCGCTGCGTCATCCTTCGCAGTGTCGGATGCGCCGTCCACGGCGGGCTCGTCCCACGGGTCGACGTCGTCGGCGGACGCCGCTGCATCGGCTGTCGCCTTCTCCGGCGTGGGCTCACCCTGGGAGGTCCCGGCGACCGGGTCGTCCGTCGCGGCGGGCTCGTCCCACGGGTCCGGGTCGTCCCCGGACGGCTCCGGCGCATCGGCAGGGTCGGCAGATGCCGGTTCCTTGGCAGGAGCAGCCGCGGCCGCCGGCTCGTCCCATGGGTCGTCGTCATCGGTGGCCGGCGGGGGAGCATCCGCCGCTTCCTGTGCGCGGTCCGAGGGGGTCTCGGTGCGGGCAGCAGGCTCGTCCCAGGGGTCGGCGTCGTCAGTGGTCTCGGGCGTTGCTGCCGTGGCCTTCGGCTGCTCCTCGGGCTCTGCCTGCTCGGTCGCCGGCTTGGCTGCTGCGGGTGCTGCGGTGGCGGGCTCGTCCCAGGGGTCGGCGTCGTCATCGGTGGCCGGTGCGGGAGCATCCGCCGCTTCCTGTGCGCGGTCCGAGGGGGTCTCGGTGCGGGCAGCAGGCTCGTCCCAGGGGTCGGCGTCGGCATCGTCATCGGATGGGGCGACGGATGAAGCCTGGGTTTCGTCGGTGGGGGCAGATGCAGCCCGGGCTTCACGGGTCGTCTCATCCGGGTGTTCCGTGCCCGCGGCGCCGGCAGCTTCCGTGGTGTCGGAAGCTCCCGTGGTGTCGGAAGCTCCCGCGGTGTCGGCAGCTTCCGTGGTTTCGGAAGTTTCCGTGGCGCCGGCAGCTTCCGTGGAGCCCGCAGCTCCAGCGGCGCCGACGGCAGCGGCCGCCCCGGTCGCGGTCCCCTCGTCCTCCGCCTCGGCGACCCGGCCCCCTGCCACGGCGGCGTCGGCCGCCTCCTCCTCCGGTGCGTCCTCGCCCCGCCTGACGGCCGCGAGCAGCATCTGGGCCACATCGACGACCTCGACGTCCTCGCCGACACCCTCGGCCTGCTTCGCCGTGAGCCCGTCCGACATCATCACGCGGCAGAACGGGCAGCCGATGGCGATGCGACCCGCGCCGGTGGCCAGGGCCTCGTCGGTGCGGTTCGTGTTGATCCGCGTCCCGAGCTTCTCCTCCATCCACATGCGCGCACCGCCGGCGCCGCAGCAGAACGACTTCTCGGCCGAGCGCGGCATCTCGCGCAGCTCAACCCCCGGCAGGGCCCCGATGAGCTCGCGCGGCGGCGCGTACACCCCGTTGTGCCGCCCGAGGTAGCACGGGTCGTGGTACGTCACCGACGCGGCGGTGGACGCGACGTTCTTCACCGACGACATCGCCGGCGTCGCGTCCGGCCGGGCCACCGGCGTCAGCCTCTTCTCGCGGACGAGCCGGTTGAGCAGCTGGGTGTGGTGGACCACCTCGTACGAGCCGCCCAGCTGCGGGTACTCGTTCTTGATCGTGTTGAAGCAGTGTGCGCACGTGACGACGACCTTGGTCACCCCGAACTCGCCGAAGGTGTCGACGTTCTGCTGTGCGAGCGTCTGGAAGAGCAGCTCGTTGCCGGCCCGCCGCGCGGAGTCGCCGGTGCACGTCTCGCCGTCGCCGAGCACCGCGAACGAGACCCCGGCGGCGTCGAGCAGCTCGGCCACCGCACGGGTCGTCTTCTTCGCACGGTCCTCGTAGGCGCCGGCGCACCCGACCCAGAACAGCCAGTCCACGTCGGACGCCTTCTCGACGTCCTGCCCCAGCACCTTGACCGGGAAGGGCAGGTCCTTGGCCCAGTCCAGCCGTGCCCGGGCACCCATCCCCCACGGGTTGCCCTTGGTCTCCATGTTCTTGAACAGCCCGCCGAGCTCGTTCGGGAAGGCCGACTCGATGAGCGTCGAGTACCGCCGCATGTCGATGATGTGGTCGACGTGCTCGATGTCGACCGGGCACTGCTCGACGCACGCGCCGCACGTCGTGCACGACCACAGGACGTCCTGGTCGATGACGGCGTCCGGGCCGTGCGGGTTGTACGCCGTCAGCGGGGAGTCGGCGGCGTACCCGGTCTCACCGACGAGTGTCATCGACGGCCAGTCGACGACGTCGACGGCAGCGGTGGGCTCGATGCCGTCCGTGGGCGTGGCCTGCGCGGCGGAGGTCACCGTGGCCATCGCCTTCTCGGTGTCGCCGTCGGCGTCCGCGAGCGCCCGCAGGTAGGGAGCCTTGGCGTCCGCGTGGTCGCGCAGCGTCATCATGAGGAGCTTCGGCGACAGCGGCTTCTCGGTGTTCCAGGCGGGGCACTGGCTCTGGCAGCGGCCGCACTCGGTGCACGTCGAGAAGTCGAGCAGGCCCTTCCACGTGAAGTCCTCGACCGAACCGACGCCGAGGACGTCGCCCTCTTCCATCTCCTCCATGGCGTCGAGGTCGAACGGCCGGCCTCCGACCGTCATCGGCTTGGCGGCGCCGAGCGCCGTGCGGCCCGAGGACTCCCGCTTGAACCAGATGTTGGGGAAGGCGAGGAAGCGGTGCCAGGCGACGCCCATCGTCGGCTGCAGCGAGATGGTGATCATCCAGGCGAACGAGATGAGGATCTTGACCGTCGCGACGATGTAGACGACGGAGGCGATGGTGGCGAGCGACGCGCCGCCCCACCAGCCGGCCATCCAGCCGGTGAGCGGGAAGTGCAGCGCGAGCGAGGTGCCGGGCTCGGCGCGCTCGGCGATCGCCGCCTCGAGCCCGCGGAGCAGGAGAATGCAGACGGTGACGCCGAGGATGGTGAGCTCGACGTAGTACGCCTGCCAGAACGTGGAGCCGAAGAACCGCGAGAAGCGGCCGCCCTCGCCGCGCGCCCGCCGCGGGTGCTCCTTCTGGCGGATGGCCATGAGGACGACGATCCCGACGAGCCCGGCCCACGAGAAGAGCTCGACGACCCACTCGAACGGCGGGAAGTGCCCGATGAGGGGCAGCCGGGCGTCCGGCCGGAACAGCTGGAGGAAGGCGTTGACCAGCGTCGTGAACAGGATGATGAACGCGAGCGCGGTGACCCAGTGTGCTGCGGCGACGACCGGCAGGCGGCTCATCCGGGTGTGGCCGAGGAACTCGCGGGTGAGGGTCCAGGTGCGTGCGCCGGGGTCGTTCGTGCGGGTGGCGTCGGGCTGGCCGAGCCGGTACTGCCCGACGAAGCGGCCGATCTGCCGGGCGAACAGCGCGACGCCGACGACCATGACGAGCAGCGACACGACGACCGCGACGACCTGCAGCGGTGTGGTGCCGCCGAAGTCGGAGAACGGGATGTCGCTGGCCGGAGCGGATGCGGGCACGGCAGGCATGCCGGTCAGCGTACTCGCAGGTAAGCAAGCGCTCACCCGTGTGTGACGACTGTCAAGCCTCTGTCTGCGAGCCAGGCCCGAGCCCCGATGCCTGCCCCCTGGCCCGGCCTCGGGACCCATGCTCCGGGTGCCTGCCACGCACGGCCGGGCTCGCCCCGCGCAGCCGGAGGATGGACGCCGTTGTCCCGAGGGATAACGTTCTGTTGGAATAGCCATAACGTGCTCGGGGTTGGCCCGGGCAGCAGACCGATGTAGCGCGCCGCCGCCCTCGCCGGGTGATCGGCGCACCCGACCGAAAGGCGACTCGATGCCCATCCTCGACGACGTGACCCAGGCCGTCGGCAACACCCCGCTCGTCCGGCTCAACCGGATCATCGGCGGCGATGCCACGGTCGCCGCCAAGCTCGAGTTCTACAACCCGGCCAGCTCCGTCAAGGACCGCATCGGCGTGGCGATCATCGACGCCGCGGAGGCCTCGGGCGACCTCAAGCCCGGCGGCACGATCGTCGAGGCCACCTCCGGCAACACCGGCATCGCCCTCGCCATGGTCGGTGCCGCGCGCGGCTACGACGTCGTCCTCGCCATGCCCGAGTCGATGAGCAAGGAGCGCCGCGCCCTGCTGCGGGCCTACGGCGCCGAGCTCATCCTCACCGACCCGTCGCTCGGGATGAAGGGCGCCGTCGCGAAGGCCGACGAGATCGTCGCCGAGCGGGAGGGCGCCGTGCTCGCGCGTCAGTTCGCCAACGCCGCGAACCCCGAGATCCACCGGAGGACCACCGCCGAGGAGATCTGGAAGGACACCGACGGGGAGGTCGACATCGTCGTTGCCGGCATCGGCACCGGCGGGACGATCACGGGGGTCGGCGAGGTGCTCAAGTCACGCAAGCCGGACGTGAAGATCGTCGCCGTCGAGCCCGAGGAGTCGCCCATCCTCAACGGCGGCCAGCCCGGCCCGCACAAGATCCAGGGCATCGGCGCCAACTTCGTCCCCGAGATCCTCAACACCGAGGTCTACGACGAGGTCATCGACGTCAACGCGCAGACCTCGGTCGAGTGGGCCCGCAAGGCCGCCACCGAGGAGGGCCTGCTCGTCGGCATCTCGTCCGGCTCGGCGCTCGCGGCCGCCAACGAGGTCGCGTCGCGCCCGGAGAACGCCGGCAAGACGATCGTCGTCATCATCCCGAGCTTCGGCGAGCGCTACCTCTCGACCATCCTCTTCGAGGGGCTCGTCGACTGACCATGTCCATCATCCGGCAGGCGCGGGAGACCGTCCGCGAGGACCTCGATGCCGCGATGCGCCGCGACCCCGCGGCGCAGACGCGGGCCGACGTCGCGTTCAACAGCCCTGGGCTGCACGCGATCTGGGCCTATCGGGCGGCGCACCGGCTCTGGGAGAAGGGGCCGCAGTGGCGCCCCGCCGCCCGCCTGATGTCCACCGTGACCCGGGCCGTCACCGGGGTGGAGATCCACCCCGGTGCACGGATCGGGCGGAGGTTCTTCATCGACCACGGGATGGGCGTCGTCATCGGTGCCACCGCGGTCGTCGGGGACGACGTCATGCTCTACCACGGGGTGACCCTCGGCGGACGCTCGCTGCAGCGGGGCGTCAAGCGCCACCCGACGCTCGGCGACCGCGTCACGGTGGGCACCGGTGCGCGGGTCCTGGGCGACGTCGAGATCGGCGACGACGTGCAGATCGGCGCGAACTCGGTCGTCGTCAAGACCGTCCCGGCGGGAGCCGTCGCCACCGGCATCCCGGCCCGGGTGCGCTTCCCCGAGCGCCCGGACGAGGACCCCTACGACGCCCTCTTCGCCGAGCCCGCCATCTTCATCTGATGGTCTCGGCGGCCTCGGTCCCGCCGGCGCTCCACTCCGAGCCGTAGACGCAGAACGCCCCGGCGTCCGGTTGCTCCGCGACGGTCGCGCACCAGGCCTCGGCGGCGTCCGCGCCCCGTGCGAGCTGCCGGTGGTAGTGCACCATCGTCTCGGCCGCGAGGTCGTCCGCCACCGGTGCCACCGCGGCCAGGACACTGTGCGTCCCGAGCGACAGCAGAGCCGTCGCCAGCCCGAGCGGCTCGTCCCCCGGGCGGCTGGAGAACTGGCCGACGTCGCAGGCGGCGAGCGCGACGTGCTCGGCCACGACGGGCCGGGGGAACTCGTGCGCGAACACCGGCCCGTCGGCCATCCGCACCGACGAGAACAAGGGGCTCTGCGCCTCGTGGGTCCCGTGCGCGGCGAGATGGACCACGCGGGCCGCGCCGAGGGCGGCGAGGACGTCGTCGCTGCTCGCTGCGGCCCGGGTCGTCGTCGAGACGCCCCAGGCTTCGCGGACGGCTGCGACCTCGGGTGCCGGGTGGGCGAGCCCCGGCCCGTAGAGGGCCCGGAGCGGCTCCTGCGGCTGCTCGGCCCCGACGCGCTGTGGGCCGCGTACCCAGCGGGTCAGGCTCGGCGCCACCGTGACCGGTGAGCCGGCGAGCGAGGGGAGGAGTCTCCACGGCATGGCGGACAACGACGCCGACGGGATGACGATCACGCGTGCACCGCCACCCCACAGCCGTCCGAAGACGGCATCGACCGCCCCGAGCGAGGACCGGGTGGCGCGTGCGAGCGTCCGCAGCATGGGTGAGTGCGGAGCGAGCGACGCCCGTGCCCGTAGGTCGCGGCGGAGCCGGACGACGAGGCTGACGACGTCCACGAGCGGTCCTAGCTCGTGGCTCGTCGTACCCCGCTCGGAGACGACCACCGCACGCAGCACGCCACCGGACTCGACGAGCTCGACCGCCGTCGCCTGCCGGTCGGCCAGGGCCGCGCCGGCCTCGTCGGGTTCCACCGCTCCGGCCTGGGGACGGCTGGACACCTGGTCGGCGAGGCTCCACTCGCGCTCGGCGACGTCCGCCTCCAGGGCCGCGATCCGGGGCGCGAGCTCTCGGACGACGTCCGCTCCGCCGTCGGTGGACAGCCGGCGCAGCCGACGCAGCTCGCGGGTCAGGGCCGAGAGCTCGGGGTCGCTCGTGGCCGCGACGGGAGCGACCCGGTGCGAGATCGCCCGCCAGCGCTCGACCGTGCTGAGCAGGTCCGCAGCGTCGCCGCCCTCGAGCGCCCGCTCGACGTCGAACCTGGCCAAGGCGCGGCCGTGCAGGGCCATGGCGGCCCGGACGTCGAGACTCGACGACTGGTGCTGATGGGCAGCCAACAGCCGGCTGCCGGTGGTCGCCTGCCGCCCCGCCTCGTCGCACCGCCCACGGGCTGCCGCGATGCGAGCCCGCACGAGTGCCTCGTGCAGGCCGGCGGCCAGCGACCCGGTCGGGTGGCCCGCGAGCCTGTCGAGCCGGTGCTCGGCGCCGTCCGGGTCGCCGAGCAGGGCCCGGGCCTCGGCTTCGATCCGCACGGCGACCCGGTCCGAGGGCGCGGGCCCGAGCATCCCCGTGTTCCGCCGGGCGAGAGCCGTGACGACCGCGGGCAGGTCGGAGCCGTCCGCCACGTCGACCGTTGCGCGGACGAGCTCGGCCTCCCGGAGCAGAGCATCCGCCTGCCGGGTCCGCCACGCCGCTACGGCGGAGCGCAGGTGCCGTCGCGCGCCGTCGAGGTCGTCCTCCAGGACGTCGCAGCGGGCCAGCCGCAGGCCGATCTCCCCGGTCTCGAGCCGGTGCCCCTCCGCCCGGGCCGTGACGAGGGCGTCCTCGAGGGTCGCGCGGGCCTGCCGGACGAGGCCGGCGGCGATGAGCACCTCGGCGTGGTCGAGCCGCGCGCGGTCGCGGGAGACCGCCGCGTCCATCTGGTCCGCCTCCTTCATGAGGAGCAGGGCCCGGGGGACGTCGCCGTCCACGAATGCGACGACGGCCCGGTTGTGGCGGGCCTTGAACTCCAGGTCGACGAGCCCGTGCTCAGCGGCGACGGCGATCGCGGCCTCGGCGTGGGCCGCCGCGGCCGCAGTGTCGCCCAGACCCAGCTCCGCTTGTCCCAGGTTGAGCCAGAGGGCCCAGGTCTGCGAGGGGTCGAGGAGGTGCTCCCCGTCCGCCGCATGCTCGAGCGCGGACACGCACGCGCGCCAGTCCCCGACCCGGCCCAGTACCGTCCCCTCCTGGATCCAGGTGAGGGCGAGCAGCAGCGGGTCGCCGAGATCCGCAGCGGCGTCCCTGGCCGTGTGCAACATCGCCAGGGCAGGCTCGGTACCCCTCCGCTCGAGCTCGGACCACGATCGCGTGACAAGCACCCGAGTGCGAAGCCACATGGCCGCGCGGTCCGTCCGGGGGGCGAGCAGGGAGAGAGCGGTGTCGAGACTGGATGCCGCGGAGTCGAACCGCCCGGCCTCGTTGTCCTGCCGGGCGGTTGCGAGCAGCCGCTGCGCGTGGACGAGCAGCTCGTCGTCCTCGATGTCGGGGCCCCTACAGCTCGATCGCCGGCGTGATGATCGGCGGAGCGTCCGGCTCCGAGCGTCGTCGGAGGACGAAGCTGGCCAGCCCTCGCTCGACTCCCGTGAACGTGAACCGTCCGTCATCGTCGGTGCTCGTCGTCCGGGTCCTTCCCCGTTCGCGCAGCTCGACCTCGACGTCGCTCTCGCTGACCCAGCCGGCCACGTCTGCGCGAGGGGACTCACCGTGCTCGATCGTCACCATGACACTGAGGCCGTCCCGGGCGAAGGTCACCGTGTCCGCTCGGTCGTAGTCCGTCCCACGGACCGGAGCGAGATCGGACTCGCTGACGATCTCCGCGACCTGTGCCTCGAGATGCGCCACGCTCATCGTGAACTTGATGCGGTCCAGCAGGTCGCCGGGCAGGGGGTCGGCGTCGGAGTGGAGGCCCCGCAGCTCCGCGAGGACGGCCGCGTCCAGGTCGTCCAGGGGCTCGGCGGCGAGCCGGAACTCGTGCTCGGGCGTGGGGGTCATGTGGAGAGCTCCCATCGAGGGTCGGCCGTGAGCGAGGCGCGGAGCTTGGCGAGACAGCGTCCGCGGGTGGGCCCGATCGAGCCGACGGGCATCCCGAGGGCCTCGGCCACGTGGGCGTAGTCGGGGCGGTCCGCGAAAGCGATGGCGCGCAACAGGGTCTGGCACCTCTGGGGAAGCGCCGCGAAATGGGTCCACACGACCGAGCCCGCTTCGGCGGCGAGGACGACGGCCTCCGGTGAAGGGGCCGTGTTCTCCGGTTCTCGCTCTCGGATGTCCTCCGAGGCGCCGGGCTCCTCGCGGCGGGACCGGGCGCCGAGCGTCCACGCGTCCCGTTTCGTGGTGGTGATGAGCCACTTGAGCACCGACTGCGGATCTGCGATGGACGCCGCGTGCTCGACGAGCTTGAGCCAGGCGTTCTGGACGACGTCCTCCGCGCCTTGCCGGCTGACGCCTTGCTGCCGGGCGATCGACCAGAGCAGGGGCGTGACGTCGTCCACCAGCGTGGACATCCCGGACGGGTCGCCGTCCCGGAAGGCTCTGAAGGCGTCGGCCGCCCGGACTGCGAGGCTCTCGGACCCTGCCCCTGTCTGCATCACGACGTCCCTCCGAGGGCGGTGTTGAGCGCCTCTCGTGCCTGCTCGACCCGGGACTCCCGGTCGGCCGGGGTCTTGTGTGCGGCGAGCGCGGCAGTGATACGTCCGACGCACACGGGGGAGGCGAACGAGGTACCGCTCCACATGCCGAAGCCGGTGACGTACCGGTCGGGGTCGGCGGTGCTGCGGGCCGGGCTGCCGCCTCGGGCCGCCACGGCGACAGCCCCGCGTGAGGAGCCGTCGAGGGTGACCGGCATGGTGCTGACCACCGCGACGCCGGGCTCGTAGCGGGTCACCCAGCTGCCCGTGTTGGAGAACACCGCGACGGAGGTGTCGCCGGGGTTGGTGGCGCCGACGCTGGTCACGGGGACAGCGGGCTGGGGTTCCGAGGTGAGGGCGGCAGGCCAGAAGTACTCGGTCGTGGCTCCGTTGCCGGCCGCCGCGACGACCGCGACGCCGTCGTCCGCGAGTGCGCGCAGGATGTGGAGGAGCGCCGTCTCGTTCTGCACGGCGGCCGGAGTCTCGTGGTAGTACCCGAGAGAGAGGTTGACGACGTCGAGGGGAGGGTCGTCGGTCCGGCCGTCCAAGGCCGACCAGTGGTACAACGCGAGAGCATTGAGCGCCTCGATGACGTCGTGCTCCTCGGCAGCCCCGTCTCCGTACATGACAGGGACGACGACCAGCCGGGCGTCCGGACAGTGCTGGCGGATGACACCGGCCACGAAGGTCCCGTGGCCCGCGAGGGCGTCGAGACTGCCGTTCACGAGGTCGACCGTGACACCGGAGCCCTCCGGGTCGTCCGCCGGTGGGAAGCGCAGGCCGATCGGGACACCGTCGATCCGAGGGTCCCGCTCGACGAGGGGTGACCCGTCGAACCAGGGGTGCTTGCCGAGACCGGTGTCGAGCACGGCGACGACCGGTGACCGTTCGGCGCTGCGTCGTGGCGGCTCGGCACTCAGGGCCACGGGTGCCCTGCCGGAGGCGGTGCCGGGCGACCCGACGCCGCCCATGTACCCGACGCCGCCCATGTACCCGACGCCACCCATGTAGCCGACGCCACCCATGTACCCGACCCCGTCGAGGGTGCCCGCGCTCATGAGGACATGGTCGAGACCCCATCCGGCCACCTTCTCGCCGAGCTCGCGCCGGGCCCGTTGGAGAACCGTCCACGCGTCGAGCGGTGGGCCGGTGCGTTCGTCGAGGGGCACGAGCTCCACCGCACTGTGGGTGGAGGCTCCCAGCCGGTCGTCGTACCCGAGCTCGACGGCCAGGTCACGGACCGCGCTCGCCAGGACGCGAGGGGTGAACTGCAGCTGCTCGCCGAGCCGTTCCAGGGCGGCGACGGCATCCGCGAGCTGTGCGTCGGTGAGACCCGGGACCAGGAGACGCGTGCGGACGTACGCCACCGGGCGCGGAGCCGGTTGGTCGCCGTTGCGCTCCGCAGTCGTGGGGTCCAGGACCACGGCATCGAACCGTTCGAGGGCCGATGCCGGAATGCCGAACACCGGCGCCGGTGGTCGGTCACCGACGGGCCCGTCGCCGTTGGACGCTTGCTCCGGGCCGGTGACGCTCATGGGCTGCTCCTGGATGAGAGGCGGGTCGGCCGAGACGGTGGCGCCTCAGCGTAGTGACGTTCGTCGACGCTGAACAGGAGCCGCCGGAGGCGACGGTGATACGTCCGGATCCAGAACTTTCCCCGCCGGGGTATCAGGGGGACGGCGGGCTCGTCCTTCTCCACGTGGGCCCCTCCGGGCGCCGCGGCAGGACGCCCGAGCAGAGGTGGGCGGCCACCGCCTCGGCGTCCGAAGGGGTGGGCCGACGCCGGGAGGACGCGGTCACGCCCCCGGTGGGGCGCGCGGGCCACGCCGGACGGGAGCGGTGGCAGAGACCGCCCCGGGGGATGCGCAGTGGCGTCCGCCGGCGTGGCCCGTGCGGGCGTGCTCGAGGGCCTTGCGACTGCGGCTAGTCGGTCGTCGTGGGTCTGGTCGCGGCGGCCCAGGCGTCGGTGTGGTCCTCGCTGCGGCGTGGTTCCGGGGAGTCGTGCGTGATGGCCTCGGACGCGATGGTCCGGCCCTGGCGGAGCTTCTCACCCGTGGCCCGGGCGGCGTCGGCCACCATGTCGGCGACGACCGGAGCGGCCTTGGTGCGCGCGGCCTCCTTGGCGTTCTCGACCTGCTTCTGCACCGGCTCCGAGTTCCACACCTTGCCCGAGGTGCGACGGATCTGCTCGTAGCGCTGGGTGCCCGCCTTGGCGCCGAGCACGTAGCCGGCTGCGAGGCCCGCGAGGAAGGACAGCTTGCCCATGGGGGCTCCTTTCGTCTGCCCCGACCCTACAGAGGGCGTCGTTCCCGGTGGCCTCGGCGGTGACGGGAGTCGGCCGCGCCCGGCGTCGGTGGTCGGACGGTCGCCGGTGGGGCCTACCCTGGTCGGGCGCCCGGCCCGCCGGGTGAGGAGGGCTCGCATAGTGGCCTAGTGCGGCGGTCTTGAAAACCGCTATGGCGGCAACGTCATCGTGGGTTCGAATCCCACGCCCTCCGCTCGCCTCCAGTCGCGAACGTGTGTGAACACGCCGCGGAAGGTGCGGCGTGTTCACACACGTTCGCGAGAGGTGAGAGAGCTTGAGAGGGCGGGGAGGACGGGCCGGGGCTACCGTGGCGGGATGACCGAGCGCGGGCCCGTGCGGGTCGTCACCGACGACGAGCTGGTCGAGGCCGACCCCACGAGCGGGATGCTCCGTCGCCGCGCGGTCGAGGTCCCGGGGCTGTGGTCCGGCCAGGTCGTCACCGACCCGGGCGCGGTCTCCGGCTGGCACCACCACGACTCCAACGTGTCCGTGTTGTACGTCGTGCGAGGAGTGCTCCGCCTCGAGTGCGAAGGCGTGGAGGGGTATGTCGACGCCACTGTGGGCAGCTACGTCCACGTCCCCGCGTTCACCGTGCACCGCGAGTCGAACCCCGGCCGTGAGCCCTCGCTCGCCGTCATCGCCCGTGCGGGCATCGGTATCCCCACCGTCAACGTCGACGAGGCGCCTCCGCCGCACCGGTGACCGCCGCACCCGCGCGCGAGTGCGCTCACCGGCGCGGAGGGATCTCGCCGGACCCCCGCACGAGGAGCGAAGGGTTGAGGACGACGTGCTGCACGGGCGAGCGGTCGCCCTCGATGCGCTGGAACACCAGGTCGGCGACCGTGCGGCCGATGCGCGGGACGTCCTGGCGGATGACCGTGAGGGGCGGGTCGACGAGGTCCGACATCGGGAAGTCGTCGAACCCGACGAGCGCGACCTCCCGGGAGAGCCCGCGCTCGGCGATGGCGCGCACGGCGCCGACCGCGAGGTTGTTCCGTGCCGCGAAGATGGCGGTCGGCGGGTCGGCCAGGTCGAGGAGCTCTCGCACCGCTGCGGCCGTGGCCTCGACGGTGGCGACGCCGGTCACCATGAGATGGGGGTCGGGCTCTAGCCCCGCGTCGGTGAGCGCACTGGTGAACCCGCGCATCCGCTCCGCCGCGGTGTGGATCTGCGGGAGGTGGAAGATGCCGGCGATCCGCCGGTGGCCCTGGTCGAGGAGATGCTCGGCCGCGAGGCGGGCACCATAGGCGTTGTCGACGACGACGGAGTCGGCCTCGACGCCCCGCGGTGGCCGGTCGACGAAGACCGCCGGTGTCCCGGTGCGCAGCTCGGCCGCCAGGTACTCCTGGGACCGGCTGGACGGCATGAGCACGAGCGCGTCGACCCGGCGGGTCACGAGGTCGTGGACGAGTGCCTGCTCGCGGTGGATCTCCTCGTCGAGGCTGGCGGTGAGGATGCCGGTGCGCCGTGTGCGTGCGGCGTCCTCGAGGGCCCGGAGCAGGGCGGCCGAGAAGCTGTTCGAGAGGTCCTGCACGAGGGCGCCGATGAGGCCGGTGCGGGCGCCGAGACGGCGCAGGTTGCTCGCGGCGAGGTTGGGCCGGTAGTCGAGGCGGGCCACGGCGGTCTGCACGCGGGTCCGGACGTCGTCCGACACGCCGGGCTCGTCGTTGACGACCCGCGACACCGTCTTGAGGCTCACTCCGGCGAGAGCGGCGACGTCCCGCATGGTCGCCCGCCCGCGACCCCTCGTTGACAACGATGTCAGGCCCACAGATGTGTTCTAACTCATGTCTTGACCGATACGCAAGGATTCGCTAGAAACGGTTGGTGACAACGTTGTCACCAGATGGTGCCGCGTCGTCCGACCCCGAGAGCAACTCGAAGGAGAGTCCGGACATGCAGCTGTGTCAGCGCCCACCCCGCCCGTCCGCCCGTCGGATCGTGGCCTCGGCCGGGATCGTCGGACTCGCCCTCACCGCGGCCGCGTGCAACCGCGGGAGCGCCTCCGACTCCGGCTCCGGCGGCGAGGCCGCGGTCGGCGTCACCCTCATCACGAAGGACTCGACGAACCCCTTCTTCGTGGCCATGCAGAACGGTGCGAAGCAGGACGCGACGACGCAGAACGTCACGCTCACCGTCGCCTCCGGCAAGCAGGAGGGGGACGACCAGGGCCAGATCACCGCGATCGAGGACGCCATCGCCCGCGGCGACAAGGGCATCCTCATCACCCCGATGTCCACCGGGGTCAACGCCGCGATGAAGCAGGCCCGCGACGCCGGCCTGTACGTCATCGCGCTCGACACCCCGCCGGACCCGCCGGACACCGTGGACATCACGTTCGCCACGGACAACCGTGAGGCCGGGAAGCTCGACGGGCAGTGGGCCGCGGCCACGCTGGACGGCGAGCCGGCCGTCATCGCGCTCCTCGACCTCTTCGACGACAAGATCGTCTCCGTCGACTACGACCGGGACCAGGGCTTCCTCGAAGGCATGGGCATCGACGTCGCCGACCCGACGAAGAACGGCGACGAGGCCACGAGCGGCTCGTACTCCGGCGGCGACTACACGATCGTCTGCAACGAGGCGAGCAACGGCGCCGAGGACGGCGGCCGCACCGCGATGGAGCGGTGCCTGGCGAAGAACCCCGACATCAACCTCGTCTACACGATCAACGAGCCGGCGGCCGTCGGTGCCAGCGCCGCCCTCGAGGCCGCCGGCAAGGATGCGCTCATCGTCTCGGTCGACGGCGGCTGCGCCGGGGTCGACTCCGTGAGGAGCGGTGTCATCGGCGCCACTGCGCAGCAGTACCCGCTGAAGATGGCGACGCTCGGCATGGAGGCCATCGCGAAGATCGCCCGGGGCGGTGAGAAGCCGAAGCCCACCGAGGGGCTCGACTTCTTCAACACCGGCGTCGCCCTCGTCACCGACGAGCCCGTGGACGGGGTCGACAGCATCGACTCCGCCGAGGGTGCCGAGCTCTGCTGGGGCAACTGAGGATGACCACCACCTCCGGCAGCGCTGCCGCCGAGTTCTCCCGGCGGCAGCACTCCCCCCTCCAGAGGCTGCAGCACGTCCTCCACGCCCGCCCGTGGCTGAGCCCGCTCTTCCTGCTGTTCGTCGCGTTCGTGTCGTTCTTCATCGCGACGCCGACCTTCCTCACGCCCGGCTCGATGGGCATCCTGCTCCAGCAGACGGCGGTCGTCGCGGCCCTCGCGGTGGGGCAGACGCTCATCGTCCTCACCGCCGGCATCGACCTCTCCGTCGGCGCGGTCATGGTCCTGTCCATGATGGTGATGGCCTCCCTGGCCGAGGACGGCGGCATGCCGGGGATCCTCGCCCTGCTCATCGGCGTCGGCCTCGCGACGCTCGCCGGGTTCGTCAACGCCCTGCTCGTCACGAGGATCAACCTCCCCCCGTTCATCGTCACGCTCGGGTCGCTGAGCATCTTCACCGCCATCGCGCTGCTGTACTCCGGCGGCGCGAGCATCCAGGCCAGCCACCTCCCGCGGCTGCTCAACGTGCTCGGCGAGGGTTTCGGCATCGGCGCCTTCCGCCTGACGTGGGGGATCGTCGTGGTCGTCCTCATCTACGCGGTGATGGCCTTCGTGCTGTCCCAGACGGCCTGGGGCCGCTACGTCTACGCCGTCGGGGACGACGCGGAGTCGGCGCGCCTCTCCGGCGTCCCGAGCCGTCGCATCCTCCTCGGCGTCTACACCGTCGCCGGTCTGATCTACGGCCTGGCCGCCTGGATCCTCATCGGCCGGGCCGGGGCCGCCACACCCAACGCCATCCCGGACGCCAACCTCGCGTCCATCACCGCGGTCGTCATCGGCGGGACGAGCCTCTTCGGCGGGCGGGGCCGGCTCATCGGCACGCTCATCGGCGCGCTCATCGTCCAGACGTTCGCGTTCGGGCTGTCCCAGCTGGGTGTCGACCAGCAGTGGCGCGTCCTCGCCACGGGCGTCCTCGTCATCGTCGCGGTCGCCATCGACCAGTGGATCCGGAAGGTGAAGGCATGAGCCGCACCGAGCCCCTGCCCCTCGCCCTCGAGGCGATCCCCGAGGAGCGGCGCGGCATCTACGACGCCGACCCCGTGCTCTCCGCCCGGGACCTCGTCATCACCTTCGGCCGGGTCGTCGGACTCGACGGCGTGAGCGTCGACCTCTACAAGGGAGAGGTGCTCGCCGTCATCGGCGACAACGGCGCCGGGAAGTCGACGCTCATCAAGTGCCTCACCGGGGCGTACCTCCCCGACTCCGGCCGCATCGAGCTCGAGGGCAGACGGGTGGCGTTCCGTCGCCCCCAGGACGCGCGCGACGCCGGCATCGAGACGGTGTACCAGCAGCTGGCCGTCATCCCCGCGCTCGACATCGCGAGCAATCTCTACCTCGGCCGCGAGGACCGGCGGAAGGGGCTGCTCGGGTCGGTCTTCCGGATGCTCGACAAGAAGGGCATGGAGCAGCGTGCGAGCCGGTCGGTGCAGGACCTCGGCATCCAGACCATCCAGAACATGGGCCAGGCCGTCGAGACCCTGTCGGGAGGCCAGCGGCAGGCCGTGGCGGTGGCTCGGGCCGCGGCGTTCGGGTCCAAGGTCGTCGTCCTCGACGAGCCGACGGCCGCGCTCGGTGTCAAGGAGTCCGGCATGGTCCTCGACATGGTCGAGCAGCTCCGCGACAACGGGCTCGCGGTCATCCTGATCAGCCACAACATGCCGCACGTGTGGGAGGTCGCCGACCGGATCCACATCCAGCGGCTGGGTGGATGCGCCGGCGTCGTCACGCCGCGGTCCCACGAGATGGGCGACGGGGTGGCGATCATGACGGGTGCCACGACGCTGGAGTCCGCCTGAGCGGGCGGAGCCCGTCGGACCGACCGGTCGGCCCCGGTGGCGGGGCTGCTCGGAAGCGAGGATGAACGGTCGGCGACCGAACGGTGGACCGACCGGCCCGCAGACGGCGAGGGCGCGCTCACTCTGCTAGGTTCGCTCGCGGTTGCAGCAACAGCAGTACCTCTCAGGTCGAACTACCCTCGCGCCACAGGGGGCTGGAGTCGCATCCACGGTCGGTGCGACGTGCGCCGGCCGAGTGCTACGCAAGTGAAGGAAGTTGTCCCCATATGGCACAGGGCACCGTGAAGTGGTTCAACGCTGAGAAGGGCTTTGGTTTCATCGCCCAGGACGGCGGCGGCCCGGACGTGTTCGTCCACTACTCTGCGATCGACGTCCAGGGTTACCGCAGCCTCGACGAGGCTCAGCGGGTCGAGTTCGAGGTCACCCAGGGTCCGAAGGGTCCGCAGGCCGACCAGGTCCGCCCCATCTGACCCGGTCACCCGAGTCGCACGAGGGCTCCGCCCCGGTTCGCCGGGCGGGGCCTTCGTCCTGTGTGAAGGGGGTCGCGCGGAAGTCCGTAGACTCGCACGGTCCGTGAGACCCGGACGATCCGTGCGCCCGCTGGAGACCAAGGCGGGCCGGCATGTGGAGGTGGGCGGTGCCGAAGGAGACGCGTCGCAACCGCGCCCGGGAACGGTCGCGGGAGACCCACCCGCTGCGCCTACGGCGCGTGCTCACGGTGCTCGTCGTGCTGGGCGTCGTGCTGGGGGGCGGCCTCGGCTTCGCGTGGTGGCGGCTCGAGGGGAACATCGACCGCGTCTCGCTGGGTGACGCCCTGGGCGAGGAGGACCGCCCGCAGAAGGCGGAGGGCCCGCTCAACATCCTGCTCGTCGGGTCGGACACCCGGGAGGGCCAGGACCTCCCCGGGGACACCCTCACGAGCGGCGCCCGCTCGGACACCACACTCCTCGCCCACCTGTCGGCCGACCGTGAGCGGGTCACGGTCGTCTCCATCCCCCGGGACTCGATGGTCCCGATGCCGCCGTCGTGCGACCTCGACACCACGAAGGACCTGTGGCGGGTGCAGCAGGTCAACTCGGCGTTCAGCATGGGTGGGCCCGCCTGCCTGGTCGCCACGCTCGAGGCCGACACCGGGCTGTTCGTCGACCACGTCGCGATCGTCGACTTCTCGGGGTTCCGGGAGATGGTCGACGCGCTCGGTGGGGTGCCGGTCTGCACCCCCGTCGACATCGACGACCCCAAGGCCCGTCTGCGGCTGAGCGCCGGTCGGCACACCCTCGACGGTACGCAGGCCCTCGGCTGGGTACGGGCGAGGTACACCCTGGGTGACGGGTCGGACCTCGGGCGGATCGAGCGGCAGCAGCAGTTCCTCGCCTCGGTCGTCCAGGAGGCCACCCGCACCTCCCTGCTCCTGCGCCCGGACCGGCTCTTCGGCTTCCTCGACGCCGCCACGCAGTCGCTGACGACGGACGAGGACCTCGGTCTCGGCCAGATGAAGGACATCGCGCAGTCCGTCAAGGATGTCGGCGTCGACAACGTCGCGCTCGTCACCGTCCCCGTCGAGACCTATCCCGCCGACCCGAACCGCGTCCAGTGGTCCGCCGCGGCCGAGACCCTGTGGCAGACGCTGCGCGAGGACCGCTCGGTCACCGAGTCCGAGGACGCGGGCGAGCCCACGCCCCAGCCGTCCCCCACCCCCTTGACGGTGAGCCCCGACGACATCACCGTGACGGTCGTCAACGCCACCGGAGTCGACGGGCTCGCCGCCGCCGCGGCCAGGGCACTGCGGGTCCAGGGCTTCGCCCGGGTCACGACCTCCTCCGTCGCCGACCGGCCGGACGGCGTCGTCGTCGCGCACGGCCCGGGGGCCGAGGAGGAGGCACGGACCGTCGCGGCCGCCTTCCCGGACTCCGGGGTCGAGGAGGACCCCACCCTCGGCGACCACATCCGGGTGACGATCGGGGCCGGTGCGGCGTCGGTGGTCGAGGTGCCGAACCGCCTGGGCAGCGAGCCGCTGCCGAGGTCACGCGTCAGCGCGCCGCCACCGTCGACGACGATCAAGGCCCGGACCGCCGACGAGGACATCTGCTCCTGACCTGGCGCGGGTCACCTCCGGATGGGAAGGTGGACGGACCCCGACAGAGGGGGTCCGTCGATGCGATCTCCTCGCCTGTCGATGGTTTCCTCGGATGCACGCCCGGTGCCTTTCCATACGACGAGCGTCGTTGGTTTCATGCGCCTGGGGACGTGCACGAACCGCCGCGAAAGGACATCTCCGTGACCGCTCGGATCAGCGTCGATCTGCCTTCTGACACCGTGGCCACGCCCGGCTACGACCGCTTCGCGGCGCGGGTCGGCATCGTCCACTTCGGCTTCGGCAACTTCCACCGCTCGCACCAGGCGATGTACCTCGACCGGCTCATGGACGCCGGGTCCGGCCTCGACTGGGGCATCTGCGGGGTGGGCGTCCTCCCGCAGGACTCCGCCATGCGCGACGCCATGCGCGGCCAGGACTGCCTGTACACCCTCGTCGTGCGGCACCCGGACGGCTCGCTCGAGCCGCGGGTCATCGGCTCGGTCCTCGAGTACCTCTTCGGTCCGGACGACGCGGACGACGTGTACGCGCGGCTCGTCGACCCCGCGACCCGGATCGTCAGCCTCACCGTCACCGAGGGCGGCTACATCAAGAACGCGGGCACCGGCCGCTTCGACGAGACGGACGAGAACGTCGTCCACGACGTCGACCACCTCGACGCGCCCCGCACCGCCTTCGCGTTCATCGTCGAGGGCCTGCGCCGGCGGCGCGAGGCGGGCCTCGCGCCCTTCACCGTCCTCTCCTGCGACAACCTCCAGGGCAACGGGGACGTCTGCAAGCAGACCGTCCTCGGCTTCGCCCGGCTCGTCGACGCCGAGCTCGCCGAGTGGATCGAGCGCGAGGTCCCCTTCCCCAACTGCATGGTCGACCGGATCACCCCCGCGACGACCGACGCCGACCGCGAGACCCTCGCCGAGGACTTCGGTGTCGAGGACGCCTGGCCCGTGCCCGCCGAGCCCTTCACCCAGTGGATCGTCGAGGACGAGTTCGTCCAGGGCCGGCCCGACCTCGAACAGGTCGACGTCCAGTTCGTCGACGACGTCAAGCCCTACGAGCTCATGAAGCTGCGCCTGCTCAACGCGAGCCACCAGGCCATCGCCTACCTCGGTGCGCCGCTCGGCTACCGCCTCGTCGACGAGACGATGGAGGACGAGAAGGTCCGTGCCTACCTCGAGCGGTACATGGCCGACGAGGCCGCCCCGACCCTCGGCGACCTGCCCGGCATCGACCTCCCCGGCTACATGGCGACGCTCGTCGAGCGGTTCGGCAACCCGGGCATCAAGGACACCCTCGTCCGCCTCGCCACGGACGGCGGGAACCGGATGGCCACCTTCGCCCTGCCGGCGATCCGCGACAACCTGGCGGCCGGCCGCGAGGTCCCGCTCGGGGCGCTCATGGTCGCGGCATGGGCCGAGTACTGGGCCGCCATCGAGCGCGGCGACATCAGCGGGTCCGAGGTGCCGCCGGACATCCACGCCGACGCCCTGCGTGCGGCCGCGGCCGGCGACGACCCGGCGGCCTTCATCGGGATCGACGCGGTCTTCGGCGACCTCGGCGCCGACGAGACCTTCCGGAGCGCCTTCCTCGAGGCCCGCTCGGCGATCACCGAGCACGGCGTGCACGGTGCGCTCGACCGCTACGTGGGCTGACCCCCGCCGTCGAGGGGGGCGCGCAGCCCGAGGCTGAACAGCTCCGGCGGTGGCTTCTGGCTGGTCTCCAGCTTGCGGTAGCTCGTCGGGGTCGTGCCGACCTCGGCGAGGAACTGCCGGTTGAAGTTGGCCATGTTGTGGTATCCGCTGTGTGCCGCGACCTGGGCGATCGGCTCCTGGGTGGAGTCGAGCAGCCGACGGGCGTGCGCGATGCGCAGCTTCTTGACCATCGCGCTGAACGTCATGCCCGTGGCGCTCTTGAAGTACTTCGAGAACGTCGGCTCGGACATGTACGCCATCTTCGCGGCGGTGGCGAGGCGGATGTCCCCGGTGAGGTTCTCGAAGATGTACGAGAGCCCGGCCTCGACGGCGTTGAGGGAGTTCCCGTCCGTGGGGCGCCCGAGCCATTCGCTGGCGACGACCGCACGGTCCTCGCGGGGGGATCGCGCGAACAGGCTGAGCAGCTTGAACAGGTGTGCCATCTGCTCGGCGCCGTGCGTGCGGGTGACGTCGAGGATGGTCTCGGCGGCGCGCCAGGCGGTGGCGCCCGAGAAGACGAGGCCGCGGGTCGACTGGGTGAGCACCTCGTCGATCTCGATGAGCTCGGGGATGATCCGCATGCACTCGCGGACCCACTCGTCGGTGAACTGGATGACGGCGTCGCGGTCGACGGCGACCTGGCCGTCCGGCAGGTCGCTGACCCAGTCGTGAGGGAGGTTCGGACCCATGAGGCTCACGTGTCCTGGCGCGAAGGTCCCGACGTGGTCGCCGGCGATGAAGCTGCCGTGGGTCTTCGTGATGAGGTGGATCTCGTACTCGGGATGCGCGCCCCATCCGCAGATCTCGCTCGGAAAGTCGTGGGTCAGGGCGCGGATGGCCTGCTGTGGATGCGGCGGGATGACCTCGCGGCGCGGCGGGGGGTACGCCCCGCGCGGCAGGGGCTTGTCCTGGGTCGAGGCCTCCACGGCGACGGAGGGGAATCCTGCGAGGTAGGCGCGGGGTGTGCCCGTTGATTGATACGAAATCGTCACCACTCCTCGTTGACGCCGTGACTTGCGCGTGCTGCCACTGCAATTCGTCGACCAGCGATGCACACTGGGGGCACGGCGGGCTCGACCGAGCGCGGCAAAATAGTATCGAAAGCGGAAGGGTCGAGGTGCTTGCTGCACGACCCTCGTGATCCTTACATTGCCCGTGTTCGTGGCGCAGCACCGCCGTACGGAACGCCCCGGGAACCGCCCGGGCACCAGACCCCGACTCCCTGGGAACGGGAGCGGAGACCTACCAAAGGAGTTAGGAATGCTCGCGAAGAAGCGCGCCCTGACGCTCGGTGCGGGAGCGATGGCCACGGCCATGGCCCTCGCCGCCTGCTCGTCCGGGAACGTCTCGACGGACGACAGCTCCGCCGGCGGCGACGGCGGCGAGAGCGTGACCCTGAACCTGGCCACGGTGAACAACGGCCAGATGCAGGACATGGAGAAGCTCAAGGGTGAGTACGAGTCGGCCAACCCCGGCACCACCGTGAACTTCCAGGTCATGGAGGAGGCCGACCTGCGCGCCGCGGTCACCGCGGACGTCGCGAGCGGCGCCGGCCAGTACGACATCGTCACCATCGGTGCCTACGAGACCCCGCAGTGGGGTGCCAACGGCTGGCTCGTCGACCTCACCGAGCCGCTGGCCTCGGACGCCGAGTACGACGTCGACGACATCCTCGAGCCCGTCCGGGTCGCCATCTCCAACGATGGCAAGCAGTACGCGGTGCCGTTCTACGGCGAGTCCTCCATCCTCATGTACAACAAGGAGGTTCTCGACAAGGCCGGTGTGAAGCTGTCGATGAACCCGACCTGGGAGGAGGTCGCCGAGGCGGCCAAGGAGGTCAACACCAATGACATGTCGGGCATCTGCATGCGCGGCAAGCCCGGCTGGGGTGACCTCTTCGCTCCGCTGACCACCGTGGTCCAGACCTTCGGTGGCAACTGGTACGACGAGCAGTGGAACGCCACGGTCGACAGTGCGGAGTGGAAGGAGGCCGTCGAGTTCTACAAGACGATGCTCGACGAGTCCGGCGAGGCCGACCCGGTGTCTTACTCGTTCAACGAGTGCCTCACCGCGCTCAAGGAGAACAAGGCCGCGATGTGGGCCGACGCCTCCGTCGCCGCCTCGCTCCTCGAGGCCGACGACTCGCCGGTCAAGGGCAAGATGGGCTACGCCCACATGCCGGTCAACAAGACCCAGGAGTCGGGTTGGCTGTGGAGCTGGAACCTCGCGGTCCCGTCCACGACCAAGAACAAGGACGCCGCGATCGACTTCGTGAAGTGGGCCACGAGCAAGGACTACCACCAGCTCGTCGGTGAGCAGCTCGGCTGGTCGCTGGTTCCCCCGGGTGCCCGCCAGTCGACCTACGAGATCCCGGAGTACAAGGAGGCCGCGGCCGCCTACGCCCCGATCACCCTCGACGTCATGACGTCGGTCAACCCGGAGCAGCCGGGTGTCAAGCCCCAGCCGTGGGTCGGCATCCAGTACGTCTCCATCCCCGAGTTCCAGGACGTCGGCAACCAGTGTGCTCAGCTCATCGCTGACTACATCGCGAACCGGTCGTCGGTCGACGACGCTCTGTCCAAGTGCCAGAGCATCGCGCAGACCGCGGGTGACGCTCAGAAGGGCTGACCCCCTGGCTAGGGACTAGCCTCCGAGGTGCCGGGGTCGGCCGTCCGGCCGGCCCCGGCACCCGCGCCGGATCGTTCTCCCATCCCTCCGCTCGCACAAGGGAGTGCTTCAGATGTCCATGACCGACGTCGACACGGTGCAGGCCGACACAGCCACCGAACCACGGCGCGCCAAGAAGTCCGACCTCAGCACCGCCAGGAGGCTCGCCGCCCCGGCGGTCATCTTCCTCATCCTGCTGACGCAGGTGCCCTTCCTCGTGACCATCGGGTTCTCGCTGGTCCGGTGGAACCTGCTCTACCCGAACGACCGGGGCTTCAGCGGTTTCGACAACTACTCCTCGGCCCTGTCCTCGGGCGACCTCGGGCCGTCGATCGTCGCGACGGTCGTCATCACCGCCTCGTCGGTGGTCCTGTCGGTGATCTTCGGGATGATCTTCGCGCTCCTGCTCGACCGGGCGTTCCCCGGCCGCGCCATCGCGCGGACCCTGATGATCACCCCCTTCCTCATCATGCCGGCGGCCGCGGCGCTCATCTGGAAGTACTCGATGTTCGACACGAACATCGGCATGCTCAACTGGCTCAGCCGCTCGCTCGGCCTTCCCATCGTCTCCTGGGGGACCAACCACCCGCTCGCGACCGTCATCATCGTGCTGACCTGGCAGTTCACGCCCTTCATGATGCTCATCCTGCTGGCGGGCCTGCAGGGGCAGGACAAGGGGATCCTCGAGGCCGCGCAGGTCGACGGCGCCGGCACCTGGCGCACCTTCACCTGGATCACGCTGCCGCACATGCGGATGTACATCGAGATCGGTGTGCTGCTCGGCTCGGTCATCATCATCCAGGTCTTCGACCCGATCGCCATCCTCACCAAGGGGACCGGCGGGACCAAGACCCTGGCGTACCTGCTCTACGAGCGGGCGTTCATCGGCCTCGACATCGGCCAGGCGGCGGCGTACGGCGTCGTCACCGTCGTCCTCACGCTGATCGTCGCGACGATCGCGCTCCGCACCCTCTTCAAGGTCTTCATGGCAGGAGGCAGCCGATGAGCACCAAGACCAAGGGCACGTTGCTCACCGTCTTCACGTGGTTCCTCGTCCTCGTCTTCTTCTTCCCGGTCTTCTGGATGTTCCTCAACGGGTTCAAGAAGGAGTCGGTGGCGTCGTCGGTGGACCCGTCGTTCTTCTTCGAGCCGGTCACCGAGGGGTTCCGGTCCGCGTTCGACCGCGGCATGCAGGGCTACCTGATGAACTCGCTCACGGCGGCGACGACGGCGACCGTCATCGCCGTCCTCCTGGCCATCCCGGCGGCGTACGCGCTGTCGATCCGGCGGGTCAAGAACGTCGAGGGTGCGCTGACCTTCTTCATCTCCACCCGGTTCATGCCGCTGGCGGCGATCGTCCTGCCGCTCTTCATGATCCTCAAGGAGCTGGACCTCCTCGACAACATCTACATGCTGTCGCTCGTGTACGCGGCGATGAACCTGCCGGTGACGGTGTGGATGATGCGCTCGTTCTTCCTCGAGGTGCCCTTCGAGATCGTCGAGGCGGCACGCGTCGACGGCGCCGGGCTCTACCGCGAGATCGTGCGGATCGTCCTGCCGCTCGTCCTGCCGGGGATCGCCGCCGCAGCGCTGATCAGCTTCATCTTCGCCTGGAACGAGTACTTCCTGTCGCTCAACCTCACGAGCTCGGCAGCCCGCACGACGCCGCCGTTCCTCGGCAGCTTCGTCGACGGTCGCGGCCAGTTCCTCGCGGTCCTGTCGGCGGCTGCGACCATCGCCGCACTGCCGGTGATCATCGCCGGGTGGGTCGCGCAGAAGCAGCTCGTCCGTGGTCTCTCGATGGGCGCCATCAAGTGACGGACACGTCCGGCCACCACCACTGCTGAACTGGTGGCCGGGCGGTCCCCCCACTTCCCGTCCTCATGTCCCCTCCGTCCGTTCGAGGAGGTCGGCGATGCCGGCACCGGCACGCAGCCTGACCGACACCGTCGTCGTCGTCACCGGTGCCGGAGGCGGGATCGGTGGCGCCACCGTGCGGCTGGCCCTCGAAGCCGGGGCCCGGGTCGTCGCCGGTGACCTGCGGGAGGACGCCGTGCGCCCCCTCGTCGAGGGGCACGGCCCCGACCGGGTGGTCGCCGTCGGTGGGGACATCCGGCAGGAGGCGACGGCCGACGCGCTCGTGGCGGCCGGGGTCGAGGCCTTCGGGCGGGTCGACTCCGTCGTGGCGAACGCCGGTGTCGGGTTCTACGGCGGCATCCTCGACTACACGGCCGACGACATCGACCTCATGGTCGACGTCAACGTCAAGGGCACCGTCTGGCTCGTCCGGGCAGCGGTGCGGCAGTACCGGGCACAGGGGGACGGCGGCGACGTCGTCATCCTCGGCTCGGTGGCCGGGCTGCTCATCGGCGGTGGCCAGGAGGCCGTGTACGCGGCCTCGAAGGCCGCGCAGGTCAACCTCGGCTATGCCCTCGACCGCGAGCTGCGCGACGAGGGCATCCGGACCACCGTCATCGCGCCCGCCGGGGTCAACACCCCGTTCGCAGCGGCGGACGGGCGGTTCGGTGACGGTGACCCGTGGTCGGGCCCGTTCATGGACCCCGCGGACGTCGCCGGAGCCGTGCTGCACACCCTGGGCCAGCCGCGACGGATGCGGACCGAGCTGTGGACGATGTGGAGCCTGTCCGAGAAGCACTGACGGCACACGCATCGCTCCCCCAGACGTGGGAGCCCCCGGGTGACTGGGCCCTCGGGGGCTCCCACTTCGCCCGTCCCGGGTTTCGGAGGACGGAGAATCCCCCGGGCGGCTGTGTCCCGGGGGATTCTCGAGGGCGGAGGCGGAGGGAGCCACGCGCAGACAGGAACCCCCGGTCGCGAGCGCCCGGGGGTTCCTGGTCGGCGGAGGCGGAGGGATTTGAACCCTCGATGGGCGGTTAGCCCAAACCGCATTAGCAGTGCGGCGCCATAGACCGGACTAGGCGACGCCTCCAACGCCTGCACAGGGTATCCGCCGGGGTGGTCGCCGGGCAAAGCGGCCCCGAGCGGTGCGAACCGGCGCGTCTACCGACGCGCGGAGCGTGCCTCCGGAGTGACGCAGTCACGCCGGTCGCGATGCTCCGGCGCCCCCTGCCGGGGCACGAACACCCACCACCGCATCGCGGCGAACTTCACGGCCGTGGCCGCTGCGGTGGTCACCGCGACGACGGCCGTCTCCAGCCAGCGCGGTGCGTCCGGTGCCACGGCTCCGAGCGCCGCGAGCCCGCCCGAGCTCATCGCCAGGGTCAGCCCGAAGACGAGCAGGCCCTGCACCTGGTGTCGGCCGGCGTCCGCCCGGCCCCGTACCCCGAAGGTCCACCGCCGGTTGGCCCAGGTGTTGAGGACCGCGGCCGTGAGCAGCGCCACGGCGTTGGCGACCTGGCTCGGGGCGACGAGCCGGAGGAGGACGAAGCCTCCGAGATGGAGGGCGGTGCTCGCCACCCCGATGACGGCGAACCAGGTGAGCTGGGCGAGGACGTGCCGCCTGGGCCGGGCGGTGTCCGTCGGGCGTGCCGTCCGCTCCGCCACGGTGCTCACGCCCCGGTTCCCGTCGGACGGGTGAGGTCGTAAAACGTCTGTCCGCCGATCGTCACCTGCTCGTAGCCCGCGGCTGCCCAGGTGGCGATCTCGTTCGCGACGTTCGAGCCGCCCTGCTGGCCACGGAAGCCGCCGCCGGCGACGAGGTAGTGGATCTCGCCGTCGGCGACGTACTGCTGGAACTCCTCGAGCGTCGGTGACGGGTCGGAGCCGTTGAACCCGCCGATGGCCATGACGGGAAGCCGCGTCCCGAGCTGGAGGCCGGCCGCGTTCTGCGACCCGACGGCCGCCGCGACCCACGTGTACCGCTCGGCGTCGGCGCTGAGCGCGGCGACCACGTCGGCGTCGGGCGTGGTCGCGTCGAGCAGCCCGTTCATCCCGCCTCCGCCGCCGGTGGCCGGACCGCCGCCGTTCGCCGGACCGCCGCCGTTCGCCGGCCGACCGCCGTTGGTGGTGGCCGGGCCACCACCGGTCGTGGTGCCCGGACGGCCACCGGTGAAGCCGCCTCGGCCGCCTCCGCCGGGTCCACCACCGCCACGGGTCGACGGGCCGGCCGTGACGATCGAGCCGCTGTGGCCGGTGGCGAGCGTGGACGAGGCGTACGCGGCCGGCCCCGCCAGTCCGGCGACGACGGCCGCGGCACCGACCACCGCGACGGCTCGGCGGTGCAGCCGGCCGAGGACGAGGAAGAGGAGCGTGGCGGCGAGCCCGAGCATGAGCGTCCCGGTCCTCAGCCAGTCGCCGTACGCGGTCGTCCGGGACAGCAGGACGAAGGCCCACACGGCGGTCGCGGCCGTCGCGGCGGAGAGGACGAGCGCGCCGACCGGGTCGCGTCGCCGCTCCCACGCCTCGCCGGCGCCCATCCCGACGAGCGCGGCGACCGGCGGGGCCAGCGCCACGACGTAGTACTCGTGGAAGATCCCCTCCATGAAGGAGAAGACGAGCGCGGTGACGAGCATCCAGGCGCCCATCGCGAGGTAGGCCGCGCGACGCAGGTCGGTTCGCGGCGCACGCCCGCGCATCGCGAGCCCGGCGACGAGGAGGAGCAGCGCCGCCGGGAGCAGCCACGACACCTGGCCGCCCACGGCCGAGCCGAACATCCGCCAGAGGCCCGCGCCCTCGGAGAACCCGCCGCCGCCACCGCCACCGACCCGCCCGACCTCGGTGCCGTCGAGCCGGCCGAGGCCGTTGTAGCCGAAGGTCAGCTCGAGGAACGAGTCGTTCTGGCTGCCGCCGACGTACGGGCGCATCGACGTGGGCACGAGCTCGACGACCGCGACCCACCATCCGGCGGACGCCAGGAACGCGCCGCCGGACGCCAGCCCGCCGAGCAGCCGGCGCCGCAGTGAGGTGTCCGCGGCGAAGATCCAGACGAGGGCCACCGCGGGGACGACGAGCAGCACCTGCAGGGTCTTGGTGAGGAAGCCGAAGCCGACGAAGACACCGGCGAGCGCGATCCAGCGGACCGAGCCGGCCTCCACCGCCCGCAGCGTTGCCCACACCGCCAGGGCCATGAGCAGGGTCAGGAGGGCGTCCGGGTTGTTGAACCGGAACATGAGGACCGCGACGGGGGTGAGGGCGAGCGCGCCCCCGGCGAGCAGGGCCGCGCCGTGGCCGAACCAGCGCCGCACCGAGGCATGCACGACGCCGACCGTCGCGACGCCCATGAGCACCTGTGGCAGCAGGATCGCGAACGAGCTGAGCCCGAGGAGCCGGACCGACAGCGCCATGGCCCACAGGGAGGCAGGGGGCTTGTCGACGGTGATCGCGTTGCCGGCGTCGAGGCTCCCGTAGAAGAAGGCTTCCCACGAGGTGGCGCCGGCCTGGACCGCGGCCGAGTAGAAGCTGTTCGCCCATCCGCTCGCCGTGAGGTTGACGAGGTACGCGGCCGCCGTGAGGGCGAGCAGCGCGAGGAACGCGGGTCGGGCCCACGCCGGGTCGGTCTCCGGCCCGCGCACGGCTCGGCGGATCCTGGCGGCTCCGCGCGGACGGGTAGTGCTCGGGGCGCCCGGGGACGGAGGGCCGGACGCGGCGTCGGACGTGCTCGGTGGCAGGGTCGCGGTCGTCATGGGTGCAACGCTCCGCCGGTCGCCTGTGACCCACCTGTGGCCGGCCTGTCGTCGCCGCCAGAGTGCGCTCCCTGGGATGATGCGGAGGTGCCCGTGACCGTCCGCCCCGCCCACCCCGACGAGTGCGGCGCCGTCGGGCGGATGACCTTCGTGGCGTACGCGGCTGACGGCCACGTCACCCCCGAGCACCCTTACGCCGCAACGCTGCTCGACGCCGCCGGGCGGGCGCGGGACGCTGTCCTGCTCGTGGCGACCGCCGGCGACGGCCGACTGGTCGGCACCGCCACCTTCGTGCCTCCGGGGACGCCGTTCGCGGAGCTGGGCCGGGACGACGAGGCCGAGGTGCGGATGTTGGCGGTGCTGCCCGAGGCTCGCGGGGCCGGGGTGGGGCAGCTGCTCGCCGACGAGTGCGTCCGTCGGGCCCGCGACGCCGGCTGCTCCGCCCTGGCGCTCTCGAGCGGGACGTGGATGGTGGCGGCGCACCGGCTGTACGCGCGGATGGGCTTCGCCCGCACACCGGAGCGTGACTGGTCGCCGCAGCCGGACGTCGACCTCGTCGCCTACCGGCTGGACCTCTGACCGCGCCGGTGCCGCCCGGTGTCAGGTGGTGGGCAGGAGTACCGAGAAGGTGGTGTCGCCGGGGTGGGAGGACACCTCGACGCGTCCCCCGTGCGCCTGCCCCACCGCCGCGACGATCGACAGCCCGAGCCCGGTCGACCCGTTCGCGCGGCTGCGGGAGTCGTCCCCGCGGGTGAACCGCTCGAAGACCGTCGGCTGCAGCTCTACCGGCACGCCCGGGCCGTCGTCGGTCACCGACATCCGCACCATCGACCCTTCGGGCCGCACCTTCGTGACGACCCGCGTGCCGGCCGGGGTGTGGGTGCGGGCGTTGGCGAGGAGGTTGGCGAGGATCTGGTGGAGCCGCGCGCCGTCCCCGGTGACCTCGACGGGCTCGTCGGGCAGGTCGAGCTCCCACGCGTGGTCCGGTGAGGCGGCGTGGGCGTCGCTCACGGCGTTCATCGCGAGCAGCGAGAGGTCGACCGGCTCGCGCTCGAGCGGCCGCCCGGAGTCCAGGCGGGCGAGCAGCAGGAGGTCCTCGACGAGCTCCTGCATCCGCAGCGCCTCGGACTCGACGCGGCCGATGGCGTGGGTGACGGTGCCGGGGACGGGGTCCTGCTCGCGCCGGGTCAGCTCGGCGTAGCCCCGGATCGACGCGAGCGGCGTGCGCAGCTCGTGCGAGGCGTCGGCGACGAAGCGCCGCACCCGGGTCTCGCTCTCCTGGCGAGCCCGGAGGGCCTTCTCGACGTCGTCGAGCATCGTGTTGAGGGCGAGACCGACCTGGCCGACCTCGGTACGGTCGTCGACGTCCGCCTCGGGGACGCGCACGGCGAGCGAGACGTCGCCGGAGTCGAGCTTGAGTGCGGAGACCTGGCGGGCGGTGGCCGCCACCCGGTCGAGGGGGGCGAGGCTGCGGCGGATGACGACGGCCCCGCCCGCGCCGACGAGGACGAGGCCGATGGCGGTCCCTGCGACGACGAGGGCGAGGAGCTTCTCGAGGAGGTCCTGCACGGGCTCGGTGGAGACCCCGACGATGTACCTCCCGCCGTCCGGGACGGGGCGGGCGGTGACGAGGTACTCCCCGACGTCGCCCCCCAGCTGCACCACGACCGGTTCGCGCCCTTCGACCTCGTCGGTCACGCGTGCCACGTCGTCGGCGTCCAGCATGCCGTCCTGGCCGTCCTTGAGGACCACGCTGTTGACCTGGCGTCCTGAGGGGGTGTCCACGACCTGGCCGTCCGGCCCGATCCCCAGGACGAGCACGGTGTCGCCGCCGGGAGCGCCCGCCCGGCCCTCGCCGCGGGGGACCCGACCGTCGCCGTCGAGGTCGTATCCGCCCCGTTCGCCGACCCGGGTCACGGCGCTGCGCAGGTCCTCGGAGAGCTGGCCGTAGAGGTAGCGGCGGGTCTCGAGGACGGTGAGCGCGCTCGTCACGAGCATGACGACGGTGAACAGTGCGAGGACGGCGGCGAGCAGCTTGGTGCGCAGCGTCCAGCGGGAGAGGGACCGGGATGCCCCCCGGATGTGGGGGATGGTGCTCATCGCCGTCAGTCGGCCGGCTTGAGGACGTACCCGACGCCGCGCATCGTGTGGATCATCGGCGTCCGGCCGGCGTCGATCTTCTTGCGCAGGTACGAGATGTAGAGCTCGACGACGTTGGCCTGTCCGCCGAAGTCGTAGTTCCAGACACGGTCCAGGATCTGTGCCTTGGAGAGCACCCGCTTCGGGTTGCGCATGAGGTAGCGCAGCAGCTCGAACTCGGTGGCGGTCAGCTGGATCTCGGTGCCGCCCCGGGTCACCTCGTGGCTGTCCTCGTCCATCGTGAGGTCGCCGACGACGAGCAGGGCGCTGCCGTCGTCCGCCGCGACGGCGGTGCGCCGCATGAGGGCGCGCAGGCGGGCCACGACCTCCTCGAGGCTGAACGGCTTCGTCACGTAGTCGTCACCGCCGGCCGTGAGCCCGGCGACGCGGTCCTCGACGGCGTCCTTCGCGGTGAGGAACAGGACCGGGACGTGTGGGTCCTCGCCCCGCATCCGCCGGAGCACCTCCATCCCGTCGAAGTCGGGCAGCATCATGTCGAGCACCACGGCGTCCGGGCCGAACTCCTTCGCGGCCCGGACCGCCTGGAGGCCCGACGCGGCGGTGCGGACCTCCCAGCCCTCGTAGCGCAGCGCCATGGACAGGAGCTCGGTGAGGTTGGGCTCGTCGTCGACGACGAGGACGCGGACCGGGCTGCCGTCGGGACGGGTCAGGGCCGGGGCGGGGGAGGACTGCTGGCGGGTGGGCATGGGACCAGTGTGTGTGGACCCACTGGGGCATGTCCATGGACGGGCTGTGTTCTTCCTGTGTGCCGGGCGCGGATCTGCCAGCCGGGGGCTGGGTGGGGCACAGGTCCGCCACAGGCTGGGGGGAGACCATGCGGCGAGCACCTCCCGCGACCAGAGAGCGATGGATCCATGGCCGAGCGCCCCGACGAGACCACGCCGTCCGAGACGCCCGACGCGACGACGGAGTTCCCGGCGACGGACGACACGTCCGTGCTGCCCGGTACGCCGCCGTCCTCCGAGCCGGCTCCTGCGCCGCCGGAGGCTCCTGCTTGGGCTGCGGCGTCCCATGCGGCACCCGTGGGGCCCGCCGGCGAGCACCATCCCGCCGCGCCGTCGCCGGTGGTGGCGCCGACGGCACCGGCGGGGGGCTCGGGTGGTGGGGACCGGTGGTGGCGGCGTCCCTGGTCCGGATGGTCCGCACCGGGCCAGTGGTCCGCGACGCGGACGGCCGTCGCGATGGTCGTCGCCCTCCTGGTCGGTGCGCTGGGTGCGCTCGGCGCGACGGCGGCCGTGGCCAGGTCCGACGGTGGGGGCTGGGACCGTGGAGGTCGCGGGGCTCCCGGGCAGCTGCCGGGTGGCGGGCAGGGGCAGCCCTCTGGTCGGGACCTCGGCGACCGGAGCGGTGGCCGTGACCAGGGCTTCGGTGACCGCGACGGCGGTGACCGGGGCGGGGACCGCGGGTTCGGTGACCAGAGGTTCGGCGGTCGCGTTGGGCCTCCGCAGGACGACCGGCGCGGGCCGGGCTCGTCGGACCCGTCGGATGCCAACGACGGCGACGCCGGGCAGAGCGGCCGCAGCATCTGAGGCGCCCCGCGCCGATTTCTCGGGACGCTCCCGGCTCCGGTAGTCTGCACAGTCGTTGCGCGCGAGCGCAGCGGGCGCCCGTAGCTCAACGGATAGAGCATCTGACTACGGATCAGAAGGTTAGGGGTTCGAATCCCTTCGGGCGCGCACTGTGTTGAGACAGACGATGAGCCCCCGACCAGCGGCGACGCGGTCGGGGGCGTCGTCGTCTCCGGCTCGTGGACCGGGCCTGTAGGGCGCGTCATTCTCGGGCCTCCCGCCTCCGTCGGTCACGTCTCACCGTTCCGTAGGGGCGGGGACGTGGCTGGGTCGGTTCCCGCGGCAGGAGGTCACATGTCGGACGTGAGGATGTGTAGAGCGGTCTCGGCGTTTGCCCGATGGTCCGGAGGAAGCTGCCGCCACGCGGGGTGATCGTCGGGGATGGCCTTGCGCAGTTTCGCCAGGCGTCGCCGGTCGGATCCGTGGAGGTCATCGCGTTCGACGAACGGGTCGTCGATGCAGGCGAGGAGTGAGACGGCGTCGAAGAGATGACGGTCACGGTCGCGACCGTCGGTGGTGTGCGCGGCGGCCTTGAGGATGAGTGCTCCGAACGGGCTGGGCACGGAGACGGTCGTTCGCTCCTCGGTGGTGATCTCGAGAACGGCGTTCATGGTTCGCCGCAGGGCCTGGGTGCCTCCCTCGATGCGGACCATGTCGCGACCGCGGAGCCGTTCCACGACGTGCGGAGCTGGATGGTCGGACATGAGGACGTCGACGACGTCCTCGTCGGTCCGGTCGGCTACCAGGTCGACCGTGCTGGTGCCCCGGACGAACCGGTGGGCGGTGTTGTCCCGGGGGTCGACGGAATCGCGCATTCGGTAGCCCAAGCTCTCGAGTACGGTCGCGGTGGCGCCGGGGACGCCGCGGCGGGTTTCGATGTGGAGCACGATGTCGACGTCGTTCGTCGGTCGTACCACTCCGAGCCCGTGGTGGACGGTGTGCAGCTGGGTCATGAGACCGCCGACAAGGGTCCACCGATCGGCGGGCAGGGCCGCGGCCAGCTCGGCGACGTTCGGCCACGGCGGCGGCCAGCCCCCCGGAGCGGAGGCCACCTCGACCGTTGCTCGGGGGCGCCCGCGGGGTCCGTCAGCGGCCGATGCTGTCATCGCCTGAACCGGTCGAGTGACTGGGTCAAAGCTCGTTCGCCGACGCCCCGCTCGCGAGGGTCACGGGACGTCGCGGCGTCGAGGGCAGCGAGCACGACCCCGTGGTCGGCGAGATCGCGGACGACATCGAGGTCGAAGCCGGTCGTCCGGATCGTGACGTTGCCGGAGAGGTCTGACCGCAGCCCGAAGAAGCTCACGGTGGAGTCGACCCTGTCGACGTCCAGGTAGCCGTCCACGGAGTCCGTCCGAGTACCCACGAGCCCCAGAGCGGAGGCGTCGGTGGTCACGAGGTCGTCGAGCAGCCGCCTCAGGGCCGAGGGATGGCCCTGGTAGGTGCGGGTGCTCGCGCGGTTGCGGGTCTGGGTGATCAGGTCGGCCGGGCCGGTCAGCGCATGCAGGGATGCCCGCAGCCGCGAGGCCTGGGTGGTGCCGAGCCAGTCCACAGGTCTCCCGGACAGCATCGCGATGGCTCCCCACGCCGTGTGCTCGGCCCAGACCCGGGTCCGCCCGCCGTGGCGCTCGGCGAGGTAGCGCTCGAGGGAGTCGCGGTCGATGAGGCCGCGGGCCACACGTGTCAGCTCACCGGAGTTTGCGAGCCTGCGGACGTGCTGGACCGTCACACCAAGCGCGCGCGCAGCGTCGGATGTGCTGACCAGCAGTCCCTCCACGGCCATACAGATAATGTTCCATTCCGCGCTGAATCTGTAAAGATCGCCTGCTCGCCGACCCGGCCGTCGATGCCATGGCGCGGGTGGGTGCTCAGGGGTTGGGGTCGTGGTCGAGGGGGTGGGCGTGGCCGTCGGGGATGGTGCGTGCGAGCTCGTCGGTGAGGATGCGTCGCATGGTGGCGCCCATGGGTTCGGGGATGGCGCTTTGGCAGTCGACGTAGAGGAAGGGGTGGCCGTCGGTGTCGGTGAGGACCTGGGCCCAGGAGGGGGTGTGCAGGTGGCTGGCCTCGTTGTTCATGGTGTCGAGGTCGGGGTGTTCGGTGCCTTCGGAGTCGACGAGGCAGAGGCGGGCGGCGGCGGTGGCGAGGGCGTGGGCGAGGTGTTCGTCGGGGGCGGTGGTGGTGACCCGGACGGTCTCGTGGGCGCTGAGGTGGATCTCGGGGTAGTCGGGGTGGGGGATGGGGGCGAAGACGGTGTCGTCGACGGTGATGGCGCCGGGGGCTGCGGGGGTGGTGTCGGTGGGGGGCGCGGGGGGTGGCGGTGTGGGGGTGTCGGGTTCGGGGGTGGCGGGCAGGATGGTGCACTGGTCCAGGAGGGTGAGCAGGTGGGTCCAGGTGTGCAGCCAGCCGGCGACCTGCTCGGGGCCGATGGGGGTGGGGGCGTCGTGGTAGGTGCGGCCGAGGCGCTGCATGGCGTCGAGGGCGTGCAGCAGGGCGGCTTGGCGGGTGGCGGTGGTCTCGGGGTCGCCGGTGTCGGGGATGCGCAGGCGGGGTTGGCGTTCGGCGGGTGGGTCGGGGGAGAGCAGGACCTGCCAGAGCGTGTCGGCGCCTCGCCGCGCGGGGTGGTCCAGCCGCTGGCCCCATGCCCCGACGGCTCCTAGCGGGATCTCGTTGGGGATGGAGGTGTACTTGTCCTGGAGCCAGTCGTTGACGACGGGGCTCCACCAGACGTGGCGGTGCAGGACGGTCGGGTCGGGCACGGGCAGCAGGGGCACGGCGCCGCCGTGGCGTTCGAAGCGCTCGACGAGGAACTCCAGGACGCGGCGTGTCGACCGGGGTGTGTAGCGTGCGGCGTCGGGGTTGACCTTGGCCCCTTTAGCGGCCATGCCGGCCCACTCCCGGGCGAGGTTGACCCCGGCCGGCAAGTGCGTGCCGGCCACGTCGATCGCGACCGCGGCGGCGTCCTGGTAGTCGCGTACGGCGGCGGCCCGGCGCTCGATCTCGTCGGGGTCGGCGTCGGCGCGGGGGCGGACCGTGGGCCGCCGGCCGGTCAAGCGCAGGTCGGGGCGGTCATCGAACAGCTCCAGCCACGCCTCGAGCGCCTCCCCGAACGCCTCCACCGCCCGAGCCAGCTCCCGGCAGGTGGCGACATCCAGCTCACGACTCAGCGACATGTGCATGGATCGTAGGCGGCGCCCCTCGTGCACCGGTATGGGTCGACGTCGTGTTCGAGCCCAGCGCCGAGTAGCACGTCCTAGCGGGGAGGCAGTAGTCGCGTGACGAGGAGGCGAACGCGCGCGGCATCGCCTGTGGTCATCCGGAGCGCGTTGATGCCTGCACCGGTCGGGGTCGTGAAGTGCTGTCGCAGCAGTCTGTGGGTGTCGCGTGTCGTCGCACCCGCCAGCCAGGCGGTGGGGCCGTAGCCGGCTTCTCGGGCGGCCTCGGCGAGCCGCCAGATGTCGATGGCGTCACGTTGGGTTTTGCGGCCGGCGAAAGCGTGGGCCTTCAGGGCCAGCTGGGCCAGGACGTGCGGAAGATTGACGGTGTATGTGAGTCCGGTGTCGATGCTCAGTCTCGCCTCGACTGTCACGGTGGTCGGGGGCATCCGCAGAGCCAGTGTCAGGGCAGGGATGGCGTCGACGACCATTCCCCCTATCGAGGTGTTGGTCTCGAGACGGCCGGTGACTGACGGCGCCAGGACGTCAACGGACAGCTGCAGGTCGCCGGCCTCGGCAGGCATGGTGCGGGTGAACCGTTTTCCCTGGGGGCGGACGTAGCCGCGGCTGGCGAGCTCGGTGGCGAGTGCCGGGTCGGCGATGACCTCCGGGCGGGTGCCCAGGTCGGCGTCGGCGGTCTCGCGTGCGGGGACGGAGTGGGCGACGTGGTGGACGTAGGTCAAGAGGGTGACGGCGTTGCCGCCCACGAGGCGGTAGTCGGCTCCGAGGGTGTGGGCCACCTCGGCGATGTCCGCGGAGGCCAGGTGGGCGGCGTCGCCGGCCCGGCTCGTCGAGGCCAGCGGCAGGTGGTGCGGTTGGTTCATGCCTGGGGGATCTCACGGGTGGCCACCTCGGCGGCAGCCGCCCGCAGATGCTCGCGCAGTACGCCGGCGGCTTGGTCGGAGTCCACCGTCCGAGCGCTGGTCAGGTCCCAGAGGACCTGGAACGGGTCGGTGAGTGGCAGGGGTGTGCCGGGTGCGAGGGTTCGGCCGAAGCGGGCGAGCGCGCCGGCGGGCCGCAGGCCGGGGTCTCGCGGGACCGTGACGGTCAGGGTCGCGTCCTGTTCGGCCACGGGAGTGAGCCCGGCGGGGGTGAGGTCGGCGTGTACTGGCGCGTAGAGCAGGGCATGGGCCGGGACCGCCCACGGGGCGTACTCGTCCGCGGCGAGGCCACCGCCCAGGGTCGGGTGCAACTGCTCCTGCGAGGGCTCTGCAGCGGGTGAGGCGGCATCGAGGACGTCGTAGGCGGCTCTGACCTGCACCATGGGCTCCTCGAGGCCTAGCCAGTGGCTACTGACCCCGCCAGGGCCGGGGTAGCTGGCCAGCCACCAGTCCAGCAGGGCATCCCAGTGAGACACCTGCCAGGTCACGCGGCGGTGGCGGGCGCGGGCCACCCAGCCCCGGTCGGCGAGGTCGGTCAGGATCTGGGACGCGCGCGGCTGGCCGATACCGGCGTGCCCGGCCAGGTCGCTCTGGGTCTGGGCGTGCCCGGTCAGCAGGTACTTGGACATGGTGAGGGTGCCCCACGGGGTGCGTCCACGGGGCGCGGGTCGAGGCACAGCCTCGACGGGCGGCGCGATGCGGACGGTGCGAGTGGTCAGGTGAAGGTTTCCGCGGACGCCCGACCTGGTGTCAGGGGAGATCCATGACCAGCCCGCGCTGTCGAGCAGGTCAAGAGATCGTTCGCTGAGGTCCGGGGCCAGCAGCAGTGGGCGGGGGTCATCGGTCCACTGCCGATGCTTCTGGTCAGCCACGTGCATCTCGGACCTGCCGGTGTGTGTGGTGATCAGGTCGGCGATTGCGTGCGGGCCTAGGCGGTGAGTTGATGTGATGGCAGTGAACGAGGTGGCGGTGTCCGGGTGACCCTCGGCGCCGAGCGTGATGATGTTGCCATCGGCGCGCACCAAGGTGACGCCGGCGGCGGTCAGCGCCCACCACACCCCAGCCGTTATCAGCATTTACTGCCTTTCGCGTGTTTATCTAATAGTGCCACGTGAGAGGACGGGCGCCCAGAAGCATCCGACCCCGTGCCGAAGGCCACGAGAATCGTCGAGGCGATGGAACAGCTCCTGCCGCACCTGCACCCGTGGTGACCGACAGCACGATGCGGCCCTGGGCGAGACCGCGCTCGCGCGATCCCGCGGCTGCGAGCCGAGCCCGGCACGCTGGCTCCGAAACGGCTCCAAAACCATGCCGTGTTGACACGATCACGTCACCACGCGACTGGACGGGACCGGTCACGACACGGCCGATCTCACCTGTGCTGACCTGCTACGTTCGCTCACAGCGGGTGTCAGCTGGTGGCGTGCCGGGTAGCTCCTGGCACCTGGCCGGAGGTCTACGGGTCAGAAGGTTGGGGGTTCGAGTCCCTTCGGGCGCGCAGTGTGATGTCTCAGGACATCGGAAACCCCCGAACCGTCAGGTTTGGGGGTTTCGTGGTGTCTGGGGTTGGTACTTGTGGGTGGTGTCGAGGGTGAGTTTTCGCAGGACCTCGCCGGTGGTGGCGTCC
>NZ_JAFDVE010000004.1 GCF_016888005.1 Phycicoccus sp. CSK15P-2 | reverse complement strand
CAGGTCCAGATCTGCAGCTGGGCCCCGTTGTTGTTGACCCAGTCCTTGATGTCCAGGCACTTGTTCGCCTGCGGGTTGACCAGGTCACCCGCACTCGAGAGCACCCACTTCTGCGCCGCGTTCGACGAGCAGTTCGCGATCTGGACCGGAGTCCCGTCGGCCGTAGCACCACCGGCCACGTCCAGGCACTTGCCGTTGCTCGACTCGACCCGCCCGTTCGCGAAGGTCCACTTCTGCGCGACCGTCTGGTTGCACGTGTACATCTGCACCCGCTGACCGTCGTTGAACTGACGGTTCGGCACGTCCAGGCACTTCCCGTTCCAGTCGCTCACGACCGCCACGCCACCACCGGACGGAGGCGGCGGGTTACCGCCACCGCCACGGGTGTAGGCCGCGACGTAGTCGACGAGCATGTAGTGCCCCGGCTGGGTCGCGGACGTCGGCGTGGCCGACCCCTGGACCGCGTCGGGGAAGGACCCGCCCATCGCGAGGTTGAGCAGCACGAAGTAGCCCTCGTGACTGGTCATCTGGGACCACGCGGACGAGCCGACCTGGTCGGCGGTGACCCGATGGAACTGCTGGCCGTCGACGTACCAGCGCAGCTCGTTCGGGCTCGTGCTGCGGTCCCACTCGACCGCATAGGTGTGGAAGTTGCCCTGGCACGCAGCGCCGGGACAGGTGCGGCTGCCACCGAGACCCTCGAACTCGTTGCACGGGCCGTTCGGGGCCGTGCCGCAGTGCAGCACGCCCCAGACGGTGTTGATGCCGTTGACGTTCTCCATGATGTCGAACTCGCCGATGCCCGGCCAGTTCTGGTAGTTGCCGCGGTAGGGCGAGCCCAGCGTCCAGAACGCCGGCCAGTAGCCCGCGGCCGCGGCACCGGTGACGTTCGGCATCCGGATCCGCCCCTCGATGCGCAGCACGCCACCGTCGGCAGGCTTGAGGTTGCTGCGCCGGGACTCGATCCGAGCGCTCGTCCAGGTGCCGCCGCTGTCGCGCAGCGCGGTGATCTTCAGGTTGCCACCGCCGTCGAGCCCGAGGTTGGACGGGCTCGAGGTGTAGACCTGCTTCTCACCGGTGCCCCAGTTGGCCGGGCCGCCGGGGTAGCTCGTCCCGGTGTCGACGATCCACCGGGACGCGTCCGGCGGGGCGCCTGCGGCACCGTCGAAGTCCTCGGCCCAGACCTGGGTCCAGCCGTCGGGCGTCGGAGCCGCCTCGACATCCCCGGCAGTGACGAGGTGACCCGCGACGGCGACCGACGCGATGAGGAGGAGGCGGGGCATCGCCCGCCAGAGCCGTGCTGTTCTCATCCGTACGCCCCTCATCCCTTGTGCCACTTCTGGTTGGCGGACCCGGCACAGGTCCAGATCTGCAGCTGGGCCCCGTTGTTGTTGACCCAGTCCTTGATGTCCAGGCACTTGTTCGCCTGCGGGTTGACCAGGTCACCCGCACTCGAGAGCACCCACTTCTGCGCCGCGTTCGACGAGCAGTTCGCGATCTGGACCGGAGTCCCGTCGGCCGTAGCACCACCGGCCACGTCCAGGCACTTGCCGTTGCTCGACTCGACCCGCCCGTTCGCGAAGGTCCACTTCTGCGCGACCGTCTGGTTGCACGTGTACATCTGCACCCGCTGACCGTCGTTGAACTGACGGTTCGGCACGTCCAGGCACTTCCCGTTCCAGTCGCTCACAACCGCCACGCCACCACCGGACGGAGGCGGCGGGTTACCGCCACCACCGCCGCCACCGCCGCTGGGGCCGGTGAACGGGCTCAGGGTGATGCCGGCAGAGCGCGGGTCGCCGTCGTGCACGAGCGACTCGAAGTTGCCCACGTCGTCGTACGCGAACGCGTAGGCCTTGCCGTCCGCCATGTTCGCGTGGACCAGCCGAGCGTAGTGGTTCGGCGCGGAGTTCTTGTAGAACTGCGAGGCGTCGGTGCTCGGCTGGGTGTCGATGGTGCCGAGGGTGCCCCGGGTCAGCGCGGCGCAGAGCGTCCGCGAGATGGGTCCGACGACCTGGTCGTTGGGCGAGGGGAGGTCGCCGTCACAGCCCCAGACGCTGCTGTTGCTCGGCTTGTTGAAGGACGCGACCTGCGTGCCCGACCCGTTCGTGAAGTTCATCGTCGAGCCGGAGGTGCGGCCGTAGTACTTGACGTCCGGGCGGTCACCGAAGGGCTGCACGGTGAGCGTCTTGCTGCTGTACGCGCCCCAGGCCTGGTTGATGTAGGCGTCGAGGTAGTGAGCGTCCAGCAGCCCGGCGCCCACGGCCTTGCCCGGGGAGAGCACCCGGAGCACCGTGCCGTCACCGCGGGTGACCACGGTGCGGGCCCACGCGGACTGGGCCTTGATGCCGTCGATGACCTTGGTGCGCCCGTCGTCGACGATGAGCCCGGTGGACTTCTTCTGCCCACTCGCCCCGGTCACGGAGACCTCGTGCGGCATCGCGAACATGTCGACCTGGCTGCTGTTCAGCCACAGACCGGAGTCGTTGTACGTGAACTCGCTCCAGTCGAAGAGGATGTCGTGGTTCGGGTCGCTCGAGTTCCACGGCGCGGGCTGGACCAGGCCGTCGGGGGTGAGGAAGAACTTCAGCTTCTCCCCGAGCGAGAAGTAGACCCTCCCGCTGAAGTTGCGGGGCACCTGGAGCGTCGTGGAGCCGCCGTTGCCGGCGCCGCCGATGGAGACGTCCGGCGCGGGCGAGGGCGGGTTGGAGCCGGCCGGCCAGGCGTGGAAGGCGCCGCCGGCGTCCACGTAGCCGAGACGGCCGCTACCGAGGTCGATGCCGATGACGTACAGGTGCAGCGACCCGCCGCGGCCCGTGGAGTTGCTGATCGTCATCGGGAGGCGGTCCGGGCCGACGGCCGTCGCGGCGGGAGCGGCCGCGAGGCCGAGGAGCAGGAAGAGTGAGGTGAGCGCCGCGAGCAGGGTGCTCACGCGGCGGGGGACTGCTGACATAGAGGTCGACTCCTTCGTCGAAAGCGTCGGGGTGATGGGTAACTGGGTTCGAGGGACGACGACGGCCCGGGCGCCACAGAGACGACGCCCGGGCCGTAGCCGTCAGCTGGTCAGGCCCTTGATGAGCTGACCGTCGGAGGTGTCACCGGAGAGCTCCCAGAAGAAGGTCCCGGCCAGGCCCTGGGACCGCGCCCAGGCCGCCTTGGACTTCAGGGTCGCCGGCGTGTCGTAGCCCCACCACTGGTCCCCGCACTTGGCGTACGCGGTGCCTGCGACGGTGCCGGTGGCCGGGCAGGAGCTCCGCAGGACCTTGTAGTCCTCGATGCCCTGCTCGTACGTCCCGGGCGCCGGGCCGGATGCCGAACCGCCCGGTGTGCTCTGGCTGACGCCGGACCATCCGCGGCCGTAGAACGGCACCCCGAGAAGCATCTTGCTCCCGGGCACACCCTTGGACTTCAGCTTGCTGATGGCCGTCTGCGCGTCGAAGCCGGCCCTCGGCTGGCCCGGGAAGGACGTCAGTGGGGAGTGCGGAGCCGTCGGGCCGGTGCGGTCCCAGGCGCCGAAGAAGTCGTACGTCATGAGCATGTACCAGTCGACCGAGGACGCCGCCTGGTCGTAGCCGCCGGCGTCGATCTTGCCGCCCGAGGTGCCGTCGGCCGTGATGGCGGACGTCACGAGCTCGTTGCCGAAGCGCTGACGGAGTGCCCGCATGAGGTTCGGGTAGGCGTTGGGGCCGCTGCTGTCGCAGGTGTCGCCGCAGGCGTTGGGGTACTCCCAGTCGATGTCGATGCCGTCGAAGACACCGTTCCACCGGGCGTCGTGGACGAGGTCGTAGCAGCTGTTCGCGAAGGCGGTGGGGTTCTGTGCCGCCTGGCCGAACCCGCGCGACCACGTCCACCCGCCGAAGGACCAGACGACCTTGAGGTGCGGGTGCTTCTTCTTGAGCTTCTTCAGCTGGTTGAAGTTGCCGCGCAGAGCACCGGTGTCCCAGGTGTCGGCGACGCCGTCGACGCTGTCGGCCGCCGAGTACGCCTTGTCGTAGGCGGCGTACGAGTCGCCGATGGCGCACTTGCCGTTGGTCACGTTCCCGAAGGCGTAGACGATGTGCGTCATCCGCGCCGCCGAGCCCGAGGTGTCGATGTTCTTCACGTGGTAGTTGCGACCGTAGATGCCCCACTCGGCGAAGTAGCCGACGACCTTCTGGCTGCCCGACGGGGGCGGGGTGGTCGAGGTGGGGGTGGGGGACGGCGTGGGCGTGCTCGTCCGCGTGGGGGTGGGCGTGGGAGTCGGGCCACTGCCGCAGGCACCGTCGTCGACCCAGACGTCCCACTCGCCGCTGCGCTGCGCCGGGTTCTCGTTCTGGGTCCACCACTTGGCGGTGTAGGCGTGGCCGTCGTACGTCACCTTGTCGCCCTTGACGTAGACCGCGCTGCTGGACCAGGTGGTGCTCGGGCAGGTGACCGCGGCGTTCGCGGGTGCGACGGCCATCGGCAGCACGACGAGTCCGGCCAGGACGGCGAGCACGACACTGACGACAGCGAGTGGTCGTCTCCGTCGCGGTGGGGTGGGGTGGACGCCTGGCCTCATCGGTACCTCTTTCCCTGCTGTTTCCCTGCCAAATTAGTTAGTACTCTTTACTAACTGCTGGTAGTCTTCCGCTGATCGACGGCCCGTGACAAGGAGCGGACCAGGATTTTTGCGAACTTTTTAAGATTCTCTTGACACCACCCCGAAGTCGCTCGTGCAGGCACCACCACCGGCCCGATCCGCACTGCGCATCCCGGTCGCGGCGTCCTCGGGGCGTCCGTGACCCCCACGCGACTCACGTATCCTGGACGCCGATCGCGCCGCCGCATCCCGCAGCACCTCGGGCCCGGCGGCGCCCCGATGTCCCTCCCGAGGAGGCCAGCGTGCCCACGTACGCCTACGCGTGCACCGAGTGCGACCACCGCTTCGAGGTCGTCCAGTCCTTCAGCGACGACTCGCTCACCGTCTGCCCCGAGTGCGGGGGTCGCCTGCGCAAGCTGTTCAACGCGGTCGGGATCGTCTTCAAGGGCGGCGGCTTCTACCGCACCGACTCGCGCGACGGCTCGTCGTCGGGGTCCGCGGGGACCGACGGCTCCGGCTCGTCGTCCGGCAGCGGCGGCTCGTCCGGCTCGTCCGGCTCGAGCGGCTCGGGGTCGAACGGCTCGACGTCCGGTTCCACGGCCGGGTCCGGCTCGGCCCCGTCGTCCACAGGCTCCTCCGCTGGCTCCGCGTCGTCCACAACCTCGAGCTGACCGGCTCGTAGGAGTCCTACCCGGCCTAGCGTCGGGACGTGCCCACACTCCCCGCCCCCGTCGCGGCCGTCGCCGGCCCGGGACGACGCGCCCGATGGCGGCGCAGTGTCCTGCGCCGCGCACTGGCCGCGGCGTGCGTCGCCGCGGCCGTCCTGCTCCTCACCCGCGAGGTGCGCCCGCCGCCCGCGCCGACGGTGGCGGTCGTCCAGGCCACGGTGCACGTCCCGGCCGGCGCGGTCCTCGGTCCGGGCGACGTGCGCACCGCACGGGTCGTCGTGCCGGCGGCTCCACCGGGTGCCGCCACCGACACGGCCGAGGTCGTGGGGCGCCGGGTCGGGTCCGGCCTGGCCCCGGGAGAGGTCGTGACCAGCACCCGTCTCGTGCCGCGCAGCCCCGCCGACGGCCTCGAGCCGGGCGCCGTCGCCCTGCACGTGCTCGTCGCCGACCCCGGGTCGGCGGACGTCGTCGCACCCGGCCACCGGGTCACCGTGTTCCCCGGCACCGGCGGCCCGGCCCTCGCGCGGGACGCCCGGGTCCTCGCCGTCGACCCCGTCGCGGACACCGGGGTGACCGACCTCGCCGCGTCCTCGGCCGCCCGCGGGCTGCTGCTCGCGCTGCCCCCGGATGCGGCCGAAGGGGTCCTGGCCCAGCACGGGGGGCTGGACGGTGCACCTCTCGTCAACCTGCTGGTCACGGCGGTGTCCGAGCCGCGGGCGGAGACCGCGGAGCGCGGATGACCGCGGTGTCGGGCCGCCCAAGGGTGCACGGCAGCGTGATCCGACCGTCGCTGCGCGCGACGACACGGCGCGATGGCTCTACTCTCGGGGTCGATCGGCTCACTCATCGGAAGGACAGACCCATGCAGGGCTTCAAGGACTTCATCATGCGGGGCAACCTCGTCGAGCTCGCCGTCGCCTTCATCATCGGCGCGGCGTTCGCCACCGTGGTGACCGCGTTCACCGAGGTGATCATCGAGGGGCTGGCCAAGGCCGGCGGCGCACCGAACTTCGACGACTGGCAGCCGGGCGGGTTCACGAGCGTCGGCCCGTTCATCACCGCTCTCGTCGCGTTCCTCATCCTCGCGTTCGTCGTCTACTTCTTCATCGTCAAGCCGTACGCCGCGGCGCAGGCGCGGCTCTTCCCGAAGGAGCCGGAGGCCGAGACGATCGACCCCAACACCGAGCTCCTCAAGGAGATCCGCGACGAGCTCCGCGCCGGTCGCGCCTGACCGGTTCCACCACCGCCGACAGCGCGTCCGGGGCCCACAGCCACCTCGGCCGCCACCCCGGACGCGTTCCGGCTCACTCCCAGTGCGGCGGGCGCTGCTCGCGCAGCCACCGGTCGTGCTGCGGCTCGTCCGGGGTGTCGGCGTCGCGCGGGTGGTCCGCGAGGTCCGGGCTGTCGTCGGTGCGGGGGTTCGTCGCGGGCCGCACGGCCCTCCGTGGCCGCCGACGTGTCCTGCGCGGCGGCTCGTCGGCGGCGTCGGCGGCGTCAGTCACCCGGGGCCTCGCGCACCCCGACCGCCTCGAGGACCCGGGCGACGTCCCGCGCCGGGTCGCGGAACACGTCGGTCGACCACACCCGCAGGTGCCGCCAGCCGCGGCGTCGCAGCTGCTCGGTACGCAGCCGCTCACGGTCCCGGGCCGAGCCGCCACCGGCATAGGACGGCCCGTCGGACTCCACCGCCAGCAGTAGCCGACCCGTCCGGACGGGGTCCTCGACCGCGAGCTCCAGGGGCACCGCCGAGGTCCCGACGTCCTCGTGCACGACGAGGCCCTGCTCGCGCAGCCTTCGCGCGAGGTCGCCGAGGACGATCGAGCGGCCCTCCCCGGCAGGGGACTCCGGCCGACCGCCGTCGCGCGCCACACCCTCGACGTGCGCGAGGAGGGCGCGGAGCATCCGGGCACCCGGGGTGCGGAGCCGGTCCGGGTCCAGGTCGTCGGCCCCGATGGTCGAGACGACGGTGAGGGTGCGGCGGGCCCGGGTCAGGGCGACGGCGAGACGGCGGTGACCGGACTCGGTCCCGATGGGCCCGAAGCGGTGCAGCACCCGGCCGTGCGGGGTCTTGCCGAACCCCACGGTGATGAGGACGTCGTCCCAGGCCTCGCCCTGGACCTGGTCGGCGTCGCGCAGCGCGAACCGTCCGACCCGAGCGGGGTCGAAGAACGCGAGGTCGGCGTCCGGGAGTCCGTCGAGGGCCCGTCCCAACGCGTCCCGGACGAGCCGGCGATGGGTGGGGGTGAGCGCCACGACGGCGAGGGAGCGGTCGGCCCGGGTGCGGGCGTGCTCGAGGACGAGCTCGACGACCCGCACGACCTCGTCGGGGGTCGACTCCACGGCCGCCTCGCCCTCCGCGACGACGCCGTGACCGTCGACCGCGACGTGCCGGACGACCGGCCCCGACTCCGTACCGGGGAAGGTGACGAGGGCACCGTCGTAGAGCTCGGCGTCCGCGAAGGCGACGAGCCGTTCGTCGAGCGCCCGGTAGTGCCAGGTCAGCCGGCGGGCCGGGAGCGCACCACCCAGGGCGTCCAGCACCGACCCCTCGCCGGAGTCCTCCGGGGCATCCGCGCCGGCGGACACGACGAACGGCGCGGGGGGCAGCTGGAGCGGGTCGCCGACGACGACGACCTGGGAGGCACGGGTGAGCGCCGCCACCGCCTCGGCGGGCGCGATGAGCGACGCCTCCTCCAGGACGACGACGTCGAACCAGGCGCCCGGGGGAACGACGGACGGCACGGACAACGGGCTCATCGCCCAGCAGGGGCGCAGTGCCGTGAGGAGGTCGGGCATCCGGCGCAGGAGGTCGGGGAGCGGGTCGGGACGGGTGGCCCGACCGCCCTGGGCGCGCAGCTCGGTCTCCTGGGCGGGAGCGGTGCGCCGCACGTCCTGCACCCTCGCGGCCACCGCCGCACGCACCGCCGGCGCCCGCGACGCCCGTGCCTCGTCGTCGGCCTCGCGCAGGGCGAGGACCGCCTCGGTGAGCGCGGCGCCGTCGTGCTCGAGGACCCGGGGGTCGTGCGAGGAGATCTCGTCGGCGACCGAGCACCACCACACCCAGCGGAGCTCGGTGGCCACGCGGTCGGCCGGTACCCGCCGGGCCCGGAGGTCGGCGACGAGCTCCCCCAGCCCGAGCAGCTCGACGCGGTCGAGCGCCACCCGCACCCGGGGCGCGGCGGTCAGACGTGTCCGGGCCGCGGCGAGCTCGTCGACCCACTGGCCGACGGTGCGCAGGTCGACGTCGACGAGCCGCCGCTCGTCCTCGCCCACCGGCAGGCGGGCGTCGAGCCAGGTGAGGTCGTCGAGGAGCTGGTCGTGCGCCGCCTGCGCGCGGTCGAGCTCGACGGGGATCTCCGGTCGGCCCCCCGAGCCGGCCAGCTCGCGCCAGGCGTGCCGTTGCTCCTGGGCCTCGACGAGCGCGGCGTGGAGATCGGCGGGTGGGCGGCCCGGACGTAGGAGGGAGCGCGCCTGGCGGCGGATGCGCCACCGTTCCGCCATGCCCAGGTCACTGCCGAGCTCGCGCCGGACCGACGCCGACGCCGTGGCGGCGACGAGGTCACCGAGCGGGATGTCGAAGATCTCGGGGCGGAAGGTCTCGAGCGTGTCGCGGACCTGCCCGACGGTGGAGAGCACGCGGTGCCAGTCGAGCACCGTGGGGTGCTCGGGGAGATGGATCCCGCGGAAGACGTCGGCGAACGTCGAACGAGCGTCCTCGACCCCACCACGGGACAGCCGCTCGACCCGGGCGGCGGCCTCCTCCGCCTCCTCCGTGGTGCGCAGTGTCGCGGCGAACCAGGGGTCGTCGACACCGTCGCCGTCCCACGCCGAGTGCTCGGCGAGGGAGGTGAGAGCCTCGACGGCCTCGTCCAGCGTGGCGCGGTCGAGGCGGGCCAGGACCGCGCCGCTCACCCGGACCCGCGAACGGGGTGGGACGTCGAGCCGGGCGTGCCGCGAGACCTCTTCCTGCACCTCGTACAGCGTCGTGTCCCAGGGGTCCCGGCGGCCGTGCAGGGCGGCGACGTGGGTGTCCAGCACACGGGCCGCCTCGGCCGTGTCACGGCCGAGGCCGGACGAGCCGCGTCCGGTGTCAGGCCCGCCCGACGGGTCGGCCAGGACGCGGTCGAGGGAGCCCAGGAGCGCGTCGACGACGGCGCTCCGCCCGTGGCCGCCGTCCGGGAGGTCGAGGACGAGGTCGGCGAGCCCGACCTCGTCGAGCCGGTCGGTGACCCCTCGGAGGGAGGCACGGGTCGGCGACACGAGCAGCACCCGCTTGCCGTCCGCGGCGAGCGCCGAGACGAGGTTCGCGACGGTCTGGGTCGCGCCCGTCCCGGGCGGTGTGACGAGGGACAGGTGCGACCCGGCGCGGACCGCCTCGACGGCGTCCCGCTGGGCCGGGTCGGCCTCGAGGACGCATCCGCGGCCGGGCTCGTCGGTCAGGCCGGCGGTGTCCGGACCGACGGTGACCGCGGGCAGGGCGTCGCCGTACCCGGCGAGGGCGGCGACGACGTCGTCTCCCGCGAGGTCGGTCGCGGTGCCGAGGTCGGCCACGAGCGGTGCCTTGTAGTACGGGAAGGTCGAGAGGACGACCCGCGGGGTGACGGCGAAGTCGGGGACGGCGGAGCAGGCCTGGGCGAGTGCGGCGAAGACCGGGTACGGGTCGACCCCGCCGGTGGCCGTCGCGAGCGCCTCGAGCCTCGCGGTGTCGAGGCCGATCCCGTGCTCGGTGGTCAGGTACTGGACGAGCGCCGGGTTGACCTCGAGGTCGGTGCCGGGCTCCAGGACCCAGTCCCGGTGCCGGGCGTCGGCCGGACGCAGGCGGCAGGCCCGCAGGAGCACCGGTGCCGCGGGCTCGCGCGGGACGACGGTGCCGTTGGCCAGGACGACGGTCCAGGACGCCGTGCCGATGCCGAGGAAGGTGGTGCGGATGCCGTGGCCGGCCTCGAGCTCGGTGGCGGCGGCGTGCACGCGGTCGGCGCGGCGTCGGGCGTCGTCGAGGGCGGCCGGCTCACGGACGAGCTCGGTGAGCCGCACGGTGGCGCCGCCGAGCAGGCTGTTGCGCGTCCCGAGATGGCTCGAGGAGAGGTCGAGGGTGCCGGCGGGGAGGTCGCGGTACCAGAGCAGCGTGTTGGGCCCGCCGAGCTCGACGAGATGGTCGGTCCACCGCGCCTTCGCCTCGGCGACGCGCTCGGCACGGACCTCCGCGGGGTCGGGAGCGATGCTCAGGTGGCCTCCCCGTCCCTGGTCCTCGGGCACCGCGTCACCCTGCGAGCCTCCGCCGCGCGGCGGTGCCTCGCGCGCGGACCCGCTCGCTCTCACCGTCGCAGGCTAACAACGGGAGGCCCTCCGGCCGGGGAGGTCGGCGGTGGGTCGCCCGCGGCGAGGATCGGGCCGGCCGTCCGCCACACGGTCGACATCCACGGCGCGGCGCCCCCGGTGCTCCGGTCACCGGGCGGGTCGCGGAGCGGGCATCGCGTCGTCGACGGACACCGGCGAGGAGCGCAGGCGGTCCACGTCCCGCCCGGGTGGCTCGCCGAACAGACGCCCGTACTCGCGGCTGAACTGTGACGCGCTGTCATACCCGACCTCACGCGCCACCGACGCCGCGCTGCCCGCACCCGAGAGCAGCCTGGCCCGGGCGTGCTGCAGCCGTAGCCGCTTCTGGTACTGCAGGGGGCTCAGGGTGGTCGCGGCCCTGAAATGTCTGTTCAAGGTCGCGACGCTGACGTGGACCTCGTCCGCGAGGTCCTGGACACGCATCGGCAGGTCGAAGTGCGCCTTGATCCAGCCGATGGCCCGGGCGACCAACGCGATCCGCCCGTCGGCCATGCCGATCTGGCGGACCAGTCCTCCTTGGGGTCCGGTGAGCAGCCGCCAGTGGATCTCACGCCGGACGGAGTCCTCGAGCACGTGGCGGTCCGCCGGCGAGTCGAGCAGCCGGAGCAGCCGGAGCACGGGGTCGAGCACCTCCGGCGCGGCCGGGCTCACCGCCAGAGGCATCCCGTCGGGGACCGGACTGTGCCGAGTCTCGATGAGGAGCTGGGCGATCACCGCGGCGTCCAACGGCATGCTGAAGGCCTGGAACGGTTCCTCGGGGCTCGCGGAGACGACCTGCGAGGTCAGGGGCAGGTCGAGCGCGACCACCAGGTAGTCCCCCGCGCGGTACTCGAAGGTCCGGTCCGCCAGGATCGAGCGTTTGGCCCCCTGCGCGACGAGCGAGACCGCCGGATGGCTGATCGTCCCCAAGGGTCTCGTGGGTGTCGACGAGGAGAACACACCCATCCCGTCGACCCAGCGGGTCTGCCGATGCCCCGCCGTCAGAGCGGCGATGCGCTCGCCGATCTCGCGCAGGGTGGCGCCGGCCGGCCCGGGACTCTCCGACGATGCCCGCACGACTGCGCTCACGGGTCAAATGAACCACATGACCGGGCGCACCCTGGTCGCCGAGGTCACGCGATGAGCGGATCGGGCAACACGATGAGCGGATGGCCCTCGACCGGTCGTCACCCCTCGCGGTCCCATGGACGGACACCCGTCGTCGAACTGCGAGGAGCTCGCGTTGTCTCTCACGTCCTACGTCACCCTGGGCCGTTCCGGCCTGCGCGTCAGCCCGTTGACGCTGGGAACCATGACCTTCGGTCCCGACCACGGCTGGGGTGCCGGCCCGGAGGAGTCGCACGAGCTCCTCGCGGCCTACCTCGACCGCGGTGGCAACTCGATCGACACCGCCAACATCTACACGAACGGCCACTCCGAGGCGATCATCGGCGACCACCTCTCGGGCCGCCCGGGCCTGCGTGACCGGCTCGTGCTGGGGAGCAAGTTCTTCTGGAACCTGCACCTCGGGGACCCCAACGGCGGCGGGCCGAGCCGGAAGGCGGTCATCTCCCAGCTCGAGGACTCCCTGCGTCGGCTGCGCACCGACTACCTCGACATCTACTGGCTGCACAACTTCGACCCCACGACACCGGCCGAGGAGACGCTGCGCGCCCTCGACGACCTCGTGACTGCCGGCAAGGTCCGCTACGTCGGGTACTCCGACGTCCCCGCCTGGGCCACCGCGCATGCCTCCACCATCAGCGCCTTCCGTGGCTGGGCGCCCATCGTCGCCGTGCAGGTGGAGTACTCGCTGCTCGAACGCACCTCCGAGGGGGAGCTGGTCCCGATGGCCGAGGCGCTGGGCATGGGCGTCATGGCGTGGGGCCCACTACGCAGTGGGTTCCTGTCCGGCAAGTACGGCAGCGGGATCGACGTCTCGGGGGTCGACACCGCGCGTGGCAAGGTCCTCGGCGGGCCGCGGGACGAGCACTACCCGGTCATCGACGCCGTCAACGACGTCGCCGCACAGCTCGGGGTGTCGCCTGCCGCCGTGGCACTGGCATGGGTGCAGGGGCGCGGAGCCGTCAGCTCCACGCTCGTCGGGGCACGCAGCCTCGACCAGCTCACCACCAACCTCGATGCTCTCGACGTCGAGCTGCCCGACGAGCTCGTCGCGCGCCTCGACGCGGTGTCGACACCGACACTCAACTTCCCCGCCGCCAACAACGCCGGTCTGGCCGCCGTCGCGCGCAACGGCGGAGCCACCGTGGACGGCGTCGCCACCCCCGTGGCCCCGATGCTCGCCCACAGCGCAGAACGGTACTGACCGGCTCGACGCGCGGCCGATCTCACCGTCGGCCGACGGTCGCCGGGTCCTCCGCCGGGACCCGTGTCACGAGGGCGGCGAGGCCGATGGCGACGGCGAAGGCCAGCGAGGTGTACGAGAGGGCGGCGAAGCCGGCCCGCTCGACGACGACACCGGCGACCGCACCCCCACCACCGGCGGCGAGACCCATGAGGACGTCGGCGGCGCCCTGCGCTCCCGGACGCTCGGCCGCCGGCACCGCCGAGGTGAGCAGCGCCGACCCGGCGACGAGCGTGCACGACCAGCCGAGGCCGAGAAGGAACAGCCCGACGAGCAGTGTCGTCGAGCTGCCCGTGGGCGACGCGGCGGCGAGGAGGGTCGCCGCCGCGAGGATGCCGGCGCCGGTGAGGCTCACCGCGCGACCTCCGAAGCGGTCCGTGGCCATCCCGGTGAGCGGGGCGAACGCGAACATCCCGAGGATGTGGATGCTGATGACGAAGCCGATGACCCGCAGCTCGGCGTGCCCGTGCGCCATGTGGAGCGGGGTCATGACCATGACGCTCACCATCACGGCGTGGCCGAGGGCGAGGGCGAGCAGGCCGAGCCGGGCCACCGGGCGCTGCGCGACGACGCGCAGGCCACGAAGCACCGAGCCGTGGGTGGCCTCGTCCTCCTCGCCGTCGTCGAGGCGGCGGCGCCGCGCCTCGAGGAGCGGGTCCGGACGGAGGGTGAGGAGGACGACGCCGACGGCCAGCACGAGACCGGCGAGCGAGAACAGGAACGGCCCGACGAGCGCCGGGAGCCCGAGGGCCCGCGCGACGGGCGCGCTGGGCCCGACGAGGTTCGGGCCGAGGACGCTGCCGATGGTCGTGGCCCACACCACGAGGCTCAGCTGGCGCCCACGACGCTCGGGGGTGGCGAGGTCGACGGCCGCGAACCGGCTCTGGCTGTTGGACGCGACCGCGCCGCCGAAGAGCACGCTCGACACGAGCAGGAGCGTGAAGCTGCCGATGGCACCGGCGGTGACGAGACCGACGGCCCCGACGGCGGCGAGACCGTAGCCGAGGGCGAGCCCCGGGCGACGTCCGCGCGCCGCCATGAGCCGGGCCATCGGCACCGCGACGAGCGCCGCACCGAGGACCTGGAACGTCCCACCGAGGCCGGCGTAGCGGGCCGACCCGGAGACCTGCTCGGCGAGAAGCGCGCCGACGGTGGCCCCGGCGCCGACGCCCACTCCCCCGAGCACCTGGGAGGCCACGAGGCTCCCGACGACACGCCCCTGGGTGCGCTCGCGCTCGGCCGCCGCCGGGTGCGGGGCGGGTCCGGTCGTCACGTGAGCAGTATGCCGACGGCGTCGGACCGGCCGGGCCGGCGTCCCACCCGTGGCAGCGGGGGTCGTGACCGGGCCGCTCAGCCCTCCTCGGCCTGCTGCTCGTCGACGCGTCGCTTGATGATGCCCATGCCGGGGAGCTTGGCGATCATGAGGTTGAGCTCGCGGCTGACGTCGAGCAGGTCGTGGATGTCGGGCGCGACGGAGTCGAGCGTGGTGAGCACCGGCAGCACGTCGTTCTGCAGGCGCTCGGCGAGGGTCGGCAGGGTGTCGACGAGGGACACGAGCGCGTCGACCTCGTGCGGCTCGGTGGTCTCGGCGAGCCGCTCGATGGTCGGCTGGAGCGCGGCGAGCGACGGGGCGAGGCCGTCGGTGAGCTCGCTGACCCGGGTGAGCACCGGGGCCGCCGTGTCGACCGTGGCGGCGGTGCGGCGCAGCACGACCTCGGCCTCGCCGACGGTGGCGGCGGTGCGGGCGAGCACGGCGTCGCCGGCGTCGACCGCCACGGCGGTCCGGGCGAGCACGCCGTCGGCGGCCTCGACGGTGGCCGTGACGCGCAGGAGCAGATCCTCGGCGGCCGCGACCGTGACGTCGGTGTGCTCGATGACGGCGTCGGCCTCGGCGCGGGTGCGCTCGATGCGGCGCACCAGGGAGCGGGCGTCCTTGACGAGCTGTTCGGCCTCCCCGAGCAGCCCGACCATGCGCGGAACGGCGTCGAGCAGGGAGTCGACGACGTCGCCGGTGCGCGACACGGCGTCGACCACGTCGCGTGGACCGGGTACGGAGGGCAGGCGCATCCCGCCAACCTACCGGCCGGGCAGGGCGCTTCCCGGCGGTCGGGCGCGGAGGTCGTCGTCCCGTAGGCTGGTCCGCGGTCTTTCCCGCCCTCGTAGCTCAGGGGAAGAGCACTTCTCTCCTAAAGAAGGTGTCGCAGGTTCGAATCCTGCCGGGGGCACTCACTCGCGCGAGCTCGCGAGCGCGAGTGAGTGCCCCCGGGCGGATGACGGGAGCAATACCGGGCGGTGAGGAACGAACCGGCTCGTACTGCGGGTCCTGCCGGGGGCGGGGCCTCGGCAGAGGTAACAGGCGCTCGAACGGAGTGAGAGCGCCGGCGGGGGCACCGAACCCGAACGCGCGCCGGCGCGGGCTGGGACGGGGCCGACGGGACCATCCGGACGGCGACGACCTTTCGACGCGCAGCCCGTCCCACCAGCCTCCGAACCCCGTCCGGCGCCGCTCAGCTCGCGACGAACCGCTCGCGCCGGCCAGCGCGGCTGAGCCGGCGCCACGCCCGCCATCCCTCGTAGTCGCGGGCCTCGACCAGGTGGAACCAGGCGTAGCGGGCCTCGTCCGGCAGCCGCCGCCAGCGCAGTCCGGGGCGGCTCGTCAGGTACCCGAGGTTGCGGTACGTGATGGCGGCGCGCTCGGGGTCGGCGGGGACGTAGACCGGCACGCGGCCTCCGAGGACCCGCCGCACGTCCGCCATGCCGGAGGGATGGAGGTAGCCGGCGTCGAGGCATGTCCCGTACCCGAGCCCGCTGCGCACGAGACGCGCCGGTGCACCTCCACCTCGTCGCCGCGGACGAAGAGGCGTGGGTCGGGCACCCCGACGGCATCGAGCGCGCGGCGGACAGGACGCGCCCCACCCCCCAGCGCGACGGGGCCGTGCCGGTGAGCACGACGGCGGCCGCCGCGGCCAGCGGCCACAGGGCGGGCAGACCCGGGAAGGAGCGCGTCACGTCGAGCAGGAGGCCGCAGGACAGCAGCCCGGCGACGCCGGCCCACCCCAGCGGCACCGCCACGACCGCGGACACCCGGACCCGCGTGACGACGAGTGCGAGCAGACCACCGAGGGCGAACTCCCACAGCCGGGCCCCGGTGTCGAAGTAGGCGAACGACTGGCGGGTCCCGACGGTCGCCACCGCGTACCAGAACGACGCGGCGGCGACGGCTCCGAGCCCGGCACCCACCGCGGCCCGGACGGGGACCCGGGTCCGCCGGGCGAGGACCGCGAGAAGGACGAGCAGGACCGGCCAGAGGAGGAACACCTGCCCCTGGACCGACAGCGACCACATGTGCTGGAGCGGGCTCGCCGCGCCCTTGTCGGCCGCGTAGTAGTCGACCGCGCGCTGGGCGAGCACCCAGTTCTCGACGTACGCCGTGGACCCGGCCGCGTCGACGAGCACCGCGCGCCACCGGGTCGCCGGCAGCAGGAGCCACACGGCGACCACGGTGGCGGCCACGACCACGGCCGCCGCCGGCAGCAGCCGCTGGAAGATCCGGAGCCAGTACCGACGCAGGTCCACGCGTTCCTCTCGCTCCAGCCGGCGGACCAGGCCGCCGGTGAGGAAGAACGCGGAGAGGAAGAGGAACACGTCCACACCGCCGGAGACCCGCCCCAGCCACACGTGGTAGGTGACGACGAGCAGCACCGCGAGCGCACGGAGGCCCTCGATGTCGTCACGTCGCCCGGCCGGGGCACGTCCAGCGGAAGCCACCCCCTCATCCCACGGCAGCCCGATGACGCGGAACGGGACCGGACATGACGTGCCGGTGACGACCAGGAGACGGGGAGACGGGGTGCGCGGCACCGTGCGGGGAGTCATGGGTCGTCGCTGGTGCGGGTGCCCGCCACCCTCGCGCGCCCGCCGGCAGGTGGGGCCTGGGTATCGTCGGCCAGGTGATCCGCGTCGTGCTGGCCGATGACGAGGCGATGATCCGGGCCGGTGTACAGGCCATCCTCGCCTCGGCCCCGGACATCGACGTGGTGGCCGAGGCGGCCGACGGGCGGGAGGCGGTGACGGTCGCCCGAGCGCACCGGCCGGACGTCGTGCTGCTCGACATCCGGATGCCGGTCCTCGACGGGCTGTCGGCTGCGGAGGAGCTGCGACGCGTCCTCCCCGAGACGGCGGTGGTGATGCTGACGACGTTCTCGGAGGACGAGTACGTCGCGCGGGCCCTCGAGAGCGGCGTGAGTGGTTTTCTCCTCAAGTCCGGGGACCCGTACGAGCTGATGGCTGCCGTGCGCACCGCACACGAGGGCGCGTCGTACCTCTCGCCGACCGTGGCTCACCGCGTCATCCAAGAGGTGCGCGGCAGCCGCTGGTCCCGCCAGATCGCGTCACGGGAGCGCCTCGAGGCGCTCACGCCCCGGGAGCGTGACGTGCTGGCACTGGTGGGCGCGGGTCTGTCCAACGCCCAGATCGGGCGACGGCTCCATCTCGTCGAGGGCACGGTGAAGGCCTACGTCAGCTCGTTGATGGGCCGGCTCGGTGTGAGCAACCGAGTCCAGGCGGCGGTGCTCGCCCACGAGGCGGGACTCGTCCCCGAGGACACGGCCGAGGAGCACTGACCCGTCCCGCGGCCCGGGTCACACGTCGCGGCGGCCCAGGACGACGATGCTCGCGACGACGGCGGCGGCCGCCCAGCCGACGAGCACGAGGCCGTCGGCCCATTCGCCCGCGAGGAACCGGTACCCGGCCGGTGCCGGTGTGTGGTCCCCCACCGCGGCCAAGACCTCCCCCAGGGCCGACCCGGTGAGACGTTCCGCGCCCAGCTGGAGGAGCTCGGGTACCACGAGGAGCAGGAGCACCAGGACCGCCATTCCCCCGGCCGTACGGCGCAGGACGCCCCCGATCCCCGACGCGACCACGGCGACGGCTCCGAGGTAGGCGGCCAACGCCGCGACGTCGCGCAGCTGCGAGACCCCCAGATCGCCGAGCTCTCCGAAGCGCGCGGCCGCGACGAGCACCGCCACCGTCACGACGGCCAACCCGAGCCCGGAAACCGTTCCGGCCGCGACCAGCGCCTTGGCCACCACGACCCGGGACCGCACCGGCGTACAGACGACCGACACGGTGATGCTGCGCGAGGCGAACTCCGCGGTCATCATCAGCATGGCGAAGGCCGCGAGCACGTACTGGACGAAGTACAGGACACCACCGGTCACCACCACGACGGACTGCACGGTGCCGGGATCGCCGTCGTCCGTCTCGAGCAACGCCACGAGGACCAGCAACGCCGCCGAGCCGCCGCAGAACCACCAGGTGGACCGCAGCGTCCGGACCTTGAGCAGCTCGGCGGCGGCCGTCGACATCGTGGTCGCCGCCGGCGGCGGGCCGGTCGCAGCGGTCGGAGCCTTCATGCTTCTGCTCCGTACTCGACGCTGTCAGCGGTCAGGCGCATGTAGGACTCCTCCAGAGTCGGTTCGATCGCGGTCAGCTCGTGCAGGAGCACACCGAGCTCGTGAGCGACGGCACCCACCCGCTCGGGTGTGACGCCGGGGATCGACAGCTCCTCGGCACCGGACCAGGTCGCATCCGCGAAGGCCCCGGTGAGCTGCCGCAGGTCGGGGCCGCGCACACGGGTCCCCCGGCCCGCGAGCAGGGCCGACATCGGCTCGTCCGCGACGAGCCGACCCCTGCCGACCACGACCAGCCGGTCTGCGGTCTGCTGCACCTCGGACATCAGGTGCGAGCAGATGAAGACCGTCCGCCCCTCGGCCGCCAGCGAGCGCAGCAGCCCCCGGATCCAGCGCACGCCGTCGGGGTCGAGCCCGTTGACGGGCTCGTCGAGCATCACGACCTCGGGATCCCCCAGGAGCGCACCGGCAATCCCGAGCCGCTGACCCATCCCCAGCGAGTACGTCCCGGCCCGACGCCGAGCGGCCTCGGTCATGCCGGTCAGGGCGAGCACCTCATCGACCCGGGCGACCGGGATGCGCTGGGACAGCGCCATGGCTCTCAGGTGGTCACGTCCCGAGCGCGCCGGATGGACGGCTCGGGCATCGAGCAACGCGCCGACGGTGCGCAACGGCTGCTCGAGCTCGACATAGGGGCGACCGGCCACGTGGGCCGTCCCGGAGGTCGGCGCGTCGAGCCCGAGAACCATCCGCATCGTCGTGGACTTCCCGGCACCGTTGGGGCCGAGGAACGCCGTGACGGTACCGGGCTCGAGCTCGAGGCTCAGGCGGTCGACGGCAGTCTTGTCGCCGTAGCGTTTGGTGAGGTCGACCAGTCGGATCACGGACGAGGACGCTACGGAGGACGCACGCCCTCCTCAGCCGACGATCGTCACGACCCGGTACTGACCTTCGTCGGTGTTCCGCGGCTCGATGATGCGTAGCGTAGCCATCGTGGAACGTCTCCGCGGCCTGATGAGGCGGGCACCCGCGGTCGACCTCGCGGTGTGGGTGACCGTCGCCCTCCCGGTGGTGCTCGCGTCCGAACCGCTCCCCGAGGACTCGGCCGTCTCGGCGGGCACGTTCCGGGTCGGCGCGCTGGTGCTCCTCGCCGCCGCGGTGCCGTTGGCACGCCGCGCGCCCCTGGCGGCCGCCCTGCTGCCTGCGGCCTACGCGCTGGTCCTGACCGGGCAGCTCTACAGCGAGGAGCTCCTCCTGGCCGAGCCGGTGTTCGCGTTCCTGCTGGGTCGTCGCACCACGGGTTCACGGGCCGCGGTGCAGCTCGCCGGCTTTCTCGTCCTGGTCGCCCTGCTCCACGCGGTCGCCGTGGGCGGCGGCTCGGTCGAGGGCTGGCTCGAGCTGGCGGGTTCGCTGCTGTTGCAGGCAGCGCTCCCGTGGACGGCGGGGCAGTACGTGCGCCAGTACGCAGAGCTGCTCCGGAGCGGATGGGAGCTGGCAGAACGGCTCGACCACGAACGCGAGGTCGTCGCCGAGCAGGTCCGGCTACGGGAACGCGCGCGCATCGCCGCCGACATGCACGACTCGCTCGGGCACGAGCTCAGCCTCATCGCGGTGCGCGCCGCTGCTCTGGAGGTCTCCTCGGACGTCGGAGCGCGAGGCCACCGGTCCGCCGGGGAGCTACGCCGGGCCGCTGCCGCGGCCACCGAACGGATGCGGGACATCGTCGGCGTGCTCCGCGAGGACGACGGACAGCCGTCCGTCCTCCCGGCCGACGACTCCGTCGCAGCGCTGGTCCGCCGCGCCGCGGAGTCGGGGATGCCGGTCGTGCTCGACGACGCGCCGTCCCGCCCGCCGGTCGCCGTTCCGGAAGCCGGCCGGCGAGCGGCCTACCGCGTCGTGCAGGAGGCCTTGACGAACGCCGCGCGTCACGCGCCCGGAGCCCCGGTGACTGTCACGCAGCGGCTCGACGAGACCCGGGGTCACCTCACCGTGACGGTCGTCAACGGCGTCCCACCGAGGAAGGCCCCGCCGACCCGAGCCCTCGGCAGCATGGGTCACGGGCTCATCGGCATCGACGAACGCGTACGGCTCGCAGGCGGCACGATGACCGCGACCCCCGTCACCGGCGGCTTCGCCGTCCGGGCACGGATCCCGGTCACCCCCCGACCGGCACCGGCACCGGCCGCTGCGCCCCTGCCCGCCAGGGAAGCCCGGACCGCAGCACGACGGCAGCTCCAGCGTGGCGTTCTGGCCGCCTTCTGGGCCCCGCTGGCACTCGGCCTGGTCCTCGTGGTGATGCGTGCCGTCGACCCCGGACAACCGTGACGCCCGACGTCGCCCTGCGGTGACGACCGCACGTCGGACCACCACCGACCATCTCGGACCCGGGACGACGACGGTGACCGAGACCGCGGTGCACGCGACCCACTGCGCGTCCAGGCAGCTGTGTCGCTCGGACGAGCGACACAGGGGTTCTCCGGAGGCCCGTCGCGGTCCGTTCAGCGGGCTGGTACGGCCTCGAGGTGCAGGAGGAGCCCCTGTGCCGGTGCGAGCACCGGCAGCGGCAGCCCGGCCTCGCCGAGGACACGGCCGGAGCTCTTCCCGCTCCGCGCCGGCGAGGAGGTGGCCCTGGACGACGCCGGGTCCGGGCGCATCTGGTCCGAGCACGCCCGCGTGGAGGACGACGTCGAGGTCCTGCACTCCTACACCTCGGGGCCCCTCGCGTCGCATCCGGCCGTGACGCGACGGCCGGTGGGCTCGGGCGCCGCGTGGTACCTCGGCACCCTGCCCGACGACGCCACCCTCGGGGCCCTGCTGGACCGGGTCCTCGTCGAGGCCGGGGTCGCTCCCGCGGCCGAGGTCCCACCCGGGGTCGAGGTGACCCGGCGGCGTTCCGCCACCGGCTCGTGGCTGTTCGTCCTCAACCACACCGACGCGGACTGCGAGGTGGCCGTGAGCGGGCACGACCTCGTCTCGCGCACCGACATCGGGCCGGTGGCCACCGTCCCGGCCCGCTCCGCAGCCGTCGTCCGGGAGGGATGATGCTCGCGAGCCAGCGCCGCGCCGCCATCGTCGCGATCGTCGAGGAGCACGGCGCCGCCCGGGTCTCCGAGCTCGTCGAACGGCTTGGGGTGTCGGACATGACGGTCCGGCGGGACATCGAGCGCCTCGACGGCGAAGGGCTTCTCGAGCGGGTGCACGGCGGAGCGGTCGCGGCCGCCCCACGCGCAGCGGACGAGCCGGGCTTCTCGGTGAAGTCGACCCTGATGACGGCCGAGAAGCAGGCCGTCGCCGCAGAGGCCGCCAGGCTCGTGCAGCCGGGCGCCACCATCGGCATCTCCGCGGGCACGACGACCTACGAGCTGGCCCGCGTCCTGCGTGCGGTCCCGCAGCTGACCGTCGTCACGAACTCGGTGCCCGTCGCGCAGCTGCTCCACGAGTCCGCCGCGGCGGGTCACGTCGTCGTGCTGACGGGCGGGGTCCGCACGCCGTCCGACGCGCTCGTGGGCCCGGTCGCCGTCACGGCCCTGGGCGGGCTGCACGTCGACCGGCTCTTCCTCGGCGCCCACGGCATCGACCGGTGGGCGGGCCTCACGACACCCAACCTGGTCGAGGCCGAGACGAACCGCGCCCTCGTGCGGTCGGCACGCACGGTGTGCGTGCTCGCGGACCACACGAAGGTGGGCATCATCGGGCTGTCCACCTTCATGGGCCTGTCCGAGGTCGACACCCTCATCACGGACTCGGGTGTCTCGGCCAAGGACCGGGCCGTGCTCGAGGAGTCGGTGATGCACCTCGTCCGCGCCGAGCCCACCGGAGGGCCCTCGGCGTCGTCCCGCGCGGACAACGCCGGGTGACACCGGGGTGCACGCCCGCCGTATCGTCCGTCCGGGCTCGCACCGCCGTGTCACGTCGCTCGGCCACCCGCCGCACCGGCCGGTGGAGCCGTCTCACGCCTCGTGGACGTCGCGCCGCCGGAAGGCGATGTACCCGGCCAGGCTCAGGCCGACCACCTGCCAGGTGAGCAGGAGCACGCCGACCGTCGCAGTGGCTGTACCCGCGACCTGCACGGTGGCATAGGCCGACTGCGCCGCGGTGACCGGCCAGTACGGCGCGAGCGACTCGCCGACGATGCCGGGTGCCAGGGCGGGAAAGAGCAGGAGGGCGCCGACGAGTGCAGCCAGGCTCGTCGTTGCCGACCGGGCCACGACCCCGACGGCGAGACCTCCGAGGCCGACCGCCGTGAGGTAGAAGGTGCCGCCGGCGAGCGCTCGCAGGACACCTGGGTCGCCGAGCGAGGCGGCCGGGAGACCGTCGGCGGCGAGGAGGGCCTGGACCACGCCGAAGCTGACCAGCGTGGTGGCCAGTGCCGTGGCGGCCGCCACGCAGCCCACCACGACGGCCTTCGCGGCCAGCAGGCGGGTCCGGGACGGGACGACGACGAGACTGCCCGCGATGACGCCGCTGGCGTACTCGGGCGCGATGGTGAGGGCGCCCAGCATGCCGATGAGCAGCTGGGCGAACAGGAACCCCTTGAAGCCGACCGCCGTGGGGTCCCAGTCCGCAGGCAGCTCGGCGGGCGAGGAGCCGAGCACGTCGGAGATGCCGAGGACGCCCAGCGCCGCCGCGGAGAGGACGGTGGCCGCGACCGTCAGCCACGAGCTGCGCAGGCTGCGGAGCTTGACCCACTCGAACCGGACGGCGTTCATCGCCGGCCGCCCTCGTGGTCGGCCGCGTCGTCGGTCAGCCGGAGGAAGACGTCCTCGAGGGACTCCCGGACCGCGGCGAGCTCGTCGAGCGGGATGCCCTCGGCGGCGGCGACCCGCCCGACCGTCGAGGTGTCGAGGCCGGCGAGGAGGAATCCTCCGTCGGAGGGCCGCTCGTACCGTAGGCCCGCGCGCTCCAGGGCCCGGGCGAGGTCCGCCGGGTCGGGGGTCCGGACGACGACCTGTGGGTGGGTGTGCGTGCGGATGAGCTCCTCGAGCGGCGACTCTGCGATGAGCCGGCCCCGCCCGATGACCACGAGGTCGTGCGCGGTGAGCTCCATCTCGGACATCAGGTGGCTGGAGAACAGGACGGTGCGCCCCTCGGCGGCGAGACCGCGCATCAGGGTGCGCAGCCAGCGGATGCCGTCGGGGTCCAGACCGTTGAGAGGCTCGTCGAGGACGAGGACGCCGGGATCGCCCAGGAGCGCCGTGGCGATCCCGAGCCGCTGCTGCATGCCGAGGGAGAGCTCCCCGGCCCGGCGACCTCCCATGGCGTCGAGACCGACGAGGCCCAGGACCTCGTCGACCCGAGCGCGGCCGAGCCCGGCCGCGGCGGCGAACGCGAGGAGGTGGTCGGCGGCGGTACGCCGCGGGTGCAGGGCGCGGGCGTCGAGGAGGGCGCCGATGGTGCGGGCCGGGTCGGCGAGCCGGCCGACCGTGGTGCCGCCGACGAGGATGTCGCCCGCGGAGGGGGCGGCCAGGCCGAGCAGCATCCGCAGGGTCGTGCTCTTGCCCGCGCCGTTGGGGCCGAGGAACCCCGTGACGACGCCGGGTCGGGCCCGGAAGGACAGGTCGTCGACCACGGTCCTGCGGCCGTAGCGCTTCGTCAGCCCTCGGGCCCGGATGTCGTTGACATGGCCGCTCCCCGAACCGGGGTGCGGCGCGAGGGGGCGGGGCGAGGCCTGGGTGGCCGTGTTGGTCATGGTGGGCTCCTTCCGAAAGAAACCACACTATGAGGTGTGGTTTCTTGTCGGCTGGAGCGTTCCTGCAGGTTCGCTGGGGAACGACGGCCGCTCGTCGCCTCAGCCGCCCGGCGGTGCCGGGACCTCCGGCGAGCGGGTCACGTTCGTGGTCCTGGCCGTCCTCGTCGGCCTCCTGGCCGCCTGGGGAGCGCACACGCTCACCGGCTCGCGGTCGGTCGAGGAGCACGCCGTCGAACAGCGCCCCGTCGAGGAACCCGGCTGAGGGCACAACGCCCGGCCGCTGCACCCCGGGGCGTCACACCGGCCGCTGGTCCCCAGCAGAAGCCCAGCCGATCTGCAGCCCACCCGAAAGCACACTTTTTAGTGTGCTTTCTGTGGTTGGCAGCTCCCTTGCCGACTCCGCGGGCGACGGGACGGACCAGCTCCACCGGACCCTCCACGACCCCGCATGCAGGACCGTCCTCCGAGCCATCGGACGACCCGACCCCCAGGAGATGAGATGACCAGGCACATCGACCGGATCGACGTCCTCGTGGTCGGCGCCGGCCCCACCGGGCTGACGCTGGCCTGCGGCCTCGCGCGCGACGGCGTGCAGTGCCGCGTCGTGGACCGCACGCCCGAGTACAACACCGCCTCGAAGGCCAAGACGATCCAGCCCAGGGCCCTCGAGGTGCTGGACGACCTGGACGCCGCCGACCACGTCCTGGCCCAGGGCGTCGTCGACCTGCCGATGCACGTCCACGAGGACGACGGGTCGGTCACCGAACGGCCCGGCATCAGCATCCGGGTCACCGACCCGGTCGGCGTCCCCTACCCCGACCCGCTGTGGATCGGGCAGTTCGACGTCGAGGCCGCGCTGCGTGACCGGCTCGCCTTCTCCGGCGTCGAGGTCGAGCTCGGCAGCGAGGTCACCGGGCTGCGGGTCGACGCCGACGGCGTCGACGTCGACCTCTGGGTCGACGGCCACCCCACCCGGATCCGGGCCCGCTACGTCGTCGCCTGCGACGGCGGCCGGTCGACCGTCCGCGAGCTCCTCGGCCTCGAGCTCCCCGGGCGCACGAACGAGGCCGAGCGCTGGTACCTGGGCGACGTGCGCACCGAGGGCACCCTCGACCGTGGCGCGATGCACGTGTGGCCGAACCCGGACGGCATGGTCGGCCTGACCCCGCTTCCCGGCACGGACCTCTGGCAGTTCCAGGCGCCGATCCCCGAGGACGTGACCGAGCCGGACGTGCCGTCACGTGAGCACTACCAGCGGATGCTCGACGAGCGGGCGGGAGCCGGCACGGTGACGCTCAGCGACGCGACCTGGCTCTCCGTCTACCGCACGAACGTGCGGATGCTGGAGTCCTACGGCGCGGGGCCGGTCCTCTTCGCCGGGGACGCCGCCCACGTCCACCCGCCGGCCGGCGGGCAGGGCATGAACACCGGCATCCAGGACGGCTACAACCTCGCGTGGAAGCTCTCCACCGTGCTGCGCGGCGCGGACCCTCGCCTTCTGCTCTCGTACAGCGAGGAGCGTGCGCCGGTCGCTCGCGCCGTGCTCGACGACAGTGCCGGGAAGATGAGCCTCACCAGCCGGGCGGGCACCGACGGGGCAGGCCGGCTCTCGGCGACGCTGGGCTCGCTGTCGGACGACCTCACCTCCGGCCTGCCGGTGGCCTACCCGGACAGCACGCTCACCTACCGCGGCAGCATGCCGAACACGGTCCTCCCGGCGGGGAGCCGCGCCCCCGACGCCTCGGGCATCGTCGGTGTGGACGACCACGGCCACTTCTTCGAGGGGCGCATGTTCGACCTGCTCCGCGGGTCACACTGGACCTTGCTCGTCTTCGACCACGCCGGGCCGCTGCTGCTCGACGGGGCCGGGGAGGGGCACCTGCGGGTGCTGCGCTTCACCGAGGACGGGACTGGCACCCTCCGGGACACCCGCGGCGAGGTCCGGCGCGGGTACGCACCACGTCCGGAGGAGCTGGTCCTGGTCCGTCCCGACGGCTACGTCGCGGCTCGGGTGCCCGCCTCCCAGGAGCTCGGTCTCGTCGGCCACCTCTCGACGTTCCGGCCCGCAGACGTCGCCTGAGCGACCACCGCGGCCCGCCGGGGGCACCCCCCGCCCGCTCAGGGCGCGGCCGACCCCGGCGGGCCGTACGCCCGGAGGAAGGCCTCGACCCCGGCGTCGACGACCTCCACGACGTCTCGAGGGTCGGGCTCCGCGCCGCCGTGCTCGTCCATGCCCTCGCGGGCGAGGCCGATCGTCAGGGCGACGAAGTGCCGGGCAGCCACGCCCGGGTCCGGCGCGCTGAGCTCGCCGGCGACCGCGAGCTCGGCGAAGCGGGTCTCGAGCATCCGCTCGGGACCGTCGCGGACCACCGCCGCGGGCACGGTGCCCGGTGGGCGCTGCGCCACGAGACGCCGGTAGGCGACGTAGTCGGAGGACGAGAGGGTCTGGGTCGCGATGCGCCGGGCGAAGGCGCCGAGCGCCTCCCGCACCGGCCGACCGGTGACGATCTCCTCGTCGATGGCGGAGCGGACGGCGAGCGACAGGGCCTCACCCACGCGGTCGACGACCCGCAGGTAGATCGTGCGCTTGTCGCCGAAGTGGTCGTAGACCGTGCGCTTGGAGACTCCGGCCGACGCCGCGACGTCGTCGACGGTGGTGCGGTCGTACCCCACGGCGAGGAAGAGCGCCCGGGCTGCGTCCAGGACGGCGGCCCGCTTGGCCTCCGAGCGCAGCCGGCGCCCCGGCGTCTGCACTGCTGCGATGGACCGGACCACCGCCTCAGCGTAGGCGAGGCCGGGCCCGGGTGAAGAGGCTCAGCCCTCGATGCGGTAGCCCCCGGCGCCGTCGAGACCCCGAGGTCCTCGGCGGGCCGGCAGCAGGTACCCCATAGGGGTATATGGCTCCGGGTACCCTGGCGTGGTCCGCACACCGCCGGAACTCCCGGCAGCGCTGGTTCGCTGACACCTACGATCCCGACCCGAGACCACCCAGGAGTCCCCCGTGGCCCCGAGCTCCCGTCCCTCCCGAGCCCGTCTCGAGGAGCTGAAGAAGCAGCAGCGCGCCAAGGAGCGCCGAGCGCGCGCGTTGTGGGTCGGCGGCGTCGCCGTCGTCATCCTCGCCATCGTCGGGGTCGTGGGAGTCACCATCGCCCGCGACGTCGCCGACCGCCCCACCCTGGACGCCGTGCAGACCTACGAGGTCACCGCGAACCACGTCACCACCCCGGTGACCTACGAGCAGTCCCCGCCGGTGGGCGGGGACCACAACCCCGTCTGGCTCAACTGCGGCGTCTACGACGAGCCGGTCCCCAACGAGATGGCCGTCCATGCCCTCGAGCACGGCGCGGTGTGGGTCACCTACCGCCCCGACCTCCCGGCGGACCAGGTCGAGCAGCTCGTCGAGAGCGTGCCCGACGAGTACATGGTCGTCTCGCCGTACGAGGACCTGCCCTCGCCCGTCGTCGCCTCCGCCTGGGGCCACCAGCTCCGGCTCGAGGGCGTGGACGACCCCCGGCTCGCCGAGTTCGTCCGCGAGTACCGGCAGGGCCCGCAGACCCCCGAGCCCGGTGCGGCCTGCACCGGCGGCAGCGACGGCACGAGTACCGACGGCGCCGGGATGGACGAGCCCGCCCCGTGACGGAGGACCCCGGCCTCACCGCGGCCTCCTCCCAGGACGAGTGGCAGAACGACGGTCACGTCGGCGACCGGCGCGGCGCCGGGCCGTCGGCGGCCGTGCTCGTCGGTACCGCCGTGGCGGCCCTCGTCATCGGTGCCCTGGGCGCAGTCCTCGTCCTGCGCGGGACGGACGGCTCCTCGGTCCCTGACACCGGGGTCGACGCCGGCTTCGCGCGGGACATGCAGACCCATCACCGGCAGGCCGTCGAGATGGGCTTCCTCGTCCGGGACCGCACCGACGACCCCGCGGTGCGCACGCTCGCCTTCGACATCATCACGAGCCAGCAGCAGCAGGCAGGCCAGATGTACGGCTGGCTCGTCCAGTGGGACCTGCCCCAGACCGGACCCCGGGCACCCATGGCCTGGGTCGGTGGTGAGCACGCCGCCCACGGTGAGGCCGACGAGATGCCGGGAATGGCGACGGATGCCCAGCTGGACGAGCTACGTGCCGCTCGCGGGGTGGCGGCGGAACGGATCTTCCTGCGGCTCATGATCGCTCACCACGAGGGCGGGGTCGACATGGCGAAGGCCGCTCTGGCGGACGCCACGACCGACGAGGTGCGTACGCTCGCCGACGCGATCGACCGGGCGCAGACGACGGAGATCACCCTGATGGAGACGATGCTCGCCGACCGCGAGTGACTCTCCGGGGTCAGGGCCATCCCGCGCAGTCATGGCGCTATAGCCCCCTGAGCCGGCGGGATGGCCCTGACTCCGCGGAACCCGTGGGCCCCGAGAGTTCCTCGTTCGTCACGTCGAAGGAGCGCCGGACCGTTGCCATCGTCGTGAGCGTCACGGCGAGCGACGCGACGGCGCACGACGTGCCGCCGAAGGACCTCGCCGAGGCGTCCCTCGCGTTCCACCCGGTCCAGCAGGGCCGGGGTCTCGTGCTCTGGGACCTGCCGGCCCACCGCTTCGCGATCACCTACCCCGCCACGGGTACCGGCATCGTCGAGCCCGCGCACGTCACCACCGGGCTGGACCGGCTCGTCGGCGGCAACCGCGCCGGGCTCCTGCGCCTCCTGGTCGCCCCCACGTCGCCGACCCAGCTCGCCGCACGGACCGGGCTCCCCCTCGGCTCCGTCGGGAACCACCTCGCGGTCCTCCGCGGTACCGGTCTGGTCGTCAGGCGGCGGTCCGGTCGGGAGGTCCTCTACTGGCGGACGCCGCTCGGTGACGACCTCGTCCACGGTGAGCGTGCGTGAGAGGCACTCCCACCGGGTAGGACGTCGGGGTCACATCCGACGACAGAAGGAGAACGATGTCTGCCGACGAGAAGGCCGCAAAGGACCTCGTGGAGACGCTCAAGGACGGCCGTGCAGGGTTCGCCAGTGCCGCCGAGAAGCTGCGCGACAGCGACCACCCGCAGTGGGCCGCGACGATGCAGCGCCTGTCCGACCAGCGCGCCACGTTCGCCCGCGAGATCGTCGACATGGGGCACGACTACGGCGACGACGTCGACGAGAGCGGGTCCGCCGGTGGCGCCCTGCACCGCGGCTGGCTGGCCGTCAAGGACGCCCTGACGGGCGACGACGCGTCCGGCGTGCTGGGTGCCGCCGCGAAGGGCGAGGACCACGCGGTGTCCGAGTACGAGAAGGCCCTCGAGGAGGACCTCAGCGCCGGCTTCCGCGCGCTCGTGCAGCGCCAGCACGGGGAGGTCGTCGCGGCCCGCGACGAGGTCAAGGCGCTCGCGGACGCGGGCTGAGCCCCGACCTCCGGAGGTCGGGTGGCCCGGGGTGCCCGGGTCACCCGACCTCGGGCAGACTCGGGCCGTGAGCTCCCCGACCGTCCTCGAGGCCGTCCGCGGGGACATCACCGCGGAACGGGTCGACGCGATCGTCAACGCCGCCAACTCGACGCTGCTCGGTGGCGGCGGGGTCGACGACGCCATCCACGCGGCGGCCGGCCCACGGCTCCTCGAGGAGTGCCGCCGGCTGCGGAACACGAGCCACCGGGACGGGCTGGCGGTCGGCGACGCCGTCGCCACCGGGGCCGGTCGCCTGCCGTGCCGGTGGGTCGTCCACACCGTCGGCCCCAACCGGAACCGGGGGCAGACCGACCCGGCCCTGCTCGCCTCGTGCTTCACCCGCAGCCTGCAGGTGGCCGACGAGCTCGGCGCGCGCAGCGTCGCCCTTCCGGCGGTCGGTGCAGGAGCCTACGGGTGGGACGCCGAGGACGCCGCCGTCGTCGCGGTGGCGTCCGTCGTGGAGCAGGTCACCCGCACGGGGACACCGGGGCTCGTCCGCTTCGTCCTCTTCTCGGACACCCTCCTCGCGGCGTTCCGCGCCGCCCTGGACGCCCGCGACCGTCCGCGCTGAGCGGTACGTCTCCCTCAGGACCCCGCGGGCGGCGCCCCAGGCCGGTCGGGGCGACGGGCCTCGTCGGCGTCCGGGTGGATGGACCGCGTCTGGGAACGGGTGTACCGGCGCCGGGTCCAGTCCTGCACGTAGACCTTGGGGAGCATCTTGCCGACCGCGAGCGCCACGTACATCACGGTGTTGATCGCGACGAACACGCCGAGGACAGCGAACCAGCCCGAGGCCAGCACGGACTCCGGGAAGACGAGGCCGGTGGGGACCAACGAGCTCATACGCGCCCACCGTCCCGGACGGACACCCGGCCGTCGGCGGAGGTGACGACGTGCTGCCACTGGGCACGCCGCCCGGTGAGGATGTCGTAGACACCGCGGACGTACACGAGGTTGAGGAACGAGGCGTACAGGAGCTCGGGCAGGAGCAGCACCGCGAGCAGCCGCGCCCGCCACCCGCCGGACCACGCGGTGACGACCCGCTCGCCCACGAAGACGGCGCCGATCGTGACCCAGAAGGGGAAGACGACGGGCTCGTCGAGGGCGAGGACCATCGTGACGATGAGGACGAAGTACGCCGTCAGGGCGACCACCCCGTAACCGATGCCGAGCTGCTGCGCCCAGTACCGCAGGGTCTGGGGCGTCACCCCGTAGGCGCCGAGGTTCTCGAGCGCTCCGCGCTGCCACCTCAGCCGCTGCGCCCACAGCGCCTTCAAGGTGGGCATGACCTCGGTGACGACCGAGCACTGCTGGGGGGAGACCATGAGCGCCCCGAGCGACTTCAGGGCCAGCGTGAGCTCGTTGTCCTCGGTGAGGGCCGCGGTGTCGTAGACGTCCCCGGTGCGTCCCGGCAGACCGTGCCCGCGCTGCGCGGCGACCTCGCGGAGAGCGGCCGAACGGAACACCGAGGCCGTGCCGGTGAGGACGTACAGCCGCCCCCGGCGGCGCCGGATCTCCCGACTGTACCGGGTGTACTCGTTGCGCTGGAGCTGTCCGAGGACCCCGCCACCCTCCTCGCCGTAGAAGAGCCCTCCGATGGCCATCAGGGCGCGGTCGTCGGCCATCCTGCGGCGCACCGTGGTCAGGTACCCCTGGTCGAGGACGGTGTCGGCGTCCATGACCATGACGCAGTCGTTCTCGCGGAGGTCCGGCAGCAGCCGGGCGAGGGCCTGGTTGAGCGCCCCGGCCTTCTTGTCGCTGTTGCCGACGCTGCGGACGACCTCCGCGCCGTGCTCGTGGGCGATGGCCTCGGTGTCGTCGGTGCAGTTGTCGGCGACGACGATCACGCGGTCCGGGCCCTCCTCCTGGTCGGCGAGGGAGTCCAGGGTGGCCGCGATCCGGTCGCCCTCGTTGTGCGCCGGGATGAGCACCGTGACGGTGACCGGCCCGTGGTAGACCCCGGCGGTGCGTGCCATGACGGGCTTGGGAGCGAGCGGGGTGCCCACCACGTCCTCCGACCGGCGGTACCGGGTGGCGATCCGGCGCTCGATCGTCGCCACCCCGAGGGCGAGGAGCACCGCGATCGCGACGGCCACGAGGATGAGCGGGACCGTCGGCGCCTGGGTGTCGTACAGCACCCGCCATACCCCGAACAGCGCCCCCTCCTGGGGAGGGGTCCGGGTGGCCGGGTCGGACAGGGCCAGTCCGAACCACAGCATCACGCCGGCGCCCGCGGCCATCCCGAGGATGACGACACCCACCCCCCGCTCCAGGTGCCTGCGCTTGCTCACGGCGACCCGGTCCGCGAGACCGCCCTCGGCTGCGGGCCCTCCGTCGTCCACCGCCCCGTACCGCCCGGGAGGTACCGCGTGACGAACTCCTCGACCGGCACCGGCTCGCCGACCAGGTACCCCTGCGCGAGGTCGACGCCGAGCTCCTGCACGACGGCGAGCACCGAGTCGTCGGTGACGAACTCGGCCACGGTGCGGGCCCCGAGGTCGCGCGCGAGGCCGACGACCGAGCGGAGGATGGCCTGGTCGGTGCTCGACAGGGGCGAGCCCTCGACGAAGCCACCGTCGATCTTGACGATGTCGAACGGCAGGTGCTTGAGGTACTGGAAGGAGCCGTGGCCCGCCCCGAAGTCGTCGATGGCGACGCGGGCGCCCAGGGCTCCGACCATGTCCCCGAAGGCCCGCACCGAGGCGAGGTCGGCGACCGCGGCGGTCTCGGTGATCTCCAGGACGAGGCGTCCGGCGGCCACGGCGTGATCCTCGAGGGCGCCGGTGAGGGTCGCCTCCAGTGCCGGGTCCCCCACCGAGTGGGACGAGACGTTCAGTGCGAGCGAGAGCCCCGGGTCCCGGTCGTGCAGACCGGCGAGCACCGCGACCCCCTTCCGGACCACGCAGCAGTCGAGCCGCGAGGCCAGCCCGGCCCGCTCCGCGGCGTCGACGAACTCGCTGGCAGAGACGTGCGTGCCGCCGTCGGTGAGCCGGACCAGCGCCTCTGCCCCGACGATCCGGAGGGTGCGGAGGTCGAGCACCGGCTGGAGGTGCAGGGTGAGGACGTCGCGGGCGATGGCCTCCTCCACCCGGGCTGCCACCTCGAGCCGGGCCCCGGTGCGCGGCTCGTCGGCGCCGTCGGCCCCGAGGACCGCGAGCCGGTCGCGGCCGGCCTCCTTCGCGTCGTACAGGAGCATGTCGGCGAGGACGAGGGGCGCGACCCCACGCTGCGCTGCCGCGGCGAAGGTCGCGACCCCGATGCTCGCCGTGACCCGTCGCCGGACCCCGCCCTGCGCACTGCTCCAGTGCCGGATCCGCTCGACGATGCCGTGGGCGACGACCCGGGCTCCCGCCTGGTCCGCCTCCGGCAGGAGGACGGCGAACTCGTCGCCGCCGAGCCGCGCCACGAGGTCGTTCTCGCGTAGTGACCCGCGGAGGATCTCGGCGACGGTGACGATGAGCTCGTCCCCCGCCGCGTGGCCGAGGGTGTCGTTGACCTCCTTGAAGTTGTCGAGGTCGACGAGGAGCAGGGCCCCGACCGGCTCGTCCGGCCCGGTCCGGGCTCGGTGCTGCTGCAGGGCGGCGTCGAGACGGCGCCGGTTCGGCAGCCCGGTGAGCGCGTCGTGGTCCGCCTGGTGGCTCGCGTCGAGGGCGGCCTGTGCGACCTCGTCCAGCAGCCGGTCGCGCTCCCACTGGACCGTCGCGATGACGAGCGAGAGGGCGACGACGACGAGCATGTAGGCCTGCAACGTCACCGCGAGGGCGGGGCCGGATCCGATCGCACCGAACGGCCCGCCGTCCACGCCACGCACGAGGGCGAACGTCCCCACGGCGACGACGAGGCCCTGCGCGGCCGCGAGCGGCAGGGGCAGGCGCAACGCGGACCACAGGACGAGGGCGATGGGCAGGAAGCTGAGCGGCAGGGTGTGCCCCGGGCCGAAGACGAACCACAGGGTGGCGAGCGTGACGAGCAACGTCGGCAGGCTCTCGAGCAGCCGGGCCCGGGTCACCTGGCCGCGGGTGTCCCGCACCGCGAGACCGGGGCCGGCGATGACGACGACGGCCGCCGCGTTGCGGACCACCCACAGCAGCGCGTCCTCCCACCTCGGCGCCGTCCCGGCGAGCTCGAGGCCGAACATCCCGACGGGAGTGCTCAGGATGACCGAGGCAGCGGTCGCGGCGACGAAGCGGTAGACGTCGCGCAGGCGGGTCAGACGGTTCCGGTCGACGCCCGCGGCCGTGTACCTGCGCAGCCAGGACATGACCCCGCGGCAGCCGACGGCGATGACGGCGTTCGCCGCGCCGAGGACGATCCCCGCGAGGACCGGGAACCCGGTGAGGACGTTGCCCCCACCCGAGATCACACCGACGACCAGCGCGACGGCCAGGACCTGGCGCCGGGTCGGAGCCACGACGCCCCAGAGCGCGGCGATGCCTGCCGCGGGCCAGAAGAGGGCGAGGTTGCTCTCGGGGACGACGGTCGCTCGACCCACCGCGGTCGCGAGGGCGAACGCGAGGGCGAAGAGGACGGTGCGAACGAGCACGCCGGTGATCCTGGACATGAGTGGGCCTCTGCTTGCCGCCCGATTGTCTCCGAGGGGCCCGTCGCCGCGCACGTCGAGTGGGTCGTTCGGACCGGTCGGTGGGGACATCCCGTCCGAACGTCCGGGACCGGACCGGACGGGAATACCGACGACACACGACACCGACGGACCCCGGACGAGATCGTCCGGGGTCCGTCGAGGTGGGGCGTCCGGGAAGGTCAGAAGCGGCCGTACCCGCTGACGCCGCTGAACAGCGACCGCTCCGAGGTGGACTTCCCCTCGCGCGGGCTGTCGATCATCATCCCGTTGCCGGTGTAGATGCCGACGTGCCAGGCCGGGGAGCCGAAGAACACGAGGTCACCGGGCTGCGGGTCGCTGACCGGCGTGGCGGCCGCCTGCTGCTGCGAGGCCGTGCGCGGCAGCGAGATGCCGGCCTTGCCGAAGACGTACGACGTGAAGCCGGAGCAGTCGAAGCCCGTGCTGGGGCTCGTCCCGCCGTAGGAGTAGGGGATGCCGAGCAGTCCGCGGGCGATGTTGACGACCTGGCTCGAGGACTGCGGGACGGCCTTGGCCGGGGCGGAGCGGGTGACCGAGCGGCTCGCCGCGGCGGTGCGGGAACGCTCCTGGACGGCCTCCTGGACGACCTGCTCGGTCTCGGCCTTCGGCTTCGGCTCGGGTTTGGGCTTCGCGACGGCCTTGATGCCGGCGACGCCGACGGGGTCGGACGCCACGGGGGCGGCCACCTCCGGGGCGACGACGGCCGGCTTCTGTGCCGCACCGCTCGTGGTGAACGCGGCGGGTGTGGCGGCGACGAGGGCCGAGGAGGCCGACGACGACGTGGACGACCCGCCCATCAGGGCGGGGTGGCCGTGGGCCGGGACGGCGACGGCGGCGGCGAGACCGCCGGAGGCGGCCAGGACGGCGGACGCTCGGGCACCGGCGCCTGCGGCGGTACGGACGATGGTCGAGAGCTCGGCGACGGGGCTGTACGGGTCGGCACTGCGATGCCGCCCGACGGACATGCGATCGGACACAACACACCTCTCGAGCCTGCGGGGTCAGCTGTCGGGTTCGGGCTGAGGTCGCCCGGCCGTGCGGCCCGAGGGCCGTCCGGCTTCACCCCGAGGGACCGTGCGGACACGGCCCCGGAATTGGGTCCCCCGCTCCTGCCAGCGGATTGTCAACGAGGGCCCGCGGCGACTGACAGGACTCGGCGTCCGCCACGGGTGCTCGACCGATGCGTGGTCGAGCCGTGACGAACGTAGCACCGGAACGGCCCCTGGTCACAGAACGGTCACGAAGGAATCTCTCAGGGTTCGTCACCCGGACCGGTCGCCCCGGCTGGCCGTCGACATGCGACGAGGCCCCGACCGGAGGTGTCCGGTCGGGGCCTCGTGGTCGACGTCAGAAGTTGCAGGTGACGTGGACGTGGTCGTAGTGGTTGGCGGTCGCGGAGCCGCGGTCGGCCATCATCTTCCAGCCCTCGCCGGGAGCCCAGTAGCGCTGCTGCCAGATGAGGTACTTGACGTTGAACTCACCGACGTGCGCCTGGACGTACGCGGCGATCGCGTCCCCCTGGGCCGCACTGCCGATCATGAAGTCGATGGCCTGGCCCGTGCCGTGCTCGTCGTTGGAGGCCCGGCGTCCGCCGATGGACGGCGGCCCGTAGGCGGAGTCGACGGCCGAGCACAGTCGCTGCGCGTTGGGGATGAGCCCGATGCCCGTGCACCTGCCGGTGAGCGAACCGGACCAGGACTTGGCCGTGACCGAGGCGCTCGACGACCCGGAGGGCGAGCTCTCCGCCGCGGGCTTCGGGGTGGGGGTGGGCTTGGGCGTCGGTTTCGCGACGGCCTTGACGCCACCGACGCCGACGGCCTCGGGCTGGCGTGGCGTCGCGCCGGCCGGAGCCGAGACGGCGGGAGCGGGCACCTCCCGGGAGTCCGACCGCGAGGCGCGTTCGGACGAGCCTCGCTCGACGAGCGCCGCGGCGGTCAGGGAGTCGGCGGCGACGGCCGCGGGCTCGGTCCCGGCGTCGGCGATCTCGGCCGGGATGGTCAGGGCGACGGCGGCGCCGCCGACGACACCGAGGCTCGCGACAGACTTCATCGCGAACGAGGCGCCGAGGCGCGGGAAGCCGTCGGGCAGGCGGCGTACGCGGCCAGGCGCGCGGCGACGACCGGTGTGGCGGGTGGAACGCACAGGCAGATCTCTTCCGGGGCGGTGTACTACTCGCGAGTCACCGTACGGTACCGGAGGCCCTCACGTCACGTTTCGGTAACGCGTTGCCTGGGCGTGTTCTCAGGAACGGCCGTCAGACGGGGGCCACGAAGACGTGGGTCGCGATGTCGAGGGGCAGCGAGACGCCGGTGGCCTCGTCCGCGCCGTCGCGGCTCACGACGACCCGGTCCCCGTCACGACGCACCTGCGCGGGCTGCCCCGGGAGCAGGCCGGCCTCGGTGAGCAGGCCGAGCGCCTCGTGGTCGACCTGGACCGGTTCGCCGATCCGACGCACGACGACCTCCACGGGGTCCGCGGCGGCCACGCTGTCGAGGGTGCTGAGCCCGAGCCGGAAGTCGACGACCTCGCCGACCTCACCGAGCTCGTCGAGGCCCGGGATCGGGTTGCCGTACGGCGACTCGAGATGGCTGGGCAGGATCTCGAGGATCTTGCGCTCGACGCGGTCGGACATGACGTGCTCCCACCGGCAGGCCTCCTCGTGGACGTACTCCCACTCGAGACCGATGACGTCGACGAGCAGGCGCTCGGCGATGCGGTGCTTGCGCATGACGCGGGTGGCCAGCAGACGCCCCTCCTCGCTCAGCTCGAGGTGGCGGTCCCCCCCGACGCTCAGCAGACCGTCGCGCTCCATCCGGGCGACGGTCTGGGAGACGGTGGGCCCGGAGTGCCCCAACCGCTCGGCGATACGGGCCCGGAGCGGAGGGATGCCCTCTTCCTCGAGTTCGAAGATGGTCCGGAGGTACATCTCCGTGGTGTCGATGAGGTCCGTCACCCCGCCAGCCTAGTCCGCCGCACCGACGGGCGGCGCCGCCCGTCGCGGGTCGTAGCGCGGCAGCCAACGCAGGAGCCACAGGCCCCCGACCAGCGCGAGCGCGCCCACGGCGACACTGGCGGCCCCGATCGAGGCCACCGCCGCCAGCCCCCCGACCACCACCGAGGCACCGTTGTGCCCGACGAGGGAGAGCAGCCGCCACACGCCGAGGAAGGGGGCGCGGCCGACATCCGGCGCGGCATCCGCCCCCAGCGTCATGACGATGCCCGAGCCGAGACCGTTGCCGACCGACATGACGGCAGCCACGGCCCCGACGGCCAGGAGCGATCCGGTGAGTGGCAGGACGAGCAGCCCGAGCCCCAGCAGGACGGTGACGGGAAACGCCACCCACACCCGGCCACGGCGGTCCATGAGCGAGCCGGCCGGGTAGAAGAGGACGACCTCGACGAGGCCGGCGACCCCGAACACGAGCGAGGTCTGGGCGGCCGTGAGCCCGACGTGCTCGGCCCACAGCGGGACGACGACGACGCGGGACGACCGGGCCAGGCCGATCGCGAGGACGCCGAGCCCGACGGTCGCCAGCACCGCCCGGTGCCGGCGGACGACCTCGAGCACCGGCACCCGGGCCACCTCGTGGGCCGCGCCCACGGGTCGCGCGTGCGCGCCGAGGTCCGGTGAGGCCCAGGCGACCGCCGCCGCGACGAGGCCACCGACGACCGCGATGCCGAACGCGGCCTGGGGACCCGCCGCGTGCACGAGGGGCGCGCCGAGGAACGGGCCGACGAACAGCCCGATGCGGGTGACCCCGCCGAGCGTCGACATCGCCCGGGCACGCATCGACACAGGCGCCGCGGCGGTGAGGTAGGACTGCCGGGCGAGGAGGAAGACCGCACCCGTCGGCCCGGTGAGGACCATCGCGAGGGCGAACACCCACAGGGACGGGGCGAGCATGGCCACGAACGAGGCCGCAGCGTCCGCGACGCCCGCGAGGACGAGCGCCCGGCGCTCCCCCAACCGGTCGACGAGCACGCCGGCGGGGACGGCCGAGAGGAGCTCGGCCACCGTGCCGAGGCCGGCGAAGAGAGCGGCGAGCGAGACCGACGCGCCGAGGTCCCGGGCGCTCAGCGCGATGACCGGCATGGCCGCGCCGAGACCGACCGACCACGTCGCCGTGGGCCCGAAGGCCGGGACCGCGACCCGCCGCAGCGAGAACTCCTCCGCCATACCCCTCCCGACTATCTCGACATCAAGATACTCTCCTTCCGGACCCCGAGCGCGCCACCCATGGTCCTCCGGCGGCGGCCTCGGTTAGGTTGGCCGCGTGGAGCTGACCGTCCCCCGGCACTACTGCGGGCCGCCCGACTCGGCGAACGGCGGCTGGGTCGGCGGGGCCCTGGCGTCCCACGTCCGCAACGCCATCGACGCCCCCGCCGTGAGCGTCCGGCTGAGCTCGCCGCCCCCGCTCGACCGCCCGATGGCGGTCGTCGCCGACGACCCCGAGGTCCTGAGCGGCACCCCGGTGCTCCGCCTCCTCGACGGCGACGTCCTCGTCGCCACGGGGTCACCGGTCGCCGAGCTCGACGAGCCGGTGCCCGCCCCGGCCACTCCCGACGAGGCGCGGGCCGCCGAGGAGCGCTACGAGGGCGCGGCGGACCATCCGTTCCCGCTGTGCTTCGCGTGCGGCACCGCACGCCCGCAGGGCGACGGCCTGCACCTGCGCCCGGGCCCGCTCGCCGACGGCTCGGGCCGGTACGCCACCACCTGGACCGTCACCGAGGACGTCAGCCGTGCCGTGTCGTGGGCGGCGCTCGACTGCCCCGGCGGCTGGGCGGCGGGGGTCGCGGGCCGCCCGATGGTCCTCGGCACGATGACCGCCCGCGTCTGGCGGGTGCCGAGCCCCGGCGAGGAGCTCGTCGTCACGGCCTGGAAGCGCGGCGGGGACGGCCGGCGACACCGTGCCGCGTCGGTGCTGCACGCGGCCGACGGCGAGATGCTGGGCCGTGCCGAGTCCACCTGGATCGCCGTCGACCCCGCGAGCTTCCGACCCCCGGTGACGTCATGAGCAGCACGGAACCGCGCACGGCGGTCGTCACCGGCGCGAGCAGCGGCATCGGTGCCGCCACCGCCCGGCTGCTCGCCGCAGAGGGCTTCCGGGTCGTGTGCGCGGCCCGGCGGGCCGACCGTGTCGAGGCGCTCGCGGCCGAGGTCGGTGGCGTCGCCGTCACCTGCGACGTCACCGTCGACGCCGACGTCGCCCGGCTCGCGGAGGTGGCGGGCGGGACCGTCCACGTCCTCGTCAACAACGCGGGCGGCGCGCTCGGGCTGGAGCCGGTGGCCGAGGCCGACCTCGACCTCTGGCAGCGGATGTACGACACGAACGTCCTCGGGACCCTGCGGGTGACGAAGGCGCTGCTGCCGGCGCTACGGGCCGCCGACGGCGAGGGTGTGGTCGTCAACGTCGGGTCGATCGCCGGGCTGCTCGCGTACGAGGGTGGCGGCGGCTACACCGTGGCCAAGCACGGTGTGCACGTGATGACCGAGACGCTGCGGCTCGAGCTCTACGACGAGCCGGTGCGGGTCACCGAGATCGCTCCCGGGATGGTGCACACGGAGGAGTTCTCGCTCACCCGGTTCGACGGCGACCAGGAGAAGGCCGACAAGGTGTACGAGGGCGTGCCCGGCCCGCTCGTCGCCGAGGACGTCGCCGACGCCGTCGTGTGGATGGCCACCCGGCCGGCCCACGTCAACGTCGACCTCCTCGTCATCAAGCCGCGGGCCCAGGCCGCCCCGCACAAGGTGCACCGCATCTCCTGACCCACCACCCCGCACCTTCCCTGCTCCCCGCCCCCCCCGCTCCCCTGGTCCCACCCTTTTTCGCCTCATGCCGGAAGGTGGCGGTTCGCACCCCGAACTTCGGGGTGCGCGACGCGAGGTTCCGGCACCAGGCGAGAAAGTCGTGGTGGCGGCGCGGTCAGGGCTGGCGACGGGAGACCGCCCACGACGCGGCGTCTCCGAGGTCGCCCTCCCCGGTGCGGGTGTAGATGATGCGGTCGTGCAGCCGGTCCCGCCGGCCGCCCCAGAGCTCGACCTCGTCGCACACGACGCGGTACCCGCCCCAGAAGTCCGGCACCGGCACGTCATCGTCCGAGCCGTGGTCCGGGAACTGCGCGGCCCGCTGCTCGAACGCGGCCTCGAGGTCGGCCCGCGACCCGGCGGGCTGCGACTGCTGCGACGCCCAGGCCGAGATCCGCGAGGCCCACGGCCGGGACGCCCAGTACGCGCGCAGCTCGGCGGCGTCGACGGGCACCGCCCGGCCCCGGAAGCGGACCGCGCGGAACATCGCCGGCCAGGTGAGCCCCGCCGCGACGGACGGGTTCGCCCCGAGCTCCAGGCCCTTCGTCGAGGTCGTCGCCGTGACGAAACCCGGCCCCCGCTCGTCGAAGAACCGCATGAGGACGGTGCGCACGTTCGGCCGGCCGTCGGCGTCCACGGTCGCGACCGCCATGGCGTAGGGCTCGGGGACGTCGTCCTGCGCGTCGGCGCGCGTAACGGCGTCGTCGACCCAGGCCTTTACCTGCGCGTACGGCGTCCCGAGCAGCTCGTCCTCGCTGATGCCCTCACCGGTGTAGTCGACGCGCCGCGGGTCCATGGCCATCACCCTAGGCCGCCCCGCGCCCCGACCTCCGCCGCCGGCCCCCGCGTGACCGGGCGCCCCGGAGGCGCCGGCGTGCGGACCGCGGAGAAGAGGCGGGTGTCACGGGGTCGGGTGGCGGGCGTCGTAGCGGACGAAGCCGCGCTGCCACAGCCCGAGCACGACGACGGCGCCCACGCACGCCGCTCCACCGGCGACGGCCGTCCAGCCCTCGCCCAGCCGCTCGGCGACGCCGCCCCCGGCGAGCTCCCCCAGCCGGGGGCCACCCGCGACGACGACGATGAACACCCCCTGCAGCCGCCCGCGCATCCGGTCCGGTGCCGCCGACTGCAGGATCGTCGTGCGGAACACCGCGCTCACCGAGTCGGCCGCGCCCGCGAACGCCATCGCGGCCAGGGCGCCGAGGAACGCGTGTCGCCGGTCGAGGACGCCGCCGGCGGCGAGCAGCGCCACCCCGAACCCCGCGATGCCGACGCCCCAGCCCGCCACGCTCACGAGGATCGCCAGACCCTGCCGGCGCACGCCACCGAGCCGGCCGGAGAGGAGCATCGCGAGGATGCCGCCGACCGCCGCGGCCGCGTACAGGGCGCCGACAGTCGTCGCGCCGCCGCCGAGGACCACCGCGCCGGCCGCGGGGAACAGCACCCGCGGCTGGGCGAGCAGCATGGCGGCGATGTCCGCGATGAACGTCATCCGCACGTTGGGCGCCGTCCCGAGGAACGCGAAGCCGTCGAGCACCGAGCGCACCCCTCGGCGGCGGGGCGCGCCGTCCTCGTCCGGCTCGGGCAGCACCGGGTGCAGCCGCCAGAGGCTGTACAGCGCACCGAGGGTGAGGACGGCGTCGACCGTGTACGCCGCCCGGTAGCCGCCGAGGTCGACGAGCACGCCGGAGAGCAGCGGACCCGCGGTGAGCGAGGTGTTCATCGCGAACACCGACAGCGCGTTGGCCGCGGGCAGCTGCTCGGGCTCGAGGATGCGCGGGTAGATGCTCGTCCGGGCCGGGCCGGACACCGCCGCCGCCCCGCTCCACACCGCGACGACGACGTACAGCAGCCACACCGACTGCACGCCGGCCCAGGCCTGCGCGGCGGCGACGACGCTCGTCGCGAACGCCACGACGGATGCGACGAGCCCGACGAGCCGGCGATCGTGGTGGTCCATCAGCGCCCCGCCGTAGAGGCCCATGACGACGAGCGGGACGAGCGCGAACAGCCCGACGACCCCCACCGACGCCGTCGACCCGGTGAGGTCGTACACCTGCAGGCCGATCGCGACGACGGCCATCTGCGAGCCGACGTTGGACAGCGTGAAGCCGGTCCACAGTCGGCGGTAGTCGGGGTTGCGCCGCATCGGGGTGAGGTCCGGGAGGAGCGAGCGCAGCACGCTCGCATCATCCCCCGTGGGCAGAGCCGACCCGCGGGCGGTCCGCGGGCGCCCCGGCCGCTAGCCTCGCGGGATGGCAGACACCGCCCGCATCGCTCTCCTCATCGACGCCGACAACGCCCGCGCCCGCCGCATCGACGTCGTGCTCGGCGAGCTGTCGACCATCGGCGAGACCACCATCCGCCGGGCGTACGGCAACTTCACGAAGCCCGGGCTCAAGGGATGGGTCGACATCCTCCACGAGCACGGCATCCGGCCGGTGCAGCAGTTCGACCTCACCCGCGGCAAGAACGCCAGCGACATGGCCCTGGCGGTCGACGCCGTCGAGATCCTGCACACCCAGCAGCCGGACGCCGTCGCCATCGTGTCCTCCGACGCCGACTTCACCCCGCTCGTCATGCACCTCAAGGAGCACGGCGTGCAGGTCTACGGGTTCGGGGACGCCAAGACCCCGGCGCCGTTCCAGAGCGCGTGCACCCGCTTCCTCGTCCTCGACCGCCTCTCGGCGCCGAGCGGCGACGACGACGAGGACGGTGCCCGCTCGCGCTCGGCCTCCGGCGGGCGGGGCGGCACGGCGCGGTCGACGACGAGGAAGACTGCGGCGCAGACGGCCGGGAAGAGCACCGCGAAGGCGGCCGAGAAGAGTGCCGACACGACCCCCGACAAGGGCTCCGAGAGGAGCGCCGCCGCGACCGACCCGGCGCCCACCGAACGGGCGTCGCGCTCGCAGCTACGCCAGGACGCCAAGCTCGTCGCGCTGCTGCGCCGGGCGGTCGACAGCGCCTCCGACGACTCCGGCTGGGCCAAGATCGGCACCGTCGGCCAGCGCATCTCCAACCAGTCCTCGTTCGACGCGCGCAACTACGGCTACGCCAAGCTGAGCAAGCTCATCGAGACCACCGACCTGTTCGAGATCCGCGACCCCGGGACCCCCGACATGGCCGTGCGCGACCCCCACGCGGGCTGAGTCGGACGGGCCGGACACCCCGGCATGCACAATGGGGGCCCGCCCGACATCGGCGACGAGCGAGAGGCACCCCGCATGACGACGCAGTCCGACCCGACCTTCTCCCCGGGCCTCGAAGGGGTCATCGCCTTCGAGAGCGAGATCGCCGAGCCCGACAAGGAGGGCGGCGCGCTGCGGTACCGCGGCGTCGACATCAAGGACCTCGTCGGACGTGTCTCCTTCGGCCAGGTCTGGGGTCTGCTCGTCGACGGAGAGCTCGACCCCGGCCTGCCGCCGGCCGAGCCCTTCCCGCTCCCGGTCCGCACCGGGGACATCCGGGTCGACGTCCAGTCGGCCGTGGCGCAGCTCGCGCCGCTGTGGGGGTTCAAGCCGTTGCTCGACATCGACGACGCCGAGGCGCGCGAGAACCTGGCTCGGGCGTCGGTCATGGCGCTGTCGTTCATCGGGCAGTCGGCGCACGGCGTCGGGCAGCCGATGGTGCCGCAGTCCGAGGTCGACAAGGGGCGCACGATCCCCGAGCGGTTCATGATCCGCTGGCGCGGCGAGCCCGACCCGAAGCACGTCGAGGCCATCGACGCCTACTTCATCTCGGCGGCCGAGCACGGCGTCAACGCCTCGACCTTCACGGCGCGGGTCATCGCCTCCACCGGGGCGGACGTCGCGGCCTGCCTGTCCGGCGCCATCGGGGCGCTGTCCGGGCCGCTGCACGGCGGGGCCCCGTCCCGGGCGCAGCACATGATCGAGGGCGTCGAGCGGATGGGTGACGCGTCGCGGTACGTGACGTCCGTCCTCGACCGCAAGGAGCGGCTGATGGGCTTCGGGCACCGCGTGTACCGGGCCTACGACCCGCGGGCGGCCGTGCTGCGCGACACGTGCAGGCGGCTCGGCGCTCCCCGGTACGAGGTGGCGCTCGAGCTCGAGAAGGCGGCCATCGCACAGCTGGCCGAGCGGTACCCCGAGCGCCGGATGGAGACCAACGTCGACTTCTGGGCCGCGGTGCTGCTCGACTTCGCCGACGTGCCCGGCGAGATGATGACGCCGCTGTTCGTCTGCGCGCGCACGGCCGGGTGGTCGGCGCACATCCTGGAGCAGAAGCGCACCGGACGGCTCATCCGGCCCAGCTCGCGCTACGTCGGCCCCGGCGAGCGCCCGCTCTCCGCCGTGCCCGGCTATCGCACCCCCGCCTGACCAGGGTCGGTCGGCCCACCGGCCTCAGGCGTCGCGCAGACCGGGCCCCGCGTCGGCGACCCAGGTCCGCAGCGTGCCGGCCGGACGTCCGAGGACCCGCTCGACCGTGTCCGTGACGGGAGCGAAGACCCCGGCCCGCACCCGGTCGTAGGTGAGGGCCGTCAACTCGCGCTCGAACCCGTCGAGCCCCGCCAACCCCGCGTCGACGCCCACGTCCCGCGGCTGCACCGGCGACCCGCCGAGGCCCGCCGACAGGACCGCTGCGGTCTCCTCCAGCGTGAGCGACTCCGGGCCGGTCAGCTCGTGGACCGCCCGCGCGTGGCCCTCGTCCAGCAATGCCGCCGCCGCGACGGCCGCGATGTCCCGCGCGTCGATCCACGCCAGGGCGGCGCCGCCGGTGGGGAAGGGCAGCGTGCGGTCGTCGACCACGACGTCCCGGAAGAAGCGGGGGTCGCCGAGCACCTGCATGAACCAGCTCGGCCGCAGCACCGACCAGTCGCCGGGGTGCCGCGTGACGGCGGCCTCGGCCCGCATCGCCCAGCCCTCCGGACCCTCGGTGTCGGCGGACCGCTCCGAGAGCAGGACGACCCGCGTGGTCGGCGACACCCGGTCGACGAGAGCGCCGACGAGCTCCGGGGCATCGGCGCGGTCCGGCCGGACGACCTGGACGGCGTCGACCCCCAGGAGGGCGCCCGCCCAGCCCTCCTGGTCGTCCCAGGAGAAGCTCACGGGTACGACACCGGGGAGGTCGACGCGCTCCGGCGTGCTGCTCCCCCCGCGCACCTCGACGCCGCGTGCCGTGAGCAGACCGGCCAGCGGGACCCCGGTCTTGCCTCGGACTCCCGTGATCAGCACCCGGGTCATCGCGCTGTCCCTCCACCTCGCCCTCCGACGGAGCCGGCCGGCCCCACCACCCTCGACGGTCTCACGGCGCCGGCCCGGCGGCGGACCCGGTCGTGGCCCGCGGCCCCGGACGGACCCGTCGTCAGTCGACGACCTTGTTCTCGAGGTGGCGCGGGGGCGGCGGGACGTCCTCCTCGCGCTTGGTCTCCGCCGACACGACGTAGGCCTCGCCGCGCCCGATCCCCTCGGCGGCCGCCGTCACCCACGACGGCGCCCGGGGCGGCAGGCCTCGGGCCTCGATCCGTCCGCGCAGCTCCTCGGCCGCGCCGTCGACGGTCCAGTCCCGTGGGGTCCGGACGAGGTCGTCGAGGATCTCCTGGAGCGCCGCCTCCCGCGCCCGGACCTCGAGGTACTGCTCGTCCTCACCGCTGATCATCGACACTCCGTCCTTCGTCAGGTCCTCCGTCTCCCGCCACGGTGCAACGCCGACCCGCCCGCACGCCCCGCGACGACCTCACCCGCCCCGCCGCGTCGAGGTTTGCCCGGGCGCCCGCCCCATGGCCTCTGCCCAGCAGGTGGACCCGATGTCCGGCATCCGGGCAGCACCTGTGACGATGGAACCCGGTCGAGCCGTCGACGGTGCCGGCCCGACCGCCTCCGGCGCCACCGTTCCGCGCCACCGCCGCGCGCACCGCACGGCGGCCGACCGACCACGGAGACCCCACGTGAGCGACGCCCCCATCACCATCCCCGCCGACCTGCTGCCCGCCGACGGTCGCTTCGGGTCCGGACCCTCCAAGGTCCGCCCGGCGCAGGTCGAGGCGCTCTCCTCCATCGGCCGCACGGTGCTCGGGACGTCTCACCGGCAGGCACCGGTGAAGAACCTCGTCAAGGCCGTCCGCGAGGGCCTCGGCACGTTCTTCGACCTGCCGGACGGCTACGAGGTCGTCCTCGGCAACGGCGGGTCCACGGCGTTCTGGGACATCGCCGCGTTCGGTCTGGTCCGCGGCCGCGCCCAGCACCTGTCCTTCGGCGAGTTCTCGTCCAAGTTCGCGTCCGTCACGAAGAAGGCGCCGTTCCTCGGCGAGCCCACCGTCATCACCTCCGAGCCGGGCACCCGCCCCGACCCGGTGGCCGAGGCCGGCGTCGACGTCTACGCGTGGGCCCACAACGAGACCTCCACCGGCGTCATGACCGACGTCCGGCGGGTCGACGGTGCGGACGACGACGCGCTCGTGCTCATCGACGCCACGTCCGGCGCCGGCGGCCTGCCCGTCGACGTCTCCCAGGCGGACGTCTACTACTTCGCGCCGCAGAAGTCCTTCGCATCGGACGGCGGCCTCTGGATCGGCCTGTTCTCCCCCGCGGCCCTCGCCCGTGTCGAGGAGATCGCCGGCACCGGCCGCTGGGTCCCCGACTTCTTCAGCCTGCCGACCGCGATCGACAACTCACGCAAGGACCAGACGTACAACACCCCGGCCGTCGCGACCCTCGCCATGCTCGCGGCCCAGGTCGAGTGGCTCAACGGCAACGGCGGCCTCGACTGGGCCACCGCCCGCACCTCGGACTCCTCGGGTCGCCTCTACGCGTGGGCCGAGCGGACCGGCTACACGAGCCCGTACGTCAGCGACCCCGCCCACCGCAGCCAGGTCGTCGCGACGGTCGACTTCGACGACGCGGTCGACGCCTCGGCCGTCGCGAAGACGTTGCGCGCCAACGGCGTCGTCGACGTCGAGCCGTACCGCAAGCTCGGCCGCAACCAGCTGCGGGTCGCGTGCTTCCCGGCCGTCGAGCCCGACGACGTGAGCAAGCTCTTGGGGGGTCCCGCGCGGGGGGGGGGGCGCCGCGGCCCCCCCCCCCCCCCCCCGGGCCCCGCCCCGCCCCCCGGGGGGGGGGGGGGCCGCCGCGCGTCGGGGACGGTGACGCTCAGGCGACGAGCGCGTACACGACGGCGACGACGACGAGCACCGCGAGGACGCCGAGGGTCATCCGGCGGCGGAACAGCGGCGTCACCGGGCCGGCTCCGGCATCGGGACGTGCTCGTCATGACGGTCGCGCACGACCGGCTCGGACGTCACCGAGACCCGCGGCCGCCGCTGGGACTCGTAGCTGACCCGCACGTTCTCGGAACGGCCGAGCCAGACGGCCACGGCGACCAGCGTCAGCCCGACGGCGACCGACCCCACCCCGATGGTCCAGCGCGGCCCGAACTGCTCGGCGACCCACCCGACCATCGGTGCCCCCACGGGTGTGCCGCCCATGAAGATCGCCATGTAGAGGGCCATGACCCGGCCACGCATCTCCGGTGCGACCCGAGTCTGCACCATCGCGTTGGCCGTGGTCAGCGCCGTGAGGGCGGTCAGGCCGACCGGGACGAGGGACGCGGCGAACGTCCAGTACGTGGGTGCCGCCGCGGACAGCGCGGAGAACACCGTGAACCCGACGAGCGAGAGGAGCAGCACGCGCAGCCGGGGCTGCTTCCGTCGGGCCGACAGCAGCGCCGCCGACAGCGACCCCACCGCCATGACCGAGCCGAGCAGCCCGAACTCGCCGGCCCCCTTGTCGAAGACCTGCGTCGCCATGAGGGCCATCGTGATCTGGAAGTTCATCCCGAACGTGCCGAACACGAAGACGAGCACGAGGACCAGCTGGATGTCGCGGCGGTGCCGTACGTAGGCGAACCCCTCGCGGATGCCGCCGCGCGCCCGGGCCCGGGACGGTGAGCGCAGCTCGGAGACCGTGAGCATCCCGAGCGCGCCGAGGACGAACACGAAGGTCAGGGTGTTGAGCAGCAGCGCCTCACCGGTGCCCCACCAGTGGATGACGAGCCCGGCGAGCCCGGGCCCCACGAGCCGCCCGGTGTTGAACGAGGCCGAGTTCAGCGCGACGGCGTTGGCCAGCTTGTCGGCGGGCACCATCTCGGAGACGAACGCCTGTCGGGCCGGGTTGTCGATGGCGGTCGTCACGCCTTGGACCAGGGCGATGGCGTAGACGTGCCACAGCCGCGCGGCGCCGGTGACGGCGAGGACGCCGAGCACGAGGCTGGTGAGGGCCAGCATGCTCTGGGTGACGACGAGGATGCGTCGGCGCGAGAACCGGTCGGCGACGAGCCCGGCCCACGGCGCGAGCAGGAGGAAGGGCAGGAACTGCAACCCGGTGACGACGCCGAGCGCCGTCGCCGAGCCCGCGGTGAGCACGGTGAGGACGAGCCAGTCCTGGCCGACCCGGCCCATCCACGTGCCGATGTTCGACACGAGACCGCCGACGAACCACAGGCGGTAGTTGCGGACCTCGAGCGATGTGAAGGTCGGGCTCATTCGGCGGCCACCCGTTCGAGCAGGGCGGTGGCCTCGACGAGGAGGGCACGCTCGGCGTCGGTGAGGTGCTCGAGCCGGGTCGCGAGCCAGAGGTCCCGGCGGCGTCGGGTCTCCTTGATCGCCCGGCGACCGTCCGCGGTGAGCGAGAGGATGACCTGCCGGCCGTCCTGCGGGTCGTCGGCCCGGTCGACCAGTCCTCGGTCGACGAGCCCAGCCACCGTGCGCGTCATGCTCGGTGCGGACACCCGCTCGATGTCGGCGAGCTCCTTGGGAGTGCTCGGGCCGTCCTCGAGCCGGGCGAGGATGGAGAACTGGTGCGGCGCGACGTCGGCCGTGCTCTCGAACCGGGCCCGCCGCGAGATCCGCATGCACGCCATGCGCAGGTCGCTCGTGAGGCGGTCCTTCTGGGCGCGGGTGAGCGTCGGGGCGGAGGCGGACATGGGGGCTCCAGGCTTCGGTGGGCGGTCGGTCGTTAGCACAACTCATTACGTCTGCTAACTATTCCGTCCCGCCCACCGCACGCCTCATGAGCGCCCATCGCTCACGGGGTGCGCGCCCGCCGCCGGGGCACCGGATGCGCGCCCATCCCTCATGGGGTGTGCGCCCGCCGTCTGGGGGCCGGCGCGTGCCGTCCACTCGCGGCGAGGCGCGGGGTCAGCCCCCGGAGGCGACGGAGGTGATCGGCTCGATGAAGAAGTACACGACGAACAGCGCGGCCGTGACCCACATCATCGGGTGCACCTGGCCGGCCTTGCCCCGCACCACCTTGATGAGCACGAAGGCCACGAACCCGGCGCCGATGCCCACGGTGATCGAGTACGTGAAGGGCATGAGGATGATCGTGAGGAAGGCCGGGATGGCGATCTCGAGGTCGTCCCAGGAGATCTGGGTGACCTGCTGCATCATGAGGAAGCCGACGAGCACGAGCGCCGGTACGGCGGCCTCGTTCGGGATGACCTGCACGAGCGGCGCGAAGACGACCGCCACGAGGAACAGCAGCCCGGTGACGACCGACGCCAGACCGGTGCGCGCCCCCTCGCCCACGCCGGACGCCGACTCGATGTAGGACGTGTTCGACGAGACGCCCGCCGCGCCACCGGCGGCCGCGGCCACGGAGTCCACGACGAGGATGCGCTGGGTGTTCGGCGGGTTGCCCTCCTCGTCGAGCAGGCCGGCCTCGGCGCCGATCGCCGTCATCGTCCCCATCGTGTCGAAGAAGTCGGCGAGCATCAGCGTGAACACGAGCAGCACGGCGGCGACGACCCCGACCCGCGAGAAGGAGCCGAGCAGGCTGAACTCGCCGAGCGTCCCGAAGCTCACCGACGCGATCTCGTCCGGCCAGGCCGGCACGTTGAGGTTCCACCCGGTCGGGTTGACGATGTTCTCGCCGTCGGCGTCGACGCCCGTGACGGTGGGCCCGACCTCGGCGACGGCCTCGACGACGAACGCGACGACCGTCATCGTGAGGATCGAGATGATGATGGCGCCCTTCACCCGGCGCACCCAGAGGGCGACGACGAGGACCAGCCCGAGAGCGAAGACGAGGGAGGGCCACCCGGCCAGCTGTCCGCCGACGCCGAGCTCCACCGGTACCGGGCCGGTACCCGTCCTCCGCACGAACCCCGCGTCGACCAGGCCGATGAGCGCGATGAACAGGCCGATCCCGACCGAGATGGCCACCTTGAGCTGGGCCGGGACGGCGTGGAAGACGGCCTGCCGGAAGCCGGTGAGGACGAGCACGAGGATGATGACGCCCTCGAGGACGACGAGCCCCATCGCGTCCGCCCAGGTCATCCGGCTCGCGATGGCGTACGCGACGAAAGCGTTGAGACCGAGGCCCGTCGCCAGGGCGAGCGGGTAGTTCGCGACGACCCCCATGAGGATCGTGAGGACCCCGGCGACGAGCGCCGTACCGGCCGCGATGGCCGGCAGGTTCGGTGCGTCACCACCGCCGAGGAACCTCCCGTCGGCGTCCTGGACGAACCCGAGGATGAGCGGGTTGAGGACGACGATGTAGGCCATCGTGAAGAACGTCGCGAACCCACCACGTACCTCGCGGCCGACCGTCGAGCCGCGTTCGGAGATGTGGAAGAACCGCTCGAGCGCGCCGCCCGGGGCGCGGGTCGTGTCACGGGCCGGGGTGGTGGTCTTCGCCATGAGCCGCAGGGTAGTGGGACCCCGAGGGCCGTGCGTTTCCAGAGCGTTACGGTCCCACTGGATAGGCTGACGGCGTGACCGACGACAGCCCTGCCCCGCCGCGGCCACCGGCCCTCGGGGACGCCGCGCCCGTCGAGCCGCCCACCGTGCCCACCCGGACGCTCGCCCTCGTCGGCACCGGCCTGTGGGCCCTCGCCCTCCTTGTCACGCTGGCCGTTCCGGCTCTGCACACCGGCGAGCGGTCCTGGTGGCCGTGGACCTGCGTCACGGGCATCGCCCTGGGCGTGTTCGCCTGGTGGTACGTGCGGCGCGGCAGGGGCAACGCCGGCGCCGCATGACCAGGCCGGGCGACCGCGCGGCCGCCCCGCTCAGGAGACGTCGAGCGCGTCGTCGTCGAGGATCGGCGCGGACACCTTCTCGGGGGCAGGCGCCTCGACGTCGACCTCGGAGTGCGCACCACAGCCGTGGTCGAGGCTGACGACCGAGCCGTCCGAGGGGGACCACGCGTTGGCGCAGACCCCGAAGACCGTCCGGAGCGCGCCGGCCATGGGGAGGAAGAACCCGCACGTGGCGCAGGCCTCGGCCGCCTTGGTGGCGAGCGGCGCGGCGGGCCCGTGCTCGCCGTCGTACCAGCGCTGTGCGGCGGCGTCGCGACCCTCCGCGGACAGCACGCGCGGCCGGCCGAGGCCCAGCTCCCAGAGGGCCACGGCGTCGACGTCCTCGTCGCCGGTGGCCTCGAAGCCGGGTTCGAGCAGCGGGTCGTCCTCGACGAACGGCGTGACGTCGCCGGGGCCGAGGTCGCCCGGGGCGAGCCGGGAGGCGTAGGGCACCCACTCCGGGGAGAGCAGCGCGCCGTCGCCCGGCACGAGGTCGACCTCGCAGACCGTGACGGTCTTCGATCGCGGCACCCGGGCCACCGAGACGGCCCAGCGCCAGCCGCGGTAGGCGGCCACCGCGGCGGCGAAGTAGTGCGTGCCGAGGCGCTCCTCGACCATCTCCATCCCGAGGTGGTCCCCGACGGCGTCGGGGCCGGCGACCTCGGCAGCCGCCGCACGGGCGGCCTCGGCACCCCCGCGCAGCGTGGCGTCGGGGCGGAGGGCGGTTGCGGCGGCCATCAGGCCTCGAGGTCGCCGGCGACGGCGCGCAGGACCTGGGCGAGCTTGGCGCCGTGCGCCTTGTCGGGGTAGTGCCCGCGACGCAGCGACTCGGAGACGTCGTCGAGGAGCTTGATGACGTCCTCGACGATGACGACCATCTCGTCCGCGGGCTTGCGGTCGCGGACCTTGCGGTTGGTCGAGACCGACGGCGCGGGGTCGAGGAGCCGGACGGCCATCGCCTGCGCGCCACGGCGGCCCTCCGCGATGCTGAACTCGATGCGCTGGCCGCCCTTGAGGCCGGTCACCCCCTCCGGCAGGGCCGATGCGGGGACGAAGACGTCACCCTCACCGGCGTCGCCGGCCACGAAACCGAAGCCCTTCTCGGCGTCGAAGAACTTCACCTTGCCACTCGGCACGGTCCACCTCATCCGTCGTCGTGCTGCACGGCACCCGGCGGGCACCGACGCTCAAGGCTAGCCGCTCCGGTCCGCCCTGCGCTGCCCGGTTCCGACAGCGACCGGGCCGCCGTACCGGCTCCGCGACAGCACCGCGTGCGCGCTCGTCGGCGGCGCGTGCGAGTCTGGGCCGGTGTCCGACACCGTCGAGGCCCCGCCACCGCGCGAGCCTCCTCCCGGAACGCCCTCCCAGCCCCGGCGCCTCACCCTGCGCGCCTTCTGGGCGGCTCTTCCGCCGGCGGGGCGATGGCTGCTCTCCACGATCGCGATCTCCACGCTCGGGCGGGGGCTGACCCTGCCGTTCACCGTCATCTACATCCACGAGGTCAGAGGCGTCCCGCTCGACGTCGCAGGCGCGCTGATGGCGCTCATCGGGGTCGTCGCGGTGGTCGTCACCGCACCCGTCGGCATCCTCACCGACCGGCTCGGCGCCCGCCGCGTCGTGGTCGCAGGGCTGCTCGCGCAGGTCCTCGGGGTGACCGTCATCGCCTTCGCCTCCAGCGTCCCGGTGCTCGCCGTCGCGCTGGGCCTCCTCGGGGTCAGCTTCGGCGCCGGCCGGCCGGCCTCCAGCGCGATGATCGCGAGCATCGTCGGCGGCCGGCTGCGGGTGCAGTACTTCGGTGTCAACTTCGCGCTCGTCAACCTCGGGATCGGCGTCGGCGGGGTGATCGGCGGGTTCGTCGCCGACGTCGACCGCCCGGGCACGTTCACCGCCGTCTTCCTCGCCGACGCGGTGTGCCTGCTCGTCCCGGTCGTCCTGCTCCTCGGACCGCTGCGCCGGGTCGCGGGGCGGGTTCCGGCGTCCGACGACTCCCCGGCCGGTGCGGGGTACCTCGCCATCCTGCGCCGCCCCGCGGTGCTCTGGGTCACGGCACTGACCTTCCTGACGAGCTTCGCCGGCTACGGGCAGCTGGAGACCGGGTTCCCCGCGTTCGCCCGGCAGGTCAGCGAGGTCTCCACCCGGACGGTCGGCCTGGCGTTCGCCGCGAACACCGCGGTGATCGTGCTCATGCAGTTCCTCGTCCTGCGGCTCATCGACGGCCATCGGCGCACCCGGGTGCTCCTCGTGCTCGGCGGGGTGTGGGTTGCCTCGTGGCTCCTCCTGGGGTCCACCGGCGTCGTCTCCGGGACCCTCGCCGCCAGCGCGGGCGTCGTGCTGTTCCTCGCCCTCTTCGGGCTGGGCGAGACCTTGCTCCAGCCCACGGTGCCGGCGATCGTCAACGACCTCGCGAGCGAACGGGACCGTGGCCGGTACAACGCGGTGTCCGCCATGGCCATGCAGATGGGGGCCGTCACCGCGCCCGTCGTCGCGGGGCTGATGCTCGACCGGCGTCTCGGCGGGATGTTCGTCGCGCTGCTGCTCGGCTGCCTCCTGGTGGTCGCCGGGCTCGCGCTGGCGCTCGAGCGCAGCATCACCGCGGAGGTCAACGGGGTCACCGACACCTGAGCGCCGGACGGGGGGTCAGCCACCGGAGAGCGCCTTGACGACCCGGGACGGCGACGGCCGGCCGAGGTGCCCGGCCATCCACACCGACGTCCCGACGAGCGCGTCGAGGTCGACCCCGGTCTCCACCCCCGCGCCGTCGAGCGCCCACACGAGGTCCTCGGTCGCGAGGTTCCCCGTGGCCGACCTCGCGTAGGGGCAGCCACCGAGCCCTCCGGCGGCGGCGTCGACGACCGTCACCCCGTCCCGCAGGGCCGCCATGGTGTTCGCCAGGGCCTGGCCGTAGGTGTCGTGGAAGTGCACCGCGGTGCGCTCCGGGCCGATCCCGGCGGCGTCGAGGGCCGCGAGCAGCCGGTGGACGTGGCCGACGGTCCCGACCCCGATCGTGTCGCCGAGCGAGAGCTGGTCGCAGCCGAGGTCCATGAGGCGCCGGCACACGTCGACGACCTGTTCCACCGGGACGGGCCCCTCCCACGGGTCGCCGAAGCACATCGAGGCGTACGCCCGCACCCAGAGACCCGCGGCCCGCGCACGCTCGACCACCGGCGCGAACATGGCCACGGACTCCTCCACCGAGCGGTTGAGGTTCTTGCGCGCGAAGGTCTCGGTGGCGCTGCCGAACACCGCGACGGCTCCGACCCCGGCGGCGAGCGCGCGGTCGAGACCGCACTCGTTGGGGACTAGCACCGGACGCCGCGACCCGGTGCCGTCCTCCCCGAGCAGGCCGAGCACCTCCTCGGCGTCCGCGAGCTGCGGCACCCAGCGCGGGTCGACGAAGGACGTGGTCTCCACGGTGCCGAGCCCGGTGGCCGCGAGCCGGCGGACGAGCTCGGCCTTGACGGCCGGTGGCACGACGGTCGCCTCGTTCTGGAGTCCGTCCCGAGGCCCCACCTCGTACACCGTGACCCGGCGCGGCAGCGAGGGGTCCGGCTCGAGCTGGGGCAGCGGGCGGTCCATCCCGGCATCGTGACATGCCGGACCCTGCCACGGAGACGGGCACCGACCGTTACCCTCGACCGCGGCACCGGGTGACCGGGCCGTTTCCGGCACCACCGAGGGGACGAAAGAGTGAGCGACGAGCGCGACGACCGGGACGAGCGGGACGGCCAGGCCCCCGCCGAGGACACCTTCGGGGACCCGACGGCCCCGCCGCCGTTGCCCGACCGACCGTCGTACGGCAGCGCCCCGACCCAGCCGGTGTCGACCGACGAGACCCAGGCGACCCCCACGTACCCCGAGCCACCGGGGTACGTGGGGCCCAGCTACTCCACCCCGACGTACGAGTCCCCCACGTACGGCTCTCCCTACGGCGCGCCGCCGCCGGCGGCGCCCCAGGGCACACCGCCGGCGCCCGGCGGGTACGGCACGGCCCCGGCGCCCGGTGCCCAGGGCCCCTACGGCAGCCACCCCGGCGCCGGGACCCCCTACCCCTCCTCGGGCACGACCCCCCACGGCGGGCAGCCGCCGTACGGCGGCGGGCCCGTCCAGCCTGTCGGCAGCCCCGCCGCGGGGTACCCGCCGCCCGCCCTTCAGGGAACCCCGGTCCAGCCCGGTGGCTCCCCGTACGCCGCCCCACCCGTGGGATACGCCCCGACCCAGACCAACGGGAGCGCCCTCGCGCTGACGATCGTCTCCGGGGCCCTCATCTTCTTCTGCGTCGGGCTGCTGCAGATCCCGGCCCTCGTCTTCGGGATCGTCGCCCTGACGAAGCAGTCCTCGGACCCCGAGGGCTCGCGGCGTACCACCCGGCACGGCTGGATCGCCTTCACCATCGGCCTCGTCGTCAACGTCCTCGTCCTCGTCACCTTCGTCGTGTTCGTCATCGTGGCCGACGGAGGCGGCAGCAGCAGCTTCGAGACCTACGACCAGGGTTACTGAGCGCACCCGCACAGGGGGCGTCCAGCGAACTCCCAGGCTTCGGCCCGAGAATAGGGCGGTGACCGCCACCGAGTCCCCCGAGGCCCGCCTCCTCGTCGTCGAGGACGAGCCCAACATCCGTGAGCTCCTCGCGACGTCGCTGCGCTACGCCGGCTTCGACGTCGCCACCGCCGCGAACGGGTCGGAGGCCATCCGAGTCGCGGGCGACCACGACCCCGACCTGTGCGTCCTCGACGTCATGCTCCCGGACATGGACGGCTTCACCGTCACCCGGAGGCTGCGCGACCAGGGACGGCAGCTGCCGATCGTCTTCGTCACGGCCCGCGACTCGGTCGACGACAAGATCAAGGGGCTCACGGTCGGCGGCGACGACTACGTGACCAAGCCGTTCAGCCTCGAGGAGGTCGTCGCCCGTATCCGCGCCGTCCTGCGTCGGACCCGCGGCGAGTCCGACGAGGACCGTCACGTCCTCGTCTTCGAGGACCTCGAGCTCGACGAGGAGTCCCACGAGGTCCGCCGGGCGGGCCGGGTCGTCGAGACCAGCCCCACCGAGTTCAAGCTCCTTCGCTATCTCATGCTCAACCCGAACCGGGTGCTCTCCAAGGCGCAGATCCTCGACCACGTCTGGGACTACGACTTCCGCGGGGAGTCCGGCATCGTCGAGTCCTACATCTCCTACCTGCGACGCAAGCTCGACACCGACGGCCTGCCGTCGCTCATCCACACCAAGCGCGGCGTCGGGTACGTCCTGCGGCTGCCCCCGTCCACCTGATGGCGGCGACGTCGGCGCCTCCCGTCGGGCCGGAGGCCGCCGGTCCCGCGCCGACCCGCCCCGGAGTCGTCGCCGGCACGGTTCGGCAGCTCGAGGCCGTCCCGCTGCGGACCCGGCTGCTCCTCATCGTCGGCGTGCTGGTCGGTGCGGCCCTGGTCTCCACGAGCGTGGTCACGGCCTACCTCCTCAAGAGCGACCTCGACGCCCGCATCGACACCGAGCTGCGCAGCGTGCTCACCCCCGTCGCGAACCAGGCGCTGGACGACCTGCGCTCGCAGGGCGACCCGCTGCCCACGAGCTACGCGTTCGTCCTGCAGAGCCCGGCCGGGACGATCTCCCGGTCGCCCACGGGCCAGAGCGCCCGCCCCGCGGTGCCGGTGCTGACCCGCGACGACTCCCGGGTCCGCACCCAGGACCCGTTCACCGTCGGGTCCGAGAACTCGCGCATCCGGTGGCGCTTCGTCGCCGCCCCCGTCGCCGACGCGGACGCCGTCGTCGCCGTCGGCGTGCCGCTCGAGACGGTCTCGCACACGGTGACCCGGCTCCTGGCCTCGACCGCGCTGCTCGGCACGCTGGCGCTCGTGCTGTCCCTCGTCCTCGGGCACTTCGCCGTGCGCCGGGCCTTCCGGCCGCTGCGCAGGATCGAGGACACCGCGGCGGGCATCGCGGCGGGCGACCTCACCCAGCGGGTCCCGGTGCGCACGGCCGACGACGAGGTCACCTCGCTCTCGCGCAGCCTCAACCGGATGCTCGCGCGGGTCGAGTCCTCCTTCGCGGTCCGGGAGGCGAGCGAGGAGCGGATGCGGCAGTTCGTCGCCGACGCCTCCCACGAGCTGCGCACACCCCTGGCGACGGTGCAGGGCTACGCCGAGCTGTACCGCCAGGGGGCAGTCCGCGACCCGGCGGACGTCGGGTCGGCGATGGCGCGCATCGAGGCCGAGTCCGGGCGGATGAGCGTCCTCGTCGAGGACCTGCTCATGCTGGCCCGGCTCGACGAGGAGCCCGAGGAGGAGACGACCGACGTCGACCTCACCGTCCTCGCGGCGGACGCCGTCGCCGACGCCCGGGCCCGGGCCCCGGAGCGGCGCATCGCGCTCGTCGGCCTGACCGGGGCGGTCGAGCCCACCGTGCTGAGCGGCTCGGAGCCCCGGCTGCGTCAGGTCGTCACCAACCTCGTCGCCAACGCCCTGCGGCACACGCCGGAGGGCACACCCGTCGAGGTGGCCGTGGGGAAGGACGCCGACGGCACGGCTCTGGAGGTGCGCGACCACGGCGACGGGGTCCCCCCGGAGATCGCGGCGAAGGTCTTCGAGCGGTTCTTCCGGGTCGACCCGTCCCGAGGTCGCGGCAGCGGGGGCAGCGGGCTGGGCCTGGCCATCGTCGCCGCCATCGTCGCGGCGCACCACGGCCGGGTCGGCGTCGCTCCGACCCCCGGGGGCGGTGCGACCTTCGTCGTCCGGTTCGCACAGCCCGCTCCCAGCCACTGAACAGCCGGTGTCCACCTCGACCGCGTTGAGTAGGGCGTAGTCCAGCCGAAGGAGCACGAACGAGCGATGAGCGACCAGCAGCCCACCCCCCGCAGCAACGGCCCCGAGTGGACCACCCCCACCTGGTACACCCCCCACGGCGGGACGGGCACCGCCACCCGGCCGGAGCTGGGCTCGCAGACCGCTCCGCTGCCCGCCGCACCGCAGCAGCAGCCTCACGCCCCCCAGAACCACCCCACCGGCCCCTCGGTCCCCCCTCCCCCTCACGGTGGGCCGGGCGGTCCGGTGGGGGCGTCCGGCCCCCCGGGATCTCCCTCCTCGGGCTCCGGACGGCGGCGCGTCGCGGAGCTCTCCGCGGTCGCCCTGCTCGCCGCCGCCCTGTCCACCGGCGGCACCCTCGCCGCGGTCCGGCTGACCGACGACGCGCAGACCCCCTCCACTGCGCAGTCGTCGGCCCAGCCGGACCCCGGCACGGAGCAGCAGGGCCCCGTCGCCCAGGCGGACGCGAACGCCCCGGACTGGACCGCGACGGCCGCCGCGGTGTCGCCGAGCGTCGTCGCGATCGACGCCGCGAGCAACCAGGGCGAGGCCGCCGGCTCGGGCGTCGTCATCGACCGTGACGGGCACGTCGTGACGAACAACCACGTGGTCGCCGGCGCCCAGAAGCTCCAGGTCACGCTGGCCGACGGCCGCACCTACGCGGCCGAGGTCCAGGGCACCGACCCCTCGACCGACCTCGCGGTCATCACGATCGAGAACGCACCGCAGGACCTCGCCCCCGTCACCCTCGGTGACTCCGACGCCCTGACGGTCGGCGAACCGGTCATGGCCGTCGGCAACCCCCTCGGGCTGGCGGGGACCGTGACCACCGGCATCGTCAGCGCCCTCAACCGTCCCGTGACGACGCAGGCCGAGCAGCAGCCGTCCAGCCCCTTCGGCAACGGCGACTTCCAGCAGCAGCAGGCCGAGCCGGTCGTGACGAACGCGATCCAGACCTCGGCGGCGATCAACCCCGGCAACAGCGGCGGGGCGCTCGTCGACGCGGAGGGCCGGCTCGTCGGCATCAACTCCTCGATCGCCTCGCTCGGCGGCTCGAACGGCGGCCAGTCCGGCAGCATCGGCATCGGGTTCGCCATCCCGGTCCGCGAGGTCAGCTCGATCGCCGACCAGCTGATCAAGACCGGCACCGCGAAGCACGCCTACCTCGGTGTCACGCCGCAGGACGGCTCGGCCTCGGACGGCTCGGCCACCCGGGCCGGCGCCGAGATCACCTCGGTCGGCGAGGGCACCCCCGCCGCGCAGGCCGGGCTGCAGGAGGGCGACGTCGTCGTCGCGGTCGACGGCGAGGCGGTGGACTCCGCCGAGTCGCTCGTGGCCCACATCCGCGAGAAGACGGTCGGCGACACCGTGCAGCTCACGGTGCTGCGTGACGGGAGGAGCACGGAGCTCACCGCGACCCTCGAAGCCCGGGACGCCGACGCCGGCTGACATCCACAGGAGCATCACCCCGGAGCGCCACCGACAGGGCGCCTGGGCACGGGATGAGTACCCGTGCTCAGGCGCCCTGTCGCGTGCTGCGGGGAGGCTGTCGGTCATGACGCAGAGGGATGACGTGGTGCGGCTCGAGCGCGAGTTCGCCGACGCGATGCAGCGCATGTACGTGGTGGGCAACGGGCTCGCCCGGATGCGGGCCGAGCTCGACCACGATGCCGCGACGAGCCCCCCGGGCGCTGCGGAGCCGCAGCCGGCCACGGGCGCGCACACCGGTGGGACGGTGACCCGGGGTGTCCCGGTCGCACCGCTGCCAGGACCCGCACGGGCCTCGTCCCCGCTCCCCACCCCGGTCCCGTGGTACCGGCGCGAGGGGGCGGTGACCCGGGTGCTCGCGGTCTCCGGCGCGGTCGTCACGCTGGCCGGGATCGCGATGCTCCTCGTCATCGCCGTCCGCCACGGGTGGTTCGGTCCGGCGGCCCGGGTGAGTGCCGGCGCCGCCCTCGCGGCCGTCCTCGGTGTCCTCGGCGCGCGTGGAGGGGCGCGTGACCGAGGGCTCGGACGACCCGTGGGGACTGCCGCGGTGGCTCTCGTCGCGACCGGTGCGGCCGCCGCGTTCCTCGACGTCGTCGCGGTGACCGTGGCCTACGGCTGGATACCACCGGTCGTCGGGCTCGTCCTGTGCCTCGGCGTGGCCGTCGCGGGGCTCGGGCTCGCCCGGGCCTGGTCGAGCGAGACCCTGGCCGTCCTCATGGTCGCCGGCGCCGGGACCTTCGGCCCGGTCGTCGCCGGGGGCACCGGATGGGTGCTCTCGGCGCTGCTCACCGTCCTCCTCGTCGTCGGGTGGTGGGCGGCGGACGGACGTGCCGTCCCGGTCCTCACCGTCGTGCGGACCGTGCCCGCCGTCCTCTCCCTCCTCGCGGCGGCGGCCACGACGCCGCCGCCGGTCGAGGCGCTCGGGCTCGCCGCGGTCGCCGCGGTGGTGCTCGTCGCCTCGCTCGCCATGGCCGGGGACGCGGCCCGTCGGAGCGTCGGTGGCGTCGCTCCGACGGTCTCGGTCGGTCTCGCCGTGGTCGCCACGCTCGGGGTCGACGCCGCCCAGGAGGCGCCGCTCGACACCCTGACCCACCTGGTCGTCGCGGCCGCTCTGCTGCTCACCGCGACCACCTGGGGTCGGCCGCCGTTCGGCCCGCTGCCCACGCATCTCGTCGCGACGACCGCCGGCGGCGGTGCGGTGGCGGCGGTCCTCGCCGCCGTCACCGGGGCCCCGTCCGCGTTCGTCGGCACCGGGCTCCTCGTGCTCGCGCTCGGCCACCTCGCCGTCGCCGGCACCGCCCGCTCCCGCATCGGTCTGGCGCTGGGCACCGGCATGTCCGCGCCGGCCGTGCTCGGATGGCTCGACCACGCGGCGGCGGTGACCGACTGGAGCAGCTCCGCTCGGCACGACCTGCCCGTCACGTTCCTCGACGGCGTGCTGACCGTCGTCCTCTGCATGGTCGGCGTCTGGGCGGCCACGGTCGTCCGGGGTGTCCCCCGCCCACTGCGGACCGCCGCCCGGGTCACCGGCCTCGCCGTCGGCCTGGGCGCCGTCACGACCCTGTTCGTCAGCCTCGGCACCATGACGGGGCTGGGCCTCGCCCACGCCGAGACCGGCTTCACCGTGGGTCACGCGTTCGCGACGCTCGCCTGGATGGCGGTCGCGGCGGGCCTGCTCCTGTGGTCGCTCGACCACGCGAGCGGCGCGGACGTCGCGCTGCGCACGGGTCTGGTCGTCGCCGCGGTCGCCGTCGCCAAGCTGTTCCTCTTCGACCTCGCAGCCCTCGACGGCGTCGTCCGCTCGCTCGCCTTCATCGGCACCGGGCTGCTGCTCCTCACCACCGGGAGCCGCTACGCCCGCGCGTGGGAGGACGTCCGCCGGACCCCGCCGGCCGCGCAGTCCTCCGAGAGCGCGGCCTGACGCCGGGCGCCGGCTCGCAGGCGGCCCGCCGTCCGCCGGACCCCACCCCTCCCGGCAGCCCCGGGGCGTCCTAGATTTGTCGGCAGGTGGGTGTCGCATCCGCGACCGCGCGTTCGTAGGACGGGTGAGGGCACGGCAGGAGGCCGTGGCCACGACACGGAGGAGAAGCACCATGGCTCAGTACATGCTCGGCGTCTACCACGCGGCCGGCGTCCACGAGGCCGGAGAGGTCTACGCGGACGAGGCGGCCATGGAGGCCGCCATCGCCGCCGTGGACGAGTTCAACGAGACGCTCCAGGCCTCCGGCGCCTGGCTCTTCGCCGGCGGGCTCACCCCGCCGGAGAGTGCCACGGTCGTCGACAACACCGGCAGCGACGTCACGACCACCGACGGCCCGTTCGCCGAGAGCAAGGAGTTCCTGGGCGGGTTCTGGGTCATCGAGGCCTCCGACCTCGACGCCGCCATCGAGATCGCCGCCAAGGGCTCGGCCGCCTGCGGCCAGCGGGTGGAGGTCCGCCCGCTCGCCAGCGAGTGAGCAGATGACCCGCTCGGGGGATGCCCTCACCACCGTCGACACCCTCTACCGCGCCGAGTTCGGTCGCATCGTCGCCGGGCTGACCCGACGCTTCGGCGACCTCTCGCTCGCGGAGGAGATGACGCAGGAGGCCTTCTCGGAGGCCGTTCGTCGATGGCCCGAGGAGGGCATCCCCCCGCGGCCGGCGGGCTGGCTGACCGTCACCGCCCGCAACAAGGCCCTCGACCGCGTCCGGCGTGAGTCCACCCGGGACTCACGCCACCAGGAGGCACACGTGCTGTACGCCCACGAGGACCCCGGGTCCACGGTGAGCTCGGTGCCCGACGACCGCCTCCGCCTGCTCTTCACCTGCTGTCACCCGGCGCTGGCCAGGTCGGCCCAGGTGGCGCTGACGCTCCGGCTCCTCGGCGGGCTCACCGTCCCCGAGGTCGCGCACGCCTTCCTCGTCCCGGAACGGACGATGGCCCAGCGGATCACCCGGGCGAAGCGCAAGATCGCCGATGCCCGCATCCCGTACCGCGTGCCGCGCGACAGCGAGCTCCCCCAGCGCCTCGGCGGCGTGCTCGCGACGCTCTACCTCATCTACAACGAGGGCTACCTCGCCCACGGTGAGGAGCCGGTCCGGACCGACCTCTCGGCCGAGTCGATCCGGCTCACCCGGGTGCTGTGCTCGCTCATGCCCGACGAACCGGAAACGACCGGCCTGCTGGCCCTCATGCTGCTGTCCGACGCCCGGCGTCCGGCCAGGGTCCGAGACGTCGACGGCTCGCCCCGCCTGGTGCCGCTGGACGAGCAGGACCGACGGCTCTGGGACCGGGTGCTCGTCACCGAGGGCCACGAGCTCGTCCGGGAGTGCCTGCGTCGCAACCGGCCGGGCCAGTACCAGCTGCTCGCCGCCATCCAGGCGGTGCACACCGATGCCGTGACATTCGACGACACCGACTTGGGCGCAGATCCGGGCCCTCTACGACCAGCTGTACGCAATGACTCCCACCCCGGTCGTGGCCCTCAACCGCGCCGTCGCCGTCGCGGAGGTCGAGGGCGCCGCGGAGGCGCTGCGTCTCGTCGAGGACCTCGAGCTGCCCGGCTACACCGCCTACCACGCGACCCGTGCCGACCTGCTGCGGCGGCTGGGCCGCGGCGACGAGGCGCGGGCGGCCTTCGACCGGGCCCTCGAGCTCACGACGAACCCCTCGGAGCGCGCGGACCTCGAGCGCCGCCGCGCCGCTCTCGCCTGAGGGCCCGGCCGAGCGGGCTGCGGGCGCACCGGGAGAACGACCGACGCCCACGGTGCGGAGCGCCCCGGCGGTCGGGCGCCGATCCGGCCGCCGGTCTGCGAGAGTGACCCGATGCAGTCGTTGACGGACCGGTGGGCGGCGGACGCCCGCGGTGCGCTCGACGGGGTGGACGACGCAGCCCTGGCCGCCGTGGGGCGCGACCTCGTCGCCCGCTGGGACGAGCCACACCGGCACTACCACGACTCGACCCACCTGGCGGAGGTCATCGCGGCCGTCGACGAGCTGTGCAAGGCGCTACGGGTGCGCGGCCGCGAGCGGTCGGTCGCGCTCCTCGCCGCCTGGTTCCACGACGCCGTCTACTCCCCGGTCACCGGTGCGGACAACGAGCGGGCGAGCGCACGCTACGCCGTCGAGTGCCTCGCCACCCTGGGCGCCGACGACGTACTCGTCGACGACGTCGCCACGGTCGTCCTCGACACCGCCGCCCACGAGGTCGACGCCCGGCACGCCGCACCGGCCCGGGTCCTGCTGCACGACGCCGACCTCTGGGTCCTCTCCGCGCCGACCCCCCGCTTCGACGAGTACTGCGTCCAGGTGCGTGCGGAGTACGCGCACGTCACCACCGCCGACTACGCCGCGGGTCGCAGCGCGGTGCTGCGGCCGTTCCTCGTCCGGCCGCACGTGTACGCCACCCCGCACGCGCGGCGGACGTGGGAGCCGGCGGCGCGCGAGAACCTGGCCCGCGAGCTCAGTCGGCTCGCGGCGTGAGGGTGGCGGCGACGAGCGGCCAGTAGAAGTGGTCGCCGCACAGCGCCTCGAGCTCGTCCCAGGTGACCCAGCGGCGCTCGTCGGTGTCGTCGAGCGTCGACGACAGCGACGGCCTGACCTCCGGGAGGTCGACGACGTACACCTGGAGGATGTCCTGTCCCTCACGCCACAGGCCGCCGGCGGTGCGGTGGTGGAAGCGCTCGTACCCGACGGCGCGCAGCGCGGCCGGGTCGAGCCGGATGCCCACCTCCTCCGTGGCCTCGCGCACGGCGTTCTCCCGCACCGACTCGTGCGGCTCACGCCATCCGCCGGGAGCGCCCCACTGGTCCCGCCGCACCGACCGGACGACCGCGAAGTCCCCCCGAGCGTCGCGCACGTAGACCATCGCGGCGAAGACCCGGGCCGCGTGGGCCTCGCGCGCGGAACGGATGAGGTCGACGTCGGCGGAGGTGCCGTCCGGGAAGGAGACCCCGGTGACCCGTGCGACGCCGATGTCCCCGCGCCGCTTCTGCATCCGCAGCCCGCTCCCGACGAGGGCCCGGACGACCTCTCGGCCCTGGACGGGCAGCGCGCCGGCCGCGACGACCGCGTCGTAGCGCTCCTCGGGGACGTCGTAGTGGTCGCCCTCGAAGGCGGCGCGCGGGATGCCGCAGCGCTCCGCGAAGGCGTGCAGCTCATCGAGGCTCGTGTCGCTCACGAGGTGGGACCAGCGCCGCCCGTGCGCCTCGAACCGGGGCGGGTCGACGAGGATGGCCACGCCGCGAGCCTAGGACGTGGTCCCCGCCACGGTGGTCCCGACGGGCGCTGCGGGGGCGTCTGTGGAAAACCTCGCGGCCGGACGCCCGGTCCGGCCTAGCGTCGGAGGACGAGGGTGGCCGTCCGGGCCGCCCACGACCGAAGGGGTGGACCCCACATGGCTGCACAGTTCCAGGTCGACACCGACCGCATCGCCGCCGCGTCCGCGGACGTCGCGCGCATCTCGTCCGAGATCGAGGGGCAGGTCGGTGTCATGCTCGCCCGGCTCACCGGCCTGCAGGACGCGTGGACCGGCACGGCGTCCACGCAGTTCCAGGGCGTCGTCACCCAGTGGCGCGGCACCCAGCAGCAGGTGCGCGAGAGCCTCGACTCGATCGGCCAGGTGCTCGGGGCGGCCGGGTCGCAGTACGCCGACACCGAGGCCCAGGCCGTGCGGATGTTCTCCTAGCGCGTCGCGGGCAGGAGGGCCGGCAGGGGACCGCCCTCCTGCCACCCGGCGCACGCCGCCGTGCGGCTACTCCGTGGCGATGGCCCGCAGCACGTCGAGCCGCGCGGCCCGCCGCCCCGGCCAGACCGCCGCCAGGACCCCGACGAGCGCAGCGACCGCGACGAACCCGGCCAGCTGCCACCACGGCACGGCGAGGACGTCGATGCCGTCGTCGGCGAGCGAGCGCTGCAGCGCCACGGAGAAGACGAGCCCGAGGACGATGCCGAGCACCGCACCGAGCACCGCGATGGCCACCGACTCCAGCCGCAGCATCGAGCGCAGCTGGCGCCTGCTGAGGCCCACGGCACGCAGCAGGCCGATCTCGCGTACCCGCTCGACCACCGACAGCGCGAGGGTGTTGACGATGCCGAGGACGGCGATGACCACGGCGAGGCCGAGCAGGGCGTAGACGATGAAGAGCAGCCGGTCGATGGGCTCGCGCTGCTCGGCGGCGAACTCGGCCTGGTCGGCCACCGTGACGGTGGGGAGGTCCGCGACGGCCTCGTCCAGCGCGGCGCGCAGGGCGTCGCGGTCGGTCCCCGGACGGGCGAGGACGAACGCCGTGCGGTCGGTGGGCGGCACCCCGAGCTCGTCGAACGCCTCGAGCGACATCGTGACGTCCGAGACGAGGACCGCGTCCTCGACGTAGGTCGCGACGACCGTCACGGCCCGCTCGTCCCCCGCGAACCCGAGGGTCACCGCCGACCCCACCGCGAGACCGTGGCCGACGGCGTACTCGTCGGACAGCGCGATGCCGTCGGTCCCGAGGTCGGCGAGCGAGCCCGACACGACGTCTGGCGTCGCCACCCGGGTCACGGCGTCGGGGTCGACCCCCGTGGCGAACTCACGGTCGCCGTCCACCTCGAGCCGTGCGCCCCGCACCCGGACGACCGTCTCGACCCCGTCCGTGGCGGCCACGGCGTCCGTGATGGCCGCCGAGAAGCCCTGGCCGACGACGCTCGAGACGATGTAGTCGGCGACGATGTCCTCGGCCAGCGCCTTGTCCAGGCTGGCCTTCGCCGACGCCCCGAGCACCGACATGAGGGTGACGAGCGATACGCCGATCATCAGCGCCGACGCCGTCGCCCCGGTGCGCCGTGGGTTGCGCCGCGCGTTCTGCTCCGCCATCCGGCCGACCGCCCCGAATCCCTTCCGGTACAGCCGTCCGAGCACCCCGAGCACCGGACGACCGAGCACGGGGCTGAGCAGTGCCGTCCCCACGAGCACCCCGAACGTCCCTGCTCCGAGCACGTAGGTGGGCTCGCTGCCCCGGCCTGCGAGCCCCGCCGCCATCCCCGCGGCACCGGCGGCCAGGAGCACGGCCCCGACGGCGAGGCGGCGGCGCATCCCGCCCTCGGCGAGGACGACGTCGTCGCGCATCGCGGCGACCGGCGGCACCGCACCGGCCCGGCGGGCCGGCAGGTAGGCCGCGACGACCGTGACGAGCACCCCGACGACGAGCGCGACGACGACGGTCCGCGGCCGCAGCTCGAGCGCGCTGACCCCGAGGTCGAGCCCGACCCGGCCGAACACCCAGCGGATCCCGAGCGCGAGGACCACGCCGAGCGCCACCCCGAGGGCCGAGCCGACGAGACCGACGACGAGGGCCTCGAGGAGCACCGAGCGCGACACCTGCCGCCGGCTCGCGCCGATCGCGCGGAGCAGTGCGAGCTCCCGGCTGCGCTGCGCGACGAGGATCGAGAAGGTGTTGACGATGAGGAAGGCCCCCACGGTCAGGGCGACACCGGCGAAGACGAGGAGGAACGTCGTGACGAACGAGAGCGCCTCGTCGATGCGGTTCGCGGTCCGCTGCGCCGCGGCGTCCCCCGTCGTCGCCTCGAACCCCTCGGGAAGCTCCGACCGGACGGCCGCGACCAGCTCGTCCTGACTGGTCCCGTCGGCGGCCGTCACCCACACCGTGGACCACTGTCCGGCCCCGCCGAGGTAGAGCTCCTGGGCCTGCTCGGCGTCGAACATCACGACGCTCGCGCCGACGACCGACGTCCCCGCGAACTCCGCGGTCCCGACGAGGGTCACGGTGAGGTCGGGGCGGGCCGTCGAGGTGACGAGCGGCACCTCGTCACCGGGCCGGTAGCCCGCACGGGCCGCGGTGTTCGTGTCGAGCACGACCTCACCCGACGCGCCCGGCCACCGTCCGGTCTCGAGGGTGGAGGTCGGCAGTCCGCGGGCGGCCGGGCCGTCGCTGTAGGACACGACGATGCCGGGCGGGCCGTTGCTGCCGACGAGCTTGCCGTCGCGGTCGACGACGTACGTGCCGAACGCGGCCACCCTGCCGTCCGCGCGGGCCGCGCCGGGCACCGCGGCGAGGGTCCCGACGAGGTCGTCCGGGACCGTCCGGGTCCCACCCTGGCCGGCGCCCGGCGCTCCTCCCGCGCCTCCGACGGGACGGACGATGACATCGCCGACCGTGCCCTGGGTAAGCCCCTGGAAGGCGCGGTCGAGGGTGTCGGTGAAGACGTAGGAGCCGGCGACGAACGCGACCCCGAGGACGACGGCCACCCCGCTGAGGACCAGCCTCAGCTTGTGGGCGAGGATCCCGCGCCAGGTGGCCCGGAGCATCTCAGGCCACCGGGTCGGCCAGCCCGGCCATCCGCTCGAGGACGGTCTCGGGGGTGGGTTCGCGCAGCTCGCCGACGACCCGGCCGTCGGCGAGGAAGACGACGCGGTCGGTCCAGCTGGCGGCGCCGGGGTCGTGGGTCACCATGACGACGGTCTGGTCGTGGTCGTCGACGGCGCGGCGGAGGAAGGCGAGGACCTCCGCGCCGGAGGTCGAGTCGAGGTTGCCGGTGGGCTCGTCGGCGAAGACGACGTCCGGGCGGCCGACGAGCGCCCGCGCGCAGGCGACCCGCTGCTGCTGGCCGCCCGAGAGCTCACCCGGCCGGTGCCCGAGACGGTCCCTCAGGCCGACGGTGTCGACGACCTCGTCGAACCAGGCCGGGTCCGGCCGTCGGCCGGCGATCGCGAGCGGCAGGGTGATGTTCTCCTCGGCGGTGAGCGTCGGGACCAGGTTGAACGCCTGGAAGACGAAGCCGATGCGGTCCCGGCGCAGCTCGGTGAGGCGGCGCTCCTTGAGCGTCGTGAGGTCGACGTCGCCGAGGTACACCTGCCCGGAGGTCGCGGCGTCCAGGCCCGCGGCGCAATGCATGAGGGTCGACTTGCCGGAGCCGGAGCGGCCCATGATCGCGGTGAACTCGCCGGCGTGCAGCTCGAGACTCACGGCGTCGAGCGCGACGACCCGGGTGTCACCGCTGCCGTACACCTTGGTGAGGTCCTCGACCCGTGCGGCGGCCGCCCGTCCGGAGGGCGCCGTCGGGTCGGGGCCGGCGGGCACCGAGGGGCCCGTGGCCCCGGCGGTCGGGGAGGGCTCGGGGGTGCTCATGGGGAAACGCTAGGCGACGGGGGTGGGGAGCCGCCGTCGGGGTCCACCCCGGTCGGCCCCCGGGCCTGCGTCCTCGGCGGCCCGCGCGTCGATGTGCGTGCCGTACACCTTCCGCAGTGTCGGCCGGTCGGTGTCACCGTCGACGACCCCCGTGACCCAGGTGAGCTCGAGGCCGCCCTGGACGACGCGGAGCAGCGCGATGTTGTTGTCGAACCACGGGCCCTCGGTGACGGTCCACGGGTAGGCGGGGTCGGGCACCCGCTCCGACCTGCTCGTGAGGAACCGCATCGGGCGGACGAGCGAGCGGGTCAGCATCGACATCACGACACGGACCGCCCGGGGCATCGGGTTGCGGATCGGCGAGCAGACCGCCTGGAGGACGCGGGAGTGCGCGCCGTACTGCGCGGGGTCGGTGACCTCGGCGATGTAGGAGTTGTGGACGTCACCGGACAGGAAGGTCACCGTCGCCGGCGCGGGACCGCGCTCGCCGCGGGCCAGGCTCATCACCATCTCGGACACCTCGTCGAAACCCACGTTGAACGCGGCCCAGTGCTCGAGGTCGATGACCCGGCGGACCTTCTCCGCGAGACGTGCGGCCCGCCGCCCGTAGGCCCCCTGGGCGACCGCCTCGTCCATCGCCTCGAGGTCGTGCAGCCCGGGTGGCAGGAGGAACGGCAGCGAGGTCCCGACGAGCACGTGCCGGTGGCCACCGCGGAGCGTGTCGTCGAGCCAGCGCATCTCGACGTCGTCGAGCATCGACCGGTGTCCGGGCTGGAGGTCGCGGGCCGCGCGCGAGTCGAGGAGCACCACGAGGCAGTCCCCGACCTCGCGGGTGCAGCTCCAGCGGTAGGTCTCCGGCTGCGCGTCGGCACGGGCCGCGAGGTCGTCGAGCCTGTCGGTGAGGTCGAGCTCCTCGCCGGCCTCCCCCTCCGGCCGCGCCGCGGCGTGCTCGAGCACGTGCCGGTAGACCTCCTCCTCGGCGAGGTCGGCCGGGGACAGGTTGCCGATGTGCTGGTGCACCCAGTACGACGCGAGCCCGGAGACGATGCGCTCCTGCCACCACGTCGTCGCCCGGATGTCCTGCCGCCAGGACCACGACGTGTTCCAGTCGTCGCGGATGTCGTGGTCGTCGAAGATCATCGCCGAGGGCAGGGTCGACAGCACCCAGCGGATGACGGGGTCGCTCCAGGCGAGCCGGTAGAGCTCGTCGTACTCGGGGTAGTCCTTGATCTCGTCGTACGGCGGCTCCTCGAGGCTGCGCCGGCTGCGCATGAAGAGCTCGAGCTCGGGGTGCGGCGTGGTGTCGGCGTAGACCTGGTCGCCGAGCAGGAGCAGGAGGTCGGGCCGACCGGCGGCGGCGTCGTCGCGCAGGGCGACACCGAGGCTGCGCAGGGCGTCCACGCCGTGCTCGGTGTTCCCCGCGACGTCGTGGCTGCCCATGGTCCGGCACGAGCCGAACGCGAGGTACGGGTGCCGGTCCGGGTCGAGGGTGCGGATGCGGCTCTCGGGCGCGCCCGGCGGGGGCCAGACCGTCTCGCCGCCCACGGCGACCTCGTAGGGATGGTCGGTTCCCGGCTCGAGCCCGTCGCAGACGACGAGGGCGTAGTGCGAACCGTGGACGCGGAAGGTCGGGGAGCTCCACGAGCGTCCGTCCCGGGTCACGGTGACCGTGGCCGTGTCCGCGGTGCGCACCCACACCGTGGCCGACGTGTCGTCGACGTAGCGCAGGAGGGGCCCGAGGACGAGCGGTTCCTCGGCCGGGAGGTCGGTGGGGTGGAGGCTCATCCGCCCATCCTGCCCGCTCCGGCTGTGCCATGGCTGTCAGGAGGCACCCTGGTCCGACCCCGGCGCAGGACGGGACGACGTTGTGCCCACGACGTAGGTGTCCGATGCCCCGAGACCCCGGTTCGTCCACGAGACATGGCTTCCGAACCCTTGTCTCGTGGACATTTCGGGGTCACCCCGAAATGTCGAGGAGGAGGACGGAGTCCGGGCGGTGCGGGTGCGGGGCGAATACGACGACGGGCGGCCCTCCCGCAGGAGGACCGCCCGTCGGTCGCGTGACGCGGGGTGGGTCAGAAGCCCATGCCACCCATGTCGTCGCCACCCGGCATGGCCGGAGCGGCCTTCTCGGGCTTGTCGGCGATGACCGCCTCGGTCGTGAGGAACAGCGCGGCGATCGACGCGGCGTTCTGCAGCGCCGAGCGGGTCACCTTGGCCGGGTCGATGACGCCCGCGGAGACGAGGTCCTCGTACTCGCCGGTGGCGGCGTTGAGGCCGTGACCCGGGGTGAGGTTGGAGACCTTCTCCGCGACGACGCCACCCTCGAGACCGGCGTTGACCGCGATCTGCTTGAGCGGTGCCTCGATGGCGACCTTGACGATGTTGGCGCCGGTCGACTCGTCACCGTCGAGGGTGAGGTTGGCGAACGCCTTGGCACCGGCCTGGATCAGCGCGACGCCACCACCGGCGACGATGCCCTCCTCGACGGCCGCCTTCGCGTTGCGCACGGCGTCCTCGATGCGGTGCTTGCGCTCCTTGAGCTCGACCTCGGTGGCCGCACCCGCCTTGATGACGGCGACGCCGCCGGCGAGCTTGGCGAGGCGCTCCTGGAGCTTCTCGCGGTCGTAGTCGGAGTCCGACTTCTCGATCTCGGCGCGGATCTGGTTGACCCGACCCTGGATCTGGTCGTTGTCGCCAGCACCCTCGACGATCGTCGTCTCGTCCTTGGTGACGACGACCTTGCGGGCGCGACCCAGGAGGGAGAGGTCCGCGGTGTCGAGCTTGAGACCGACCTCCTCGGAGATGACCTGGCCACCGGTGAGGATGGCGATGTCGCCGAGCATGGCCTTGCGGCGGTCGCCGAACCCGGGGGCCTTCACCGCGGCGGACTTGAACGTGCCACGGATCTTGTTGACGACGAGCGTGCTCAGGGCCTCGCCCTCGACGTCCTCGGAGATGACGAGCAGCGGCTTGCCGGACTGCATGACCTTCTCGAGGAGGGGCAGCAGGTCCTTGATGTTGCCGATCTTGGAGTTCGCGATGAGGACGTAGGGGTCCTCGAGCACGGCCTCCATGCGCTCGGTGTCGGTGACGAAGTAGTGGCTGATGTAGCCCTTGTCGAAGCGCATGCCCTCGGTGAGCTCGAGCTCGAGGCCGAAGGTGTTGCTCTCCTCGACGGTGATGACGCCTTCCTTGCCGACCTTGTCCATCGCCTCGGCGATCATCTCGCCGATGGCCGGGTCGGCCGCGGAGATCGACGCGGTCGCGGCGATCTGCTCCTTGGTCTCGACGTCCTTGGCGTTCGCCAGCAGCTCGTCGGAGACGGCCTGGGTGGCCTTCTCGATGCCGCGCTTGAGCGCCATCGGGTTGGCACCCGCGGCGACGTTGCGCAGGCCCTCGCGGACGAGCGCCTGGGCGAGGACGGTGGCCGTCGTCGTGCCGTCACCGGCCACGTCGTCGGTCTTCTTGGCGACCTCCTTGACGAGCTCGGCGCCGATCTTCTCGTACGGGTCGTCGAGCTCGATCTCCTTGGCGATCGAGACACCGTCGTTGGTGATCGTGGGGGCGCCCCACTTCTTCTCCAGCACGACGTTGCGGCCCTTGGGGCCGAGGGTGACCTTGACGGCGTCGGCGAGGGTGTTCATACCCCGCTCGAGACCGCGGCGCGCCTCCTCATCGAAAGCGATGATCTTGGCCATTCGGGTGGTTCCTCCCACGCGAATCGAAGGTGGGACCGGACGGTGCCCGCGACGGACGAGCCGGGCGACACGGCTCACATCACCGTGTCGACCCGACCCTCACCGGGCCGGTCGGATTCTGTCACTCTCACCAGGAGAGTGCTAAGGCTCATTATTGGCACTCTCCCCCGGCGAGTGCAAACGCGCGTCGTCGCGCCACGAGAGGTGCTGTGCGAGGAGCTCGTGCACAGCCGCTTCTGGACGGCCGGTCCGCGCCGTCGCCGTCAGAGCACCGGGTCGGCGTCCTCGAACGTCAGCCGCATCGACGCGTCGGCCTCCGACGCCACCGGGTCGGCGAGGTCGGCGACGAAGACGGCGAGGGCCTCGCGGGCGGGGTTGCCGTCGAGCTCGTGCAGCACCTCGCGCCAGGCCGCCAGGTTGGGGTGCGGCACGTCGGTGCACGCCTCCGCCGGCGAGAGCGACTCGACCGCGGCCTCCAGGTCGGCACGGCCCAGCGGGAGGGTGGCCGTCGAGCCGTCGTGGCCGAGGATCGTCGCGAGGACGACCGCAGGCAGCCCGTGCTCCCCGCCGGGGGCGTTGACGTGCGGGAACACCCACTCGGGCGAGGAGGTGGCCGGCGAGATGCCCACCGCGTACGCGACCGGCGGACGCCATCCCTCGATCCGTGCCGCGAGATGGGTCTTGATGGCCGCGAGGCCGTCCCGGGTGCTCCAGTCGAGATCCGTCATCCGGCCATCCTCGCAGCACACCCCGGCTGGGCCCTCCTGAGATGAACGGCAGGTGAACGAGACGGCCCCCGCTTGACGTCGGCGGGTGTCGTGGGCGCTCCCGACGTCGACGCCCCGTGGGCCTACCCGGACCCCGACCCACCCTGAGCCCTCCCGGCACCTCGTTCCTTCTACGCGGTTCGAGGTGATGTTCGACCTTCTCGAGGTCGAACATCACCTCGAACCGGATGCGGGCGGAAACGCCGTGGACACAGAGACGCCCGTCCGGCTTCCCTCACGGACGGGCGTCACTGGTCGGTGGCCTGCGGCGGGCTCAGGGCTCCATGCCGAGGCGGCGGGCCGACCGGGCCCGCTGGCGGCTGGCCCGCAGGCGGCGCAGCCGCTTGACGAGCATGGGGTCGTGCGCGAGCGCCACCGGGTTGTCGATGAGTGCGTTGAGGACCTGGTAGTACCGCGTGGAGCTCATGTCGAAGAGCTCCTTGATGGCGGTCTCCTTGGACCCGGCGTACTTCCACCACTGCCGCTCGAACGCGAGGATCTCTCGGTCCCGCTCGGACAGCTCCGGGGAGCCGACGGCGGTGGTGACCTGATCGGACGCGGCGCTCACGGTAAGTACTCGACCCTTCGATGTGGTGGTGCTGCGGCGGGCCCCACTGTAGCCGCCGAATGACAGGGCTGTCATTCGGCTCGGCGACTCTTCCGCGTGTCGACTGGACAGGTGCCGCCCGAGCCGACTCACAAGTCACACATGTCTCATCAGCCTCAGCTCCGGATCAGGACATCGTGTCGAGGACGGCGCGGATGTCGTCCTCGGTCGTCGCGGGGTTGACGACCGCGAATCGCGCCAGGGTCTCCCCGTCGTGCGCGGTCGGGACGACGAACCCGAGCTGCTCGTCGAGCAGCCGGTCCGACCACGCGTGGTAGTCGTCCGCGCCCCACCCGAGGCGCCGGAAGACGATGACCGACAGGTCGCGTGCGCGGACCAGCTCGAGGTGCTCGCGACGGACGACCTCTGCCTCCGCGAACCGGGCGACCTCGAGGGTGCGCTCGACCGCCGCGGTGTAGGCGTCCGTGCCGTTGACCGCGAGCGAGAACCAGAACGGGAGTCCGCGTGCCCGCCGGGTCAGGCCCACGGCGTAGTCGGTCGGGTTCCACTCCGGGGCCTCGGTGAGGACGTCGAGGTAACCGGCGCGCTGGGTGTGTGCGGCCCGGGCGAGGGCGGGGTCGCGGTAGAGCAGCGCGCAGCAGTCGAACGGGGCGAAGAGCCACTTGTGCGGGTCGACGATGAACGAGTCGCACCGCTCGACCCCCGCGTAGCGGTCCCGGACCGAGGGCGCCGCCAGGCCCGCCCCGCCGTAGGCGCCGTCGACGTGCAGCCACAGGCCGTACTCCTCGCACACCTGCGCGACGGACGCGAGGTCGTCGACGATGCCGAAGTTCGTCGTCCCGGCGGTCGCCACGACGGCGAAGAACGTCTCCGGGCCGTGGGCCTCGAGCGTCGCGCGCAGCGCCGGGCCGGAGAGCCGCCAGTCGGCGTCGCCCACGACCCCGACGAGCTCGGCGTCCATGACCTCGGCGGCCGACGCGACGGAGCTGTGGGCCCCGGCGGTCGCCGCCACCCGCCACGGACGCACCCCTGCGCGAGCCTGCCGCCGGGCCGTCGCGCGCGCCGTGACCAGCGCCGAGAGGTTGCCGACCGTCCCGCCGGGCACGAACACCCCGCCGGCCCGCTCGGGCAGCCCGGCGAGGTCGGCGATCCAGCGCAGCGCCTGGTTCTCGGCCCACACCGCCCCCGCACCCTCGAGCCAGGACCCCGCGTAGATCGACGACGCCCCGACGACGAGGTCGAAGACGACCGCGGCGTCGCTCGGGGCACAGGGGATGAAGGACAGGTATCGCGGGTGGTCGGTGGACAGGCACGCCGGCGCGAGCTCGTCCACGAACACCCGCATCGCCTCGGAGCCGCCGATCCCCCCGGGCGTGACCGTCCGGCCCAGGGCGGCGTCGAGGTCCTCCTGGGTGCGCGGCCGGTCGAGCGGCGGGAGCATGCGGATGCGTCGCTCGGCGTACTCGGTGACCGCGTCGAGGAGGTCGGTCAGCTCCTGGTGGGTGTTGCGCGAGTAGCCGGACGCAGGGTTCACGAGCGGAGTCTAGGAGCGGACGCGGGCGAGGAGGAGGTCTGCGAGGGCGGGCACGTCGTCGACGACCGCGTCGGGTTCCACGGCGGCGAGCGCGTCCCGCTCACCGGCACCCCACGTGACGGCGACGGAGACCATCCCGGCGGCCCGGGCGGCCCGGACGTCGACGACGGCGTCCCCCACGTAGACGCACTCCGCCGGTGCCACGCCGAGGGCCGCGGCGGCGTGCAGGAGGGGTGCCGGGTCGGGCTTGTGCCGGTCGGTGTCCTCGAGCGCGGCGACGACGTCGACCATCCCCTCGACCCCCACACCGGCGAGCGCGAGCCGCGCGGTGTCGCGGCGCTTGCTCGTGGCGACGGCCGTCCGCACCCCGGCGGCGGCCAGGTCGGCGAGCAGCTGGGGCACGCCCTCGTACCGGCGGATGAGGCGCGCGGTGTTCGCGAGGTTCCACTCCCGGTAGGCGGCCTCGAGCGCGTGGCCGTGCTCGGGGCTCTCCTCGAGCAGCGCCTCGAGGAGCGGGCGGCCGATCCAGGCCCGGGCGCGCGCCTCGTCGACCTCCTCGCCGAGCACCGTGCGGAAGGCGTGCCGGTAGCTCTCGACGATCAGCGGGATGGTGTCGGCGAGCGTGCCGTCGAGGTCGAAGAGGACGACGGGGCGGTACGGGGTGGCGGTCACGGGCACAGTCTGCCGAGGCCGCGTCCGCGGGGGTCGCGGGGGCGGGCGGCGCGGGCCGGGACGTCAGGCGCCGGTGGGCTCGACGCCGAGCTCGCCCAGCAGCGTGAGCACCCGGCCGCGGATCTCGTCCCGGATCGGCCGGACGACCTCGATGCCCTGGCCCGCGGGGTCGTCGAGCACCCAGTCCTCGTAGCGCACGCCCGGGAAGTACGGGCACGTGTCGCCGCAGCCCATCGTCACGACGACGTCGGAGGCCTCGACAGCGTCCGGCGTGAGGACCTTGGGCTGCTCGGCCGAGATGTCGATGCCCTCCTCGGCCATCGCGGCGACGGCGACCGGGTTGACGGCGTCGCCCGGCGCCGAGCCGGCCGAGCGGACCTCGACCGCACCACCGGACAGGTGACCCAGGTAGGCGGCGGCCATCTGGGAGCGGCCGGCGTTGTGCACGCAGACGAAGAGGACGGACGGGCGGTCGGTGCTCACGGGGTCTCCTGCGGGGTCTCGGGCGACTCGAAGGTCGTCGTGGCACGGGGTGCGGCGACGAGGGACATCAGGGGCAGCCCGACCGCGACGCCGGCGAGCTGGGCGAGCACGAAGCCGGGTGCGGAGGCCGGGGCGATGCCGGCGAAGGTGTCGGACAGGGTACGGGCGACGGTGACGGCGGGGTTGGCGAAGGACGTCGAGGACGTGAACCAGTAGGCGGCGAGGATCCACCCGGCGACGAGCAGGGGCGCCATCCTCTCCCGCCCGCCGCGGGCCACGAAGCCGACGACCATGAGCAGGCCGGCCGTGGCCAGGGTCTCACCCAGCCACTGACCGGCTCCGCCGCGGCCCGTGGTGGAGGCGGCGACCGCCGGCAGGTCGTACATGAGGTTGGCGAGCACCGTGCCGAGCACTCCACCCGCCACCTGGGCCACGACGTACGGGGACAGATGGCGCCACGGCAGGTCGCCGCGGATCGCCTGGGCGAGGGAGACCGCAGGGTTGAAGTGCGCTCCGCTGACCGGGGCCAGGCACGCGACGAGCACCCCGAGGGCGGCGACGGAGGCGACGGCGTTGGCGAGCAGCTGGACACCGACGTCGTCGGTGAGCCGGGTGGCCATCACCCCGGAGCCGACGACGGCGGCGAGCAGCCCTGTGGCCCCCACCGCCTCGGCGGCCAGGGCCCGCCACGGTGTCGTCACGAGCAGCACGCCTCCTCGGTCCGTGCCGCGTGGCCGGCGTCCGGAGTGCAGCACCCGCCGTCGCCGAGGATCTCGAGGCTCGCCGTGGCCGGGCGCGGTTCGGAGGGATCGTCGTCCTTGACGGTGTAGACCTCCCACGGGGCACCGGCCGGGTCGTGGACCCAGACCTTGTCCTGGAGGGCGTAGCAGCACGTCGTGTCGTTCTCGTCGAAGGCGGCGAGCCCCGCGGCGGCGAAACGCTCGCGAGCGGCGGCGACGTCGTCGGTGGACCCGACCTCGACCCCGAGGTGGTTGAGGGCGCCCTCGGTGCCGGAGCCGCGGGTCGCCTCGCTCGTCTCGATGAGCACGAGCTTGAGCGGCGGCTCGGCGACCTCGAAGTTGGCGTAGCCGGGACGGCGTTTGTGCGGCTCGACGCCGAACATCGCGGCGTAGAACGCGACGGACGCCTCGAGGTCGGCGACGTTGAGGGCGAGCTGGACGCGGCTGGTCGGCGTGGTCATGGGACACCTCCGGTGCGTATCGTATCGACGGTCGTCGATGGGCTGCATCGAGGAAACCACGGTAAATCGACACATGTCAATATAGATGGTGATCGATGAGTGAGAGGAGCCGCCGATGTCGACCCGTGAGCCGCCCGTGAGCCCGGTGGCCGGGACCACCGCCCCGTGCTGTGGGATCGGCACGGACGGCGGGCTGACCGCCGAGGAGGCCGAGCGGAGCGCGGCCCTGCTCAAGGCCGTCGCCGACCCCGTCCGCCTGCGGCTGCTCAGCGCCATCCGCTCCACCGAGGCCGGCGAGGCCTGCGTCTGCGACCTGACCCCGCTCGTCGGGCTGGCCCAGCCGACGGTCTCGCACCACCTCAAGGTGCTCGTCGACGCCGGGCTGCTCGAGCGCGAGAAGCGCGGCACCTGGGCCTGGTTCCGGGTCGTCCCGTCCCGGCTCGAGGACGTCCGCGCCATCCTGGCCTGACCGCCCGTACTACGGTGGGGCCGATGTCGACCCCGCCTGCTCCGAGCACCGCGAAGCCGCTGCGCGAGCTCATCCACCCGAGCTGGGCCGAGGCCCTCGCCCCCGTCGAGCCGGCCGTCACCCGGCTCGGCGAGTTCCTCCGCGAGGAGGTCGCCGCCGGCCGCGGGTACCTGCCCGGGGGTCTGCACGTGCTGCGGGCGTTCCAGCAGCCCCTCGACGCCGTGCGCGTCCTCGTCGTCGGCCAGGACCCCTACCCCACCCCCGGGCATGCCATGGGGTTGTCGTTCTCGGTCGCGCCCGACGTCCGGCCCATCCCGAAGAGCCTGGTCAACATCTACAAGGAGCTCCAGGACGACCTCGGCCTGCCGATGCCGAGCACCGGCGACCTCACCCCCTGGGCCGAGCAGGGCGTCCTCCTCCTCAACCGCGTCCTCACCGTCCGCCCCGGGAAGCCGGCGAGCCACCGCGGCCGCGGCTGGGAGGAGGTGACGGGCCGCGCCATCCAGGTGCTCGTCGAGCGCGGCGGTCCGCTCGTCGCCGTCCTGTGGGGCCGCGACGCCCGCTCGCTCGCGCCGCACCTGACCGGCATCCCGTGCATCGAGTCCGCCCACCCGAGCCCGCTGTCCGCGCACAACGGCTTCTTCGGCTCGCGCCCCTTCTCCCGCGCCGACGCCCTGCTGCGCCAGGCCGGCGCCGACCCCGTCGACTGGAGTCTCCCGTGACCCCCCGCCGCGAGGAGCACCGCGTCTGGACGCGCTACGTGGCGATCGGCGACTCGTTCACCGAAGGACTCTCGGACCACGACCCCGAGCGCGACGACCACTACGTCGGATGGGCCGACCGGCTCGCCGGGCACCTCGACCGGCTCGCCGAGGCCCAGCACCTGCCGTTCGGCTACGCCAACCTCGCCGTCCGGGGCCGGACGCTGTCGGACGTCGTGGGCCCGCAGCTGGACGCCGCGATGCGGATGACGCCGGACCTCGTCTCGATGGTCGGCGGCGGCAACGACCTGCTGCGGCCGTCGGTCGACCTCGACGGCCTGGCGTCGCGGCTCGAGGAGGCGGTCGTCCGCATCCGGTCCACCGGCGCGGACGTCCTGCTCGCCACCCCCACCGACACCCGCGACGCCGGCCTGTTCAAGGCGCTGCGCGGACGGCACGCCGTGCACTCGGCCAACCTCTTCACGATCGCCCAGGACCACGGCTGCCACGTCCTCAACCTCTGGGGCATGGCATCCCTGCGGGACTGGCGGATGTGGTCCGAGGACCGCATCCACCTGACGACCGAGGGCCACCGCCGGGTCTCGCTGGCGGCGCTCAGCGCGCTCGGCCACGACACCGAGGCCCGCGACTGGGCGACGCCCCTGCCGCCGGGCGACCGGGCGGGCCGCGGCGACGAGCTGCGCGGCCACGTCGACTGGGTGCGCACCCACGCGGCCCCGTGGGTCGAGCGGCGCCTGCGCGGGACGTCGTCGGGTGCGGGTCGCACCCCCAAGCGCCCGGAGCTGCAGCACTTCCGCGACCCCGAGCAGGTGCCGAGCGACCAGCACCTCCCCGACGTCTGACCCGAAGGTGTGTGGACACGCCGAGGGTTCCGCGGCGTGTCCACACACATCCGCGAGAGGAGTCTCTCGCCAATCATCCGCAGGTGCGGAGCTATTCTCTGATGCATGACGCAGATGCGAATCTCCGAGGCGGCCACGCTCCTCGGCGTCTCGGACGACACGGTGCGCCGGATGGTCGACGCCGACCGCCTTCCGGCCACGCGCGACGATGCCGGCCGCCTCGTCGTCGAGGGCGCACACCTCGCCGCCGTCGCCCAGGAGGTCGCCCGGCCCGCGCCGGTCGGCACCGTGGCCGACGAGTCGGCCCGCAACCGGATGCGCGGCATCGTCACGAACGTGCTCACCGACACCGTCATGGCCCAGGTCGAGCTCCAGTGCGGGCCCTTCCGCATCGTCTCGCTCATGTCCAGCGAGGCCGTCCGCGACCTCGGGCTCGAGGTCGGGTCCGTCGCGGTCGCCAGCATCAAGTCGACGAACGTCGTCGTCGGGGTGCCCCGATGAGGGCTCGCACCGCCGCCGCCGTCGTCGTCGGATGCGCCGCCCTGGCCCTCACCGCCTGCTCCCCTGCCACGTCCGCCGACACCTCGGCCGGCCCCGGAGCCTCGGGCAGCCCGGAGTCGGGCACCGTCACCGTGCTCGCGGCGGCCTCGCTCACCGAGCCGCTGACCGCCCTGGCGCAGCAGTACGAGCAGGACCACCCCGGGGTCACCGTCAGGCTCGGCTTCGGCTCCAGCACCACGCTGGCGCAGCAGATCGCCGAAGGCGCGCCCGCCGACCTCTACGCCAGCGCCGGCGAGGCGGCCCTCGACCTCCTGCCCGCCGACGCCCGCGGCGACACGACCCCGATCGCCCGGAACACCGTCGAGATCGCGACGCCACCGGACGACCCCGGTCACGTCGCCTCCGTCGAGGACCTCGCCGACCCCGACCTCGACGTCGTCCTCTGCGCGCAGTCCGTCCCCTGCGGAGCGGCCGCCGACGAGGTGCTGCACCGCGCCGGCGTGACCCCGCACGTCGTCTCCCGTGAGGTCGACGTCAAGGCGACCCTGACGAAGGTGACCCTCGGCGAGGCCGACGCCGCCCTCGTCTACCACTCCGACGTCGTGGGCGCCGGCGACGCCGTGCGCGGGGTCGAGGTGCCGGCGGACGACAACGTCGTCCTCACGTACCCACTCGTCCGGCTGGCCGACCGTCCCGAGGTCACCGCCTTCGCCGGCCTCCTCACGAGCCCGGCGGGCGAGCAGGCGCTGACCGCCGCCGGCTTCCTCGCGCCGTGAGCACCGCCGGCCCGGCATCCGCTCGGGCGACGCGCCGGACGGCCGGCCGTCCGGCCCTCTCCCGGGCCGCCCTCGTCGTCCCGGCGGTCGCAGCGGTGGGGCTCGTCGTCCTCCCGCTGCTCGGGCTGCTGCTGCGCACCGACTGGGCCGACCTCGGCCGGCACCTCTCGGCACCCGTCGTGTGGCCGGCCATCCGCCTGTCGCTGCTCACCACCGTCGTCACGGTCCTCGCCTGCTTCGTCCTCGGCACCCCGCTCGCCTGGCTGCTCGCCCGCGCGGACGGACGGCTCGCGACGTGGCTACGGGCCGTGATGACCGTCCCGGTCGTCCTGCCGCCCGTCGTCGGCGGAGTGGCGCTGCTCATGGCCTACGGCCGGCGCGGGCTCGTCGGCCGTCCGGTCCTCGAGGCCTTCGGCGTCTCGCTCCCCTTCACCCCGAGCGCCGTCGTGCTCGCGCAGGTGTTCGTCTCGCTGCCGTTCTACGTGCTCGCGGTCGAGGGCGCGATGCGGGCGGTCGACGCCCGCTACGACGCCGTCGCGGCGACCCTCGGCGCCTCCCCGCTGCGCACCTTCACCCGGGTGGCGCTGCCCCTCGCGGCCCCCGGGGTCGTCTCGGGCGCGGCACTGGCGTGGGCCAGGGCACTCGGCGAGTTCGGGGCGACGATCACCTTCGCGGGCAACTTCGCCGGACGCACCCAGACCGCGCCACTGGCCGTGTACGTCGCCCTCCAGAGCGACCCGCAGGCCGCGCTGGCGCTGAGCATCGCGATGCTCGCCGTGTCGGTGCTCGTCCTCGGGCTGCTCCGCGGGCGGTGGATGCGATGAGCCTCGACGCCGACGTCCGGGTCTCCCGCGGCGCCTTCGACGTCCACGTCCCGCTGCTCGTCGAGCCCGGGCGCGTGGCCGCCGTCCTCGGCCCCAACGGGGCCGGGAAGACGAGCGTGCTGCACGCGCTCGCGGGTCTGCTGCCGCTCGCCGGCGGCCATGTCCGCGTCGACGGCCACACCTGGGCCGACGACCGCCGGCGGCTCGGCCCGGCGGAGCGAGAGGTCGGCCTGCTCGCCGCCGACCACCTCCTGTTCCCGCACCTCACCGCCCTCGGCAACGTCGCCTTCGGACCGCGCAGCCGCGGGGAGGAGCGACGGGCCGCCGCCGCGCGCGCCCACGCCGAGCTCGAGGCCCTCGGCATCGACGACCTCGCCGACCGCCGGCCGGCGGCCCTGTCGCACGGGCAGGCCCAGCGGGTGGCCCTGGCCCGGGCCCTCGCCACCGACCCGCGTCTGCTCCTGCTCGACGAGCCCCTCTCCGCCCTCGACCCCGCCACTCGTCCGCAGGTGCGTGCCACGCTGGCCTCCCGGCTGGGCGACTACGGGGGCGTCACCGTCGTGGTGACCCACGACCCCCTGGACGCGCTGACCCTCGCCGACCACCTCGTCTTCGTCGAGGACGGCCGGGTCGTCCAGGAGGGCACGCCGACCGAGGTCGTCGCCCGCCCCCGCGACCCGTACGTCGCGCACGTCGTCGGGCTCAACCTCTACCCCGGGACGACGAGCGGCCCCGACACGCTCGACACCCCGCTCGGGGCGGTCGTCACCGGCGGGGTCGAGCACACCGGGCCCACCTGGGCCGCGTTCGCGCCCTCCGCGGTCGCGCTGTACCCCGAGGAGCCGCACGGCTCGACCCGCAACGCCTGGCCCGCACGGGTGGTCGGCGTCGAGCTCGTGGGACAGACCGTCCGGGTCCGGCTCGCCGTCGAGGGCACCGACGCGGCGCTGCTCGCCGAGGTCACCGCCGGGTCGGTCGCCACGCTGGGCCTGCGGCCCGGGGCCGCGGTGTGGGCCGGTGTCAAGGCCACCGAGGTCAGCGCCTACCCCCGCTGACGGAAGCTCCCGATGGGTCGGTCGGACGTCTCGGCACCTCGGTAGCCTCGGGACCATGCCGGCTACCCGTCTCATGCCCACCGAGGAGGGTCAGGACCTCGTCGACCTCACCCGCGAGCTCTGCGCCAAGGAGCTGCGCCCGAAGGTCGACGACGCCGAGTGCGCCGCCGCCACCGGCGAGTCCTTCCCCACGGAGACCTTCCGCACCCTGGGCGCCGCGGGCCTCCTCTCGCTCCCCCACCCCGAGGAGCACGGCGGCCACGGCCAGCCCTACGAGGTGTACCTCCAGGTCGTCGAGGAGGTCGCGACCGCCTGGATGAGCGTCGCCGTCGGGGTGTCGGTGCACTCCCTCACCGCGTTCCCGGTGACGACGTTCGGCACGCCCGACCAGCAGGCCGCGCTCCTGCCGGCGATGCTGTCGGGTGACCAGCTCGGCGCCTACTGCCTGTCCGAGCCGCTCGCCGGCTCGGACATCGCCTCGATGACGACCCGCGCGACCCGCGACGGCGACGACTACGTCATCCGCGGCCGCAAGGCATGGATCAGCCACGCCGGCCACGCCGACTACTACACGACCTTCGCGCGCACGTCCGACGACGGCGGCAAGGGCCTCAGCTGCCTCGTCGTCCCGGCCGACGCCGAGGGGCTGTCCTTCGGGGCTCCCGAGCGGAAGATGGGCCTGCACTGCGACACGGTGCGCGAGGTGATGTTCGACGACGTCCGCGTCCCCGCGGACCGGCGGATCGGCGAGGAGGGGCGCGGCATGGCCATCGCCCTCACCGCCCTCGACGCCGGACGGCTCGGCATCGCGGCCGCCGCCACCGGTCTCGCCCAGGCGGCCCTCGACCTCGCCGCGGGCTACGCCGGGGAGCGCCGGCAGTTCGGCCGCGCCATCGGCGAGTTCCAGGGCCTGGCGTTCCTCCTCGCCGACATGGAGGCGGCGGTCACCTCGGCGCGCGCCACGTACCTCCACGCAGCCCGGCTCAAGGACGCCGGCCGGCCGTTCGGCAAGGAGGCCGCCGTCGCCAAGCTCGTCGCCACCGACGCGGCGATGCGCGTGACGACCGACGCCGTGCAGGTGCTCGGCGGGGCCGGCTACACCCAGGACTTCCCCGCCGAGCGCTACCTGCGCGAGGCCAAGGTCACCCAGATCTTCGAGGGCACCAACCAGATCCAGCGCCTCGTCATCGGGCGGCACGTGCTGCGCTGACGACGGCTCCCGAGGATCCGACGGAACCGCAGCCCGGGCGCCGACGTCCCACCCCTGAGAGGATCCCCACGGAAGGAGCCCCATGCGCACCCCCGTCCTCCTGGCCACCGCGGTGCTGACGGCAGCCCTCGCCGGCTGCGGCAGCGAGACCGTCGACCCCGCCGGATCCACGCGGTCGCCCTCCCCCAGCCCTCCGGTCGTCACCGACATCTTCCCCTCGGATGCCCCGACGTCCGCCGAGCCCCCGAAGCCCGACCCGTCGGGCTCGCCGACCATCCCGCCCCGCGCGGACGACTCCCTGCCGCCCGGGCTGGAGAACCGGCCGGAGGTCAGGCGTGCCCTCGAGGACGCCTCGGGCCGCGTCGGCATCGTGCCCGGCGACGTGCAGGTCGCCGGATACCAGAAGGTGATGTGGGACGACGGCTCGCTCGGCTGCCCGACCAAGGGCGCCAACTACACGATGATGCAGGTGGAGGGTGAGCTCCTGCTCATCCGCGCCGACCAGCGGGTCATGGAGTACCACGCAGGCGCCGACGGCGACTTCACGTACTGCGCCAGACCGTCGGACGGCTACTCGCCCCGCACCTGAGCGCGGACGTGGCGAGACCGGGCCAACTCATACCTGACCCGGTCTCGCTCCAGCGTAGGCACGGCCCGCGTCCGAACCGTGAGCGACACGCGGCGGACCGGCGAACGACGGACGACGAGCCGGTGGCGCGCTCAGTCCCGGTCGCGTGAGATGCCCGGGAGCAGCGTGTCACCGCGCCGCAGCGCGTCCAGTGCGGCCGGGTCGGCAGCGGCGATGTGCGCCAACCCCTTGCGCCGGTAGCGAACCAGCTGGACGGCGCCGAGGCCCCAGAAGAGGAACTGCGCCGACATGGCCGCCCGCATGTCGTGCCGGGTGTACTCGGACGGGCCGCCGGGCGCCAGGTGGTCCAGCACGATCCCGACGAGCGCGATGCAGAGCAGCGAGGCCGTGAAGCCCCCGACGTTGACGACGCCGCTCGCCCGGCCGAGGTGGGTCGACGGGTGGAAGGTGCGGGCGAGGTCGAAGCCGACCATCGAGCCCGGCCCACCGAGGGCGGTGACGACCGCGAGCGCGAACAGGGCTCCCGCCGGCGCCGGGCCCGGCCACAGGAGGACGACGGCCCACGACGCCGCGATCGCCCCGACGATCGCGAGGACCAGCTGGGAGCGGCGGAACGGCACCCGCGACGTGAACGCCGCGACCGCCGGGCCGGCCGCCATCGCGGTCAGGGTCATGACGACGAGGACGAGCGACGCGGTCCGCGGCGGCAGACCCTCGGCGACGAGGAAGGGGTACCCCCACAGGAGGGTGAAGACGGTCGAGCCGAACTGGGAGGTGAAGTGCACCCACAGGCCGAGCCGGGTGCCCGGGTTGCCCCAGACCTCGGCGAGCGTACGGGCCAGGGCCCGCACCTTGATCTTCTCGACGGCCTGGCCCCGGTACGGCGAGTCCCGCACGACCGCCACGAGCGCGACCGAGAGGACGACCCCGAGCCCAGCCGCCGTCGCGTACGCCCGGGTCCACCCCCAGGCCGCGAGCGCAGCGGCGAGCGGGGTCGCCGCGACCACCGCCCCGAGCTGACCGGCCATCCCGCTCAGCTGGGTGACGAACGGCGCCTGCCGGACCCGGAACCACAGTGCGACGAGCCGCAACAGGGACGTGAACACCATCGCGTCGCCCGCCCCGATCATCACCCGGGCCGCGAGCCCCACGGGGAACGAGCCGGCGAACGCGAACCACAGCTGGCCGGCCGACATCAGGGCGAGCCCGGCGAGCATGAGGCGCGTGGAGCCGAAGCGGTCGAGGAGCACACCGACCGGGACCTGCATCGCCGCGTAGACGGCGAGCTGGACGACGGTGAAGGTGGACAGCTGGGCTGCAGAGATGTCGAAGCGGTCCGCGGCGAGGAGGCCGGCGACGCCGAGCGAGGTGCGGTGGAAGACCGCGAGGACGTAGACGGACAGCCCGACGAGCCAGATCGCCCAGGCCCGTCGCTGCCCGATCGTGTGGACCTGGCGCAGCACGGGGCGGGTCACCGCTCGATCCTACGAACCGCCGGCCCCCGGTCCGCCGGCGAGGGCGGCGGCGAAGGACTCCTCGAGGACGTCCATCGCCTCGTGGAGCAGGTCGTCGCCGATGGACAGCGGCGGCAGGAACCGGAAGACGTTGCCGTACGTCCCGCAGGTCAGGGTGACGACCCCGCGCTCGTGGCAGCCCCGGCTGACCGCGGCGGCGAGCGCGGCGTCCGGCTGCTTGGTGTCCGGGTCGGCGACGAGCTCCATCGCCATCATCGCTCCGCGCCCTCGGACGTCGCCGACCTGCGGGAACCGCGCGGCGAACGCCGTGAGCCGGTCGCCGAGGACGGCCCCGATCTCGCGGGCCCGACCGGCGAGGTCGTCCTCCTCCATCGACCCGATGGCCGCGAGCGCGGCCGCGCACGCGACGGGGTTGCCGCCGTAGGTCCCGCCGAGACCGCCGGCGTGGACGGCGTCCATGACGTCGGCCCGCCCGGTGACGGCCGCCAGGGGCATCCCGCCTGCGATGCCCTTGGCGGTCGTCACGAGGTCGGGGACGACACCCTCGTGGTCGGAGGCGAACCAGTCGCCGGTGCGGCAGAAGCCGGTCTGGACCTCGTCGGCGACGAGGAGGATGCCGTGCTCCCGGCACCACTGCGCGAGGTCGGGGAGGAATCCCGGGGGCGGGACGACGAACCCACCCTCGCCCTGGATGGGCTCGATGACGACCGCGGCGGTGTTCTCCTCCCCGACGAGCGTGTGGATCCGGTCCGTGACGACCTCCAGCGCCTCCTCCGCGCAGCGCTGCGGCCCGCCGGGCCAGCGGTAGGGGTAGGCCATCGGCACCCGGTGGACCTCGGGGGCGAACGGGCCGAACCGGTGCTTGTAGGGCAGGTTCTTGGCCGTCATGGCCATCGTGAGGTTGGTCCGGCCGTGGTACGCGTGCTCGAACACGACGACGGCCTGCCGGCCCGTGACGTGCCGCGCCACCTTCACGGCGTTCTCGACCGCCTCGGCCCCCGAGCTGAACAGTGCCGAGCGCTTCTCGTGGTCCCCGGGCGTCAGGGCGTTCAGCCGCTCGCACACACCCACGTAGGGCTCGTAGGGCGTCACCATGAAGCACGTGTGGGTGAACCTGCGCACCTGCTCGGTCACGGCCTCGACGACCCGCGCGTTGCCGTTGCCGACCGAGGTCACGGCGATGCCGGAGCCGAGGTCGATGAGCTGGTTGCCGTCGGCGTCCCGCAGGATGCCGCCGGCGCCGTCGGTGACGTGCACCGGGAGACCGACCCCCACACCGGCGGCGACGGCCGCCTGCTTGCGCTCCAAGAGGTCCTGCGACCGAGGACCCGGGATGGGGGTGGCGAGGATCCGACGCTGCTCGATCATGAGTGCATCATATTCCGTGGTCGAAAGACCATGAACCTACGGAATCCGTGGCCGGGACTCCACCCTCGGTCCGTCCGGAGATTGTCCGCCCCGGAGCGCCCACTCGGTCCGGGACGACGTGAGGATGGAGGGACATCGCCGTCGAGACGTGAGGAGACACCCGTGCCGGCACGCAAGAGCCCGGGCCCGTCGGTCAAGGACCCGGAGCAGTACGAGGCCCTGCGCGACCAGGGGGCGAGCAAGGAGAAGGCCGCGCGCATCGCCAACGCCTCCGCCGCCGGCTCCCGCTCGGCCGTCGGCCGCAAGGGCGGCGAGGCCGCGGCCTACGAGGAGTGGCCGAAGGACGAGCTCGTGCGGCGCGCACGGGAGATCGGCATCCGGGGGCGGTCGAGGATGTCGAAGGCCGAGCTGGTCGACGCCCTGCGCTCCCGGTGAGCCCCGCCCTGCCGAGGCCGGTGCGGCGGCGGGCCGACAGACGAAGACGCCCGGGAGATGCGTGCAGGGGGTTCGCAGCTCCCGGGCGTCGGCTCGGTGTTCGCGGGCCTGTGACGACACGATCGAACCCCAGTAATGTACATGGAGCCGGGGGTCGGACGGAACTTCCGGGCCGCGAGCTCTACGCAACTCTCAGGGAGGCGCCATGAGGCTCCTGCTCGTCGAGGACGAGAGGGCGCTCGGCGCGGCACTCGGCGACGCACTGCGAGAAGCGGGTTGGGTCGTCGACCACGCCGAGGACGGACGCGACGGACTCCGCCGCGGCCTGGCCGGGCAGTACGACGTCGTCGTCCTCGACATCATGCTCCCGGGGATGAACGGCTACGACGTCCTCAAGCACCTCCGGGCCCAGGAGGTCTGGACCCCGGTCCTCATGCTCACGGCGAAGGACGGCGAGTACGACCAGACCGACGCCTTCGACCTCGGCGCCGACGACTACGTGACGAAGCCGTTCAGCACACCGGTCCTCCTGGCCCGCCTCCAGGCCCTCGCGCGGCGCGCCGCCCCCGAGCGTCCGGTCGCGATGACCGCCGGCGGGCTCGTCCTGGACCCGACGACGCGCCGGGTCACCCGCGAGGGCCGCGAGATCCAGCTCACCGCGCGCGAGTTCGCGCTCCTGCACCACCTGATGCGCAAGAACGGCCAGGTGCAGAGCAAGGCCGAGATCCTCGAGAACGTCTGGGACTCGGACTACCCGGGCGCGGACAACGTCGTCGAGGTCTACATCGGCTACCTGCGGCGCAAGATCGACACGCCGTTCGAGTCCCGGATCATCGAGACCGTGCGCGGGATGGGCTACCGGCTCAACCCGGTTCCGGAGTCGCGGGGATCCTGACGGCGAACCGGCACCACCCCTCCGGGGTCTCGGTGGCGACCACCGAGCCGTCGTGCGCGGCGACGACCTCCGAGACGATGGCCAGACCCAGCCCGGTGCCGCCGGTGCCCCTCGTTCGCGAGTCGTCGAGCCGGACGAACCGGCCGAAGACGCGCTCGCGGTCGGCGACGTCGATGGGCGGCCCGTCGTTGTCGACCTCGACGAGCGCGTCCCCGTCGTCGTGGGAGAGCGACACCCGCACCCGGCTCTCCATGTGCCGCTCGGCGTTCTCGAGCAGGTTGCGCACGACCCGGCCGAGCCTCGCCTGGTCGGCCTCGACCCGCACCGGCTCCACCGCGACCTCCACCGGCATGCCCCGGGCCCGCAGCGCCCCCGCCTCGGCGAGCACCAGGTCGTCGAGGTCGACCTCGGTACGGCGCAGGACCATCGCGTGCTCGTCCGCCGAGGCGAGGGTGAGGAGGTCGTCGACCAGCTCCGAGAGGCGGTCGACCTCCGCGGAGGCCCGCACCGAGGCCACCCGACGCTCCGGGAGCGGCCGGTCCTCCCCGAGCCGGTCGAGGAGCACGCGGATGGTCGTGAGCGGGCTGCGCAGCTCGTGCCCGGCGTCCGCGACGAAGGCGCGGCGGGACGCGTCCGCACGGCGCATCCGGTCGAGCAGGTGGTTCATCGTCTCGGCCAGCCGGGCGAGCTCGTCCCGGCCGGCCGGCACCGAGAGGCGCGCCGGGGGCGACCCGGCGGGGGCGACGCCGGCCGTCGAGATCGCCTCCACCTGATCGCGCATCCGCTCGACCGGACGCAGTGCCTGGCCCACGGCGAACACGGTGACCGCCGCGAGCACGGCGACGAGCCCGATCGCACCGATCGTCGCGAACTCGGCGGACTGCCCCAGGGCGGTCGCCTCGATCCGGGTGGGCACGGCCACGAGCACGAGGTAGCGGCGCTCGTCGACGTCCCGGGAGTCCGCCGCGGCGAGCACCCACGCCTCGTCGTCGTGCCCGGGGACGTCCTCGACGTTCCCGGTGCGCACCTGGTTCTCCTCGAGCGCCGGCCGCGCCAGGGGGGTCGACGGGGCCCCGCCGCTCACGGCGACGACGGTGCCGTCGGCAGGGTCGACGACCTGGATGAGCCGGTTGCCGTCGATGACCGCCGAGCCGGTGAGCAGCTCGTCGACCTGACGGCTGCGCAGGTCGGCCTGGAGCTCACGGGCCTCGACGGCGGCGGTGTCCCGCGCAGAGGCCTCGAGCACCTGGCCGAGGGACAGGTAGACGATCCCGGCCAGGGCCACGCTGACGAGCACCACGACGGGCAGGGTGAGCACGAGGATGCGGCTCCTCAGGCCCAGCCGGACGCGCATCCCCGCAGTCTAGGCACCCGCCGCGGACCCGCCCCCCGGGCGTCACGACGGGGGGCGGGCGGCGCAGGGCTTCAGCCGACGAGGTGCTCGACGGCCAGCTGGTTGAGCCGGACGAAGCCGAAGTCCCGCTCGGCGGCCTTCTCGGGGTCGAAGCCGTCGTCGGCGGCGCGGAACGCCTCGAGCGACTCACCGTCGGCGATGGTCGGCTCGGCGAGGGTCCCGAGCCCGGCGTACTCCATGGCCTCGGTGACCCGCGGGTCGGCCCGGAACGCCTTCGCCTTCTCGGCCAGCAGGAGATAGGTGCCCATGCAGGCCTCCGCCGAGGCCCACACGCCCTCGAGATGCTCGGTGCGCGACGGCTTGTAGTCGAAGTGCCGCGGCCCGTCGTAGCGCGGGGCGTCGGGGTTGCCGGCGAAACCGTTCTCGAGGAGGTCGACGGTGAAGAAGGCCGAGAGGAGGTCGCCGTGGCCGAAGACGAGGTCCTGGTCGTACTTCAGCCCGCGCTGGCCGTTGAGGTCGAGGTGGAACAGCTTGCCGCTCCACAGCGCCTGCGCCAGCTGGTGGGTGTAGTTGAGGTTGGCCATCTGCTCGTGCCCGGTCTCCGGGTTGAGCCCCACGACGTCGCCGTGCTCGAGCTCGGCGATCATCGCCAGGGCGTGCCCGACGGTCGGGAGGAAGATGTCGCCGCGCGGCTCGTTCGGCTTGGGCTCGAGCGCGACCCGCAGGTCGTAGCCCTGGGACGTGATGTACCCCGCGACGGTGTCGAGCCCTTCCTTGTAGCGCTCGAACGCCGAGTGGAGGTCCTTGGAGCCGTCGTACTCGCTGCCCTCGCGACCACCCCACATGACGAACGTCGTGGCCCCGACCTCGGCCGCGAGGTCGACGGCCTGCAGCACCTTGCGCAGCCCGAAGCGGCGCACGCCGCGGTCGTTGCTCGTGAGACCGCCGTCCTTGAACACCGGGTGGCTGAAGGTGTTCGTCGTGACCATCTCGATGACGAGGCCGGCGGCGTCCGCGGCGCTCTTGAGCCGGCCGACGCGGTCCCTGGCCGTCTGCTCGTCGGCGTCGAACGGGTACACGTCGTTGTCGTGGAAGGTGATGCCCCAGGCACCCAGTGCGGCGAGCCGCTCGGCGTACTCCCACGGGTCGAGCGCGGGGCGGCTGGGCCCGCCGAACGGGTCGGTGCCCGTCCACCCCACGGTCCACAACCCGAACGAGAACCGGTCCTGCGGTGTCGGCGTCCTCGGCGACATGGGAACCATCTCCTCAGAGTTTGTTTCGACCCAAAACTTATGACTCGCCCACGGTACGGTCAAGGGGTGACGCGCGCACCCGGACCGGACGGTCACCGTGCCCCGCGACCCGCGGTGGACACCGGCTCGGTCCGCGCCGTCAACCTCTCACGCGTCCTCGCCGCCGCACTGGCCCAGGAGGAACCCCCCACCCGCGCCGACCTCGCGGCCGCCACCTCCACCACCCGCGCCACGGCCACCCGGCTCGTCGACGAGCTCGTCGCGCACGGCGTCCTCGTCGAGGCGGCGCCCGACGCCGAGCGCCCGCGCCGCCCGGGGCGCCCCGGCATCCCGCTGCAGCCGGGGACCCGGCACGTGGCGCTCGGGCTCCAGGTCGAGGTGTCTCACCTCACCGCGGTCGTCGTCGACCTCGCCGGAACCGTCAGAGCGCGGCGTCGGGTCGAGGACGACCTGCGCGGCTCCGACGCCGAACCGGTCCTCGCCCGGCTCGGGGCGCTGGCCGAGCACGTGCTCTCCGACCTCCCGTCCGGGACGGTGGTCGTCGGCACGGGCCTCGCCGTGCCCGGCCTCGTCGCCGAGGGCGGGATGCTCCTGCGCGCGCCGAACCTCGGCTGGTCGGACGTCGCCGTGGCCGCCCTCTTCCCGCCGCCGGCCGGGACCGGACCCCCGACCGTCGGCAACGAGGCCGACCTCGCCGCTGTCACCGTCTCCTCCACCGCACCCGGACGGCCCGGGGCCCACCCCGACTTCCTGTACCTCTCCGGCGCCACGGGCATCGGCGGGTCCATCGTGCTCGACGGGCACCCGCTCACCGGACGCCACGGCTGGGCCGGTGAGGTCGGGCACGTGACCGTCGACCCGGACGGCCCACCGTGCGCGTGCGGCTCCACGGGGTGCCTCGAGCAGTACGCCGGGTCGCGGGCGCTGGCGTCAGCCGCCGGGCTCGACCCGTCGGCCGGGACCTCCGCCATCGCCGCGGCGGCCCGTTCCGGCGAGCCCGCCGCGATCGCTGCCGTCGAGCGCGCCGGCACCGCCCTCGGGGTCGCCCTCGCGGTGGTCGTCAACGTCCTCGACGTGCCGGTCATCGTCCTCGGCGGACACCTGCGCGAGATCGGCGAGCTCGTCCGGCCCGTCCTCGAGGACACCCTGGCGCGGCGCGTCCTGTCGGCGGGGTGGGTCGCGCCGCGGGTCGAGGTCGCCCCCGCCCACGCGACCGCCGCCCTCGGCGCCGCCTACACCGAGCTGCACCGGCTCGTCACCGACCCCCGCCCGTGGCTCACGGGCCCCGTCACCAGCCGGGAGGCCCGATGACCGACACCCCCACCCGCCTCGTCCTGCGATCGGACGACATCGAGCTCGAGCTCCTCGACGCCGGCGCCGCGGTGCGTCGGCTCGTCCTGCGCGACACCGACGGCACGACCACCGACGCCGTCCTCGGCCACGCCGACCCGCTCACCTACGTCACGGGGGGTGGCTACCTCGGGGCGAGCGTCGGGCGCGTCCCCAACCGGATCGACGGCGGACGGTTCACCCTCGACGGCCGCGAGTACACGGTGCCCGGCAACGACCGCGGCAACGCGCTGCACGGCGGACCGGCGGGCTTCGACACCCGCCGTTGGACGGTCGAGGACGCCTCGGACACCTCGGTCACGTTCTCGCTCGTCAGCCCGGACGGCGACCAGGGCTTCCCGGGCGAGCTCACCGCCCACGCGACCTACGCGCTCGACGGGCCGGTCGTCACCATCCGGTACTCCGCGACGGCCACCGCACCCACCGTCGCCGGGCTGACCAACCACGCGTACTTCGACCTCGACGGTGGCTCCACCGGGGGCGTCCTCGACCACACGCTCGAGGTCGCGGCGTCCGCCTACACCCCCACGCGCCCCGACCTCGTCCCCACCGGGGAGGTCGCACCGGTGGACGGCACGCCGTTCGACCTACGCTCACCCCGCCGGCTGCGAGACGTCCTCGCCGAGCCCTGCGAGCAGCTCGAGCACGGGGAGGGCCTCGACCACAACCTCGTGCTCGACGGCACGGGGATGCGCCGGGCCGCCCGCCTCGTCGGCGCCACGGGGCGCACCCTCGAGGTGCACACCGACCGCCCCGGCCTGCAGGTCTACACCGGAGCCCACTTCGACGGGTCGGCCACCGGGCTGTCCGGCCGTCCGCTTCTGCGCAACGCCGGTGTCGCCCTCGAGACCCAGGGCTTCCCGGACGCCCCCAACCATCCGCACTTCCCCTGCTCGGTCCTGCGGCCCGGGGAGGAGCTCGTCACGACGACCACCTGGCACTTCACCTCCACCGGAGCGCACCGATGACCGGCACCGGCCCGACCCCGCACCCCGCCGACGGCCACGACGTCATCCGGGTCGAGGGGGCCCGCGAGAACAACCTCCGGGACGTCAGCATCGACCTGCCCAAGCGCCGGCTCACGGTGTTCACCGGGGTCTCCGGCTCCGGCAAGAGCTCCCTGGTCTTCGCGACCATCGCCGCCGAGTCCCAGCGGATGATCAACGAGACCTACAGCGCGTTCGTGCAGGGCTTCATGCCGAGCCTCGCCCGCCCGGACGTCGACCGGCTGGAGGGGCTGACGACCGCGATCATCGTCGACCAGGAACGGATGGGGGCGAACCCGCGCTCGACCGTCGGGACCGCCACCGACGCGAACGCGATGCTGCGCATCCTGTTCAGCCGGCTCGGCGACCCGCACGTCGGCTCGCCCAACGCCTTCTCGTTCAACATCCCGACGAGCCGGACGAGCGGCACCCGCACGACGTCGACGGGGCAGACCACCGAGGTGGCCGACGAGGTCTACCTGGGCGGGATGTGCCCGCGCTGCGAGGGGATGGGCCAGGTCAGCGACATCGACCGGTCCGCGCTGTACGACGCGTCGAGGTCCCTGCGCGACGGCGCGCTCACCGTGCCCGGTTACTCGATGGACGGCTGGTACGGCCGGCTGTTCGAGGGCATGGGCCTGCCCATGGACGCGGCGATCGAGACCTTCACCGACGAGCAGCTGGACACGATGCTCTTCGCGCCACCGACGAAGATCCGGGTCGAGGGGGTGAACCTCACGTTCGAGGGCATCGTCCCCAAGATCCGGAAGTCGATGCTGTCCAAGGACCCCGAGGCCATGCAGCCGCACGTCCGCCGGTTCGTCGAGCGGGCCGTCACCTTCCAGCCCTGCCCCGCGTGCGACGGCACCCGCCTCACCGCGCAGGCACGCTCCTCGCGCGTCGCGGGGCGGAACATCGCCGAGCTGTGCGCGATGCAGATCAGCGACCTCGCCGAATGGGTCCGGGCCCTGGACGAACCGTCGGTGGCGCCGTTGCTCGCCGGGCTGCGGCACCTGCTCGACTCCTTCACCGAGATCGGCCTCGGGTACCTGTCGCTGGACCGTCCGTCCGGCACGCTCTCGGGCGGGGAGGCGCAGCGCACGAAGATGATCCGCCACCTCGGGTCCTCGCTCACCGACGTCACGTACGTGTTCGACGAGCCGACCATCGGGCTGCACCCGCACGACATCGCCCGGATGAACGACCTGCTGCTGCGCCTGCGCGACAAGGGCAACACGGTCCTCGTCGTCGAGCACAAGCCGGAGGCCATCGCCATCGCCGACCACGTCGTCGACCTCGGCCCGGGGGCGGGCGGTGCCGGTGGCGAGGTCGTCTTCGAGGGCACGGTCGAGCAGCTGCACACCGCGGACACGCTGACCGGCCGCCACCTCGGGGACCGGGCGCGGCTCAAGCCGGAGGTCAGGAGACCGACCGGGGTGCTCGAGGTCCGCGGGGCCAGCGCCCACAACCTCCGGAACGTCGACGTCGACCTGCCCCTCGGGGTGCTCACCGTCGTCACCGGGGTGGCCGGGTCGGGCAAGAGCTCGCTGGTCCACGGCTCCGTGGCCGGGCGGGACGGGGTCGTCGTCATCGACCAGGGCGCCATCAAGGGCTCCCGCCGCAGCAACCCCGCGACGTACACCGGGCTGCTGGAGCCGGTCCGCAAGGCGTTCGCCAAGGCGAACGGGGTCAAGCCGGCCCTGTTCAGCTCGAACTCCGAGGGTGCGTGCCCGACGTGCAACGGCGCCGGGGTGATCTTCACCGAGCTCGGGGTGATGGCCACCGTCGAGTCGCCGTGCGAGGAGTGCGAGGGCCGGCGCTTCCGGGCCGCCGTCCTCGAGTACCGCCTGGGCGGGCGGACCATCGCCGAGGTCCTCGACATGTCGATGGCCGAGGCCGCGGAGTTCTTCGCCGACGGGGAGTCGAGGGTCCCCCCGGCCCGGGCGGTCCTGGACCGGCTCGTGGACGTCGGCCTCGGGTACCTGACCCTCGGCCAGCCGCTGACGACGCTGTCCGGCGGCGAGCGGCAGCGGCTCAAGCTGGCCGTGCAGATGGCCGGCGACGGCGAGGTCTACGTCCTCGACGAGCCGACGACCGGGCTGCACCTCGCCGACGTCGAGAACCTGCTGGCGCTGCTGGACCGGCTCGTCGACTCCGGGCGGTCCGTCGTCGTCATCGAGCACCACCAGGCCGTCATGGCGCACGCCGACTGGGTCGTCGACCTCGGCCCGGGCGCAGGACACGACGGCGGCCGGGTGGTCTTCGAGGGCACCCCCGCCGACCTCGTGGCGGACGCCACGACCCTGACCGGGCAGCACCTGGCCGCATACGTGGCCAGGTGACCTCCGCTCGCGGTCAGGGCACAGGACCCCGGGCGACCGGGATCGCGCGGGTGGACGAAGACAACCTCGTTTGCGCAAGATCTGGCCGATCCTGGAAGTCCTTGCGAGTACATTCACCGGGATGACGCGACGACTCGCCGATGTGGCCGCCCGCGCAGGGGTCAGCGAGGCCACGGTGAGCCGAGTGCTCAACGGCAAGCCCGGGGTGGCCGACGAGACCCGCAGCGCCGTCCTGTCCGCCCTCGACGTCCTCGGGTACGAGCGGCCGAGCAAGCTGCGAGGCGAGCGGGCACGCCTGGTCGGTCTGGTGCTCCCGGAGCTCCAGAACCCCATCTTCCCGGCCCTCGCGGACGTCATCGGCTCACATCTGGCCCAGCACGGCCTCACCCCGGTCCTGTGCACCCAGACGTTGGGCGGGGTCACCGAGTCCGACTACATCGACCTGCTGCTCGAGCAGCAGGTAGCCGGTGTCATCTTCGCCGGGGGTGACTACGCCATGGCCGACATGCCACACGAGCACTATGCCCGGCTCACCCGGCGCCGGCTGCCCGTGGTGACGCTCAACGCCTCGATCGAGGGCCTGCCGTTCGCCCGCGTCGTGTGCGACGACGACGTCGCCGCCGAGCAGGCCATGGAGCACCTGATCTCGTTGGGCCACAAGCGGATCGGCTTCGTCCTGGGCGCAGAGCAGCACATCCCCACGCGGCGCAAGCTGGCCGCGGCCCGCCGATGGGGCGCCGCACGCCACGTCCCCGTCGACGACCTGCTCGTCGAGTACAGCGACTTCACCCAGCAGAGCGGCCAGGCCGCAGCAGCCCGTGCCATCGCCAACGGGGCCACCGGCATCCTGTGCGCCAGCGACCCCCTGGCCCTGGGCGCCATCCGCGCCGCCCGCCGCGCCGGGCTCGAGGTTCCCCGCGACATCTCGGTCGTCGGGTACGACGACTCGGCGTTCATGGCCGCGGTGGACCCTCCCCTCACGACCATCCGGCAGCCCATCGAGGCGATGGGGCGGGCGGCCGTCACCACACTCGTCGCCCGGATGGCCGGGACCCATACCGCGACGGACGAGCTGCTCTACGAGCCGGAGCTCGTCGTGCGCCGGTCCACCGCGCCGCGCCCATGAAAGTCATGAAACAGACTTACACCTGTCAAGTTCTTGCGATCAGCTATCGCTGATCTCTAACGTCGTCGTCGTCATGGGCACCGCCGCCGGTGACGTCGACGAAAGGGCGCCGCCGGTGCGTTTCGAGGAGCTGACCCGCCAGACCGTCCCCTCCCCCGGGGGCGGGGACGCCGCGGTCTCCGCCGACTGGTGGCGCGGCGCGACGATCTACCAGGTCTACCCGCGCAGCTTCGCCGACGCGGACGGTGACGGCAGCGGCGACCTCGCGGGTGTCCGTTCCCGGCTCGGTTACCTCGCCGACCTGGGCGTCGACGCGATCTGGCTCACCCCCTGGTACCCCTCCCCGATGGCCGACGGAGGCTACGACGTCGCCGACTACCGCGCGATCGACCCGGCGTTCGGTGACCTCGCCGAGGCCGAGGGCCTCATCGCCGACGCCTTCGCCATGGGCATCCGCACCATCATCGACGTCGTCCCGAACCACGTGTCGAGCGAGCACGCCTGGTTCCGCGCCGCAGTCGCGGCCGGGCCCGGCTCCCCCGAGCGCGACCGGTTCTGGTTCCGCGACGGGCGTGGACCGCGCGGCGAGCAACCACCCAACGGCTGGACCTCGAACTTCGGCGGCGGGGCGTGGACCCGCCTCACGTCCCCCGAGGGCACACCCGAGCAGTGGTACCTGCACCTTTTCGCCCCCGGGCAACCTGACCTGAACTGGGACCACCCGGACGTGCGGCGCGAGTACCAGGACATCCTGCGCTTCTGGTTCGACCGTGGGGTCGCCGGTATCCGGATCGACTCCGCCGCGCTCCTCGCGAAGGACCCTCGCCTGCCCGACCTTCCGGACGGCACCCCCGACGCCGGGGCCCACCCCTACGTCGACCGCGACGAGCTCCAGGACATCTACCGCGGCTGGCGCCGGATCGGCGACTCCTACGGCGGCGACCGCGTGCTCATCGGGGAGATCTGGCTCGCCGACGTCGACAGGTTCGTCCGATACCTGCGTCCGGACATCCTGCACTCGGCGTTCAACTTCGACTTCATGACCGCCCCCTGGGACGCACGCAGGCTGCGGCGCTCCATCGAGTCGACGATCTCCGCGCACGCCGTCGTGGGGGCACCCCCGACCTGGGTCCTGAGCAACCACGACGTGACCCGCCCGGTGACCCGGTACGGCCGCACGGACACCGCGTTCGCGTTCGACACCAAGCGGTTCGGCACCCCGACCGACCTGGGACTGGGCACCCGGAGGGCCCGTGCCGCCGCTCTCCTCGCCATGGCCCTGCCCGGGGCGTACTACCTCTACCAGGGCGACGAGCTGGGACTGCCCGAAGTCGAGGAGCTCCCGCTCGAGCGCCTCCAGGACCCCATGTATGCCCGCTCCGGCGGGGTCGACCCCGGCCGGGACGGCTGCCGGGTGCCGATCCCCTGGTCGGGCGACATCCCACCGTACGGGTTCGGGGCGGCCGGCGGCCGGACGTGGCTACCTCAGCCCGACGACTGGGGCCGCTACACCGTGAACGCCCAGCTGAACGACCCGGACTCCATGCTCAGCCTGCACCGCGACGCCCTGCGACTCCGGCGCGACCTGCCGGACCTCGGCGACGGCGCCCTGGAGTGGGTCCGCAGCGAGCCCGAGGTCATCGCCTTCCGCCGCGGGCCCGACCTCGTCTGCGTGACGAACCTCGGCACCTCCCCGGCACACCTGCCCCGGCACACCGGGGTGTGGGTCACCAGCAGACCGATGGAGGGGGGTCGGCTACCACCGGACACCACCGCGTGGCTCAGGCTCCGCCACTGAGCGCACCGCTCGGACTCGTCGCCCCCGAGGCCGGGACACCCATCGCCCACGACCACCCGAACCACGTTTGCCGGCGCAGCCCACGGCCGGCCCGCCTCGAAGGAGAGGACAATGACGTCACCCCGCAGGTTCCCGACCATCGCTCTCGCCGGAGCCCTCGCGGCATCCACACTCGTCGCCTGCTCGTCCGGCGGGTCCGACCCGTCCGACGCACCGGCCTCCGACGGGCCGGTGACCATCACCGTCGCCGTCGACGCCGGGCTGGAGCAGGGCGCCAAGGATGCCTTCGACGCACGAGTGACGGCGTTCGAGGCCGAGCACCCGAACGTCACAGTCGAGTCGCAGGAGTACACCTGGTCGGGGACGACCTTCGCCGCGGACCTCGCGGGCGGCACCCTCCCCGACGTCTTCACGATCCCGTTCACCGACGGACAAGGGCTCATCGAGCGTCGGCAGATCGCCGACATCCACGACCTCGTCGGGAAGCTGCCCTACGCCGGCGAGTTCAACCCGAACATCGCCAAGGCCGGCCAGTCGACCGACGGCCAGATGTGGGCGGTCCCGGTCGCCGCCTACGGCCAAGGGCTGCACTACAACCGCGCCCTGTTCGAGCAGGCCGGGCTCGACCCCGACACGCCGCCCACGACCTGGGCCGAGGTGCGCAGCGCGGCGCGTCAGATCTCGGAAAGGACCGGTCAGGCCGGCTACGCCGAGATGACCAAGGACAACACCGGAGGCTGGATCCTCACGACGCTCGCCTACGCCCTCGGCGGTCGAGCCGAGACCGTGTCGGCCGATGCCACGACGGCGACGATCGACACTCCCCAGTACGCCCAGGCCCTCCGGATGCTCAAGGACATGCGCTGGCAGGACGACTCGATGGGTGACAACTTCCTCTACGACTGGCCGACGAGCCACGCCGACTTCGCCGCCGGGAAGATCGGCATGTTCGTCTCGGGCGGCGGCGACTACGGCAACCTCGTCACCCAGAACGCGATGGAGCCGGCCGACTACGGCGTCACCGTCCTCCCGCTCGAGGGCTCGGGGGCCGCGGTCCTCGGTGGCGGCACCCTTGCGGCCGTCAGCGCCAAGGCCGACCCGGCGCAGCAGGCCGCGTCCGTCGAGTGGATCGACTTCTACTACCTCGGCAAGCTGACCGACCGGGAGGCCGCCGTCGCCGACGCGAAGACCACCGCCGAGGCGGACCAGCCGGTCGGCGCCCCCCAGCTGCCCGTCTTCGACAAGGCAACGTACGACGAGCAGCAGGGCTGGATCGAGGACTACGTCAACGTGCCGGTCGAGCAGTTCGCCCCGTTCACGTCCTCGATCTTCGACCAGCCGCTCGAGTCCGAGCCGCCGGTGGCGACCCAGGAGCTCTACGCTGCGCTGGACCCGGTCGTCCAGGCCGTCCTCACGGACGAGGACGCCGACATCGCCGGCCTGCTGAAGGCTGCCCAGCAGGACGTGCAGAGCCGGATCGACCGGAGCTGACGACCCGGCCGCCCCACCCAGCGCGGGTGGGGCGGCCGCGGCCGCCCCACGGAAAGGCACGACGTGACGACCTCGACGCAGACCACCTCCCGGCTCGCCGGAAGGACCGAGACCATCCCCGCCCGCCGGCTGCGGCGGCGGCGCAGCCTCGGCACGTGGGTGCGCGGCGGCGGGCTGAGCACGCTCGTCATCGCGCTACCCATGCTCCTCGTCTTCGGGCTGTTCTCCTGGTTCCCGATCGCCCGTGCCGTGGTCATGAGCTTCCAGTTCACCAACCTCGTGACCCCGCCCGAGTGGGTCGGCCTCGAGAACTTCCGCACCGTCCTCACCGACCCCCTGCTGACGACGGCGATCGGGAACACCCTGTGGTTCGCCGCGCTCGCCCTCGTCCTCGGGTACCCCGTCCCTCTCGTCGCCGCGGTGCTCATGAGCGAGGTCAAGCGGTTCAAGGGCCTTTACGCCGCCCTCGCCTACCTCCCGGTCGTCGTCCCGCCGGTCGTCGCGGTGCTGCTGTGGAAGCAGTTCTACTCGGCGTCCGCGTCCGGGGTGTTCAACACCGTCGTCGGCTGGGTCGGCCTGGGGCCCTATCCGTGGCTCCAGGACCCGTCGACGGCAATGCCCTCGCTCGTCCTCGAGGCCACCTGGGCCGCGGCCGGCGGGACGGTCATCATCTACCTCGCCGCGCTCACCGGCGTCCCCAGCGAGCTGTACGACGCGGCCGAGGTCGACGGCGCCGGCATCTGGCGCAAGGTCTGGCACGTCACCCTGCCGCATCTGCGCGGCATCCTGCTGGTCACCCTGATCCTCCAGGTCATCGGCACGGCACAGGTCTTCCTCGAGCCCTACCTCTTCACCGGCGGCGGCCCCGCCAACTCGACGACCACCGTGCTGCTCATGATCTACGACTACGCCTTCGGCGGCCGCGGGCAGTACGGCGAGGCCACCGCGCTCAGCCTGATGCTCGCGGCCGTGCTCGCCGTCCTCTCCGCCCTCTACTTCCGCATCACGTCCCGGTGGAGCCACTGACATGCGCATGACCACGCAGACCGCCGAGCGCGGTATCGCCTCCGCCCTCGACCGCCGCCGCGCGAGCGTCCGCTGGTCGATACGGCTCACCACCTGGCTGCTGCTGCTCGCGCTGCTCGTCGTCGGGCTCGGCCCCGTCCTCTGGCTGGCGAAGTCGGCCGTGACCCCGGCCCAGGACACCCTTCGGGACCCGATGGCGCTCTTCCCGAACGGCGCCGACCTCGAGAACCTCTCGACCGCGTGGACCCGGTTCGAGATCTCGCGATACTTCGTCAACACACTGGTCCTCGCCGTCGGGTCGTGGTTCGTCCAGGTGCTCGTCGCGGCCAGCGGTGGGTACGTCCTGTCGGTGCTCCGGCCGGCCTGGGCGCGGGTGGTCCACGTCCTCGTCCTCGCGACGCTCTTCGTCCCGGCCGTGGTGCTCCTCGTGCCGCTGTTCCTCACCGTGCTCGACGTGCCGTTCGTGCACGTGTCGCTCATCAACTCGTTCTGGGCCGTGTGGCTCCCGGCCGGGGCCAGCGCTTTCAACCTCGTCATCGTCACCCGCTTCTTCGACAACCTGCCACGGGAGGTCTTCGAGGCCGCGCAGGTCGACGGCGCCGGGCCGTTCCGGCTCGCCTGGTCGGTGGTGCTGCCCATGTCGAGGCCGATCCTCGGCGTCGTGTCGGTCTTCGCGGTCATCGCCGCGTGGAAGGACTTCCTCTGGCCGCTGCTCGTGCTGCGCGCCCCCGAGAAGCAGCCGCTCTCGGTCCGCCTGCCGGCCCTGGAGACCTACGTCCCGGTCGACGTCTTCCTCGCCGCGCTGGCGATCTCCACGGTCATCCCGATCGTGCTGTTCCTGCTCTTCCAGCGCTTCTTCCTCCGCGGCGCCGGACTCGGTGGGGCGGTCAAGGGCTGAGCCCCAGGATGCCGCCCTGTGTGGCGCCGGTCCGTGATGGTCGGTCGTCGTCGACCGCGGGGGCGACGTGCACTGACGCCCGCCCGGGGCGGCAGCGGGCCTGCCCGCCGGTCACCAGGGTACGGCGAAGGCGTCCGTCACGACCTCCGGCGCGGCCGGGGCGAACGAGGCGTCCCGCAGCAGCGGGTCGAAGGTGAGCCTGGCCGCCGACTCGACCGTCGCCAACGGGACGTGGAGCGTCGCCCAGGTGTCCGGTGGGACGAGCGGCTCGAGCCCGTCCAGGTCCTGCGTCGCGAGGAAGGCCCGGGCCCGGACCCTCCCCGCGTCGACGTACGTGACGACCTTCCAGAACGCCTGTGGCACCTGGATGCCGTCACGGTAGGGCGGGTCGTCGGGCTCGAGCACCGGCCCGGCGTAGACGGTGGCCCGTGGCCAGCCGCTCTCGCGCAGGTGCTCGATGAGCGAGTCCTCGAGCAGGCCCCACACCCCGCCGAGGTGACCCTGGTTGAAGTCGTCCATCTGCGGGGCGATGTTCGTCAGGGTGAAGGACCCGGCGTTCGCCGCCTGCGCCTCGTCCGTCGGGCCCCACGTGACGTCCCGGCGCCGGGCCAGGTGGCCGCGGTCGAGCCGGTTGCGGGTGTAGAAGGACAGCGGCGTCTGGACCTCGGCGGGGACCCGCGGGTCGAGGTGGAAGTCCAGCCCGTCGCGGTCGAGGTCCTCGCGCAGCCCGGGGACGTCGAGGTCCCAGGCCACCCAGCGCGCGAGGCGCCGCGGCCCGCTCAGCGAGACGGTGAAGTGGGGGTAGTCGAGGACGTCCCGCCCCTCGTGCAGGACGACCTCGTCCGCGATCTCGGGGTCGCGGACGGGCGGGTCGACGCGCATCCCGAGGAACTCCGGGTCATGGCCGGTCAGGGTTGCGGAGAACACGGTGCGGACGGCGGCCATGTCGTCGGCGCCGTGCCCCGCACCCGAGGCGCGGGAGAACAGCCCGTGCAGGGCCTCGAGCAGGTCGGTGGGGAAGCCGGTGCCCCGGACGGCGTCGGTCATCAGCCCGAGGTCCTTGACCACGCCGTCGACCTCGAACGACGGCGTCCAGTCCCGCGCCAGCATCGCCCCGCCCTTGACCTTCGCGTAGGGCGCGTCCACGGGCCCGCCCTCGATGGCCTCGAGGAACAGCCGGGGGTCGACGTCGAGGGTCTCGGCGAGCGACAGGGCCTGGGCGACCCCCGCGGTGAGCAGCCCCACCCACGAGTTGCACGCGAGCTTGAGCGCACTGGCCCGGCCGACGCCGTCCCCGGCGACCACCGTCCGGGAGCCCACCGCCTCGAGCACGGGGGCCACCCGCTCCCGCAGCGAGGGCGGACCCGAGAGGAGGACGACGAGCGTGCCGTCCTCCGCGGGCTTGCGGGTGCCGAGGACCGGCGCGTCGAGCACCCGGCCACCACCCATCTCGGCCACCCGGCGAGCGCCGTCCACCCCGACCGTGCCGCACTGCAGCCAGACGGCGTCCGGACCGAGGGCGTCCAGCAGCTCGCGGCCGACCTCCGTCGTGGCGTCGGCGTCGAACAGCATCGTCACGGCGACGTCGGCGCCGTGCACGGCCTCCGCCACCGATCCCGCGACGGTCGCACCGTCGTCCGCGAGGGGGGCCGCCTTGTCCTGGGTGCGGTTCCACACCCGGACCTCGTGGCCCTCGCGCAGCAGCGAGCGGGCCATCCCGCTCCCCATCAGCCCCGTCCCCAGCACCGCGACCTGCACCTGCGTCTCCTGTCGTCGAACGGGCCACCGCACCGGTGGCCCGCGACCCACAATGCCACCGCCGCCGGGCGGGTCGGCGCTCAGGAACCGCCGGTCGGGCCGAAGCGCTCGGTGCGGATCGCCTCCGTCTCGTGCCCGCGCTCCATGAGCAGGCGCGCGGCGGACTCGACGAAGCCGGTCGGCCCGCACACGTACACCCGTGGCGGCACCGCGGTGGCCGTCGGCGCGGGCAGGTCCTCGACGCGCAGCCGGCCCATGGGCCGGACGTCCCCCGGCAGGCCGCCACGCGTGTAGAGGCGGTCGACCCGCAGCCCCGGTGTCGTGTGCGACAGCGCGAAGAGGTCGTTCGTGAACAGCACGTGGTCGGGCGTGCGCGCCGAGTAGACGAGGTGGAACGGCGTCGCCACCCCGGCGCGCACCTTGGCCCGCACCATCGCCATGAGCGGGACGACTCCGGAGCCACCCGCCACGAGCAGCACCGGCCCGTCGAGCCCGGGCGACCAGCGGAACCATCCGCCCACCGGCCCACGGACCTCACACTCGTCACCGGGCTGCATGACGTCGACGAGATGCGGCGACACCTCGCCGGCGCCGACCTTCTGGACCGTGACGACGAGGCGGTCCGGCTCGGGCGCCGCGGCCGTCGAGTACGTGCGCTGCGCGGTGTAGCCGTCCTCGGCGGTGAGCCGGACGTCGACGTGCTGCCCGGCGTCGCCGCCGGGCCAGCCGGGGACGTCGAAGACGAGGGTGCGGGCGGAGCGCGTCTCGAGCCAGGCGTCGTCGAGCCGGGCGCGCAGCCACGGCAGCGGGGCCGGACGCTGCACGTCCACCACGGGTGGGGCGGTCATCCGTCGGCCGTCAGTCGCCGACGTAGCGCTGCTCGCGCCACGGGTCGCCGTACTCGTGGTAGCCGAGCTGCTCCCAGAACCCCGGCCGGTCCTCGCGCAGCAGCTCGATGCCGCTGACCCACTTGGCCGACTTCCACAGGTAGAGGTGCGGGACGAGGAGCCGCGCCGGACCGCCGTGCTCCGGTGCGAGCGGCCTGCCCTCGTAGTGGGTGGCCACCCAGGCGTCGCCGCCCAGGAGGTCGGCGACCGGCAGGTTCGTGGAGTACCCGCCGTGGCCGAGGACGAGCGCGTACCCGGCGTCGGACGGGTCGACCCCGGCGGCGGCGAGCACCTCCGGGACCGGCACGCCGCGCCAGGTGGTGCCCAGCTTGCTCCACTGGGTGACGCAGTGGAGGTCGACGGTGACCTTCTCGGTGCGCAGGGCGGTGAGGTCGGCCCAGGTGAGCCGGCCCCGCGAGCCGTCGACGCCGACGACGTCGAGCGTCCACGTCTCGGTGCGCACGTTCGGGGTGGCCCCGATGGACAGCACGGGGAAGCCGTCCTCGAGGTACTGGCCGGGCGGGATGCGGGGGTCCGGGGGACGGCGGCGGCCGTGGAAGCCGCGGGTGACGACGTTCACCCGGCCATTGTGGCTGCCGGTGGGCCGCGGGTGCGTTGACGTCCGCGGCCCACCGGGGTCTAGACGACGAGCCAGGCGACGGCGGCCGCGGCGAAGCCGACGACGGACAGCACCGTCTCCAGGACGGTCCAGGTCATCAGCGTCTCCTTGACCGTCATGTTGAAGTAGCGCGAGATGATCCAGAACCCGCCGTCGTTGACGTGGCTGAGGATGATCGACCCGGCCGCGATGGCCACCGCGATGACGGCCAGCTGCGGCTGCGAGTAGTCCCCGGCCAGGGTCGGCCCGACGATGCCGCCGGTCGTGACGATCGCGACCGTCGCCGAGCCCTGGGCGATCCGCAGCCCGCACGAGATGACGTAGGCGAGCAGCAGCACGGGCAGCCCGGCGTCGGAGAGCACCGTCGCCAGCGCCTCGCCGACCCCCGTCGTGGCGATGACCTTGCCGAAGAACGCACCGGCACCGACGACGAGCAGGATCATGCCGACCGGGCGCAGCGAGGCACCGGTGAAGCCGGCGATCTCCTCCCGGCTCATGCCGCGGCGCAGGCCGAGCAGCCAGTACGCGAGGAGGACGGCGAGCGTGAGGGCGACCGCCGGGTTCCCGACGAAGGTGAGCACGCTGAGCAGGCGGCTCTCCTCGAGCAGCATCGTGCCGAACGTGGCGCCGAGGATGAGCAGGAGCGGTACGAGGATGACGAGCAGCACCGTCCCGAGGCTCACCGGCGCGAGGGCCTCGCCCTCCTCCTCCGCGTTCTCCCGGCCGCTCTCACCGACGAGCATGTCGGCGGGCACCGAGACCGGCACCCGGGGCGCGACGAGGTACGGGAAGACGAGACCGGCCGCGACGAAGGCCGGGATGCCGCAGACGAAGCCCATGATGATGAGCCACCCGAGGTCGACGCCCAGCAGGCCGCCGAGCGCCGTCGGACCGGGGTGCGGCGGCAGGAACGCGTGGGTCATCGACAGGCCGGCGAGCAGCGGCAGCGCGTAGAGGACGAGCGACTTCCCGCCCCGGTGCGCGGCGACGTACACGAGCGGGGCGAGCACGAAGATGCCGATGTCGAAGAACACCGGGATGCCGAAGATCACGCCGACCACGCCGATGGCGATCGGGGTGCGCTTCTCGCCGAAGACGTCGACGAGCTTGCCGAGCAGGACGTCGGCACCGCCCGAGCGCTCGAGGAGCGAGCCGAGCACGGTGCCGAGCCCGATGATGACCGCGATGTGCCCGAGGACGCCACCGAAGCCCTTCTCGAGGACCGAGTCGCCCGCGCTCAGGGCCGTGCCGACCATCTCCTCCACCGACAGGCCGGCCGCCAGGGCGAGGCCGAGGCCCGCGATGAGGAGGGCGATGAAGGGTTCGAGCTTCACCGTGATGATGAGGACCAGCAGCACGGCGATCGCCGCGGCGCAGAGCAGCAGCAGACCCGGCGTGCTGGTCTGCAGCCAGTCGAGCGCGTTCATGGGTGTACCTCCGAGGGTGGGGTGTGACGGGTCGCTCAGCGCGTGGCGGCGCGGAACGCGGCCGCCCGGGAGGTGATCTCCTCCCAGCGGCCCTGCTCGACGGCGGCCGGTGGCACCACCGAGGTCCCTGCGGTGACGGCGAGGGCGCCGACCCGCAGGTACTCCGCGGCGTTGTCGTCGTCGACTCCGCCGGACGGGATGAGGGGGACCTCCGGGAACGGGCCCCGGAGGTCGGAGAGGTGGCGAGGGCCCAGCGCCCGCGCCGGGAAGATCTTCACGGCGTCGGCGCCCAGGGCGACGGCGGCGGCGACCTCGGTCGGGGTGAGCGCCCCGAGGACGACGGCGGCACCGACGTCGTGCGCGCGGCTCAGTGCCGGGACCGGCGGCCAGACGGTGCACCTCGCGACACTCGAGAACGGCACCGCGGTGTACGTCGCCAAGATCGAGTCGACGACCCCGGTGCGGATGTACTCACGGGTCGGCCTGCCGGCGCCGCTGCACGCCACGGCCGTCGGCAAGGTGCTGCTCGCCGAGCTGCCCACGCGCCACCGTGACGCACTCGTCGACGGCATCGACTTCCACGCGCACACCGACCGCACCATCACCGACCCCGCCGCCTACCGCGCCGAGCTCGACGCCGTCCGTGAGCGCGGCTGGGCCGAGGACGCCGCCGAGCACGAGAGCTTCGTCAACTGCGTCGCCGCGCCCGTACACGACACCGACGGCCGGGTCCTCGCGGCGGTGTCGGTGTCGGTCCCCGACGTGATCCTGCCCCACGACGACGTCGTGGCCCTGCTGCCACAGGTCCTCGAGGCCACCGCGGCCATCGCCGCCGACTGGGCGGCGCACGACCAGCCCTGACCCCCGTCCCGAGGAGGACCCGATGACCGACCGCAGCCGCGACCTGCCCCTGCACACCGAGGACGCCCCGGCGCCCGCACACACCTTCCACCAGGGGGTCGTCAAGGGAGGCCTGCTGCAGGTCTCCGGCCAGGGGCCGGTCGACCCCGCGTCCGGCGAGTACCTGTACCCGGGCGACGTCCGCGCCCAGACCCGGCGGACGCTCGAGAACGTCGAGGCCGTGCTCGCCGCCGGGGGCGCGGGCTTCGAGGACGTGCTCATGCTGCGCGTCTACCTCACCTCGCGGGAGGACTTCGCGGCGATGAACGAGGCCTACGGCGACTTCCTCCTCGAGCGGGTCGGCGAGGGTGTCCTGCCCAGCCGCACCACGGTGATGACCGGCCTGCCGCGCGAGGAGATGCTCGTCGAGATCGACGCCCTCGCCGTCGCCCGCTGACCGCCAGGAGCCACGGAGGCCAGGGCTTCGGCCGGCGCGGGACACGTCGCGTCGTCGCGCCGGGAGAATCCCGCGCCATGGCACCGGTTTCTCGGGGCGCTGCCGCAGCCGGGCCCGGGACGCCCCTCCCCGGTCAGGAGGCCGGGTCGTCCCAGGTGACGTGGAGCTCGTCGCGCTGGCCGAACCGCTCGAGGTGCTCGGCGACGACCCGGGTCCACCGGTCGAGGTCCCCACCGCCGGGCACGCTCGCCTCGAGGTCCAGCACGCCGTCACCGGGGCGCAGGACGACCTCGCCGGAGTCGAGCCGGATGACCGTCGCGCCGCCGGACTCCTCGACCGTGCCCTGGCGCGACCAGTGGCCGGCCAGCTGCTTCGCGTACCGGGCCGGACGGTCGGTGGGCATCGCGCCGCGCCGCGTCGACGAGGCAGCCGGGGACACCGCGCGACACATCCGCACGTGCGGACCGATCTGCGGGTCGTCCCACGGCTCACCGACGACCCCGAACCCCGCGCGCTCGTACAACCCGCGCGCGGGGGTGCGGGCGTTGCACCAGACGAGGTCGCCGCCCCTGCGGACGATCTCGTCGAGCACGCGCACGAGCACCGCCGCGCCCAGCCCGGCACCCCGGCGCTCGGGAGCGGTCGCCATCCCGCGCAGCCGCCACGCGGCCGAGCCGCCGACCGGCTCCGGGCACGGCTCGGGCCCGGCGACGACGCACGCGACGACGTCGTCGCCGTCGAGCACGGCCACCGCGAAGGCCCCCTCGACGTCCATCGACGCCGTCACCTGCTCGACCGACTGGTGCGGCCGCAGCACGCGCTGTCGCAGCGGCGCCGTGCGGCCCGGCTCGACCAGCACCGTCGGGGCGGATGCGCCGTCCGGGGCGGCCACCTCAACCGACCCCGGCGTAGGTCTCGGTGTCGATCTCGGCCAGGGTCGACTCGTTGTAGCGCGGCCCGCTCACCGTGCCCGCGTTGAGCACGCGCCCGGCGGCCGCGAGCGCGTCGCCCGGGACGTGCACGCCGAGTGCCCCGAGGTTCTCGGTGAGGTGCCGGACCGACCGCGTTCCCGGGATGGCGAGGACGTGCTCGCCACGCGAGAGCACCCACGCGAGCGCCAGCTGCGCCACGGTGCACCCGGAGGAGCGTGCGATGCCGTCGAGCTGCTCGCGCAGCGCGAGGTTGGCCGGGTAGTGCTCGGCACCGAACCGTGGCATCTTCCGGCGGATGTCCTTCTCGGGCAGGGCGTCGAGGTCGGGCGGCGCCGAGGTGAGGACCCCGCGGGCCAAGGGGCTGAACGCGACGAGCGCGACGCCCAGCTCGCGGGTGGCCTCGAGCGTGCCGAGCTCGGGGTTGCGCGACCACAGGCTGTACTCGTTCTGCAGCGCGGCGACGGGATGCACCGCGTGCGCCCGGCGCAGGGTGGCGGCCGACGCCTCGGACAGGCCGATCGCCCGGACCTTCCCCGCCTCGATCAGCCCGGCGAGCGCGCCGACGCTCTCCTCGACCGGCACCGCGCGGTCGACCCGGTGCAGGTAGTAGAGGTCGATGACGTCGGTGCCGAGCCGGTCGAGGGCAGCGTCGCAGGTGGCGCGGATGGTCTCGGGCCGCCCGTCGATGACGCGCGTGCCGTCGACGCCGGTCATCCCGCACTTCGAGGCGAGGACGATCTCGTCCCGGTGCGGCCCGAGCACCCGGCCGACGAGCTCCTCGTTCGCGCCGAAGCCGTAGAGCGCCGCGGTGTCGAAGAGCGTGACGCCGGCGTCGAGGGCGGCGAGCAGCAGCCGCTCGGCGTCGTCCGGCGACGGGGCCTCGCCATAGGCGTGGCTGAGGTTCATGCACCCCAGCCCGAGAGCGGGGACCTCGAACGGGCCGATCGTGCGGGTCGGTGCGAGTGCCGTCACGACGGGCTCTGCGCGTCGAGCTGCTGTTCGAGCGCGGCGAGGGTCCGGTAGCACGGCATGACCTTGGCCACCGACGCCCGGGGCTGCTCGCCACTGCGGATGCACGCGACGAAGTCCCGGTCCTGGAGCTCGATGCCGTCCATCGAGACGTCGACGTCGCTGACGTCGATCTCCTCGTCCTCGCCGGTGACGAGGTCGTCGTACCGGGCGACGCAGGTGCCGGTGTCGCCGATGTACCGGAAGAACGTGCCGAACGGCCCGTCGTTGTTGAACGACAGCGAGAGCGTGCAGATGGCGCCGTTCTCGGCGCGCAGCTGCACCGACATGTCCATCGCGATGCCGAGCTCGGGGTGGGTCGGCCCCTGGATCGCGTTGGCCTGCACGACCGGCGAGTCCGTCTGGTAGGCGAAGAGGTCGACGGTGTGCGCCGCGTGGTGCCACAGCAGGTGGTCGGTCCACGAGCGCGGCTCCCCGAGCGCGTTCTTGTTCTCGCGCCGGAAGAAGAACGTCTGCACGTCCATCTGCTGGATGGACAGCTCGCCGGCCGCGATCCGCCGGCGCACCCACTGGTGGCTCGGGTTGTACCTCCGGGTGTGGCCGACCATGGCGACGAGGCCGCTGCGCTCCTGCGCGGCGACCACCGCCTCGGCGTCGGCGAGCGAGTCGGCCATCGGGATCTCGACGGCGACGTGCTTGCCGGCGTCGAGGCACGCGATGGCCTGCTCGGCGTGCACCGGCGTGGGGGTGGCGAGGACGACACCGTCGACGTCGTCGCGACCGAGCACGTCGTCGAGCCCGCCGACGGCGAGGTCGCCGAGGTCCTGCTTCTCGGCGAACCGCCGGGCGTTCTCGAGGCTGTCGCTCGCGACGGCGGTGATGTCGACGCCGTCGATGCGCTGCAAGGCCGCCGCGTGCTTGGCGCCGAACGCGCCGCCACCGACGAGGGCGATCCGGACAGGGTGGTCCGAGGTCATCTCACTCCTTCTCCGCGGACACCGTGGCCCGCGGGTGGTTCTCGAGGATCAGGTGGCCGACGGCCGTGTTCGAGGCGGGCACGTGGTAGAAGCGGTGCTTGACCTCGACCTCACCATCTCCGGTGATGTCGCTCATCGCACCCCGGGCGATGAACCACATGACGAGCTCGATGCCCTCCGAGCCGGCCTCCTCGACGTACTCCAGGTGCGGCACCTGCGCGAGCGACGCGGGGTCCTCGACGAGGGCGTCCATCCAGCGGTTGTCCCACTCGGCGTTGATCAGGCCGGCGCGCGGACCCTGGAGCTGGTGGCTCATCCCGCCGGTCCCCCAGATCTGGACGTTGAGCGGCTTGTCGTAGGACTCGATGGCGCGGCGCAGCGCCTGGCCGAGCGCGAAGCAGCGCTCCCCCGACGGGATCGGGTACTGGACGACGTTGACGTGGAACGGGATGACCTTGCACGGCCACCTCTCGACGTCGCCGAACATCAGCGACAGCGGCACGGTCAGGCCGTGGTCGACGGTCATCTCGTTGACGAGGGTGAGGTCGAAGTCCTCGCGGATCAGGCTGTGCGCGATGTGCGCCGCGAAGTCCGGGTCGCCGTCGATGCCCGGCACCGGACGCGGCCCGTACCCCTCGTCGGCCGCCGGGTAGGAGGCGCCGGTGCCGAGGACGAAGGTGGGGATGAGCGAGAGGTCGAACGCCGTCGCGTGGTCGTTGTAGACGAGGAAGACGACGTCGGGGGTGTTCTCCTTCTCGTACTCCTTGGAGTACTCGTAGCCGTCGAAGACGGCCTTCCAGTACGGCTCCTCGGTCTTGTGCTGGTCCCACGCGGCGCCGATGGCCGGGACGTGCGAGGTGAAGACCGAGCCGGTGATCGTCGGACGCTCGTCCGGACCGGTCGTGTCCTCGGCCTTGTAGTGCCCCTCGCGGACCTGGTCGGCGATCCGGTTGCCCTCGATGGAGCGCCCGCCGTGCAGCATCATGTCGCGGTAGTCCTGCTCGGACATGCCGGTCATCGAGCCGGCCATCTGCTGGAAGGACAGCCCGAGCGTCGCACCCCACTTCGAGAGGAAGTAGATGTTGCCGCCCTCGGCGATGGCCGCGTTGAGGTCGCGGTCGAGGAGGGCCTGCTTCTGCTTCTCGGTGAGGGGCCACTCGTCGAGGTAGGCCCGCTCGTCGGCGAGGTAGCGCTCCCGGTTCGCGGCCTTCATCAGGGACATGCAGAACTGGTTGAGGTGGTAGCCCTTGGCCGACTGCTCGGCGTCGAAGATCGTCGTGCCCGGGACCTTCTTGTAGGTCTTGTCGAGTGACATGTGCGGCTCCAATCGTGGATGGCGGTCAGGAGGCGTCCGGCCAGTACAGACGCATCGGGTTGTCGACGAGGAGCTTCCGCTGGAGCTTCTCGGTGGGGGCGATGTGCGGGACGACGTCCACGAGCAGGCCGTCGTCGGGCATGTGGCTCTCGAGGTTCGGGTGCGGCCAGTCCGTACCCCAGAGGACCCGGTCGGGAAACTCCTCGACGACGCGGCGGGCGAACGGGACGACGTCGCGGTAGGCCTCCTGCTCGCCGTCCAGCGCCGGCGGCCCGGTGACGGTGAGCCGCTCGGGGCAGGTGACCTTGCACCAGGTGTCCGGCTTGGCGCGCAGGAGGTCGAGGAAGGCCTCGAACTCGGGCCCGTGCGGGTCCTTCGTGACGTCGGGCCGGCCCATGTGGTCGACGACGAGCGGCACCGGGACGGAGAGGAAGAAGTCGCGCAGCGCCGCGAGGTCGGGTGCCTCGAAGTAGATGACGACGTGCCAGCCGAGCGGCGCGATGCGCTCGACGACCTGCTGGAGGGCGTCGGTGGGGACGGCGTCGACGAGCCGCTTCACGAAGTTGAACCGGACGCCGCGGACGCCGGCCTCGTGCAGCTCGGCGAGCTCGGCGTCGGTGACCGCCGGCCGGACGGTGGCGACTCCCCTGGCCCGGCCGCCGGAGGCGCGCAGGGCATCGACCATCGCGCTGTTGTCGGCGCCGTGGCAGGTGGCCTGGACGACGACGTTGCGGGCGAAGCCGAGGTGATCGCGCAGCGCGAAGAGCTGGTCCTTCGAGGCGTCGCACGGCGTGTACTTGCGCTCCGGCGCGAAGGGGAACTCGTCCCCGGGACCGAAGACGTGGCAGTGCGCGTCGACGGCCCCCTCGGGCAGCCGGAAGCGCGGCGTGCTCGGGCCGGCGTACCAGTCGAGCCAGCCGGGGGTCTTCTCGAACGTCGGCATGCTCAGTCCTCGTACCGGAGGCCGAGCTCGCCGAGCGGCTCGCGCATCCCGTAGATGTCCAGGCCGAGCTCGCCGGCCCGGAAGCGCTGCCGCTTCTCCTCCTCGTTCGCCTCGCGCGTCGCCGAGGCCTCGGCGACGTCGGCGGCCCGCTCACGGGGGACGACGACGACGCCGTCGACGTCCGCGACCACGACGTCACCCGGCCGGACGAGAGCGTTCGCGCACACGACGGGAACGTTGACCGAGCCGAGCGTCGCCTTGACCGTGCCCTTGGCGTTCACGGCGCGGGAGAAGACGGGGAAGTCCATCCGCTCGAGGTCGGCGACGTCACGCACGCCGCCGTCGATGACGAGGCCGCGGGCGCCGCGTGCACGGAACGAGGTGGCGAGCAGCTCACCGAAGAAGCCGTCCTCCGACTCGGTCGTGCAGGCCGCGACGACGACGTCACCCTCGCGGACCTGCTCGGCGGCGACGTGCATCATCCAGTTGTCGCCGGGCTGGAGCAGGACGGTGACCGCGGTGCCGCACAGGCGGGCACCGGGGTACACCGGCCGTACGTAGGGACGCAGCAGACCCACCCGCCCCATCGCCTCGTGGACGGTCGCCACGCCGAAGGCGGAGAGCGCCTCGACCGCGGCCGGGTCGGCCCGCTCGATCGAGGTGTGGACGACACCGAGCTCGGTGTGCTGCATGGAGGCTCCTGTCACTGACCGGCCGCGAGGCGCGCGGCGAGGCGGGGGTAGACGCGCAGTGCGTTGCCGGAGTAGACGGCCTCGCGCTCGGTGTCGGTGAGGTTGGGGGTGGCGTCGACGTACCGCTTGGTGTCGTCGAAGTGGTGGCCGGTGTCGGGGTCGATGTCGCGGACCGCGCCGATCATCTCGCTCGCGAACAGGACGGCGCTGCTCGGGACGACCTCCGTGAGGAGGTCGAGACCGGGCTGGTGGTACACGCAGGTGTCGAACGAGACGTTCTCGAGCAGCTCGACCGGGTCGGGGCGCCCCAGCGCCATCGCGAGGCCCCGGAAGCGGCCCCAGTGGTAGGGCACCGCGCCGCCGCCGTGCGGGATGACGAGGCGGAGCGTCGGGAAGTCGGCGAAGAGGTCACCCTGGACGAGCTGCATGAACGCCGTCGTGTCGGCGTTGAGGTAGTGCGCACCGGTCGTGTGGAAAGCGTCGTTGCACGAGGTGCTCACGTGGACCATCGCCGGGACGTCGAGCTCGCACATCGCCTCGTACACGGGGTACCAGGAGCGGTCGGTGAGCGGCGGCGCCGTCCAGTGTCCGCCGGACGGGTCCGGGTTGAGGTTGACGACCACGGCGCCGAGCTCCTCGACGGCGCGGCGCAGCTCGGGCACGACCGTCGCGGGGTCGACGCCCGGCGACTGCGGGAGCATCGCGCCCATCGCGAAGCGCTCGGGGAACAGCGTGCTCACCCGGTGGACGAGGTCGTTGCAGATCCTCGACCACGTCGAGGAGACCTCGAAGTCGCCGATGTGGTGGGCCATGAAGCTCGCCCGCGGGGAGAAGACCGTGAGGTCGCTGCCGCGCTTGTCCATCATCCGCAGCTGGTTCTGCTCGATGGCCTCGCGGAGCTCGTCGTCGGTGATGACGAGGTCGCCTTCGTCGGGGGCGTTCGCCGGGTCGCCGACGGCGGCGACCTGCCGCTCGCGCCAGTCGGCGAGCGGCTGCGGTGCGGTGGTGAAGTGACCGTGACAGTCGATGATCACGCGTGCGTCTCCGTTCGGGGTCTCAGGACTCGCGGGTGGGCCATCCGGTGTACTGCTCCGCGAGGTACGTCCGCCCCGCCCGCGTGCCGACGACGTTGTCGAGCTCGCCCACCTGGCGCCGGTGGTCGAAGTCGCCGGTCCCCGGAGCGGTGTGCAGCAGCTGGGTCATCCAGTAGCTGAAGTTCTGCGCCCGCCACACGCGTTGGAGGGCCCGCGGCTGGTACTCCTCGAGCACGGCGTCGTCACCGGTGCCGAGGGCCCGGGTGAGCACGTCGGCGAGCACCTTGACGTCGTGCAGGGCGAGGTTGAGGCCCCGGGCCCCCGTGGGCGGCACGGTGTGCGCGGCGTCGCCGGCGAGGCACATCGAGCCCCAGCGCATGGGCTGCTGGACGAAGGAGCGGAAGCGCAGCACGGTCTTCTCGAAGACCGGCCCCTCCTTCAGGCGGAACCCGTCCTCGCCCGCGACCCGGGCCTGCAGGGTCTCCCAGATCCGCTCGTCGGGCCAGGAGTCGACGTCCTCGTCGGGGTCGCACTGGAAGTACATCCGCTGGACCGTCTCGGTGCGCTGGCTGATCAGCGCGAAGCCGTGCTCGGACTGGGCGTAGACGAGCTCGGGGGCGCTCATCGGCGCCTCGGCGAGGATGCCGAACCAGGCGAAGGGGTACTCCTTGGCGAACCGGTGGCGGCGGCCCTCGGGGACGAGGTCCCGGCACATGCTGCGCGAGCCGTCGGCGCCCACGACGTAGCGGGCGCGGATCTCGTGCCGCGCGCCGTCCTCCGCGGTGAACCGCACCCGCGGGTGGTCGGTCTCGATGTCGAGGACCTCGGTGTCGGAGATGCCGAAGTGGACGGTGCCGCCGTCCCGCGCGCGGGCGTCGGCGAGGTCGATGAAGACGTCGGTCTGCGGGTAGAGCCACACCGACTCGCCGACGAGCTCCTTGAAGTGGATGCGGTGGGCCCGGCCGTCGAAGCGCAGCTCGGTGCCCTCGTGCTCGTGCCCGTCCCGCAGGATGCGGTCCGAGACCCCGGTCTCGACCAGGTCGCGGGCGGCGCCGGCCTCGAGGATGCCGGCCCGGTGGGTCGTCTCGATCTCGTGCCGCGTGCGGGTGTCCACGGCGATGCTCTCGACGCCGGCCCGGGCGAGCAGGTGGGTGAGCATGAGTCCGGCCGGCCCGCCTCCCACGACCACGACCGGGACGTCACTCACGTGGTCGGTACCGAGGTCCGCCATGGTGCTCCTTCGAGGTCGGGGTGCTCCTCCCGACCCTCACACCGGCCGGAGGCTGCGTCAGCATGGATTCCGCCTGACGGAAACATCCACGTCAGACCGCCTCCACCCGACCGGCCCCGGCACCAGCCCGGCGCCCGAGCTCTCCGGAGATGCCCTGGGCGGCACGGAGGACGGCCACCCGCAGCGCACGGACCCGCTCCGCGCCCGGGTCCGCCGCGACGACCACGCCGAGCGCCGCGTGGACCGGGCCGGCCGGGCCGATGCGGACCGGCGCCGCGACGGCGAGGGTGCTCTCGGACAGCTGGCGGTCGCTGACCACGACCTGCTCGCGCCGGATGCCGTTGAGCTGGGCACGCAGCACGGCCGAGTCGGTGATCGTGTGCTGGGTCCACGCCCGCAGCGGCTGCTCGAGCACCGCCTCCTGGATGTCCGACGGCGCGTGGGCCAGCAGCACCCGGCCCATCCCCGTCGCGGCGATGGGGAAGCGGGACCCGACCATCGTCACGAGCTCCACCGACCGGTGACCGGCGATGCGCTCGACGAAGACGAGCTCGGTGCCCTCGCGGACGGCGAGCTGGATGTTCTCGTGCGTCGCCTCGTAGAGGTCCTGGAGGAACGGGAGCGCGACGTCCCGCAGGATCTGGCCACGCGGGCAGACCGAGGCCACCTCCCAGAGGCGCAGCCCGACGTGCCACGACCCGTCGGGACCGCGCTCGAGGGCACCCCAGCCGGCGAGCTCGGCGACGACGCGATGGGCCGTGCTCAGCGGCATCCCGGTGGCCCGGGCGATCTGCGACAGGCTCTGGCTCTGCCGCTCGCGGTCGAACGTCGCGAGCACGGCGAGCACCTTGCCCGCGGCGGTGGGACGTCCTTCCATGGCCGCAGTCTCGCACCGGCACGGCGACCGGGCGCCTCCTGCCCGGACTCGGCGGGACGACGAGTCCGGGCAGCGAACCGCATCACGGATCGGTAACGATCGTCATCGATCCGGTTGAGAATATTGTCAACAATCCTGTGGACTCTCCCCCGGCACCCTCGACGACGAGGGCGTCAGACCTCAGGAGGAGCACATGGAGCTCACCACCACATCCCGCCGGATCAGCCGCAGGACCGGCCTCGCGGCCCTCGGCGCCACCGTTGCGCTCACACTGGCCGCGTGCGGCTCCGGCGACGACGGCGTACCCGGCGCCGACGACACCGGCTCCGGCGACGGCGCCACGACGCCCATCTCCGTCGGCGTCATCCCGATCCTCGACGTCGCGCCGATCTACCTCGGCGTCGAGAAGGGCTTCTTCGAGGAGCAGGGCCTCGACGTCACGCTCGAACCCGCACAGGGCGGCGCCGCGATCATCCCCGGGGTGACCAGCGGCCAGTACCAGTTCGGCTTCAGCAACACGACGTCCCTCCTGCTCGCCACCGACAAGGAGCTCGGCGTCAAGGTCGTCGCCTCCGGCAACCAGGCCACCGACGACCCCGCGAAGGACATGGCCGGCATCCTCGTGCCCGCCGACAGCGACATCACGGGCCCGAAGGACCTCGCCGGCAAGAAGGTCGCCGTCAACACCCTGAACAACATCAACACGACGACGATCAACAAGCTCGTGCGTGACGCCGGCGGCGACCCCTCCGGCATCGAGTACGTCGAGCTCGCCTTCCCCGACATCCCCGCGGCGGTCGCGTCCGGGGACGTCGACGCCGGACAGGTCGTCGAGCCGTTCGTCACCGTCGGCACCGGCCAGGGCATGACGAACATCGGGTCGAACTACGCCGGCGTCGAGCCCGGCCTGCAGGTCGCGATGTACTTCACGTCGACCGACTACGCCGAGCAGAACCCCGACGTCGTCGAGAAGTTCACGACCGCGATGACCGAGTCCCTGAGCTACGCCCAGGAGCACGAGGACGAGACGCGCGCCGTCCTCCTCACCTACACCAAGATCGACGAGGAGGCCTCGCAGAAGGTGGTCCTGCCGCAGTTCGGCAAGGACGTCGACACCGAGTCGGTGCAGCTGCTCGCCGACCTCGGCACCGAGGACGGCCTGTTCGGCTCCGCGCCGGACCTCTCGGTCCTCCTGCCGTGACAGCTCCGTGCGCCCCCGGGGGGGCGGGCCCCCGGGGGGGGGGCCCCCCCGCGGGTGCTTCTCGTGTTTCGTACCCACCCCCACCCCGC
>NZ_JAFDVE010000003.1 GCF_016888005.1 Phycicoccus sp. CSK15P-2 | reverse complement strand
CCCCCCCCCCCCCCCCCCCCGCGCCGCCCCCCCCCCCGCCCCCCCCCCCCCCCCCCCCCGGGCCGCCCCCCCCCCGGGCCCCCACGGCCCCACGGCGTGACATTCTCTGAGTTCGTACCCACCACCACCCCGAGGAGCGGTCCATGACCACCCCCACCGGCACCGCGGAGCCATCCCCCGCGGTCGGCCTCGCCCGCCGGCTCCCGCTCGGCGACATCGGCCTCGGCCTCGCCGGCCTGTTCTTCGTCATGGCGTTCGTCGAGCTCGTCTCCCGCGCGGGGCTGGTCAACGCGAACTACCTACCGCCGACGAGCACCATCCTCGGCTCGTTCTTCCGGATCCTCGGCGACCCGGACTTCTGGACACTGCTCGGGCTCACCCTCCGCGGCTGGGCCTTCGGGCTCGCCATCGCCATGGCGATCGGCATCGCCCTGGGGCTCCTCATCGGCAGCTTCCAGGTGCTCCGCGACCTCACGGCGTCGACCATCGAGTTCCTGCGGCCCATCCCGTCCGTGGCGCTCATCCCGCTCGTCGTCCTGCTGTTCGGCAACCGCCCGCCCTCGGCCCTCGTCCTCGTCGTCTACGCGGCGACCTGGCAGGTGCTCGTCCAGGTGCTGTACGGCGTGGCCGACGTCGACCCCGTCGCCCGCGACACCGCCCGGTCCTACCGCTTCTCGTTCCTGTCCGTCGGACGCAACGTCGTCTGGCCCACCGCGCTGCCGTACGTCGTCACCGGCTTCCGGCTCGCCGCCGCCGTGGCGCTGATCCTCGAGATCACCGCCGAGCTCGTCATCGGCGTCCCCGGGCTCGGCCAGGCGATCGCGCTCGCCCAGTCCTCGGGTGCGGTGCCCGAGACCTACGCCCTCGTCATCGCGGTCGGTCTCGTCGGGGTGGGAGTGAACCTCCTCGCCCGCACGGTCGAGCGACGTGTCCTGCGCTGGCACCCGAGTGTCCGGAGGGACGCCGCATGAGCACCACGAACCCCCTGGCCCGGATCGGCTATGCCGTCGCGCTGCCGCTCGTCCTCTTCACCCTCTGGTGGGTGGCCAGCGCCGGCAGCGAGAGCTTCTTCTGGCCCCCGCTCAGCGACATCCTCGCCGCGTTCCCCGACACCTGGTTCGGCGAGCGGATCACCACCGACGTGCTGCCGAGCATCGCGCGGCTCCTCATCGGCTACCTGCTCGCGCTCGCCCTCGGCGTCGCGCTCGGCATCCCGATCGGTCTCTACCGCCGCGTCCGTGCCTTCGCGGAGCCGACCCTGGAGTTCTTCCGGGCCATCCCGCCCCCCGTGCTCGTGCCCGTCATCGCGCTGTTCGCCGGATACACCGGCTCGACGTCGAAGATCGTCACGATCGTCATCGGCTGCCTCTGGCCGATCCTCCTCAACACCGTCGAGGGCGTGCGGGCGGTCGACGAGGTCCTCGTCGACACCGCGAAGGTCTACCACCTGAGCACCCGCTCCACGCTCGTCCACGTCGTCCTGCGCGGAGCCAGCCCCCAGATCGCCGCCGGCGCCCGGCAGGCACTCTCCATCGGCGTCATCCTCATGGTGATCTCCGAGCTCTTCGGCGCCAACCGGGGCCTCGGCGCCTCGATCGTCCAGTTCCAGCGCAGCTTCGCCATCCCGGAGATGTGGACGGGGATCATCGTCCTCGGGCTCCTCGGCGTGCTGCTTTCCGTGATCTTCCGTCTCGTCGAGACCCGCGCCCTCGCCTGGTACCGCGGCGTCCGCGACGCCAACCGAGGAGCCTGACATGACCGAGACCACCCCCGAGACCCGCGCCCAGCGACGCGCCAACGACGTCGTCCTCGACGTCCGCGGGCTGCAGAAGACCTACACCGGCCAGGGCCGGTCGGTCGAGGCCATCCGCGACCTCACCTTCTCCGTGCCCCGCGGCCAGCTGCTCTGCATAGTCGGCCCGTCCGGAGCCGGCAAGACGACGCTGCTGCGCTGCATCGCGGGTCTGCTCGACGTCACCGAGGGCGAGATCGTCCTCGACGGCCAGACCGTCACCGAGCCCCCGCGCGGCATGGCCGTCGTCTTCCAGGAGTACGGCCGCAGCCTGTTCCCGTGGATGACCGTCCGGCAGAACGTCGAGCGCCCGCTCATCGAGCGTGGGGTGCCCAAGGAGGACCGCAACCAGATCGTCTCCGAGGCCCTCGACGCCGTCGGGCTCGCGGACTCCGGTGACGCCCACCCGTGGCAGCTCTCCGGCGGTATGCAGCAGCGTGTCGCCATCGCCCGGGCCGTCGCCTACGAGCCCCAGGTCCTCATCATGGACGAGCCCTTCGCGGCGGTCGACGCCCAGACCCGGGCCGAGCTCGAGGACCTCGTGCGCGCCCTGTGGAAGCGGCTCGGGGTCACGGTCCTCTTCGTCACCCACGACATCGACGAGTCGGTCTACCTCGGCGAGCGCATCCTCGTCCTGTCGAACCGCCCCACTGTCATCCTCGAGGACGTCGAGGTCGACCTCCCCGCCGAGCGCGACCAGCTCGAGACCCGCTCCGCGCCGCGCTTCGCCGAGCTCCGAGGCCACGTCTACGAGCTGATCCAGAGGGCCAAGGAGGGGCACCGCCCGGACCACGCCCCCGCCGGGTACTGACCCCCCGGTCGAGGAGGAGGCCCGTGATGAACAGCGAGTCGACCGTCGTCGACGGTCTGCGTGCCGCGATCCTGCGGGGCGACTACGCGCCGAACCAGCGGCTCGTCGAGGCCGAGCTGTGCGAGCAGTTCGACGCGAGCCGGTTCACCGTGCGTGCCGCCCTGCGCGACCTCGCGGCGCAGGGGCTCGTCGAGCTCCAGCACAACCGCGGCGCCCGGATCCGGGAGATCACCCTCGCGGAGGCCGTCGAGATCACCCAGGTCCGGATGGTCGTCGAGGGGCTGGTGTGTGCCCGGGCCGCCGAGCTCGCCACCGACGCCGACGTCACCGAGCTCGAGGAGATCGGGCAGCAGATGCGCGTCGCCGTCAGCGCCGGCGAGCCGCTGAGGTACAGCGACCTCAACGCCCGGCTGCACGGCAAGATCCGAGAGATGGCCGGTCACGGCACCGCCCAGCGGATCATCGAGGAGCTGCGCGGGCAGGTCGTGCGCCACCAGTTCCGTCTCTCGCTCCGTCCCGGGCGTCCCTCGGTGTCCCTCGGGCAGCACGAGCGCATCATCGCCGCCGTCGTCGCCCGCGACCCCGACGCCGCCGAGGCCGCGATGCGCGCGCACATCGCGAGCGTCATCGAGGCGCTGCGCGAGAACCCCTGACCGTGGCCACCTTGCGGGTCGGCGTGCTCGGGCTCGGCGAGGCCGGGGGGCTCGTCGCGGCCGACCTCGTCGAGGCGGGAGCCGACGTCGTCGGGTACGACCCCCGGGTACCCCGGCTCCCCGGGGTCACGACGGCGGCGGACGAGGCCGCCGCGGTCGAGGGCTGCGAGCTCGTCCTCGCCGTGACCGCCGCCGAGGACGCCCCGACGGCCCTCGCGAACGCGGCGGCGGGCCTCGCTCCCGGGACGCTCTACGCCGACCTCTCCACCGGCCCGGACGGTCTGAAGTGTGCCCTCGCGGAGCGAGCGGCCGCGGCGGGGGCGACCTTCGCCGACGTCGCGATCATGTCTCCCGTCCCCGGTCGTGGACTCCAGGCCCCGATGCTCGTCTCGGGCGAGGGCGCGGACCGGTTCGCGGCCGCGCTCACCTCCCTCGGCGGGTCGGTCACGGTCGTCCCGGGCGGTCCGGGTGCCGCCGCGCGGCGCAAGCTGCTCCGCAGTGTCGTCTACAAGGGACTGGGGGCCGCGGTGGTCGAGGCCCACGAGGCGGCATGTGCGGCCGGCCTCGGCGACTGGCTGCTCGAGCACGTCGCCGACGAGCTCGCGGCCATGGACCGCGACACGGCCACCCGCCTTCTCGAGGGCAGCAGGCGACACGCGGTCCGGCGGGAAGCGGAGATGGCCGCGGCCGGCGAGGTCGTGCGCGGCCTCGGGGTGCCCTCACCCCTCAGCGACGCCGCACGCGCCGTCCTCGCGCGGCTGGCCGCTCCGGAGTCCGATCATGAGTGACGTGCTGCGCGTCCTGTGCTCCAAGGCCCCGGCCGGACTCCTCGACGCCCTCGCCGATGCCCTCGCGGACCGGCACGGCGTCGAGCTGCGGGTCGAGTCGGCCGGTGGTGTCGAGGTCGCGCGGCGGATCCGCGAGGGCGCCGCGGGTGACCTCGTCGTGCTCGCCGAGCGCGCCCTCGCCGCGCTCGGGAGCGACGGCCGGCTCGTGCCGGGCACCGTCCGTCCGCTCGCGGTCTCGCAGGTCGTGCTCGCGGTCGGCGCCGACGCGTCACCCCCGCGGCTGGACACCGAGGACGACCTCCGGGCCGTCCTGCGCGGTGCGCGGGCCGTGGCGTACTCCACGGGGCCGAGCGGCAACGCACTGACCCGCTGGGTGGAGCGGTCCGGCCTCGACGGCGACGTCGCCGAGCGGTTCGTCCAGGCGGAGCCCGGGACGCCGGTGGGCGCGCTCGTCGCCGACGGCCGGGCCGACGTCGGCGTCCAGCAGCTGAGCGAGCTCGCGGGGCTCGACGGGGTGCACGTGGTCGGGCCGCTCCCCGGGTCGGCCGCCGCCACCACGACCTTCGCCGGCGCGGTGCTCGCCACCTCGGACCACGTCGAGGACGCTCGCCGCGCCCTGGCGCTCATCTGCTCGGACGAGCTCGGTGACCTCGTCGTCGCCCACGGGATGCGTCCCGCCGGGTGAGGCCGGCGCAGCCTCTGCCCGGTACCGTGCTCACCGCGATGCCGGGGCACCTGCTCCGCCGCGCACAGCAGCACCACACCGCGATCTGGGCCGACGCGGTCGGGGCCGAGCCCACCGGGCCGCAGTACGCGGTGCTCGCGGCGCTCGAGACCTGGCCGGGCTCGGACCAGCGCCGGGTCGGTGCGCTCGCGTCGCTCGACCGTACGTCCACCACGCAGGTGGTGCGTCGGCTCGCCGGCCGTGGCCTGCTCGCCCGCGGCCCGCACCCCCGGGACGGTCGCCGCGACGCCCTGACCCTCACGGACGCGGCACGTGCCGACCTGCCGGGCCTGCACGAGCGGGTGCGTGTGGTGCAGGAGGGGCTCCTCGCACCGCTCGGCGGGGCCGACCGGCAGGCGCTCGTGGGTGCCCTCGCCACGGTCGCACGGGTCGCCGGGACGGGTGCCGCGGCGGACCACGCACCCCTGACCGTCCCCGGCCACCTCCTCCGCCGGGCCCAGCAGGTCCACACGTCCCTGTTCGCCGACGCCCTCGGACGGTCCGTCACCGGGCCGCAGTACGCCGTGCTGCGCACCCTCACCGAGGAGCCCGGGCTGGGCCAGCGCGACCTCGGCGAGCGGCTGGCGCTGGACAGGTCGACGACGGCCGACCTCGTCGCCCGGCTCGAGCGACGGGGGTGGCTCGTCCGCGAGCAGGACCCCGCCGACGGACGCCGCCGGGTCCTCGTGCCGACCCCGGAGGCGCTGGCCGCCGTGCCCGCGTGGACCCCACGCGTCCTCGAGGTGCAGGACGCGGTGCTCGCCCCGCTCCCGCAGGCGGAGCGCGGCAGGTTCGTCGACCTGCTGCGTGCCGTCGCCCGGACCGCGTGATCCCCTCGAGACCTGGCCACCGTGCCATTTAGTCAGTACACTGACGATTCACCACCCCCTTCCGAGGACGGACGCATGCAGGCCTACCTGGACGGCTACCACTCCGGCGACCCGGCCATCGCCCCGACGTCCGACGCCGAGCGCGCCGCCGCTTCGCTGCCCGACGAGGTGGACGTGCTCGTCGTCGGCAGCGGGCCGGCCGGCCTCGTCCTCGCCGCCCAGCTCGCCCGCTTCCCGGACGTCACGACCCGCGTCGTCGAGCGCCGGACCGGCCCGCTCGACCGCGGCCACGCCGACGGCGTCGCCTGCCGCTCGGTCGAGCTCTTCCAGGCCTTCGGGTTCGCGCACCGGCTGCTGCACGAGGCGTGCGAGGTCACCGAGACCGTCTTCTGGCGCCCCGACCCGGAGGCGCCCGACCGCATCGTGCGCAGCGGTCGCGTCCAGGACGTCGCCGACGACCTCTCCGAGTTCCCGCACGTGATCCTCAACCAGGCCCGGATCGGGCACTTCCTCCTCGACGCGATGCGCGCGGCCCCCACCCGGCTCGAGCCCGACCACGGGCTCGAGGTCGTCGGGCTCGACGTGGCGGACCACGGCAGCCACCCGGTGACCGTGCGGCTCCGGCGCACCGACCCGGAGCGGGAGGGCGAGGAGCTGACGGTGCGCGCACGGTACGTCGTCGGGTGCGACGGCGCCCGCAGCACGGTGCGCCGCGCGATCGGCCATGAGCTGCACGGGGACTCCGCCGACCAGGCCTGGGGCGTCATGGACGTCCTCGCGGTCACGGACTTCCCGGACATCCGCTACAAGGCCGTCATCCAGTCCGACGACGAGGGGACCATGCTCCTCATCCCCCGCGAGGGCGGGTACCTCGTGCGGATGTACGTCGAGCTCGACCCTCTGGCCCCCGGCGAGCGCGTGGCGGGCCGCGGGATCACCGCCGAGGACGTCGTCGCGCGGGCCCGGCGGATCCTGGCGCCGCACGAGCTCGACGTCAAGGAGGTCGTGTGGTGGTCGGTCTACGAGATCGGCCAACGGCTCACCGACCGCTTCGACGACGGCCGCACCGAGGGCCCGGACGCCCCGCTCCCCCGGGTCTTCGTCGCGGGCGACGCCTGCCACACGCACAGTCCCAAGGCCGGACAGGGGATGAACGTCTCGATGCAGGACGGCTTCAACCTCGGGTGGAAGCTCGCCGCGGTGCTGCGCGGCCGGGCGCGCCCGGAGCTGCTCCACACGTACTCGGCCGAACGTCACGCGGTGGCGCAGTACCTCATCGACTTCGACCGCGAGTGGGCCGCCGTGCTCACGACCCGTCCCGGCGACACCCCCGACCCGGCGACCGTCCAGCAGCACTTCACCGACCAGGGCCGGTACACCGCGGGCGTCGCGACCCGGTACCCCGCCGGCCCGCTGACCGGCGAGAGCACCTGGCAGCATCTCGCGACGGGACTACGAATCGGCGAGCGGTTCCACTCCGCGCCCGTGGTCCGGCTGTCGGACGCCAAGCCGCTCCAGCTCGGCCACGTGCACGAGGCCGACGGACGCTGGCGGCTCTACGCCTTCGGCGACCGGGATGACCCGCGCTCACCGGGCTCCCGTCTCCGGGCGTTCTGCGACGCGCTCGCCGACCCCGCGCGCTCGCCCGTCGCCTGCTTCACCCGCCCGGACGAGGACCCCGACGCGGTCGTCGACGTCCGGGCGGTCGTCCAGCAGAGCCACCACGACCTCACCCCGGCAGACCTGCCGTCGGCCCTCCTCCCCCGCAAGGGCCGCTACGGACTGGTCGACTACGAGAAGGTGCTCGGCGTGGACCCCACGTCCGACGTCTTCACGCTCCGGGGCGTGGACCGGAACGTGGGATGCCTCGTCCTCGTGCGCCCCGACCAGTACGTGGCACACGTGTTCCCCCTCGACGCCGCCGACGAGCTCCGCGCCTTCCTCGGACGCTTCCTCGTGAGTGTCGGGTAGGTCGCCGGGAAACCCCCGCGACGATCACGACCCGATAACAATGCCTAGGACCCCCGTGCACGACTTTGTCGACAATCCACACTGGGATCGCTTCGCCCTCCTACGGCTCACGGTTTGAGAGGAACACCAATGGCCTTGTCCCTGAACACCTCCGCGCGCTTCTCCCGGCGCGCCGGGCTCGCCGCCGTCGGCGCCACCGCGGCGCTCGTCCTGGCCGCCTGCGGCTCGAGCGACGGATCCCTCGGCGGGTCCTCCGGCTCGCCGAGCGCCAGCGACGGAGCAGGCGGCGAGACGACGACCGTCACGGTCGGCGTCATCCCGATCATCGACGTCGCACCGATCTACCTCGGCGTCGAGAAGGGCTTCTTCTCGGAGCAGGGGCTCGACGTCCAGCTCGAGCTCGCCCAGGGCGGCGCGGCCATCGTGCCCGGCGTCGCGAGCAGCCAGTACCAGTTCGGCTTCAGCAACACCACCTCGCTGCTCCTCGCCACGGACAAGGGTCTCCCGATCAAGGTCGTGGCCTCCGGCAACCAGGCCGCCCAGGACGCGAACGCGGACTTCGGCGGCATCGTCGTCAAGGACGGCAGCGACATCCAGAGCGCGAAGGACCTCGCGGGCAAGAAGGTCGGAGTCAACACGCTCAACAACATCATGACGACGACGATCAACGAGCTCGTCCGCAAGGACGGCGGCGACCCGGCGGGCATCACCTATGTCGAGCTGCCCTTCCCGGAGATGGCACCGGCCGTCGCCAAGGGCGACATCGACGCCGGCCAGGTCGTCGAGCCCTTCCTGACGATCGCCAAGGGCGAGAAGCTGCGCAGCATCGGCTCCAACCTCGCGGGCGTCGACCCGGGCATGCAGGTCGCGCTGTACTTCACCTCGCAGAGCTACATGCAGGGGAACGGCGAGACGGTCGAGAAGTTCCGCACCGCGATCAACACCTCCCTCGACTACGCCCAGTCGCACGAGGACGAGGTCCGCGCGGTGCTCTCCACCTACACCCAGCTGGACGAGAAGCAGCAGCAGGCCGTGGTCCTGCCGCAGTGGTCGGCCCAGATCGACTCCGACTCGGTCAAGCTCCTCTCCGACCTCGGGAAGAAGGACGGCCTGTTCGAGAACGACGCCGACCTGGCGCAGCTCCTTCCGTGAGACACCGGTCCGCCCTGCTCCCGCGTTCGGCGTGGAGCAGGGCGGACCGGCACGTCCGGGCCCTCCAGGGGCGCGGTGGAAGGGGGACGGGGACCGGTTCGACGGACCAGCACGATGGTCGGGACACGGGGGAAAAGAAGGTACAGTTGGGAGTGTTCCGTGCCCGTGCCTGACAACGTTGTCATCGGAGACAGCGCACCGTCGCGGGGCACCGACGGCCGGCGAGAAGTGTCCAGCCGTCGTCCGGCAGGGAACGGTCTCGTTCCCCCATGACAGGGACGCATCATCGGTGTCGTTCTCCGCGGGGGCGGACCACACGGAAGTCACCGGCTCATCGAGGCGCTGGGACGGCGGCGACTCCGGCATCGACGGGATGTCGGCGGCCACCCCCTGAAGCACCGACGACCCACAGGAGAAAGCGATGAGCACCGGACTGCGCGGGATGACCACGCGTGCGACGGAGCGCCTACTGGCGGACCTGTCCTTCGAGCTCGAGCGCCGTGTCGGCACAGCGCTGGAGGTGGTGTCGGACGCCCATGTCGAGATCGCCCGGCGGGTCCGCGCCGCCGAGGTGGCGGACCTGGTGGTCCTCTCCGCGGACACCGTCGCGGCGCTCGATGCGGAGGGCTTCCTCGTCCCCGGGTCGATCCGTCCGCTCTTCGAGTCACCGGTGGTGGTCGGCGTCTCGGCGTCCATCCCGAAGCCGCCGCTGGCCTCGGAGGAGGACCTCATCCGGCTGCTCCTGGCGGCGCGCGCCATCGCCATCTCCACGGGCCCGAGCGGTGCGGCGCTGATGGCCCTCATCGAGATGTGGGGCCTGGGCCCCGAGCTCAACCAGCGCATCATCCAGACCTCCACCGGCTCCCCCGTGGCCGGTCTGGTCGCCTCCGGCCAGGCGGACGTCGGCATCCAGCAGCGCAGCGAGCTCGCGGGCGTGCCCGGGGTGAGCGTCGTCGGACCTCTCCCGGGCAACGCGGCGGTGACGACGACCTTCAGCGGGGCCGCCCTGCGCACCTCCCCCGACCCGTTCGCGGCGATGAACGCGCTGACCTTCCTCGCCCTGCCCGCGGTCGCCGACTACATCGAACAGCACGGCATGCACCAGGCCTCCGCCTGGTAGACGACCTCGACGACCACCTTCGAGGGCCGGTCGTCCGACGCGAACTCGCCTCGTTGGCCTCCGGCTGGCTACTGTCGGGTCGATGAGCGCCCGATCGACCTCCGTCACGTGCTCCGTGTGCGGTGCTGCGGTCCATCCGTCCGACCCTGCGTGCCCCGCGTGCGGCGCCGACCTCGCGCCGACCGCCGCGTACGCCCCCGGGGCCGCCCGGGCCGAGGACGACGCCTGGCGGTCCTCCGCCGCGGACCACGAGCCGACGATGATGCTCGACGAGTTCCTCCCCCTCGAGTCCGACCCCCGGGAGGCCGACCCCCGCGGCGGGTGGGTCGATGCCGGACCAGCAGCGGCGGCTCCTCCCAGGGACGCTCCCCCCTCGCGCCGGCGCCGCGACGGCGGGCTCTGGGGCGCCCTCGTGGTCATCCTCGTCGTCGCGCTCGTGCTGGCCGGCGTGGTCTGGTTCCTCGGCACGGGCGGCGGTGACGAGCCGGAGGTCGCCGCCACCGGGACCCCGGCGCCGTCGTCCGGGACCACCGCATCCCCCGACGAGTCCACGCCGGAGTCACCGTCCTCGTCGCCGGAGGAGTCGCCGTCGGAGTCCGGGGAGCCCCGGGAGGTCGTCAAGGCCGAGGGCGCGACCCGCTGCGAGGAGGTCGAGGGCGGGGCCGTGGCGTGGAGCGGCAACGACGTCACCTCCTGCCCCTTCGCGGTCTCCACCGCCGAAGCCCTGCGCGATGCCGCCCCCGAGCTACCCGCCGGCATCACCGCGTACTCGTCGGTGACCGACCAGGACTACGAGATGCAGTGCGAGAACACCCGGCCGGTCGAGTGCCGCGGCGGGGAGGACGCCCTGGTCTACGTCGAGCTGCCGTAGCGGGCGGCCGCGCACCGGGATGCCCGATCGCCCGCGGCGTCCGCACGACGCCCCGTACGCTTGACCGCATGGACCATCCGGGGGGCCGAGAGCCGTCGTCGTACCCGCCCGCGCCCGGCCTGCCGACGCCACCCCCCGGGTACCCGCCGCACCCGGCCTGGCCCGCACCGCCCGGGCAGCCGATGGTCGTCCGTCCACCCGGCACCAACGGCTTCGCGATCACCTCCCTCGTCCTGGGTCTCCTCGGGGCCGTGCTGTTCTCCGTCGGCTTCGGGATCGCGGCCCTCTCGCAGGTCAGGCGCACCGGCCAGGCGGGGCGGGGGATGGCCGTCGCCGGTCTGTGCCTGTCCGGGGCGTGGGTCCTGGCCTTGGTCGGGGCGGTCGCGTTCGCCGTGCTGTCCTCGGCCACCCGGGGTGACGACGGCGCGGTCGTGTCGTCCGGGCAGGTGTCGGCGAGGGACCTGCACGTGGGGGACTGCTTCGAGGAGATCACGGAACGGAGCACGATCTACTCGCTGCCCGCCGTGCCGTGCAGCGAGCCGCACCAGGCCGAGGTCTTCGCCACGTTCGACCTCGAGCCCGGCCCCTTCCCCGGCGACGACCGCCTCGACACCCTGGCGACGCGCGGCTGCACGGAGCGCTTCGAGACGAGCGCGCTCGGGTCGACCACGAGCGACGAGTTCGACCTCTACTACCTGTACCCACTGCGGCAGAACTGGCGGGAGGGCGACCGGGAGATCGTGTGCATCGCACTCTCGCTGCCCGGGCCGGAGTCGGCACCCGTGTGACGTCGGCGACGCCCCTCGCGGGGGACGCAGCGTACCCGCGAGGTGAGCCGGTGCCGGGCGTCCCGCGGCCTGCGGGATCATGGAGGCCATGACCGGACCCGTCACCGTCTCCGTGACCCGCCACCTCGACCCTGGCCACGAGCCCGAGATGACCAGCTGGGTGCAGGCCGGAACGGCCCTCGCGCAGCGCTTCCCAGGCTTCCTCGGCGCCGGATGGGTGCGTCCCGGCCCGGACTCCGGGACATGGCACATGCTCTACCGTTTCGCCGACGCGGACTCGCTCGCCCGGTGGGAGGCCTCGCAGCAGCGGGCTTGGTGGCGCGACTCGGCCGCAGGGCTCGGGGTGGTCGAGTCTCGCGTCGAACGGCGCACCGGCATCGAGGGCTGGTTCGACGAGCCCGCGCTGCGCGACGTCGACGACCTTCGTCCCCAGCCGGTGGCGCCCCCTCGCTGGAAGCAGGCGGTGACCATCTTCCTCGTGTTCTTCCCGCTCAGCCTGCTCGTCAACTGGCTCGTCCCGCACGTGGGCCTGGACACGCTGCCGCTCGTGCCCCGGGTCCTCGTGACGATCCTCGTCATGACGCCGACGATGACCTACCTCGCCCTGCCGTGGGTCACCCGCCGGATGTCCTGGTTCCTTCAGGGCGAGCCCCCGCCCTGGCGCCGGTGACGTCGGCTCGTCCCGACGAGCCGTCCCGGTCACCCTCGGCGCGCAGGGCGAGCCCGACGAAGACGTAGAGCACGCGCAGCACCGCGTCCAGCCTCCGGGCGAGGCTTCACTTCGCGTTGGATGCCGGGGCCGGACCGTCTTCGATCGAGCATTCACCAAGCGACCTCGTTCGCAGACATAGCATCCTTGCCTTCGTTCGAGGTCCGTGGAAATATGACTTCGAACGAAGATATACTGCAAGGTGGTGACCGTGGCAACACTGATCAACGACTGGACCAAGCTCGGCGCCATCGTGCGCAGTTCCCGCCGCCGACAAGGACTGAGCCAGGCCGATCTCGCTGAGCGCGCGGGCGTCTCTCGATCGTGGCTGACCCGCCTCGAAGGTGGTCACCGCGGTGCCGAGCTCGAACCATTGTTCCGGCTGCTCAGCGCCTTGGGCATGACCCTTCTCCTCGACGAGCCATCACCGGCACAGGACGGCGGTGAGTCATCGCGACCGTCGGGGTCCGACGCAGGTGAGCCGGCCACGAAGCACACACCCAAGCGGGCGAAACGGCAGGCCACAACCACCCCGAAGACGATCCCGCTCAAGCGCCTCCCCCGCCCCCGTCACGACGCCACCCCCGTCGAGCTCGCACTGGAGCGGCAGATCGACGCTGCCTTGGTGCGCCGAAAGGGCTGGCTCCTGGCGGCCGAGAATCCCACCACTGAAGGCCATCCTCTCGACCACGGCTCCCCTGAAGGCGGCGATGGCTGACGACCTGCTCGTGTTGCTGTACGGGCAGGTCGTCGCCCGCCTGCAGCAACAACCGCATCAATCCCCCACACTGCAGTATCTGCCCGACTACGTTCGTCAAGGCTCGGTCGCGCTCTCTGCCCGGTTGCCGCTTCAAGGCGAGGCGTACGCCCCTGAACGCGCCCTGCCGTTCCTTGCCGGGCTGCTCCCGGAGAGTCGGGGTGCCCGCGAGCGCTGGGCGCGTCAGCTGGGTACAGACGAGGACGACATCTTTGCAGTCCTCGCGGAGATGGGCTGGGACTGCCCCGGCGCAGTCCAGTTCTGCCGCCCGGACCAGCTCGACCTGCTCACCGGACGAGACACGCGCTACGAGCGACTCACCGACGCCGACATCGAAGAGCGCTTGACTCACCTGGCCGAGGACCCGGTGTCGTGGACGATGCCCGACGAGCATTGGTCCTTGGGCGGCCAGCAGGAGAAGTTCGCCCTCGCCCGCATCGATGATGCGTGGCACAGCGCGCACGGTGCTGGCGCCACCACGCACATCGTCAAACCGGGCATCCGCGACCTGCACCAGCAGGCCCTCGTCGAGCACGCCACCATGGCCGCAGCCCGCATGCTCGGCGTCGACGTCGCCCCCACGCACTACCAGCGCTTCGGAGACCGATGGGCCATCGTCATCGAACGGTTCGATCGCGCCGTTGCGGCCGACGGGTCGATCGTCCGAATCCACCAGGAGGACTTCTGCCAAGCGCTGGGCCGCATGCCTGAGCGAAAGTACGAGGACAAAGGCGGGCCTACCCTCGAGGACATGGTGCGCACCGTCCGACAGCAGTCTTCCCAGGTCGGGGACGACCTGCTGGCACTGGCGGACTTCCTCGTCATCAACGTGGTGTCCGGCGCCCCTGACGGGCACTCGAAGAACCTGTCGATCCTTCGCGGCCCGCACGGCAACCTCATCGCGCCCCTGTACGACCTGGCGACTGCGCTCGTCTATGACACCGGCCGCGTGGAGCGCAAGGTGGCGCTGTCGGTGGGTGGACAACGGTTGTTCACTCGGATCTACGCCAAGCAATGGGGCCGGGCCGCACGCATCCTCGCTCTTCCAGCCGACCTACTGCGCGCACGTGTGCACCAGCTCGCCAGCGGCTTCCCCGCGGCCTACGACCGCGCCCTGCATGACCTCGGCGACGCACCTGGTGTGGACGAGGTGCGTGACCGCTCCGTCGGCGAGGTGTCCGCCCATTGCGATCGGATCATCGCCCGGCTGTGACGCGCGACCCCTGGACCGTAGATTCGCCGACCTCGCCCACACCCACCGGGATCGAGACCCTCGTCAGGCCCGGCCTCACAGCCGGGGGTCGACGGGCTCGGACTCCAACGCCAGGACGGCGAACACGGCTTGATGGACCTTCCACAGGGGCTCGTTCTGGACGAAGGCCGACAGGGCGTCGAGCCCGAGCCCGTGTTCGCGCAAGGCCAGCTGTCGCTTCTTGCCGAGGTGGCGGCCTCGCAGCACGTCGAGGGAGTCCGTGTAGTCGGGTCCGTAGATGATGCGCAGGTACTCCGGTCCTCGGACCTTCGCTCCCGGCTGGACCCTGCCGTCGACGAGGTGGGCCGGCTTGACCACCATGCCTTCACCGCCGGCCGCAGTGAGGTCGAGCCACCACCGGGTCGCGGCGTCACGGTCCGCCGGGGAGGCGAGGTCGACGTAGCGGTGCCGTGTTGCCGTGATGAGATCGCCCTCGAGGCGGGCCAGCGTGCTCAGGTGCCACTCGTGGGACTCGGTGACGGCGAGCGCGCGCCCCTCGGCGGCGAGGACCTGGAACGGTGCGAGGGTGACTCCCTCGAAGCCGTCGGTCGGACGGACGTAGGCGGCGTACGCGTCACGGAACGCATGCGCGTTGTCGAGCCGCCGTCGGGTCCGGTCGGTGAAGTCCGCGACGTCGAGCCCTCGCGCAGCAGCCTGCTCGAGCACGGTGAGCGCCTCCGGTAGGGCTGCGCGTGCCGCGGCACCGACAGAGGCGTACTGCGAACGGATGAGCGCGAGTGCCTTGGCGGACCACGGGAGCAGCTCGCAGTCCAGAGCCAGCCAGTCGGTGTCGAGCGACTCGAACAGCGGCCCTGCCGCGGAGCGGAGCCCGTCCACGAGCGGGGCCGTGTCGGGGAAGAAGGAGCGTCCGGTGCGGGTGTAGACCACGCCGGATGAGCCGTCGGTGACACCGAAGCGTCGCGCAGCGGCCTCGGCGTCGCGGGCGATGACCGCCACGGCACGCGAGCCCATGTGCTTCTCCTCGCACACCACTCGGGTCACACCCCAGCGGGAGTACTCCTCGAATGCCTGCTCGGGGTGCTCGAGGAAGCCCTCGCGCGTGGAGGTGGCGACCGGCGACATGGTCGGCGGGAGGTAGATCAGCCAGCGCGGGTCGACGGCGAAACGGCTCATCACCTCCAGGGCCGCGGCGGCGTTCTCCTCCGGGATCTTCACCTTCCCGGCGTGTCTGGTCTCCATCCATCGCGTCCCGGTGACGTCTCCGATCTCGAGCGTGGCGGCATCGCGCTCGGGGGTGGCCGGCGCGAGCGGTCGCACCGGCTCGTACCACTGCTGCTGGGCCGGGACCGAGACGAGCTCGCGCTCGGGGTACCGCAGCGCCGTGAGCGAGCCACCGAAGACCACGCCGGTGTCCAGGCAGATGGTGTTGTTGACCCATTCCGCGGTCGGGACGGGCGTGTGGCCGTAGACGACCACGGCCTGGCCCCGGTACTCCCGCGCCCACGGGTAGCGCACCGGCAGCCCGTACTCGTCGGTCTCACCGGTGGTGTCGCCGTACAGGGCGAAGGAGCGGACCCTCCCCGAGGTGCGCCCGTGGTAGGCCTCCTTGAGCCCGGCGTGGGCGATGACGAGCTTGCCGTCGTCGAGGACGTAGTGGCTGATGAGTCCGTCCATGAACGCCAGCGCGTCGGCCCGGAACTCGTCCGCCTCCGGCTCGAGCTGGGCCAGGGACTCGGCCAGCCCGTGTGACACCTTGACGCGGGCGCCCTTGAGTGCGCGGACGAGCTTCGCCTCGTGGTTGCCGCTGACGCACAGCGCGGACCCCGTGGCCACCATGCCCATCACCAGTCGCAGGACGCCGGGAGTATCCGGGCCCCGGTCGACGAGGTCACCGACGAAGAGAGCCTGCCGCCCCTGCGGATGCGAGGCCCCGACGGCGCGGCCGGCGTCGTCGAGGTCGAGCTGCCATCCGAGGTCGACGAGCAGCGAACGGAGCTCGGACGCACAGCCGTGGACGTCGCCGATGACGTCGAACGGGCCGTGCAGGTCGGTGCGGTCGTTCCACGGACGCTCGCGGACGATCTCGACGGCCTCGACCTGGTCGGTGCCGCGGAGAGTGTGGACGCGTCGGAAACCCTCCTTACCCAGCCGCCCCTGCGAACGACGCAGGTCACGGCGCTGGCGCGTGATGACGTGGTCGCCGAAGTCCCGGTCGGGCCGCTGCCGGTTGCGGTCCACCGCAACGGCCTCGGGCACGTCGATGACGATGGCGTCCACGAGGACATCGTGGCTCTTCGCCAGCTTGACGAGGGAGGCCCGCGCCGCCGGTTGCACGTTCGTCGCGTCGACGACGGTCAGCAGGCCGCGACGCAGGCGGGTGCCCACGATGTAGTGGAGGACGTCGAAAGCGTCAGGAGTGGCGGACTGGTCGTTCTCGTCGTCGGCGACGAGCCCACGACAGAAGTCGCTGGAGATCACCTCAGTGGGCTTGAAGTGCGTCCGGGCGAACGTGGACTTTCCACTCCCGGACACCCCGACGAGCACGACGAGCCCCCGGGCAGGAACCGTGACCTGGATCGTCGGGCCCGGCCGGGTACCGGCCTCAGTCATCGCTCGTCTCCCCTCGGGTGAAGATCGCCATCTGGGTCGGGCTGCCCACCTCCGGGTCGTCCTCGCCGATCCCGCGCAGGACGACGGTGTAGCCGTGCGCGTCGCAGACGGTCTCGGCCCAGCCGGCGAACTCGGCGCGGGTCCACTCGAAGCGGTGGTCGGGATGCCGCATCCCCGTCAGCCCCTCGTACCGGACGTTGTACTCGGCGTTCGGGGTGGTCACGACGACGGCCGCGGGACGGGCAGCGGAGAACACGACCCGCTCCAGCGCCGCCAGCCGGGGCGGGTCGACATGCTCGACGACCTCCATGAGCACTGCCGCGTCGTAGCCGGCGAACCGCGCGTCTTCGTAGGTCAGTGCGCCCTGGAACAGAGTGACGCGCTCCGCCTGGCGTTCGCTCATCCGCTCCAGCCGCAAGCGACGGGCGGCCAGCTGCAGGGACCGGGTCGACACGTCGCACCCCGAGACCCTGGTGAAGGCCGGGGTCCGGACCAGCCGGTCGAGGAACTGGCCGGGGCCGCACCCGAGGTCGATGACCGAGCCCGCTCCCAGCTCGAGCAGCGCCGCGAGGACCGCGTCGTGCCGCGCGGTGTTCAGCGGAACCCTCCTCTCCTCCGGCTGCAGCGCCTCCTCCTCAGCCTTGGGTTCGAGGGCCTCCTCGACGTCGTCGCCGAGCTCTGCCAGGCGAGCCAGGGCCGCCCTGGCCAGCCCCCCACCTCGGCCGAGGTAGCGCCGGGTGATCAGGGTCGCCTCCGGGTGCGTCGCCAGCCACCCTTCGCCCGAGCGCAGCAGCTTGTCGACCTCGTCCGGTCCCTGCCAGTAGTGCTTGGACTCGTCGAGCACGGGCAGCAGCACGTGCAGCTGGCTCAGTGCGTCCGAGAGGCGGGTCAACCCTGACAGCCGCAGCCGCAGGTAACGCGAGTCACCCCACTCCGGGAACCCGTCGTCCAGGGCGATCGTCTCGACCTCCACCAACCACCCGAGCGGCTCGAAGAGCCTCCTGGCGACGTCCTCGCCTCCGCGGCACGGAAGCACCGGCAGAGCGATCTCCAGCGGTATCGCCGAGTCCGCGAGCTCCTGCCGGGAGGCGCACCGCCCTGCGCGGGCCGTGCTGAACACGTCCGCCATGGCGACACCCAGCAGTGAGGACGCGGCGTACGAACGGTCGTTCACGTACTGCCCGAGGCTGAAGTCCGGGCTTTTCCTGCCCCGCGAACGGGCCAGCCGCACCGGGTCGACCTCCAGCAGCAACGCTGCCGTGCATCGCTCGGGCGTAGCTTCCGGGTAGAGCACGGTCGCCGTCCCGAACGACTGGGAGAACTGCTGGACCCGGTCCGGGTGCTTGTGCAACAGGTAGCCCAGGTCCGTCGCCGGCTGGTGGGTGGTCGTCACCGTCATGAGCACCGGCACAGTGTGCACGAGTCGACATCGTCGATCGAGTGGATTCGTGTTCTGGCTGCTCGTGTTGGCGCTCCCTGGAAAGTCCGTCGTAGCCGGGTCGGTCAGGACGTAGCGTTCCGCGCATGACGCCGGCATCCGTAATCGAGGGCGACCGAACCCTGCCTCCGGGCTTCGCCCACCCGCACGCGTCCGAAGAGGCCAGGGCGATCGCCGAAGAGGGAATGATCTTGCGCGTCCAGGTCGGCTCGGGGGTGCACGGCACCTCGATCAGCGGCCAGGACGACCGCGACGAGATGGGCATCTGCCTCGAGCCGGCCCGCTTCGTGACCGGGCTGGCCCGCGTCCCGCGCGGGACCGGCCACGGCGACGCCGAGGTCGGGTTCGAGCAGTACCAGCGGCACACGGTGTGGGACCGGCCCGGCGGGCTTGCCAACCGGTCCGGCGCTGGGGACCTCGATGTCGTCGTCTACTCGGCGAGGAAGTGGTGCCGGCTGGCTCTGGGAGGGAACCCCACGGTCCTGCTCGCGCTGTTCGTCCCGGACGAGGAGGTGGTCTTCCGCAACCACGCCGGAGCAGAGCTGGTCGACAACTCCCACCGCTTCGTCTCCCGGCTGGCCGCCGCCCGTTTCCTCGGGTACCTCCGGTCGCAGCGAGCGGCGATGACGGGGCAGGTGGGAGCCCACACCAACCGCCCCGAGCTGGTCGCCGAGCACGGCTACGACACGAAGTTCGCGATGCACGCCCTTCGACTCGGCATCCAAGGCGTCGAGCTCCTGACCACGGGGCGCATCACCCTGCCTGTTCCGGAGCCGGGCCGCGAGTACCTGCGACGCGTGCGCCATGGGGAGGTCGAGCTGGACGAGGTGGTCGCCAAGGTCGACGAGGCCGAGTCCAGGCTGACTCTCCTGCAGGGCTCCGCTGACGTGCCACCTCATCCTGATCGGGAATGGGTGGACAGGTGGCTGCACCGCAGCCACCTGTCCTACTGGGCCGCGGAGGCCGGCACCGGCGAGCCTGGCTGAGGTCGTGCATCCGGCGCCTGCAACAGCGTCAGCGAGGCTCGCGGCGGCCAACGGAGAGAGCTGGCGACCGTCGGTCGCCCAGTCGACTAGTGCGGATCACACGCTCGCGGCCCGGACGATCCGGCGCCGCGCCGCGAATGCGCTCGACAACCTGGGAAGGGCGCCCGTCATGGCGGGCTGGCGTTCTTGCGACTTGCCTCAGGTCCAGGACAGCGTTTCGTGCGACCAGGCCTTGCCATCGGCATCGCCGGAGAGCGCGGGGTCGACGAGGCGCTTCGCGAGATGGGGGACCCCCGAACCGTAGAGCATCGACGATGAGGATCGAGATGCAAGAGATCAGGAAGAAGTACGATCGGGAGTTCCGTGAGGGAGCGGTTCGGATCGTCGAGGAGACCGGGAAGCCGATCGCGCAGGTCGCGCGTGACCTCGGCGTGAACGAGGGCACCTTGGGCAACTGGGTGGCCCGTGCCGAGGAGGCACGAGAGGGCCGTGACGGGCTGTCGAAGCACCCGCGCCGCGCAGGCCGTCGTGCTCGAGTGGCGCTACGGCTTCCACAACCACGAACGCCGACACGGCTCGGCAGGCATGATGAGTCCCATCAACTACGAGAACACCGCGACCCCCGACCGGGAAGCCGCATAGCCAAGCCCTCCACGATTCGGGGGGAACCACAGGTCAGACGCGACCTCCTCCATACCGTGTCGATGAGTTCTCCGCCCCTGGTGCTCAGGACGAGCCGCGGCGACCAGCTCGCTGGGAGTAGCGGTCGAGAACCTCTAGCACGTCAGGGGCGCGCCAAGTCCGGTTTCGGGTCTTGTAGTCGGTGTGCGCCACCAAGATTCCTCGCTCTACAAGGGCGTCGATGTGGCGGTGCTCGTTCTTGTCGATGCCCAGGATGTCGCGAACCATGGGCGCGGACACGACCGGGGCGCGGAGCAGTGCGGCCGTCAGCCTGCGGCTGGCCGCGTCTCGGCGGATGCCGGTCAGCTGGTCCTCCCAGCGGGCGACGACGTCGGCGAGGTCGGAGACCAGGTGCCTCCCGTTGTCGGCGCCAACGAGGGCAGCGCGCGAGACGGTGGCGATGATCGGCTCGTGCTCGCCTGCGCGGAAGGCGGTCAGTCAGTGCGTCGTAGTACCCGTCGGTATCGGTCAGCAGCCCCGCGCTGATCGGTACCGAGACGTGTTGAGAAACGCCCTTTGCCCGCAGCATCGCATGAAGGAGGGCGCGGCCTGTGCGCCCGTTGCCATCGACGAAAGGGTGGATGGTCTCGAACTGCGCGTGGGTGATCGCGGCCTGTGCGAGTGCCGGCAGGTCGTCACGGGAAACGAAGTCGACGAGGTCGTCGATGGCTGCCGGGACGCGCCCCGCGACCGGGGGAACGACGTCGCGCGGTGCGGCACCTGAGCCCCCAGCCCCCGTGGACCGCCGATCCATACCTGGTCGACGCGCCACCGCCCAGCGACCTCGGGGTCGCTCGGGGAGATCAGCACGTCATGCATGGCCAAGATCGCGCCGGCGTCGAGACGGTCGGAGAGCTCCAGGGCGGCCGTCATGGCGCGCACGTTGGCGATGATCATCTGGGCGTGCTCGCTGCCGGCGCTTCCCGCCTCGGCCTCGGCGATCTCGCGAGCAGAAGCCGACAACTGCTCGATCTGCGAGCTGGCCGCGGACTCCGTTCGCAGCAGCACAGCCGCGAAAGGAGCGATCTCGTGCCCCATCTCGGCATCGAATGCGCGCACCTCGGAGGCGGCCTCCTCGGCGAGGGCAGCCACCTCACCGGAGGTGCGGATGTCCAGTACAGCGATAGCCGGCGGGACCGCCGCTCGGTACGGTCGGCCGATCCAGGCACGGTCCTGCCGGGGCATCCCCGAGACCGGGTCGACGTCCCAGACAACCTCCTCATACCCCACGGGCGGCCAAGGCCTCTCGATGTTCACAGTGGACTCGTCGTTACCGGGCGCCGTCATCGAACCACCCTGCGCGCCACCGGGCGGGGCCGACTGAGTATCTGAGACCACCCGAGAGGCATACCCTCATTTATCTCAATAGATGAGGGTATGCGCCTCTGGGCACCTCACGCATCGCCGGGTCGACGCATTCGTCGATGAGAAGCGCCGGTCCCGGCCGACCAAGCCGGACACCGGGCCCGGCGCGGCCCCCACGGCGGCAGACCACCCGCGTTCGACACCGAGCACGACAAAGACCGGCACGCCGTCGAATGCGGCTTCAACCACCTCAACACCACCGCGAATTCGCCACCAGATACGACAAGCTCGCCATCCGCTACGCCGCGACCGTCCACATCGCCAGCATCGACCACTGGCTGCGACGACTTTCATCACAGGTCCTGGCACTGCACGAAGCGCCACCCCCGACGCTCACCACGGCTGCAGGTGAGGTAGTAGGCGCTGCATCGCGGCGACGATCTCCTTGGCCTTCGGGAGGTCCTCGGCGATGTCCTCCGCGCTGAGTTCTGGCGTGTCCAGTCGCGGGTAGTCGGCGTCGTTGCGAGTTCTCCGGAGCCGGCCGAACGGTCGCACCACGGCGCCGCTGCGACCCAGCTGCGCGGTTACCGCCTCCTGGACCGCGATGTGCCCTCCCTTGCCGGGTCGGCCTCCGCGACGAGCTCGGCGGATCGGAGATGTCGCTCGGCCTCGGCCAGCAAGCGCGCCGCGTTCTCCGGCGACGGGGCGACCTGCTCGAGGTCGCCGGCCGTGACCATCGCCTCGAGGTCCTCTCGCCCGGTAGCCCAGCGGGTCATCGGCCCTCACCGCCGATCAGGGCAACCATCGGCCGGGACGTCACGGTCGCCTTGAACGGATCTGCGTCGGCGGCGTCCCAGGCCGAGGGGCGCACCCGGCGCATGTTGACCTCGCGACCGAGCCGCTGCCCCGCCGACTGGGCTACCTCGTCGAGGACGTCGAGGTCCGCAGACCCCACCACGAGGACGTCGATGTCCCCGGGGACCGGCCCTGGCTGCTGGGCGTAGCGAGCCGCCCACGACCCGTAGATCCATGACTCACGCACGCCGGGTACGTCGGCCAGGAGCTCGCGCAGCACCGGCACCGGGCCGAACGTCACGGCCATCAAGCCGGCCAACGGCCCGAACACCGGGTTCGCCGTATCGGCGCTGACCAGCCGCTGGTTCCCACGCCGTTCCTCACGGATCAACCCTGCCTCCGCCAAGCGGTCGACCTCTCTCATGACCGTCGGCCCCGATACGCCGACCGCCCGCCCGATCTCCGTCAGCGAGAACTGCTCTTCCGGGTGGAGCAGGATCCACGCGATGATGTCCCCCTGCGTGCGCGAGCGCAGCAGCGGCAGCAGCACCGCCGAGCCTTCTTTCATGAAATGAATCATAACATCGTTCTCATGAAAGATCCGACGGTGCCACTTGATCGAGGCAGAGGCCCTCATGGCGGCCAGGCAACCGGAAGTCGGGGGCGGACAGAGGCGATCAGCGAGGGCGTGTCCCAACCGTCTCATCGTCAGCTGCACCTGACCGGTGCCGGTTCCCGCACGCAGGTCCGTGCCGCCCACGTGCGATCGGGTGCCACCTGCTGGCGACCCACGAGTGCCACTCGCAGACAGCGACCCCTCCTGCGATCCGCCACCCGACCCGGCATCGTCGCTGGTCAACGGAGGTATCGGGGCTGTAACACGCACGCAGCGCACCTGTTTGTGGGACAGTTGTCCCCGCCATGAGGCCGAAGCGCAATTCGGCTGCGCCACCGCGCAATTGGAGCTGGCGGGGGGACTCGAACCCCCAACCACCTGTTTACAAGACAGGTGCGCTACCGATTGCGCCACGCCAGCGAACCGCCGAGCGGCGGACGGCCACACACTCTACGCGGCGGCGCCGGCGGCGTCCGGCCACCCGGGACGACTGCCCGACGCGTCAGAGACGACCGTCGCGGAACTTCCTGAAGTTCGCCTTGGAGTCCGCGTCGAGGACCACGATGGACTGCCCGTCGGACGACGTGCCGAAACCGCCCTTGGCGACCTCGTGGCCCACCTTGCCGGGGTCGAGCTTGTAGAACGACGCGACGAAGGTCAGCACGTCCTCGGCGGACATGTCCGACTCGGCGTTCTTCGAGACGAGGGTCATCTCCTTCGCCAGGATGTCGACACCGGAGATCCGCGCCGCGACCGCTGCCTGGAGCAGCATGTCGCCCTGGTTGTACGACCGCCCGAAGTCGCCGTCGGGCAGCGACTTGCGCTCCCGGACGTACCGCAGCGCGGTCTTGGCGTCCAGGGTGCGCTTGCCCTTCTTGATCGTCTGCTTCTTGAGGAAGACGAGGGTCTTGGCGATGTCCATCGGGACGCCGTCGTTGCCCTTGACGATGGCCTTGAAGCCCTTGAACCCGGTGACGACGTACCCCTCGATCGGCAGGCCCGTCACCTCCTTCACGCTGGATACCTGGCCCTTGCCGCCACCGAACGCGAACGCGGCGTTGAGCTTCGCCTTGCCCCCGCCCGGCATCGGCGCCCAGATGTCCCGGGCAAGGCCCATCACGCCACCGCCGCCCTTGCCGTCGACGCCGATGATCTGGAGGGTGTCACCGCGGGTGCCCTCGAGCGACTCGTCCGAGCGGGCGTCCGAGCCGATGACGAGGACGAAACGCGGCCCCTTGCCGAGCTGCGGCTCCTTGTCCAGCGACGGCCACCAGCCACCGACGACCTTCCACGTCGGCCCGACGGCCAGGGTCACGTCGTCCCCGGAGGTGACGACCGCGACCTTCTCCTTCTTCCACGTGCCGAGGTGCGCCTCGGCCGTGATGCCCGTCTTGCCCTCGTAGACCTCGGCCACCGCGGCGGTGAGCTGCTCGTCGGCCCCCTCGACGACGACGTCCGGCGTGGGGGTCTGCGTCGGGGTGGCGGACGCGCTGGTCGCGGCGACGGTGGACGCGGGCTCGGGGTCTCCGGAGCAGCCGGCCGCGAGGGCGAGGACGACGATGAGTGCGGCGACGGCACGGGTACGCATGGCACCAGAGGGTAGGCGGAACCCGAGCCGGGAGCGGAACCGACACCTGGGGCGGTTCTCAGGGTCCGCGCCCGGGATCACGGGCCGGAGCGACCCGACAGGTCCTGCGCACCGCGCATCTGGCTGTCCCACGGGGACGCGACGAACTCGCCGAGCACGGTGCCCGTCGCGATCGCGAGGAGGACCGCCCCCGCGCTGAGCAGCGTCGTGATCCCCGACTGGACGGTGAGCACACCCGCCTGCGAGCCCTGGCCGACCATCTCGTAGAGGCCCCGGAAGATCGTCAGACCGGGCAGCAGGCCGAACGACGCCGGCACGACGAGGACCAGCGGCGGCGCGTCCATCCGCTGCGACACGAGCCGACCGATCACCCCGACGACGACCGCCGCGAGCCCGGTGGCGGTGATGACGCCGATGCCCACCCCGCGGGTGAGGAACGCGACGCCGGCCACCCCGACGACCGTCAGGACACCCGTGGGGACGACGAGCATCCTCCGGCTCTGCACCGTGAGGGACGCCGCGAGCCCGACGACGAGCGAGGCGACGAGCCCCGGGACGAGCGGCGCCTCGCTGACCCGAAGGTCGAGCACGTCCGGGGACACGAAGGACGTCTCGAGCCGCGAGGTGACCTCGACCATCACGCCCAGACCCGCGGCGATGCCGATGACGAGACCGGTGAGGGACAGGAAGACCGCGAGCAGCCGCCCCGCGCCGGTCAGCGGGTAACCGAAGATGACGTCCTCGATCGCCGAGGCCATCGTCCGCCCCGGCAGCATCGCGACGATCCCGCCGGCCACGACGAACGCGAAGTCGGTCCGGCTCAGCTCGATCACGCCCATCGCGCCGAGGGCGTACCCCACCCCGGCGAGCAGCGTGGCGACGAAGGCGTTGATCGCGTTGCCGTAGAACTCCGGCAGGTCGACCTTCGCGTGCAGCCGCCCGACGAACGAGACGAGGAGCACGACGACGACGGTCACGAACGCCGCGACCGGGCCCGCCCCGATGATGACCGCGACGGCGGACGCCAGCACCGCGTTGGCCCCCGCGACGACCCAGACCGGGAAGTTGCGCGGATGCCGCTCGATCTCGCCGAGCCGCACCGCCGCCTGCTCGGTGGTGACGTCCCCCTCGACGAGCGAGTGGACCAGCCGGTGCACGGCGGTGAGCCGCGCGTAGTCGAACCGGGTGTGCCGGACCACCTTGAGCAGGGTGTGGACCCGCCCGTCACTGCTCGTCGCCTGGAGGAAGATCGACTGCATCGTGATGTCGAGCTCGACCCGGTGCACACCTGCGGCGGCGGCCACCGCGGCGATCGCGCCCTCCACGTGCGGCGCGCCCGCCCCGGAGCGCAGCATGAGCTCGCCGACCCGCACCGCGAGGTCGAGCCCCACGCGCACGTGCTCGTCCGCCCCGGCCTGCTCCGGGATGCGGGTGTGCCGGAACGGCGTGCGACGCAGGAGGTCCAGCATCGGCATCGGCTCGGTGGGCACGTCCCCTCGGATGACCCGCTGCCGCTTCGGCTTCGGCGTCACCTGGTCCATGTCGTCGTGCGGCTCCTGGCTCGGCCCGGCGGGGCGCCGGGGTGGCTTTCGGGGGACGGGCCGGCGGGTAGCGCGGCCCGCTCGGGCCTTGCGGTCCGGCGAGGGCTGCGGGTCGCTCACGGCGCGGGGACCAACCCGTCGACCCAGGACGGGGCCTCCTGCAGCGGCACCCACGACGGTTCGCCCCGGCTCACGGTGAGCGCCACGAGCACGGCCGCCGCGAGCAGCAGGCCGATGACGACGACCTGCCGCGCCGTGGGGTTCCGGGTGACGCCGCGGACCAGGCTGCGGCTGCCGCGGCGCAGGCTGGCCCCGCCAGGACCCCACCACGCCGTGAGCGCGGTGAACACCCCGGCCGCGACCAGCGGCACGACGCCGTCCGCGCTCGTCTCCCGACCGGTCCCCTGGCCGACGACGAGCGTCGCCGCGAACATCGCGCAGACCCCGACGAGCAGGGGCAGGACGAGGGTGATGAGCGTCCCGACGAGCCCGACGACGAGATGCCACGGGCTCGCGACCACGGCGACGGCGACGTCACTGCCCCGCTGCCCCCGCTCGTGCCGGCGCATGACGAGCGAGGTGACGGAGCGGTCCGAGGTGCGGGCGACGACCATCCAGACACCGAGGAGCAGGAGCCCGACGAGCGGTGCGGCCACGGTGACCCCCGCGAGGAGGGCCAGCAGGGCGAGCAGCGTCCCGGACCGGGTCGGCATCCCGATGCGGGGGTCGACGACCCGGCCGGAGAGGTCGTCGTCCTCTCCGAGGCGCTGGTGCGGCGGCCCCGGGTACCCCGCACCGCTCGGGGGTGGCGGTGGTGGCAGCTCGGCGCGAGGGGGCTCCGCGCGGGGTGACGGGGGGGCCGGCGGCGGGGCGCTCGGAGCCGCGGCGGGCGTCCCGACCGGCAGGACGGCGGTCCCGGTGGCCGGCAGCGCCTCCGTGCTGTCCCGCACCCGCCGGACGGTGATGGCCTCCGTGGCCGGGGCACCGTGCGCGTAGCTCTCGAGCGCCCGGACGACCTCGGCCTGGTGCGGCCGCTCCCCCGGCTCCGGCGAGAGCGCGGCGTAGAGGAGCGGCTCGATCCTCGGGTCGACGGCGACGAGGTCGGGCTCGCCGGTGGCCACCCGGGCCAGGACCGCGTTCATCGAGCCACGCCCGAACGGCGGGGTGCCCGATGCCGCGAAGGCGGTCGTCGCGGCCCATCCCCACCAGTCCGTCGCCGGGCTGACGTCCTCCCCGCTCACGACCTCCGGGGCGAGGTAGCCGGGCGTGCCCATGACGAGCCCGGCCGAGGTGAGCCGGACGTCGTCGACCGCGTGCGCGATGCCGAAGTCGATGAGCACCGGGTCGCCGTCGACGAGGAGGACGTTGCCGGGCTTGACGTCGCGGTGCACCACCCCGGCCGAGTGGATGGCGTCGAGCGCCTCGGCCAGGCCGGCCGCGACCCCGTGCAGCGCGTCCGGCGCGAGCGGCCCGCGCTCCTCGACGAAGTCGTCCAGGGAGGGCCCGTCGACGAACCGGGTGACGACGTACGGGGTCTCGCCGTCGACGTCGGCGTCCATGACCGGCGCGACGCGCGGCGAGTCGATCCGGGAGAGCGTCGCGACCTCGCGGGCCAGCCGGGCGCGGGCGTGCGGGTCCTGGGCGACGTGCGCGCGGAGGACCTTGAGCGCGTACGCACGGCCGTGCCGGTCGAGCGCGAGGTGGACCACGCCCATCCCGCCCTCGCCGAGCCGCTGGACCAACCGGTACGGCCCGAGCATGCGCTGCTCGGGTCCGTCGTCGGCGTGTCCGGGCACGTGGTCGCCGACCGGGGCGTCCGCGGTCATGGAACCACGGTAGGGGCTGAGACTGGGTGGACGCTGAAGGCCCTCCGGCGAGGGCCTAGTGCGAGATGTAGTCGCGCAGCTGGTCGCGCTCGGCCTGCAGGGTGTCGATCCGGAACTTGACGATGTCGCCGATGCTCACGATCGCCGCGAGCGCGCCCTCGGAGAGCACGGGCACGTGCCGGATGCGGCGGTCGGTCATCCGCGCCGCCATGTCCTCGAGGTCGTCGTCGGGGGTGCAGGTGTGGACGTCGGACGTCATGATCTGCCGGACGGGGGCGTCGAGCAGGGCCGCACCGTCGGTCTCCAGGTGCCGGACGATGTCGCGCTCGCTGACGATGCCGTCGAGCCCCGTCCCGTCGTCGCTCACGACGACCGCACCGATCTTGTGCTCCGACAGGAGGGAGAGCAGCTCGGTGACGGTGGCGTCCGACGACACCGTGACGACCTCCCCGCCCTTGCGCTTGACGACGTCCGCGATCCTCATGGGCCAACGGTAGGGCGGTGCGCCCCGACGCGCCAGAGGTGGACCACGGTGTCACGAGGTGCGGACGCCCCTCCCGGGCACGTCCGGGCGTCGGGCATACTGAGCGGCACCGCGTGCACCGAGTCAGGCGGGAGCACCACCTTTACAACGGATCGTCCGGCACGTTCCTGCCGGTGAAGGAAGGCAATGACGCCATGGCAACTGTGAAGTTCGACGAGGCCACCCGCATCTACCCGGGCGGGGAGACGCCGGCGGTCGACTCCCTGGACATCGACATCGCGGACGGCGAGTTCCTCGTCCTCGTGGGTCCCTCCGGATGCGGCAAGTCCACCTCGCTGCGGATGCTCGCCGGCCTCGAGGAGGTCAACGGCGGCAAGATCTGGATCGGCGACCGCGATGTCACCGACCTGTCCCCCAAGGACCGCGACGTCGCGATGGTCTTCCAGAACTACGCGCTGTACCCGCACATGTCCGTCGCCGACAACATGGGCTTCGCGCTCAAGATCGCCGGCGTCGACAAGAGCGAGATCCGCAAGCGCGTCGAGGAGGCCGCGAACATCCTCGACCTCACCCAGTACCTCGAGCGCAAGCCGAAGGCCCTCTCCGGTGGCCAGCGCCAGCGCGTCGCGATGGGCCGGGCGATCGTCCGCTCCCCGCAGGTGTTCCTCATGGACGAGCCGCTGTCGAACCTCGACGCCAAGCTCCGGGTCCAGACCCGCACCCAGATCGCCTCGCTGCAGCGCCGCCTCGGCGTCACGACCGTGTACGTCACGCACGACCAGGTCGAGGCCATGACCATGGGCGACCGCATCGCCCTCCTCAAGGACGGCATCCTCCAGCAGTGCGCCACGCCCCGCGAGATGTACGACAAGCCGGCGAACCTCTTCGTCGCGGGCTTTATCGGCTCGCCGGCGATGAACCTCGTCGCCGTCCCGGCCACGTCCGACGGCGCGAAGTTCGGCAACCACACCGTGAAGATCCCCCGTGAGGGTGGCGCGGGTGGCTCCCACGTCGTCGTCGGCGTCCGTCCCGAGGACGTCGAGCTCACGACGAACAACGACGGCCTCGAGCTGACCGTCGACGTCATCGAGGAGCTCGGCGCGGACGCGTACATCTACGGCACGCCCACCGACAGCAAGATCACCCTCGAGGGCGGCGACGACAACCTCGCGAAGCCGTTCATCGCCCGTGTCGACGGCCGCAAGGTCCCCGAGAAGGGCTCGACCGTCTACGTCTACCCCAAGGGCGAGCACCTCCACGTCTTCGACAAGGACTCCGGCCAGCGCCTCTGAGGCACCCCCGCCGCACGACCCCGCGACGCCCCGGACGAGCCACGCTCGCCGGGGCGTCGCCCGTTGCCGGGCACCTGCGGGAGGATGGACCCATGGCGCTCGAGCTCACCGCCGCACGGCCCGACCCGGCTCTCCTCGACCTCCCCTGGCGCATCCCCCTCGAAGAGTGGCCGGAAGACCTCCTTGCGGCGCTCCCACGCGGGATCTCCCGGCACGTCGTCCGCTTCGTCCGGCTCTCCGGGCGGGTGCTCGCGATCAAGGAGATCAAGGACGACATCGCCCGGCGCGAGTACGAGATGCTCCGCAACCTGCGCCGGCTCGCCCTGCCCGCGGTCGAGCCGTTCGCCGTCGTCAGCGGGCGGGTCGGCACCGACGGCGAGCCGCTCGACGCCTGCCTCGTGACCCGGCACCTACAGTTCTCGCTGCCGTACCGGGCGCTCTACTCGCAGTCCCTGCGCAAGGGCACCGCGACCCGTCTCATCGACGCCCTTGCCGTGCTCCTCGTCCGCCTGCACCTGACCGGTTTCTGGTGGGGCGACGTGTCGCTGTCGAACACGCTCTTCCGCCGCGACGCCGGCTCCTTCGCCGCCTACCTCGTGGACGCCGAGACCGGAGAGCTGCGCAGCCGGCTGAGCGACGGCCAGCGCGAGCACGACCTCGAGATCGCCCGCGTCAACATCGCCGGCGAGCTCATGGACCTCGACGCCGGCGGCCTGCTCCAGGAGGAGCGCGACCCCATCGCCATCAGCGAGCGCATCGTCACGCGCTACCGCGAGCTGTGGGCCGAGCTCACCGGCTCCGAGCTCATCGACGACACCGAGCGCTGGCGGGTCGACGACCGCATCCGTCGGCTCAACAAGCTCGGCTTCGACGTCGACGAGCTCGAGATCATGACGGACGTCGACGGTGCGTCGCTGCGGATCCAGCCGAAGGTCGTCGACTCCGGTCACCACTCTCGCCGGCTGCTGCGGCTCACCGGGCTGGACGTGCGCGAGAACCAGGCTCGCCGGCTGCTCAACGACCTCGAGGTCTTCTCGGCGGCCACCGACCGCCAGGGGGAGGACGAGGAGATCGTCGCCCACGACTGGCTCGCCAAGGTCTACGAGCCGGTGACCCGCGGCGTGCCCCGCGAGCTCCTCGCCAAGCTCGAGCCCGCCGAGGTCTTCCACGAGGTCCTCGAGCACCGCTGGTACCTGGCCGAGCGCGCACAGCACGACATCCCGATCACCGACGCGCTCGCCGACTACGTCGCCAAGGTGCTGCCGAAGAAGCCGGACGAGCGCTCCGTCCTCGGTGTCGACACCGAGGAGCTGCCCGTGGTCGCCGACACCGGTCCGTAGAGCCTGCTGGCCGTGCCCTCGAACACCCGGAGATGACCGCGGCTCTTGGCTAGGGTGTGCGCACCCGGACGCCAACCCGCCGACACGGAGGATCCATGAGCAGCAGCGCACCGCCCCCACCACCGCCGCCTCCCGGCAGCGGTTTCCCGCCGCCCGAGCCCGAGGAGAACGGCCCCGGCGGTACGGGAGGAACCGGCGGCTACGGCGCCCCACCGCCCGCCGCCCCCTACGGAGGTGGCGTGGTTGCCGCTCCGGGCAACAACACGAAAGCCGTCGCCGCGCTCGTCACCGGCATCGCCGGCATCGTCTTCGCCATCTGCTGCTCCGCCCTGGGACTCGTGCTCGGCATCGTCGGTGCCGTCCTCGGGTACCTCGCCGGCCAGGAGATCTCCCGGAGCAACGGCACCCAGGGCGGGGCCGGGATGGCGAAGGCCGGTCTCATCACGAGTGTCGTGGCCATCGTCCTCGCCGTCATCCTCATGATCGTCGGTGCGGCGCTCGGCGTCAGCGACGCCTTCGAGAACATGGCGCCCTGAGGGTGACGACCACTGCGCTGCACCCCGGCGGCCTCTCACCGCGGCTGTGGTGGGCCGCCGCCGGCGCGTCCGGCGCGGGCGCGCTCGCGTGGATCGCCACCCACGACCCCCACGAGGCAGGTCATTACCCGGGATGTTTCCTGCTCGCCACGACCGGGCTGTACTGCCCCGCGTGCGGCGGGACCCGTGCGACGTACGACCTCCTGCACGGCGACCTGGCGGGGGCGTTCGCCCGCCATCCCCTCGTCCCGGTCCTGGTCGTCGTCGCGGCCGCGCTCCTCGCTCTCCGGCTGGTCCGGCGATGGCGGCCGTCCCTGCCGGCCCCGGCCTACCCGGTCTGGTTCCCGGTGGCCATCGCACTGGTGGCCCTGGTGTTCGGCGTCCTGCGTAACGTGCCCGGCTGGACCTGGCTGTCACCCGCCTGACCGCTCGCACCATCGACCCGCACGAGGACGGACGCACCATGAGCCACCCACCCGAGCCACCGCGGCCGCCCGAGGGGACGCCGCCCCCAACGCCCTACCCGGGTGCCGCCCCACAGCACAACCCCTACGGAGGCATTCCGCAGCAGAACCCGTACGGGGCCGCCCCCGCTCCACCGCAGGCCGGCTACGCGCCGCCTGTCGGCTCGCTCGGCTACGTCGAGGCGAACTTCGGCCCGGTGGCACAGTTCGGCGACCGCGTGCTCGCGCTGCTCATCGACTCCGCGATCCAGCTCATCGGCCTGGTCCCGATGTTCGTCGGCGCCGGCCTGCTGGGGGTCGGAGCCCCGAGCGACCCGTACGAGGAGGTCAACACGCCGCTCGCCGTGGCCGGGCTCGTCCTCATGCTCGTCGGCGTCCTGGCGATGGTTGCGATCGGTCTGTGGAACCGGGTGTTCCGGATGGGCCGGACCGGGCGCAGCATCGGCAAGGAGAAGATGGGGCTCATCCTCGTCGACGCCCGGAGCGGACAACCGATCGGCGCCGGGACGTGCTTCCTGCGCGAGCTCATGTCCTCGATCATCAACCAGGTCTTCTACCTGAGCTACCTCTGGATGCTCTGGGACCCCAACCGGGTGACCCTGGCGGACATGGTGGTGACCTCGACGGTCGTCAAGCGCCCGGTGAGCTGAGTCGGCGCCGCCGCGCGGTCAGCCGGGTGCGAGCAGGGTCCATCCCGGGACGTTGCGGGCCACGGTGAAGACGACGAACGAGATGCCCAGGGCCGCGGGCATCCACGTGGGCGGGTCCCAGTGCAGTGTCCGGCCCTGCCAACGCGCGCGGACCCAGACGACGAAGAGGACGACCACCCCGATGTAGAGCGGGATGGCCAAGGGGTTCATCGCGACCGCGCCGGCGATGTCGAGGTGGGCGAGGTCGTGGGTCGCGCGCAGCATGCCGCAGCCGGGGCAGTAGATGCCGCCGATGGCGAGGGTGGGGCACAGCGGGTAGTGGCCGGGCTGGTTGGGGTCCACCGCCCACACGTAGGTGGTGCCGGCCGCGACCGCCGTGGCGATGCCCGCCGGGAGCAGGAGGCGACGGCCCCGGGACGTGTCGTCCACGAGGGCCGCCGCCTCCTCCACCTGCGTCATGGCGATGTCAGAGCGAGCTGCCGCTCGCGTCGCCCGAGACGGCGGCGAGACCGCCCAGGAAGAGGAACCAGATGATGCCCAGCACGAGGAAGACGATGCCGATGATGCCGAGGATCCGGCCGATCTGGACGATCTGGCGGTTGCTGTAGGCGCTGGGGTTGGCGTCGATCTCCTTGAGCGCGTTGTTGCCCATGACCAGTGCCACGATGCCGAGCGGCGAGCAGCAGACGACGGACAGGATGCCGAGCACCAGAATCGTGATGCCCTTGGGGTGGTCGACCGGACCACCTGTGCCACCTGCCGGCGGCGGGGGGGCCGCGTAGCCGCCGGAGCCGTCACCCGGGGGCGGGGGCGGGGGCGTCGATCCGTAGTCAGACATGGTCTCCCTCTTTCAGTCTCCTGAGGGCTCATTCTGCCCCCTGCCGGCTGTTCCCGGCGGCGCCGATCCTCGCACAGCAGCCGTGCAGTTTTCGACCGTCCGCGCCGAAAACCCGCAGTCCGGAACGGGTAGCGCTCCCCGGCCGGAGGACCGTTCCCGCGGCCGGGCCTGACGACCTAGTACCGCGGCGCCGAGCTCGCGGCGTAGAACTGCGACGACTCCCTCTGCCACAGCAGGTAGACGATGTACCCGCCGAGCGCGACGGTCAGGACCGACAGCGCCCTGGACAGGATCGGGGCGGGCTGCAGCAGTCCCGAGAGGAAGGACAGCACCGACAGACCGTAGAGCACCGACGCGACGACGCGGGCCCAGGGCTTGCCGGCCCCGTTGGCCCACGCCATGAAGAGCCAGAGCGCGACACCGAGCAGCCCGAACACGACGCCCACGACGATGCCCACGGCCACCAGGGCGTCCATGAGCGAGGGGTCGAGGGTCTCGCCCGAGCTCTCGACGCTCTGCCGTGCCGTCTCCCGGATCTCGTCGCCAAGGAAGAACACCGTGCCCAACGACAGGAAGGACAGCACCGCGCCGACCCGCATGAGCAGGACGGCCCGGTCCATCGCCGGCGGTCGGGCCACCGGTCCGGTCGGCGCACCGCCGTACTCGGGTGCGGGCGGCCCTCCGTAGGGGTTCTGGGGCGGAGGTGCAGCGCCGTACGGGTTCTCGGGCGGGGGCGGAGGCGTACCGGGGTCGGACACGGGCTCGCTCCTTCGGTGGTGGAAGGGCCCGGACGGACCGCTACCGGCGGGTCCCGGCGGCACAGATCCTTCCACAGCCCCACTCGTCGGGCTGGCGCACCGAGGGCCGGGCCGCCGGCCGACGGCCGCCCCCGGGTGCCTCAGCGGAGGCGGCGGAACCTGGACGCCTCGCGGTAGTACCGCGAGGACGACGGCACCCAGAGCAGCACGATGATGACGGTGCAGATAGCGAAGTACACGATGTCGGCGGTGGCGGCCCACTGCGGTCTGACGTCGTCGACGAGGTTGCCCGCGAAGCCCAGCGCCATCACGAGGAAGAGCACCGTCGCGACGACCCGGCCGTAGGGCCTGCCGCGGCCGTTCGCCGTGGCCATCCACAGCCACGTGACGGCGATGAGCAGTGCACCCATCGCGACGAGGACGTCGATGTAGATGAGGACGCTGTCCAGCGACGCCGTGTTGACGGCACGTCCGCTGCGCTGGGCCTGCTCCTCGAACAGCCCTCGCATCTCGTCGTGCATGAGCATCGAGGCCGGGATGGCGAAGAGGATCAGCCCGGCCTGGATCCACATGAGCCGGACGGCGGCGTCGATGGTGCGCGGTCGCGGCATCTCCTCCCACCCCGGGGAGACGAAGGTCCCCTGGGTCGGAACGGCGTAGCGGTTGGCCATGTCGCACCCCTTCCGTCGTCCGGCAGCGGGGGTGGACGACGACAGGGATGCTGTCACAGCGCGGCTCGTCGCCGCTGGTGAAACGGCAGATTCACCCGCGACGGCGGCGCGCGACCTCGTACAGGGTGACCCCCGCGGCGATGCCGGCGTTGAGCGACTCGACCGCCGAGCTCATCGGCACCGAGACGATCTGGTCGCAGGTCTCGCGGACCAGCCGGGAGAGGCCCTTGCCCTCGGAGCCCACGACGACGACCAAGGGCTCCGAGGCGAGCTCGAGCTCCGGGAGATCGACGTCGCCGTCCATGTCGAGGCCGATGACGAAGAACCCGGCCGCGCGGTAGTCCTCCAGCGCCCGGGTGAGGTTCGCGGCCTGCGCCACGGGGATGCGCGCGGCGGCGCCGGCGCTCGTCTTCCACGCGCTCGCCGTCATCCCCGCAGAGCGACGGCTCGGGACGACGACCCCGTGCCCGCCGAACGCCGCGGTGGAGCGCACGATCGCCCCGAGGTTGCGCGGGTCGGTGATGCCGTCGAGAGCGACGACGAGAGGGATGCCCGGCAGCTCCTGGGCGGCGAGGTCCCGGGGGTGGGCGTACTCGTAGGGCGGGACCTGGACGGCGAGGCCCTGGTGGACGGCGCCGTCGGTGAGGCGGTCGAGCTCGCCCCGGGGGGTCTCGAGGACGGGGATGCCGCGCTGCCCGGCGGTCTTGATGGCCTCGCGGACGCGGTCGTCGGCGTCGATGCGCCCGGCGACGTACATCGTCGTGACCGGGACCTCGGCCCGCAGCGCCTCGACGACGGCGTTGCGCCCGGCGACGACCTCGCTGGAGCCGGCCTGCCTGCGACCCCCCGAGCGGCCGCCCGGAGCGCCTCCGCTGCGCTTGGCCGCAGACTTGGCGGACCGATGGGCCTTGTGGTTCGGCCGGTCGGCGGCCTTCGGGGTGGGGCCCTTGCCCTCGAGGCCCTTGCGACGCTGCCCCCCGGAGCCGACCTGGGGCCCCTTCTTGCCGCCCTTGCGGACCGCGCCGCGGCGCTGGCTGTTGCCGGCCATCTCAGTCGCCCTTCGTCCGGGCGATGCTCCACCGGGCACCGGCCGCGGTGTCCTCGATGACGACACCGGCCTCGGCCAGCTGGTCGCGGATGGCGTCGGCGGTCTCGTAGTCGCGCGAGCCGCGAGCCGCGGCGCGGGCCGAGAGGCGCTCGCGGACGAGGGCGTCCAGGGCGGCGGCGACGTCACCGGAGCCCGAGTCGCCCGAGGACCACGCGGGGTCGAGCGGGTTGACGCCGAGCACGTCGGTCATCGCGACCACCTGCCGGGCGATGGCCGCGGCGTCGTCGTGGTCGCCGTCGTCGAGGGCCGTGTTGCCGGTCCGCACCGCCTGGTGGATGACGGCGAGCGCGTCGGAGACGCCGAGGTCGTCGTCCATCGCCTCGCGGAAGTCCGACGGGAGCTCGGCGGTGCCGTCCGGCAGCATCGTGGCGATACCCGGCAGTGCCCGGTGCAGGAAGCCCTCGACGCGCTCGACGGCCGTCGCGGCCTCCTCGATCGACCCCTCGTGGTATTCGATCGTGCTGCGGTAGTGCGCGGCCGTCAGGTAGTAGCGGACGGCCAGCGGACGGTGCTCGTGGACGACCTCGCTGACCCGCAGCGAGTTGCCGAGCGACTTGCTCATCTTCTCGCCGCCCATCGTGACCCATGCGTTGTGCAGCCAGTAGTTGGCGAAGCCGAGCCCGGCCGAGCGGGACTGTGCGACCTCGTTCTCGTGGTGCGGGAAGCGCAGGTCGACGCCACCGCCGTGGATGTCGAAGGTGTCGCCGAGGTACTTGCGGGCCATCGCCGAGCACTCGAGATGCCACCCGGGGCGTCCGACCCCGAAGGGTGTCGGCCACGAGGCCGTCTCGGGCTCCTCGGGCTTGTGCCCCTTCCACAGCGCGAAGTCGCGCGGGTCGCGCTTGCCGCGCGGGTCGGCGTCCTCGGCCTCGGCCATGTCGTCGAGGCTCTGGTGGGTCAGCTCGCCGTACTCGGGCCAGGAGCGGACGTCGAAGTAGACGTCGCCGGAGCCGTCCTCGGCCGCGTAGGCGTGGCCCTTCTCGACGAGCGTCTCCATGAGGGCGACCATCTCGGGGACGTGACCTGTGGCGCGCGGCTCGTACGTCGGCGGGAGGACTCCGAGGGCCTCCAGCGCGTCCGCGGTCTCCGTCTCGTTGCGGTAGCTGAGGGCGTACCAGGGCTCGCCGGCCTCGGCCGAGCGGGCGAGGATCTTGTCGTCGATGTCCGTGACGTTCCGCACCAGGGTGACGTCGTAGCCGTGGCCCCGCTCGAGCCAGCGACGCAGGACGTCGAAGGCGACGGCGAAGCGGACGTGCCCGATGTGCGGCGGGGCCTGGGTCGTGAGCCCGCAGATGTAGATCCCCGCGGTGCCGGGCACGACGGGGACGAAGTCACGCAGCTCGCGGGACATGGAGTCGAAGAGCCTGAGGGTCACCCGCGACAGGCTACCGGCGGGGCACGGCCGCCCCGAACCCCGCGGCCCGCGGACGGTCCGGCCGCGACCTGCACCGAACCGCGGGACGGGGCGGTCCCGCGCCGCTAACCTCCGGCCATGACGACGGGGGTGGCCGGGGCAGGCAGGGAGGCGCAGCGCACGCGGCCCCCGCGCCGACACCTCCTGCGTGGCGCGGCCGTGGCCCTGGTCGTCCTGAACGTCGCCGCCGTCGCGCTGTGCCTGGCGGCCGTCACGGGCTCGCCCCTCCTGCCGGTGACGCTGCTGCTCGTGCTCGCGCCCCTGGACGTCGCGGCCCTCGGCGTCGCCACCGTGCACGCGAGTCCGCGGCCCGTCCCCGTCCGGCGGCTGCCGGTCGCCGTCCGGACCGGTCGCTTCGCCGGCGCGCTGGCGCTGACCGGGCTCGCCGCGGCCGCCGTGCTCGCCGGCTCCGGCTGGTCTCTCGTCCTGCCCGCCGCGGCCGTGGCCGCCCTCGTGGTCGGCGGCCTGCGGACCCGGACGTCCGGACCGCGGTGGGCGACCCGCACGTCGGTGGCGCTGCTCCTCGCCGCACCCGCCCCGGTGGTGGCCGGCGCCTGGCTGAGCCGCGACGCGCTCGAGCCCTACGCGCTGTTCGTGGGCGTGGCGATCGGGGTGCTGCTGCTCGCGGGCGCGGTCCTGGTCGGTCTCGTCGGGTGGGCGGTCGCGGCCCTCAGTGCCCGCGCTCGATCCACTCCTGCAGGTGCGGCGCCTCGTCCCCGATGACGGTCGGGTCGCCGTGGCCGGTCAGTACGACCGTCTCTGGCGGCAGCTCGAGCAGCCGGGTGCGGATCGACTCGACGATCGTCGGGAAGTCGCTGTGGCTGCGCCCGGTCGCCCCGGGACCGCCGGCGAACAGCGTGTCCCCGCTGAAGACGACCCCGAGCGCCGGCGCGTGCAGGCAGCACGCGCCCGGAGCGTGTCCCGGGGTGTGCAGCGTGATGAGGCCGACGTCGCCGACGGTGAACGTCTGCCCGTCGGAGAGGTCCGCACCCGGATCCTGGTCCTGGCTCTGGTCCCACAGCACCCGGTCGTCGGGGTGGAGGTAGGACGTGGCGCCCGTGGCCGCGCACACCTCGGCGACGGCGCCCACGTGGTCGTTGTGCCCGTGGGTGCACACGACGGCGACGACCTCGCGGTCGCCGACGGCCGCGAGGATCGGCCCGGCGTCGTGTGCGGCGTCGATGACGAGGACCTGCCGGTCGTCGCCCACGAGCCACACGTTGTTGTCGACCTCCCACGACCCACCGTCGAGCTCGAAGGTCCCGGAGGTGACGACCCGCTCGACCCGGACCCCGCCCGGGGTCGTCGGGACGTCCGCGCCGATGGCGGTCGCGCCGCTCACCTCGCGCCCTCCATGACGACGACGGAGCGCAGGACGTCGCCGGCGTGCATCTTGTCGAACGCGGCCTCGACGTCGCCGATGCCGATCCGCTCGGTGACGAACGCGTCGAGGTCGAAGCGGCCCTGGCGGTACAGGTCCACAAGCATGGGGAAGTCGCGCGAGGGGAGGCAGTCGCCGTACCAGCTGGACTTCAGCGCCCCGCCCCGGCCGAAGATGTCGATCATCGGGAGCGTCACCTGCTTCTCGGGCGTCGGTACCCCGACGAGCACGACGGTGCCGGCGAGGTCGCGGGCGTAGAAGGCCTGCTCGTAGGTCTCGGGCCGTCCCACGGCCTCGACGACGACGTCGGCCCCGAAGCCGCCCGTGAGCGCCCGGATTGCCTCGACGGGGTCCTCGGCGGAGGCGTCGACGGTGTGGGTGGCCCCGAAGGCCTTGGCGGTCTCGAGCTTGCGGGCGTCGACGTCCACGGCGACGATCGTCGTCGCGCCGGCGATCCGGGCCCCGGCGATGGCGGCGTCACCGACGCCGCCGCAGCCGATGACCGCGACGGAGTCGCCCCGGGTCACGCCGCCGGTGTTGACCGCCGCGCCGAAGCCGGCCATGACGCCGCACCCGAGCAGGCCGACGGCGGCCGGGTCGGCGTCCTCGACCTTCGTGCACTGGCCGGCGGCGACGAGGGTCTTCTCGACGAACGCGCCGATGCCGAGAGCGGGCGAGAGCTCCGTGCCGTCGGTGAGCGCCATCCTCTGGGTGGCGTTGTGGGTGGCGAAGCAGTACTGGGGCTCGCCCTTGGCGCAGGCCCGGCACTCCCCGCAGACCGCCCGCCAGTTGAGGATGACGAAGTCGCCGGGCGCGACCTCGGTGACGCCCTCCCCGACCGCCTCGACGACACCGGCGGCCTCGTGCCCGAGGAGGAACGGGAACTCGTCGTTGATGCCGCCCTCGCGGTAGTGCAGGTCGGTGTGGCAGACGCCGCAGGCCTGCACCTGGACGACGGCCTCCCCCGGGCCGGGGTCGGGGACGACGACGTCGACGAGCTCGACGGGGGCGCCCTTGCTGCGGGCGATGACGCCCTGGACGGTCTGGGGCACGATCTCCTCCTCGGAGGTCAGCGGCGTTGCTGTCGTCCGCCCACGCTAGTGCCGCCGCGGGAGCGGGTGAGCGCCCCCGACGTCCGTCGCCGGGCACGGTCCGCACGACGGCCGCCCGTTTCGGGGTTTCCGGGGAGGAAAGCCGACGTATCCTGCAGCCATGCCGCACCCGGTGTTCGACGAGGTGATCCACGAGCCGCACCGGCTGCAGATCTGCGCCTACCTCGTCCCTGCCCCCTCACGGGATTTCGGCGACGTCCGCGACGCCCTCGGGCTGTCCGACTCGGCGCTGTCCAAGCACCTCAAGTCCCTGTCCGCGCACGGGTACACCCGGCTCGACCGCAGCGTGCGCGACGGGCGGCAGGTGACCAGCGTCGTGCTCACCCCGTCCGGGCGCGACGCGCTGTGCGGTCACGTCGCCGAGCTCCAGCGGATGGCCCGCATCGTCGGCACCGACCGGCGCTCGGCCGCCCGCCCCCGCTGACCGTCCCCGAGCCTCGCTGACCGTCCCCGCGCGTCGACGAGGGTGCACGACATGCGGGCGCGGGCGCTCCCCCATCCGCATGTCGCGCACTCTCGTCGGCTCCGTGACGTTCCCTCCCGACGCGGTGCGCATCTGGTGGTCGCCGACGGGCCGGATACATCGGGGCGGCGTCGTGGCCGGTCATCGTGCTCAGCACAGCTGCTCGTGCGCGGTCGGTGTATCCCGCCCGCAGCGGAGGAGCCCGGCTACGCGGACGGAGCAGCCTCGGCCGAGGTCAGGGGCGGGGGACGACGAGCGCGGTGGCTATCGCGGCGACGCCCTCGCCGCGGCCGGTGAGACCCAGCCCGTCGGTCGTCGTGCCGCTCACCGACACCGGTGCACCCGCGGCCTCGGACAAGGCGGCCTCGGCCTCGGCTCGCCGCGACCCGATCCTGGGCCCGTTGCCGACGACCTGCACCGCGACGTTCCCGACCTGGAAGCCGGCCGCACGAACGAGCCGTGCGGCCTCGGCGAGCAGTGTGCTCCCGGACGCTCCGGCGAGCTCGGGACGCCCGGTGCCGAAGTGCGCGCCGAGGTCGCCGATGCCGGCGGCCGAGAAGAGCGCGTCACAGGAGGCGTGGGCTGCGACGTCGGCGTCGGAGTGGCCTTCGAGGCCTCGCTCGCCCGGCCAGTGCAGCCCGGCGACCCACAGCTCGCGGTCGGACCCCTCCCGCGCGAGCGCATGCACGTCCACGCCGATCCCGACGCGCGGCAGAGGGTCCACGGGGTCGATGCTAGGCCCTGGCGACGAGACGCTCGGCGCGCGCGAGGTCGTCCGGCGTCGTCACCTTGAACGCGAGCGGGTCGCCCTCGACGACGCGGACCCGGTGGCCGGTGCGCTCGACGAGTGCGGCGTCGTCGGTGGCGACCATCCCCGAGGCGTGGGCCCCGAGCAGGACGTCCCGCGGGAAGCCCTGCGGTGTCTGGACGGCCCGGAGCCCGGAGCGGTCGGGCGTCCCGGTGACGTAGCCCTCGGTGTCGACCGTCTTCACGGTGTCGACGACGGCGAGCCCGGGCACGACGCCGTCCGCCCCGGCCCGGACCGCCTCGACGACCCGGTCGAAGACGGACACCGGGGTGAGGCAGCGGGCCGCGTCGTGGACGAGGACGACGTCGCAGGCCGGGTCCAGCACCGCCAGCCCAGCGGCCACCGACTCGGTGCGTTCTGCCCCTCCGGCGACGACCGTGGCACCCGGTGGGAGTGCCACGCCCGCCCAGCCGTCGGCGTCCACGAGCTCGGCCGGCACGACGACGGCGACCGACCGCAGCCCCGCCACCGCAGCCACGCCCTCCAGCGCCCAGTCGAGCAGCGGACGGCCACCGAGCGGGACGAACGCCTTCGGCCGGCCCGCGCCCAGACGGGAGCCCGACCCCGCCGCGACGACGACGACGCCCACGCCGCGCGGTGCGGCGTGGGCGTCGGTCACGTCAGTGGGTGCTGTCGCCGGGGGCGACGAGACGCATCAGGACGCGAGGACCTCGTCGAGGATGGTCTCGGCCTTCTCCTCGTCGGTCTTCTCGGCGAGCGCGAGCTCGGAGACGAGGATCTGGCGGGCCTTGGCGAGCATCCGCTTCTCACCCGCGGAGAGTCCGCGGTCCTTGTCGCGGCGCCAGAGGTCGCGGACGACCTCGGCGACCTTGATGACGTCGCCGGAGGCGAGCTTCTCGAGGTTGGCCTTGAAGCGGCGCGACCAGTTGGTCGGCTCCTCGGCGTAGGGGGTGCGCAGGACTTCGAAGACCTTGTCCAGGCCTGCCTTGTCGACGACGTCGCGGACGCCGACGAGGTCGCAGTTCTCGGCTGGTACCTCGATGACGAGGTCACCCTGCGCGACCTTGAGCTTGAGGTAGAGCTTCTCCTCTCCACGGATCGTCCGGTTGTTGATCTCCTCGATCCGTGCGGCCCCGTGGTGGGGGTACACGACCGTTTCGCCGACCTTGAAAACCATGTGTTGTTGTCCCCTTTCGCGGGGAGAAGTCTACCACGACACGCCCGTCGAGCCCAATGTGCCGAAGCGACGTTTGCGCAGGTCAGAGGCCTGCGAGAGGGCCTTCTGGACCAGAATTGGGTCTTGACAGAACGGCCGTCCACGTGCATCGCGCGCGGCCCGGGCGCGCGTGGAGGAGGCGGCCCGAGACGCCCCTCCCGGCCCCCGGTATCGTGGCCCGCGTGACGAACCGCGCCGCCTCCGCCCTCCGTCTCGGCGCCCTCGCCGGCGCCGCCCTCACCCTCGCCGGGTGCGGGGTCTTCTCGCCCGTCCAGACGGACTACCCGTACATCCCGGCGGACGGCGTCGCGCTCAGGATGCCGGGCCTGGACCTGCGCAACCTGGTCGTCGTCGCCGACGAGGCCGGTGGCCCCGGGGTGCTCGTGGGCCAGGCGGTCAACCAGGGCCCGGACGCCGTCGACCTCCTGCTCGGCTTCGAGGGCACGTCCCCGGCGAGCGCGTCCGTCCCGGCGTACTCCGGCGACGCACTGAGCGACTCCGGCTCACCGGTACGGCTCGACGCCGTGCCGAGCGCCCCCGGGACGATGGTCTCGCTCACCGTGGCGACCCAGGAGGCCGGTGAGAACGTCGTGCTCGTGCCGGTACTGCCCGCCGACCGGTACTACGAGGAGTACGCGCCCGAGGCCGGGGGCACCTCGCCGTCGCCTTCCGCGTCACCGTCGCCCTCCGCGTCCGCCGAGGGCTGAGCCCGGGGCTCAGGCCTCGAACTTGTAGCCCAGGCCGCGCACCGTGAGGATGTGCACCGGGCTCCCGGGGTCGGACTCGACCTTCGCCCGCAACCGCTTGATGTGCACGTCGAGGGTCTTGGTGTCCCCCACGTAGTCGCTGCCCCAGACGCGGTCGATGAGCTGCACGCGGGTCAGCACCCGGCCGGCGTTGCGCAGCAGCATCTCGAGGAGCTCGAACTCCTTGAGCGGGAAGGACACCTGGGCTCCTCGCACCGCGACGACGTGCCGCTCGACGTCCATCCGCACCGGGCCCGCCTCGACGGTCGACGGCAGGAGCTCCTCCGGCTCGGCGCCGCGGCGGAGCACCGCCTTGATCCGGGCGAGCAGCTCGCGGGACGAGTAGGGCTTGGTCACGTAGTCGTCGGCACCGAGCTCGAGGCCGACGACCTTGTCGATCTCGCTGTCCTTGGCCGTGAGCATGATGACCGGCACGTTCGAGCGCTGCCGCAGGGCCCGGCAGACGTCCACCCCGGACAGACCGGGGAGCATGAGGTCGAGAAGCACGAGGTCGGCGCCCGCCGCGTCGAAGTCGCCGAGCGCGTCGTTGCCGTTGTCGGCCACCGACACCTCGTACCCCTCCTTGCTCAGGAGGTACGACAGCGGGTCCGAGAATGACTCCTCGTCCTCGACGATCAGGATGCGGGTCATGCGGTGCTCTCTCCTCGGGTGCCGGCGGGCACGCCGTCGTCGGCAGTGCCCGCAGGGGTGTCGTCGGTGGCGGGTTCCACCGCGACGGGAAGTCTCATCGTGAACGTCGAGCCGCGCCCCTCCTCGCTCCACACGGTGACCTCGCCCCCGTGGTTGGCGCAGATGTGCTTGACGATCGCCAGGCCGAGGCCGGTGCCTCCGGTGGCGCGGGAGCGCGCGGCGTCGACCCGGTAGAAGCGCTCGAAGATGCGCTCCTGCTCGGTGCCGGGGATGCCCTGGCCCTGGTCGGTCACCGCGACCTCGACGGTCTCCCCGACCCGGCGCAGCCCCACGCCGACCCGGGTGCTGGCGTCGCTGTAGTTCACGGCGTTGGTCAGCAGGTTCGCGACGGCGGTGACGAGGAGGTCCGGGTCGCCGAAGACCCGGACCTCCGGTGCCACGGCGCTGACCTCGATCTGCTTGGCCTCGGCGGCGACCCGGACCCGGTCGACGGCCTCGGCGACGACGGCGGAGAGCTCGACGAGCTGCGGCTCGTGGAGGGTGTCGGCGACCTGCAGCCGCGAGAGGTCGACGATCTCCTGGACCAGCCGGCCGAGCCGGGTGGACTCCACCTGGATGCGCTGCGCGAACCGGGCGACGGCCTCGGGGTCGTCCTTGGCGTCGAGCACGGCCTCGGCGAGCAGCGCGATCCCGCCGACCGGTGTCTTGAGCTCGTGGCTCACGTTGGCGACGAAGTCGCGGCGGACCTCCTCGACCCGGCGGGCGTGGGTGTGGTCCTCGGCGAGGAGCAGGATGTGCGACACCCCGAGCGGAGCCACGCGCACCCGCATGACGACGCTGGCGTCGGGGCTCGGGCCGCGCGCGAGGTCGAGCTCGGCCTCCCGGATCACGCCGTCCCGCCGGACCTGGCGCGCGAGATGGCGCATCTCGGAGTGCACGAGCTCGCCGCGCCGGACGAGCCCGTAGGTGACGGCCGGCGCCGAGCTGGTGACCACGGCGTCCGAGGTGTCCACGACGATGGCGATGGAGCGCAGCACGGAGAGGACGTCGCCGACGCCGCGGGGCAGCGGGGGGTCCTCCGGAAGGGGCGCGTCCGCATAGCTCCGCTCGGACCAGCGGCCGGCGAGGACGGCGACGGCACCGATGACGAGGCCAACCGCCCCGCCGAGGGTCGCCGCGATCGTCGGGTCCACCCGCTCAGCGTACGGTGGGGGAGGAACCCCGCCGTGACACCGACCGACCGTCGCGTCGGCTGGACGCCCGATGTTCACCTGCGCGGTGCCACCGGTTCACTCCCCCCTGGGAGAGTGGCCGGGCGACGGCCGCGCCGGGCAGCGGTACGGCGCGCCACCACGACCACCGAAGGACCTCATCCTGTGATGCGCAAGGCCTACCACGAGGAGCTCGACCGGATCGCCGAGTCCCTCGTCGACATGACCCACCTCGCCGCCTCGGCGATGACTCGGGCGACGACGGCCCTGCTCGACGCCGACGTGAACCTCGCCGACTCCGTCATCACCGCGGACGCCGAGATCGACGCGCTGCGCGAGGAGATCGACCTCCTCTCCTTCGACCTGCTGGCCCTCCAGCAGCCGGTCGCCACCGACCTGCGGGTCGTCGTCACGAGCATGCGGATGAGCAGCGACATCGAGCGGATGGGCGACCTCGCCCGCCACGTGGCCAAGGTCGCCCGGCTGCGCTACCCCGAGTCGGCCGTGCCGGCCGAGCTGCGCTCGACGTTCCGTGACATGGGCCAGGTGGCCGAGCGGATCGTCGAGAAGGTCGGCTCGGTCATCGCGGGTCGTGACGTCGACGGTGCCCGGCAGATCGAGCGCGACGACGACGCGATGGACGACCTGCACCGCGAGCTCTTCGAGCACGTCACGAGCGGCCAGTGGCCGCACGGCACGGAGACCGCCGTCGACATCACCCTCCTCGGCCGCTACTACGAGCGGTTCGCCGACCACGCGGTCTCCGTCGCGGAGCGTGTCGTGTGGATCGTCACCGGCGAGTGGGGGATGGAGGCCGGCGGCAGCCACGAGGACGTCGAGGACGGCAGTCCCGTCTGAGCCCGGCGCGGCGCGCGGGACTACCCTCGGAGGGTGGACGAGACGCCCGGTCTCGCGGATCTTCGAACAGGGCGAGCACACGACGCGGGTGCTGCCCCGGCTCTGACCGATGCCCTGTGCGCGACGTGCTCGTCGGTGATGATGAGCACGTGGCGCGGGCGACGGCGGACGAGGACCTCGACGGCTTCGTCACGGCCCGCTGGAGCGACCTCGAGTCGGTCGCACTCGTCGCCCTCCTCGACCCCGCGGCGGCGCGGGAGCTGACCACCCGTGCCCTCGCGGGCGTCGTCCGGCGGTGGGACGAGCACGACGGCGCCCCGACCGCGGCGGCGCAGCGGGCGGTGGTCACGGCCGTGGCCGGGCGCCGGTCCGAGGCCGTGCCGTCCGTCCCGCGGCACACGGTGGCCGATCCCGGGGACGCCGTCCCGGGCGCCCTCTACGACGCCCTCGCCGCCGAGCCCCCGCTGGTGCGGCTCGCGCTCGCGGCCGACCTGCAGTGGGAGCTGCCGGCCGGCCGGGTCGCGGCCGTCGCGAGCCGAGCCGGACGCACCCTCACGGCGGACGTCGCCGCTGCTCACGACCGCCTGACCCAGGCCCACCGCGCCGCGCGCGAGGCCGACGGTCTCCAGCCCTCCGACGAGCGGCTGGACCCCGACCTGTACCTCCTCCTCGACCGGCTCCGGCCGGAGCCGCCGCCCGACCCGGCGGGCCTCGTCCGGACCGGGCGCACTCCCGTCACGCGACGGGCGGTGGTCGGCGCGGGCGCCGGTGCAGCGGCGGTGGGAGCCGTGACCTGGGCCGTCGCCGCATCCCGAGACACCACGACCGGGCCGGCCCCCGGGCCCACCGCGTCGCCCTCGCCGGCGCTCCCGGCGGACGACCCGGCGTGGGACTCGGTGGTGTCGTGGGGTCCGCGCGGCGACCTCGCCGCGGACCTCGAGGTGCAGGCGCTCGTCGCCCGCGTGTCCTCCGGCCGCACCCGCCTGCTCTTCGCCGACGACGTCGCCGACCGCCGGGTCGCCGTGACTCTCACCGCGCAGGACGGCTTCGTCCCGGGAACCCTCGAGGTGTGGCACGGGCCCTCCGGCACCGACCCGCGGGCGCTCGACGGGCCCGCCCCGGTCCTGCTCCCCTCGGAGGGCGAGGCCCCGGTCGTGGCGGTCGAGGTACCGGATGCCGAGCCACCCCGCCTCCTCGTACTCGCCCCGCCAACGGAGCAGGGGCTCGAGCTGAGCACGGTGGTCGAGCCCCTGGCGTCGGGAGACATCCGGCGCACGTGGACACCGGCAGCGCTGCTCGCAGGGGTGGGGCTCCCGCTGCTCGGGAGCCCGCCGTCGTTCGCCACCCGCCTGCGCTGCGCCGGCCACGACGGGCCCGTCGGGCTGACCGACCCCTATCCGGGGATCGCGCAGAGCGGTGACCCGGTGGACACCCTCGTGACCCAGGTCGCGCTGGCGACCGGTGTGCAGCGGACACTCCTCCACCGGGAGGTCGTCCTCGACACCCGGGTCGAGCTCCCCCTCCTCGAGGACGGCTGGTCGGACGCCCCGACGCGGGTGCGGGTCGTGCTCGTGCGGACCCCGGGGGGCGGGGTCGTCCGGTCGGTCGTCACCGAAGGGGTGGTCCGACCGGACGACACCGAGCTGTGGCAGCCGGCCGTCGTCGTCCCGGCGGCCGACGCGCGCGAGCCGGCGGTCGTCCGCGTCGTCGACCCGCGGGCGAACACCGGGAGGTTCCTCGTCGTGGCCCCGGACACCCCGGCGGGCGGCGTGCGGACCGCACAGCTGCTGGCGACCAGCCCCAACGCCTACCCGGTCTCGAAGGTGACCCGGATGCGTGAGGGCGCGGCGGTCGTCGATGTCGTCAACGCCGACCAGGCGGCCGCCTTCCGGCTCCGGCTCGAGGACGGGGAGGGCCGGCGGGTGTTCGACGACGTCCCGTCCGTCCGCCCCATGGTGTGGGACCAGCCGGGCTGGACCCTGTGAGCGGGCCCCGGTCGGGGGTCAGCGCCCCTGGTTCGCGACCGCGGCAGCGGCCTCGGCGGCGGCGTCCGGGTCGAGGTACTCGCCCGGGCCGGTGGGCATGAGGTCGTCCCCGAGCCGGTAGACGAGCGGCATCCCGGTGGGGATGTTGAGCCCGGCGATGTCGTCGTCGCCGATGCCGTCGAGGTGCTTGACGAGGGCGCGCAGGCTGTTGCCGTGGGCCACGACGAGGACGGTGCGCCCCGCCACGAGGTCCTCGCGCAGGTCGCCCTCCCAGTAGGGCATGAGCCGCGGGATGACGTCGGCGAGGCACTCGGTGGTCGGGACCTCGATGCCCGCGTAGCGCGGGTCGCCGGACTGGTCGTACTCGCTGCCCTGCTCGATCGGGGGCGGCGGGGTGTCGAAGCTGCGCCGCCAGAGCATGAACTGCTCGTCGCCGTACGTCTCGCGGGTGGCGGCCTTGTCGAGGCCCTGCAGCGCGCCGTAGTGCCGCTCGTTGAGCCGCCAGCTGCGGTGCACCGGCACCCAGTGGCGGTCGCAGGCGTCGAGGGCGAGGTTGGCGGTCGTGATGGCGCGGCGCAGGACGGAGGTGTGCACGACGTCCGGCAGGAGCCCGGCGTCCTGGATCAGCCGCCCCCCGCGGACCGCCTCGACGCGGCCCTTCTCGGTGAGGTCGACGTCGACCCACCCGGTGAAGAGGTTCTTCTGGTTCCAGTCGGACTCGCCGTGGCGCAGGAGGATGAGGGTGTGCTCCGTCATGCGAGCCAGCCTAGCGACGACGTGACCCGGGTCACCCGGGTGGCTGCTCCGTGGCCCGCGGGGGGTCGCCGGGGCGCTCGAGCAGGTGCCGGAAGGCCTCGAGGTTGCGCAGGCTCTCGCCGCGGTCGACCCGCCACTCCCACTCCTTGCGCATCGAGGTGAGGAAGCCCAGGACGAGCAGCTCGTTGAACGGCTCGTCCGCGGCCGCGAGGACGACCCCGAGCAGCTGGTCGACGACCTCGGTGCCGACGCCCGCCGCGGGGACCCGGCCCGTCACGTAGACGTCGCCGGTCTTGTCGACGCTGTACGCGAGCCCGGGCAGACGCAGGTTGCGGCCGAGGAGGAAGCGGTAGACCTCGAGGTGGTTCTCGTCCGGGTTGCGGATGACGAACGCCGACACCGACAGTGCCTGGTCCGAGCACACGAGCGAGACGACGGTCTTGAGCTTCTTCTCGCCGGGCAGGCTGGCGACGAGCTCGTCGTCGCGCGCACCCGTCTCGTACTCGACGCCCGTCTCGTCGAGGGCGGAGCGCACCGTGGCCACGAGCTCGGCAGCGCTCACGGGATGACCGCCCGCGGGATGTCCTCGAGCCGCTCGGCGTCGTGGATGGAGACGTCCTTGCGGCGGGCCAGGGCCTCCCGGTAGACGCCCTGCAGCTTCTCGGCCGTCCGCGCCCATCCGAACCCCTGGGCGTGCTCGACCGCGCGGCGGGACAGCCCGGAGGCGAGCTCCGGGTCGCACAGCACCGAGCCCAGGGCGCTGGCCCAGGACGCCGTGTCGTGGCCGTCGACGAGCACGCCGGCGTCCCCGACCGCGGTGGGCAGGCCACCGACGTTCGCGGCGACGACCGGCGTCCCGCAGGCCTGGGCCTCGACGGCGACGAGCCCGAACGACTCGCTGTGCGAGGGCACCGCGACGACGTCGGCCGCGCGGTACCACTGCGCCAGGGTCTCGCGGTCGACCGGCGGCACGACGCGCAGCGCGGTGCCGATGCCACGCCGTTCGGCGAGCTCCGGGAGGCCCATCGGGTTGCGCACGCCGGACCCGCTCGCTCCACCGAGGATGCCGACGACGAGGCGCTCACGCAGGGACGGGTCGCGGCGCACGAGCTCGGCGGCCGCGCGGACGAGGACGTCCGGCCCCTTGAGCGGCTGGATCCGACCGACGAACAGGAGAAGCACGGCCTCGGACGGCAGCCCGAGCGCGGCCCGTGCCTCGACCCGCGACCCGGGCCGGAAGGTCGTGAGGTCGACCCCGGGCTCCGCCACCGCGACGCGGTCGGGGTCGGCACCGTAGAGCTCGACGAGCTCGCTGGCCTCGCGCTCGGTGTTCGCGACGAGCCGGTCGGCGGCGTCAACGACCTGCGCCTCACCGATCTCGCGGCCGCGCGGCTCCGGCTCGTCGCCGTCGGCGAGGTGGAGGTTCTTGACCCGCGCCATCGTGTGCATCGTGTGGACGAGCGGGACACCCCACCGGTCGGCCGCGAGCCACCCCACCTGGCCGGAGAGCCAGTAGTGCGAGTGCACGAGGTCGTAGTAGCCGGACGGCGCGTGCGCGGCGACCCGCATCATCCCGGCGGCGAAGGCGCAGAGCTGCCCCGGGAGGTCCTCCTTCGACAGCCCCTCGTACGGGCCGGCGGCGACGTGCCGGACGACGATGCCGGGCTCGACCTCGACGAGGTCGGCGAGCGAGGCGCTCGTCGTGCGGGTGAAGAGGTCGACGGCAGTGCCCTGCCGGGCCAGCTGGCGGGCGACCTCGAGGACGTACACGTTCATCCCGCCGGCGTCGCCGGTGCCCGGCTGGGCGAGGGGCGAGGTGTGCACGGACACCATCGCGACACGGTGCGGCGCGGCGGGTCGGTCAGTCACCCCTCGAGTGTGTCACGGGCCCCGCGCGGGGTGTCGGTCACCGTGACCACGGCCCGTGGGGCCCAGACGTGCACCGCGATCCGGCCGTCCTGGCGCAGGTCGACCGCCCGCGGCACCCGCACCGGTCCGATCGAGACGTCGGTACCGAGCACCCAGGTGAACGCCGGCTGCTGGACGACGGTCGGGTCGACCCAGTACGCCTTGGCCTTGAGGTTGCGCGCGGGCAGGGCCGGAGCGATGCCGGTGGTCGCGGGGCGCCAGTCGAGGTTGAGCGCGACGGCGGAGGCGCCCTCGACCGCGACGTCCATCCGGATCCGGCCGTCGAGCGGCTCGAAGGTGATCCGCAGCGGCAGCGCCTCACCGGGGCCCGAAACGACCCCGCTGTACGTGACCTTCTCGCCGTCCCGGGTCACGGCGTCGATGCTCACGTCGACCAGGGCCGAGCGGACCCGCTCCTGCGGGTGCTCCTCGCCCGAGACCACCGAGCCGCGCAGCGCGACGACCGGCGCACCCTTGGTGACGGTGTCGGCGAGGACCGTCGTCCCGCGGGAGAGCCGGAAGCCGCGGTCGTAGAGCGTCACCGTGAGGTCGGCACCGAGCGACTGCACGCCGCGGGTGTTCTGCGCCACCGAGAGCAGGCCCGGCTCGACGTCGGTGATGCCGACCTCCAGGGCGAGGACCCGCGGGACCCACGACACGAGGCCGAGGACGAGGGCCGCCGCGAGTGACACGACGAGCGCGAGCATGGAGAGGCTCACCTCGCTCTCCCGCCTCACCCGTAGCCGATCCAGCACGGGATCAGGGTAGGACGGGCGCCGCGTCGACGAGGGGACGGCCCAGGTCCGACGGACGCATCTACGCTGGCCAGGTGGCCGGCCAGCGCCCCGAGGGGGTCATCACCCGCGGGACGACCAACCCGAACCGGCTGCGCCGCTGCGACCGCTGGCTGGCCGGCCCGCAGGCGTGGCGCCTGCGCCGGGCCGGGCCGGCACCGGTCGTCGTCGACCTCGGGTACGGCGCCTCGCCCGTCACCGCGGTCGAGCTGTCCGACCGGCTGCTGCGCGTCCGCCCGGACCTCCAGGTCGTCGGCATCGAGATCGACCCGGACCGCGTCGCCGCCGCCCGCCCGCTGCAGCGGCCCGGGCTGCGCTTCGCCCGGGGTGGGTTCGAGGTGCCGCTGCCCGGCGGGGCGCGGCCGGTGGTCGTCCGTGCCTTCAACGTGCTGCGGCAGTACGACGAGGCCGAGGTGCCCGGCGCCTGGGAACGCACGACCGGACGGCTCGCACCGGACGGGATGCTCGTCGACGGCACGTGCGACGAGCTCGGGCGGCTCGCGACCTGGGTCGCCGTCACCGCGGACGGCCCGCAGAGCCTGTCGCTCGCATGGCGGCTGCGAGGGCTCGAGCGTCCCGGCGTGGTGGCCGAGCGGCTGCCCAAGGCGCTCATCCACCGCAACGTCCCGGGCGAGCACGTGCACGCGCTGCTCACCGCGCTCGACGACGCGTGGGTGCGGCACGCGCCGCTCGCGTCCTACGGGGTACGGCAGCGCTTCCTGGGGGCGGCCCGGTCGCTGCGCGAGGCCGGGTGGCCGCTGCTCGACGGACCGTCCCGGTGGCGGCTGGGCGAGCTCACCGTCGCATGGGACTGCGTGGCGCCACGCTGAGGCCTCGGCGGACGTCGTCCGCCGAGGTCACCAGGGCCCGTACGGCCCCTGCTGGCCGCCGCGGCCCATCACCTGGTCGAGCGCCGGCTTGACGTCGGCGAGGTACACCCCGGCGGCGATGACGGCGATGATCCCGATGATCCCGAGACCGCCCACGGCGACGACGCCGAAGAGCACCGCCACGCCGGTGACGGCGAGCCAGAAGCCCTTGGTCCGCTTGCCCGCCGCGGTGAACGCGTCGGGGCGGCGGCGCAGGCAGTCGACGACCGCGTAGAGCTCGACCCCGAGGGCCACGAGGGTGAGCAGGAGCTCGATGTAGGACTGCAGCGTGCCGAACGACATGGGCACAGCCTAGGTGTCAGACGTCGAGGACGATGGTCACGGGGCCGTCGCCCACGAGCTCGACGTCCATGTGGGCCCCGAACCGCCCGGTCGCGACCTCGAGCCCGCGGGCCCTCAGCGCGGCGACCACGGCCTCCACGACCGGCTCCGCCACGGGGCCGGGAGCAGCCGCGTTCCACGAGGGCCGTCGGCCCTTGCGGACGTCCGCGTAGAGGGTGAACTGGCTGACGACGAGGACCGGCGCACCGAGGTCGGTGGCCGAGCGCTCGCCGTCGAGGATGCGCAGCCCGGCGATCTTGCGGGCGGTGGTCTCCACCTGCTCGGGACCGTCGTCGTGGGTGACGCCGACGAGCGCGACGAGCCCCGGGCGGTCGAGGGCCCCGACGACCTCGCCGTCGACACTCACCGCGGCGCGACTGACCCGCTGAAGGACGGTCCTCATCCCGGACCCTCAGCGATGCCCACCGCCACGACGGACCCCACCGGCTCGCCGTGCCCGAGGACCGGGGCGTCCTCGAGGCGCGGGTAGGCCCGCGACTCCACGCCGAGGCGGCGCAGCACGGCGGCGAGGACGACGGCCCGGGCACGCTGCCCGCCGTCGGCCACCTTGAGCGCGACGCCGCGCCCGTCCGGCAGCCCCACCGCGTAGACGCCCTCCGCGCCGTCCTTGGCGACCACGCCCGGCGTCCCCCGCACGAGGGCGGTGACGTCGCGGCGGGTCCCCCCGAGGAGGTCGGGGTGGGCCCGCACGGCATGGGCGACGCGGCCCTCGGGCGTGTCCGGGGCGGCGGTCGCGATGTCCCCGAAGACACGGGCGAGTGCGACGAGCGAGACCGCCACGGCGGGCGCGCCGCATCCGTCGGCCACCGTCGCCGTCACCCGCTCGCCGGCGAGGTCCTCGATCGTCGCCGTGACGTGCCGCTGCAGCGGGTGGTCGGCGTCGAGGTAGGTCCGCCGGTCCCAGCCGGCGACCCCGCAGGTGGCGAGCATGGCGGCGTGCTTGCCGGAGCAGTTCTGGGCGAGCGGCCGCGCGACGTGACCGGCAGCGACCCACACGTCGCGCTCGTACGGCTCGTACGGCAGGTCCGGGGTGTTGCCGAGGTCGGCCTCGGCGAGGTCCGCGGCCGCGAGCATCGCCCGGACGCCGTCGAGGTGGAACGGCTCGGCGCTGTGACTCGCACAGGCGAGCGCGAGGTGCTCCGACGGGAGATCGAGGCCGGCCCGGAGCATCGCGACCGCCTGCAGCGGCTTGGTCGACGACCGTGGCAGGACCGGGTCGTGCGGGTCGCCCCACGCCTCGGCGAGCGAGCCGTCGGGGTCGGTGACCGCGATACTCGCGCGGTGGACGGACTCCACGACGCCTCCGCGGACGACGTGGGCCACGACGGGGGCATCGGCGAGAGCGGAGGGTGTGGGCTGCGGCACGCCCACACGCTAGCCGCGGCTCGGACATGGAGCGGCCCGGGGGCCGGGCAGGGTAACCGGCCCCCGGGCCTGACCAGGGTGTCACCGGAAAGGGGGCGAACCGGTGACCGTTCGCGGCGTGTCACCGCCGCGACTCGGGAGGAGTCAGTCGCCGACCTTCTCGGCCGCCTTCTCGGCGGCCTTGGTCGAGGCCTTGGCCGTCTTGCGGGCGCTCGTGCCGGCCGCCTTGGTGGAGGCGGTCGTGCGCTTCGTGCCCTTCTTGGACGTCGTGCTCGTCCGCTTGGCGGCGGCGCGGGTGCGCTTGGCCGACGCGGCGACCTCGACCTGGGCCTCCTTGGCCTCCTCGGCGACGGAGTCGGTGAGGACGGTGGCGACCTTCGCGGCCTCCTTGCGGCCGGTCGTCAGGGTGGCCTTGGCGGAACGCTCGATCTCGGCGGCGGCGTGGCGGGCGGTGGTGACGGCGCCCTTGGCCTGGGCGACGGTCGTGCCGGCCTGCGCGACGAGGTCCTGGGTGGACTTCTGGGTGCGGATGCGGCCGACGACGTCCTTGCCGCGGGTGGCGAAGGCCTCGTAGCCCTCGGTGACGCGGCCGGAGACGACGAGGCCCTGGTTCAGGGCGAGGGCCGGGAGGTCCTTGACCTGCTCGGCGAGGCGCTCGGCGCGGGCCTGGACGGCGGACGGCGAGAGGTCGGCACGAGCGGCCTCGGCGCGCTTGGTGATCTCGGCGCTGCGGGTCTCGGCACGCTTCTGCGCACCGCGGACCTTCTCGACGGCGAGGTCGGTGACCCCGGCGATCGCGTACAGCGGGGTGGTGTCGACGGTCTTGCGGAGGTCGTCGATGACGGCCATGGCGGACTCCTTCAGGGTGGAGGGGACGAGGTGCGGGGCGCCCGTGCGGCGGCACTGCCGGGGGCTACGTCGGCGTCACTGCCGGGAGTCGTCCTCGACGTAGGACGCGTAGATGTCGAGGAGCGTCTTCTTCTGCCGGGCCGTGAGGACCGGGTCCTCGGCGACGGCACGGCGGACGTCCAGGGCGTCGGACGTGGGGTGGGCGGTCTCGGCGTCGAGGATGCCGGCCCGGACGTACAGGGACTCGGCGGAGACCTCCAGGCCCTTGGCGAGCTGCTGGAGGATCTCGGCGCTGGGCCGCTTCAGCCCACGTTCGATCTGGGACAGGTAGGGGTTGGAGACCCCGGCGAGCTCGGACAGCTGACGCAGCGAGAGCTGGGCCGACGTGCGCTGCTCGCGCAGGTAGTCGCCCAGGCTCTCACCGAGGTCGTTCAGCGGGTTCTTGCTCACGGACCCATTGTGCTTGCTTCAGTTAGCAGAATGCAAACCGGAGCAAGCGTGAAGCCGGCCACGCCCCTGCGAACGTCTGTGAACACGCCGCGGATCCTGCGGCGTGTTCACACACGTTCGCGAGGGGGTGACGGGGGTCCTGGCGGGTGGAGGTCAGGCGGCGACCGGGAGGCGCCGGGCGGTGATGTCGGCGCACTCGACGCACGTGTCGTCGGAGACGATCCCGGCCCGGATGAGCAGGCCGAACGCGTAGCAGCCGGCACAGAAGCCGACGACCGCCTCGAGGGTGGCGAAGACGACGAGGACGGCGAGCAGGGCCGTGGCCACGGCCGTGCCGCCCAGCGCCAGGGCCGCGACGGCCGCGCCGGAGACGACCAGCCCGATGCCCTGCGCGAACCGCTTCGGCGTGCCGGAGACCAGCCGCGGCGCACCCAGCCGCGGCGCCACGACCTGCGCCGCGAGCCGGCCGAGGGGGCTCAGCCGCGGCCCGGACAGTACCCGCAGCGCGAAGCCGGTGGCGAGGACCACGGCCAACCAGAGCCATCCGGTGACCATCGTCGCGCCGGCCAGCAGGACCACCCCGGCCGCGACGGACCGTGCCGCCGTCTCGTTGACGACGGCGGGGAAACCGACCAGAGACCTCATAGAACCCATAACCCCGGATTATGCAGAGGTGTTCCCCGTCCATCGCCGCCGTCCCACCTGCCGGACGAGGGACCGGCCCGGGAGACGGACTGCCCGACCCCACGAGCCGACCCACGACGCCGGACCGCGAGGCGTCAGCGTCGGCGCCGGTCCTTGACCCCGAGGAGCTCGCGCGCCTCGGACGTCGTGAGCGGCGGTCGCTGCACGAGGGTGGCGAGCTCGGCGGCCCGGGCCACGAGCTCGTCGTTGTGCTGCACGACCTGACCCCGGCGGAAGACGACGTTGTCCTCCATGCCGACGCGCAGGTGCCCGCCGGCCGAGAGCGCCCCCGCCATGACCGGCAGGTGGCCGCGGCCGATGCCGGTCGCGGACCACGAGGTCACCTCCGTCGGCAGCATCGCGACACCGGCCATGAGCGCGGCCGTCGTCGCGGGCATCCCGCCGGGCACACCGGTGACGAAGTCGACGTGCACCCGCCCGCCGAACGGCAGCCCGTGCGTGTCGAGCAGCCGGCGCACGGCGTGGACGTGCCCGAGGTCGAAGAGCTCGAGCTCCGGCACGACCTCCCGCTCCTGCGCCTGCACGTAGAGGTCGCTCATGAACCCCCACGGGTTGAGGAAGACGTCGTCGCCGAAGTTCGTCGTCCCGCAGGTGAGCGAGCAGGAGTCGGGCTCGGCGTCGAGGACGGTGAGCCGCTGCTCGAGCGCGTCGTGCACCGAGCCGCCGGTGGAGAGCTGGACGACGAGGTCGGTCGCCTCGCGCACCGCCTCGACCGCAGCCCGGAGCAGACCGGGGTCCAGGGTCGGCCGGTGCTCGGCGTCGCGCAGGTGCAGGTGGACGAGCGAGGCACCCGCGGCCTCGCACCGCCGCGCGGTCTCGACGACCTCGTCGAGGGTGGTCGGCAGCTGCGGGAGGTCGGCCTTCGCGTGCTCCGCGCCGGTGGGCGCGACCGTGATGAGCGTGCCGGTCACCCCGGCGGACGGCGTCGTCATGGGCTCATCATGGCAGCCGGGTACCGCCTGGCCGCCGGAGGATCTACGGCGCTCAGGGCTCGACGACGACGGTCTGGGCGGCGGAAATGCTGCCGACGAGAAGATCGACGTCGGTCGGGACCGACCGCTTGACGACCGCGAGCGCCACCGGACCGTCCTCGTGGTGTCGGGCGACCGAGGTCAGCCGCCCGACCTCGCGGCCGCCGGCCTCGACCGCGGCCCCGGCGTCCGGCAGCACGTGGCCCGACCCGTCGAGGTGGAGGAAGGCGAGCCGGCGCGGCGGACGTCCCAGGTTGTGCACCCGGGCGACGGTCTCCTGCCCGCGGTAGCACCCCTTGTGCAGGTGCACGGCGGTCCGCAGCCAGTCGAGCTCGTGCGGGATCGTCCGGTGGTCGGTCTCCCAGCCCACCCGGGGACGCCAGGCGACCACCCGGAGCGCCTCGGCCGCCCACACGCCGGCGAGCGGACGGTCCCCGACCGCGGTGTCCAGCCCCTCCCGCGGCACGAGCAGCTCGCGCCACGCCCGTCCGGCGGCCGGATGCCCCTCGAGCGGGCCGTACGTCGCGGTGTCCCCGACGGGGCCGGGCCACGGGTCGACCCAGGCGAGCGGCTCACCCTCGAGGGACGCGGCCCCGACCGGCTCGCCGAGCACGGCCCATCGGTCCGTGACGTCGGCGACCTCGACCCGCAGCATGAAGCGCATCGACTCGAGCCACGCGACGAGCGCCGGCGCGCTCCCGGGCTCGACCGTGACCCACGTCGTCGCGCCGTCGTCGACGACGTGCAGCGCGTGCTCGACGTGCCCCTTCGGCGAGAGGACGAGGGACTCGCGCGACTCCCGGGGCGCGAGGCCGGTGAGCTCCTGGGTCGTCATCGAGTGCAGCCAGGAGAGCCGGTCCGGGCCGGAAACCGTGACGACCCCACGGTGCGAGAGGTCGACGACCGCCAGCCCCTCGGCGAGGAGACGCTGCTCGCGCATCGGGTCGCCGTAGTGCGCGGCGACCCCGGCGTCCGGGCCCTCCGCCTCGACGGCACCGTGGCGGCCGAGGAGCGGGGACGGGGCGGTCGTGGGTGTGGTGGTCATCGGTCCTCCCGGCAGGTGCGGCACAGTCCGTGGACGGCGGCATGGCTGGCGTCCGCCGCGAAGCCGAGGGCCTCGTCGGCCCGCGACACGAGCTCGTCGGCGACGCTCAGCGGCATCTCGCCGACCCAGCCGCAGCCTCGGCAGACGACGTGCAGATGGGTGGCGTGCTCGGCGAGGTGGTAGCTGGGCGCCCGGTGGTCGACATGGGTGTGCCCGACGAGGCCGAGCTCCTGGAGGGCGTCGAGCGAGCGGTAGACCGTCGAGACCGGCACCGCCGCGCCGCCGTCGGCCGCGACCGCCTCGGCGACCTCGTCGGGCGTGGCGTGGCCGAGCCGCCCCACCGCCGCCAGCACGCGTTCGCGCTGGGACGTGAGCCGCTTGCCGTGCGCGCGCAGGCGGGCCCCGAGGTCGCTCATCCCTCCAATGTAGGCGGCTCCCGGCGCACCGGGGTGCCCGCCCTTCGTATGCTGGGCCGGTGACGCACCACGACAGCCTCGACCTCTTCGGACCCGAGAGCGGCGAGACCGAGCCCGAGGAGCACCCGCGGCACCGCCGCCGGGGCCTGCGCGCCGTCGTCATCGCGCTCGTCGCCGTCGTGCTGCTCGGGCTGGTGGCGGCGGGCGGCTTCGTCGCCTACCTCGCCTGGACGGTCAACGACAACGTCACCCAGGCCGACCTTCTCCCCACGGTACCGCCCCCCACGGCACCCGACGGGTCGCCGGTCCCGGAGTCGGGCACGGGCACCAACTTCCTGCTCGTGGGCTCCGACAGCCGGGGCAGCGACCGAGGGCGTTCCGACGTCATCGTCCTCGTCCACGTCCCCGAGGACCCGACGTCGATCCAGATGATCCACTTCCCCCGCGACCTCTTCGTCGAGATCCCCGGCCACGGCAAGAACAAGATCAACGCCTCGTACGCGTTCGGGGGGGAGCCGCTGCTCGTCGAGACCCTGCAGAACCTCCTCGGCATCCGCATCGACCACGTCGCGCGCACCGACTTCGACGGCTTCAAGCGGATGACCGACGCCGTCGGCGGGGTCCGGGTCTACGCCGAGGAGGGCAGCTCGGCGTCCGGGAACGGGGGCATCGCCATCCAGGAGGGCTGGAACGAGCTGAACGGCGAGCAGGCGCTCGGCTTCGTCCGCGAGCGCTACGAGCTGAGCGAGGGCGACATCTCGCGCGGCCGGCGGCAGCTGGCCTTCGTCAAGGCGCTGCTGCTCAAGGCGACGAGCAGGGGGACGGTGGCCAACCCCGTGAAGATCGCGAGGTTCACCGACGCCGCCACCGAGAACCTCGTCGTCGACCGCGACCTGACGATCGGCACGATGAGGGACTACGCCCTGGAGCTGCGCGGCATCCGCGCCTCCGACGTCGTGTTCGCGACCGCGCCGTTCACCGGGTTCGGCACCGACCCGAAGGCCGGGTCCATCGACATCGTCGACGAGGAGGGGATGGCCCTCCTCGGCGAGGCGCTGCGCACCGACTCGATGGACGAGTACCTCGACGTCTTCGTCACGCCCTGACCCCCGGCGGGGCGGCCGGCCCGGTCAGCTGACCCGCTTGAGCTCGGCCGACACGTGCGACTGCAGCTCCTGACCCACGGCCGCCATGTCCATGACCCACATGAGCGTGGACTCGACGTAGCCGTAGAGCCGGTGCGCCGCGGTGTACTCCTTGGCCTCCGGGCTGCGCATGACGCCGTCGGTGCGGAGCTCGACCTTCGCCGGCTCGGCCTTCCCGGCGTACATCTCGACGAAGCCGGTGGGGTGGGCGAGGAGGAGCTCGACGTTCGTGCCGTCCTCGCCCTCGGTGACCGGACGCCAGAACCCGAGCTCGGTGGCGAGGGGCCGCACCTGGTTGCCGTCGTCGTCGAGCAGCCAGCTGCGCGACTCCCAGCGCAGGAAGCGGCGGCCGTCGTGGCCGACGAGCACCTCCTGGCCGAACCGCTGGGACTCCATCGTCGGGTAGCCGACCACCCCGGCGCCGGCCCAGGAGCCGACCAGCCAGGCGAGCGGTGCGAGGTCCGGGTGCAGGTTCGTGTCGAGCTGGAAGACCATACGCTGCAGTCTATGGAGTCCCCCGCGAGCGCCCTCGTCGTCAAGGTCACCTGCGGCACCGAGGCGCCCGAGCGGCTCAACCAGGGGATCACCGTCGCGGCCACCGCCCTCGCCGCCGGGCTCGACGTCAGCCTCTGGCTCACCGGCGACGCGGTGTGGATGGCGGTGCCCGGACGGGCCGAGGAGCTCGCACTGCCGCACGCGGCGCCGGCGGCCGAGCTGCGGGACGCCGTCCTCGAGGGTGGGCGGGTCACGGTGTGCGGCCAGTGCGCTGCCCGGCGGGGGCTGACCGAGGACGACCTCGTGCCCGGCGCGACCGTCCGTGGCGCCGCGGCGTTCGTCGAGGAGGTCATCGCCCCCGGCACCCGGGCGCTCGTCTACTGACGCACCGCCGGTACCTCAGCCGACGAGGGCGAGCGCCACCCCGTAGGCGACGACGCCGCCGACGAGCACACCCGCCGCGGCGCTCGCGAGCTGGCCCCGGAGCGACGTCACCGGCGGCAGGACGCACAGGACGCGCCGCAACGCGTGCGAGACCGCGCCGACGAGCATCCCGGCGAGGGCGGCGGCCGCGGGCCGCGGGCCGCCGACGATGCCGGCGGAGACGAGCGCTCCCGACGCGCCGAGCACCATCGCGAGCGGGAGCAGCCAGGGCCGCAACGGGCGCATCCCGACCGCGAGGTCGGCGAGCGAGGCCGCGCCGACCCCGACCAGGCCGGCGACCGCGAGCGCGGCGGTCCGGTGCCCGCTGGTCAGCGGGAGCCAGGTGGCCCCGACCGCCACGAGGGCGATCCCCAGCGAGGTGACGCCCACCGACTCGGTGAGCCGGGGCCGGCCGTCGGTGCGGACGATCTGGTGGCCGAACATCAGCGCGAGCCCGATGGTCAGTGCGACCGGCACGACGGCCAGGCTCGCGGTGCCGTCGGGGACCACCGCCGACACCGGGGTGAGGACACCGGCGACGCCGATGGCCAGCGAAGACCCGAACCGGCTCGAGCTGCCGAGGAGCCGGGGCCAGCCGAAGGCGAGGAGCAGGCCGGTCCAGGCCAGCCCGCCGGCGAGGATGACGGGGTCGACGCGCAGCCCGGCGACGAGCAGCCCGGTGAGGACGACGGTCGTGACGACGACGGCCGGCCGGGTGACGGTGGCCATCGCGGGCAGCACGGGGTTGCGCAGCTGCGCCTCCCGCCGGGCCCGACGAGCCGCTCGGGTCTCGGACTCCGCGCCGGTGGAGGCCGCGTGGCGGGATGACCTGGTGTACGTCACCTCCCCCGCGCTCGCGTCGTCGTCCACGCCGGGCATCCTCGCATCACCCGCCGGCGAAGGGTGGCAGCACCTCGACGTCCGCTCCGGGCCGCAGGGCGTCGGCGCCGGTGGCGGCCCGCCCGTCGACGAGCACGGTGCACACCGGCAGGACGTCCCGCAGCCCCGGGCGCAGGGCCACGAGGGCCTCGGCCAGGGTCGCGACGTCGCCCGCCGCGACGACGTCGGAGTCCACGCCCGCGGCCGCCCGGGCACCGGCCCAGTACCGCACCGTGACCGTCGCCTCCGCGGCCGTCCCGGTGGTGGCCTCCGTCCCACCTGGCGCCGAGGCGCGCTGCCCTGTGTCCATGACCGCCTATCCTGTGGGGCAATGGCCCACCTGTTGCTGCTGACGAACACCTTGGCGCCCAGCGCCGAGGTCCTTCCGGCGCTCGGGCTCCTCAGCCACCATGTTCGCATCCTCCCCGCCGAGGCGTCCGCCCTGGTCGACGCCCCGGACGCGGACGCCGTCGTGGTCGACGCGCGCCGCGAGCTCGCGATGGCCAAGTCGCTGTGCCGCGTGCTCACGACCACCGGCGTCGTGTGCCCGCTCATCGTCGTCGTCACCGAGGGCGGTCTCGCGGGGCTCACGGCCGAGTGGGGTGTCGACGACGTCGTCCTCGACACCGCCGGGCCGGCCGAGGTCGAGGCCCGCCTCCGGCTGGCGGTGGGGCGCCGCTCCGAGACCGGGGCCGACGAGGGCGGCCCCATCACGGCCGGGTCGCTCGTCATCGACGAGGCGACGTACTCGGTGCGGCTGCGTGGCCGGCTGCTCGACCTCACGTACAAGGAGTTCGAGCTCCTCAAGTACCTCGCGCAGCACCCCGGCCGCGTGTTCACCCGCTCGCAGCTGCTCCAGGAGGTCTGGGGCTACGACTACTTCGGCGGCACCCGCACCGTCGACGTCCACGTCCGGCGGCTGCGCGCCAAGCTCGGCAGCGAGCACGAGCTCCTCATCGGCACCGTCCGCAACGTCGGGTACCGCTTCGTCCCCGAGGCCGCCGAGGAGGACCTCGAGGAGGTCGACGGCTGACGATGGCCCGCACCGAGCGGCTCACCGCCGTCGAGGGCGGTCTCGCGGCCGAGGTCGCCGCCCTCTGGGACCGGGCGGAGGCGGCCGACGGCGTCGCGCCGGTCTCGGAGGCGTTCGCGCTCGCGCTCGGCCCGTCCCGCGACGGCGTCGTCCACGTCCTGCGGCGCGGTGACGACGAGCGGGTCGTCGGCTACGCCCAGGTGTCCTCCGCCGGCACCGTGCACGCCGTCGCCGAGCTCGTCGTCGACCCGGCCGACCGGCGCACCGGTCACGGCCGGGCGCTGCTCGACGCGGCCCTCGCCCACGGCGCCCGTTCCGCGTGGGCCCACGGAGACCTCCCGGCGGCGCGGGCGTTGGCGGAGTCGACCGGGCTCGAGCGCACCCGTAGCCTGCACGTGATGTCCCGGCCGCTGACGGCGGAGGACGACACCGACCCGACGCTCCCCGACGGGTACGCGGTACGGACCTTCGAGCCCGGTCGCGACGACGAGGCCTGGGTGCGGCTCAACGCCGCGGCCTTCGCCGACCACCCCGAACAGGGCCGGCTCACCGTCGACGACCTCCACGAGCGGATGGCGCAGCCGTGGTTCGACCCCGCGGGCTTCCTCCTCGTCGAGCGGGACGGCCGGCTCGTCGCGTTCCACTGGACCAAGATCGAGCCCGAGGACCGCGCGAGCCACGCCCCGGGGATGACCGGCGCCCGGCACGGCAGCGGCGAGGTCTATGCCGTCGGTGTCGCCCCCGAGGAGCAGGGTCGCGGGCTCGGGGGGCCGCTCACCGAGCTCGGGGTGGCGCACCTCGCCGGCCAGGGCCTCGCGGAGGTCGAGCTCTACGTCGACGGCGACAACGTCCGGGCGAGGCGCACCTACGAGCGGCTCGGGTTCACCGACGCCGCCGTCGACGCGCAGTACTCGCTCCCTGGCTGAACCCTGTCGCTCCCGGGCGACGTCCGCCCCGCCCGGGTGAACAGCGGGTGAGCACCCCGGTCGCCCGGCACGGAACCTGACAGGATGGAGACCATGTCGGTCGAGTCCGAAGTCACGCAGGACACCACAGCCCGCGACGCCGCCGCGGAGGCCTCCGCCGACGCCGCGATCGTCAGCGAGGTCTCGATCGCGAGCGCATCGGCGAGCGAGACGCGCCACCAGCAGCCGCGCGGCACGAACGGGCGGTTCATCCACACGCCGCGGCAGCAGGAGGGCACCGACGAGGACGCCCTGCCCTCCGACCGCTTCCTCGACCGCGAGATCTCCTGGCTCCAGTTCAACGAGCGCGTCCTGCAGCTGGCGGCCGACGAGGACGTCCCGCTCCTCGAGCGCGCCCGCTTCCTCGCGATCTTCACCTCGAACCTCGACGAGTTCTTCATGGTCCGGGTCGCCGGGCTGAAGCGCCGCATCGCCACCGGTATCGCGGTCCGCTCGGCCTCGGGGCTCGAGCCGCGCGAGGTCCTCGAGCAGATCTCGAGCGTCGCGCACGAGCTCATGACGATGCAGGCGAAGGTCTACGCCGCGCAGGTGCGCCCCGCCCTCGAGGAGGAGGGCATCACGATCGTCCACTGGGAGGACCTCTCCGACGACGAGCGCGAGCGGCTGAGCGGGGTCTTCGCGGACCGGCTGTTCCCCGTCCTGACCCCGCTCGCCGTCGACCCCGCGCACCCGTTCCCGTACATCTCCGGGCTGTCGCTCAACCTCGCGGTCATCCTCACCAACCCGCGCTCGGGCAAGGAGCACTTCGCCCGGGTCAAGGTGCCGCCGATGCTGCCGCGGCTCGTGCGGATCGAGCCCGGGCCGGACGAGTCGCCGCTCGCCGACATGTACGACGCGCGGTTCGTCCCGCTCGAGGACGTCATCGCCGCCCACCTCGACCAGCTCTTCCCGGGGATGGAGGTGCGCGAGCACTACACCTTCCGGGTCACCCGCAACGAGGACCTCGAGGTCGAGGAGGACGACGCCGAGAACATCCTCACGGCCCTGGAGCGCGAGCTCTCCCGCCGCCGCTTCGGCCCGCCGGTGCGCCTCGAGGTCGAGGCCGCGATGGACGACCACGTCCTCGACCTCATCGTCCGCGAGCTCGGCGTCGCGTCCTCGGAGGTCTACCGGCTGCCCGCGCCGCTCGACCTCCGCGCCCTCAACGTCATCGCCGACCTCGAACGCTCCGAGCTGCACTACGAGCCGTTCGTCGCCCGCACCAACGCCGACCTCGCCCCGACGGAGTCGGCCAAGGCGCGCGACATCTTCGCCTCGGTCCGCAAGCAGGACGTGCTGCTGCAGCACCCGTACGACTCGTTCTCCACGTCGGTGCAGGCGTTCCTCGAGCAGGCCGCGGCCGACCCGCACGTGCTCGCCATCAAGCAGACGCTCTACCGCACGAGCGGTGACAGCCCGATCATCGACGCCCTCATCGACGCCGCCGAGGCCGGCAAGCAGGTGCTCGCCGTCGTCGAGATCAAGGCCCGGTTCGACGAGGAGAACAACATCTCCTGGGCCCGCAAGCTCGAGCACGCGGGCGTGCACGTCGTCTACGGCATCGTCGGGCTGAAGACCCACGCCAAGCTGTGCCTCGTCATCCGCCAGGAGGCCGAGGGCATGCGGCGGTACTGCCACGTCGGCACGGGCAACTACAACCCGAAGACGGCCCGGCTCTACGAGGACCTGGGCCTGCTCACCGACGACCAGCAGGTCGGCGAGGACCTCGGACGGCTGTTCAACCAGCTCTCCGGCATCGCGCCGCGCAGCAAGTTCAAGCGGCTGCTCGTGGCGCCCCGGTCGGTGCGCTCCGGGCTCCTGGCGCACATCGAGCAGGAGATCGAGCACGAGCGGGCCGAGCCGGGCTCGGGCCTCATCGCCTGGAAGGTCAACTCGATCGTCGACGAGCAGGTCATCGACGCGCTCTACCGGGCCTCCCGGGCCGGCGTGCGGGTCTTCCTCTGGGTCCGCGGCATCTGCGCCATCCGGCCGGGGGTCGAAGGGCTGTCCGAGACCGTCGAGGTGCGCTCGGTCCTCGGGCGCTTCCTCGAGCACTCCCGGATCTTCTGGTTCGGCGGCGGCGGGGAGCCGGTCGCGTACATCGGCAGCGCCGACATGATGCACCGCAACCTCGACCGCCGGGTCGAGGCCCTGGTGCGGGTCACCGACCCGCGGCACCTCGACGACCTCCGGGGGCTGTTCGAGCGCGCCGGCTCCGACCGCTACTCGCACTGGTGGCTCGGCGGCGACGGCCGGTGGACCCGCCGGCACCTCGGCGAGGACGGCGCGGCGCTCGAGGACCTGCAGACCTCGCTCGTCGAGATGCACGCCAAGCGCCGCCGCAAGGCCCGGCGCCGGTAGCCGCCGCAGCGATGCCCACGACGATCCCCGCCGCGGGGACCCTGCCTTGGCGGCTCGACGGGCGTGAGCTCCAGGTGGCTCTCGTCCATCGTCCGCGGTACGACGACTGGTCCTGGGCCAAGGGCAAGCTCGACCCGGGCGAGGAGTCGGCGGTGGCCGCCGTCCGCGAGACCCATGAGGAGACCGGGCTGCGGGTGGCGCTCGGGGTGCCGCTGCCCGAGTCGCGCTACACGGTGCTCGGCAAGGACGGGCGCCCCGGCGACAAGGTCGTCCGCTACTGGGCGGCGAAGGTCACCGGGGGCAGCGGCAAGCTGGTCAACGAGATCGACGACGTCGCCTGGCTCGACCCGCGCACGGCCCACGACCGGCTCGACTACGCGCGCGACCGCGACCAGCTGCGCTCGCTCGTGCGCCGTCACCAGGGCGGGATGCTCGACACCTGGCCGCTCGTGGTGGTCCGGCACGCCCACGCCGTCGGGCGAGGGTCCTGGGACGGGGCGGACGACCGGGACCGGCCGCTGGACGACGCGGGACGCGAACGCGCCGGCGCCCTCGTCCCGCTCCTCGCCGCCTACGGGCCCGAGCGGGTCGTCACCTCACCGTCGCTGCGCTGCACCGCCACGGTCGAGCCGTTCGCGGCGGCGTCGGGAGTGCGGCTGCGCACCCGGAAGAGCCTCTCCGAGGAGGGTTTCGAGGCCGACCCGGAGCGGGCGGTGCGCCGGCTCGGGACGGTGCTCGAGGCGGGCCGCCCTGCGGTGCTGTGCACCCACGGGCCGGTGCTGCCCCCACTGCTCGACGTGCTGCGGCCGCTGGCCGACGACGACGCCGCCCGCGAGCCGCTGGCCGATGCCGCGCAGGGCAACCTCGCCAAGGGGGAGGCGCTCGTCTGCCACGTCTCGGGCGCCGGGGCCGGCGCTCGGGTGGTCGCCGTCGAGCGGCACCGCCCCTGAGCGCGCGGGTCCGTGGCTCGGGCGCGGGTCCGTGGCTCCGGCGCGGGTCAGCCGAACCGGCCGGAGATGTAGTCCTCGGTCGCGGGCTTGCTCGGGTTGCTGAAGATCTTCGCGGTCTCGTCCATCTCGACGAGCTCGCCCGGCATCCCGGTGGCCTCGAGGTTGAAGAACCCGGTGCGGTCGGACACCCGGGCCGCCTGCTGCATGTTGTGGGTGACGATGACGACCGTGTACTCGCTCTTCAGCTCGTTGATGAGGTCCTCGATGGCGAGTGTCGAGATGGGGTCGAGCGCCGAGCACGGCTCGTCCATGAGGATGACCTCGGGCTGGACGGCGATGGCCCGCGCGATGCACAGGCGCTGCTGCTGCCCACCCGACAGCCCCGACCCGGGCCGGTCGAGCCGGTCCTTGACCTCGGACCACAGGTTCGCGCCCTGCAGCGACTGCTCGACGAGCTCGTCGGACGCCGACTTCGAGAGCTTCGAGGAGTTGAGCCGGACGCCGGCCAGGACGTTCTCGCGGATGGACATCGTCGGGAACGGGTTGGGCCGCTGGAAGACCATCCCGACCTGCCGGCGGACGTCGACCGGGTCGGTGTCCTTGGCGTAGAGGTTCTTCTCGTCCATGAGGACCTCACCGGTGACGTACGCGCCGGGGATGACCTCGTGCATCCGGTTCAGGGTGCGCAGCACGGTGGACTTGCCGCAGCCGGAGGGGCCGATGAAGGCCGTGACCGAGCGGGGCTCGATGGTCATCGAGACGCTCTTCACGGCGTGGAAGGCGCCGTAGAAGATGTCGAGGTTCTTGACGTCGATGCGCTTGGACATGGGGGTGGTGGTCTCCTGGTCAGCGACCGGTCTTGGGCGCGAAGGCCTTGGCGATGAGGCGGGCGGTGAGGTTGAGGACGACGACGATGAGCACGAGCAGGAGCGCCGCGGCCCACGCGCGGTCGAGGCTGGGCTCGCGGAAGCCGGGGCTCAGCGGCTTGGTGAACATGTAGTAGGCGTACACGGCGAGGGTGTTCATCGGCCCCTGGCTCGGGTCGACGTTGAGCCCGCGGGCGTACCCGACGGCCACGAGCAGGGGTGCGGTCTCACCGATGACGCGGGCGATCGCGAGGGTCACGCCGGAGGCGAGGCCGGAGGCCGCGGTGGGCAGGACGACCTTGGCGATCGTGCGCCACTTCGGCACGCCGAGGGCCAGGGCCGCCTCGCGCAGCTCGTTCGGGACGATCCGCAGCATCTCCTCGCTGTTGCGCACGACGGTGGAGATCATGAGGACGGAGAGCGCGACGGCACCCGCGAAGCCGTTCTTGGTCCCGATGCCGAACAGCACCGCCCACAGGGCGAAGGCGAACAGACCGGCGACGATGGAGGGGATCCCGGTCATGACGTCGACGAGGAACCGGATCATCTGGGAGACCCGCCCCTTGGGCTGGTACTCGACGAGGAAGATCGCGGTGAAGACGCCGATGGGCACCGAGATGGCGGCGGCGATGCCGGTGATGATGAGCGTCCCGATGATCGCGTGGTACGCGCCGCCGATGAGGGGGGCGCCGTCGCGCTGGGTCGCCTGGTCCTGCAGGCCGGTGATGCCGTTCATCGTCTGGTTGAGGAACGCGGGGTCGAGCGCGGTGGCGCCCCCGCGGACGACGACGGTGTAGAGCAGGGACAGCAGCGGGACGACCGCGACGACGAACGCCCCGAGCACCAGGCCCCGCGCGACCTGGTCGGCCGCGACCCGCTTGCCCGCGACGGCGCGGTACACGGTGTACACGGCGACGAGGTAGCCGGCGTACCCGAGGACGAGGGCCAGGGCCGGGTTGAGGCCGATGAGCCACAGCAGCGCGGCGACGGCGGCGGCGGCCGCGAGGACGACGTAGGCCTGCCGGTTCGAGGAGGCCCGGACCTTGTCGATCTCGACGCCCTCGATGTCCGCGAGCTTGCGCTGCCGGGGCTTCGGCGCGGTGTCGACGCTCATCAGTTGGCTCCCGAGAACTCGGCGCGGCGGTTCACGATGGCGCGGGCGCCGAGGTTGACGGCGAGGGTGATGCCGAAGAGGACGAGTCCCGCGGCGATGAGCTCGGAGAGCCGCAGGCCCGCGGCCTCGGGGAAGTTCAGGGCGATCTCGGCCGGCACGGTGGTGTTCCCGCTGTCGATGAGGTTCCAGGTGAAGACCCCGGGCGAGAGGATGATCGCCACGGCCATCGTCTCGCCGAGCGCCCGGCCGAGACCGAGCATCGTGCCGCCGATGACCCCGGGCTTGCCGAACGGCAGGACCGCGGTGCGGATCATCTCCCACTTGGTCGCGCCGAGCGCCAGGGCGGCCTCCTCGTGCAGCGTGGGTGTCTGGAGGAACACCTCGCGGGAGACGGCGGTGATGATCGGCAGGATCATGACGGCGAGGACGAGCGATGCGGTGAACAGCGTGCGCCCGGTGCGCGAGGCGGACTCGAAGAACGGCAGGAAGCCGAGATGCTCCTGCAGCCAGATGAAGAGCGGCACGAGCTTGGGGGCGAACACCTGGAAGCCCCACATGCCGAACACGACGCTCGGCACGGCCGCGAGGAGGTCGATGACGAACCCGACGGCGGTCCCGACCCGCGTCGGGGCGTAGTGGGACACGAAGAGCGCGATCCCGACCGCGACCGGGGTGGCGACGGCCATCGCCACGAGGGAGGCGACGAGCGTCCCGAACACGAGTGGCCAGACGTACGAGAGGAACCCCTCGCCGCCGGTGATCTCGGCGGGGTCGGCCCCGAAGACCGGCACGGCCTCCGAGATGAGGAAGATCGCGACGCCGGCGAGGATCAGCAGGATGCTGAAGGCCGAGGCCGTCGAGAGCCCTCCGAAGACGATGTCACCGGGCCGCCGCTTGGGGCGGGCCTGCGCCTCGGGCGCGGACGTGGCGGTCATGCCGGTCCTTCCTGGATGGTGCGGGTCGTGCGGGTGCTCGTCGTCCGTCCGCGGCAGGGGCTGCCGGGGACGGGCGTCGGACCCGGCCGCGGACACCGCGCCGCGGCGGCCACCCGATTCTGCCGGGTGGCCGCCGCGTCGCGGTCCATGGCCTGTCGGCCGACCGGTCAGCTACCGGCCTTGACGAGCTCCAGCGACTGCTCCGCCTTCGAGCGGAGGTCGGCCGAGATCGGCGCGGAGCCGGCAGCACCGGAGGCGGCCTGCTGACCGTCCTCGGAGACGACGTAGCCGACGAAGTCCTTGACGAGGTCGGCGGTCTCCTGGTCGGAGTACGTCTTGCACACGATGTGGTAGCTCACGAGGACGATCGGGTAGGCGCCCGACTCGGTGGTGTCCCGGGCGAGGTCGAGCGCGAGGTCGCCCTCGACGCCGGTGTCGGCCGGCTCGGAGGCGTCGACGACCTTGGCCGCGGCCTCGGGGGAGAACTCGACGAACTCCTCACCGACACCGATCTTCGCGGCCTGGAGCGAACCGACGGCCGAGGCGTCGGCGTAGCCGATCGCACCGTTGGTGCTGCCGACGACCTCGATGACGCCCGTGGTCTGCGCCGCGGCCTCGCCACCGGAGACCGGCCAGGCCTTGTCGGCCTCGTAGGACCACGAGTCCGCGGCAGCGGCCGAGAGGTACTCCATGAAGTTCTCGGTGGTGCCCGACTCGTCGGAACGGTTCACCGCGGTGATCTTGAGGTCGGGGAGGTCGGCGTCGGGGTTGTCGGCGGCGATCTTCGGGTCGTTCCACTTCGTGATCTTCTGGTCGAAGATCATCGCCAGGGTGGCCGGCTTGAGGTTGAGCTCGTCGACGCCCTCGAGGTTGTAGGGGATCGCGACGGGGCTGATGTACACGGGGATGTTCATCGCGCCGTCGGGGCCGCAGGTGTCCTTGACCTTCTCCCGCTCCTCGTCGTCGAGGTAGGCGTCGGAGCCGGCGAAGCTCACGGCGCCCGAGATGAGGTTCTCGCGGCCGGCGCCCGAGCCGACCGAGTCGTACTGGACGGTGACGCCGGGCTGGACGCCCTGGTAGCCGGCGATCCAGGCGGTCATGGCCGACTCCTGCGAGGTCGCGCCGGCGCCCTTGAGGGTCCCGGAGAGCGAGCCGCCCTCACCCTCGGTCGAGGCCGGGGTGGAGGTGCCGGTCGGGTTGTCGTTGCCGCAAGCAGCGAGAGCCAGGGAGGCGACGGCGACAGCGGCCGTCATCCCGATGCGGTGGAGCTTCACGAGGTTCCTCTTTCAGGACGGGGGGCGGCTGTGCTGGGCCGCGGGCACGGTCGGCTTCCCTGCCGACACCCGTGAAGGTAGGGATGGGAGGTGTCCACACCGGGCGGCCATGGTGAACGGACGGTGACCGAGCTGTGAACTCCCCGGAGGCGCAGCTCAGGCGAGCGGGCGGAGGGCCAGCACGAGGAGGGCGGCGGCGAGCCCCGCCCCGGGGACGGTGAGGACCCAGGCCACGAGGATCTGGCGCGCCATCCCCCAGCGGACGGACTTGCGCGAGCGGGTGGCGCCGACCCCTGCGATCGCCGACGTGATGGCGTGGGTCGTCGAGACGGGCGCCCCCGTGGCCGTCGCGACGTACAGGATCGAGGCGGCCGTGGCCTCGGCGGCGAAGCCCTGCGGCGGGTCCAGGTGGATGATCCCGCGGCCGAGGGTGCGGATGATCCGCCAGCCGCCCGCGTAGGTCCCGAGGCTGAGCACGACGGCCGACAGTGCGATGACCCACCAGGGGATGGAGTCGTCGGTCCCGCTGCGGTGCCCGCTGGCGACGAGGGCGAGCGCGACGACGCCGGCGGTCTTGCTCGCGTCCTGCATCCCGTGGCCGAAGGCCATCGCGGCCGCGGAGACGGTCTGCGCGTAGCGGAAGCCGCGTGCCGTGGGACCGGGCGCGGCGCGCCGGAACAGCCAGAGGACGGCCGTCATGACGAGGAAGCCGCCGACCAGCCCGACGACGGGGGAGACGAGCATCGGCACGACGACCTTGTCGAGGATGCTGCGCCACTGCACCGTCGCGCCGGCCGTGACGGCCGCGCCGGCCAGACCGCTGACGAGGGCGTGCGAGGAGGAGGACGGGAGTCCGCGCCACCAGGTGAGGACGTTCCACGCGGCGGCGCCGCCGAGCGCGCCCACGCAGACGACGATGCCCTGGGCGCCGAGCGGCACGACGATGATGTCGGCGCCGATCGTCTCGGCGACGCGCATCCCGGCGAAGCCGCCGACGAGGTTCATCGCCGCCGCCAGGCCGAGGGCGATCCTCGGCGTCAGGGCCCGGGTCGCGACCGAGGTGGCGATGGCGTTCGCGGCGTCGTGGAAGCCGTTCGTGTACGTGAACCCCATCGCGACGAGGACGACGAGGACGACGGGCCACCAGTCCACGGGCGGTCAGGACTCCCGGACCGCGATCGCCTCGACCTTGAGCGCCACCTGCTCGAAGCCGTTCGCGGTCGCCTCGAGCGCGTCGACGATGTCCTTGTGCCGCATGACCGTGAGGGGGTCGGCCTTCGGGTCGGCGAAGAGCTCGCCGAGCATCTTGCGGTACTGCTTGTTCGCCCGGTTCTCGAGCCGGGTGATCTCGACCCAGTAGCCGCCCATCTCCTTCATCGAGCGCAGCCGGGGCATGGCCTCGGCGGTGACGTCGGCCATCCGGGCGATGATCTCGACGACCTTGGCCACCCGCGGCATGAGGGTGTCGACGCGGTACAGCACGATGAGGTCGACGGCGGCCGCCATGAGGTCGACGCACTGGTCGAGGGCGACCGCGAGACCGTGCATGTCGCTGCGGTCGAACGGCGTGACGAACGAGCCGTGCACCTTGCGGACGATCTCGTGGGTCGCGTCGTCGGCGGCGGCCTCGATCTCGTGCATGCGGCCCAGCACCGCGTCGCGCTCGTCCGGTTCGGCGCCGAGCAGCGCGGTGAGCTCCTGGGCACCCTCGACGAGCTGCCCGGCGGATGCCGCGAACAGCGCGAAGAAGGTGGGGTCCTGGGGGGTCAGGCGTAGGCCCACGATGTCGTTCTCCGGATGGTGTGTCCCGATGCTGGGTACAGGCTAGGGCCAGCGCTTCGCATGGACGGCGGGCGGCCCGGACCGGTCGGTCGGCGGACAGCGGTCAGCCGCGGGGCAGGGACTCCGGAGGCGTGGCGCCCGGCCCGCCCTGGATGCCGAGGGCCTCGTCGATGCTCTCCTGCGTCATGGGGCCGTCGGCTCGCGACGCGGCCAGGACGAGAGCGCCGACGAGGTCGATCTCCTCCTGCATCGCGTCGTCGGTGAGCGAGTCGTCCCCTGCTGCCATCCGCCCACGGTAGGCGGCCCGGACCGGAATGGGCGGGTGCGGTGCGGCCCAATCCGTCGGAATGTGAGGGTTCGACGCCGTGCCGGGGTGACCGCCCTCCCGCGGGGGACAGAGGAGCGGGTGCCGGGCCGGGAGCGCCTCACGGCGCGTGGCCGCTCGTAGCGGCTGATGTTGGGACCCGGGGCTGCCGCGGCCCGGCACCCACGACCGACCCTAACGCGTCGACCGGGGCCGGGTGTTCCCGCGCGCCCGACACCGTCCGAACGGCCCCGCGCCCCGAGCCCCGTCCCCGGCGTCCCCGCGCCCCGCTTTCTCGCCTGGTGCCGGAACCTTCGGGTTCGTGCGGCGACGTTCCGGGTGTGCGACCGAACCTTCGGGCATCAGGCGGGAAAGCGGAGGTCAGTCGAGCTCGCCGGCGCGCCAGAGGCTGGCGCAGGCCCGCAGGTCCTCCCCGGTCGACAGCAGCGCGGCGCCGCTCCGGGTCAGCCCGCTCGCGCCGTCCGGGTCCAGGGTGTCGGTGTCGTGCGCGAGCTCGGCGCGGCCTGCGGCGATGACCGCGCAGAAGGCGGACGCCCGCTCGAGGGCCACGGCGAGGTCGCCGGAGAAGACCCCGGCGAGGATCTGGTCGGCCACCCGCTGCAGCTCCTCGGGCCGGGGCGGCTCGGCGATGCCGGCGACGGCGTGTGCGACGTCGGTGAAGCGGATGCCCGCGGCGTACTCCCGGCTCGCCTCCTCCGGGCTGCGCCGGACCCACTCGCGCAGCGCGTAGAGCCGCCAGAGCGCTCCGGGCAGGGTCCGCGCCGGCCGGGAGGACCACAGGTCGGCGACGGTCGGGAGGCCGAGGTCGTCGACGAGGCCGACGAGCCGGGTCGTCACCTCCGGGTCGTGGGCGGCCCGTCCGGTGCCCACGAGGATCGCGGCGGTCTGGTGCGCGATCTCGGTGGTCTCCGCGGGTCCGGGCAGGGTCCCGCCGTGTGCCTCGAGGTCGTCCGGCCCGAAGTGGACCGGCCGACGCGGCACGGACCGGCCGCCGTCGCTGCTCACCCGGCCAGTGTGTCAGGTGACGGTCCGTGAGAAGGCGCGTCCCGCTCACCTGCACCGACACCGTGCCGCGGCTAGGTTGGGGCGGACCACCCACGGCGCCCGTGCGCCCACGACCGGAGGAGACCGGATGCCCACCGAGAGATCGGCTGCCGCACGGGCCGACACCGCCCCGGAGCCCGACGCCTCCGCCAAGGCCGACTCTCCGACGGACCTCACCCGCCGCGGGCTCACGCACACGCTGAAGGCCGCGGTCCAGGAGTTCCAGCGCGACCAGTGCACCGACCTCGCGGCGGCCCTCACGTACTTCTCCGTGCTGTCCGTCGCCCCGGCGCTGCTGGCACTGGTGTCGCTGCTCGGCGTGGTCGGCCAGGACCAGCAGACGGTCGAGACCATGCTCGACCTCGTCCGGCAGCTCGGCCAGGGCGACGTCGCCGAGCAGCTGCGCGGGCCCATCGAGGGGATGGTGCAGAGCGAGGCGGCCGGGTTCACCCTCGTCGTCGGTCTGCTCACGGCCCTGTCGTCGGCATCCGCGTACGTCGGCGCCTTCGGCCGGGCCCTCAACCGGGTCTACGGCGTCGACGAGGGGCGTCCGATCTGGAAGCTGCGGCCGGTCACCTTCGCCGTGACGCTCGGGCTCGTCGTCGGGGCCGCGCTGGTCCTCCTCGGGCTCGTCGTCAGCGGCTCGGTCGCCGAGGCCGTCGGCGACCTCATCGGCCTCGGGGACCAGAGCGTCGTCGTGTGGGGCTACGCGAAGTGGCCGGTCATGCTCGTCATCGTCATGGCGATGGTCGCGCTCCTGTACTGGGCCACGCCCAACATCCGCCAGCCCCGCTTCCGGTGGCTCTCCCCCGGTGCCGTCGCGGCCATCCTCGTGTGGGTGCTCGCCTCCGTGGCGTTCGGCTTCTACATCGCCAACTTCGGCAAGTACCAGTCGACGTACGGCTCGCTCGGCGGCGTCATCGTCTTCCTCCTCTGGCTGTGGCTGACGAACATCGCCCTGCTCCTGGGCGCCGAGGTCGACGCCGAGCTCGAGCGGGTCCGCGAGCTCGAGGCGGGGATGCGGGCCGAGCGGGCCATCCAGCTGCCCCCGCGCGACACCACGCAGTCCGACAAGGCCAGGGAGAAGCTCGAGGAGCGGATCGCGGAGGGGCGCGCCATCCGGCGTGCCGCGGTCGCCGACGGCGCCACCGGGGCGCTCCCGGAGCGCCGTCGTCGGCGCCACGGGGCGGCCACGCCGGAGGACGTACGGCTGGAGCCCCTGCCGTCGGATTCCGCTGCGGCGCAGCGCCGGGACGGGTCGGGCACACACACCTCGTGATGCACCCCGCGACGGGGCACTCTTGACAAAGCCTTAACATTGCAGGTCACGGCGGGTGACAACGGGCCTTCGGCGGGCTACTATCGGCACCGTGCAGCTAGGACCCACCGGATGAACCGGCTCGTCGAAGGCTTCCGCCTCGGCGGTCGCTACTCCCTGCAGTCACGGGTCGCATCCGGCGGGATGGGGGACGTGTGGGAGGCCGCCGACGACGTCCTCGAGCGCACCGTGGCGGTCAAGGTCATGCGGCCTACTACAGACGGCGAGCCCGTCTTCGCCGAGCGGTTCCGCAACGAGGCCCTCTACACGGCCAACCTCTGCCACCCGAACATCGCGACGGTCTACGACTACGGCGAGGAGGACTCCCTCGCCTACCTCGTCATGGAGCTCGTGCCGGGAGAGCCCCTGTCCGCCATCGTCCAGCGCGAGGGCGCCCTCGAGCCGGCGAGGGTGCGCTCGATCATGGCCCAGTCCGCCCTGGCGCTCGGGGCCGCGCACGAGGCCGGTGTCGTGCACCGCGACGTCAAGCCCGCGAACATCCTCGTCATGCCGGACGGCACGGTGAAGCTCACCGACTTCGGCATCGCCCGGGCGGTCGACGGCTCGGGCCAGACCCAGACCGGCGAGATCCTCGGCACGCCGCACTACCTGTCACCCGAGCAGGCGCTCGGCGAGCCCGCCACCGGCTCCTCCGACCTCTACGCCCTCGGCGTCGTCGCGCACGAGATGCTCACGGGCCGCCGCCCGTTCGAGAAGAACACGCCGGTCGCGACCGCCCTGTCGCAGGTGAACGACCCGCCGCCGCCGCTGCCCCACCACGTCCCGTCCGAGCTCCGCGCGCTCGTCGAGCAGTGTCTCGCGAAGTCCGCCGCGGCGCGCCCGCACAGCGCCCACGAGCTCGGCGAACGGCTCGGGCTGCCCGAGGGCGAGCTGGGCGACGTCGACGTCACGGCAGCCGACATCCTCGGGGCCGCCGCCGAGGAGGAGACCGACGACCGGCCGGCGGCTCCTCCGCGCGAGGGCGACCCCACGCCCACCCCGGTCTCGGTCGCCGGCTCGCGGCGGCGGCGCGCACAGCACGGAGGCCCGCGCTCCCTCCACGTGCACTGGGCCTGGGTGCCCGCGTCCGGCGTGGCCCTGGCGCTCGCGACCGCGTTCGCCTTCCTCGCCGCGCGCTGACCCGCCCGGGCAACCGGCCACCGTCTGCCGGCCCGCGTCCCCCCCTCTCGCGAGAGCGTCGCGCACCCCACCGGCACCCCTGGGAACAGACCGCGGGGACCGGACGTTGGGAGCATCGACAGCGTCTCGGCAAGAGTTGAGACAAACCTTTGACATACCGGCCGCCACCTGGGCATACTCCCTCCCACGGAGGGGTCGACGGCGGCCCTCACGAGACGAGAGGAAGGGCCATGGCCACCGACTACGACGCCCCCCGGGTCCGCGACGGCGAGGAGGAGAAGAACGACTCCGTCGTCGAGCTCGACGCGGCCCGTTCACGCACCTCCACCGACCTCCTCGAGGACGACACCGACACCAGCGGCGACGGCGTGACGCTTCCCGGCGCCGACCTGTCCGACCTCTCGCTCGAGGTCCACGTCGTCCCCCAGCAGGCCGACGAGTTCTCGTGCATCGGCTGCTTCCTCCTCGTGCACCGCAGTCAGGAGTCCAAGCCGGGCACCAGCCTCTGCCGCGACTGCGCGGCCTGAGACCCGTCGCCGGGTGCATCCCGGCGACAGCGCCGAACGCGCCGCCTGTCCCTGTCGCAGGCGGCGCGTTCGCCTGTCCGGGGTCAGCGGCCCCCGGTGACGGGCCGACCGAGGTCGGTCCACGCGGGCAGCCCCTCGACGCTCTCCGCGGTCCTCGCCCGGGCGCCTGGCGGGACCGGCCGCTCGCACGTCGCGACGAGAGCGTCCACGAGGAACCGGTTGGCCGGCTCGGTGGTCGGGGGGATGGGCTGCGTCACGTCGCGCCCACCCCAGGCGATGCTCACCTGGCGCTCGCCGTCGGCCGAGGTGAAGACGACCGTGAGGGTGCCGAACGTCGCACCGTCGTGGCCGTAGAGCGGCCGCGTCTCGCCGTCCGGGCCGGGGCACGGGTCGGGGATGGCGTAGATGCCGAGCCCGTAGACCAGGGGGTCGGTGCTCCGCGGCTCGGTCATCTCCTGCAGCGAGGCCTTCGAGACGAGGCGTCCGGCGAACAGGCTGCGGTAGAACCGCGCGATGTCGGGCGCGCTCGCCACGACCGCCCCGGCGGCCGAGAAGATGGTCGAGCTCGTGTGGTCGAGCTCGTAGGGGCGGTCGAAGATCGCGTAGTCGCCGAGGTGGTCAGGCCCGCTGAACGTCCGCCCGGGGACGGGGTAGCGAGCGTCCCGCATCCCTGCGGGGAGGAAGACGCGCCAGCGGAGGAGGACCCGCAACGGGAGGTGGTTCGCCCGTTCGAGCATCATCCCGGCGACGACGTAGTTGGTGTTCGAGTACGAGAACTGGGTGCCCGGCTCGAAGAGCCACGGCTGGGTGAGCGCGGCCCGGACGAGCTCGCGGTCGGTCCGCCGTTCGCGGAGGACCTCGACGAACTGCTCGGGGGTCTCGACCGCACCGAGGACCGGCGGGATGAACTCCGGCAGGCCGGACCGGTGGCCGAGCAGCTGCTCCAGCGTGACGTCGCCGTGCTCGGGCAGCAGACCCGGGAGGACGTCGTCGACGGTCGTGCCGAGGGTCCACCGGCCGCGGTCGACCTCCTGCATGACGAGCGTCGCGACCATCGCCTTGGTCACGGAGCCGATGCGTGCGACGTCGCCGGGCTCCGCGGGATGCGAGCGGTCCACATGCCGCACGCCCGCCGCGCCGGACCAGGTGCGGCGGTCCCCGTCCCGGGCGTACCCGACGACCCCGACGGCGCCCGCGTCGACGACCGCCCGGAGGTCGGCGTCGAGGGTGGCGGTGACGTCGGGCGGAAAGGCCGGCGCGTGCCGCCCGGTGGCGATCGTGCCGGAGGCCGCGGCGGACGCAGCCGGTGCGGCCGCACCCGTGGCCACCGCGGTGGCGACGCACGCCGCCACGGCGGCGGCGCGGACGGCGGGCCGCCGTGGACGGCGACCCGGCTGGATGGTGGATGTGGTCATGTCGGAGCTCCCTCGCGCTCGGTGGTGTGCGCCGCGATGCGTCCGACGCCACCACCAGGTCTACGCGCGTCCACCGAGGGCGACATCCGCCCTGGGTCGGGACCTCCCTCCCCCGCCGGACGGACTCGCGGCGCAGTCTCCGCAGGTCGGCGCTCCGTAGACTGCCCGCATGGCGGCCACCGAGACCCGGCTCCTGCTCCTCGGGTCCGTCATGATCTTCGAGCCGGTCAACGGCTACCAGATCCGGCGCGAGCTGCTGTCGTGGAACGTCCAGGACTGGGCCCACGTCAACCCGGGCTCCATCTACTCCGGGCTCGCCACCCTGACCCGCCGCGGCGACCTCGACAGGCACGACCTCGTCGACGGAGGCAGAGAGGTGGCCGTGTACACGACGACCGCCCGGGGGCGCGAGGCGTTCTCCACGATGTGGCGCGAGGCGACCGAGACCGTCGACCTGCTGACGCCACTGGCCTTCCACACTGCGCTCGCGCTGATGAGCCTCGTGACGCGCGAGGACGCCGCGGAGGCGGTGAACGTACGCCTGGCCCACCTGGACGCCGAACTGCGCGGGCACGTCGAGCGGGCCGGCGGTGACGTCGCGCCTCCCCACGTGCGGGCGATGGCGGACCTGTGGGCCGGGCTCGCGAGCACCGAACGCGAGTGGCTGGCCGACCTGCGCCGGCGGATCCGGGCGGGCGAGCTGGACTTCCGTGGCGAGCCGGAGCGCTGGGCCCCGCCGGCGGACGACCCGGGCTGGGCGATCGCCCGCGACCGCGAGCGCTACCTGAGCCTCATCACCGCTCGGCGCTGACCCCACCGATGACTTCCGGCGCCCCCGCCGGTCCGTCCACCGTGCCCCGCCCGTTCGCGGACTATTCGGTTGACCGACAATGTTCAAGGTTGAACACTGGTGGCACCGCGACCGCTCGAACCCCGAAGGAGACGCATGATCACCGCGCGAGGTCTCGTCCAGACCTTCACGACGCGTGAAGGACGACACAAGAAGGAGGTGCGCGCCGTCGACGGCGTGGACCTCGACGTCGCCGAGGGGGAGGTGGTCGGCTTCCTCGGCCCGAACGGCGCGGGGAAGACGACGACGCTCCGGATGCTCACGACGCTGCTCAAGCCCACCGCCGGCACCGCCACCGTCGCCGGGCACGACGTCGTGCGGGAGTCGGCGCAGGTCCGGCGGCGCATCGGGTACGTCTCGCAGAGCGGCTCCACGGGCAGCTTCGCCCGGGCCGGTGACGAGGTCGTCGACCACGGGATGCTCTACGGGATGTCCGCCGCCGACGCCCGACGCCGCGGGCAGGAGCTGTTCGAGCAGCTCGACCTGCCGGGGCTGTGGACCCGGCAACCCAAGTCGATGTCCGGTGGCCAGCGCCGGCGGCTCGACATCGCGATGGGGCTCATCCACGACCCGACCCTCGTCTTCCTCGACGAGCCGACGACCGGGCTGGACCCCCAGGCGCGGGCCAACCTGTGGGAGCACATCGGCAGCCTGCGCAGCGACCGTGGCGCCACGGTGTTCCTCACCACCCACTACCTCGACGAGGCGGACGCCCTCTCGGACCGGATCGTCATCATCGACCACGGCCGGATCGTCGCGGCCGACACGAGCGACAACCTCAAGGCGCAGGTCTCCGGTGACCTCGTCGACCTCGAGGTCCTCGACGAGACCCGGGTCTCCGACGCGGCGAGCCGGCTGGAGGCCATCGCCCAGGGCGTCGAGGTCGAGGGCCGGCACGCCCGCGGCCGGGTGGCCCGCGCGGCGCAGGCCGTGCCCGGGCTGCTGCGCGACCTCACGACGGCCGGGGTCGACCTCGCGTCCTTCGAGGTCAAGCGGCCCACGCTGGACGACGTCTTCCTCACCCTCACCGGACGGTCCTTGCGCGACGCCGAGGCCGCCACCGAACGCCCCGACCACTCGGGGCCCGCCGAGCCCGCCCCGACCACCCAGGCAGGAGCCCACGCATGACCTTCCTCCGCGAGTCCTTCGTCATCTTCCGCCGTCAGCTGCGGATGAACCTGCGCAACCCGGCCTGGGTGCTCATCGGCCTCATGCAGCCGGCGCTCTACCTGTTCCTCTTCGGTCCGCTGCTCGAGCCGCTCGCCCGGCAGATCGGGTACGAGAACAGCTGGACGTTCTTCGTGCCCGGGATGCTCGTGCAGCTCGGTCTCTTCGGGGCGTTCTTCGCCGGCTTCGGGCTCATCGCGGAGTGGCGCGACGGCGTCGTCGAGGCCGAGCGGGTGACCCCGGCGAGCCGTACCGCCCTCCTCTTCGGCCGGCTCATGCGCGACCTGCTGCAGCTCTTCGTCCAGGCCCTGGTCCTCATCGGGCTCGGCTACCTCATGGGGATGGACGCCTCGGCCGGCGGGGCCGCGCTCGGGGTGCTGCTCACGCTGCTCATGGGCGGGGCGTGCGCCGCGGCGTCGAACGCACTGGCGCTGACGACCAAGAGCGAGGACGTCATGGCGCCGGTCATCAACGTCGTCATGATGCCGGTGCTGCTGCTGTCCGGGATCCTCCTGCCGATGACGCTCGGCAAGGCGTGGCTGCAGACGGTGAGCGACTTCATGCCCGTGCGCTGGATCGTCGACGCCGTCCGCTCGACGTTCCTCGGCGAGCTGGGCAACGACCAGGTGCTCTTCGGCACGCTGTGGGCCGTGGGGCTCTTCGTGGCGGCGATGTGGTGGGGCACGGCGACGTTCCGGCGCGAGAACGCCTAGCCTCCCCCGGCTACGGCCGGGGGGAGGGTTCCTCCTCGACCACCTCGTCCACGTGGATGGAGTGCGCGGCGCGGTCCACCTCCTCGGCGGAGCCGGTGCCGACCTCGGCGCTCGCACCGCCGGCGTCGGTGTCGTGCCGCGGGGGCCCGTCCGCCCTGCCGCGGCCGCTGACGGCGTCCATGACCATCCCGACGAACGAGCGCCGGCCGGCCCGCTTGGAGAGGACGTCGAAGGCGACCGCGCCGAGCAGCACGAGCCCCTTGATGACCTGGATCCAGTTGCTGTCGACGCTCATGTTCGCCAGGCCGAGGTTGAGCACGCCCATGACGAGGCCGCCGATCATCGCGCCGGTCACGGTGCCGATGCCGCCGGCCACCGCCGCGCCGCCGATGAAGACGGCCGCGATGGCGTCGAGCTCGAAGCCGACGCCGTCCTTGGGGTTCGCCGCGTTGAGGTAGGCCGTGAAGACCATCCCGGCGACCCCGGCGAGGAAGCCCATGTTGACCATGACGAGGAAGTCGACCTTCTTCGTGTCGACGCCGGACAGCGCCGCGGCCTTGCGGTTGCCGCCCACCGAGTAGACGTGCCGGCCGGTGACGGTCCGCTGCGTGACGAAGGTGTAGAGGATGACGAGCGCCAGCAGGATGAGCCCGATGACCGGCACGCCGCGGTAGGACGCGAGCAGCAGCCCGAGGGCCAGCAGCAGCCCGCCGGCGACGACGAGCTTGGCGACGGTCACGGCGACCGGCCCGGTCTCCATGTCGTACTTCACCCGGTCGGCGCGGTTCTTCAGCTCGAAGAACACGAGCGCGGCGATGGCGAGCAGCGTGAGGACCAGGGTCGGGTTGTGGTACCCGGTGACCGGCCCCATCTCGGGCAGGTAGCCGTTGGCGATCTTCTGGAAGCCGCTCGGCACCGGGATGGACTGCGCGTTGAGGATCATCAGGTCCAGGCCGCGGAAGAGGAGCATCCCGGCGAGCGTGACGATGAACGCGGGGATGCCGACGTACGCCACCCAGTAGCCCTGCCACATCCCGACGAGGATGCCGAGCGCCACGCCCAGCAGGATCGCCACCGGCCACGGCAGGCTCCAGGCGTCCATCGCCATGGCGACGCTCGCCCCGACGAAGGCGCACGCCGACCCCACCGAGAGGTCGATGTGCCCGGCGATGATGACCATGACCATGCCGATCGCGAGGATCAGCACGTAGCCGTTCTGCACGAGCATCAGGGTGACGTTGCGCGGCTCGAGGAAGAGCCCGTCGGTCATCACGGTGAACATCGCGACGAGCAGCAGCAGCGCGATGAGCATGCCGTACTGCCGGATGTTCCCGCCGAGGCTGGTGCGGATCTGCGCGGCGAGGGAGCCGCGGCCCTCCGTCGCGGCGTCGCGCGTGACGTCGGTGGCCATGGTCAGCCTGCCTTTCTCTGGGTCATGTAGCGCATGAGGACCTCCTGGTCCGCCTGCTCGCGCGGGACGTCGGCGGTGATGACGCCGGCGCTCAGGGTGTAGATGCGGTCGCAGATGCCGAGGAGCTCCGGGAGCTCGGAGGAGATGACGAGGACGCCACGGCCGGAGTCGGCCAGCTGGTTGATGATCTCGTAGATCTCGTACTTGGCCCCGACGTCGATGCCGCGGGTGGGCTCGTCGAGGATGAGGACGTCCGGCTCGGTGAACATCCACTTGCCGAGGACGACCTTCTGCTGGTTGCCGCCGGAGAGCCGCGAGACGCCCTCGTCGACGCTCGGGGCCTTGATGTTGAGCGACTTCCGGTAGCGCTCGGCGGCGACGACTTCGGCGTTGTCGTCGACGGCGAGGCCGGAGCGGATGCGGCTGAGCCCGGCGGAGGTGATCGACACCTTGATCGGGTCGAGGAGGTTGAGCCCGAGGGTCTTGCGGTCCTCGGTGACGTAGGCGAGTCCGGCGGCGATGGCCTCCTTGACCGACCGGGCCCGGATCTCGGCGCCGTCCTTGAGGAGGGTGCCACTCAGCTTGGTGCCCCAGGACTCGCCGAAGACGCTGCGGGCGAGCTCGGTGCGTCCGGCCCCCATGAGCCCGGCGAGGCCGACGATCTCGCCGCGGCGGACGGTGAGGTTGGCGCGGTCGACGACGAGCCGGTGCGGGTCGGCGGGGTGGACGACGGTCCAGTCGCGGATCTCGAGCAGCACCTCCGCCGGGTGCGAGGTGTGCGGCGGGAAGCGGTGGTCGAGGTCACGGCCGACCATCCCGCGGATGATCCGGTCCTCGTCGACGCCGTCGCCGGCGACGTCGAGGGTCTCGATGGTGTGGCCGTCCCGGATGATCGTGATGGAGTCGGAGATCTGCTCGATCTCGGCCAGCTTGTGGCTGATCATCACGCAGGTGATGCCCCGCTCGCGCAGGCCCTCGAGCAGCCGCAGCAGGTTCTGGCTGTCGGCGTCGTTGAGCGCGGCGGTGGGCTCGTCGAGGATGAGCAGCTTGACGTCCTTCGCGAGCGCCTTGGCGATCTCGACGAGCTGCTGCTTGCCGATGCCGATGTCGCCGATGAGGGTGTCCGGGTTCTCGTCCAGACCCACCCGGGCCAGCAGCTCGGCGGCCCGCTTGCGTGCCGAGAGCCAGTTGATGACACCGCGCGGGGCGCCCTCGTTGCCGAGGAAGAGGTTCTCGGTGACGGACAGCTGCGGGACGAGCGCGAGCTCCTGGTGGATGATGACGATGCCGGCCCGCTCGGAGTCCCGGATCGTCCGGAACCGGACCTCCTGGCCCTCGAAGTGGATCTCGCCCTCGTACTCGCCGTACGGGTGGACGCCGGAGAGCACCTTCATCAGCGTCGACTTCCCGGCGCCGTTCTCGCCGCAGATGCTGTGGATCTCGCCGCGGCGCACGTCGAGGTGCACCCGTTCGAGCGCGCGCACGCCGGGGAACTCCTTGGTGATGCCGCGCATCGACAGGATCGTGTCGGTGGTCATGGGGGTCCTTCCGCCCGGGGTCCGACGGCCGGGAGGGTGGCGGGGCCCAGGCGTTCGCCACCCTCCCGGGTCGGGGTCAGCCGAGCTGGTCCTCGGTGTAGTAGTCGGCCTCGAGCAGGACGTCCTTGATGTTGGCCTCGTCGACGCTCACCGGCTCGAGGAGCATCGTCGGGACGGTCTTGACGCCGTTCTCGTACGAGGTGGTGTCGTTCACCTGGACCTCCTGGTCGCCGAGGATCTCCTGGATCATCGTGACGGTCGCCTGGGCGAGGTCGCGGGTGTTCTTGAAGACCGACGAGTACTGCTCACCGGCGAGGATCGACTTCACCGACTCGAGCTCGGCGTCCTGGCCGGTGACGACCGGGAGGTCCTTGCCGCCGGAGCCGTAGCCGGAGCCCTTGAGCGCGGCGATGATGCCGCGGGAGAGGCCGTCGTAGGGCGAGAGCACACCGTTGACGTCCTTCGAGGAGTACGCCTTGGTCAGCAGGTTCTCCATCCGCTTCTTGGCGACGGCGGCGTCCCAGCGCAGCGTGGCGACCGTCTTGAACTCGGTCTCACCGGACTGGATGACGATCGTGCCGTCGTCGATCTTCGGCTGGAGCACCTGCATGGCGCCGTTGAAGAAGAACGTCGCGTTGTTGTCGTCCGGCGAGCCGGCGAAGAGCTCGACGTTCCAGGGCTTCGGGGCGCCCGAGGCCTCGAGGCCCGCGAGCAGCGACTCGGCCTGCATGACGCCGACCTTGAGGTTGTCGAAGGTCGTGTAGTAGTCGACGGCGTCGGTGTCGCGCAGCAGACGGTCGTAGGCGATGACCGGGATGCCGTCGGCCTTGGCGTCCGAGAGCGCGCCCTTGAGCGCGGTGCCGTCGATCGAGGCGACGACGAGGACGTCGTTGCGCTTGGTCACCATGTCCTGCAGCTGGGTGACCTGGGTGGGGATGTCGTCGTTGGCGTACTGGAGGTTGACCTGGTACCCGGCCTCCTCGAGCTGGGCCTTGATGTAGTCGCCGTCCTTGATCCAGCGTTCCGACGTCTTGGTCGGCATCGCGACGCCGACGGTGATGTCGGCGGGGTCCTTCGACTCGGACCCGCCTGCTCCGGTGTCGGTCTCCCGCCCGCAGCCGGTGAGGGCCAGCGCCGCGACGGCGGCGACCGCAAGTGCCTTGCGCATCGTGGTGGTTCTCCTTCGTGTCGAGGCCGGCGGGCGCCGGTCCGTCTCTCCGTCGTGCGGCGTCGTTGCCGCCGTCGGGTCCTTCTCGGGGGTCACAGCCCCCCGGCGAGTCGGTGGTACGCCGCGTTCCAGCGGAGCTCCTGGCGGAACTCGCGCAGCGTGGTGCCCTCGCCGACGAGGGCGAGCTCGAGCCCGACGATCTCGGCGAGGTGGTCGAGGTGCTCGGCGGTCAGCGCGGTGCTGAGCACGGTGTGGTGCGGGCCCCCGGCCAGGAGCCAGCCCTCGGTGGAGGTGGCGAAGTCCGGCTTGGGGCGCCACACGGCGCGGCCGACGGGGAGCCGGGGCATGTCCTGCGGCGGCGTGACGACCTCGACTTCGCCCGCGACGAGGCGGAAGCGGTCGCCGAGGTCGTTCATCCCGAGGACGACCGCGTCGCCGGGGTCGGCGGTGAAGACGAGGCGCACCGGGTCCTCGCGGCCGCCGATGCCGAGCGGGTGGATCTCGACGCGGGCCGGGGTGGAGGACAGCGTCGGGCAGACCTCGAGCATGTGTGCGCCGAGGACGAGCTCGCGGCCGGGCCGGAGGTCGTAGGTGTAGTCCTCCATGAACGAGGTCGCGCCGGGCAGGCCGTCGGCCATGACCTTGAGCGTGCGGACGAGGACGGAGGTCTTCCAGTCGCCCTCGCCGCCGAATCCGTAGCCGTCCGCCATGAGCCTCTGGACGGCCAGGCCCGGCAGCTGGCGCAGGCCGCCCAGGTCCTCGAAGTTGGAGGTGAACGCGGTGTAGCCGCCGTTGGTCAGGAACTGCCGCAGGCCGGCCTCGATGCGGGCGCCGTAGCGGAGCGAGTCGTGGCGATCGCCGCCGCGGCGCAGCTCGGGGGCGACGTCGTAGGCGTCCTCGTACTCGGCGACGAGGCGGCCGACCTCCTCGTCGGGGACCTGGTCGACGACGGCGACGAGGTCGTTGACGCCGTAGGTGTTGACCGAGACGCCGAGCCGGATCTCGGCCTCGACCTTGTCGGCCTCGGTGACCGCGACGTCGCGCATGTTGTCGCCGAAGCGGACGACCCGCATGGTGCGCAGGGCGGCGGCCGCGCTGGCGGCGCGGGACCAGTCGGCGACGCGGCGCAGCACCTCCGGGTCGGAGACGTGCCCGGAGACGGTGAGCCGCTGCTGGCGCATCCGGGTCTGGACGAACCCGAACTCGCGGTCGCCGTGCGCCGCCTGGTTGAGGTTCATGAAGTCCATGTCGATGGTCGACCACGGCAGGTCGCGGTCGGCCTGGGTGTGCAGGTGGAGCAGCGGCTTGCGCAGCGCGTCGAGGGCCCCGATCCACATCTTGGCCGGGGAGAAGGTGTGCATCCACGTCATGACGCCGACGACCCGGTCGTCCGCGGTGGCGTCGAGCATCACCCGGCGCATCGCGGCGGCGTCGGTGAGCACCGGCTTGGCGATGACGTCGGCGACGATGCCGTCGTGCGCGGCCAGGGCGCCGCAGACCCGGCGGGACTGCTCGGCCACCTGGGCGAGGACGTCCTCGCCGTAGAGGCCCTGGCTGCCCGTGAGGAACCAGATCTCGCGCTCGCTCACCGGGGGTCTCCTTGGTCGTCGTGCTGTCCGTAGACGTTCTGGTAGCGGTCGAAGAGGCGGGCCGCGTCGTCCGGGTCGATCGGGACGGGCTCGCCGAGCTGGCGGGCGATGTGCGTGGAGCGGGCGACGTCCTCGAGCATCACGGCGGCCTTGAGGGCGTCCCGGGCGTCGCGGCCGACGGTGAACGGGCCGTGCCCGGCCATGAGGACGGCGCGGCTGCGCGAGACCGCCAGGGTCGCGACGATGCCGCGGCCGATGGAGTCGTCGCCGATGAGGGCGAACGGGCCGACGGGGATCTCGCCGCCGAACTCGTCTGCGGTCATCGTCAGGACGCACGGGATGGGCTCGCGGCGGGCGGCCCACGCGGTGGCGTAGGTGGAGTGCGTGTGCACGACGCCGCCGACGTCGGGCACGTGCCGCAGGACGTAGGCCGCGGCCGCGGCGTCCGAGCTGGGGGTGCGGTCGCCCTCGACGAGGCGGCCGTGGAGGTCGGTGAGGACCATCGCGTCGGCGTCGAGCTCGGCGTAGGGCACGCCGGAGGGCTTGGCGACCATGAGGTCGGCACCGGGGACGCGGGCGCTGACGTTGCCGGCCGTCCAGACGACGAGGCCGTTGCGGACGAGCTCGGCGTGCAGGTCGGCGACCTCCGCGCGCAGGTGGGTGACGGTGGCGCGGACGGCGTCGGACAGCGGGGTGGTGGCGGTCATGCCAGGGCCTCCCGCCGGATGGTGCGCAGTGTGCGCATCGCGGTGCTGCCGCCGCGGCCGAAGTGGTCGTGCAGCTCGCGGTAGACGGCGTAGAGCCGGTCGTAGGCGGCGACGTTCTCGGGGACGGGGCGGTAGGCGCCGACCTCGCGGCGGCCCATCGCCTTCGCCGCGGCGGGGACGTCCTCGTAGGCACCGGCCGCGACGGCGGCGTGGATGGCCGAGCCGAGCGCGGGGCCCTGGGAGGACGTGACGACCGACAGCGGGAGGTCGAGCACGTCGGCGTAGATCTGCATGAGCAGGGGGTTCTTCTGGAGGCCGCCGGTGACGACGAGCTCGGTGACCGGCACGCCGGACGCGGCGAAGGTCTCGACGATGACGCGGGTGCCGAAGGCGGTGGACTCGAGCAGCGCGCGGTAGACGTCCTCCGGGCGGGTGGCGAGGGTGGCGCCGACGAGGAGGCCGGAGAGGTCGTGGTCGACGAGGACCGAGCGGTTGCCGCTCCACCAGTCGAGCGCGACGAGGCCGTGGGCGCCGATCTGCTGCTCGGCGGCGAGCGCGGTGAGGTGCTCGTGGACGTCGCGGCCGGCGTCGCGTGCGGCCTGCGCGTACTCGGCGGGGACCTGGTGGGCGACGAACCAGCCGAAGATGTCGCCGACGCCGGACTGCCCCGCCTCGTAGCCGTAGAGGCCGCGGACGATGCCGCCGTCGACGACGCCGCACATGCCGGGCACCTCGGCCAGGACGTGGCTGTTCATGACGTGGCAGGTGCTCGTCCCCATGATCGCGACCATCTGGCCGGGGGCCACGGCGTCCCCGGCCGGTGCCGAGACGTGGGCGTCGACGTTGCCGACGGCGACCGCGATGCCTTCCGGCAGGCCGGTCCATCCGGCGGCCCGGGCGGTGAGCGTCCCGGCGGAGTCGCCGAGCTCGCCGATCTCGTGGTCGAGCTTGTCGTCGACGAAGCCGGCGAACCCGGGGTCCAGCGCGGCGAGGTAGTCGCGGCTCGGGTAGGTGCCGTCCTGGCGGATGCCCTTGTAGCCGGCGGTGCAGGCGTTGCGGACGTAGCGGCCGGTGAGCTGCCAGACGACCCAGTCGGCGGCCTCGACCCAGTGCTCGGTGGCGGCGTACAGCTCGGGGGCCTCCTCGAGCAGCTGCAGGCCCTTGGCGAACTCCCACTCGGAGGAGATGACACCGCCGTACCGGGCGAGCCAAGGCTCGCCGCGCTCCTGCGCCAGCCGGGTGATGCGGTCGGCCTGGCCCTGCGCGGCGTGGTGCTTCCAGAGCTTGACGTAGGCGTGCGGCTCGTCGCGGTGGGCGTCGAGCTCGCAGAGGGGGGTGCCGTCGGCGGTCGTCGGGACCATGGTGCAGGCGGTGAAGTCGGTGGCGATGCCGATGACGTGGGCGGGGTCGATGCCCGCGTCCTCGACCGCGGCGGGGACGGCGGTGCGCAGGACCTCGACGTAGTCGGACGGCACCTGGAGCGCCCAGTCGGGCGGGAGGCGGTGGCCCGACCCCGGCAGCACGGTGTCGACGACGCCGTGCGGGTAGTCGAGGACCGCGGAGCCGAGCTCGGCACCGTCCGAGACCCGGACGACGAGGGCCCGGCCCGAGAGGGTGCCGAAGTCGACACCCACGACGTACCGCTCGCCGTCCGTCACGTCCGTGGCTCCTTCGCCCTCGCTCCCGGTCGCCGTCGACCGGGGTGTGAACGCTCACATTGTTAGCGCTCACATTTGCGCCGCGCAAGGGTTTTGGGCCGACTTTCTCGCGGAGCGGTTCGGTCAGGTGCCGGGCGTGGTGGCCCGCGGTGGGCGCGCGGTGGACTCCCGGGCCACCAGGCGAGGCGGGACGAGTGCGGGCTCCGGCTCGCTCTCACCCAATGCGCTGACGACGAGGCGGACGGCCTCGCGGCCGAGCGAGGCGAAGTCCTGGCGGATGGTCGTGAGCGGCGGGCTGAGGAACGCCGCCTCGGGGATGTCGTCGAAGCCGACGACGGAGACGTCTTCGGGCACGCGCAGGCCGCGCTCGGCGAGCGCACGCAGGACGCCGGCGGCCATCTGGTCGTTCGCGACGAAGAGGGCGGTGACGTCGGGGTGGCGGTCGAGCGCCTCGAGGGCCGCGGCGTGCCCGGAGGCCGGCGACCAGTCGCCCACGACGACCGGCGCCTCCGCGAGCCCGGCGCGGTCGGCGGAGTCGCGGAAGCCGGCGAGGCGGGCCCGGGCCTGCGGCCAGTCCTGCGGACCGGCGACGTGGGCGACGCCCGTGTGCCCGAGGTCGAGCAGGTGCCGGGTGGCCATGACGCCGCCGGCGTGCTGGTCGACGCCGGCGGTGGGCGCGCCCTCCCCCAGCTGCCCGTCGAGGGCGACGAGCGGGACGTCGAGAGCGCTCAGCGTCGCGGCGTCGGGCACCTTGCCGCGCGCCGTGACGAGGACGATCGCCTCGACGGACTGCTCCAGGTGGTGCTCGATGGCGGCGTCGAGCGTGGAGCCGGTGACGCTGAGCAGCGGGTCGAGGCTGATGCCGTAGCCCGCCTCGCGGGCGGCCTCGGCGATGCCGGTGACGGTGCGGGCCGGGCCGTAGTGGGGCAGCTCGTCGACGATGACCCCGATGAGGCCGCTGCGTCTGGTGACGAGGGCGCGGGCGGCGGAGTTGCGGCGGTAACCGAGGTCGGCGATGGCCTGGAGGACCTTCTCGCGGGTCTCGGGGCGGACGGCGTCGGCGTCGTTGAGCACACGGGACACGGTCTGGTGGGAGACCCCCGCGCGGCTGGCCACGTGGGCCATCGTCGGCGGGGAGGCGTTCGGCATGCCGCGGATCCTACGGCCGGGTGCACTCGGGGCGCCGTTCGTGGCGTGGCCGGACGGTCGGTGGGCGTCCATGCGCGCGCGGTACCCTCGACCGGCGGCGCGCACCCCGAGCGGTGCCCGCGGCCGGCGCGCGGACCCCGGGTCGCGCGCCGGCAGGGGCCTCTAGCTCAATCGGTCAGAGCTGCGGACTTTTAATCCGTAGGTTGTGGGTTCGAGTCCCACGGGGCCCACCATCACCGCAGGTCAGAGGCCTGAGCGGCCCGCGGCCATAACGGCCGAACGGCACGTGGGCACAGATGCGGGGTCACACGCAGCCAGGAACAGGTGGAGTAACGCCGTTCACGCGCCCATGAGTCCCAGCGGCACGACGCCGATTCCGTCCGGACGCCGGTACGCGATCGGCCCTGTGTTGACGACGATCGCATCCAGCAGGCGCTCGCCCAGCTGAACTGTCAGCCACCGCAAGTGGTTCACATCCCGATCGTCGACAACAGCCCCCAGCTTGACCTCGACGGCGACAACCCTTCCATCGTCTCGAACGAGGACCAGGTCGATACTCATGGTCCCCATTGCGAGTCCTGAGATGCCCGGTCACCGCCTGAGCCGACTGCGCAGCGACCCTGAGACACAGGGTCACCAAGGACTCGAAGAGATGGCCGAGCATCGTCCCGGCTTGGGGACCGACCACCGACCCCTGGCCGTCCAACAGTGCGTCTCGGCTCAGGCCGAGAAGCCGCGCCGCCAGAGCAGGGTCTGCCAGGTGGTGCTTCGGCGCCTGCCCGAGCCGGGTCAGAACCGCACCTGTCGGCGTCCAAGCCGGCACGGGGTCCAGGAGCCAGAGCGAGGTCAGTACATCCCGGTAGGCGATGCTCGTGCTGCGGGCAGGCTTGTCAGGCTGTCCGGGAGTCGCTGCATCGAGCAGCTGCGAATAGCTTGCCGTGGACGCTGTGGCAGCCGCATACGCTCGAAGCCACGCGAGCATCGACTCGGGCTTGCGCACAGCCAGGCCGGCCTCGGGAACATCTCGGTCCACCGCGTTTCGGAGGTAGGAGTCGAGCTGGAACGCGAGTGCGCGGGTACCAAGTCGCCTCAGGCCCGGAAATCCCGATGCGAGGATCTCCTCGGTGTACTCCACGAGACCCAGTGACGTGCTCCCGTCGAGCGGTGGCCGGCCGCCGGCGAGCAGATCGCTGAGGCGCACCGACGGGGTAGAGACTCCGCGCTCCGACAGCGTCATCGGCCGCATCCGCAACCGGCCGATCCGGCCCGCGCCGGAGTGCGCGGTTGCTCCCGGCCTGGGCGTCGCGCTACCCACCAGCAGGAACTGGCCTCCCGTCGGGTCGTCATCGGCAGCCCGACGCACGACGTCCCACACCTCGGGGACCTTCTGCCACTCGTCCAACAGCAGCGGCCGCGGCCGGGCTCTCACGATCTCGGGGTCGGCCTCGACTGCAGTGCGCACACTGCGCGAGTCGAGCGCCACAACCTCAACCGCGCGCTGAGGCGGTGGTCGTCTTGCCGACTAGCTGTTGCGGCGCATGGCGTTGGTGCCACGGGTGTGAGGTGAGGGCGGGCAGGTCCTCGGCGGCAAGATGAGTAGCGCTAACCAACTCGCCTGAGCCAGCCGGAGGACCTGCCCTATGCCTCACCGTAATGCCCCGTTGACCGAGGAGGGCCGGCTGCGGCTGGTCCGCCGCTGCCGACACCGCCCGATCGCGCACGTCGCGGCCGAGGCCGGGGTCTCCCGCCGATGCCTGGGTAAGTGGGTGGCCCGCCACCGGGAGCACGGCGACGCCGGCCTGGTGGACCGCTCCAGCGCCCCGGTGCACCGCCCGACCCGCACCCCCGAGGCCGTGGTCGCCCGGATCGAGCAGCTGCGACAGAAGAAGTGGTCGGCGCGGCGGATCACCACCGAGTTGAACAACGACGGGGTCGCGATCTCGCTGTCCACGGTGACCCGGTGGGTGCGCCGGCTCGGGCTGTCCCGGCTGGACCACCTCGACGTCGACGGGCAGCCGCTGCGCAAGCCGGGGACGATCACCGCGCACTGGCCCGGGCACATGGTCCACCTCGACGTCAAGAAGGTCGGCCGCATCCCCGACGGCGGCGGCTGGCGGGTCCACGGGCGCGACTCGGCCGAGCACAAGGCCGCCGATCGGGCCAAGACCACCGGTGCCCGCGCGGGGTACACCTACCTGCACTCCGCCGTCGACGGGTTCTCTCGCCTGGCCTACACCGAGCCGCTCCCGAACGAGACCGCCGCGACCGCGGTCGCGTTCCTGGCACGGGCCCGGGCGTTCTTCACCGCGCACGGGATCACCCGCCTGACCCGCGTGGTGACCGACAACGGCGCCTGCTACCGCTCCCACGCCTTCGGCCGTGCCGTGACCGGCCACGGCGCCCGTCACCAACGGATCAAGCCGTACACGCCCAAGCACAACGGCAAGGTCGAGCGGTACCAGCGGTCGATGGCAGGCGAGGTGCTCTACGCCCACCCCTGGACCTCCGAGGCCCACCGCGCCGAAGGAATCGGCATCTGGCTGATTCACTACAACTACCATCGGCCCCACACCGCCGCCGGTGACCGCCCGCCCGCCTCACGCCTCAAGACCGGTGTCACCAACGTCATGAGCAGTTACAACTAGCCGGTTCTGAATCAGTCAATCCGCAGATGCTCTATCAGTCACTTAGCACTCCCAGTCCCGTCGCGCACTTGCTTGTCCAGCGGCTCCATGTGTACGTAGTTATGGCTTAGCATAGTGAAACGCTACACGGCCCCATAAGTTGCTAAGAGGTCGCATGGATCCGGTACGTAACCCCTACTCACCTGGTGCCGGACGGCCCCCAGCGGCATTGGTGGGCCGCGAGCGCGAACGCCGGACATGGGATGTGGCGGTCAACCGCGTCCAGGCCGGGCGCACGGCCCAGCCCATCGTGCTCTACGGCCTGCGCGGTGTCGGTAAGACCGTGCTCTTGTCACAGTTCGCCAAGAGCGCGCTCGGCGCCGAGTGGCTCACTGCGCAGGTTGAAGCCGGCTCCGGCAAGTCCTTGCGTGAGTCTCTCGGAGAGGCATTCCATGGCCCTTTGAGCGACCTGGCCCGACCTTCCGCCGGACGCCGGCTACTCAAGGCGTTGAAGACCGCGTCCAGCTTCAAGGCGTCCTACGACTCCACCGGAACCTGGAACTTCGGTCTCGACCTCACCCAGAGCGCCGGGGGCGGAGCTGACAGTGGAGTCCTCGAGACCGACTTGACGAAGCTGCTCCGGGACCTCAGCGCAGCTGCCGAGGAAGAGCGCGTCGGCGTCGCCATCCTCATCGACGAAGCGCAGGATCTGACCCGGGACGAGCTCACCGCGGTCTGCTCCATCGCTCACTTCTCGGGCCAGCAAGGCTGGCGACTCCTGTTCGCCCTGGCCGGACTTCCGAGCCTGCCTCGCGTGTTGGCCGAGGCGAAGTCGTACTCCGAGCGACTCTTCGTCTTCGAACGCATCGAACACCTTCCTGACGATCTCGCCCGCCAGGCTCTTACCGTGCCGGCGGTCGCCGAGGGGGCCGAGTGGACCCCCGAAGCCGTGACCCTCGTGGTCGGCGAGACCCGGGGCTACCCCTACTTCCTGCAACAGTTCGGCCAAGAGACGTGGAACTACGCCCCAGGACCTGACCTCACCGAGACCGACGCACAAGTCGGTGCTGCGCGCGGCCGGGCCGCCCTCGACAACGGGTTCTTCCGTGCTCGATGGGACAGGGCCACCAAGGCGGAACAGCAGTACCTCCGCGCGATGGCTGCCGACGGCGACGCCGGATCCTCCTCCGGTGAGGTCGCCAGCCGCCTGGGCCGAAAGGTGACCAGCCTCGGCCCCGCCAGAGCCAGCCTCATCGCCAAAGGGTTGATCTACGCACCGGAGCACGGTGTCGTCGCCTTCACGGTTCCGGGCATGGCCGACTTCATCCAGCGTCAACCCCAGGCGTGAGCCGCGCCAAGGTGCCCTGAAGATCTCGCGCGGCCATGAGCCCCACGAGCAAGGCACTGATGACGTCCGGACGCCCGTAGGCGATCGGCTCTTGGTTGACAGTAACTGAAGTGTAGCCTCGTGAGCACTCAGAGTGGAGTCTGTGGATCCCATATAGTGACTCCCAGAAGTGTCGCAGAGTGTAGTCTGCGGTGGTGAACAAGTCGAACGAGCCAGCAGGCCACTATCGGCCGCGAGTCCTTGACGACGTCTTGAAGCTGCGCTTGGAGTCCGCGGGGGCGGTCCTCATCGAAGGACCCAAGGCCTGCGGCAAGACCTTCACGGGTGAACAGTTCACCACTAGCCAGGTCTACCTCGACACCGATCACGGCGCATTGGAAGCACTCCGGATCGATCCGTCCCTCGTGCTCAACGGTAAGCCGCCCCAACTCGTCGACGAATGGCAGCTCGAAGCCACCCGCGTCTGGAACCACGTCCGCAGCGAGGTGAACCGGCGCGCAACTCCCGGTCAATACGTCCTCACGGGATCAGCGGTGCCAGAGGACGACACCAGACGCCACACCGGCGCGGGCCGCTTCGCCCGCCTCATCATGCGACCCATGAGTTTGTTCGAAAGCGGGCACTCCAGTGGAGCAATGTCCTTCACGGCGCTTCTCGCCGGCGAACGGCCGACCGCCACAGCCGGCCTGACTCTTCCCGATGTTGCGAAGCTCATCGTCCGGGGAGGTTGGCCACTCAACCTGCCGCTGCCCTTGCGGGCTGCCGCCCAAGCCAACGCGGACTACGTGCGCACCGTCGCCGAAGTCGACATTTCTCGACTCGACGGAATCCGCCGCAGTCCGACTCTGGTCCAACGGCTCATCCAGGCACTGGCTCGCAACATCGCCATGGAGCAGAAGGTCGCCAGACTCGCGGCTGAGGTCGAAGGCGAGGAGGGCACCCTCGCCAGAACCACCGTCTACGACTTCCTAGAAGCACTCAGGCGGCTGCTCATCCTGGAGGAACAGCCACCGTGGAGCACTCATCTGCGCTCTCGCGCCACTCTGCGGACGGCGAGCCGAACGCACCTCATCGACCCCTCCTTGGCAGCAGCAGCCGTCGGCGCAGGCCCTCAACGCCTTCTGGACGACTTGAACTATCTCGGCCTGCTCTTCGAGTCCTTGGTTGTCAGAGACGCGCGCGTTTATGCCACCACTCTGGACGCGACCATCCATCACTACCGAGACAGCGACTCACTCGAGGTCGACCTCATCGTCCAGGCGCGGGACGGCGCATGGGGTGCATTCGAAGTCAAACTGGGTGGCGAGAAGGCCATCGACGACGCGGCGATCGGGCTCCTCAAGTTCGCGACCAAAGTCGATACTGCCAAGGTAGGCGAACCAGCCGTGCTGGGAGTCATCACCGCCACCGGCGGGTACGGCTACACGCGTGAGGACGGTGTCGTCGTTGTCCCCATCGGGGCACTTGGACCCTGACTGCGCCACGCCGATGGTTGCGCTTGGCAGCACGCGGTCGACGAGCTGCCCATCCGCGGCGACGTGGACACGACCGTCTCCTCCCTGTCGGGCGGGAACCAGCAGAAGGTCGTCCTCGCCAAGTGGCTCCAGCTCGAGCCGACTCTCTTCCTCTTGGACGACCCCACCCGCGGGGTGGACGTCGGGGCACGGGCCGAGCTGCACGCCATCGTCCGGCGGCTCGCGGCCGGCGGGTCCTCCGTGGTCGTCTGCTCCACCGACATGCTCGAGCTCGCCGAGCTGTGCGACCGGGTGCTGCTCATGCGCAGCGGGCCGATCGTCCGCGAGGCCGAGGCCGGCGAGATGTCGGAGGCGGGGCTACTCGCCGCGCTGAACTCGCTCACCCTGCCGGAGTCCGCCTGACACGGCCTTCCCGCACCAGGCCCCTGCAGCCACACCCCCGACTCACAGCAGGGTCGTCAGCACTCCACCGTCCGCCCGCAGGGCAGCCCCGTTGGTGGCCGACGACCGAGGGCTGGACAGGTAGACGACCAGGTCCGCGATCTCGTCCGGCTCGATGAACCGCTGCAGGAGCGAGGTCCCGCGCCCCGCGATGATGCCCTGCTTGAGCTCCTCCTCCGGGACGTCCTGCGCCGCGGCGATCCCGGACACGACCGCGGCGACACCGTCGGAGTACGTCGGCCCGCCGAGGATGCTGTTGACGGTCACCTGGGTGCCGCGGGTGAGCTTGGCGAGACCGTTGGCCACCGCCAGCATCGCCGCCTTGCTGGCGCCGTACGGGATCATGTCACCGGGCACGTCGACACCGGACTCGCTGGCCACGAACACCACCCGACCCCACCCCGCGCCGAGCATCGCGTCAAGGACGTGCCGGCTGAGGCGCACCCCGCTCATCACGTTGACGTCGAAGTACGCCTGCCACTCGTCGTCCGTGACGTCACCGAAGGGCGCGACCCCGAACATCCCGACGTTGTTGACCAGGATGTCGACCGGACCCAGGCCCCGCATCAGTGCGTCGACGCTCTTCGGGTCCGCGACGTCGGCCGCGACCCCCGACACCTCGCCGTCCGGCACCGCCACCCGCAGTCGCTCGACCGCCTCCTCCACGCGGGCCCGGCTCCGCCCGTTGACGGTCACGGCCGCCCCGGAGGCGAGCATCGCGCGGGCGACCGCGAACCCGATCCCCTGGGTCGACCCGCTGACGAAGGCCCGCTTCCCGTCCAGCCGTACGTCCATCTCTCGCGTCCTCCACCGTCGATATGACTTGCTCAGGCAAGTGAATCGTCACATCGAGATGCTTGCTCGGTCAAGTCGCTCCAGCCGCGGCTCACGTAGCATCGCCGCATGTCGCGCACCACGACCTCAGCCGGATTCGGGGAGGAGCAGCTCGCCACCTGGAGCAGCGTCGCGACGCTCCTGGAGTGGCTGCCCGGCGCCCTCGACGCCCAGCTCCAGCGCGACGCCGGGCTCAGCCACTTCGAGTTCGGCGTCCTCTTCGCCCTGTCCCACGCCACCGACTCGACCCTGCGGCTGAGCACCCTCGCCGACCACGCCAACAGCACGCTGTCGCGGCTGTCCCGGGCGGTGACCCGACTCGAGGGCAAGGGCTGGGTCCACCGCTCCACCGACCCGGACGACGGCCGCTACACCCGGGCGACGCTCACGGCGTCCGGCCGACGGAAGGTGGCCGACGCCTCCCCCGGGCACGTGGAGGCCGTCACCCGGCTGGTCTTCGACCCGCTCACCGCGGCCCAGACGCGCCAGCTGCGCGAGATCAGCCGGCGCATCACGACGGCGATCCGCCCCGACGGCCGCTGGGAGCCTCCTGGCCGCTGACCCGCGCTCCACGTGGTCGTCACCCACGAGGGCACCCTCGCCGCGCTCGCCGTGGACCCGAGCCGGGCCCGGCACCGTCCCGCCTCAGCGAGCGGGGGCGTCGGCCGTGAGCGCCTCCGTGACGATGGCGGACGCCCGGGCCACGAGCTCGTTGTCGGTCTCCGCGTCGGCCTCGGCGTGGGACGTCATCACGACGACCAGCCACGGGGCCTCGCCGGGCGGGCGCACCACCGCGACGTCGTTGCGGGTGCCGTACGAGGCCGTGCCGCTCTTGTCCCCGACCGGCCACCCCTCCGGCACGCCGGCGCGGACGAGCCCGGCCCCGGTCAGGCTGTCACCGAGCTCGTCGTTGAGGATCCACTCGTCCTCCTCGTCGAGGACCCCGCCCAGGGTGAGCCGCCCGAGCGTGCCGGCCAGGGCGCGCGGAGTGCTCGTGTCACGCGTCTCGCCCGGCCGCCAGTCGTTGAGCTCGGGCTCGACGCGGTCCACGGAGGTCACGTCGTCGCCCAGCCGGGCCAGACGTCTGTCGACCGCCGCCGGGCCCCCCGCGATCTCGAAGAGCAGGTTGGCGGCGGTGTTGTCGCTCTGGGTCAGTGCCGCGTCGACGAGCTGCCGGACCGTCATCCCGTCGGCGATGAACGTCTCGGTCACGGGCGAGTAGGCGACGAGGTCCTCCTCCGTCCAGAACACGCGCCGCTCCAGCTCGAGCGTCGACAGGTTCTCGAGGACGGTCGCTGCCACCGGCACCTTCACCGTGGACGCCATGGCGAAGCGTTCGTCGGCGCGGTAGGCGACAGTCCGCCCGGAGCCGGTGTCGACGGCGAACACGCCCAGCCGCGCACCCCGCTCCCGCTCGAGCGCCCGCAGCTCACGACGCACGCCGTCCGAGCCGGGGCCGGGCGCGGCGCCGGTGGCTGACGAGGTCGTCGGCGCAGGCGTGCCGGACGAGGCGACGGGCGACACGGCCGTGGCCGAGGCGGCGGCGAGGGCGGCGGTCGCGAGGCCCCAGCCGACAGCACGCAGGTGAGTCGATGTGATGTCCATGCGGTCCACTGTCCGGCGGCGGTGCGCATGCAGTCCAAGTCACCAGTCGCAGGTCTCATGCGACCAGCGCATACCATCCGCCTCATGGACCTCGTCGCGGCAGCGCACGCGTTCCTCCACGTGGCCGAGCGCTCGAGCTTCACGACGGGTGCGCAGGCCGCCGGCCTGTCACAGTCGGCCGCCAGCCGACGGGTCGGCGCCCTCGAACGCCACCTCGGGACGCAGCTGGTGGACCGCTCACACCGTCGGCTCACCGTGACACCCGTGGGACTGCGGCTGCTCCCCGAGGTGCGTCGTCTCCTCGAGGTGGCTCAGCGCATCGACGCGATCGCCGACGCGGCGCTCTCGGAGCCGGTCGAGCTCCTGGTCCCGGACCACTGGCAGATCGCCGACCTCGCCGACCTGTGTCTCGCGGCGCAGGACGCCGGGGTCGACCTCGACGTCTCGTCGGCGGCGCCCGACCACCGGCGAGCCGCCCTGGAGACCGGCAGCCGGGTCGCCCTGCTCCCCTGCGTGGCGGAGGCAGGCACGTGGCGCATCCCGCTCGGTCTCGCATCCGCGGTGGACGGCCCGGCCACGGCCCGCCTCGAGCAGCTGCGCACCGGTCGTGGTGGCGGTTCCCGCCGGCCGACCGTGTGGGTCCTGCCCGAGGACGATGCCCCCCACGTGCGCGACCCGCTCGAGGCCGCCGCGGCAGCGGTCGGGCTCGCCCCTTCGCAGGTGGCCGTGGCAGGACACCCGGCCCAGGCGCTCGCCCGCGTCCTGGGCAGCAACGACCGCCTGGTGACCTCTGCCGCCGAGGCGCGACGTCTCGGCCTCTCCTGGTCACCGCTCCGCCCGGCACTGTCCCGCGGGTACCGGCTGGCGGGAAGCGACCCGCGGCTCGGCACCGTCGCCCCGGCGCTCGGGCCCATCCTCCAGGACCTCCTCGGCGCCGTATCCCCCGCGGCCGGGACGGCGGGCGCGCCGTGACGCCGCCCGGCTCAGGACCTGCACCCGAGGGCGCCGCCCGCGTCCTCGCCCGGGTGGAACGGCAGCTCGACGCGGCCGGCCTGAGCGCCTCCCTCGTGGTCCGCGACCTCGACACCCGGTCCGAGATCCGGCACGCCCCGGACCGCGAGATGCCCCTGGCCTCGCTCGTCAAGGTGCCCCTGGCGCTGGCGGTCCTCGACGCGTTCCGACGGGGCGACCTGGACCCGGCCGAGCAGGTGCGCGTCCCGGCGCCTGCCGGCGGCCGGAGCGGGCCGGGGCTGAGCCGCTTCCGGCACGAGGCGACCGTCTCCCTCGAGGACCTCGTGTACCTCGCCGTGTGCCTGAGCGACAACATCGCCGCCGACGTCCTCTTCGACCGGTACCCCCCTGCCGCGGTGACGGCCTGGCTCGCGGAGCACGGGCTCCACGGGATCCACGTCCGCCACGGGCTGGAGGAGCTGGGCGACGTCCCCCGGGTCGAGGGCCGCGACGCCCCGCCGTCGCAGGTGCTCGCCACCACGGGCCGGACGTCCAGCTCCGGGCACTGGGTCCGCCAGCTCGACGTCGCCCGCGCGAACACGGGCACGGCCCGGTCCATGGCGCACCTGATGGAGGGGATCTGGTCCGAGACCGGCCCCGTGCACCCCCGGGTCCGCGGGCGGATGCGCGAGCTCCTGTCGGGCAACGTCCACCATCAGCGGCTCTGGCCGGACTTCGCGTCGGACTCGGCCGTCTGGGCCTCCAAGACCGGGACGGTCCTCAACCTCAGGCACGAGGTCGGCGTCGTCGAGCACGCGGACGGACACTGCATCCTCGTGTCGGTGCTCACCGAGTCCTCCACTCCTGCGGCGGTGCAACCGGCGGCCGAGGCAGCGATCGCCGACGCGTGCCGACAGCTCCACGACGTCCTGCGCGGCCGGTGACCCGCACTCCGGCGTCAGGGATGCATCCGCGTGCCCTTGACCACCTTGTCGACGGCGTTTCGCGGGCCGTGCAGGGCCAGCCCCACGAGGTCGAGGTCGGCGCCCGGCACGTCTGCCACCACACCGCGGTTCGCCGCGTCATGCCCGGTGGAGAACATCTCGGACGTGAAGACCGCGAGCGGCAGCCCTCGGCCGAGCGCCCGATCCCGGGCCGCCGTCAGCACGGCACCCGGGCCCTCGAATACGAGCACGGGCATGCCGAGGAGCGGCAGGTAACCGGTGCCGTCCGCGTCGCGGTACGGCTCGCCGACGAGCTCGGGCAGGACCGCCGCGATCCCGCTGGCCAGGAAGGCTGTGACGTTCAGCCGCTGCCAGGACTGCAGGTCGTCGCGGACGACGACCGCGATCTTGGTGGCGAAGGGGGGCACGAGGAGGTCGCTCATCCACCCATCGTCGGGGCGAGCACCCCACTTGGGCTTGTACGTTCTTGACATGCCCGACGCCCCCGTCCTCCGGCCGGCGCGCCCAGCCGTGCCGGGGGTTCGGGAGGTGCTCCGCGCGCACTTCCCGGCCCGCTCGCACGCCTACCCGCTGCACACCCACGACGCGTGGACGCTCATGGTCGTCGACCAGGGGGCGGTCGTCTACCACCTCGACCGTCGAGAGCAGCTGGCGCCGCAGGCCGCCGTCACCCTCCTGCCGCCGCACGTGCCGCACGACGGCGCCGCGGCGTCGGACGCAGGCTTCCGCAAGCGCGTCGTCTACCTCGCCCCCGACGTCCTCGCGAGCGTGCCCCTCGACCGTGTGCTCACCACCCCGCTCGACGGTGACCGGGACCTGGTCCGGGAGGTGAGCGACCTCCACACGGCGCTGCTCACCGCGGCCACCGGGGTCGACACGACCGACGCCGAGGAGCGCCTCACCCTGCTCGCCGGGCGGCTCGTAGCGCGCTGGGGTGGCCCGGCCCCGACACCACTGCGCCGGGAAGCCGGGCGTGTCTCCCGGCTGCGGGCCATCCTCGACGAGCGCGCCGTCACCGGGGTTACTCTCGCCGAGGCCGCCGCCGAGCTCGACTCCACCCCTGCGGCACTCGTGCGGGCGTTCCAGCGCGAGGTAGGCATGACGCCCCACCGGTACCTCGTCGGCCGCCGCCTCGAGATCGCCCGCCGGAGGCTGCTCGACGGCGTGAGCGTCGCGGATGCAGCGGCCGACTCCGGCTTCTTCGACCAGGCCCACCTGACGCGTCACTTCCGCCGCTACCTCGGCATACCACCTGGTCGCTTCGTCCGTGCCTTCGCCGGCTGAGACACACGCTGATCTGCGCGAAGTCCCGCTCGCCAGCCTCCTGGCATCGCGAACCACCACCCCAGTGATCCGGGGTACAGCGGATGCATAACCGGGTACGGTGCTGAACGCAGGGCACCGACGCCTGAGGGGTTGCGACATGGCCGAACAGTCGTGGCACGAAGCACGCCTGATTCCTACATCCGGGATCAACGGCGCCGAAGAACAGGAACGCCGCGCCACCTCGGCTCTCCTCGCGGTTCTCAGCGCGGTCAAGGAGTTCAACCGCGCACTCCTCAAACCTCTCGGCGCTCCCGCCGGGACTGTCGAGTGCTACATCGAGGTCCCGTTCGTCCATGGCGAGAAGCGCTACTTCCCTGACGGCCTCATCCGCGTCTCCCGCGGAACGCGCTCGTGGACATCACTTGTCGAGGTCAAGACGGGCAGCAATGCACTGACGACCGAGCAGCTGGAAAGCTACCTGGAGATCGCGAGGACCGAGGGGTTCGACGCAGTCATCACCATCAGCAACGAGATCCCCGCGATTGCCGGCCAACACCCGACGAAGATCGACGGCCGGAAGCTGCGCAAGGTCGAGCTCCACCATCTCTCGTGGTCCCAGGTGCTCACCGAAGCCGTCATGCAGAAGGAGTTCCGTGGGGTCGCGGACCCCGACCAGGCCTGGATCCTGGGCGAGCTCATCCGATACCTCGAGCACAAACGCAGCGGCGCACTCGAGTTCGACGACATGGGCGATTCCTGGACATCGATCCGCGACTCTGTCGGTGCCGGCACGCTGCGCACGAACGACCAGGGCATCCGCATGGTCGTCTCGCGGTTCGATGCCCTTCTACGCTTTGCCAGCCTGGCGCTGGGCCGTCGGCTCGGGACCGAGGTGGTTCCGGTCCTCACCCGCAAGGAGTCCGCCGACCCCGGGGTGCGCGCCGCCGCCCTCACCGAGCAGCTCGTGTCCAGCGGTCAGCTCAGCGGGTCGATCCGCATCCCCGACGCCGCGGCACACCTCACCGTGACCGCGGACCTGCGTGCCGGCCAGGTCACGTGTCACGCGGACCTGGACGCCCCCCGCGAAGGGCGTTCGACGACCCGGGTCAACTGGCTCGTCCGTCAGCTCAAGAACGCACCCGACACCATCCGTGTCGAGTGCGCCATCGCGCACTCGCGGGGCGCGACATCCGCAGAGCTGCTGCGTGCGGTGCGAGAGGACCCGGCCTGCCTCGTCCTCGACGCATCGAAGGAGATCCGCAGCTTCCGGGTCGCGATGTCGACCCCGATGGGTACCAAGAGGGGCCGCGGTCGAGGCGCGTTCATCGACTCCGTCCTCTCCGGCGTGGATGCCTTCTACGAGTCGGTCCTCGACGACCTCAAGGTCTGGTCGGCACCACCCCCCAGGATCAGGCCGACCCCCACGGAAGCCGAGGTCACCGAGCCTGGCACCGCCGAGAGCCTGTCGTCGACGGACTACTCGTCGCAGGACGGTTCTGCGCCAGAAGCGGCCCCGACCGCACATTCCTGGTCGGCCGGCTGAGGGAGCATCCGCCCGATGTCAGAGGCGGACGACCATCTTCCCGGTGTTGTCCCCGCCGAGGACACCGAGGAAGGCGTCGAAGGCGTTCTCGAACCCGTCGACCGAGGTCTCCCGCAGCGACAGCGTCCCGTCGGCCAGCCAGCCCGCCGCCCGGCCGAAGTACTCGCGCGCCAGGTCGTAGTGGTCACCGACGAGGAAGCCCTCGATGCGCCCACGCGTCTGGATGAGCCTGGACAGGTTGCGCGGCCCCGGCGCCGGCTCGGTGTCGTTGTAGACCGAGATCATCCCGCAGACCGCGACGCGTCCGTTCAGCCGCAGCGACCCCACCGCGGCCTCCAGGTGCTCGCCGCCCACGTTGTCGAAGTAGACGTCGATGCCGTCCGGCGCCGTCTCTCGCAGCGACCGCCGCACCGGGCCGTCCCGGTACGAGAAGGCCGCGTCGAAGCCCAGGTCCTCGGTCAGGTGACGCACCTTCTCCGGCGACCCCGCCGAGCCGACGACCCGCGACGCACCCAGCGCCTTGGCGATCTGGCCGACCGCGCCGCCCACGGCTCCGGCAGCACCCGAGACGAACACGACGTCGCCCTCCTCCATCGCCGCGACCCGGGTGAGCCCGGCGTACGCGGTGAGACCGGTCATCCCGAGCACCCCGAGGTACGCGGAGGCCGGTGCGGCGTCGACGTCCACGACCCGCGCGGACGAGCCGTCCAGGACCGCCACCTCGCGCCAGCCGAGCCCGTGCAGGACGTGGTCGCCGGCCGCGAACCTCTCGGCGTGCGACTCCTCGACGACACCGACGGCGCCGCCGTGCATCGCCTCACCGAGCACGTACGGCTCGGCGTAGGACTTCGCGTCGCTCATCCGACCGCGCATGTACGGGTCGACGGACATCACGACGTTGCGGACCCTCAGCTGGCCGTCCCCCACCTCGGGGACCTCGCTCGGGACGAGCTCGACGTCATCGGCGGTCGGCACGCCGTGCGGACGGGAGACGAGCCGCCACTCGCGCGGACGGACGGACGGGCTGGTGGGCTCGGACATGCGCAACCTCCGGCGGGTCGTTGACGGTCGATGGATGGAACACGCCCGGCCACCCCCTCTATGCCGTGGCCTCGTCCACCCTGCCCTGCACCGCATCGGACCGCAACGACGGGCGGGATACACCGAACTGGCGACCCGCGCAGGTCCGTACGGCGCGACGCGGACCGGCAGGCGCGGATGTATCCCGCCCGTCGACGATCCGGCATCGGGAGCGCCGAGCCGCTCAGGTCCCGGGGAACGCCTCGGGCCCTTCAGCACGGCCGGAGACCGCCGGGTCACGACCCGAGACCGCTGGGTAGCGTGACCCTCGGCCGACAGCTCCCCGTGCGAGGACCCCACCATCCCGTGTACGCGTTCCTGCTCAGCACCGCGGTGATCTTCGTCGCCGAGCTCGGTGACAAGTCCCAGCTCATGGCGATGACCTTCGCCACCCGGTACCGCGTCCGGGACGTGCTCGTCGCGATCACCGCCGCCACGGCCGTCGTCCACCTCGTCTCGGTCGGCATCGGCGCGTGGGTCGGGACGGCCTTCGAGAGCTACCAGGGCGTCATCGGCATCGTCGCCGGCGTCGCTTTCCTCGGCTTCGCCGCCTGGACGCTGCGCGGCGACGAGCTCACCGACGACGAGGCCGACAAGGCCCGGCGCAGCACCGGCACCGCGCTCGTCGCTGTCGGCTCGGCGTTCTTTCTCGCGGAGCTCGGCGACAAGACGATGCTCGCGACGATCACGCTCGCCACCCAGGAGGGCTGGCTCGGCACCTGGATCGGCTCGACCGTCGGGATGGTCGCGGCGGACGCCCTCGCCATCGGCGTCGGTGCCGTACTCGGGCGCACGCTGCCGGAGAAGGCCATCAGGATCGGCGCCGCGGCGCTCTTCGCGGCCTTCGGGCTGCTGCTCATCGCCGAGGGCCTCGGCCTGTTCTGACGCGGCTAGGGTCGGGACATGACCGACCACCCGGCGTCCGACCACCCGCACCGTCCCTCCGCGGACCACAAGGACACCGAGACCGCGCCCGCCCCGCCCACCGACGACTTCGTCACCACCGACCACGTCCTGCGTCTCGGGCGCAAGCGCCTCGCGTACACGGCCACGACCGGCCGGATGGTGCTGCGCGAGGAGGTCCACGAGGACGGCGTCTTCACCGGGCACCAGCCGAAGGCGGAGGTCTTCCTCACCTCGTACGTCGTCGAGCCGCACGCCGACACCGAGCGGCCGGTGATGTTCGCGTTCAACGGCGGCCCGGGGTCGAGCTCGATCTGGCTGCACCTCGGCCTGCTGGGCCCGCGCCGGGCGGTGTCCGGCGACGTCGGTGCGCTGCAGACCCCGCCGTACGGGCTCGCCGACAACCTCGACACTGTGCTCGCGACCACCGACCTCGTCTTCATCGACCCCGTCTCCACCGGCTACTCGCGAGCGGTCCAGGGCGGCAAGGCGAAGCCGTTCCACGGGTTCACCGGGGACGTCGAGAGCGTCGCCGAGGTCATCCGCCTGTGGACCACCCGCAACGACCGCTGGCTCTCACCGAAGTTCGTCGCCGGCGAGTCCTACGGGACGGTGCGCGCCGCCGCGGTGGCCGAGCACCTGCAGACCCGCCGGGGGATGTACCTCAACGGCGTCGTCCTCGTCTCGAGCGTGCTCGACCTCGGCTCCATCGGCCTGCACGAGCCCGAGGACCGCGGCTACGTCGGCTTCCTCCCCACGTACGCCGCGATCGCCCACCACCACGGCCTGCACGGCGACCGGCCGTTCGAGGACGTCCTGGCCGAGGCCGAGGGGTATGCCGAGCGCACCTACCCGTGGGTGCTGTCCCGCGGCGACCGGCTGACCGCCGACGAGCGCGCCGAGGCGGTCAGCACCGTCGCCCGACTCACCGGCCTCAGCGAGGAGTACGTCGACCTCAGCGACCTGCGCGTCGAGCACCTGCACTTCTTCGTCGAGCTCCTCCGCCGGCAGCGCCGCGTCGTGGGCCGGCTCGACGGCCGCTTCACCGGCCCGGCCGGCAACGCCGTCGCCGAGCGGATGGACGCCGACCCCAGCATGGACGCCATCGTCGGGCCCTACGTCGCGGCCTGGCACCACTACGTCCGCACCGAGCTCGGCTACGAGAGCGACCTCCCCTACGAGCAGCTGTCCATGGCCGCTCACGAGGAGTGGTCCTACAGCGAGTTCGAGGGCCGGTCGGTCGACGTCACCGGGCGGCTGGCGCAGGCGATGCGCGCCAACCCCGACCTCAAGGTGCACGTGGCCTACGGATGGCACGACGGGGCGACGCCGTACTTCGCCGCGCGCGAGACGTTCTCGCGGATGGGCCTGCCGCCCGAGCTCTCCGCGAACATCGAGCACCGCTACTACCCGGCGGGCCACATGATGTACGTCCACGACGAGACCCGCGCCCGGCAGAGCGCCGACATCGCCGAGTTCGTCCGCGGCGCGTCCGGCGGCTGACGGGTCGCCAGGCCCGGCGCCGTGCGACCTCCGCACCCGGCCGAGCGCAGCGCGGCGTCGGTTCAGGCCTCCAGCGGGGTGACCAGCGCACCGCCGCAGTGGTAGACGTCCGGGCGTCCGGGCCAGATCCGGCCGCCCTCGGCCATCGCGTCGTCGAGCTCGTTGCGCCACGTGCCGCGCTCGTCGACGAAGTAGCGCGCCGCGTGGTCCCACAGCCGGCGGTACCAGGCCTCCCAGTGCGGGTCACCGGTGCGCCGGAGCAGCACCGCGCTGGTCTGGATGCCCTCGCAGACCGGCCAGTGCAGCCGGACGTCGGCCACCGGCGTGCCGTCCCAGTCCACCGTGTAGACCAGGCCCGGGCGGCCGTCGAGGCCCCATCCGCCGTCGAGGGCCCGGCGGGTCAGCTGCTCGGCCCCCTCGACGAGCCAGGACGGCGACTCGACCAGCGGGGAGGCGTCGAGCAGGAGCAGGAAACGCGCCCACTCCAGCGAGTGCCCGAAGGTCGCGCCGTACGGGCGGAACGGATGCAGCGGCTCGTCCCGGTTGTAGTCGAGGAGCACCCGCCAGTCGGACGTGAAGTGCTCGGGCAGCAGCCATCCGTGCTCCCGGGCGGCCGCGTTGACGAGCCGGTCGGCGATGGCGAGCCCCCGGCGGTGCCAGACGGCGTCTCCGGTGGCGTCGCCCATCGCGAGCATCGCCTCGAGGCCGTGCATGTTCGCGTTGGCGCCGCGGTAGTCCTCCGGGTCGGACCAGTCCGGAGCGAACGACTCGCGCAGCGTCTCGGTGGAAGCGTCCCAGAGGCGGGTGTCGACGACCTCGGCCACCTGCTCGAGCAGGGCGCTCGCCCCCGGATGCCCCACGCTCGCCGCCGTCGCCGCGGCCATCCCGACGTGCACGTGGTCGTACGTCATCTTCCGCGTCTCGGTCCCGGGCTCGCTGAGCCATCCGCCGTGCACCGGGTCGGCGTGCAGCCCCGAGAGCGAGGACATCGCGTGGTCGAGCAGCTCCCCGGAGCCGGGGACCCCGTGCCGGACACCGAGCGCGGCCACGTACGCCATCCGTGCCGTGAGGAACAGCTCCGGCCCACGACCGGGCACCGGGCGGCCCTCCGCGTCGAGGTAGTGGAACCCGCCGTCGGCCCGGACCGAGCCCAGGGCGAACGTCAGCACGTCGGCGAGTCCGCGCTGCAGCCACGTCCGGTGTGCGGGGGTGTCGAGCCAGCTCGTCACAGGTCCTCCACGGTGAGGCGGTAGGTGAGGGTGTGCGTCGCCCCGGGCGGGAGGGTGACCGCGTCCGCGAGCACGTTCGCGCCCTCGACGCAGACGAAGCGGTGCCAGTGGTCGCCGACGTCGTCGATCGCGGCGGCCTTCTCGGCCCACGGGTTCCACACGACGCGGTTCGCGGCGCCATCGGTCTCGACGTGCAGGCGCCGGCCGAGGACGGGGTCGGTCACGGTGACCGGCCGCGTGCCGCGATGGACGCGGTCGGTCTCGCCGGTGAGCACGAGGTCGCCCTCCTGGACGTGGTCGGTGCCCGTGACCTTGTCGTGGAAGGGGGCGCCGTCGAGCCCGGAGACCACCACCCGGCGCACGTCGCCGACGGCGAGGTAGGCGTGCAGCGCCTCCTCGACGACCACGGGGGCGTCGCCGGTGTTCGTCGTCGCGAGCTCGAGCCCCAGGTCAGCACCGAGGTGGGCGGTGAGCTCGAGGACGTAGGGATGCGGCCAGAAGGGGTCGGTGGCGTCCGCCTCGGTGAGACGGTGCCGCAGGACGGTCGCGTCGCCGCGCTGCGTCTCCTCGACGAGCGACCACACGGCGCCCCGGGCGAACCCGTGGCCGTACGGCGCGCCACCGGCCCGGCCGGGCCCGAACCACGGCCAGCAGACCGGCACGCCGGCGTGCGGGGGCCGTCCGCTGCGGGGCCCGACCGTCGGATGGACGAAGAGCACCGGCTCGTGGCCGGCAGGCTGCCACCGCAGGACGAGCGCGCCCTCGTCGAGCACCTCCGCCGAGCAGACCGTGCCGGTCACGGCACGGGACGGCGGGGAGTCGGTCACGTCCCCAACCTAGCGGCGCCCTCGGGGGCGGTCCGAGCCGACCGCGCCGGGTCGCTCGGCGGGGCCGTCCGAACCGGCCTCCCGGGCACGCCGGTTCGCGACGAGGCTGGTGACCGTGACGAGCGCGAGGATGCCGACGATGACCACGAGCGAGGCGAGGGTCGGGACCTCCGGGGTCGCGGGCCAGATGCCGTGCGCCCAGTGCAGGACGAGCTTGACCCCGATGAACGCGAGGATGGCGCCCAGCCCGAAGCCGAGGTGCGCCAGCGCCCCGAGAAGCCCCTCGAGGACGAAGTACAGCGCGCGCAGGCCGAGGAGGGCGAAGGCGTTCGTGGCGAAGACGAGGTATGCGTCACCGGTGATCCCGAAGACCGCCGGCACGGAGTCGACGGCGAAGACGATGTCCGTCCCGAGGATCGCGACGGCGACGAGCGCGAACGGGGTGAGCGCGCGGCGGCCGCCCTCGACGACGGTCATCCGCGGGCCGCGGTAGTCGTCGACGACGGGGAAGAAGCGGCGCAGCAGCGCGACCGTGCGCAGCGACCCGATGTCGACGGCGTGGGCCTCGTGCGACATGGCGTCCTTGAGCACCTTGACGGCGGTCGCGAGCAGGATGACGCCGAAGAGGAGGAAGGTCCACGAGAACATCGCGATCAGCTGGGCGCCGACCGCGATGAAGACTCCGCGCAGGACGAGCGCCCCCGCGACACCGATGAGCAGCACCCGCTGCTTGAGCTCCGGCGGGACGGCGAAGGCCGCGAGCAGGAGCATGAAGACGAAGAGGTTGTCGACCGACAGCGACTTCTCGACGAGGTAGCCGGTGTAGTACTCCAGGCCGCGGTCGCCGCCGTGCTGCGTCCACACGAAGACGCCGAAGGCCAGCGGCAGGGCGATGTAGAACGCCGACCAGCCGGCCGCCTCCTTCATCGACACCTCGTGCGGGGTGCGGGTGAGGACGAAGTCGAGGGCGAAGAGGGCGAGGACGCCCGCGACGGTGACGCCCCACAGCAGGGGCGTCCCGACGGAGCTCCCGCTGGTGGCCGGCTCGGCGGCCAGGGCAAGGGTGTGGAGGGATGACATGACGCTCCTCAGGGCACGGTGATCGGGCCTGAGGTCTCCTTCACCGCGCGGACGCGGCGCCGCACCGGGGACGCGCTGGGGCGTCCGTACTGACCGGAGCGGACTTGGGAAGTACTCCCCTCGTCGTCGCCCATCCTACCCGTGACGGACGCGGGTCAGCGACGGGTGCGCTCGTAGCGGTCGAGGGCCTCGCGGCGCTCCTCGGCGTGGTCGACGATCCGCTTCGGGTAGCCGTGCGCGTACCCGTCCTCGTGCTCCCACGGCTCGTGCGCGGCCTTGCCGGACAGGTGCCGCAGCTCGGGCACCCAGCGCCGCACGTACTCGCCGGACGGGTCGAACTTCTGCCCCTGGGTCACCGGGTTGAAGACCCGGAAGTACGGCGAGGCGTCCGTCCCCGTGCCGGCCACCCACTGCCAGCCGTGGTTGTTCGAGGCCAGGTCGCCGTCGCACAGGTGGTCGAGGAAGTGCCGCGCCCCGACCGGCCACCACACGTGCAGGTCCTTGGTGAGGAAGCTCGCGGTGATCATCCGCAGCCGGTTGTGCATCCAGCCCTCGGCGAGCAGCTGGCGCATCCCGGCGTCGACGACCGGGTAGCCCGTCTCGCCCCTCTTCCACGCCTCGACGGCGTCCTCGGGCTCGTCGTAGCGCATCCCGGTGAGCGGCTTGAGGTCGTGCCAGGCGCTCTTCGGGTTCTGGTGCAGCACGTCGGCGTAGAACTCCCGCCAGGCGAGCTCGTCGCGGAAGGTCTCGACGTCCTTCCCGGAGCGGTCTGCGACCTCCGCGAGCAGCGTCCGCGGATGCACGACACCGAGCTTGAGGTACGGCGACATCCGCGAGGTGGCGTCGGCGGCGGGGTCGTCGCGCGACCCGGCGTAGTCCCCGAGGTCGTCGTCGCGGAAGGCGCGCCACCGCCGCAGTGCCGCCTCCTCGCCGGGCGTCGGGAGCTCCGGGAGGTCGGACGCGGACAGCGCGGCGTCCAGCGCCGCGGTGGCGTCGGCGTCGTTGCGGGCGTGTCGCAGCGGCAGCTCGCGCGGGGTCGCGGCCGGCTCCGGCCACCCGTGCCGGCGCCACGCCTTGGCGAACGGCGTGAAGACCTTGTACGGGTCACCCGAGCCGTTGACGACTAGCCCCGGCCCGACGGCGTACGGCGTGCCGGTCTCGACCCACTCGACGTCGTCCTTCCCGAGCGCCTCGGCGACGGCCGCGTCGCGGCGCGCCCCGCCGGGGGTGGTCTCCCGCGTCACGTGCACCGACGACGCGCCCACCCGTGACGCGAGCCCGGGCACGACCTGCCGTGGGTCGCCGTGCAGCAGCGTGAGGTTGCCGTCCAGGGCGTCGTCGAGAGCCCGGAGGTTCGCCGCGAGCCAGGCGTTGCGCACCGGCCCGCCGCCGTCCCAGTACCGGGGGTCGACGACGAACGCGACGACGAGGTCGCCGTCGCCGGCCGCGTCCCGGGCGGCGAGCAGGGCGGGATGATCGCGGCGGCGCAGGTCCCGGCGCAGCCAGAGGACGGCGGTCATGGGTCCCCTCTCAGGAGAGACGGTCGAGCACGGGTGGGAGGAGGAAGAGCATCCCGAGCGACCACGTGAGGTGCGTGACGATCGGGCCGAGGATGCCCCCGGTGACCCGTCGCTGGAGGCCGACGACGAGACCCACGAGCACCGCGGCGAGCACGAGCAGCGGGATGCCGGACGCCGCCGTGACGAGCGCGTAGACCACGGTCGTCACCGCCACGGCGTGCCGGCGGCCGACGCCCGCGTACAGCGCGCCGCGGAAGTACAGCTCCTCGGCGACCCCGTTCACGGCGGTCACGGCGGCGACGACGGCGAGCGAGCCGACCGACGCGTGGTCGAGCAGCTGCTCCACCGGGTCGCGCAGGAACGGGACCTGGGCCACGAGCACAGCGCCGGCGAGGAAGAGCGCGAGGAGCATCCCGCCGATCGCGAGCGACTGCACGACCGCCCGGCTCTCGCCGCTCCCGCCGCGGGTGTGCGCGCGCCCGAGGTGAAGCGGTCCGGACGCGAACGCCCCGACCGCCCACACGCCGGCGAGCGCGAAGGTGGCGACGTAGAACGTGGCGTCCCCCGGCTCGATCCGCAGCGCCCACGCGAGGACGCCGGCACCGAGGAGCAGCGTGACGACGGCGACGACCCTCCGGCGGCGGAACGCCCAGTCCGGCTCGGTGTGGTCGCGGGGGACGGGGTCGACGAGGGCCGCCCGGACGAAAGCCCGCAGCTCGGTGACGACCTTCATCGCCGCCGTCCCCCGCGTCCGCGGCCCGTCACGGGTCCGAGCCGCTGCCGCCTCCGGCCCAGGCCGGGTCGGCCGCGGTGACGCGGGCGGGGTCGACGGTGCCGGGCTCGGGCCGCGGGTCGACGTGGTCGCCGGCGATGGCGTCGGTGACGGCGCGGTCGTACCCGAGCGCCCCACCCGGCGGGGCGCCGACCAGGTCGTCGATGTCGTCCTCCTGGCAGACGACCTCGTGCAGCAGGCTCTCGACGAGCGGCTTGGCCAGGCCGGTCGGCACCGGCGTGACGAAGCCGACCCACTGCGAGGCCAGCCGCGGCGTGAGGACCGGGACGGTGACGATGCGCCGCGCCATCAGCCCGGACAGCCGCGCGAAGCGGGCGATCATCTCGCGGTAGGTGAGGATCTCCGGGCCGCCGATGTCGAGGGTGCGGTTGACCTCTGGCGGGAGGTCGGCGGCGCCGACGAGGTAGTGCAGGACGTCGCGCACGGCGATCGGCTGGATCCGGTTCTCGAGCCACTTCGGGGTGACCATGACGGGCAGCCGCGTCGTGAGGTGGCGCAGCATCTCGAAGGACGCCGAGCCCGAGCCGAGGATGATCGCGGCCTGCAGGACGGCGGTCGGCACGCCGCTCGCCATGAGAAGGTCGCCGACCTCGACCCGCGAGGCGAGGTGGTCGCTCAGCGGGCCGTCGTCCGGGTGCAGCCCGGAGAGGTAGACGATGCGGCCGACCTCGGCCTCGAACGCGGCGACACCGAAGGTCCGCGCCATCTCGCGGTCCCGCTCGACGAAGCCGCCCTCGGAGTCCATCGAGTGCAGCAGGTAGTAGGCGACGTCGACGCCGTCCAGTGCCGTGCCGAGATCGGTGCGCGAGGTGGCGTCGCCCTCGACGACCTCGGCCTGCTCGACCCATCGGCGGTCGGAGAGCTTCCCGGCGTCGCGGGTGAGGACGCGCACCGTCCATCCGGCGTCGAGCAGCGCGGGGACCAACCGGGACCCGATGTACCCGGTGGCCCCCGTGACGAGCGCTCGGCGACCGGTGCCGCGGCCGTCGGTCACAGGCGGTCCAGCGCTTCCCGCAGGGTGCGGGCCGTGTTGTCGCCGAGGCGGTTCAGCAGCGGCGTGATGACCGGTCCGAGGAAGCGGGCGGGGCCACTGAACTCGAAGTCGGCGCGGTAGGTGACGCTCGAGCCGGTGCCGTCCGGCCGCACCGTGATCGTGTCGTGGCTCACCGTGGTGTCGTTGCGGCCGGTGATGACGAAGACGGGCTCCTCGACCTGCTCGGTCGTGTACTCGAGCTCGACGGTGTTGCCGGCGAACTTCGACACGTTCTTGTACCGCGTGCCGGGGCCGCCGTCACCGGACACCAGCTCGCACGACACCGTCCCGTAGTCCCACTCCGTCGCGTTGCGGAAGTCGACGAGGTAGGGGAAGACGACGTCGGGCGCCGCGCTGGTGCGGATCGTGCGTTCGATCGTGGTGGTCATCGACCGTCCCTTCTGGTGAACCTGATCTGGGCGACGTCCAGGTAGCCGGTGGCGAAGCCCGCCTCGCAGTACGCGAGGTAGAACTCCCACATCCGCCGGAACGTCTCGTCGAACCCGTGGTGCTGGATGTCGTCCCAGCGCTCCGTGAACGTCTCGCGCCACCGGCGGAGGGTCTCTGCGTAGTCGGCCCCGAACGCCTGCACCCGGTCTACCCGCAGCGAGCTGTGCTCACGCGTGACGTCGCGGATCGCCTGGAGCGAGGGGATGAGCCCTCCGGGGAAGATGTACTTCTGGATCCACCCGAAGGAGCCCTTCGTGGCCAGCAGGCGGTGGTGCTCCATGAGGATGGCCTGGATGGCGACCGCCCCGCCCGGGGCGAGCAGGTCGTCGATCGTCGAGAAGTAGGTGTCCCAGTACTCCTCGCCGACGGCCTCGATCATCTCGACGCTGACGACCGCGTCGTACTCGCCGGTGGTCTCGCGGTAGTCCTGGAGCAGCACCTCCACGCGGCCCGCGTACCCCGCGGCGGCGATCCGCTCCAGCGCCAGGGCACGCTGCTCGGCGGAGAGCGTCACCGACGTCACGGTCGCGCCCCGCGCCGCGGCGCGGATGGCGAGCTCGCCCCATCCGGTCCCGATCTCCAGGACCCGGGAGCCGGCGCGCACGTCCGCGGCGTCGAGGATGGCCTCGACCTTGCGGACCTGCGCCTCGTGCAGGTCCTGCTCGGCCAGCGGGCGCGTCGGGTCGAACAGCGCCGAGCTGTACGACATCGACGGGTCGAGGAAGGCGGCGAAGAGGTCGTTGGAGAGGTCGTAGTGGGCGCTGATGTTCGAGCGCGACCCCTCGAGGGTGTTGCGCTGGGCCCGTGGCATGGCGCGGTCGACGAGGCCGCGCAGCGAGAGCAGCGGCTTCGGGACGAGGTCGCCCATCTTCGCCGCGAAGGGCATGAGCGCCTGGGCGAGGTCGGTGCCCTCGGCCGCGCTCCAGTCGCCCGCCATGTAGGCCTCGCCGAGGCCGATCTTCGGGTGCGCCTCGAGGCGCCGGAACAGGGCGCGTGGCCGGGCGACCTCGAGCACGGGCGAGTCCGGGCCGCCGCTGCCGACGACGGTGCCGTCGGGGTAGCGCATCCGCACCGGCATGGGCCGCACGGCGACCTCGGTGATCGCCTTGGCGACGGCGCCTCGGGTCAGCGCCCGGGGGAACCCGAGGCTCGGGGCCGCCAGCTCGAGCCGGTTGGTCTCGACGGTCATCGCACACTCTCCAGGTCTTTCGCGGGGCGGGGGCGCACGGGCAGCCGCCGCAGCCACAGCCAGACACCGTGGAGGCGGATGAGCCCGCTCACCCGCTGGGGCATCAGCGGGTGCCGCAGGACCGTGCGGACCACCGTCGGCAGCGTCGCCGGGGTGGGGGTGCCCGTCACGGTCGCGGTCACGAGGGGTTCGTCGCCGACCCGGAGCCGGATGGCGACCCCGACCGCGGTGTGCGACAGCGAGAGCCGGATGGCGTACCGGCCCTCGACGTCGTTGAACGGGGAGACGTGGAAGTCCTTGTCGACCTCGGCCCGGCCACCCGGGTCGGGACGCAGGACGTAGGCGTGCCGACCGCCGTAGGTGTTGTGCACCTCGACGAGGACGGCGCGCAGGTCGCCCGCCGGGTCGAAGACCCAGAAGGCCGACATCGGGTCGAAGACGTGCCCGAGGACGCGGGCGTGGGCCAGCATGACGACGCGGTCACGGGCGCTCGTCGGGACGCCGTCACGCTCGAGGACGCGCAGCACGTTGGCCTTGAGCGCGGCCGTTCCGGGGTTGCCGGCGAGGTGGTCCTCGCCGCGGAAGGTCGCGAACGGGCGCAGCCAGCGCGGCAGGCGCGGCATCCGGTCGAGGTCCACGAGCCACTGGTGGTGCCGGTGGGTGAACGAGTGGCGCACCGGCCGGTGGCGGGTGTGGTGCACACGTCCGACGACGAGCGCCGGCAGGTCGGGGAGGTCGGCCGTGGTGGTCACCACTCGACCCCGAACGCCCGGGCGGCCTCGACGCCGCTGCGGCAGCCATCCTCGTGGAAGCCCCACCCGTGGTACGCCCCGGCGAAGGTCGTCGTGTCCGTCGAGAGCTCCGGCAGGCGGCGCTGCGCCCGGACCGCGGGCACGTCGTAGAGCGGGTGGGTGTAGCGCATCGTCGCGACGACGCGGGCCGGGTCGATCCGGTCCGTCGCGTTGAGCGTCACGTAGAACGGCTCGTCCTCGGGCAGGCCCTGGAGCCGGTTCATCCAGTAGGTGACGACCGGGCCGCGCGAGGGGTCGTCCCCGACGAGGTAGTTCCACGAGGACCGGGCGAGCCGGGCGCGCGGCATGAACGCGGGGTCGCGGTGCAGGACGGTCTCGTTCGCCGAGTACCGGAAGGCACCGAGGACCTCCTTCTCGGCCGGCGTGGGGTCGGCGAGCAGACGCAGGGCGTCGTCGGCGTGGGTGGCGAGGACGACCTTGTCGTGGCGGTCCGGCCTCCCGGCGGCGGTGCGGACCTCGACGCCGTCCGGCGTGCGCGCGACCGACACCACGGCGTCGCCGCTGCGGACGTCGGCGAGCCGGGCCGCGAGGAGGTCGACGTACGTGCGGGAGCCACCGACGACGGTCATCCACTGCGGGGAGTCGCCGATGCTGAGCATGCCGTGGTGCTCGAGGAAGCGGAACAGGTAGCGGGCCGGGTAGTCGAGGGCGTCGCCGCTGCCGCTGGACCAGACGCACGCCACGAGGGGCACGGCGTACAGCCGGCTGAACGAGCCGGGGAAGCCGGCGTCACGGACGAACTCGCCGTAGGTCGTCGTGTCCTCGTCGTCGGTCCGGGCGAGGAACTCGGTGGCGAGGCGATGGAAGCGGCGCACCGCGCGGAGCATCCCGACGTAGTCGCGGTCCAGCAGCTGGCGGGGACGGGCGACGAAGCCCTTGACCCCCCGGCCTCCGGCGTACTCCAGGCCGCTGGTGGCGTCGCGGATGCTCATCGACATCTCGGTGTCGCGCGCCTGGACGCCGAGCTCGCGGAAGAGTCTGCGCAGGTGGGGGTAGGTGCGGTCGTTGTGCACGATGAAGCCGCTGTCGACCCTGAGGTCGCCGCGGGCGGTCGGCACGGTGTGGGTGTGCGCGTGGCCGCCGAGGCGCGGCTCCGCCTCGTACAGCGTGACCTCGTGCGACGCGGCCAGCACGTGTGCGGCGGTGAGGCCGGACACCCCCGCTCCGACCACGGCGACGCGCTCGGGACCGTGGCTGCGGTCCCGCTGGGAGGGGGGAGGCATGGGCACGACCGTAGAACCTTTCACAGGATGTCGTCAAAGGTTTGTCAAGACTGTGACGAACCTTTACGGTGGGTGGATGAGGCGTTCGGTTTCCCCGTCGATGCGGATTGGCGAGCTCGCAGCCCGCACGGGGGTCAGTACGCACGTGCTCCGTGCCTGGGAGTCGCGCTACGGCCTCCTCAGCCCCAGCCGCTCCCCCGGTGGCTACCGCCTGTACGGCGCCGACGACGAGCGGCGCGTCCGCGAAGTGCTCGGCCTGCGCGACCAGGGCGTGAGCGCGATGGAGGCGGCCCGTCAGGTGCTGGCGGCCGAGCGGGCCGGGGCCGGCAGCCTCGACGAGCCCGTCGGGGTGGACGACGAGCGGGGGCGCTCCGAGACCTCCGGCCTGCGGGCGGACCCGCCCCTGCTCGTGACCCAGCTGCTCGACGCCGTGACCGCGCTCGACGAGGACCGCGCACACGCCGTCCTCGACACCGCCTTCCTCGACCGCTCGGTCGAGAGCGCCATCGTCGACGTCCTCGTCCCCTTCTTCGTCAAGGTCGGCGAGCAGTGGGAGCTCGGCCGGATAGGCATCGCCCAGGAGCACTTCGCGTCGAGCCTGGTCCGGCGTCGGCTGGGGGCGCTGTCCATGACATGGGGGCTCGGGACCGGCCCGGTGGCCGTGCTCGCCTGCCCCCCGGGCGAGTTCCACGACATCATCCTGCTCAGCTTCGGCGTGCTCCTCGGCCGCTCCGGCTGGCGCATCCGCTACCTCGGCCCGGACACCCCGATCGCCTCGCTCTCCTCCGCCGCGGACCTCACCCGGCCGGACGCCGTGGTCATCGCGTCCCGACGCCCCTCCTCCTTCCGCGGGCACGCGAAGTCCCTGCGGGCGATGGCCGAGAAGCACCCGGTGTGGCTCGCGGGCCGCGGGACGACCCCGCGGGTACTCGACGAGATCGGGGCGCAGCACCTGGGCCCGGACCTCGTCGCCGACGTCGCCATCCTCACCGAGGCCGCGCGGGAGCGCCGCCGTGCACGCGGTGACGAGCTGCCCGCGCCGACCCCGGGCGACGACGAGGTCACCACGGACGCCGACGCCGCATCCGCCGACGCGGCCGACTCCGAATACCGTTCGTGACCCCGCGGCGCCACGCCGCCCCGCCCGACCCAGGAGCACCCGTGACGCTGACCGACGACGCCCGCACGACGGAAGCGACCCGCACAGGCGTCGCGGCGCGCATCCAGCAGGCACTGCAGCCGCTCCTCGCCGGTCCGCTCCCCGTCCGGCTGCGCGCCTGGGACGGCTCCGAGGCAGGACCGGAGGACGGCATGGTCGTCGAGCTCCGCTCCCCCCGGGCGCTGACCCGTCTGCTCTGGCACCCCGGCGAGCTCGGCGCCGCCCAGGCGTACGTCACCGGCGAGCTCGAGGTGCACGGCGACATCGGCGCGGCGCTCGACCTCGTCCGCGAGACGGTGGGCGCGCGCGACCTCCCGCGGCTCACTCCGGCCCGGGTCGCGCGGCTGCTGCCCGACCTCGTCCGCCTCGCCCGGGACACCGGTGCGCTGGCCCTGCCGCCGGCGCCACCCGCCACGCAGGCCGTCGTCAAGGGCCGGCTGCACTCGCTGGCCCGCGACCGCGCCTCGATCAGTCATCACTACGACCTCTCGAACGACTTCTACGCCTTCCTCCTCGACCCCCATATGGCGTACTCGTGCGCGTTCTACGCCGACGGTCCGCAGATGGCGCTCGAGGACGCCCAGGCCGCCAAGCTCGACCTCGTCTGCCGCAAGGTCGGGCTGCGGGAGGGCATGCGCTTCCTCGACGTCGGCTGCGGCTGGGGGTCGCTCTCGCTGTACGCGGCCGAGCACTTCGGGGCGCGGGTCACGGGTGTCACGATCGCCGCGGAGCAGAAGGCGTTCATCGACGCGCGGATCCGGGAGCGCGGCCTGGAGGACCGGGTCGAGATCCGGTTGCAGGACTACCGCGAGGTCCGCGACGAGCCGTTCGACGCCGTCGCCTCGCTGGAGATGGGCGAGCACGTCGGTGAGAAGAACTACGACGCCTACGCCGCGATGCTGCACCGGTCGGTCAGGCCCGGTGGCTACGTGCTCGTCCAGCAGATGTCGCGGCGCGGAGTGCACCCCGGCGGCGGGCCGTTCATCGAGCAGTTCATCGCCCCCGACATGACGATGCGCCCGGTCGGCGAGACCCTGGGCTTCCTCCAGGGCGCCGGCCTCGAGGTGCGCGGCGTGCACGCGATGCGCGAGCACTACGTGTGGACCGTCGACGCCTGGCACCGCACCCTCGAGGAGCAGTGGGACCGCGCCGTCGAGCTCATCGGCGAGGAGGGTGCCCGGGTGTGGCGCCTGTACCTCGTCGGTGGCGCGCAGGCGTTCCGGGACAACCGGATGGGCGTCGACCAGCTGCTGCTGCGCCGCCCGGGCGGGGAGCCGGTCGTCACGGACCCCGCCCGCTGATGGGCGAGGGCTTCTCGGGCGGCACCCTGGTCGCCGTCGTCGTGGCGTCGGCGGTGACGTCCGCCGTGGCGATGGGCGTGACGGCGCTCGTCGCGCGCCGGGTCGGGAAGGTCGCGGTCGTCGACATCACGTGGGGGCTCGTCTTCGTCGCCATCGGCTGGGTCGCCTACGCCGTCGGGCAGCACTCGGGCCGCTCGCTGCTGCTGGCCGTGCTCGTCACGCTGTGGGGCGGCCGGCTCGCGTGGCACATCCGCGGCCGGGCACTCGGCCAGGGCGAGGACCCGCGCTACGAGAAGCTGCTGTCGGAGAAGCCGGAGGAGGAACGGTTCCGGTACGCGCTCGTGCGGGTGTTCGGCACCCAGGGCGTGGCGGCCTGGTTCGTGTCGCTGCCACTGCAGGTGGCGGCGGCCACCGACACCGCGCTCGGCTGGGTCGCGGCGCTGGGAGTGCTCGTCTGGCTCGTCGGGGTCACCTTCGAGGCGGTGGGCGACGCCCAGCTCAAGGCGTTCAAGGCCGACCCCGCGAACAAGGGCAAGGTCATGGACCGCGGGCTGTGGGCCTGGACCCGGCATCCGAACTACTTCGGCGACTCGGCCGTGTGGTGGGGCCTGTGGGTCGTCGCCGCCGGCGCCTGGCCCGGCGTCCTCACCGTGCTGTCGCCGGTCGTCATGACGTACTTCCTCGCGTTCGCCACGGGCGCGAGGCTGCTGGAGTCGGAGATGGCCAAGCGTCCGGGCTACCCCGAGTACCAGGAGCGCACGAGCATGTTCTTCCCGCTACCCCCGGAGCAGGGCCGGTCGTCCTGAGCCTGCGCGGCACCGACACCGGGGTTCGCGGTCAGTCCCGGCCCGGGGCGCGCTCGGCCGGTGGGCGCCGGGACCGCACGAGGGTGACCACCGCCGCCGTCGTCACCGCGCAGAGCACTGCGCCCCAGGCGAGGTCGGCGAGGACGACGACGAGGGGGAAGTCGCGGAAGACGGCCATCGACGTCAGGTCGAACGTGCCGTACGTGACGAGACCGAACGCCGCGGCCTCCAGCACGCTGCGGCCCAGACCCTCGCGGGCCAGCGCGGGCCGGACGACGAAGTGCACCAGGCCGGCGACGAACACGACGTAGAAGGCCGCTGCGGCCCAAGGGTTCCCGGACGCGGCCAGCAGGTGGCCGAGCTGTTCGGTGTAGAGGTCGCCGGACAGGACGCCCAGCCACAGCGCGTCGAGCGCGCCGAAGACCACGGCCGTCGACACCACGGCGAGCACCGGCGGACGAGGCGCTCGATCGGTGCCGGTGGCGGACATCCCCCGAGGGTAGCCGCGCCGCGGCGGCCTCAGGTCTGGTCGTCGACCAGTGCGGCCGGCGCGTTCTTCTGCACCGAATGGACCCCCTTCATCGCGCTGGCCTTGCTCTCGTAGGCCTCACCGACCGCGATGACCTGCCCGTTGCCGGCCTTGAGGCGAAAACGGAACTTGCCCGCCCGGTCCTTGTACACCTCGAACTTGCCTGGCATGACCCGGTCCCTTCGTTGGGTGTCACGGTGCCCGACTCACGGTATCGACGACCCGTGTCTCTGCCAACGGGTGCAGACACGACCTCGGGGACTTCCCGTCGGCGAGGTCAGGACAGCAGCTGTGCCGCGGCGTGGATGACGAGCCCGGCGAGCGCGCCGACGACGGTGCCGTTGATCCGGATGAACTGGAGGTCACGCCCGACGTGCAGCTCGATGCGCTCGGCCGCCTGACGGCCGTCCCAGCGGTCGACGGTGACCGAGATGACCTCGGCGAGCTCGTCGCCGTAGGTGTTGACGACGAACGAGACCGCCTCCGCCAGACGGGCCTCCATCCGCGAGCGCCAGACCGGGTCGGTCTCGAGGTGCCGGCCGAGGTGCTCGAGCAGCTCGTCGCCGCGGGTGTGGAAGTAGGAGTCCTCGTCGTCCATCGCCGTCTCGAGCGCGGCCCGGAACGACCGCCAGAGGCCGAGTGCCGTCTCGCTCGTCCGCGGATGGAGGAGCAGGCGCTCCTTGAGGGCCTCCGCGCGGGCCATGACGTCCGGGTCGTGCTGCAGGTCGTCGGCGAGGCGGGAGAGGAGGTCGTCGAGGGCGCGGCGGGCCGGGTGCCGCGGGTCCTCGTGGATGTCGCGCAGGAAGGCGATCACCTGCTCGTAGCTCCACCCGATGACGCGGTCGTCGAGCCACGGCGGGCTCCACCACGGCGCCCGGGCGCCGAGCACCTGTGCGTAGGTGCCGGGGTTCTCGCCGAGCCAGTCGTGCAGCTGCTCGAGCGCGAGGTCGACGAGCCCGTGGTGGGTCTGCTCGGCGACGATGCCCTCGAGGAGCGCCCCGGCGATCGGGCTCACCGGCTCCTTGGCGAGGCGGGGGACGAGGAGGTCGTCCACGACGTGACGCACCTCGTCGTCGTCGAGCCTCCCCAGCCCGGCGCGCGCGACCCGGACGACCTCCACGAGCACCGTCCGCCGGTTCGCCGGGTCGGCGAGCCACCGGCCCACGCGGTCGCTGACGTGCGCCGCCTCGAGTCGTTCGCGGGCGATCTCCTCGGTGAGGAAGTTCTCGGTGACGAACTCCTGGAGGTTGCGGCCGATCTCGTTCTTGCGCCTCGGGATGATCGCCGTGTGCGGCACCGGCAGCCCGAGCGGGTGCCGGAACAGGGCCGTGACGGCGAACCAGTCGGCCAGCGCACCGACCATCGCCGCCTCGGCCGCGGTGTTGACGTAGCCCCAGACGCCGTCGTGGTCGAGGCGGACCGTGGCGAGGAAGACGACCGCGGCGAGGAGCAGCAGCGAGAGGGCGACGAGCCGCATCCGGCGCAGCCCGGACCGACGCTGGGCGTCGGCCGGCGAGGGCTCCATGAGGCTCACGACCCCGATCCTGCCCCACGCACTTCTCCCCCCTGACCCCCGCGGACATTTCGGGGTCACCCCGAAATGTCCACGAGACAAGGGTTGCGAGGTCGTGTCTCGTGGACGAACCCGTGCCTCACCACCGCACGCCGACGCGGACGAGCGCCCGCCGACGGCTCGGGACGGACATCCGACGTGCCGGGAAGGACGGACCGCCGCCCGGCCACGGCCGGACCTACCCTGGGACGGTGCACTTCCTCAACGGCATGACCCCGCAGACCGACCTCACGTACGACGACGTCTTCATGGTGCCGAACCGCTCGGCGGTCACGAGCCGGCTCGACGTCGACCTGCGCTCCGCCGACGGCACGGGGACGACCATCCCGCTCGTCGTCGCGAACATGACGGCGATCGCCGGGCGCCGGATGGCCGAGACGACCGCCCGCCGCGGCGCGCTGACCGTCATCCCGCAGGACATCCCGGTCGACATCGTCGCCGACGTCATCGCCTGGCAGAAGTCGCGCCACCTCGTCTACGACACCCCGATCACCCTCGACCCGACGACCACGGCCGGTGAGGCGCTCGTCCTGCTGCACAAGCGCGCCCACGGTGCCGGGGTCGTTCTCTCCGACGACCGGCCGGTCGGGATCGTCACCGAGACCGACCTCACGGGGGTCGACCGCTTCACGCAGGTCGCCGACGTCATGGTGCGGGAGATGGTGACCGTGCCGGACGGCGTCGACGTCGAGGAGGCCTTCGACACGCTGTCGCACGCGCGGCGCCGGCTCGCCCCGGTCGTGGGTCCGGACGGTCGGCTCGTCGGGCTGCTCACCCGCTCCGGCGCGCTGCGGGCGCACCTGTACTCGCCGGCGGTCGACGACCACGGGCGGCTGCGGGTCGGGGCCGCGGTCGGCATCAACGGCGACGTCCCGGCCAAGGCGAAGGCGCTCGTCGACGCCGGGGCCGACGTCATCGTCATCGACACCGCGCACGGCCACCAGGAGAAGATGGTCGAGGTGCTGCGCTCGGTGCGGGCGCTCGACCTCGGGGTGCCGCTCGTCGCGGGCAACGTCGTGTCGGCCTCGGGCACACGCGACCTGGTCGAGGCGGGCGCGGACATCGTCAAGGTCGGGGTCGGCCCGGGCGCGATGTGCACGACCCGGATGATGACCGCGGTCGGGCGCCCGCAGTTCTCGGCCGTTCTCGAGTGCGCCGCTGCCGCACGCGAGCTCGGCAAGCACGTCTGGGCGGACGGCGGGGTGCGTCATCCGCGCGACGTGGCGCTGGCGCTGGCCGCCGGGGCCTCCAACGTCATGGTCGGGTCGTGGTTCGCCGGGACGCTCGAGTCGCCGGGCGACCTCTACACCGACGAGCAGGGCCGCCAGTACAAGGAGTCGTTCGGGATGGCGTCGGCGCGGGCGGTCCGCAACCGCACGGCCACCGACTCGGCCTACGACCGCGCCCGCAAGGCGCTGTTCGAGGAAGGCATCAGCAGCGCCCGGATGTACGTCGACCCGGCCCGGCCGAGCGTCGAGGACGTCATCGACCAGATCGTCGCGGGGCTGCGCTCGTCGTGCACGTACGCCGGCGCGCGGACGCTCGAGGAGTTCCACGAGCGCGCTACGGTCGGCATCCAGTCGACCGCCGGTTTCGCCGAGGGCCGTCCGCTGCACACCTCCTGGTGAGCCGGCCGGTCCGCGTTCTTTCGCAGCCCGTCGTCCCACCTTTCTCGCCTGGTGCGGGAACATCCGGTCACACACCTCGAAGTTCGGGTTGCGTGACCGGACCTTCCGGCATGAGGCGAAAATGAGGCAGGGGCCGGCTGCGGGGCGGATGGGCGAGGATGGCGGCATGGCCTACGACGTCGCACGCATCCGGTCGCACTTCCCCTCCCTCTCCGGGCCCGAGGCCGCCGCGCACTTCGACGGCCCCGGCGGCAGCCAGGTGCCGGGCGTCGTCGGCGAGGCCGTCGCCCGCACCCTGACCTCGGCCATCTCCAACCGCGGCACGGTCACGGCGTCCGAGCAGCGCGCCGAGACGGTGGTCCGGGCCGGACGCGCCGCGCTCGCCGAGCTCCTCGCCGCCGACCCGCGAGGTGTCGTCTTCGGCCGCAGCGCCACCGCGCTCACGTACGACGTCGGCCGCGCCCTCGCCCGCACCTGGGTCCCCGGCGACGAGGTCGTCGTCACCCGGCTCGACCACGACTCGAACATCCGGCCGTGGCTGCAGCTGGCCGAGGCCGCGGGAGCCACCGTCCGCTGGGTCGACTTCGACCCCGCCACCGGCGAGCTCATGGCCGAGGACGTCGAGGCCGTCCTCACCGAGCGCACCCGGCTCGTCGCGACGACCGCGGCGTCCAACCTCGTCGGGACCCGCCCGCCGACCCGCCAGATCTCCGAGGCGGTGCACGCGGTCGGCGCGCTGCACTGGGTCGACGGTGTGCACGCCACGGCGCACGCGTCGGTCGACATCGGCCACCTCGGGGCGGATGTCTGGACCTGCTCGCCGTACAAGTTCCTCGGCCCGCACTGTGGTGTGCTCGCGGCGTCGCCCGAGCTGCTCGAGACGCTGCGGCCGGACAAGCTGCTGCCGTCGTCCGATGCCGTACCCGAGCGCTTCGAGCTCGGCACCCTCCCGTACGAGCTGCTCGCCGGAGCCACCGCCGCCGTCGACTTCCTCGCCGGGCTGGACGACCTCGAGACCCCGGTCACACCGGAGACCCGGAGAGCGCGGCTCGTGGCATCCATGGCGGCGCTCGAGGAGCACGAGCAGGGCCTCCTCGCCCGGCTCGAGCCGGCGCTGCGGGCCCTGCCCGGCGTCACCGTCCACTCCAACGCCGGGCGCCGCACACCGACACTGCTGTTCACGGTCGCCGGCACGAGCCCCCAGGACGTCTACCGGGCGCTCGCCGAGCGCGGGGTCAACGCGCCGGCCAGCCACTTCTACGCCGTCGAGTGCTCGCGCCACCTCGGCCTCGGCGACACCGGCGGCGTCCGGGTGGGTCTCGCGCCGTACACGACCGAGGACGACGTCGACCGCCTCCTCGAGGCCCTGCACACGATCACCGGGTGAGCGGCAGCGCCTCGAGGTAGCGCCGGGAGTAGGCCTCCTGCACGGCGCGAAGCACCGGGTACCCGAACCATGCCAGCGCTCGCCCCGGGCGCGAGAACGCGCGCAGGTGGGCCCGAACCAGCCCATCCCGGTCCCGGACGACCTCGAACAGCTCCTCGCCGCTCTCGGGATGCCCGGTCAGCGTGCCGTACGTGAACGACGCACGGTCGGGCTCGTCGACGACCGCGAGGACACGCACGGGCACGTCCACCGGCCACCGCCCGATCCGCAGCACGGCCGTGTCCCCGACGCGCAGCCGCCGCCGGTCGGGGTCGTAGGCGTTCCCGGCATCGTCGCGGGCCGCGACCCGGATGCCCGAACCGCGCTGCATACCCCACCGCAACAGGTCGTCGGCCACCCGCTCGAACAGCTCGTCCCCACGGCCCAGCACCCCCCACCTCTCGTCGGGGCGGAAGCCCCGCGGCGGCTTCTGCATCAGATCGGGGTGGCCGGTCGCTCCCACAGCCGTATAGGTCAGGGTCGGGGAGCTCCGGGCGAAGACGCGCACCCCGCCATGCTCGCACTGCCGAGCCCGCCCACCCATGCCCTGTGACAGCATCGGCGCATGGTCGCGCTGCTCGAGCCGCTGCAGGCGCCGGTCGACCCCATCGACGCCCTCCGCCGGATCGCGTTCCTCCTCGAACGCACGCGTGCCGGGACGTACCGGGTCGAGGCGTTCCGCAAGGCGGTCGGCACGCTGCGGCGGCTGGACGACGACGAGGTCCGCGAGCGCGCCGAGGCCGGGACGCTCCAGGAGATCGACGGCATCGGCAAGTCGACGTCGGGCGTCGTCGCCGAGGCCGTCGCGGGCGAGCTGCCGTCCTACCTGGCCTCGCTGCAGGAGAAGTCCGGTGGGCCACTCGTCGAGGGCGGCGAGGGGATGTACGCGGCGCTGCGCGGCGACTGCCACCTGCACTCGGACTGGAGCGACGGCGGCTCGCCCATCGACGAGATGGTCCTCACCGGCGTCGAGCTGGGCCACGACTGGATGGTGCTCACCGACCACAGCCCGTCGCTGAGGGTCGCCAACGGGCTGTCGGGCGAGCGGCTGCGCACCCAGCTGAAGATCGTCGACGGCGTGAACCGCTCGCTCGGGGGGCAGTTCACGCTGCTCAAGGGCATCGAGGTCGACATCCTCGACGACGGCTCGCTCGACCAGACCGACGACATGCTCGGCCGGCTCGATCTCGTCACGGCGTCCGTGCACAGCAAGCTGCGGATGAACCGGGCGCCGATGACCACGCGGATGGTGGCCGCCGTGAGCAACCCACGGGTCAACGTCCTCGGGCACTGCACCGGACGGCTCGTCACCGGGTCGCGCGGCACCCGGCCGGAGTCGGAGTTCGACGCCCGCGCGGTCTTCGAGGCGTGCGCCGAGCACGACACGGCGGTCGAGATCAACAGCCGCCCCGAGCGTTGCGACCCGCCGGACGGGCTCGTCTCGCTCGCCCTGGAGATCGGCTGCCTGTTCAGCATCGACTCCGACGCCCACGCCCCCGGGCAGCTCGACATGAAGGCCTACGGGTGCGAGCGGGCGGAGCGGCTGGGGGTGCCGGCCGACCGCGTCGTCACGACGTGGGACGTCGACCGGCTGCGTGCGTGGGCTTCCCCGTCGACCTGACCCGGGAAGGGCGTCGGCCGTCCCGCCGTCGCCGCCCCCGGCCGCGATCACGTCAGGCGCTGCGGCGGCCGCGGCCTTCGAGCTCGGCGCGCAGGGAGCGCTCGTCCGCGCCCACGTGCTGCAGGACGCGCCGCAGCTCCTTGTCACCGCACCGGAGGAGACCGAGTGCCACGTGCTCGGCACGGATCTCCCGCACCCCTTGGCGCAGCGCCTCCCGCAAGGCCAGCTCGAGAGCCTTCTTCGTGCTTGCGGCGACGGGCCGGTGCCCGGCGAAGAGCCCTGTGCGGCGCGGACCGTCGTCGCCGGAGGGGCTGGAGGCGTCCAGCGCTCCGGTGCCGAAGGAGGACTCGACAGCGTCACGGACGGAGTCGAGGTCGATGCCGAGCGAGCGCAGCGCCTCGGCGTCACCGTCCTCGAACACGGGGTCCCCCGCGACCGGCGGCTCGTCTGCCCGCAGTGCCGCGAGGACCGCGTCGGGATCCAGCCCGTGGGCGTGGAGGACGCCCTCGGTCGGGCCTCCGGCGCGCCGAGGGCGACGAGCAGGTGGACCGCACGGAGGTCGTCGTCGCCACGCGCGCGGGCGACCTCCTGGGCGCCGACGACGGCTGCCCGGGCGTCCTGGGTGAAGCGTTCGAACATGGCACTACCTCCGAGCGTGCTTGCGGTGGACGGTCTGCTTGGTGACCCCGAGCGCCTCGGCGATCTCCTGCCACGACCACCCCTGCTCGCGAGCATGGCGGACGTGCAGGTCCTCGAGACGGCCGAGGAGGCGGCCGAGCGCAGCGACGGCGCGCAGCCCCACCGCGGGGTCGGTGCTGTCGAGGTCACCGACGAGGTCGGTCGTGGAACGAGTCATGAGTGTCAGCATATGCTGACGGCTACGCCCTGTCAACATGTGCTGACGGTCCGCGGTCGGCGGGCGCGCCACCGACCACCCCCGCCGCCCCCGATGAGGGCGGAGGCGGACCCCCGCTCCGCCGGTTTTGGTCGCGAGGCCGCCGTCCCCTATGCTTTCGGAGTCCTCGACGGATCCGGGCGCCGGTCTGCGTGACGACGAATGGTCCGACGAGAGTCGGGTCCCCATCGTCTAGCGGCCCAGGACCCCGCCCTTTCACGGCGGTAGCACGGGTTCGAATCCCGTTGGGGATACGGTCTTGCACCAGTCAAGGCCCCGTAGCGCAGTTGGTTAGCGCGCCGCCCTGTCACGGCGGAGGTCGCGGGTTCGAGTCCCGTCGGGGTCGCTCCTCCATGTCGGGCCCGGTTCGTCCGGGCCAAATGCCCTCGGGCCCGAACCCGTTCGAGGCCACGGACGTCACCGACCGCCCCCCACACGTCCTCCCCCACCTCAGCCCGACGGTCGCGGACGCAGTTCCGGCGCCCGACAGCAGCGCCACGGCGGCGCTGCGGCGACCAGGGCAAGCCGCCCCCCAGCACCGAGAGTCGTGGCCGGGGCGTCGACGACTCCGCGGAGGTCGATCGCCGCGGGTGCTGTCGGTCGCGCGGCCGGTAGCCCTACCGACCGCCTGGTGTCTCGACGACGGAGCCCCTTGCGGAAACTCCGCCGCCCGAGTTGCATACGTCACGCGACGGCGGTCCGGCCGGACCCGCGGCGACTGCAGGTGAACGCATCACCGGAGGGGCGACGATGGACACGCACACCATGTGGCAGCAGGCTCAGCAGCATCTCGTTCGGTACATCCCGACGTTCACCCCTCGCATCATCGAACGCGCCGAGGGCTCCTACGTCTTCGACACCGACGGCCGCGCCATCCTCGACTTCACGTCCGGCCAGATGAGCGCGGTCCTGGGCCACTCCCATCCCGACATCGTCGCGGCGGTGAGCAACTCGGTCGCGCGGCTCGACCACCTCTTCAGCGGCATGCTCTGCCCGGACGTGATCATGCTCGGGCGGCGCCTCGCGGAGAGCCTCCCGGACCCGCTGTCCAAGGTGCTTCTCCTGAGCACCGGCGCAGAGTCGAACGAGGCCGCCATCAAGATGGCCAAGCTCTCCACCGGACGGTACGAGATCGTGTCCTTCGACCGCTCGTGGCACGGGATGACATCCGGCGCGGCCGCGGCGACGTTCTCGGCAGGACGCCGCGGCTACGGCCCCGTCCTGCCCGGCAACCTCACGCTTCCGACCCCGAACGCCTACCGGTCGCCGTTCCGCCACTCCGACGGCTCCCACGACTGGGAGAGCGAGCTGGCCTTCGGCTTCGCGTCCGTCGACGCCCAGTCCACCGGCTCACTGGCCGCCTGCCTCGTCGAACCGATCCTCTCGTCCGGCGGCATCGTCGACCTCCCCCGGGGCTACCTGGCGCGGCTACGGCAGCTGTGTGACGAACGGGGGATGCTCCTGATCCTCGACGAGGCGCAGACCGGGATCGGTCGGACGGGACACATGTACGCCTTCGAACGGGACGGCGTGACCCCTGACATCATCACCCTCTCGAAGACCCTGGGGGCCGGCCTGCCCGTGGCCGCGGTGGTCACGAGCGCCGAGATCGAACAGCGGTGCGCGGACAAGGGGTTCCTCTTCTACACGACTCACGTGTCCGACCCGCTCGCGGCCTCGGTCGCCATGACGGTCCTCGACGTGGTCGAGCGCGACGGGCTGGCCGATCGGGCGGCCGCGCTCGGCCAGCAGCTGGGTCATCGACTTCAGGCCATGCACGATGCGTTCGACGTCGTCGGTGACGTTCGAGGGCGTGGCCTGCTCCAGGGGATCGAGCTCGTCCGGAGCTCGAGCAGCAAGGAACCGGCGGACGCCCTGGGGGCCGAGGTCACCGCCGCGTGCCTCGACGCCGGACTGCACGTGAACATCGTTCAGCTACCCGGCATGGGCGGGATCTTCCGGATCGCGCCGCCCCTCACGATCTCCGAGGACGAGCTCCACCAGGGTCTGGACGTCCTCGAGGGCGCCATCCGGGGGGCGGTGGCACGTCAGGAATAGCGCGTCGGCACCGTCCCCGTCGTGCCGCACCCGAGGTCGGGGCACCCGAGGCACGGTCCCGGCGAGGGGCGGACCCACGACGGGCAGTCCCGGCCCGTCCCTCTGACCGTCTCCGTTGGACGGGGGTCGGAGCCGCCGATACCGACCATCGGCTACATCGGCCCGGGTGACGGGATACCTCGGGCCGATGCCGGGCGGGGTGGCCCGTCCCTACCGTCGACGGCATGCGACAACCTCACGACCCATCCGACCGACCCATCCGACCGATGACCGCGCTGACTGCCGGTGCCGCGACCACGCTCGTGCTGCTCGCCGGGTGCACGACGACGGGCCCGAGCGGAGACGACGCCCCGACAGCGGCACCGACCGCATCACTCGGCGCCTTCTACGGGCAGGAGCCGGAGTGGGGACCCTGCGTCGACACGGCGACCACCGCGGCCGACGCCGCCCTCTACGCGAACCCCGATCTGGAGTGTGCGACCGTCGAGGTCCCCCTCGACTACGACCGGCCGGACGATGACCGCGCCAGCATCTCCGTGCTCCGCAAGCCGGCCGTCGGTGAGCGTGAGGGGGCGCTCGTCATGAATCCCGGCGGCCCCGGGATCTCCGGGAACAGCGACGTCGCGCTCTTCGCGCCCGCCTGGGCGACCAACCCGATCAACGAGCACTACGACATCGTCGGCTTCGACCCGCGTGGGGTCGGGGCCTCGACCCCACGCGTCGACTGCTACGACGACGAGGAGTACGACGCGGGCGAGGGTTTCCGCGGTGGGGCCGTTTACGACATCACGAGCTCCGAGCAGGCCCAGGCGGTCGCCGAACGGTGCATCGAAGGCTCCGGCGGCATCGATCAGCTCACCAGCGTCGGGACCGTCGACGTCGTCCGAGACCTCGACGTCATCCGCGACGCTCTCGGCGAGGAGAAGCTGACCTACCTCGGGTACAGCTACGGCACCGAGGTCGGCGCGATGTACGCGACCGCCTACCCGGACAACGTCCGAGCGGTCGTGCTCGACGGCGTCGTCGCCCCCGACCTCACTGCGGAGGAGTTCCGCCTGAGCCAGTTCGCCGGGTTCCAGGCCACGTTCGAGAAGTTGGCGGCAGTGTGCGCCAGGGACGAGACGTGCCCCCTGGGGACGGAACCGCAGGACGCCACCGACCGCCTGCACGAGATCCTGCGACCCTTGCGGTCCGATCCCTTGCCGGTATCCGGAGGGCGGGAGCTGACGGAGCAGGACGCGCTCTTCGCGGTGACCTCCGGCCTCTACGCGGAGTCGCAGTGGCCACAGGTCATCACCGGCCTGCGCGAAGCGGCGGCCGGCCACGGTGATGCGCTCATGGCCCTCCGGGACCTGTTCCAGGGTCGTGGAGAGGACGGGACCTATGCCTCCGATCCGGACGCGAACGTCGCGATCCGGTGCATGGACTGGCCGGCCCGCAGTGCGGACGAGCAGACCGATCTCGCGCGGCGGATCGTCGATTCCGCCCCGATCCTCGACCGTGAGGACGGAGATACCCGGTTCCACCACGAGTGCGAGGCCTGGCCGGAGGCTCCCAGCCGCGACGAGCCGTGGCTCGACGCAGAGGGCGTCGACGTCCCGCCGACCCTCACCGTGTCCGTGACGGGCGACCCGGCGACGCCCCACGAGGGCGGCGTGGCGATGGCCCGGGAGCTCGGCGGCGGACTGCTCACCGTCGACGGCAACCAGCACGGAGCGTACATGCGCGGGGGAAGCGACTGCGTCGACGAGATCGTCGAGGCGTTCGTCCTCCAGCTGCAGATGCCCGACGACGGGGCCCGGTGCAGCCTCTGAGACCACGTTTCCGGCCACGGTCACAGGGGGCCGTGGCCGGGACGCGCCCGCCGCGCGGAAGCGGGGAGACGCCCGGACGGCGACGGCCGGTACACGCAGCACCTCCTGACACCGACCGACGTCATGCGGAGGTCCGACCATGCGGTATTCTCGACAGCACGCGACAGGCCTGAACGGGGCTCACACCCACGTCAGACCCGTCGCGGACGTGTGTGAAGCGCACACCCGGCCAGGTAGCTCAGTTGGTACGAGCGTCCGACTGAAAATCGGAAGGTCGGCGGTTCGACCCCGCCCCTGGCCACGTCGACAGCCTGAGCCCAGAGTTCTCCTGGCCTGTGGCTTCTTCGTATTCGCCTCGGGCCCGTTACCGCAGCACGATCGACCTGACCAGAGGTTGCGACGCCAGGGCTGGACAGCCGGGGCGATGATCTCCTCGGTGACGATCACGTCACCGACGGCATCACGCGCCCGCGGCCGGGTCGCCCACCCGTGGGGCGAGCAGACCGCCCGCTCGGACACCGACGAGTTCGGCAAGGCGCCTGTGCCAGCACTCCGACGCGCACATCATGGGGGCGGTCGAGCAGGTGTCCGCGCAGCGAGGGGTCGCGATGGCGACCGTCGGGCTCGCCCGGGTGCCGCGCGACCCCGTGGTCGATGCGCCGGCTTCTGAGCCAGGGCGTCGCGACAGCCTCAGCACCACGATCCTGCCGACCGGAGCGGCCCGGCCCGGCCGACCCTGAGGGGGCATTCGCCGGACCGGGGTCCGGCCCCGGGGTCTCCCCGATGCGCGCGCGTGCCCACCCGCGCCACCGTGAGGGTCATGGCGACCAACAGGGGTGGACTCGTCCGGTGCGCACTCTCCGGGGCGCTCGGCGTGGCCGTCGTCGCGGCGGCGCTGCCGCGGGTCACGGGCACGGACTGGGCGGACATCGCCGCCACCCTGGGACGCGTGGGAAGCGCGCCGCTTCTCGCCTTGTCGGTGCTGTGGCTCGCCGGCCTGTGGGTGCACACCCCGGCCCTCACCACCGCACTCCCCGGCCTGTCGCACCGCCGTGCGCTGCTGCTCAACCTCACGGGGTCGTGCGTCTCGAACCTGCTGCCGCTCGGCGGGGCCGCCGGCACGGTCCTCAACTGGCGGATGGCGCGTGGATGGGGGTTCGGGTCGGCGGCCTACGCCCGATGGGCGCTCGTGACGAACCTCTTCGACACCCTGACCAAGCTCCTGCTGCCCGGCGTCGTCCTCTGCTGGTTCGCGCTCTCGGCCGACGCGCCCACCGGCCGGCTCGTCACGCCCGCACTCGTCGGTGTCGCCCTCCTCGTCGTCGCCGGCGGCGCGGTCGCCCTCATCGCCCGCGACGACCGCGCGGTACGCCGCCTCGGCGGATGGATGGACGCCGCCGCACGCCGCATCCGCCGGCTGCCTGCCGCCCCCGAGGGCTGGGGCGAGCGCGGCGCCCGGTTCCGCGCGGACAGCGCCGGGCTCGTCCGGCACGGATGGGGCCGGATGCTCGGCGGCAAGCTCGGGTACGCGGCCCTCCAGGCGGCGCTGCTCTGGGCGTGCCTCGCCGCCGTCGGGGTGCGCGCCGACCCCGTGGTCGTCGCCTCGGCCTTCGTCGTCGAGCGGCTGCTCTCCATGGTCGTGCTGACCCCGGGGGCCGCCGGCATCGTCGAGGTCGGGATGGCCGGCGCCCTCGCCGGCTTCGGGGTGACCCCGGCCGCCGCGGCAGCGGGCGTGCTCCTCTACCGGTTCTTCGTCCTGGGCATGGAGGTTCCCGTCGGTGGCCTCGCGCTGCTCGGGTGGTGGCTCGGCACCCGACGGGTCCGGACGACCCCCTCCGGTTCGCCGTCCGGGCCCGTCCACGCCCGGCCCGGCGTCACGACAGCGCGACGCCCCCTCGCCCGGCCAGCGGGTTAGGCGTTCGCCCCGCCAGGGCGAGCGCGCTCGCCGGGTCGGCGAGGACCCACGGGTCGGGTCCTCGGCATGGACCAGGAGGCAGCGGGTCGGTCGAACCCTCCGCCCGCCAGATACTGGGCGGCCTGTCCGTGATCGGGCTGTATATCACCGATACACTCATTCCCTGAAAATAGGGTATCGTTGCTACCCATGAGCGCGAACCGACCCACAGAGGCGATCGACGGCGGCGTCCGCACCAGGCTGATGCGTGCCGCGGAGCTGCTGCTGGCGTCGTCGGCCGATGGCCGCATCTCCACGCGCGAGATCTGCTCACGAGCGGGTGTCACGGCCCCGACCCTCTACCACCACTTCAAGGACAAGGAAGCGCTGCTGGACGCGGTGGTCCTGGAAGGGTTCAACACCTACCTCGCGCAGAAGCGCGCCGTCGCGTGGAGCGGCGACGTGCTCGAGGACTTCCGCGCGGGTTGGGACATGCACGTGTCCTTCGGCTGCGAACATCCGGCTCACTACCGGTTGATGTTCGGCAACCCTCGGGCGGATCAGGTCGCTCCTGCCGCGTCGGTGGCACGGGACGAGGTCGCTCACACGGTCGCCGCATGGGGAGCTGATGGTCATCTGAAGATCCCGGTCGACGCGGCGACGCAGACGATCTCGGCGGCGGCGGTCGGAGTGGCGCTGCAGCTGATCGCCTTGCGGGCCGACAGCACCCATCCGATCTCCACGAACGTTCGCGACACCGTCGCCCAGGCGCTGTTCCATCCTCGGGACGCGGGCGACGACGCAGCGGTGGGCGTCTCACGTCCCGCGCGTCTCCTCCTGGACGCGTTGCCGCCAGGCTCCCCGGCGCCCTTGCGTCCGACGGAGGTCGCACTTCTGCGCGAATGGCTCACGTCCCTCAGTGCCACCACCGAATGACCCAGCTCGAGGAGAAGGACACATGACGGACATATCAGAGCAGACTCGCACGGCCGCCCCAGTGGCAGGCGGACCCTCCTCGGGGTCCGTCGCGCGCCAGGTGATCGGGCGCTTCATGGGGCGGCGGATCATCAAGGCCATCGCCGCGGGTTACGGCACCCTCTTGCGGTCACCACTCCTCAAGAATCCCGGTGACTACGGCCTTCACTACGAGAACATCACGTTCTTCGCCTCCGACGGCACACCGCTCGAAGCGTGGTGGATTCCCCGCGAGAGCTCCACGAAGCTCATCATCGCCAACCACCCGTTGTGGTTCAACCGTTATGGGTTCCCCTCCCACCTTGAGCCATGGAAGTCGATCGGCGGCGCGGCCGGCAATGACTTCGAGGTCGACTACGTGCCCGATTACCGAATCCTCCACGATGCCGGCTACAACGTCCTGACCTACGACACTCGGAATCTGGGACAGAGCGGCAGCGCCAACAGCGGAGGCGGAAGCGGGGGTCGCTTCGAGGCTCGCGATGTCGTCGGCTCCTTGCTCTTCGCGCGCGCCGACGCCCGGACCAGCGGGATGACCATCGGACTGTTCAGCCGCTGTCAGGGCATGAACGCCACGATGTTCGCGATGCAGGAGCATCCCGAACAGTTCACGGACGTCCGATGCGTGCTCGCCCCCCAGCCGTTGTCGGTCAGCGCCACCATGCAGCGGGCCCTCGAGATGTTCGGCATCTCCCACCGCATCGACGAGCTCGAGCAGGAGATCCACCGGCACGTCAGCTTCTCCTTCGACGAGATGACGCCCGTGACCTGGGCGAAGAGCGTCCGTACCCCCACCTACCTGTACCAGGTCAGAAACGACCTGATGACGGACCCGAGTGACGTGCAGGCCATGTACGACAACATCCCCATCGAGGACAAGGAACTGCACTGGATCGAGGGCACGACCGCGCGCTGGGACGGTTACCTCGACTTCCAGCGGAACCCGCAGCCCAAGCTCGACTTCCTCGCACGCCACATGGCATGACACCTTCCGACAACGGACACGCGTCTCCCACGGCCGCCCCACTGCTCCGCGACGGTGAGTGCTGTCGGTGTTGGCTGCGGGCTCGCCTCAGCAGAGCATGACTTCGTTCGGGTGCACGTCGGGTCGATGCGGTGACGCGAACGAGCTGACGACAGTCACGACCGGTCCCCGCGTCTCTTCTTCCAGACTCGCAGCTGGGCACCACGCGGATCCTCCACGAGACGTGAGGCGGGGTCGCCGAAGACCAGGGTCGGACGTGAGTCGTCCCACGCGCGCCAGCCGGGGTCGCCCGTTGTCGCGAACCGCACCCACGCCGCGTGCATCTCGTCGGCAATGCGCTGCGGGGGGTTCGGTCCCGTGAACTGCGGCCAGTCGGGCGAGCCCAGGGTGTCGAACACGAACGGGACGTCCATCGCATGCGTGGCGCCGAGTCCATCCACCGGGCTCTTCCAGTCGAACTCGTAGAACCACGTGGGCGCGGCGCCGCGGGCGCGGCGCCCGTCAGCGATGCGGTGCATCGGGATGCGGAGGATCCGGTCGATCGTCATGACGGCAGTGAGGTAGCCGCGCGCCGCACCGGGGTAGGCGTCTCGGTACGCCTTCACGACGTTGCGGGTCGCGCCGAACTTGAGCCGCACGAGACCGAACAGGAGCCGCCCGATCCTGTCGAACGCTCCGGGGAGCATGAAGTACGTGTGCTCTTCACTCGTCCATCCGGCCATCACCGGCACGTGGTCGCCTGCACCGTCGAGCACGGCGGCCATCGGGTCCTTCTCGACCTCCGGCCCCCCGATGACCGGCGCGTATCCGGTCCCGCTGATCATCCGGCCGGGGTTGCGGGTCACCGCGCGGTCCGCCTCGAGCATGCGCTCCATCGGCACCGCCGAGAACGCGGTGCGCGTGGTCGGGATGCCGAGCATCTTCGCCTCGGACCGCGTCACGACCGCCGCGTCCCGGCGCGAGGACGCCGCCGGCATGCCGCTCTGCACGATCACCTGCTGGAAGAGCGTCCCTGCGTGCGTGCCGGCGAGGAGGTTCGCCACGGCGACCCCGCCTGCCGACTCGCCGAGGATCGTCACCCTGCCGGGGTCCCCGCCGAACGCGACGATCTCGTCGTGTACCCAGCGCAACGAGGCCACCATGTCGGCGTAGCCGATGTTCTCCGGCGCGTCGTCGAGTACCGAGAACCCCTCGAACCCGAGCCGGTAGTTCACGCTCACGAAGACGACGCCGTCGCGGGCGAAGGCCCTGCCGTCGTAGCCGTCGAGCGCGTTCGAACCATGCTTGAGCGAGCCGCCGTGGAACCACACCATGACAGGGAGCCCCTGGGCGCCCTCCGGTGTCCAGACGTTGACGTTGAGGTAGTCGTCCCCGGGAATGATGACGTTCGGCAGGTACTTCTGCGAGACGGGTGACATCTCGTTCTGCGGCGACGTCGGACCCATCGCCGTCGCATCGCGCACCTCCGGCCACCCCGGTACGGGAGCGGGGGCAGCGAATCGCAGCCTGCCCACCGGAGCGGCCGCATAGGGGATGGCGAGGTACCTGTCGACGCCGTTCTCCCGGATGCCCCGCAGCTTCCCCGTCGAGACGAGGGTCGTGATCGTCGTCGCGGTCATGTCGTCCTCCTCAGACCTGCCCGAGCGCGGGGGATGGTGGCGGCAACGGTCAGGGACTCGGGGTCGACGCCGGTGACCCGGACGCGGCGGCACTCGCCGTCGCGCAGGTCGAAGTGGTTGTCGCTCAGCCGCATGCCGGGCGCCGGCTGCGAGATGCGCACGCCGTAGCTGTAGCCGTGCGACGTGATGTCGAGGCGGCCGTCGCCAGCGACCACGTCGAGGCGGCTCGCGCCGAGCTCGAGGGCGCCGAGCTGGGCGAAGTGAAGACGTGCCGAGGGGAAGGCTCCGGCAGGGCTCGACGCCCAGGCGTAGTGCCGCGCGTCATGAGCCACGTGACCGGTCCAGACGACTCGGGACTCGCCGGGATCGGCTTGCGCGCTGACGCGTTCGGTCCGGCGGTCGACACCGTCGAAGGTGCCGAGCTCGACATCGAGATCGACAGTCCGTCGCGCGCGCGTGTTGTTGACGAGCCACAGCTCGACGCCTTCGTCATCGGCCGCTCGCAGACTCACGACGAGCGGTGCGGCAGCGCGTGAGAATGCGTAGTACGCCGCCTTGGGGACGCCGTCGACGTCGAGCATCGACCAGGACACAGCGGGCCAGCAGTCGTTGAGCTGCCAGACGAGAGCGCCCGCCGTGAGGGGCTGACGGCGACGGAAGTGTTCGCAGGCGAACTGGAGCGCCTCGGCCTGCACCGCCTGGGTGAGCGAGACGTACTCGTCGAGATCCGCCGGAAGTCCCGTGGTCACGGCGAGGAGCTCCTCGACCTTCGTCTTCGGGCGATCGGTGAGATGCGCGTCGAACATCTCGTCGTGCAGCTCGGCTCCCGGCATCCATCGATCGAGTGTCGCGCGCTCGGGCGCGGCCAGGATGCCGAACTCGCTCACGAACCGGCCGGTGTCGTCGGCATATCGGCGCCAGTGGCGGCGATCGCCGTCGGTCGGGTACGAGCGGTCGCTGCCGGTGAAGTACGGCGCGAGGGTGTTGCCGTGCCACACCTCCCAGTCGTGGCGGTCGCCGTCGCACACCCCGTTCACCTCGACGTCGGCTGGTTCGCCCCAGGGGCTACCCGGCCAGTACGCCGTGGACGGGTCCACCTCGGCGACGACCGCCGGCAGCAGGTCGTGGAATATCCTCTCGCCCCACTCGCGCGCGGGGGAGCCGTTCGCGCGAGCGATGAGCTCGAGCGCCTCGACCTCGTTGTTGCCGCACCACAACGCGAGGCACGCGCGCCCGCGCAGACGTCGCACCTGGTGCCGTGCTTCCGCCTCCACCTCGGCGACGAACGCGGGGTCGTCCCCGGGATAGGCCACGCACGCGAACATGAAGTCCTGCCAGACGAGGATGCCCAGCTCGTCGCAGGCGTCGTAGAACGCCTCGTGCTCGTAGATGCCGCCGCCCCACACGCGCAACATCGACATCCCGCCTTCGCGGGCCCGCAGGACGAGCTCGCGGCGCATCGGCTCGTCGGGGGCGCCGACGAGCGGACTGGGCGGTACCCAGTTCGCTCCGCGGACGAACATCGGCACGCCGTTGAGCACGAACCGGAACAGGCGGCCTCCCTCGACCGGCTCGTGAGAGCGATCGAGAGTGATCGTGCGTACACCCACGCCTGCCTCGAGCCGGTCGAGGGCCCGGTCGGCGTCGCGAAGCTCGATGTCCAGACGATGCAGCGCAGGGACGCCGAGATCGTGCGTCCACCACAGCTCGGGGTCCGGAATCCCGACCGTCGCACTCGCGACCCCCTCGACGACGGGCACCTCGGTGCGGTGTACCCGACCGCCCGGCGTCGTCAGGGTGAACACGACATGCGGAGACGAAGCGTCCACGCCCTCGACATCGGCCTGCAGGAGGACATCGGCGTGGGAGTGGTCGGACGCGAGGAACGAGGTGGCCGCGTGGTGACCGACGATCCGCGCGACGCGACGCACCTCGAGTCGCACGGGCCCGGCGATGCCGACCGAGGGAAGACGCGGCGCGAAGTCCCACCCCCACGAGAACGACGCCTTGCGCACCGCCGCGGCGTGGCGCGCTGCACCCCACAGCCCGTCGTCGAGGCCCGCATCGCCTGGGGGCAGCGGCGGCGAGAACCGCACCAGCAACACGTGCTCGTCACCCGGGTCGCCGAGGCGATCCGTCAGGTCGAACTGCGCCGGCCGGAACTGGTTGCGATGACCGCCGATCGGCTCTCCGTCGAGCCACAGCTCGGCGACCGTGTCGAGCCGGTCGGCGACGAGCACGACCGCTCCCCCGCAGCCGGCATCCGGTGCGACGAATCGCGAGCGGTACCACCAGTCTCGGTGCTCCACCCAGCGCGCCGCGTCGATGCCGTTGGCACTCAGCGGGTCGACGAGGCGCCCCGCCGAGATGAGGGACTCATGGACACCGCCGGGGACGACGGCGCGGATCCAGTCGCCCTCGGCGTCGGCGCTCAGTGTGGTCGGGTCGCCCGTGCCGACCGGCACGTCCCGCAGGTCCCACGCGGTGAGGTTCACTCGTCCACCGTCAACTGCGCCCACCGGGGGTCGCCTTCGCGCCCGAGCTCGGGAAGCCTCAGCACGAGCAAGCCGCCGATCGCCCCGATCGCGGCGAGGATCGAGTAGAGCAGGCGGAAGCCGCCGAGCTCGAGCAGGGCGGGCGCGAAGAAGGGGACGATGGCGGGTGGGATCGAACCCGCGAGCATCATGACGCCCCAGTCCTTGCCGATGTCGTCCGGGTTGGGGAGCATCCGGGAGCTCAGGGCGACGTCGACGGAGAGGAAGATGCCGACGCCCACCGCGCTCACGGCGATCGCGGCGTACACCATCGGCATCGTCGTCGCGAGCCCTTGGATGGTGAGCCCCGCCGCGCCCAGCACGCCGCCGAGGAGCACGAACGGCTTCTGCCGGCGGATCCTGTCGGAGAAGATGCCCGCGGCAAGGCACGCGACGCCTCCGATGAGCACGTACACCGTGGTGAGCCCCAGTAGCGTCGAGTCGAGCTCGTCCCGGGAGACGCCGTGCTGCTGGAGCAGGTAGACGCCGTTGTAGACGCCGGCAGCGCCGACCGCCCCCACGAAGAACCGCACCAACCACGCCCAGCCGAACGCCGGGTGGCGACGGGGATCCACCCAGAAGGACCTCATCAGATCTCCGACGCGGAGGCGCCCCGGGTCGTCGGCAGGCACGGTCTCACGAAGGACGGCCACGGCGAGCACCGCTCCCGTCACGACGAGTGCACCCACGATGACCCATTGGGCCGCGCCCTCGAAGGGGGTCACGATCGCGAGGCCCATGACAGGACCCAGTGCGACGATGAACCCGAGCGCACCTGAGATTGAACCTCGCCGCGCCGCCGGCACCTGGTCGACCATGAGCGCTCCGGTTGCCCCCATCTGGAATCCGATGCAGATCTCGGCCAGGCACCACAGCACCACGACCTGCCAGACCTCCGTGGTGAGGGTGATCGCGGTGATCACGCTCGCACCCGCGAGCCCCCCGGCGAGGATCCATGTGCGGCGGCGGCCGAACCTCCAGCGCGTGCGGTCGCTGACACGCCCGGAGATGGGGTTCACGATGAGGCCCGCGACCGCGCCCGAACCCGTGACGATGCCGAGCGAGACTGCGACCTCGCCTTCACCGACGAGGTCGATGAGGTGAAGGGTCAACAGCACCGCGGCGGGCACGCCCAGGGCGATGACCCCGCCGACGTACGACGAGACCATGCCCGCCATCGCGCGGCGGAAGGGAGTGTCGGTGTGGACAGCCTGCACAGCCTCACCCGCGGTGGGCGTCTGCCCGACAAGGGCTGTGCCGGGGGGACCGGACGGGGGTTCAGTCATGCTGCTTCTCCGTGAGCCCAGCCGTTCCATCCGCCACCGCAGACGAGTGCCTCGACGGTGATGTCGTCGGACTCGGGAAGACAGAGAGCGCGACGGTGGCGATCACCGGATGCGCCGCGCGGAGTGTCCGGAAGGGCGTCGTCCCGTGGAGGTCGAGCACCGCGGCCCCACTGCTCGTCCGTCATCCGCCGCAGCGATACGGGAAATCGTCATCTGGAAGCTCCTCTACGCGCCGACACCTCTGGCGGCTCCCGGAACTCTGACACCCTCGAACAAACTAGTCAAGGCGTACTAGTCAGCCCGTCTTACACAGCTATGGTGTCGCCATGGCGCTCTCGCCTCCGACCCTGCCCGTGCAAGCTCGTGCGTGGGACACGCGCGAGCGCATCCTCACAGCGGCGGTGACGTGCCTCGCCGACGAGGGCTACAGCGCTACGACGACATCGCGAATCCAAGAGATCGCGGGGGTGTCCCGCGGCAGCATCCTGCACCAGTTCCCCTCCCGGGAGGATCTGCTGATCGCGGCCGTCCAGCACCTCGCCGCGCAACGAGACGGCGGCCTCGACCTCGACGAGGAGACGCTCGACGTCGGCGGCGACATCGATCGCGCCATCGACGTGATGTGGAGCATGTTCCACGGCGCGCTGTTCCGCGCGTCTCTCGAGCTCTGGGTCGCATCCGCGCACGACCCGGCGCTCGCAGCGGCCCTCGGCCCTCGCGAGCGGGAGCTCGGCCGTCGCAACCGCGCTCGCATCCAGCGGCTGTTCGGCCCTCGGCACACGAGCCACCCGCGCTTCAACGACCTGATCTCGCTCATGCACAACAGCATGCGCGGCGTCGCGCTCACCTACTCCTTCGACCCGCGGGACATCGCCACCGACCCGCATCTCGACGTCTGGCGCCGCGCGGCGCATCACATGCTCGAGGCATAGTGTCGGGACGAGGTGCCGTTCACCGTCACCGGCCGCGCGCGTCGTCACGACATCACAGCGCCGCCTCGCGCGTGCACCACGTGCACGACCGCCTGAGAGGAGGGCTCGCCGTGTGACCGGGCGAGAGCAGCCGGGTCAGAGGTTGCGGCGCCAGGGCTCGACGGTCGTGGCGATGGTCTCCTCGGTGACGATCATGTCGCCGAAGGCCTCACGCGCCCGCTGCAGGACGGCCGGGTCGGGGTTGATGTCGCGCACCCACGGTTCGGGGTCCTTGGCCTGGACCAGGAAGCGGCCCGCAGGCAGGGGCTCGACGTGGAAGTCCTCGAGGTCACGCGCCTTGGCCAGGTGGGATGCGGTGAGGACCTGCGCGACGGAGGCCTCGGCCACATACTCACCGAGTAGGTGGTCGATGCGTCCCGACGCCAGGGCGTTCTCCTGCGGGGTCGGCTGCCGGGCCAGGTGGTAGGGGATGTCCCACAGGTCCGGCATGGCCGGCGAGGCATGACGGACGAAGCCCAGCTCGGCCCACGGGGCGCAGATCTTCAGACCCTCGATCAGGACGGCGAGGTTGTCCACCGGGCTGCGTGAGGTGTCGATGACCTGCATGTGAGCCTCCGCCTTGGGCCCGATGAGAAGACTTCTCCGTCGGCGCGGGCTCTTCAGGTCCGCTGCGAAGATGCGGATCGGATCGTCCGGCCACCGGACGAGGAGCTCTCGCGGAAAGTCCGCGGGAGCGACGCGGCGCACGCCTCGGTTACGGACGTAGGAGAGGTCAGCACCAGGAAATCGCAGCCAGTCACGGATCTCGTCCGTGGTCTCGGTCAGCACCCCGGACGGAGGCCCAGACGTCGTCCGCGTCTCGTGCGACGTCGTGAGCTGCGCGAACCCCGCCAGCGCCGGAGGGGCCTCCCACAGATCTTCTCCTGTCGCGATCCGCCGTGGGCGAATGAACGGCCGGACCTGCATCGCGGGTGTGCCCGACAGGGCCTCGACGAGCTCATCCAGCCAGGCCAGAGCCTCCTGCTCGGATCGTGTCGGGTTGCTCAACGCCACCAGACACGACCCCGCCACCCCGTAGTCCACCGCTCCGCGCGCGGGATGCTCCGGCATCCGCTCGCGCGCCGCCCGGTCGGCCTGCCCCACCGCGTCCTCGACGAGGCGCAGCAGCTCGTCGGACGTCATCGCCCCGCCGGCATCGTCGACGACGACGTCCACCGAGTACCACTTTCCCTTCGCCACCGCAGCATGCAGCTCGGCCGGGACGCGCGATGAAGCAGCCACGCGACGAACCGTACGCGTGCCCGGGGCTTCGGTCAGAGCCCCGGTGAGGCACTCCGGAGAGTGGCACCCGGAAGGTGGAGGTGGTGGGCAAGGATCATGCCACCCAAGCTGGCGCTCGGCACCCGACGGGTCCGGACGACCCCCTCAGGCACGCCGTCCGGGCCCGACCGCGCCCTGCCCGGCGTCACGACATCGCAGCGCCCCCTCCCCGGGCCAGTGGGTTGGGCATCCGGCCGGCCAGGGCCAGAGCGCTCGCCGGGTCGGAGAGGTCGACCATCTGCCGGTTGTTCCGCAGCTGCAGCCGGTTGAGGCACGAGTGCGGGAAGTCGGGTGCGAGCTCGTCGTGCCGCGCGAAGGACTCCGCCAGCTCCGGATGGCGCTCCCGGTAGCCCTGCACCACCCGAGCCGCCTCGTCCCAGAAGGCGTCGGCGCCCAGCACGCCCTCGCGGTCGAGCAGGCCCGCCAGATGACGCAGCACACCGTCGACGACATCCGTGAGCACCGACAGCACGTGCAGCTCGTCGGGCACGTCGGCCCGGACCCGGTCGACGCCCGGAGGCAGCGGGACCTCCGGGTCGAGCACGGCGACCTCCTCGCCGATGTCCTTGAGGACGGCACGTACCGGGACGTACCCGCGCATCGCGAGGATGAGGTTCTCGCCGTGCGGCATCGTCACGAGCCCGTGCGCGTGCAGCAGGTGCACGACCGGCACGAGGTAGGCCCCGAGGTAGCGCCGCAGCCACTCCCGCGGTGCCAGCCCGGACGCCCGGACCCACGCCGCGGCGAGCGAGCGCCCGTCCCCGTCCACGTGCAGCAGGGCCGCCATCGTCGTCAGCCGCTCGCCCTCGGCCGCCGACGGTGTCTCCCGCCAGAGCGCCGCGAGCATCTTCGTGTAGCCGGACGGGCCGAGCTCCTCGTACAGCGGGTGCCGGTAGCCGACGGCGGCGACCTCCCGCAGCACGGAGAAGCCGCGCGCGGCGAGCTCGGGGTCACCGGCGACGACGTCGTGCACCCAGTCGTTGATGGCCGGGGTGTGCTCCATGTACGCGGCGGACAGCCCGCGCATGAAGCCCATGTTCAGCACCGACAGCGCGGTCTTGACGTAGTGCCGGTCCGGCCGGGTCGCGTTGTGGAACGTCCGCAGCGACTGCTGGGCCCGGTACACGTCGGAGGACTCCCCGAGCAGGACGAGGTCCCCGGCCGCGACCTCGGGTGCGTAGGTCACCGCGAGCTTGTGCTCCCACTGCCACGGATGACACGGCACGAGCACGTACTCGTCCGGGTCGGCGCCCCGGTCCACGAGCGGTTGCCGTAGCCGTGCCAGGCCGTCCGCGCCGAGCTCGGCCACGAGCAGGTCCTCCATCCGCAGGCCCCGCCGGGTGGCGACGACGGCGTGGTCCCGGCGGACCGCGACCCAGAGCAGGCGCACCGGCCGCGCGGCCTCGGGCGTGTACGCGGCGTTGCCGCGCGCGCCGAGACCGAGCCGTCCGTTGTTCGCGACGAAGCCGGGATGGCCCTCCGTCATCGCCGCCTCGATCTCGGCGAAGGTGGCGTCGACGAGACGGTCGACCCCCGGCGCCTCCGGCCCGTCCTTGCGCATCCGGCCCTCGACGGTGCTCGCCAGCTCCTCGAGGTAGACGGGGACGACGTCGTCCGGCATGTCCAGGCGGGAGCGCACGTCGAGGACGAGCCGCCGCGGGTCGGGCTCGCCCGGGACGCCGGCGCACGTGCGGCGGATGCTGCCCGGGTCGACGTCCCAGTGCTCGAGCGGCAGGACGCGGGCCGCGAACGTCCACTCCACGGACGGGTCGTCGCCGCGCACCACCCATCCGTCCGCGGCACGTTCGGGGACGAGGACCCGCTCGTGCGACAGCTCGGCGAGCGCCTTGGCCGTGACGTGCCGCGCAGCACGGGCCAGCCGCTCGGGGGCCAGGTGCGTCCCGAGCCGGCCCGGCGAGGGCTCGAGGCCGCCGGATGCCGCGAAGTCGGCTGCGGTGCAGACCGACAGCAGCGCCGTCTTGTCGGGCAGGTCGAGGGTGCGCAGGACCCGGAACCCGACGTCGGCGTTGAGGGCGTGGACGGCCGTGTTGCCGACGTCCGGCTCGACGACCACCCGCAGCGCCCCGGGCCTGGCCAGGCACTCGGCGACGACGCGGCGCAGCACCGCGCGGGTCAGCCCGGGCACGTGGCCGTCCGGCGGGGCGACGAGGACGTGCATCCCGACGTCCCCCTCGGCCACCTCGGGCACGTCGGAGAGCAGGTGCCGTTGCGGGTCGTAGAGCTCGGCGAGGAAGGCCGGCTGTCCGTCGAGCTCGCCGACGAGTGCACTCTGGTGCGGGTCGGCCGCGATCTGCGCGTACGCGGCGCGCACGTCGTCCGGGCTCGCGTCGAGCATCCCCCAGTAGTGCGACCGCGGGTGGGTGAGCCAGCCGTGCAGCAGCGGAGCGTCGGCGTCCGGGTCGACCGGCCGCAGGGTGAACGCGCGGGCCAGGTCGTGCACCCGCGACGGAGCGGTGGCGGTCGTCGTCGTCATGCGCCGACCTCCGTCCGGGCACGCACCGCGAGGTCGGCGGGGACCCCGAACTCCTGGAACGCGATCCGCTCCTCGACGCGGTAGACCTCGCGCCCGAGCACGCGGTTGAGGATGACCGAGTTGCGGTGGGCACCCATGCCGAGGTCGGGGGCGGTGAAGCCGTGGGTGTGCAGCTCCGCGTTCTGGACGAATACCTCGTCACCGGCGTGGTCGACCGCGTAGTGGGGCAGGACGTCGAGGCGTCCGCGCGCGTCGAAGCGCAGCCGGTCGGCGATGCCGTCGAGGACCGGCGGCGTGCCGGCCCGGTACCCCGTGGCGGCGATGACCGCGTCCGTGTCCAGCCGCATGGCCTCGCCCGTCTCGGTGTGCCGCAGGTCGAGCCCGACGCCGGCGCCGCCCGGCTCGGCGCCGGTCACCTCGGTGCAGGTGAGCAGCCGGCACGGCGGTGGGCCGTCGAGGCTCATCCGGTACAGCCGCTCGTGCAGCGCGTCGACGAGGTCGGCGCTGATCCCCTTGTAGAGCCCTTGCTGGGAGGCGAGCAGGCGGTCGCGCTGGGCCGGCGGCAGCCCGTGGAAGTGCCGGACGTACTCGGGGGAGGTCATCTCGAGCGTCAGCTTGCTGACGTCGAGCGGGAGGAACCGGGGCGAGCGGGTGACCCAGGTGACCCGCGGGCCACGCCCGGCCTCGGCGGCGTCGAGCAGGTCGGCGACCACCTCGGCCGCGCTCTGCCCACCGCCGACGACGGTGACGTGCCCGAGCCGGTGCAGCGCCTCCCGGTGGCCGGTGTAGTCGCTCGTGTGGCACGACGGCCCGGCGGCCTCGACGGCCGGCCGCAGCCCGTCCGGCACGTGGACCGGGGTCCCGGTGCCGACGACGAGCCGGCGCGTGCGGTGGTGGTGCCGCTCGCCCGTCACCGGGTCCCGGGAGACGACGACGTAGTGCTCGCCGTCGTGCTGCACCCGCTCGACGCGGCGGCCGGTCTCGATGCCCGGCAGCTGCTCGGCCACCCAGCGGCAGTAGGCCGTGTACTCGGCCCGCAGCGGGTGGAACGTCTCCCGGACGTAGAACGGGTAGAGGCGGCCGGTGCGCTTGAGCCAGGCGAGGAAGGAGTAGCGGGACGTGGGGTCGGCCAGGCTCACGAGGTCGGCGAGGAAGGGCACCTGGAGGCTTGCGTCCGGGAGCATCATCCCGGGGTGCCAGTCGAAGGCACCGCGGGACTCGAGGACGACGAGGTCGAGGTCGTGCGGCTCGGCCAGCGCGGCCAGACCGAGGTTGAACGGCCCGAGACCGACGGCGAGGACGTCGTGGACGCGGCTCATCGGGCCCCCTCCCCACGCGTGGTGACGACCGCCTGCCGGGACCGCGCGCCGCCCGGGTCGTCCGCCGCCAGGGCATGGACCCGGTCTCGGACGAGGTCGACCACCTCGGCCACCTCGTCGGGGGTCGTGGCCGGGTTGAGCAGGGTGAGCTTGAGCCAGGTCCGGCCGTCGACCCGGGTCGCGCCGACCGCGGCGACGCCGTCGTCGAAGAGGCCCTCGCGGGCACGGTCGTTGAGCCGGTCGTCCTCCTCGGGCTGCCCCGCGGTGACGACGCGGAACAGCACGGTGCTCAGCTGGGGTGCCACGAGGATCTCGCAGTCCGGTGCGGCGGCGACGTGACGCGCCGCCGTCCGGGCGAGGTCGACCACGGTGTCGAGGTGCTCACCGATGGCGTCGGCCCCGCTGGCCCGCAGCGTGCACCACAGCTTGAGCGCGTCGAACCGGCGCGTCGTCTGGAGCGTGACGTCCACCTGGTTGGGCCGCCGATCGTCGTCGGCGCCCTCCGGGTTGAGGTAGTCGGAGTGGTGGACGGCCAGCTCCAGCAGCGCGGCGTCGCGGACGACCAGGGCGCTCGCCGCGACGGGGAGGAAGAAGGTCTTGTGGAAGTCGACGGTCACGGAGTCGGCGTGCTGCACGCCGTCGAGGAGCCCACGGTGCCGGTGGCTCGTCACGAGACCACCGCCGTAGGCGGCGTCGACGTGCGCCCAGGCGCCCGCGCCCCGGGCCTGGGCGACGACATCGGCGAGCGGGTCGACGGCCCCGGCGTCGGTGGTGCCCGCGGTGGCGACGACCGCCATCGGCACGCCGCCCTCGGCCCGGACGGCGTCGAGCGCCGACGCCAGGGCGTGGGGGTCCATCCGGCGCCGCACGTCGACCCCCACCTCGACCACCGCGTCCGAGCCGAGGCCGAGGAGATGCGCCCCGCGCCGGATGCTGTCGTGCGCGTCGACCGAGCAGAGCACCCGCAGCCGGGGCAGGAGCCCGGCCCGTCCGCCGTGAACGGCGACCGCGTGCTCGCGGGCGAGCAGCAGACCGTGCAGGTTGGACTGCGTGCCCCCGGTCGTGAACACCCCGCCCGCCTCGTCGGGCAGCCGGAGGCGACCGGCGACCCACGCGAGGAGGCGCCGCTCGACCATCGTCGCGCTCGTGCTCTGGTCCCAGGTGTCCATCGAGGTGTTGACCGCCGTGGCCATGACGTCGGCCGCGACGGACTCGACCGTGACGGGGCAGTTGAGGTGCGCCTGGTACCGCGGGTGGTGGAACCACACGGCATCGTCGAGCCAGACCCGGCGGAGCTCGGCGAGCACGGCGTCCCAGGACGGCAGGGGACGGTCGAGGTCGACGCGGGCGATGCGTCTGCGGGCGGTCGCGGGGTCGGTCGGGGCGACCGGCCGCGCGGCCCGAGCCATCGCGTCGGCGACCTCGGCCACGGCCAGACGGGTTGCGAGGAGCAGGTCCCCGGCCGTGTCGCGGGTCAGGAGCTGAGCGGTCATGAGCATCCTTCCGATTAGGTAAGCCTTACCTAACTCGGAAGGATGCCGACGCGCAACTCGAGAGGTCGCGGACGGCCGCGATCAGTCCTCGGAGTCGGTCAGCAGCGACCGAAGACCGGCGTCGACGACCTCGGCGTCGTTCGTGACCGCGAGGTGGTCGAGCCCGTGCGCCCGCATCCGCCGGGCCCGGTCGGGGGTCCCGGCAAAGCCGCCGGCGAGGAGGCCCTGGCGCCGCGCCGCCGCCACGACCCGGGCGAGCGGCCCGTCGGGTGAGTCGTCGTCGAGCAGCGCGTCCGGGGTGGTCCCGAGCGACAGCGCGAGGTCGAACGGCCCGACGAACAGGCCGTCGACGCCCGGCGTGGCGGCGATGGCGTCGACCTCGTCGAGCGCTCCCGGCGTCTCGACCATGACCCAGCACCGGACGGTGTCGTTCGCGGCCTCCGGGGTGGGTGCCTCGCCTCCCCACAGCGGAGGGAACGGGCCCCAGCTACGCTCACCGAGCGGCGGGTAGCGGGCGGCGAGTGCGGCCCGTTCGGCGTCGGCGGCCCCGGTGACCGAGGGGACGATGACGCCCGCGGCCCCGGCGTCGAGGGCCGCTCCCGCCCAGGCGGCGTCGACCGCGGGGAGCCGGACGAGGAACGGGGCCGGGGCGCCGTCGAGGGCGCGGCCGACCGCGTACAGGTCACCGCGGCCGACGGGCCCGTGCTGGGCGTCGACGACGAGCCAGTCGAACTCCCCGCGGGCGAGCCGGCGCAGGAGGTCGAGGTCGGTGGTGCAGGTCCAGATGCCGCGGGTTCCGTCCACGACGGTCATCGTGCCACCGGGCTCACTCGCCGCCGAGGGCCCGGACGGCGTCGATGGTGTCGGTCTCGTCGGGGCGCTTGTCGTCGCGGTAGCGCAGCACCCGGGCGAACCGCAGCGCCACCTTGCCCTCGTAGCGGGAGGAGCGCTGCACGCCGTCCAGCGCGATCTCGACGACCTGCTCCGGACGCACGGTCACCACGTACCCGTCGGTCGGACCATCGGCGAGCTCGGTGAAGCGCTCGGTCTGCCAGCGCAGCATCTCGTCGGTCATCCCCTTGAAGGTCTTGCCGACCATGACGAAGCCGCCGCCCTCGGGGTCGCGGGCGCCGAGGTGGATGTTGGACAGCCAGCCCGTGCGGCGGCCGGAGCCCCGCTCGACGGCGAGGACGACGAGGTCGAGGGTGTGGATGGGCTTGACCTTGACCCAGCCGCTGCCGCGCCGCCCGGCGGCGTAGGGGCTCGCGGCGTCCTTGACGACGACGCCCTCCTGCCCGGCCGCGACGAGGTCGTCGAAGAACGTCTGCGCCTCGGCGGGGTCGGTGGTGACGACCCGCGGCACGACGAGGTGCGGCGCGAGGGCGGCGAGCACCTCGTGGCGCTCGATGGCCGGGGTGTCGACGAGGTCGCGGCCGTCGGCGTGCAGGACGTCGAACAGGTACGTGGTGAGCGGCACCTCGGCCATCAGCGTCGCGACGTCGGCCGAGCTGGCCGTGCGGGCCCCGGTGACCTGGAACGGCGCCGGGCGGCCGTCGCGGACGACGATGGCCTCGCCGTCGAGGACGAGGTCGCCGCCGGGCAGCCCGGCCACGGCCTCGACGACCTCGGGCACCCGCTCGGTGATGACGTCGAGGCTGCGGGTGAAGACGGTGACCTCGCCGTCCCGGCGGTGCACCTGGACCCGGATGCCGTCGAGCTTGCCGTCGACGAGCATCTCGGCGCCGTCGAACGAGCCGGCCGCCTCCTCGACGGTCTTGGCGGAGGCGGCGAGCATCGGGCGCAACGGCCGGCCCACGACGAGCCCCACGGCGTCCAGGGCGTCCTGCCCGCCGCCGGCGGCGATCTCGGCGACGTCGTGGGTGAAGCCGGCGAGCATGACCGCCCGGCGGACGGAGGCATCCGGGACGTCGTAGGCGCGGGCGACCGCGGCGAGGACGACGCCGTCGAGAGCGCCCTGACGGAGGTTGCCGGTCATCAGCGCGCGGAGGAAGCGCTGCTCGTCGGTGGTGGCGCGGCCGAACAGCGCGGCGAGCTCGGCCCTGCGGGCGGCCGTGGAGCCGGCGCCCGCCGTCGTGGCCAGGCGGTCGAACGCGGCGTCGACCTCGGCCACGGTGAGCGACGGCTCGTCCGCGGCCTCCGGCAGCGAGGACAGCGAGCGGTAGCCCACCCCGAGCCGCCGCTGCGGCAGCACCCCGGAGAGGAAGGCGACGACGGTGGCCACCTCGGCCGCGTCAGCCCGCGCGAGCAGCGCGGCGATGGCCTCGGTCTTCGCGGTGCGCGACCGGGTGGCCGCGACCTCGGCCGAGACGGCCACGAGGTCGGCGAGCGCGACGTCCATCCCGTCATCCTGCCGCCTACCACCGACACGCCCTCCCCCGACGTCCGCTCCCGGCATCCGCCGACACGCCGTAGGAGACCACCGTGGGGCGCGGACGTACGGAGCAGAGGTCGGGGAAACGGTCAGCGGTAGAGGCGCATCGGCACGTGCGAGATGCCGTCCTCGAGGAACTCGGCCCCGTCGCGCTCGAAGCCGAACCGCGCGTACCAATGCTCGAGGTGGGCTTGCGCGTCGAGGACCACCGGCCCGCGCGTCGCCGCCAGCACGGCCTGGACGAGAGCAGCCGCCACGCCGGCACCGCGCGCGGCCCGTGCCGTGGCCACCCGTCCGACCCGGACGACCCCACCCCCGTCGTCCAGCACGCGCAAGGTGGCGGTGACCCCGCCGTCCTCGCCCTCCGCCCAGAACTGCAGCGCCCCGGGCTCGAGGTCGCGGCCGTCGATGTCCGGGTAGAGGCACTCCTGCTCGAGCACGAAGACGTCCTGACGCAGCCGGAGCAGCTCGTGCAGGACGACCGCCGGGAGCTCGGCGGTGGGGGCGGAACGGACCACGGTCATCGGGCCATCCTGGCGCAGTCCGGCGCGAGGGCACCGCAGACCCCCCCGGTCTCGTCCCGCAGGGACCGGGCCGCACCTGCCGGACCGCTCGGGCGGGACAGGAGGCAGGATCGGGACATGGACGACGACAAGAGGATCACTGTCAGCCGCACGATCGACGCCCCCGCGAACGCGGTGTTCGACGTGCTCACCCTCCCCCGGAACCACGTGCAGCTCGACGGCTCCGGGTTCGTGGTGTCCGACGAGCACGGCGACCGCATCACCGGAACCGGCCAGGTGTTCACGATGAACATGACCGGCGACCACATGGGTGGCGACTACAAGACCGACAACCATGTGGTCGGGTACGAGCCGAACAAGCTGCTCGCCTGGAAGACCGCTCCGGCCGGCACCGAGCCGCCCGGGTGGGAGTGGGTCTGGGAGCTGACCCCGCAGGGCCCGGACAGCACCGAGGTGACGTGCACCTACGACTGGAGCCAGGTCACCGACAAGGAGCTGCTCCAGAAGGTCTCCTTCCCGCTGGTCTCCCAGGAGCAGATGGAGGACAGCCTGAGCAAGCTCGCCGCCACGGTGGGCTGACCGGCCGCCATCGACCCCTCGAGACTCGCCCTAGCCCTCCACGACGACGACGTGCAGTGTCCGGGGGCCGTGCACGCCCTCGACCCGGTCGAGCTCGATGTCGCTCGTCGCCGACGGCCCGCTGACCCAGGTGAGCGGGCGGGCGGGGTCGAGCGCCGCGAGCGCGTCGGGGACGTCCGGGACGACCTGGTCGGCGCGGACGACGCACACGTGCACGTCCGGAACGAGGCTGATGGCGCGCCGGCCCTGCCCGGGCCCGTGGTCGAGGACGATCGTGCCCGTCTCGGCGACCGCGACCGCGCACCCCGTGACGACGGCGGCCACGGCGTCGAGCTCGAGCGCGGTGAGGCCGTCGTCGACCCGGGCGCCCTCGACCTCGACGGGCAGCCCCTCCGGCACGACGACGTCCCCCTCGGGCAGCGCGGCCGCGACCGTCGCGGCGACCTCTTCCGGGCCGCACCGCTGCACGACCGCCCGGTAGTCGGCGACCCGCTCGCAGAACAGGTCTAGCGTCCCCGGCCCGGCCGCCACCCCGGGCGGGGACGCGGCGGGATCGACGGACGCCTCGACCCCGGCGAGCGCGGCGCGCACCGCCGCGAGGATGTCGGCCCGCGCGTCAGCCATCACGGGCCTCCTCGACGTGGCCCTCGTCGGCGCGTTCCCCGTCGGTGCGGCCCCCGTCCGCCCGGCCGCCGTCGGTGCGGGCCCACCACTGCCGGAACGACTCGGCCGGCGGCGCCGGCAGGTCGCGGGCACCGGTCCATGCGGCGCCCGGCCCGGGCAGCCGTCCCGCGGCACGACGGCCCCCGGGGAGCGACGAGCGGCCGAGCCGACCCATCACCCGCCCCACGAGCCCGGACGCACGCTCCGCGAGCCCGAGCCGCGCCGCGTCCCCGAACGCCCACCCGGTGCCGCGCATCGCCACGGCCTCGGGCTTCGGGACGGGCTCGTCGCGGTGGGCGTCGACGACCTTCGAGCGCAGGTGGACGAGGACCTCGGGGATGTCGATCCGCACCGGGCACACCTCGAAGCACGCCCCGCAGAGCGACGACGCGTACGGCAACGAGTCGGTCTGCGGGTCACCCGTCCCGCGCATGAGCGGGCCCAGGATCGCCCCGATCGGGCCGGGGTAGACCGACCCGTACGCGTGCCCGCCGACCCGCTCGTACACCGGACAGACGTTGAGGCAGGCCGAGCAGCGGATGCAGCGCAGCGCCTGCCGCCCGACCTCGTCGGCGAGCGCGCGGGTGCGGCCGTTGTCGAGGAGGATGACGTGCACCTCCTGCGGGCCGTCCCCCGGGGTCACCCCGGACCAGGTCGAGGTGTACGGGTTCATCCGCTCTCCCGTGGACGAGCGCGGCAGCAGCCGCAGCAGCGGGTCGAGCTCGCCCCACGTGGGGACGACCTTCTCGATCCCGACGACCGAGACGAGCACCTCGGGCAGCGTCAGACACATCCGGCCGTTGCCCTCGGACTCGACGACGACGAGCGTGCCCGTCTCGGCCACGGCGAAGTTGGCGCCGCTCACCCCGACCCGGGCGCGCAGGAACTTCTCGCGGAGGTGCTCGCGCGCCGCCGCGGCGAGCACGGCGGGCTCGTCGGTGAGGTCGTCCGGGGCAGGGCGCCCGACGACGGCCATTCGGCGCAGGAATATCTCGCGGATCTCGGCCCGGTTGCGGTGGATGGCCGGCACGAGGATGTGGCTCGGCAGGTCCTCGCCGAGCTGGACGATGAGCTCGGCGAGGTCGGTCTCCCAGGCGGCGACGCCCTCTGCCTCGAGGGCCTCGTTGAGCCCGATCTCGGCGGTCGCCATCGACTTCACCTTGACGACCTCGTCCGCCCCGTGGGCCTTCGCCACCTGCGCGACGACCGCGCACGCCTCCTCGGCGTCCCGGGCCCAGTGCACGGTGGCGCCGTTCGCCGTGAGCTTGCGCTCGAGGGTGAGCAGGTGCTCGTCGAGGCCGTGCAGCGCCCGTTCCTTGACGGCCGCCCCGGCGAGCCGCAGCTCCTCCCAGCCGTCGACCTCGGCGACGACCCGGGCCCGCTTGTCGCGGATGACCCCCGTGGCGTGTGCGAGGTTGTGCCGCAGCTGGGTGTCGGCCAGGGCGGTCCGCGCCGCGACGGGGAAGGCCGGCATGCCGACGAAGGTGCGGCTCATCGGACGGCCTCCGCCCGGTCCTCGGTGGATGCCAGGACCTCGGCGAGGTGCATCGTGCGCACGCCCGAGCGCTGGCGGGACAGCAGACCGCCGATGTGCACGAGGCACGAGGAGTCACCCGCGACGAGCACCTCGGCGCCGGTCTCCCGGACGTGCCGCGCCTTGTCCGAGCCCATCGCGACGGAGGTGTCGGCGTTCTTCACCGCGAAGGTGCCGCCGAACCCGCAGCACTCCCGGGCCGCCGGGAGCTCGCGGAGCCGCAGCCCGCGTACTGCCTCGAGCAAGCGCCGCGGCCGGTCGCCGACACCGAGCATCCGCAGCGAGTGGCACGTCGGGTGGTAGGTGACCGTGTGCGGGAAGTAGGCGCCGACGTCGGTGACGCCGAGGACGTCGACGAGGAACTCGGAGAGCTCGTGCACCAGCGGGGAGGTCCGCTCGACCGCGGAGGCCAGGGCCGGGTCACCGGCGCGGGCGGCGATGAGCCGCTGCTGGTGGCGGGCCGACCCGGCGCACGAGCCGGACGGGGTGACGACGGCGTCGTAGCCGTCGAAGGCCTCGACGAACCGCCGCACGGCGGGCACGGCCTCATCGAGGTAGCCGGTGTTGACCATGGGCTGGCCGCAGCAGGTCTGCGCCTCGGGGAAGTCGACGTCCACCCCGAGCCGGCGCAGCAGCGTGACGACCGCCTTCCCGACATCGGGGAACAGGGCGTCGTTGAGACAGGTGACCTGAAGGGCGACCTTCACGGGGCCCATCCTCCACGATCGACGGGCGGCCCCCGGGTCGCGGTCCACGCCGGGTCGCGGAGAATGGCCGGATGAGCGCCACCGCACCGGCCCCGGCCGTCGTCGTCCTAGACGTCAACGAGACGCTGTCCGACATGGCACCGGTCGCCGACCGGTTCACCGACCTCGGGATGCCCGCCCACCTCGCGCCCACGTGGTTCGCCGGGCTGCTCCGCGACGGCATGGCGATCACGGTGACGGGAGGCAACCCGTCGTTCGCCGACCTCGCCCGCGCCTCGCTGCACGGGCTCATGGCGCGGATGCCGGACGGCCCGGCCGATCGGGACGCGGCGGCCGACTCCGTCCTCGAGGCGTTCATGGGGCTCTCGCTGCACCCGGACGTGGCACCGGGACTGCGCGCCCTCGCCGACGCCGGCATCCGGCTGGTCACCCTGAGCAACGGGGCGACCGCGGTGGCCGACGGTCTGTTCGAGCGGGCCGGGCTCGCCGGGGTGGTCGAGCGGACACTGTCGGTGGCGGACGCGCCGCGCTGGAAGCCGGACGCCTCCGCCTACCGGTACGCGCTGGAGGTCTGCGGGGTCGACGCGGGCGACGCGATGCTCGTGGCGGTGCACCCCTGGGACATCCACGGTGCGGCGTGCGCCGGCCTGCGCACGGCCTACGTGGCGCGGGCCGAGGCGCCGTACCCGCCGACGATGGAGGCACCCGAGCTCGTCGTGACGTCCATCACCGACCTCGCGGAGCGCCTGACGGGCTGACCCACGCCGGGCCTCAGCGACCGCGGAACTCGGGCCTGCGCTTGCCGACGAACGCCGCCGCACCCTCCCGGTGGTCCTCGGTCGCCCCGAGCCGGCGCTGCCCCTTCCCCTCGCGGGCGAACGCGCCGTCCAGGTCGAGGGCCGCCGCGTTGACCGCGGCCTTGGTCTCGGCGTACGCCAGCGGCGGGCCGGCCGCGAACGCGGCGAGCAGCGCTGCGGCGCGGGCGTCGAAGTCCTCGGCCGGGACGCTCTCGGCGACGAGCCCCCAGGCGGCCGCGGTGGCGCCGTCGACGGCCTCGCCGGTGAGCGCGAGCCGCATCGCGCGGGCCCGCCCGACCGCCGCGGTGACCAGGGCGGTCGCCCCGCCGTCAGGCATGAGGCCGATCCGGCTGAAGGCGAGGACGAACGGGGCGTCGTCGCGGGTCAGCACGTAGTCGCAGGCCAGCGCCATCGGGACGCCGATCCCGGCCGCGACACCGTGCACGAGCGCCACGACGGGCGTGCGGGCGGCGACGACGGACCGGACGAGCCGCTCGCCCGCCTCGAGGACGCCCATCGTCGCGCCGTCGGCGGTGAGCGGCGCCCCGGAGCAGAAGCCCCGCCCGGTGCCGCCGAGGGCGACGACGCGGATGTCGGGGTCGGCGTCGAAGCCGGTGAGCGCGGCGACGATCGCGTCGCACATGTCGGGGTCGACGGCGCCCAGCCGCTCGGGAGCGTCGATCGTGATCCGGCCGATGGGTCCGTCCGCCTCGCTGCGGACCGTCGCGGTGCTCATCGCCCCATCCAACACTCCCGCGGCCCCTGGGCGGGAGGGGGGCGGTGGTCAGGGCCGGGAGACCACTCCGGACGCGAGCAGTGCCTCGACCTCCTCGGTCGAGAACCCGTTCGCCGTCAGGTGGGCGACGGTGTCCGCGCCAGGCCGTGGCTCCGGACCCGGCTCACGCACAGGCGTCTCCGAGAACCGCGGCCCCGGGCGCGGCACCCGCACCCCGTCGGACCGCACGACGAACGCGCGCCGCGCGACGAGCTGCGGATGCTCCGCCGCCTCGGCAGGAGTGAGCACCGGCGCCACACAGGCGTCCGTCCCCTCGAAGACCGCCGCCCACTCGTCGCGCGACCGCCTCCCGAAGACGTCCGCGAAGGCCGCTCGCTGCGCCGGCCAGGTCGACTCGTCGTCCTGCTCGCCGACCTCGACCCCGAGGACCTCCACGAGCTCCTGCCAGAACTGCGGCTCGAGCGCCCCGACAGCGACGAACCTCCCGTCCGCGCACCGGTACACGTCGTAGAACGGAGCCCCACCGTCGAGCAGGTTGCCGGCACGCTCCGCACGCCACGCCCCGACCCCGGTCATCCCGTGCACGAGGCTCAGCAGGTGCGCCGCGCCCTCGACCATCGCGGCGTCCACGACCTGGCCGCGCCCTGTCGCCCCTCGCGACACCAGGGCCGCGAGCACCCCCGCGACGAGGTACATCGCCCCTCCGGCGAAGTCCCCCACGAGCGGCGGCGGCACCACCGGGCGCTCCGCCGTCCCCATGGTGTGGAGCGCCCCGGACACCGCCGCGTAGGTGATGTCGTGCCCGGCCCGCTGCGCCCACGGCCCGTCCTGCCCCCAGCCGGTCATCCGCGCGACGACGAGGCGCGGCGCCCGGGCGAGCAGATCGTCCGGTGCGAGGCCCATCCGCTCCAGGGCGCCGGGACGGTACCCCTCGAGCAGGACGTCGGCGTCGTCGAGCAGCCGCCGCACGACCTCGACGCCCTCCGTGCGCTTGAGGTCGACCGCGATGCTGGGCCGCGAGCGTCGCAGGCCCCCGAGGAGCGCCAGCGGGTTCGCCTCCCCGGGCCGGTCGACCCGGACGACGTCGGCCCCGAGCTCGGCGAGGTACATGGCCGCGAACGGCACCGGACCGATGGCGCCCAGCTCGACGACCCGGACGCCCGCCAGCGGACCGGCAGCCGGCGGCTCGGTCACCGCGATGCGGGGACGAGCTCGCGCAGCCCGGGGAGCACCTGCTCGGCGAAGGTCCGCAGGAAGCGCTCCTGGTCGTGGCCGGGGCCGTGGACGACGAGATGGTCGAACCCGAGGTCGGTGTAGAAGCGCAGCGCCTCGACCACCTCCTGCGGCTCGGACGCCACGACCCACCGCTGGGCGACCTGCTCGATGGGCAGCTCGTCGGCGGCCCGCTCCATCTCCGCGGGCGAGTGGATGGAGTGCTTCTGCTCGGCGGTGAGCGACAGCGGCGCCCAGAAGCGGCAGTTCTCCAGGGCCCGCTCCGGGTCGGGGTCGTAGGAGACCTTGACCTCGATCATCCGGTCGATCTCGCCGTGGTCCCGGCCGGCCTTGTCCAGGCCCTCGTCGACGGCCGGGACGAGCGTGTCGCGGTACAGCTCCTCGCCCTTGCCGGACGTGCAGATGAACCCGTCCCCATGCCGGCCGGCATACCGGGCGACCATCGGCCCACCCGCGGCGACGTACACCGGCACCGGCTCGTCCGGTCGGTCGTACACCGCGGCGTCCTCGGTGCGGTAGTACTCGCCCTCGAAGGTGACCCGCGGCTCGGTCCACAGCCGGCGCATGAGCGTCACCGCCTCGCGGAGCCGGGCGAACCGCTCCTTGAACTCCGGCCACTCGCCCTCCGCGACCGAGCCCACCGCGATCTCGTTGAGCGCCTCGCCCGTGCCCACCCCGAGCATCACCCGGTCCGGCGCGAGACAGGCCATCGTCGCGAACGCCTGGGCGACGACAGGTGGGTTGTACCGGAAGGTCGGCGTCATGACCGACGTCCCGAGCAGGACCCGTTCGGTCCGGGCGAGCACCCAGGCCATCCACGGGACGGAGCTCGGCGCGTGCCCTCCCTCGAGGCGCCACGGCTGGAAGTGGTCGCTGATCGTCACCGAGTCCAGCCCGAGCTGCTCGGCGAGCACCGCGTACCCGGCGAGCTCCCCGGGAGCGAACTGCTCCGCCGACGCCTTGTACCCGACCCTGACATCTCGTGCTCCGGTCACGCCGCCATCCTGCTACAGCGCGCGCCGACCCGACAGGGCCGCGGGTGCGGACCGTCCCCCTCGCACGGTCCGCACCCGATGAGATGGTGCGGGCCGGACCGCCATCCCCCCGGCGGTCCGGCCCGAAGAGGTGTCCCGTCCCCCCGGGAACCTCGTGGGAACCACTCTGCCGGGCGGGGCTACGGCTGCGCTGTGAATCCACTGCGCGTGCCGGCCCGGCCTCCCCGCTCCCGGCTCCCGGCTCCCGGCTCCCGGGAGATGGCGCCGGACGGCAGGGTCTAGCGTGAACGTCATGGCGCCCCTCGACCTCGTCGACCTCGCCGGGCACGAGCAGGTCGCGTTCTGCTCCGACCCCGGCTCCGGGCTCCGGGCAGTCATCGCCCTGCACTCCACGGCGCTCGGCCCCGGCCTCGGTGGTACCCGCTTCCACCCCTACCCGACGATGGACGCGGCCGTCGCCGACGTGCTGCGGCTCTCTCGGGCGATGTCCTACAAGAACGCCCTCGCGGGCCTGGACCACGGCGGCGGCAAGGCGGTCATCGTCGGCGACCCCGGGCGGGACAAGACGCCGGACGTCCTGCGCGCGTACGGCCGCTTCGTCGAGTCGCTCGGGGGCCGCTACGTCACGGCGTGCGACGTCGGCACGTACGTCGCCGACATGGACGTCGTCGCCGAGGAGACCCGCTGGGCCACGGGACGCTCCCCCGACCGCGGCGGCGCCGGCGACTCCTCCGTCCTCACCGCGCTCGGCGTCTACCAGGGGATGCGGGCCGCGGCGCAGCACGTGTGGGGGGAGCCGACCCTGTCGGGCCGCCGGGTGGGCGTCGTCGGCGTCGGCAAGGTGGGCGCGAAGCTCACCGAGCACCTCCTGGCCGACGGTGCCGAGGTGCTCGTGACCGACGTCGACCGGGAGGCCGTCGAACGCGTCGTGGCCGCCCATCCCGGGGTCACCGCGGCCGCCGACGCCGAGGACGTCGCGCGCGCCGAGCTCGACGTGTTCAGCCCGAACGCCCTCGGCGGGGCGCTCGACGACGTCACCGTCGACGCGCTGCGCGCCGAGGTCGTGTGCGGCGGTGCGAACAACCAGCTCGTGACGAACGGGTCCGGCGGCACGGGGGACCGGCTCGCCGAGCGCGGCATCGTCTACGCGCCCGACTTCCTCGTCAACGCCGGCGGTGTCATCCAGGTCAGCGACGAGCTGCACGGCTTCGACATGGACCGCGCCGCCGCTCGCACCCAGGCCATCTTCGACAGCACGCTCGCCGTCCTCGACGCCGCGCGGGCCGACGGCGTGAGCCCCGCGGTGGCCGCGGACCGCCTCGCCGAGGAGCGGATGGCCGCCGGGGGCCGCACCCCCTGGCTGCGTGCGGCGCAGGGACCCGTCCCGTGAGTCCGGAACAGGAGCACTCTCGACGTCGTTTGTATCCGGTGACGTCGCCGCAACCGCAGCGACTCATGTACCGTTGGACCCACGAAAAACACACCATTCCCGGAGCCGCTCCGCGACGTGGGATGACCCCGAACCGGGGCCGTCCGACCAGCGATGCCGCCCCGGCAGACGCATGAGGGGGTCACGCCATGGGGCGCGGCCGGGCCAAAGCCAAGCAGACGAAGGTCGCCCGTGAGCTGAAGTACTTCAGCCCCGACACCGACCTCTCCGCGCTTGAGCGGGAACTTCACACACAGACGCACCACGGCGAGCCAGCCGCGGAACGCGACTGGGACGACGAGGACGACTACGGGCAGTGGGCCAACGGGCAGCGGTGACGCCGCCCTGACCTCCCCCTCCGCGCCGGTATCCAAGGGAACCGCACGGGACGTCGTGCGCGCGCGACGTCCCCACGCGATCTGCTCTGCCATGCTCGGGCCATGAGCGCCCCCACCGCGGCCGAGACCTCACGGCTCGGTGTCGAGACCACGGGTATCGAGATCGTCGAGGAACGCGAGCGCACCGCCGTCCCGCGTGACCTCTTCTGGCCGTGGTTCGCGGCCAACGTGTCGGTGTTCGGCATCTCCTACGCCGCGTTCGTCCTCCAGTTCGGCATCTCGGTCTGGCAGGGCGCCGTCGTCACCGTCCTCGGGATCGTCGTGTCCTTCCTCCTGTGCGGCCTCGTCGCCGTGGGAGGCAAACGCGGCTCGGCCCCGACGATGGTCCTGTCGCGAGCCTCCTTCGGCGTCGTCGGCCAGAGGGTGCCCGGCGTCATCTCGTGGCTCGTCTCCATCGGCTGGGAGACCTTCCTCGCCATCCTCGCCGTCCTGGCGACGGCGACGATCGTCGAGCGGCTTGGCTGGGGCGGGGGCACCGCCACCAAGGTCGTCGCGGCGGTCGTCGTCGCGGCCCTCATCGTGGCCGCATCGGTCGCGGGGTACCACGTCATCATGCGGATGCAGTCGGTCCTCACCTGGGTCACCGGTGCCGTCACCGTGCTCTTCCTCGCCGTCGCGGCCGGCCACATCGACTGGTCGGCGGTCACCGCGGTGCCCGGCGGCCCGCCGCAGGCGGTCGTCGGGGCGTTCGTCATGCTCATGACCGGCTTCGGGTTGGGCTGGGTCAACATCGCCGCCGACTGGTCGCGCTACCAGCGCCGGGACGCCGCCGGCTCGCGGATCGTCCTGTGGAACACCGTGGGTGGGGCCACCGCACCGGTGCTGCTCGTGCTCTTCGGGCTGCTGCTCGCCGCGTCGGACCAGGCCGTGCTCGACGGCATCCCGGACGACCCGATCGGCACGCTCGCCACCGTCCTCCCCACGTGGTTCCTCGTCCCGTTCCTCGTGGCGGTCATCCTCTCACTCGTGTCCGGTGCCGTGCTCGGCATCTACAGCTCGGGGCTGACCCTGCTGTCGCTCGGGGTGCGCATCCCGCGACCGGCCGCCGCGCTCGTCGACGGCGTCATCCTCACCCTCGGCACGGTCTGGGTCGTCTTCTTCGCGCAGAGCTTCCTCGGGCCGTTCCAGTCCTTCCTCATCACCCTCGGGGTGCCGCTCGCGGCGTGGGCGGGCATCTTCATCGCCGACCTCGCGCTGCGCCGCCGTGACTACGACGCCGGCCCGCACGGCGCGGACGCCCTCTTCGACTCCCGGGGCCGGTACGGAGCCTGGGACCTGACCTCGATCGGGACGATGGCGCTCGCCTCGGTGGTCGGGTGGGGGCTCGTCGTCAACGCGTTCGCGGCCGACGCCGGGTGGAACAACTGGCAGGGCTACCTCATCGAGCCGCTCGGGCTCGGCACCTTCGTCCCGGCGTCCGAGGGCGGGCCGTACTGGGACGGCGCCTGGCCGTACTCGAACATCGGGGTGCTCCTCGCGCTCGCGATCGGCTTCGGCGTCACCTACCTCGCCCGGCGCGGGACCGTGCGCCGCCAGGAGGCCATGCCGGCGTCCGCGGCCCGAGAGCCCGCCGCGTGACCTCGCGCCGCGACCGGCTCGTCGTCGTCGACCCGCAGGTGGTCTTCGCCGACCCGTCCACCTCGCCATGGGGCTCACCGATGTTCGGGGTTGCCGCCGGGCGGATGCGTGAGCTGGCGGAGGCGTTCGGACCGGAACGGACGGTGTTCACCCGGTTCGTCGCGGACCCCTCGCTCGGCGGCTCGTGGGGTCCGTACTACGAGGAGTGGGGCTTCGCCCTGGTCCCCGACGAGGACCCGCTCTACGCCGTCGTGCCCGAGCTGAGCGGGCTCGCCGGGCAGGTCGTGACGGCCGGGACGTTCGGGAAGTGGCCGGTGCTCGCCGACGTCCTCGGGGCCGGGGGCCACGTCACGGTGTGCGGGGTGGCCACCGACTGCTGCGTGCTGTCCACGGTGCTGCCGATGGCGGACGCCGGGGTGACGGTCGAGGTGGTGGGGGCGGCGTGCGCCGGCTCGACCCCCGAGAACCACCGGCGGGCCCTGGACGCCATGGCGCTGTTCGGCCCGCAGGTCGCCGTCGTCTGACGCCCGTCGGTGGCTTCGTCGTCAGAAGTGCCCCACGGCGGGGAGGACGACCACCGCCGGGGCCCAGGTCAGGCAGGGTGGTCCCCGACGAGCTCGACGGAGCCGCCGTCGACACCCTTGGCGCCGCGGGCGACCTCGCCGGCCGCCATCTCGGCGACGGAGGCGTCGAAGACCTCGCCCATGACCCACGTCGCGATGCCGCGGCCCGTCAGGTGCGCGGTCGCGGCGTCGACGGAGTCGGCGGGGACGACGGCGGCGAAGCCGACCCCCATGTTGAGGGTGCGCTCGAGGTCGGCGCGCGGCACGCCGCCGAGGCCGCCGACCGTCGAGAACACCGGCGGTGGCGTCCAACATCCGCGGTCGAGGCGGGCGTGCACCTCCGGCGGCAGCACCCGGGCCAGGTTCGCCGCCAGGCCGCCACCCGTCACGTGCGAGAGGGCGTGGACGTCGACGCCGTCGGTGCGCACGAGGTCGAGCAGGTCGGCCGCGTACACGCGCGTGGGCTCGAGCAGCTCCTCCCCCAGGGTGCGTCCGAAGTCGTCGACGTGGCGGTCCAGCGCCCAGCCGGCGTGCCTGACGACGCGGCGGACGAGCGAGTAGCCGTTGGAGTGCAGGCCGCTGGAGGCCAGGCCGAGGACGACGTCCCCCGGGCGGACACGCTGGGGGCCGAGGAGGTCGTCGTGCTCGACGACGCCGGTGGCGGCGCCCGCGACGTCGTAGTCGTCGGGGCCGAGGAGGCCGGGGTGCTCGGCGGTCTCGCCGCCGACGAGCGCGACGCGGGCCTGCTCGCACGCGGCGGCGATGCCCGAGACGACGGCGGCGATTCGCTCGGGGACGACCTTGCCGCAGGCGATGTAGTCGGTCATGAACAGCGCCTCGGCGCCGCAGACGACGATGTCGTCGACGACCATCCCGACGAGGTCGAAGCCGATCGTGTCGTGCCGGTCGAGGGCCTGGGCGATGGCGACCTTGGTGCCGACGCCGTCGGTGGACGTCGCGAGGACGGGGTGCCGGTAGCGGGCGAGGCCGCTCGCGTCGAACATGCCGGCGAACCCCCCGAGGCCGCCGAGGACCTCGGGGCGGGTGGCGCGGCGGACCGACTCCTTCATCAGCTCGACGGCCTTGTCACCGGCCTCGACGTCGACTCCGGCCTCCGCGTAGGTGATGCCGGCGGGACGGTCGGGCGCGGTGGGCTCGCTCACGCCGGGAAGCCTACCGACGCGAGTGCGCGCCCGGCTCCGGGCGTCCCGTGGTCGCCCGCCAGGGGATACCCCCTCTGCAGAAGTGCTACCGCTCGTGAGGTGTTCCCTTCCGCCGCGGTAGCGGTTCTGCCAACCCCCTTCTCCCTCCTGGGCCGGCCGGGAACCGCACACTCGGGGCACGGAGTCACATCGCAACCACCCCGCGGAGATCGCCTTGCCGGATGATGCTCACGACCGCTACCTTGTGACGCATGGATCCCGGCGACAGCGCTATCCTGACGCATCTGCGCCGCGGCGCCCTCGAGCACTGCGTGCTCGCGCTGCTCGACGGCGAGCCGATGTACGGGCTCGACATCGCACGTCGCCTCGGCGAGGACGAGGTGCTGCTGGCCGGCGAGGGGACGCTCTACCCGCTCCTGTCGCGGCTACGCAAACAGGGCCTCGTCGACACGAGCTGGGTCGAGTCGCCGTCCGGCCCACCTCGCCGGTACTACGAGCTCACGCCCACCGGCGAGGTCGCCCTCGCCACGTTCCGGCGCACGTGGAAGAGCTTCCGCGACGCCGTCGACACCACACTCGAAGGGGGACCTCGATGACCACCGCGCACGCCCGTGTCGAGAGCTACCTGGGCGAGCTCGACCGGATGCTCGCCGGCCTCGACCCGGCCACCCGCGACGACGTGCTCGCCGGCATCCGCGAGCACCTCGACGCCACCCTCGCCGAACACCCGGAGGACCCCAGGGCCCTCAACGACGCACTCCTGCGACTCGGCCCGCCCGAACACGTCGCGGCCGACGCACGGAGTGGTGGGGCCCCGCCCCCGTCCCGACGCTGGGGCCCGGGGGCGGTCGCGTGGGCCTCGGTGGGGGTCCTGGCCACGGGAGTCGCCACCGCACCGTTCCTCGTGCTCGAGTCGATGACCTACCTGATCGGCATCTTCGGAGACCGCGTCGCGGACGAGCTCTACCTGGGCGGGTTGAGCATCCTCGCGTCGGCGTCGTGGGCGACCCCGATCTGGCTGGCGGGCCTCGTCGCCGTGGTCGTGTCGCCCCGGTTCACCCGACGGACGCGGATGCTGCTCGCGGTCTGCGGGCCGGCAACACTCGCATCACGCTGGGCGTCGACCGCCCTCGCGCTGGGAAACACGGACAGCAGGCTGGTCGCAGCAGCGGTGATCCCGATGGCCGTCGCGGTGGGCGTCACCATCGCGTGCCGCCTCGGGTGGAAGGAGGCGATGTCATGAGCGTCCGAGAGGCGGCCGCCTGGCGGGAGTCGACGGGCAGCAGGGCGCCACACCCCGCGCCCTGACCGTCGCCCCGAGGCCACCCCCGTGGCGCACCCGGGGCGCAGACGCACACCGTGTCGCCATCCGCACAGGACATTGCCGGTGCGGATGGCGACAGCCTGTGTGCCTCGCCATCGCAGGTGGGCTCGGCGGCCTGAAGCGGTCTCGCCGGGGTCAGAGGGCCCTGAGGATGTCCTCGACCCGCTCCTTGGCGTCGCCGAACAGCATCTGGGTGTTCTCCCGGAAGAACAGCGGGTTCTGCACCCCCGCGTACCCGGTGGCCATCGACCGCTTGAAGACGACGACGTCCGCGGCCTCCCACACCCGCAGCACCGGCATCCCCGCGATCGGGCTGTTCGGGTCCTCGGCCGCCGCGGGGTTCACCGTGTCGTTCGCGCCGATGACGAGCACGACGTCGGTGTCCGCGAGGTCGTCGTTGATCTCGTCCATCTCGAGGACGATGTCGTAGGGCACCTTGGCCTCGGCCAGCAGGACGTTCATGTGGCCCGGCAGACGGCCCGCCACCGGATGGATGCCGAACCGGACGTCGACGCCCTTGTCGCGCAGCGCCTTCGTGAGCGACGCCACGGGGTACTGCGCCTGCGCGACGGCCATCCCGTAGCCGGGCGTGATGACGACGCTCTTCGCCCCCGAGAGCAGCGCCGCAGCGCCCTCGGCACCCACCTCGCGGTGCTCGCCGTAGTCCTCGTCGCCACTGGCCGCCGTACCGCTCTCGACCCCGAAACCACCCGCGATGACCGAGACGAACGACCGGTTCATCGCGCGGCACATGATGTAGCTGAGGTACGCACCCGACGACCCGACGAGGGCACCGGTGATGATGAGCAGGTCGTTGCCGAGGAGGAAGCCCGCGGCGGCCGCCGCCCACCCCGAGTAGCTGTTGAGCATCGAGACGACCACCGGCATGTCGCCGCCGCCGATCGACGCCACGAGATGCCAGCCGAGCGCGAGCGCGAGCACGGTGACGACGCCGAGCAGCAGGTGCCGCCCGAAGACGGACTCCTCGGGCAGCACGACGTAGACCACGGTGAGCACGACGAACACCGCGATCGCCGCGAGGTTCAGCTGGTTGCGGAAGGGCAGCGTCAGCGGTTTGGACGCGATCCGCGCCGACAGCTTGAGGAACGCGACGATCGAGCCGGTGAACGTCACGGCGCCGATGAAGACCCCGACGAAGACCTCGACGTCGTGGATGGCCGGGTAGGGCGACTCCTCGTACGAGCTGTTCCAGCCGACGAGCACCGCCGCCAGCCCGACGAAGCTGTGCAGCATCGCGATGAGCTCGGGCATGCCGGTCATCTCGACCTTGCGCGCACGGTCCAGCCCGATGACCGCCCCGGCCGCCATCGCGACGACGATGAGCAGCAGCCCGAGCCAGCCGGACCCGCCCTCCCCCGCGGTGGCGAGGAACACCGTGAAGACGAGCGCGACGGCCATGCCCGCCACACCGAAGCGGACGCCCGCCCGCGCCGACTCGTGCCGCGACAGCCCGGCGAGGGCGAGGATGAAGAGCAGCCCGGCGACGATGTAGGCGCCCTGCGCGAGCGTCGCGCTCATCGGGCGACCTCCTCGCGCTTGAACATCTCGAGCATTCGCGCGGTCACCCGGAACCCGCCGAAGACGTTGATGCTCGCCACGAGGATGCCGACGAAGGCGAGCACGGACACCCAGACGTTCCCCCGACCCACCTGGAGCAGGGCCCCGACGACGATGATGCCGCTGATCGCGTTCGTCACCGACATGAGCGGCGTGTGCAGTGCGTGATGGACGTTGCCGATGACGTAGAACCCGACGACGACCGAGAGCATGAACACCATGAAGTGCCCGAGGAACTCTGCAGGCGCGAAGGCCGACACGAGGAGGAACAGGGCCCCGGCGGCGACGGCCAGGCCGAGCCTGCGCTGCGGGGTGAGCAGCGGCCCGCGCTCCTTCTTGTTCGTGTCGACCGTGACGACGTCCGTCCCGAGGGCGGGGGCGGCCGAGACCTGCACCGGGGGCGGCGGCCACAGCACCTCGCCCTCCCGGACGACGGTCATCCCCCGCTGCACGGTGTCCTCGAGGTCGAGGACGACCTCACCGTCCTTCTCGGGGGTCAGCAGCGTCATGAGGTTGACGAGGTTGGTGCCGAACAGCTGGCTCGACTGGGTCGGCAGCCGGCCCGGGAGGTCGGTGTAGCCGAGGATGGTCACGCCGTTCTCGGTGACGACCTTCTCGCCCGCCACCGTGCCCGCGACGTTCCCGCCGTTGGCCGCCGCCATGTCGACGACGACCGAGCCCGGCTTCATCGACGCCACCATCTCCTCGGTGAGCAGCCGCGGGGCGGGACGGCCCGGGATGAGGGCGGTCGTCACGACGATGTCGACGTCCTTCGCCTGCTCCGCGTAGAGGGCCGCCGCGGCCGCGTCGAAGTCGGCGCTGGTCTCCTTCGCGTAGCCATCGGCCGACGGCCCCTCGTCCTCGACGTCGACCCGCAGGAACTGGGCCCCCATCGACTCGACCTGCTCGGCGACCTCGGGGCGCGCGTCGAAGGCGCGGACCACCGCGCCGAGGCTGCTCGCCGTCCCGATCGCGGCGAGCCCGGCCACCCCGGCCCCGACGACGAGGACCTTCGCCGGCGGCACCTTCCCGGCGGCCGTGACCTGCCCGGTGAAGAACGAGCCGAACTCGTGCGCGGCCTCGACGACCGCCCGGTAGCCGCCGATGTTCGCCATCGAGGACAGGACGTCGAGCGACTGGGCCCGGGAGATGCGCGGGACGGCGTCCATCGCGAGGGCCGTGACGCCGCGCTTCGCCAGCTTCTCGACGAGCTCAGGGCTCAGGGCGGGGGCCAGCAGACACGCGAGGATCTGACCGGATCGCAGCCGCGCGACCTCGGCATCGGTCGGTGACGTCACCTTGAGGACGACGTCGGCGTTCCACACCGCGTCGTCGATGACGTCCGCGCCGGCGTCCCGGTAGGCGTCGTCGTCGAAGCTCGCCGCGCGACCGGCACCCTCCTCCACGAACACGGTGTAGCCGAGGCCGAGCAGCTTGCCGACCGTCGCGGGTGTCGCGGCGACCCGGGTCTCGCCGGACCGGGACTCGCGGGGGACGCCGATGCGCACAGTGGTTCCTCTCCGTGGGGGCAGTCCCGTCCGAACCTAGCGGGTCGACCCGTTCGCGACGGCGCGGGTATCGCGCGGATCACGGCACCGGCCGGTCGCCGACCCGCTGCCGCTCCGGAGCGGTCGTCGGACCGGCGTCCGACGATGTCGAACGTCGCCGATGGTGGGCTCTCCTGCCGCTCGGACAGCATCGGCACACGAGACGCCACCGTGGCCGTCCGGCCCCCGGGCCCGCCCGACCAGCAGAGACGTCGAAGATCCGGCGCCGCGAGGCGCCGCCGGACGAAAGGGGTCGGTCGGTGTTGACTGACATCTTCATCCCCGAGGCGATCGGGACGGCCACGCTGCTGCTGTTCGGCGTCGGCGTCGTCGCCAACGCCGTGCTGCCGAAGACCACGGGCAACGGTGGCGGCTTCCTCATGATCAACTTCGGCTGGGGCATCGGCGTCTTCGCCGGCGTCTACGTCGCCTACCGGTCGGGAGCGCACATCAACCCGGCCGTCACCCTCGGCCTCGTGGCCTCCGGGGACGACCTCGGCGGCGACACGGCCGTCAAGGTCCTCCTCTACCTCACGGCCCAGATGGTCGGGGCCGTCCTCGGCGCGACCCTCGCCTGGCTCGCCTACCGCCGGCACTTCGACGCGGCCGAGGCGCCCGAGGACCAGCTCGCCTGCTTCTCGACCGGCCCCGGCATCCCCTCGACGGCCTGGAACGTCGTCACCGAGGTCATCGGCACCTTCGTCCTCGTGTTCGTCGTCATCGCCTTCGGCAAGACACCCTCCGGGCTCGGGCCGCTCGCCGTGAGCCTCCTCGTCGTCGGCATCGGGGCCAGCCTCGGCGGTCCCACCGGGTACGCGATCAACCCGGCGCGCGACCTCGGCCCGCGCATCGCGCACGCCCTCCTGCCGATGAAGGGGAAGGGCAGCAGCAACTGGGGTTATGCGTGGGTCCCCGTCGTCGGCCCGGCCATCGGTGGTGTGCTGGGAGGATTCGCGGCACACGCCCTGGCGTTCGCCTGACCGTCCGTCGTCCCCCCGAGCACCTCTGCGAAGGAGCAGTCATGAGTGACAGCACGTACATCCTGGCCATCGACCAAGGCACGACGTCGAGCCGGGCGATCGTCTTCGACCACACCGGGTCGATCGTCGCGAGCGACCAGGTCGAGCACGAGCAGATCTTCCCCAGGGCCGGCTGGGTCGAGCACGACGGCATCGAGATCTGGGACAATACCCGCAAGGTCATCGGCGGCGCGCTGTCGAAGGCCAACCTCGACGCCGACGACATCGAGGCGGTCGGCATCACCAACCAGCGCGAGACCGCGATCGTCTGGGACCGCACGAACGGCCAGCCGGTGTACAACGCCATCGTCTGGCAGGACACCCGCACCCAGAAGATCGTCGACGAGCTCGCCGGGGACGCGGGCGTCGACCGGTACAAGGACGTCTGCGGCCTGCCGCTCGCCACCTACTTCTCGGGGCCGAAGGTGCGGTGGATCCTCGACAACGTCGAGGGTGCCCGCGAGAAGGCCGAGGCCGGCGACCTCCTGTTCGGCAACACCGACACCTGGGTGCTGTGGAACCTCACCGGCGGCGCCGAGAACGACGGCGTCCACGTGACCGACGTGACGAACGCGTCCCGGACGATGCTCATGGACCTCTCCTCGCTCTCCTGGGACGAGAGCATCGCCGCCGACATGGGCATCCCGATGTCGATGCTCCCCGAGATCCGCTCCTCCTCCGAGGTCTACGGCGAGTGCCGTCCGGGCGTCCTCAAGGGCACCCCGGTGGCGGGCATCCTCGGCGACCAGCAGGCCGCGACCTTCGGCCAGGCGTGCCTCGAGAAGGGCATGGCGAAGAACACCTACGGCACCGGCAACTTCATGCTGCTCAACACGGGAACCGAGCAGGTGCCGAGCGAGAACGGCCTGCTGACGACGGTCTGCTACAAGCTCGGGGACGCCGACACCGTGTACGCGCTCGAGGGCTCCATCGCCGTCACCGGGTCGCTCGTGCAGTGGATGCGCGACAACCTCGGGATGATCTCGAGCGCCCCGGAGATCGAGGACCTCGCGACGAGCGTCGACGACAACGGCGGCGCCTACTTCGTCCCGGCGTTCTCCGGACTGTTCGCGCCACACTGGCGCCCGGACGCACGCGGCGCGCTCGTGGGCCTCACCCGGTACGTCAACAAGGGGCACATCGCCCGCGCCGTGCTGGAGTCGACCGCCTTCCAGACCCGGGAGGTGCTCGACGCGATGGACGCCGACTCCGGGGTGACGCTCAGCGAGCTCAAGGTCGACGGCGGCATGGTCGTCAACGAGACGCTCATGCAGTTCCAGGCCGACATCCTCGGCGTCGACGTCGTCCGGCCGAAGGTGGCCGAGACGACCGCGCTCGGTGCGGCGTACGCCGCAGGGCTCGCGGTCGGCTACTGGTCCTCGACCGACGAGATCACCGCGAACTGGGGCGAGGACAAGCGCTGGACGCCGCAGCTGGACGAGGCCGAGCGCGAGCGCCTGTACCGCAACTGGAAGAAGGCCGTCACCAAGACCCTCGACTGGGTCGACGACGACGTCGACTGACACCGCGTCGGGGCCCGGGGCCCGGCCCCGGCGCGGCACCACCCGTCCCACACCGACGAGGAGCACGATGACCGACCACCGACCGCTCTCCCCCGAGGCCCGCCGGGAGGCCTGGACCGCCCTGGACGGCGCCGAGGTCGACGTCCTCGTCGTCGGTGGCGGGGTCACCGGCTCGGGGGTCGCGCTCGACGCCGTGACCCGCGGCCTGCGCGTCGCCCTCGTCGAACAGTCCGACCTCGCCTCCGGCACGTCGTCGCGCTCCTCGAAGCTGTTCCACGGCGGGCTGCGCTACCTCGAGCAGCTGGACTTCCCGCTCGTGCGCGAGGCCCTGCGGGAGCGCGAGCTCATGCTGACCCGACTCGCACCGCACCTCGTCAAGCCGGTGTCGTTCCTCTACCCGCTGACCCACCGGGTGTGGGAGCGGCCGTACGTCACGGCCGGGCTGACGCTCTACGACCGGATGGGCGGCGCCCGCTCGGTGCCCGGCCACGAGCAGCTGAGCCGGAGACGGGTGCGCAAGCTCGCCCCGGGGCTCCGCGAGGACGCCTGCATCGGGGCACTGCGCTACTACGACGCCCGGGCCGACGACGCCCGGCACACGATGACCCTGGCCCGCACCGCGGCCGCCTACGGGGCGACCGTGCTCACCTCGGTGCAGGTGACGGGCCTGGAAAGGGTGGGCGAACGGGTCGTCGGCGCCCGGCTGCTCGACGCCGAGACCGGGGCGGAGGGGCAGGTGCGCACGAGCGTCGTCGTCAACGCCACCGGGGTGTGGACCGACGACGTCCAGGCCCTCGCCGGGTCCCGGGGCCGGTTCCACGTCCGCGCCTCCAAGGGAGTCCACGTGGTCGTCCCGCGACACCGGATCGACGCCGAGACCGGCATCATCCTGCGCACCGAGACCTCGGTGCTCTTCGTCATCCCGTGGGGCACGCACTGGGTCATCGGCACGACGGACACCGACTGGGACCTCGACAAGGCCCACCCCGCCGCCAGCCGGACCGACATCGACTACATCCTCGAGCACGTCAACACCGTGCTCGTCTCCCCGCTCACCCACGACGACATCGAGGGCGTCTACGCAGGGCTGCGGCCGCTGCTCGCGGGCGAGAGCGACTCCACCTCCCAGCTGTCGCGCGAGCACGCCGTCGCCCGGCCGCAGCCGGGTCTGGTGACGATCGCCGGAGGGAAGTACACGACCTACCGGGTGATGGCCGCGGACGCCGTCGACGCCGCCGGGGCCGATCTGCCCGGCACCCTCCCGGACAGCGTCACCGACCGCATCCCGCTGCTCGGCGCGGAGGGCTACCCGGCTCTCGTGCACCGTACGGTGCAGATCGCCCGGGACACCGGGCTGCCCGTGTGGCGCATCGAGCACCTGCTCGGTCGATATGGTTCCCTCATCTCCGAGCTCTTCGACGTCGCCGCCGGCGACCCCGACCTCTGGGCGCCCCTCGAGGGGGCTCCGGAGTACCTGCGGGTCGAGGTGCTCCACGCCGTGACGCACGAGGGTGCGCTGCACCTCGACGACGTCCTCGCCCGGCGCACCCGCATCTCCATCGAGACCCGCGACCGGGGCACCGTGTGCGCACCGGAGGTCGCGGCGATCGTCGGGCCGGTGCTCGGCTGGGACGAGGCCCGCGCCCGCGACGAGGTCGGGGCCTACCGGGCCAGGGTGGACGCCGAGCGCGAGTCCCAGCGCGCCACCGAGGACCGGGAGGCCAACGCCGAGCGCCTCGTCGCCCCCGACATCCGCCGGCGCGCCGTCGAACGGGCACTGTCGTGACCGGGCCCTGCCGTCGGTGACCCGGCCGGTCCAGTCCGTCCTGCGGGCAGCGTCGCTCGTGACGCTGCTCGCCGGTGCCGGGCGCCCCCTCGACCTCGTCGAGATCTCCGCAGCGGTCGAGCTGCCCAAGAGCACGGTCCACGGCCTGCTCGCGACGCTGCGCTCGGCCGGATGGGTCGAGCAGGACCGGTCGACCAGCCGCTACCGGGTGTCGCACCGGCTCGACGGGCTCGCACGCTCCGTCGACCCCGCCGACCTGCGCAGTGCCGCCACGCCGTGGATGGACCGGCTCGCGGCCGAGACCGGTCTCGAGGTGCAGCTCGCGTGGCCCGACCGGGACGAGGCCGTCATCGTCCAACACGTCTACCGGCCGGACAACAGCCCGCAGCGGCTCCGGGTCGGCGAGGGGCTGCCGCTGCACGCCACCGCGCTCGGCAAGGTGCTGCTCGCCCACGCCCGTCCCGGCCGGCCCGTCCTGCCCGACCGGCTCGAGACGTTCACCCGCTTCACCCTGTCCTCCCACGACGACCTCGCCGCGGAGTCCACCCGCATCCTCCGGGACGGCTACGCCGTGGAGTCCGGCGAGTACTTCCCCGACATCACCGCCATCGCGGTCCCGGTCCGGGACGCCCTCGGCGACCTCGTCGCCGCCCTCGCGACCCTCGGTTCCCGGGACGAGGTGCTGGAGCGGGGCGACGCCGCGAAGGAGGTGCTGACCTGCCTGGTCCGGGCGGCCGGCTTCGTCTCCCGGGCGATGGCGATGCTCCCGTGAGCGGCGCCGGGTACGTGGCGGCCATCGACCAGGGCACCGGGTCGACGCGATGCCTGCTGTTCGACGAGGCCGGCCGGCTCGTCAGCCTCGCCCAGCGCGAGCACTCGCACCGTCACCCGCAGCCCGGCTGGTCCGAGCACGACGCGAGCGAGATCTGGGGCAACGTGCGGCGGGTCGTGCCGCAGGCCCTGTCCGACGCCGGGGCCACGCCGGCCGACGTCATCGCCCTCGGCATCGCGAACCAGCGGGAGTCCTGCCTCGTCTGGGACCGACGGACGGGCCGGCCGCTGTCGCCCGTCATCACCTGGGAGGACACCCGGGCCAGCGGGGTCGTCGACGACGTCGTCGCCGCAGGCCACGGCGCGACGGTGCTCGAGCTGTCGGGCATCCCGCCCGCGACGTACTTCGCGGCCTCCCGGCTGCGCTGGCTGCTCGACACCGTCCCCGACCTGGAGAAGCGGGCCCGGGCGGGCGAGGTGGCGTTCGGGACGATGGAGACCTGGCTCGTCTGGAACCTCGGCGGCGGCGTGCACGTGACGGACGTGACGAACGCGAGCCGGACGAACCTGATGAACATCGAGACCCTCGCCTGGGACTCGCGGCTGCTGTCCGTCTTCGGGGTGCCGGAGGCCCTGCTGCCCGAGATCCGCTCCACCGCCGAGACGTACGCCGTCTGCGACGACGTGCTGCCGGGAGTGCCGATCGCCGCCACGATGGGGGACCAGCAGGCCGCGCTCTTCGGCCAGACGTGCTTCGACGAGGGACAGAGCAAGTGCACCTACGGGACCGGGGCGTTCCTCCTCGTCAACACGGGCACCACCCGGCCACGGTCCACGACCGGTCTGCTCGCGACGGTCGCCTACGTCCTCCCCGGGGAGCAGCCGGTGTTCGCGCTCGAGGGGTCCATGGCGGTCAGCGGCTCTCTCGTCCAGTGGTGCCGCGACAACATCGGCCTCGTCGAGACCGCCCCGCGCATCGAGACGCTCGCCGCGACCGTCGAGGACAACGGCGGCTGCTACGTCGTCCCCGCCTTCTCCGGCCTGTACGCGCCGCAGTGGGACGCCGACGCCCGTGGGGTGATCGTCGGGCTGACGTCGTACGTGTCGCGGGGGCATCTGGCGCGCGGGGTGCTCGAGGCGACGGCGTGGCAGACGGCCGAGGTCGTCGACGCCGTCGAGCAGACGTCCGGCACCCGGCCGGACACGCTACGGGTCGACGGCGGGATGACGACGAACCACCTGCTGATGCAGACCGTCGCCGACGTCCTGGACGTGACCGTCGAGCGCCCGCTGTTCTCCGAGACCGTGTCCGTCGGGGCGGCCTACGCCGCCGGGCTGAGCGCCGGGGTGTGGCCGGACCTCGACGCGCTGCGGCGGCTCTGGCGGCGGGCGTCGAGCTGGGAGCCACGGATGGACGAGTCGGCGCGCGAGCACGAGCGCGCGCACTGGGCGCACGCCGTGGACCGCGCCAAGGGCTGGCTCACGACCTGACCGGCCGCCGGTGCGTCAGCCGTCGGAGTGACGGAAGCCCGCCCGCTCGGCGGCCCCGGCGTCGTAGAACCAGACGTCGGGGTCGGCCGAGTCGTAGCCCGGGTCGCCGGGGACGCGGAAGGTCATCGTGTCCCGGTAGGCCTGGACGGGATGGTCGAGCGGCTGGGCACCGTCGTCGATCGTCGCCGCCGACCCGATCCCGAAGCCACCGTCCCGGATCTCGTCGAACTCCGACACCCGGCGATCCGCGAGCTCCTCGTCGGAACCCGGTGCGGGCTCGTCCTCGGAGACAGGCTGGTCCTCGGAGGCCGCGGCGTCGTCCGCGTCCTCGGAGACGGGGGTCTCGGCCGTCGCGTCGTCCTCGTCCTCGTCGGTCTGGTCTGCGGTGTCCGCACCGGACTCTGCCGTCGGGGCCGTCGGCTCGGTGGGGGTGTCGACCTCGTCGTCCGCGGCGTCGGTCTCGTCGTCCACAGCCTCGTCGGTCGTGCCTTCGTCGGCCTCGTCCAGGTCGTACCCGGGAACCTGCTCGGCCGGCATCCCGGCCTGCACGGCCTCCTCGCGCATCTGGGCACGGTCCTCGGCCAGGCGGTCGGCGCGGTCGGCGTTCTCCGCGAGCAGCGCGTCCTCGTCCGCAGCCCAGTCGCGCTCCTCGTCAGCGTCCTCGGACGGCTCGTCCGCCTCGGTCTCGTCGTCGGCGTCGTCCCCGCCGGCCGGTGCCGTCGTGTCCTCGTCGGGCGCGTCGTCGGTGTCGGTCTCGTCGTCCACCTCGGTCTCGCCGTCGGTGTCCGCGGAGGCAGCGGCGCCGCTCGGCCCGGCCGCAGCCGGCTCGACGGGACCCTCGGCCTCGTCAGGCTCGTCGGAGTCTTTCGCCTTCTCGTCCTCCGCAACCGCGGCATCCGCCGCGCGGCCGTCCTCGTCCTCGTCCTCGTCGTCGACCTCGGACTCGTCCTCACCGGCGGCGACGTCGGCGGCCGGTTCCTCGGACCTCGGGCCGCCCCATTCGGGGGCAGGGGTGCGGGCGTCGTCCGCGGCGTCGTCCTCGGGGTCCGTCGTCATGGGGTCGTCAGTACCCGCTCCTGCGGCTGCCGACACCCCTGCTCCTGCCGAACCGCCGGCCGCACCGGCGGCCGTGCGGCCGTGCGAAGCGTCCGACGCCTGGTCCGAGGACCACCAGGTGTCTCCGCGGCGGGTGTCCGCCGTCTCCTCCCACGCCGCGTCGGGGTCGTCGCGGTACTCCTCGGCCGCGGCGATCCGGGCACTGCGCTCCTCCGCGACGCCCGGCTCGCCGGCGTCCTCCGCCGCCGTGTCCTCCTCGGCCTCCGGGTCCTCGGTCTCGTCCTCCGCCGTCCAGGCGGCGCGCTCGGCGTCCTCGCGACGCCGGCGGGCCTCGGCCCGGGTGAGCGGCGGACCGTCCCCACTCCCGGGCGGCGGGTCGTCGTCGTCGAGCACGAGGACGATGGGGAAGTCGTCGTCCCAGTACTCGTCCTCGTCCTCCTCATCGTCCTCGTCGGTGTCGCTGTCCGGGGCGACGGCCGTGGTCGTCTCCTCGGGCTCCTCGACCTCGGCGTCCTCGTCCGTGCCGACGGCCGCGGGCGTCCCCACGACGGGGGCGAGAGCGGGGGTCTGCTCGGTAGCGTCCTCGACCTCGGCCGTGTCCTCGTCCGTGCCGACGGCCGCGGGCGTCCCCACGACGGGGGCGAGAGCGGGGGTCTGCTGGATCGCGTCCTCGACCTCGGGGGCATCCTCGTCGGTGTCTGTGCCGGTGCCGGTGTCCCTGTCCGGGTAGGCGGCCGCGGCGGGCCCCACCACGGGGACGAGCGCGGGGGTCCGCTCGGTGGCGTCCTCGACCTCGGCGAGCTCCTCCTCGACAGGCTCCTCGTCGTCAGAAGGATCCTCGGCCGCGCCGACAGGAGGCTCGTCGACCGGCGTCTCGGCCGCGGCCGGGGTGTCGTCCACCTCGTCCTCGACCGCGACCTCCTCCTCGTCGTCGTCCTCGAGCGGGGGCGGCGGGTGGAAGAAGCGCTCGCCGCCGTCGTCGTCGGGCTCGTGCGGCTCGAAGAGGCTCCGCGCACGTTCCTCGTCGCTGCGGGCACGCTCGTCCGACGCGGCAGCAACGGCGGCCGCAGCACCACCGGCGACCGCAGCCCCGGCCACGGGGGCGGCCGACCCACCCTCCCGTTCGTCGTCCGGGTCCACGTGCTCCTCGACGGGCTGCTCGGGCGTCCCCTCGTCGACCATCCGCTCCTCCACGGGCTCCTCGTCCGCCGGCTCCGCGACAGCCTCTCCGACCGCGGGCTCCTCCGGCATCCGCCCCTCGGCCGATGCCCCCTCGGCCGTCGGGTCGGGGGTGGGCTCCGTGGGGACGGACTTCTCGACGGTCGGCTCCTCGGCGACAGGCTCCTCGGTGTGGGCGTCGGGCGGGGTGTCGACGTAGGGGTCGACCTCGTCCGCCCGCTGCAGGATCTGGTCGTGCTCGGCGCGGGCCTCGTCGGCCAGCACGCGCTGCTCGGTGGCCTCGGCGGCGAGGCGGTCCGCGTGCTCCGCGGCGTCACCGGCCTCCGCCTGCGCCACGGCCGCGCGCTCCTCGGCCTGCTGGGCGAACTGCTGCTGTCCCTCGGCCACGACCGCCGCCTGCGCGGCGTCGGCGCGGAGCTCCTCGGCATGGGCGTGCGCCTCCTCCTTCCGTGCCGACGAGCGACGCACGATGAGCGACACCGCGAGCACGGCCAGCACGAGCACGAGAAGGATCAGCAGCAGCTTGTCGGTCTCCATGGGGCCTTCCTCTCAGGGTGACGCGCGCCCGAGGCGTCGGCGGACAACCTACCGTCGGAGCAGGCCCCGCGCTGGGAGGCTCTCCACGCAGGTCAGAGGCCCAGCTCCCGGACGCTCTTCTCGCGCATCTCCACCTTGCGCACCTTGCCGGTCACCGTCATGGGGAACTCGCCGACGACCTTGACGTAGCGGGGCACCTTGTAGTGCGCCAGCCGGCCGCTGCAGAACTCCCGGACGGCCTCGACGGTCAGGGGCTCGGCCCCGTCGTTCATCCGCACCCAGGCCATGAGCTCCTCCCCGTACTTCGGGTCGGGCACGCCGATGACCTGCACGTCCTGGACGTCCGGGTGGGTGTGGAGGAACTCCTCGACCTCGCGCGGGTAGACGTTCTCCCCGCCGCGGATGACCATGTCCTTGATCCGGCCCGTGACCCGGACGAACCCGGCGTCGTCCATGACGGCGAGGTCGCCGGTCCGCATCCACCCGTCGACGAGCACCTCGGCGGTCTTCTCCGGCTCCTCCCAGTAGCCGAGCATCACCGAGTAGCCCGCCGTGCAGAGCTCGCCGGGCTCGCCACGCGGCACGGTCTCGCCGGTGGCGGGGTCGACGATCTTCACCTCGAGGTGCGGATGCACCGACCCGACGGTCTCGACCTTCTGCTCGAAGCTGTCGTCGGTGCGGTTCTGCGTCGACACCGGGGAGGTCTCGGTCATCCCGTAGGCGATCGTCATCTCCTCGATCCCGGACTCGATGAGCCGGGTCATCATCGACGCCGGGCAGGGCGAGCCGGCCATGATCCCCGTACGCACCGAGGAGATGTCGTAGGAGCCGAAGTCCGGCAGCGCCCATTCGGCGATGAACATCGTCGGCACGCCGTAGAGCGACGTACAGCGCTCCTCGGCGACCGCGGCGAGGGTCAGCGCGGGGTCGAACCCGGGCGCCGGGACGACCATGCACGCCCCGTGCGTGACCGCCGCGAGGTTGCCCATGACCATCCCGAAGCAGTGGTAGAAGGGCACCGGGATGCAGATCCGGTCCTCCTCCGTGTAGCGGCACATCTCTCCGACGAGGTAGCCGTTGTTGAGGATGTTGTGGTGCGAGAGGGTCGCGCCCTTGGGGAACCCGGTCGTGCCCGAGGTGTACTGGATGTTGACCGGCTCGTGCGGGTCGAGCCCGCCCTGGAGCATCGCGAGCCGCTCCGGGCTCACCTCGTCGGCGCGCGCCAGGAGTGCGTCCCACGACTCCTGCCCGAGGACGACGACCCGCTCGAGCGCGGGGCACTCGGGGCGGGCCTGCTCGACCATGGCGACGTGGTCGGACGACCTGAACGACGCTGCCGTGACGAGGGCGCGGACCCCCGCCTGACGCAGCACGAAGGTGAGCTCGTGCGTGCGGTAGGCCGGGTTGACGGTGACGAGGACGGCACCGAGCTTCGCGGTGGCGAGCTGGACGAGCACCCACTCCGCACAGTTCGGCGCCCAGATGCCGACCCGGTCGCCCTTCTCGAGCCCCGATGCGACGAGCGCCCGGGCGAGGTCGTCGACCCGGGAACCGAGCTCGGCGTAGGTGAGCCGGAGGCCGGACGCGCGGTCGACGAGGGCGTCCCGGCCGGGGTGCGCGGCCACCGTGGCGTCGAGGGCGTCGCCGATGGTCTGCTCGAGCAGCGGCGGCTCGGTGGGGCCGATGGTGTGCGACAGGGACGGGTCGGGCGCGGGGTCCATCGGCGGTCCTTCCGGGCGTCGGTGCCTGGAGGACCAGCCAACACGCCCGGGCGCCGGGCGGCAACCGGTCGCCCGGCCCCCCGGCGGCACGTCCAGCGGCTCAGGCCTCGGGCGCCCGGCCGGATGTCGCGGTGCCCGTCGGGCGGGAGAGGCGGTCGAGGACACCGACGAGCAGTTCCTCGCGGAGCTCTGCCGGGCAGGCGTCGAGGAGCGCGTTGACCGGGGCCATCCGCTCCGGCAGGGCGAGGCCGCCGTCCTCGCCGGCGAGCCCCGCCGCGCCGAGCAGGCCCGCGAACGCGGCGTCGTCGAGCGTGGCCGCGTCGAGACCGCCGAGCGTCCCCGCGAGGCCTGGGTCCACCCGGGCGGGACCGGCGGCCCGGGCCGCGGCCGTCGCGTCGCGCAGCGCCTCGACGAGCTCCGGGACGGACGCTGCGGTGGCCGCCGAGAACGTGAGGTGCAGGGTGGGCGGGACGTCCCCGAAGGCCATCTGCGGCTGTACGTACCAGCCGCGGGCGAGCATCTCGTCGGCGATGGTGAAGACGTCGCAGCTGCCGTCGGTGGCGAGCGCGAGCAGGGTCGAGTCGGGCTCGGCGACGACGCGCAGGCCCTCGAGCTCGCGCACCGCCCCGGTGACCTCGAGGGTCGCGGTACGTGCCCGGGCGGCGAGCCGCGCGTAGCCGGCGGTACCGAGATGGCGGCTGACCGCCCAGGCGGCCGCCAGCGGCCCGCCCGACCTCGTCGACTGCATCGTGCTGTTGAGCATCGTGTAGCCCGGCCAGGCCGCGGAGGCGAACAGGTGCCCACGACGCAGCCCGGTGTCGCGGTGCAGCAGGAGCGAGACGCCCTTCGGGGTGTACGCGTACTTGTGGAGGTCGACGCTGATGCTCGTCACGCCGTCCACGGCGAAGGTCCACGGCGGGACGTCGCCGAGGAACGGCAGGACCCACCCGCCGATGCAGGCGTCGACGTGGCAGCGGACGCCGCGGGCCGCCGCGAGCGCCGCGATGTCGGCGACGGGGTCGACCACCCCGTGCGCGTAGGACGGGGCCGACGCGACGACGAGCACCGTCGTCTGGTCGACGGCCGAGGCCATGGCCCGCGGGTCCGCGCGGAGCGTGCCCGGGTCGACGTCGACCACGACCGGCCGGACGCCGAGGTAGGCCGCGGCCTTGTGGAAGGCGGCGTGCGCCGAGGACGGCAGCACCATGCTCGGGTGGTCGACGTGCGAGGCGCCCTTCCGGGCCGCGAGGACGGCCAGCAGGATGGACTCCGTCCCACCCGAGGTCACCGACCCGACGGCCCCGGCCGGGCCGTCGAGCAGCCCCGCGGCGAGCGCCACGAGGTCGTTCTCCATCCGCAGCAGCGACGGGAACGCGGTGGGGTCCAGGCCGTTCGACGACGCGAAGAGCGCGAGCGCCTCCCGTCCGAGGGCGTCGGCCTCGGCGAGACCCGAGTCGTAGACGTACGCCAGTGTGCGGCCGCCGTGGGTGGGCAGGTCGGCGGCCTGCAGGGCCCGGAGCTCGGCGAGCACCTCGTCCGGGGAGGGTCCGGCGGGGACGGGGTCGGTCATCGATGAGCCTCCTCGAGGCGGTAGCGCCGCAGGGCGGCGAGCGAGAGGGCCACGAGCAGCGCCGGGAGCAGCGTGAAGCCGAGCGCGATGGCCGTGCGGGCCGTGTCCGGCTGCACCACGGAGGCATCCGTGGACGACACGTAGCCACCGACCGCGAGGACCCCCGCGTAGAGGAGGGGACCGAGGGCCAGACCGAGCGTCTCCCCGGCGGTCCACACCCCCGTGTACGTGCCGGCCCGGTCCTCGCCGGTCCGGGCGGTGTCCGCGGCCGCGACGTCGGGCAGCATCGCCAGCGGGAACATCTGGCACGCGGCGTAGCCGACGCCCACGACCGCGACCGTCGCCGCCGTGGCCACCACGCCGTACCGGACGGCGGCCAGCGTCGCGAGCGCCCCGGCGCCGAGGACGACCGACCCCGCGACGTAGCCCGCCCGCTTGCCGCGAGCCTCGCCGAGCCGCTGCCAGAGCGGTGTGACGAGGAGCGCCGGCCCGACGAAGCAGACGAACAGGACGGTCGAGGCGCCCTGGCTGCCGAGGAGCACCCGCGCCACGTAGTCGACGCCGGCGAGCATCGTGCCGGTCGCGAGGGCCTGGAGCACGTACACCGCCAGCAGGGTGCGGAAGGACGGCGCCGCGACGACGACGGCGAGCTGCTCGCGCAGGCTGCCGCCCGCCGTGGCGCCGCGGGCGACCGGGGCGTCCCGGGTGCCGCGCCAGGCGCCGACCGCGCCGACGAGGACGAGCACGCCGACGAACACGCCGACCCCGCGGTACCCCCACTCCGGCCCCAGCGCGTCGCGCACGAGCGGCGACACCCCGCCCGAGACGAGGATGGCCAGGGCGAGGACGGCGACGCGCCACGTCATCAGCCGGGTGCGCTCGTGGTAGTCGGCCGTCATCTCGGCCGGCATCGCGACGTACGGCACCTGGAAGAACGCGTAGGCCGTGGCGCAGGCGAGGAAGAGGACGACGACCCACGTGGTCGCGAGGGCGGTGGGTGCGGTGGGCCCGGCGAACATGAGCGCGAACGCCACCGCGAGGGCGAGCCCCGCCCGGAGGAGGAACGGGCGCCGGCGTCCGGCGGGGTTCTCGGACCGGTCGCTGATCCGGCCGGCCACCGGGTTGAGCAGGACGTCCCAGGCCTTCGGGAGGAAGACCACGAGCCCCGCGACCCCGGCGGCGACCCCCAGCCGGTCGGTGAGGTACGGCAGCAGGAGCAGCCCCGGCACGGTTCCGAACGACCCCGTGGCCACCGAGCCGAGCCCGTAGCCGCGCCGCACCGACGCGGGCAGCCGTCCGGCGGAGGCGACGGACGGCGACGACGCCGTGGGCTCCCGGACCATGGCCGGACCCTAGCCGGGATGATGGGCCGATGACCCGACGTCGCAGGTTCCGCGGGCGGATCGCCGGCGTCGGGTCGGCCTCCGGGACACGGGTGGTCGTCGGCCGGTGGATGGAGTCGCCGTACGGGGAGTTCACCGACGCGATGGTCGAGACCGCCGAGGGGCACCGCGTGCTCGTCGCCCCCACGCCCGAGGTGGCCGAGCTCGTCGCGACGACGTACACCTTCGACGAGGTACGGGTCGAGCCGGTGGGGACGCAGGGGGACGCCACACGGTGGGCCGTGCGGTCGCCGTCGCTGACACTCGACCTGGCCGTCGGCGGACGGACCGCACTCGGGCGGCTGCTGCGGGTCGTGCCGTCCCGGGTCGCGGAGAGCACCGTGTTCGCCGCGGCTGCCGACCCCGTGGCGAGGGTCGTCCTGCGCGGCGTCCGGACCCGCGGCGTCGCCCGGGCGGGGCGGCGTGAGTACTACGGCGCCACCGACGTCCGGGCCGTCACGGAGATGAGCGGCACGTTCGACGGCGTGGGCCTCGGGGCACTGGCTCCCGTGGACCCGCCGTGCCGCTTCGGCTTCTCCTCGACGCCGCGCCGGCCGTCCGTCACGTCGGTGACGACGACCGTCGTCGACGCCACCTGACATCGAGAGGTCGGCGTACGTCCTGGTCCCACCGGTTCGTCGTGGTCCGAACCGGACGAGGGTGCGCGACATGCCGAACGACGAGCCCGTCCGTCCGCATGTCGCGCACTCTCGACCCGCGGGTAGAGGACCAGGGCATCCGCAGCTCCCGTGCATCCACTCGTGCGCCGGCATGTCGCGCACCCTGCACACCGGCGGCGGTCAGGAGATCCGAAGGGTCCGGACGTCGAGCCCGAGCGCGACGGCGAACCGGGTGAGCGTCGTCCTCCGTCGCGGCCCGCGCAGCACGTCCTCGGCCCAGAGCTCGAGCACCGTCCACCCCTCGTCGCGGGCGATCCCGGCGCGATGCGCGTCGGCGCTGCGCCGCCTCCGGTCGGCGTGCGCCTCCCCCTGGTACTCGCCGACGACCCGCTGGTCCCGCCACACCAGGTCGCCCTCGAGCAGCCGGCCTCCGTGACGGTCCCCGACCGCACCGTTGACCTCGGGCTCCGGGAAGCCCGCGTCGACGAACATGAGCCGTGCCCGGGTCTCCATCGGCGAGCGGACACCCGGGCGGAGCAGGGCGAGAGCCTCGGCGAGCCGGACCGCACCCCGTGGCCGGCAGCGACCCGCGAGCGCCGCCGCGAGGGCGCCGGCCTCGTCACCGGACGACCCGAGCACCGCGCCGCCGACGACGACGAGGTCGTGGACCGAGAGGGCGTGCTCCTTGAGGCCGGCGAGGTCGCACCAGGTGTCCGGGCCCGCGACGACCCGCAGGCCGTGCCGGGTCACGACCTCGCGGGACTCCAGGCCCCGATGTCCCCGGCACCCCCGGCGCCGGGACGCCACGCTGTCCGACGGCCGCATGACGTCGAGGACGACGCTGCCCTCGAGGTCGCCGGGGAGTGGCAGACCGAGCAGCTGGGCGGCCGTGACGTGGGAGAAGGCGGCGTCAGCCGGCAGCGCAGCGGCCCAGGCCCGGGCCCGCTCGAGGACCGTGGACGGCGCCTGCGCGGCGCGCACCGCGTGGGTCGGGCGGTGCAGCCCCAGCGCGCGCAGGTCGCACTGCCGGAGCCCGAGCTCACGGGCATGCGCGACCGTGAACGGCGTACTCGCCAGCTCGTCGGGCAGGTCCCTGGGCATCGCCCCACTGTGCGACGTGCGGCGACCTGGCCGCCGGCGTCATCCACAGGCCGCGGGGGGGGGGGGGGGGGGGGCGCCCCCCCCCCCCCCGGCCGCCCCCCCGGCCCCCCCCCCCCCCCCGCCCGGGCCGGGACCGGGACAGGGGCCCGGCCTCCCCACCCGGTCGGGCTAGGAGCGGGGAGCCACGCGCAGCAGCTCGTCGTCGTCGCCGTTCGTCGTCGTGACGTAGAGGGCGCCGTCCGGGCCGAGCCGTGCCGCGCGCAGCCGACCGTACGGCCCGTTCGTCGCCTCGGGGATGGAGACGTCGGCGAACTGCCCGTCGTCGTCGAGCGTGAGGACGAGCAGCTTGGCCCCCTTGAGCGCGGTCACGACGAGCGCGCCGTCGAGGGCACCCCACTCCTCCCCCTCGAGGAACTCGGCCGAGCACACCGCCTGGGTGGAGTTGCCCGACTGCCACACGGCGGGCACCGCGTCGGGGAAGCGCTCGCGGTCGGTCATCGGGACGCTCTCGTCGTACCCCCCGACGGTGCCGCCCTGCGAGGGGTCCCAGCCGTAGTTGGCCCCCCGCTCGATGAGGTTGACCTCGTCGTTCTTGTCCGGACCGTGCTCCGCCGTGTACACCTCTCCCGTGCCGGGCTGCACCGCGACGCCCTGGATGTTGCGGTGCCCGTAGCTCCAGACGTACCGCCGGGGCCCGGACTCACCCGCCCACGGGTTATCCGGCAGCGGCTCGCCGGTCTCGAGGTCGAGCCGCAGGGTCTTGCCGCCGAGGCTGTCGAGGTCCTGCGGGATGCTCCCCACGGCCGTGTCGCCGGTGCCGACGAGCAGCGCACCGTCGTCCGCGATCTCGAGCCGACAGCCCGAGTGCCGGCCGGTCGACAACGGCAGCCCGGCGAGCAGGGTGTCGACCCGCTCCGCCGACCCGCCGTCCTCGGACAGCCGCCAGGTGACGAGCCGGATGTCGTCGGGCTCACCGTCGTCGAGGTGCGTCTGGCAGGTCGTGAACTCCCGGCTCGCCGCGAAGTCCGGATGGACGACCATCCCCATGAGCCCGCCCTCGCCCTGGACCCAGACGTCGTCGAGGTCTGCGTCCACGCGGGTGACCTCGGCGCCCTTCCGCATGCCGGAGAGCAGCGAGATCCGGGCCGGGCGCTCGGTGACGAGGACCCGGCCGTCCGGGAGGAAGCCGATGTCCCAGCCGTGCTCGAGGCCGTCCGCGACCTCCTCGACGACGAGGTCCGGCACGACGGTGCTGCGCGGGGCCGGGCTCGGGGACTCCTCGCCGGTCGGCGTGGCCGTGCCGGAGGACCGGGGCGGCACCTCGCCGAGGTCGTCACCCCCGGAGGAGGAGCAGGACGCCACCCCGAGGAGGGCCAGCGCGGCGACGGACGCGAGCGGGCGGGGACGGGCGGCGGACGCGGTACGCGGGCGCATACCCCAGTCTCACACCCGAGCCTGGGAACCGCTCAGCCACCGGTCAGGGAAGGTCGGCGACGGCTCGCTCGTACGCGACGGCCATCCCGGCGAGGTCGGCACGGTACTCGGCGATCCGGCAGCCGAGCCCGTTGGGCTTCATGAGGATGCCCTCCTCGGCCCATGCCCGCCGCGCCCGCTCACGCAGCGGCGCCGGGAGGTCCCCCGAGGCGTTGGTCACCCGCCACCAGGTGACGTTCCCGCCGTAGGCCTTCATGATCGAGCCGACCTGGCGGGGGCCGATGCCGACGAGCGCCGCCACGTCGCCGTAGGAGACGACCCGGCCGCGGGGCACCTGCTCCACGGCGCGCAGCACGCGCTCGACGAGGACGTCGTCCATGCCCCGGAGTCTGCCGGACGGTCAGGCGGGCACGGACGCGGTGACCGCGAGTGCCGCGAGGAACGGCGCCATCCGCTCCGGGGGGTCGTAGCCGGAGGCGCGCAACCGCCCTGTGTCGAGGACACACGGCCGGGCCAGCTGGTCGACGGCGTACCGGGTGAGGAGGGGCTCCACCCCCCGCAGCCGCGCCGTCGCGGTCGCCAGGGCGGCGGCCGCACCGGCGAGCGGCACGGGGACGCGCCGGAGCCTCACGGGACGCCGGAGGTCCGCCGTGAGCACGTCGGTGAGCACCGCGTCCCGGCGGTGGGGGGCCGGGTCGGCGACGTTGTACGCCCCCGGAGCCGCGGTGAGGCCGTGAACGCACGCCTCGGCGAGGGTGTCGACGTGGGTCAGGCTGAGCGGCACGTCGTCGCCGGGGACGGTGAGCGTGCCACCACGGACCGCGCGCCGCAGCCGCGGCAGCAGGTGCGGGTCCCCCGGCCCGTAGACCGCCCTGGGCCGCAGGACGACCGCGCCCGCCGCCCGTGCGGCGGCGTCGCCGAGGGCCTTGGTCCGGCCGTAGGCGTTGTCGTGGCCGCCCGCGGTCGGATGCTCCTCCGGGACGCACGAGCGGTCGAGCCGCGGGTCGTAGACGCTCGCCGAGCTGACCCACACCACCCGCAGGCCCCGGGCGGCCTCGAGCATCCGGTGGGCAGCGTCCACGTTCACCACGGCGCAGCGCCGCGCGTCCGCGCGGGTGACCGGGTCCCCGACCGCCGCGGCGAGGTGGACGACGGCGTCGAGCCCCCCGAGGTCGGGGACGTCCGGCAGCTCGGCGTCCCACGTGCGGTGCTCCCAGCCGGGACGGACCCGCCCGGACCGTCCGAGCGTGACGACCTCGTGCCCGGCCGCGTCGAGCGCCCGCGCGGCGGCTCCCCCGCAGAACCCGCCGGCACCGGTGACGCCGACCCTCATCGCGGCACCTCACCCGCCCGGACACGCAGCTCGCGCCAGGACGGCAGCGCGGCGCGGCGGTCGGCCCGGGCGGACACGACGACCGGACGCAGCGGCGCGAGGACCGCGAGGACGTCCGCGAGCTGCGCGCGGGCGAGCGCGGCGCCCGGGCAGGCGTGCGGCCCGGCGCCGAACACCAGCTGGGCCAGCGCAGCCGGGGCCGGGGCGTCGGGGTCCGGGTCCCGGTGGTGGGCTCCGACGGCGTGCCGGGCGACGAGGACGAGCTGACGGCCCCGGGCCACCGGGCAACCCGAGACGACCGCGTCCTCGGCGGGGACCCGCGGCAGGACGGGCGTGGGGGTCGTGACCCGCAGCAGCTCGCCGACGAGCGCGTCACGCCGGGACGGGTCGGCGGCGGCGTCCCACAGACCGGCGTCGGCGCACCACGCGACGGCGCGCGGCATCCCCACCCGGGTCGTCGTGACCGCGGCGACGGCGAGCGTGGCGGCGAGCGGGTCGGGCGGGCCGCCGAGCAGGCCGAAGACCTCGGCGAGGTGCCCCTCTGCGGCACCTCGCCGCGCCCTCCGGACCCCGGGCAGCTCCGCGGCGACCGTCACGGCGGCGAGGTCGCGGGCGGCCGAGGCGAGCGCCCGGCAGGCAGCGGCGTCGAGGTCGGGCCGGCCGAGCAGCACGGCCGTCGCCCGTCCGGACACCGTGTCGGCGAGCGCGGCGACGTCCACGGTGTCGCCACGGCGCAGCGCGGCGGCCGCGTCGTCGAGCACCGGGAGCCACGTCGGCCGCAGCGCCGCCACACCCCGTGAGTCCAGGCGCGCGCCGAGCTCGCGGCGCGCGGTCCGGTGCGCCGGGCCCTCCTCGTCGAACAGCCCGCGACCGCCGTGGCTGTGCACCACGCCCCCGGTGGTCAGCGGCGAGGTGCGGTCGAGCGGGACGGCGGTGAGGACGGTGCGCAGGGCGTCCGGGTCGTTGACGACGACCCGCCGCCCGAGCCGCACGACGGGCCGGTGCCGCGCGAGGGCGAGCAGCGCGAACAGCACCGGATGGGACGCCAGGTACACCCGTCGGTCGCGGCGCCGGGCCCGGCGGTGCCCGGCGCCCGGCGGCGTCGGTCGTGCGGTGGGGGCCGACCGCGGTGCAGCCGCCGTCACGGTGTCTCGCCGATCATCCGTGCGGCGAGGGCGGACGCGGCGGGGCGGTCGGGCTTGCGGGAGCGTCCGGCGAGCGGGACCGGGGCGACGAGCACATGGTCGGGCCGGGCGGGTCCCAACCCGGCGACGACCGCGCGCAGTGCGACCCGCACGGCGGCCTCGGACCATCCGGGCTCGGGCTCGACGAGGAGGACGAGGGCCTCGTCGAGGTCCTCCCGCGGGACGCCGACGAGCACGGCCAGCGCGACCCCGGGCACGTGCAGCGCCGGCTCGTACAGGCCCGGGTAGATGTTCTCGGCACCACGCAGCACCATGTCCTTGGCGCGGCCGTGGAGGACGACCCGCCCCGCCTCGTCGACCCGTCCGAGGTCGCCGGTGTCGACCTCGTCCAGGGGGTCGTCGCCGAGGTAGCGGTGGCACGCCCCCGGACCGGAGACGTACAGCCTCCCGGAAACGTCGGACCGCACCCGCATCCGTCCGAGCGGCGTGCCGAGGAGGTCGCCCGGCCCCTCGAACGCGGACTTCTCGGCCGCCTCGACCGCCGCCACCGGGAACGCCTCGGTCATCGCGTAGACGCCGTGGGCACGGTCCGCCCCCGCGGCCCGCAGCCGCTCGAGTAGCCGGGCCGTGACCGGTGCGGAGCCCGCGAAGAACGCCCCCGACACCGCAGCACCGGTGTCGAGGAGGGCCCGGGCCTGGGGTGGCGTCAGGTACGTGGCCTGGGGCCGCAGCGCCCGGAGCTGCCCCGCGAGCACCCCCGGACGCCGGGCCGGCAGGGCCACCGGTGCGCCGGCCGCGAGCGCCGGGCCCATGACGAAGAACGTCGATCCGAGCACCGGCGAGCCCGGCGAGGGGTCCACGAGACCGCGCACCGTGGCGAGACCGGCACCGACCGAGGCCGTCGTGTGCACGACGGCCCGGGGCCGCGCGGTCGTGCCGGAGGTGAAGACGACGAGCGCGTCGGCATCCGCGCCACGGTGGTCGGGGACGACGGAACGGCAGGTCGGGAGGGTGCTCGACACCGCGGGCGCGCAGCCGGGCACCCGCCGGCCCAGGGTCGCGACCGGGGCGATCGCGTCGAGCCGGGGCAGCCGCAGGCCTGCCCGGCGGGCCAGCGGTGCGGCCCATCCGGCGGCCGCCTGGGCGGCGGCGTCGGCGACGAGGAGCCGCGGGGAGACCGACGCGAGCCGGGCGGTCACGAGCTCGGGGCCGGCGGTCGGGTCGACGAGGGCGATCCGGACCCGCAGCCGCAGTGCGGCGAGGACGACCGCCAGCGCTGCGGGCCCGGGCCGGACGGCGAGTGCCACGGTGTCGCCCGGCCCGATGCCCCGCCGGTGCAGGTCGGCGGCGACGCCGAGCGCACGGTCGGCGAGCTCGCCGCGGGTGAGGACCGGACGCACCCGACCCCGCGAGGCCCGGACGAACGCGGGTCCGTGCGGGTCGAGCCGGAGCTCGTCGTGCAGCCCGTCGAGGGTGTCGGCGGCGCGGGTCGTCATCGTGGGTCCGGGGTCAGGGCGCCGGGGCCGCGGTCGAGGTACCAGCGGGCGGTGCCGACGACGCCGTAGGCGGTGATCCGCCGGGTGGAGTTCTCCGACACCATCCCCGGGCACTGCACGACGCGGTCGGTGACCCGGCGGACCCGGTTGAGGAAGGTGCGGTCGGTGGGCGACGGACGGCGTGGCATCCCTCCGCACCGCTGGTAGAGGTCGGTCGTCATCGCCATGTTGTTGCCCGCGTGCATCGTGTACGGCGTGCGGTACTCGCGGCCGCGGTTGGCCGGACGCCAGCGGCCGAACGTGGCCGCCAGCCGGACCATCCCCGCGAAGGCGAGCCGGCGCAGCCGTCCGTTCTCGTCCTGCCGGGCGACGATGCCGCCGCAGACGAGCTCGGCGCCGTCGTCGAGGGCGGCGCGGGCCCGGGCGGCCCAGTCCGGGCGCGGCAGGCAGTCGGCGTCGGTCCGGGCGACGTGCCGCGCTCCGTGACCCATCGCGTGTCGGACCCCGGTGTCGACCGCACAGCCGACCCCCTTCTCGGGCTCGTCGAGCACCGTGACGGGGAAGGGCGCGGTCGCGGCGAACGCCCGCGCGACCTCGCCCGTGCGGTCGCGCGAGCCGTTGTCGACGACGACGAGGTGCAGGTCGCGGTCGGTCTGGGCCGCGAGCGCCGCCAGGGTGTCCGGCAGCCGGGCCTCCTCGTCGAAGGCGGGGACGACGACCCACAGGGTGCGGACGGGCATCGTCACGAGCGCTCCCAGAGCATCGTCATGACGGAGATGCCCCCGCCGAGACCGACCATGAGGACGCGGTCGCCGGGGGCGAGGGTGTCCCAGGCCCGGCTCAGCTGGAGCCCGAGCGTGGCGGACGCGATGTTCCCGTGGTCCTCGACCGTGACGTCGAGCAGCCGCTCCGGGGCGCCGGTGACCTCGACGAAGCGGTCGAGGTAGGGCCGGGTCACCTGGTGGACGAGGACCCTCGACAGGTCGTCCCAGCCGAGGCCCGCGCGGGCCATCGTCGACTCGATGACGGCCGGGCCGAGCTTCTCGAACGCGGTGCGCAGCTCGTGGCCGGCGCCGCTGAAGTACAGCTTGTCGAGGTCGCGGGGGTGGCGGGCGCCGCCGCCGAAGATGCCGCCGACCTCCCAGTGCTCGCTGCGGGTGACGGTCTCGGTGTGCCCCAGCCCACCGCGATCCACGGGCTCGACGACGACCGCGGCGCCCGCGTCCCCGAAGGTGTAGCCGGCGAAGTGCTCGACCACCTGCGGCAGGTTCTCGACCTCCCACCGGGCCGACAGGCTCGGCGTCTCGCCGGTGACGACGAGAGCGGTTCGGGCGCGTCCGGCCTCGACCATCGTCCGCGCGAGGTCGACGCCGTTCACGAAGCTGTTGCACGCGTTCGAGACGTCGAGGCAGTGGGCGCGCGTCCCGAGCTCGTGCGCGACGACGTGCGCCGTCGCCGGCTCGACGAAGTCCCGGGAGGCGGACGCGAAGAGGAGGAGGTCGACCTCGGCGGCGTCGCGCCCGGCCCGCGCGAGTGCCTGCCGGGCGGCGGCGACGGCGAGGGTCGAGGCGTACTCCCCCTCGCCGACGACCCGGCGCTCCCGGATGCCGGTGATCGAGCCGAGCATCCCCGCGGGCACCCGCACCCCGCTCAGGCGGGACTCGAGCTCCTCGGTCGTGAGCACCTGCGCGGGCAGGTGATGGCCGGCGCCGACGATGCCGGCCCGTCGCTGTCGGTCGTGGTCCATGGGTCACCCCTGTGTGCGAGAGCCCGGAGGTGCTCCGTCCGGGTGCTCCCGAGGCTAGGCAGGCAGGGGTTCGCCGGGGATGAGTACGGCTACTCCCTTCGGCCGCGATGTTCCGCCCGAGCGGTCAGCGACCGATCTCGGACCCGACCTCCCACGGGGCGACCGGCGAGTGCTCGAGGACCCACGCCTCGAGCTCCAGCATGAGACCGGTCGCGACGAGGACCCCGACGACGACGAAGAGGACGCCGAGCGCCCGACGGAAGGGCGAGTGCGGGTCGGCGGCCCAGCGCATCCGTCCCACCGCGCGCTGCCCACCGACCGCGACGGCGAGGAGCACCGCGACGAGCCCGACGACGTACGAGGTGAGGAGGGCCAGTCCGCGTGCCGGCTCGGCCGGCAGCACCGTGACGACGACGTAGCCGTACAGCGGGCTGCACGAGGTGAACACCGGGCCGAGCGCGGCGCCGGTGAGGACCGCGCCGAGCGTCCCGCCCCGCCGGTGCGCCGCGGACAGACCACGGGCGCTGCCGCTGGAGAGCCCGGTGGCGACCGACACCCGGTCCCACAGCTCGGGCACGGCCTGGGTGAGACCGAGGACGACGAGCAGGCCCCCGCTCACCCACTGCCAGACCGACGGCGGGATGCCGATGAGCGCCGTCGTCGCCTTGAGCGCGAGCGTGAAGACGAACACCGACGCACCGAGCGAGCCGGCGACGAGCAGCGCACGACGGGTGGCGGCGCGTCCGGGCGTCCCGGCCAGCGAGCCGCCGACGATGACCGGCAGCAGCGAGAGGGCGCAGGGCGCGAGGGTGGTCAGGGCCCCGGCGAGCAGCGCCCCGGCGAGCGCGACGAGCACGTCAGACGGTCTCGGCGAGGATGGCCGCGCCGTCCGCGCTGCCGCTCCACTTCCCGAGCTCGGCGCCGCTGCCGTCGACCTGCACGAAGGTGTGCTGCTGGGTGATGCCGTACTGCTTGCGCAGGTCGGTCTCGCTGTCGTAGTCGACCTCGACGACCGTCAGCCCGGCCGGGACGCCCTTCTCGGCGATCGCCGCCTCGGTCGCGCGGCACGACGGGCACCAGTCGGCGTGGAAGAAGAGGACGACCTTGGTGTCCTCGTAGGCCGAGGGGTCCGCGTCGTAGTCGGCGAGGGACACGTAGGAGCCGGCGGCGGCCGCGTCGCCGGAGGCGTCGGTGCCGCTCGTGGAGCCGGCCGTGGACGACGCGCTGCTCGAGGTCGTCGCGCCGGAGCCGGCACCGGCGTCCGCGTCCGGGGTCTCGGTCCCGCAGGCGGCGAGGGTCAGGCCCGCGACGGCGGTCGCGGCGAGGACGGCGGGGCGGATGCGCATGGTGCTCTCCTGGGGTCGGGTGCGTCCTGTCCAGTGGACCGCGACCACGGCGGGGTGGGCCAGCCGGAGGGGTCAGCCGTCAGATGCGGGTAAGAACCCCGCCAGGGGTCAGCCGGCGGGCGATGTCGGGACGCGGACGGCGACGACGCACCCGCCCCCCTCCGGCCGGTTGGCGACCGTGGCGTCCCCACCGTGGGCCCGCGCGACCTCGCGGGTGATGGTCAGCCCGAGCCCCATGCCGCGCTCGTGCCGCGAGGTGTCGCCGCGCCAGCCGGCGTCGAAGACCCGCGCGGCGGCCTCGTCCGCCAGGCCACCGCAGCCGTCGGCGACCTCGACGACGACCTGGCCGTCTCCGGCGGCGGTCCGGACGGTGACCGTGCCCCCGGCGGGGGTGTGCTGCACGGCGTTGCGCACGACGTTGCTCACCGCCCGCGTCAGCGCGCGCGCCTCGCCGAGGACGACCTCGCCGGCGAGGTCGCCGGCGACGACCTCCACCCCCGCGGCGTCGGCGAGCGGCACGACCCCGGTCACCGCGTCGGAGACGACGTCGTCGAGGTCGACCGGCTCGCGGCGCACCGCCGCGGGGCCGTGCAGCCGGGACAGCTCGGCGATGTCGTCGACCATGCCGTCCATCCGGTCGACCTCGTGGACGATCCGCCCGTAGGCCTCCACCGGCCGCTCGACCGCGCCGTCCTCGAGCGACTCGGCGAGCGCCCGGATGCCCGCGAGGGGCGTGCGCAGGTCGTGCGACAGCCAGCGGATCGTCTCGCGCCGGGACTCCTCGACCTCGCGGTCGCGCTCGCGGGCGGCGTGGACCCGCGCGGAGTCCTGCTCCAGCCGGCGGACCCGGCGGGCCAGCAGGAAGCCGACGGCGACCGCGACCGGCATCCCGGCGAGGAGCACCACGAGGATGGTGTGCTGGTCGTCCTCGGCGATGAGCATGGCCCCGCTGGCCGTGGCGACCCCCGCGGCCAGCGCCGCGACGACGACGAGCGGCGCGCCGAACGCGGCGACGTCGGCCCGCGAACGCGAGACCCGCATGAGCGCGAGCGAGCCGAGCGCGCCGACCCCCGCCGTCACGAGGACGCAGATGACGACGGCGCTGACCTCAGGCCCCACCGGCACCCCCGGTGGGGTTGTCAGGTGCGGAGGCACTGTCGGGTGCGGTGGCGCCGTCTAGAGGCGCCTGGTCCCAGCGGTAGCCGCGGCCGAAGACGGTGACGAGCCGGGCCGGGGACCCGGGGTCGGCCTCGACCTTCTCGCGGACGCGCCGGACGTGCACGGTGACCGTCGAGGCGTCCCCGACCTCCCAGCCCCACACCTCGCGGATCAGCTGGTCGCGGGACCAGACGACGCCCGGGTGCTGGACGAACCAGGCGAGGAGGTCGAGCTCGCGCGAGGTGAGCTGCAGAGGCCGCCCGGCCCGGGTCGCGGACCGTGCGCCGAGGTCGATCTCGACGTCGCCGTCGCGCAGGACACCCGTCACCTCGGGGGGCGCCGCGCTCGTGCGGCGCAGCACGGAGCGGACACGCAGCTCGAGCTCGCGCAGGCTGAACGGCTTGGTCACGTAGTCGTCGGCCCCGTGCTGCAGGCCCTGGACCCGCTCGTGCTCCTGGCCACGCGCGGTGACCATGACGAGCGGCAGGTCGCGGCGCATCGACCGCAGCCGCCGGGTGACCTCGAAGCCGCCGAGACCGGGGAGCATGAGGTCGAGGAGGACGAGGTCGGCCGGTGTGCGGGTGAAGGCCTCGACCCCCGCCTCGCCGTCCGCGACGGCCTCGACCTCGTGGCCGGCACGGGTCAGGTACGCCGCCACCGTCTCGCGGACGGTCGCGTCGTCCTCGACGAGAAGGATGCGCGCCACCGCCCCAGGCTAGGGGCCGCGGCCGTGCCGGCCCGAGCATCCGAGGGCACCGGTAACCCGCCCGAAAGACGCGTCGTCGGTCCTCGGTCACCGAGGGGCTGTCGCCGAGACCCCGGTTCGTCCACCAGACACGACCTCCGAACCCTTGTCTAGTCCACATTTCGGGGTCACCCCGAAATGTCGAGGAAGGGAGGGGGCCGCGGCTGGAAGACTGGCCGCCATGCGCCGGATCGTCCAGAGCCAGAAGCTGCAGCACGTCCGCTACGACGTGCGCGGACCCATCCTCGTCGAGGCGCAGCGCCTCGAGGCCGAGGGGCACAAGATCCTCAAGCTCAACATCGGCAACACGGCCCCGTTCGGGTTCGAGGCCCCCGAGGCCATCGTCGCCGACATGGTCCACAACCTCCCCGACAGCCAGGGCTACGCCGACTCCCGCGGCATCTACTCGGCGCGCACCGCGGTGGCGCAGTACTACCAGGCCCGCGGGCTCAAGGACGTCGTCGTCGAGGACGTCTACATCGGCAACGGCGTCTCCGAGCTCATCACGATGGTGCTCCAGGCCTTCGTCGACGACGGCAACGAGATCCTCGTCCCGGCACCCGACTACCCGCTGTGGACCGGCGCCGTCTCGCTCTCCGGCGGCACGCCCGTGCACTACCGCTGCGACGAGTCGAACGGGTGGGACCCCGACCTCGCCGACATCGAGGCCAAGATCACGCCGAACACCCAGGCGCTCGTCGTCATCAACCCGAACAACCCCACCGGCGCCGTGTACTCGGAGGCCACCGTCCGCGGCCTCGTGGACATCGCGCGCCGCCACGACCTCGTCCTCATGGCCGACGAGATCTACGAGAAGATCCTCTTCGACGACGCCGTCCACCACCACACCGCGACCTTCGCGGGCGACGACGTCCTCTGCCTCACCTTCAGCGGACTGTCCAAGGCCTACCGGGTCTGCGGGTACCGCGCCGGCTGGGTCATGGTGAGCGGGCCCAAGCACCTCGCCGAGGACTTCCTCGAGGGGCTGACGCTCCTGGCGAACATGCGGATGTGCGCCAACGTGCCCGCGCAGCACGCCATCCAGACCGCTCTCGGCGGCTACCAGTCGGTGAACGAGCTCATCGGACCGGGTGGTCGCTTCCGCGAGCAGAGCAAGCTCGCGTGGCAGCTGCTCAACGACATCCCGGGCGTCTCGTGCGTCGAGCCCCAAGGTGCGCTGTACTGCTTCCCGCGCCTCGACCCCGACGTCTACCCCATCGAGTCCGACGAGGAGTTCGTCATCGACCTCCTGCGCTCGAAGAAGATCCTCGTGACCCACGGCACCGGGTTCAACTGGTTCGAGCCCGACCACTTCCGGCTCGTCACGCTGCCCGACGTCGACACCCTGACCGAGGCCATCGGCCGGATCGCCGACCACCTCTCGACGCTGCGCGCGTGACGGCCCTGCCCGTCCCGCACCGCGACCTCGCCCTGCTGGGCGGGGTCGCAGCCGGTGGCGCGGTCGGGTCGCTCGGCCGCTGGGCGGTCGGCCTGGCCCTGCCGCACGGCGTCGGCACGTTCCCGTGGGCGACGTTCCTCGTCAACGTCACGGGGGCTTTCGCCATGGGCCTGCTCGTCTCGTTCCTCGTGGACCGCCCGGGGGTGCACCGGCTGGCCCGGCCCGTCGTCGGCGTCGGTGTCCTCGGGGGATGGACGACCTTCTCCACCCTGGCGGTCGACGCCGTGCAGCTCGGCGACTCCGACCACGTGCAGCTCGGGATCGCCTACGTCGCGGGGACGTTCCTCGTCGGGGTGCTCGCCGTCGCCCTCGGGATGTGGCTCGGCCGACGCGTCTGGCCCGGCCCGTGACCGCCGCGCACGCCCTGCTCGTCGCCGCCGGGGCCGCCGTCGGCGCTCCCGCCCGCATGCTCGTCGGGCACTGGGCCAGGCGCCGGCTGGGGAACGGAGCGCCCACCGGCACGCTCGTCGTCAACGTCGCGGGGTCGCTGGTGCTCGGCGCGCTCGTGGGTGGCGGGGCGGAGCCCGGATGGCTGGCGCTCGTCGGCACGGGCTTCTGCGGGGCGTTCACGACGTTCTCGTCGCTCGCCCTCGAGATCTGGGACGCGATGGAGGACGAGCGTCCGCTCGACGCCGTCCGCACCGTCGGGCTCTCCCTCGTCCTCGGCCTCACCGCAGCCGCGCTCGGCTACGTCGTCGCGGGCGACCTCTGAGCTCGCGCCACACGCCCGGGACACCGCGGGAACGGACGCACACCGGGTCGTCATCCGCACAGGATGCTGCCGGTGTGGATGACGACAGCCTGTGCGGATGGGAGAACAGCCGTGTGGCCGGCCCCGCATCGCCCTCGTCAGCCGGAGGACCAGCTACCAACGAACCCGTCGGGACGGCACCGGCGACGCGGCCCGGCCCGGATGTGCGAAGGCCGCCCGCGCGTCGTCGAGCGGGCGGCCTCCTGTGGTCCGTACGGAGCCGTGGGCCCTCGGCCCCGACGGACGGTCAGCGCACGGCTCTCAGGGCGTTGACGATGCCGTCCCCGTAGAAACCGTTGAACCTCTTGTTCCCGACGCACTCCGCCGTGTACTCGTCGGTGCGGTCAGGGTAGACGTAGGGGTTGGTCTCGGGACAGGGGGTGTCGGTCGCGGTCCGCATGAGGTAGCTCGCGGTCCGGTCCGGCGCGAGCCCGAAGCCGCTCCGGCCCTGGGACCTGCCGTGGGCCGAGACGACGAGTGCCGCGACGCCGGCCGCGTGCGGCGCGGCCATCGAGGTGCCCTGCAGGTACTGGTAGTACCCGCACTCCTCACGGCCCTCGCGGTGCCAACGGGTGCGGACCGTCCGGCAGTCCTTCATGACCCAGCCCTCGCCCTGCTCGGTGATGTCGCCGTTCTCGTCGACGTCGCCGGCCTCTTGCAGGACGCCGAGCGGCGCCGCGGAGAGGATGAGGTTGCCGGGGGTGGCGTACTCGTCGGTGCCGTAGTTGTCGCGGTAGTCGCCGCCGGGCGCCGAGACCTCGATCTCGCCGGACTTCAGGTCGGTCGTGTAGTTCGAGAAGTACGACTTGCGCTTCGTCGGGCCGACGGCCGAGACGCCGATGACGTGCGGGCCCTCGGTCGGCAGGTCGAAGCAGGTCTGCCCGTCGATCGTGCGCTCGTGCTCCGTACCACCCGGGTAGTCGGGGCTGGAGGTGTCGTTACGCGGGTTCGCGAGGTCGTCGTGCCCGTTGCCGAGCGCGGCGACGAGGGTGACGCCCTTGGCGTGCGCGTACTCGAGCGCCCGGTTCATCGCCTCGATGATGACCGCCTGCTCCGCGGCCTCCTCCGGGGAGTCCTCGGGGGCCCCGCCGATGCAGTTGTACGCCCACGGGTCGACGTAGAACGACATGTTGACAACGTCGATGCCGACGTCACCGGAGTAGGTGAGCGCGTCGACGGTCGGCGTGAGGAAGAAGTAACCGCTGTCCTGGCCGGCGCGGACGTTGACGATGCCCACGTCCGGCGCGACACCGGAGACGCCGATGCCGTTGAGCGCACCGGCGATCGTGCCGGCGACGTGCGTGCCGTGGCCGTTCTGGTCGACGTCGGCGGGGTCGACACAGTCGGCCTCCTCGCACGGCCCGTCGACGTCCTCCATGTCGGTCGTGAAGTTGCGTGAGCGCTTCCGGTCGAAGTTCGGCGCGATGTCGGGGTGGCTGGCGTCGACACCGGTGTCCATGACCCCGACGAGGACCTTCTTGTTGCCGCGCTCGACCTTGTGCGCCGCGGGCGCGCCGATCATGTCCATGCCCCACAGGTAGGAGTCGAGCGGGTCGCTCTCGGCCTTCGTCCCCTTGCGGCCCTTCTCGCCGTGACCGGAGGCCGGGCCCCGGCCGCGCAGCCGCTCCACGACGGTGCGGTCGGGCTCGGCGTCGCGGGGCGCATGGCCGACGACGCCCTCACGGGCTGCGACGTCGACGCCCTCGACGGAGCGCGCGGAGGCGAGGAAGCCGGACTTCTCGGACGAGACGGTGACCATCCCGATCGCCTCGTTGACCGACACGACCTTCGCGCCGGACTTCTCGAGGCGGGAGGCCAGCTCGCCGACGTCGGCGCCCTTCTCCGCCAGCACCGCGTAGCTCGTCCGCGCAGAGCTCTCCGAGCTGACACCGGACTCCCGGGCCTGTGCCGTCGTCGCCGCGCCGGCGGTCGCCATGGCAAGGGCCGCGACGCCGGTCAGGGCCACCATGCGAGATCGTCGCATCGTCTCTCCTCGATCGATGGGGGTGGATGGCATCACTGTGGCACCGTCCGCCGGCCCACGCTATTCGGGCGGACGGCGCAACGGGGCTTTCGTGACGGCGGTCCGCACCCGCCCGGACGTCGCGCCTCGCGGCTCACTCCGCCGGGGCGCCGACCTCGACCTCGCGCCCGTAGGACCACCCGTGCGCGAGGGGCAGCGAGTCCCCGGACCAGAAACGCCCCGGGTCGTACCAGCTCGTCGGCACGTCCGGGCGCAGCACGCCCATCTCCTCGAGCGTGGCGGCGACGACCTCGGCGCAGTAGGCGTCCTCCGGACGCAGCCCCTTGCGCTCCGAGGCGCGACGCGTCAGATGGGCGTCACGGCCGCGCAGCCAGCGCCAGCCGAGCCGCACCGTCGAGGGGAAGGACACGCCGTCGAGCCGGGCGACCGCCCGCAGCGCGGCGTCCTCCTCGGCCGGCCCCGCGTCGGGTCGGAGCTGGCGCAGCCACGCCCGCTGGCCGTACCGCTGCTGCCAGGTCGTCACCGCCTCGGCGAGGTCGTGCAGCTGGACGCCCCGGTGGTGGTCGCCGGTCCACACGTCCAGGAGGGAGCGGCCGAGCTCGGCGTGGAACATCAGGGGCGGCAGGTCGTCGACGACGAGGGCCATGCCCACATGGTTGACCGGCGCGTTGCTGGCGGTCTGGATGAGCCGGTCGGCGACAGTACCGCCGCGGAAGATCCAGAGGTCACCCGTCCGGGTCGCCGCGACGGCGTCATCGAAGGGGACCGTGGTCCGTCCGGAGCGCGTCATGGCGCCAGTCTGCCCGCAGACCCGGGTCTAGGGTTGGCGCGTGGAGCGCAACCGGTGGGTCAAGCTGCTCGGCGTCGCCGGGGTGGCGGGGGTCGTCGCCACCGGGGTTCTCGTTGCACGGGACGAGCGGCAGCGGCGGGCGTACACACCGGACGAGGTGCGGGACCGCCTCCGCGAGCGCGCGGCGGGGACCGAGGGCCACGACGACCGGCAGGCGACCACTCCGGCCGGCTGACGGGCGCCGCCGTCCCCGCGAGCGGCTCAGTGCCGACGGCCCGACCCGCGCACGACGAGCCGGGTGGGCAGGACGATCGTCCGGGGCGGCGACTCGTCGCCGAGCAGCCGCGCGAAGAGGACCTGCGCCGCCTTCTCCCCCATCGCCACCGGGTCCTGGTGGACCGCGGTGACCGGCGGGTCGACGACGGCCGCGAGCTCGAAGTCGTCGTAGGCCACGAGTGCCGGCCGACGCTCGGCCCGGCGCATGGCGTCGAGAGCCAGGACGGTCACGCGGTTGTTCCCGGTGATGACCGCCGTGACCGGCTCGGCGTCCGCGGCCCACCGCTGCAGCGAGCGTCCCACGGTCTCGGCCGAGTGCGGCCCCATGACGACGGGCGCCGGCTCCGGCAGCCCGATCGAGGTGTGCGTCGCGAGGAAGGACTCCCGCCGCTGCCGGGCGGTCCAGAACTCCGGGTCGTCGCCGAGGAAGCCGATCCGCCGGTGTCCGTGGGCCACGAGGTGCTCCACGGCGCTGCGCATCCCGCCGAGGTTGTCGCTCAGCACGGTGTCGCGCCGGGAGCCCCGGACGGGACGGTCCAGGTGGACGATCGGCACCCCCGCCGACTCGATGGCGGGGTCGGCCTCCGGGGTCTCCCCCGCCGGGACGACGACCACGCCGTCGACCCGGCGCGCGACGAGGGCCTGGAGCACCGCCCGCTCCCGGTTCGGCGAGTTCTCCGCCGAGGCCGTGACGAGGAGGTACTGCCGCATCCGTGCCTCGCGCTCGACCCCCGCGGAGACCTGCGAGTAGAACGGGTTGCCGAGGTCCTCGAGGACGAGCCCAATCGTGAACGTGCGTCCCTCGCGGATGGCCACCCCTCCGCCCCGGCGGAACCCGATGCGCTGGATGACCGCGCGGACCCGCTCGGCGGTGTCCGGACGCACCCCGGCCTGGTGGTTGACGACCCGGGAGACGGTCTTGACCGACACGTGCGCCTCGGCCGCCACCTCCGCCATGGTCGGTCGCGCCGGTGTCCGGTGGTCCGGCCACGATGTCATCGCGCCATGACAGCAGAAGACCGACGCGACCGGCAACGGAACGGGGTCCGGACGCCCTCGCGGAGGATCTGATGTCCGGCGGACTGTCCTCACCGGACAGTCCTGGGCGCGCGTTTGACAGGTCTCGGAGGGCACCCCCAGGCTCGCCGCACCGGTGTGCAGCGACGCCCCCATCGGCGGCCGTCCGGCCGCGTGTCGCCGCGCAGGACAGGCCGGCGGCACGCTCGACGACGAGCACGGAGGACCCATGGGTGCACTGACGAGGATCCGGGTGGCGACGACGGCCGTGGCGGTCGCCGTGGCCACGACGTTCACGGGAGGTGCGGGCGTGGTCGCAGCGGCCGATCCGGCACCCGGCGACTTCTTCACGTCGTTCGAGGACGGCCAGCCGCAGCCCGAGGTGTCGACCGCCGAGGTCGGCGACGACGGGCCCCGCCAGCAGAACGTCAGTGGCACGGCCGCGAGCGACGGCAGCCTCCTCGGCCAGGTCGTCGACGTCACCGCGAGCGCCGAGAACGCCCCCGGTGAGGTCGCGGCCTCGCTCGCCGACGCCAACCCGGACACGAAGTGGCTGGCGTTCGAGCCCACGGGCTGGGTGCGCTACGAGCTGGCCCGGCCCGCGGCCGTCGTCCGCTGGTCGATGACGTCGGCCAACGACGCCCCGCAGCGCGACCCGAAGGACGTCACCCTCCAGGGCTCCACCGACGGCGAGGAGTGGACCGACCTCGACCGCCGGACCGGGCTGGACTTCCCGGACCGCTACGCGACCCTCGAGTTCGAGGTCGAGCCGTCGCAGGAGTTCCTCCACTATCGGCTCGACGTCACGGCGAACCACTCGGGCGGCATCGTCCAGCTCGCCGACTGGGACATCTCGGACGGCTCGACCGGCGACGGCGCGGCCTCGCCGATGGTCACGAAGGTCGGGTCCGGCCCGATCTCCGGCTTCAACATCAAGCCCCTCGTCGGCTGGACGGGCCTGAAGGCGATGCGCTTCTCCGGCGGGCACACCGCCGAGGGCCGCGGCTACGCCTGGAACCGGCTGTTCGACGTGGACGTCCCGGTCGGCCCGGACAGCCGGCTCACCTACCGGATCTTCCCGGACATGGTGAGCGGCGACCTCACCTACCCGTCGACGTACAGCGCTGTCGACCTGCGCTTCACCGACGGCACCTATCTCTCCGACCTCGGTGCCGAGGACGTGCACGGCACCTCGGCGAGCCCGTCCGGCCAGGGCGCCGGCAAGATCCTCTACGCGAACCAGTGGAACGCCGTGACCGTCGAGCTCGGTGCGGTGGCCGCCGGGAGGACGGTCGACCGTGTGCTCGTCGGCTACGACAACCCGGAGGCCTCGACCGACACCCGGTTCGGCGGCTGGCTCGACGACCTCGGCATCGAGGGCTCGCCCACCGCGGTCGACGCCTCCGACCTGACGGGCTTCGTCGACGTCCGGCGCGGCACCAACTCCTCGAGCAGCTTCTCCCGGGGCAACAACCTGCCGATCAGCGCGCTGCCCAACGGCTTCACCTTCCTCACCCCCGTGACGAACGCGACCTCGCAGTCGTGGGAGTACTCGTGGCAGTCCGCGAACAACGACGCGAACCTCCCCGTGCTGGAGGGGCTCGCGGTCTCGCACGAGCCGAGCCCGTGGATGGGTGACCGCAACCAGCTCTCGGTCATGCCGTCGACCGCGTCGGGGACCCCCACCGGCAACGCCGACGCCCGCGGCCTCGCGTTCGACCACGCGACCGAGGTGGCCCGCCCCGACTACTACCGCGCGGTCCTCGCGGGCGGCATCGTCGCCGAGCACACCCCGGCCGACCACGGCGGCGTCTTCCGGTTCACCTTCCCGGACGACGCCGACACCGGGCACCTCGTCCTCGACACCGTGGACGACTCCGGCGCCTTCACGGTCCACGACGACGGCACGGTCACCGGCTGGGTCGACAACGGCAGCGGGCTCTCCGCCGGACGCAGCCGGATGTTCGTGCACGGCACCTTCGACCACGCGCCGACCGTCTCCGGGGTCGCCCCGGACGGCCACACCGGCACCCGGTACGCGACGTTCGACACGAGCGAGGACACGCAGGTCGTGCTGCGGCTCGCGACGTCGTTCATCTCGCTCGACCAGGCCGAGCGCAACCTCGGTCTCGAGCTCACCGACCGCGACTTCGACGCCGTGCGCCACGCGGCGAACACCGCGTGGAACGAGCGGCTCGGTGTCGTCGAGGTCGAGGGCGCGAACGACAGCGACCGCACGACGCTGTACTCGAACCTGTACCGGCTGAACCTCTACCCGAACAGCCAGTTCGAGAACACCGGCACTGCCGCCGACCCGGTCTTCGAGTACGCGAGCCCGGTCTCCCCGACGTCCGGCGAGGCCACCGAGACCACGACGAACGCGAAGGTCGTCGAGGGCAAGGTGTACGTCAACAACGGCTTCTGGGACACCTACCGCACCGTCTGGCCGGCCTACAGCCTCCTCTACCCGGAGGTCGCCGCCGAGATCGCGGACGGCTTCGTCCAGCAGTACCGCGACGGCGGCTGGGTCGCCCGCTGGTCCTCGCCGGGCTACGCCGACCTCATGACCGGGACGAGCTCGGACGTCGCCTTCGCCGACGCCTACGTCAAGGGTGTGCCGCTGCCCGACCCGCTCGGCGCGTACGACGCGGCCGTGAAGAACGCGACCGTGCTGCCGACCTCGAGCGCCGTGGGCCGCAAGGGCATCGACACCTCGACGTTCATCGGCTACACGAGCACGAAGACCGGTGAGTCGGTGTCGTGGGGCCTCGAGGGCTTCATCAACGACTTCGGCATCGGCACGATGGCGGACAGGCTCGCGAAGGACCCGGCGACGCCCCGCGCCCGTCGGGCCAGGCTGCGCGAGGAGTCCGCGTACTTCCTCGAGCGCGCGACGCACTACGTCAACAGCTTCGACCCCGAGGTCGACTTCTTCCGCGGCCGACAGGCGGACGGCCGCTTCCCCGCGGAGGAGTTCGACCCCGAGTCCTGGGGCCACGACTTCACCGAGACCAACGGCTGGAACTTCGCCTTCCACGCACCGCACGACGGCGTCGGCCTCGCGAACCTCTACGGCGGCCGGGACGGTCTCGCCGACAAGCTCGACGAGTTCTTCGCCACCCCCGAGACGGCGACCAAGCCCGGCGGCTACGGCGGCGTCATCCACGAGATGCGCGAGGCCCGCGACGTGCGGATGGGGATGCTCGGGCAGAGCAACCAGGTCTCGCACCACATCCCGTACATGTACGACTGGACCGGGCAGCCGTGGAAGACCGCGGAGAAGGTCCGCGAGATCATGCGCCGCCTCTACACCGGCGCCGAGATCGGCCAGGGCTACCCCGGTGACGAGGACAACGGCGAGATGTCGGCCTGGTACGTCCTGTCCGCGCTCGGCATCTATCCGCTCCAGGTCGGCTCGTCCGAGTGGGCCGTGGGCTCGCCGAAGTTCGAGCGCACGACCGTGCACCGCACGCAGGGCGACCTCGTGGTCAACGCACCCCGCAACTCCGAGGAGAACATCTACGTCCAGGGTCTGCGCATCGACGGCACGAAGCACCGGAGCCTCTCGATCGACCAGTCCGAGCTGCGGGGACGGACCCGCGTCGACTTCTCGATGGGCCCGAAGCCGTCCTCGTTCGGCACGCGGGCCGAGGACGCACCCCCGTCGCTGACGACGGGGAGCGAGCCGCCCAACCCGCTGCGCGACGCGACCGGCTCCGGCCGCGGCAGCGCGTCGGCGAGCGACCTCGCCGACGGCAGTGCGGCCACCGCGCTGTTCGACAACACGTCGAGGACGTCCGCGACGTTCTCGACCGATCGGCCGCGGGTGACCTACGAGCTGTCCGGCAACGGCCAGCGCGCCACCTGGTACACCCTGACCTCCGGCCCGCAGGACGGCGACCCGACGGCCTGGCGGCTCGAGGGCTCGAAGAACGGCGGGAAGACCTGGCGCACCCTGGACCGCCGGAGCCACGAGTCCTTCGCGTGGCGGGTCCAGACCCGGCCGTTCCGGGTCGCCCGGCCCGGGACGTACACGAGCTACCGGCTCGTCGTCACGGCCGCGACCGGCGCGGTCACCCTGTCCGAGGTCGAGCTGCTCACGGACGGCTCCAGGGCGTCCGTCGGCCCGCTCACGGTCACCGCGACCGACCCGGTCGAGGTCTCCGAGGGCCAGGAGTGGTCGGGCGTGCTCGCGACCTTCGCGGGCGGACGGGGTCGTGGCGACTCCGAGGCCACGGCGACGATCGCGTGGGGCGACGGCACGACCTCCGAGGGCACGGTCGAGCCCGGCGACCTCGGGACGTCGTCCGTGTCCGGCACGCACACGTGGGAGGGCCCGGGGCCCTACCGGCCCACCGTCACCGTGACGCAGGGCCGCGAGAGCGCGTCGGGGCTCGCCTCCGCGACGGTGCACCAGGCGGTCGTCCCCTCCTACGCGGAGGGCTTCGACCTCCGGTGCATCGGGGACGTCGGGACGACGGTCCCGTGCGACGGCGGACGCTCCGGCGTCGCCCGGCAGGCCCTGGCCGACGAGGGCGTCGTCCCGGGCAAGCTCGTCGAGGTCCCCGGGACCGGCCTGCGCTGGTCGCTCCCGGCGGTCCCCGCGGGTGAGCCGGACAGCGCCACGGGCGCGGGCCAGACGCTCGACGTGACGCTCGCACCGGGGGCGACGCAGATGTCCCTCATCGGCACCGCCACCCAGAAGGACCAGGACACGACGGCGACGGTCACCTTCACCGACGGCTCGAGCGTCGAGTACCCGGTGCGCTACGGCGACTGGTGCGGCGGCGTGACGTTCGACAACGTCCTCGCGGTCGAGATGGGCTACCGGCTCAACGGGACCGGCACGGACAGCTGCCGGCTCAAGCTGTTCGCGACTGCCCCGCTCGACATCCCGGAGGGCAAGCAGGTCGCATCGGTCACCATGCCGGAGCAGACCGGCGACCCGCAGACCGCCGGTCGCGTGCACGTCTTCGCGGTCGCGGACGACGGCGCCCCGGTGGCGTTCGACCCGGCCGCCGCCGCGAGGGCGGCCCGCGGGAAGGCCGCCGAGGTCACCCTCGGCGCGGTCTCCGGCGGCGTCCCGGGCGACGGCTACACCGCCCGGGTCGAGTGGGGCGACGGCTCCGACACCGAGGACGCGACCGTGTCGGTCGCCGAGGACGGCACGGCCACCCTCACCGGCACGCACACGTGGTCGCGGTCGGGGACGTACCGCGTCCAGGTCCTCGTCGGCGACTCTCGGTCGGACGTCCTCGGGAGCCTCACCGTCACCGTCCGCTGACGCAGGGCCGGCCCGACCCGACCCGCCCGCACCCCCTGTCCGGGGTCCCGGACCCGAACGCAACCACCTCGAGCGGTCCCGTGCCGGGTGCGCGCGGCCGGGCCGTCCTCAGTCCTCGGGCAGCTGGAGCCGAGCGACGACGTGCAGCACCCCCCAGGGGTCGTCGGCCTCCAGCGCGACGGGTACGACGGGCCCGGGCGAGCGGGCGGCGAGGACCTGGAGCGGCGCCCGGCCGTGCAGGAGGAGGTCGGCGCACAGCGCGGGGTCCAGCCGGCGGACCGGGTCGAGGTCACCCGAGCGCAGCGCGGCCACCACCGACCCGTCCACGGCGAAGGCCCGCTCGTCGAGGTGCCCGGGCGCCTTCTCGCCGCGCCGGGCGCTGCCGTCGGCGACGACGACGAGCGGCTGCCCCGGCGCCGAGCCGGCCAGGTGCTCGCCGAGGGCCGCGCACTCCGCGGGGGAGGCGTCCCATCCGACGACGACAACCGCGGCCACGCCGACCCCGGCCGTCCCGGCGAAGTGGGTGCCCACCCGCTGGCCCAGCGGTGGACGGGTGCCGCGCTGCTCACGGTCCGTGGCGACGACGAGGACGACGTCGCCGCCGTCGCCGGCCCACCCCACCGCCTCGGCGGCCCGCGCCCGCAGGCCGGCCCCGACGTCCTCCCGGCCGGTGTACTCGGGCAGGAGCAGCGGGGCGCTCGGCACGACGGCGACCCGCGTGCTCACGCGAGCCCCCGGACGGTCCGGGCGGGCGGCAGGTCCCCGGCGACGACGGACACGAGGTCGAGGACCTCCCGGGTCTCGCGGACCTCGTGCACCCGGTAGACCTGGGCTCCCTTCCACGCGCACAGGGCGGTCGCAGCGAGGGTGCCCGTGAGCCGTTCTCCCACAGGCCGGTCGAGCGCCTCGCCGACGAAGTCCTTGTTCGACAGCGAGACGAGGACCGGCCATCCGAGCGTCGTGAGCTCCTCGAGGCGACGGGTGACCTCGAGGCTGTGCCAGGTGTTCTTGCCGAAGTCGTGGGCGGGGTCGACGACCACCCGGGACGGCTCGACGCCCGCGGCGACGGCGCGCTCGGCCTGGGCGAGCAACGAGGCACGGGCGTCGGCGACGACGTCGTCGTACTCGATGCGGTGCGGGCGGGTCCGTGGCGTCACCCCGCCGGTGTGGGTGCAGACCAGTGACGCCCCGAACTCGGCCGCCACGGCCGGCAAGTCCGGGTCGGCGCCTCCCCAGGCGTCGTTGATGACGTCGGCGCCGACCTCCAGCACGGCGCGGGCGACCTCGGCGCGCCAGGTGTCGACGCTGACGACGAGGTCGGGGTACTCCGCCCGGACCCGCTCGACGAAGCCGACGACCCGGCGCCGCTCCTCGGCAGCGTCGACCTCGGCGCCGGGGGCGGCCTTGATCCCCCCGATGTCGACGAGGTCCGCCCCTTCGTCGACCACCTGTCGCACCCGGTCGAGCGCGGCGTCCGCGGCCCAGGTGAGCCCCTTGTCGTAGAACGAGTCCGGGGTGCGGTTGACGATGGCCATGACGAGCCGGGCCGTCGCCGGGTACTCGGTACGGCCGAGCCGCAGCGGCGCTCCGGACGTCATCGCCGACCACCCGCGTAGCCGGGCACCGAGACCGCCGGCGGCCGCTCGGTGAGGTCGACGTCCCGGTCGCACGGGACGAAACCCGCCGGCGTGCGGTCGTACTGGGTGAGCACGACCCGGTCCCGCGCCGGGACGGCCCGGCCCTGCCTGGCCTCGACCGCGGCGATGACCTGGACCGCCATCGGCCCGAGGGTGTCGTGCCGATGGTGCCGGTGAGCCCGCCGGCCGAGGTCGACCTGGGCGATGGCCTCCGGTCCGTGGGCCGCCGCGGTGTCGACGAGGGCCGCGACCTCGACGCCGTAGCCGACCGGCACGGAGAACCGCTCGAACGCCGACCGGCGCACGGCCCACTCCCCTGCGAGCGGCTGGACGAGACCGGCGAGGTCCGGGTGGTGCATGGCGACGAGCGGCCGGGCGACGAGCTCGGTGACCCGCCCGCCGGCCTCGGCCTCGCGGCCCGCCTCGTCGAGCAGCGGGCGGTCGTAGAACGCCTTGACGAGCACGACCTCGGCGTCGAGGAGCAGAGGCCCGAGGAGGCCGCTCACGAAGTGCGGGCCCCACTCGAGGAGATCGGCGTCGAGGAAGACGAGGACGTCACCGGTGGTCACGTGCAGCGACTTCCACAGCGCCTCGCCCTTCCCGCGGGCGGGGCCGAGGCCGGGCAGCACCTCGGCCGCGGCGTGCACGGTGGCCCCGGCGCTGCGCGCGACCTCGGCCGTACGGTCCGTGGAGTCGGAGTCGACGACGACGAGCTCGTCGACGAGCGGGACGTCCTCGACCCAGGCCCTCCGGACACCCGAGACGACGTCGGCGACCGTCGCCTCCTCGTCCCGGGCAGGGACGACGACGCTGACCCGGGTCCCGCCCTTGGCGGCCAGCAGGTCCTCACCCGTCCAGTCGACGGCGACGGTGCGGACCCCCATCAGGCGGTGCCGGGGGACGGCCGGCGGAAGACCGCGAGGAGGCCGAGCCCGGCCAGCACCCCACCGACAGCGGCGACCGCACCCCACCACACCCCGGAGAACGGCAGACCGAGCGCGGCGTCGAGGGACCATCCGCCCGGGCCGACGACCGCGAGGCCGACGGCGACGGTCGCGACGACGACGACGTACTCCCATCCGCCCTTGAAGACGAAGAACCCCTTGCCCGCGTGGTCGGTGAGCGCCGCCACCGTCATCAGGCCGACGAAGGCCGCAGCGGCCGGAGCGGTGAGCAGGCCGAGGGTGACGAGCGTGCCGGCCACCAGCTCGGTGCCGGCGGCGACCCGTGCGTGAAGCCACCCCGGACGCAGGCCCAGCGACTCGAACCAGCCGGCCGTGCCGACCAGCCCGCCGCCACCCCACACCTTGTTGGCGCCGTGGACGACGAGCATGGGCCCGAGGGCCAGCCGGACCACGAGCATCCCGAGGTCGACGTCCATGTCGCTCCGTTCCGTCTGCCGTCCGGCGGCCGGGCGGTCCCGGTCGCTCCGGGCGTCCTTACTCTAGGTCGCCCGTCATGGCAAGGATGGCCAGCACCCTCGACTCACGGTGCCGCCCGTTCCTACGATGGCAGCGGGCCGGGCACGCAGGGTCCCGGCCCGGTACAGCAGGGAGCAGGGATGTCACGCGTCGTCGCCGTCACCGGCGTCTGCACGGAGGTCGCCCGAGCGGCGGCCCACGAGTTCGCCCGACGCGGGGACCGCGTCGCGGCACTGTCGCCGAGACCGGAGGCCGCCGAGCGGGTCACGGCCGAGATCCGTGGCCTCGGCGGCTCCGCCTTCGGGCACGTCCTCGACGCCGGGAACCCCGACGACGTCGAGACCACACTCGACCGCATCGAGGACGAGCTCGGTGAGGTGGAGGTCTGGGTCAACGGGGCCGTGGCTCCGCCACCCGTGGCTCTGGACGACCTCGAGCCCGGCGAGCTCCGACGGGTCACGGACACGTGCTACCTCGGCCAGGTGCACGCGACGATGGCCAACATCGAGCGGATGCGCGACCACGACCGCGGGGTCGTCGTGCACCTCGCCCCGCGGATCCCGTCGCACGGCGTCTCCGGCAGCGTGGCCGCGTCGGGAGCGTTCGCGGCGGTGCGCGGGTTCCACGAGGCCCTGGCGGCCGAGCTCCGGGAGGAGGGCGCGCACGTCCGGGTCCGGCTGGTGCAGGTGCCGGAGGACGCCCACCCACTGACGGTCGCGCGCGACGTCGTCGCCGCGACGAGCCGGCAGGACCGCCGGACGCAGCTGCTCCGCGCCGGTGCGGTCGGGACCGGCGCGGCCGTCGCCGCCGGGACCACCTACCTGCTGCGCCACCGCGCACGCTGAGCGGCCTCGAAGGCGCTAGCGTCGGCGCAGCGGCGCGTCCCCGGCCACGGTCGACCACCGCGGTCAGGAGGTCGGGATGGGCCAGGCTCCGGCGCGTGTGCCGCTGTCGAGCGCTCAGGGACGATGGCTGCTGTTCGCGGCGGTCCTCGGGTCGGGCCTCAGCGGGATCGACGCGACGGTCGTCAACGTCGCCCTGCCGGCGATCGGCGAGTCCTTCGACGCGTCCTTCACGGCGCTCCAGTGGGTCGTCACCGCGTACGCCCTCACACTCGCGGCCTTCATCCTCGTCGGCGGGGTCCTTGGCGACCGCTACGGACGGCGACGGGTCTTCGTCGTGGGCGTGGTGTGGTTCGCGGCTGCCTCGCTGCTGTGCGGGCTGGCACCCACCGAGGAGGTCCTCGTCCTGGCGCGCGCACTCCAGGGCGTCGGCGGCGCCCTGCTGACTCCCGCGAGCCTCGCGGTCATCCAGGCCTCGGTCACCCCGGCGGACCGGGCGCGGGCCATCGGGGCGTGGTCCGGGCTGAGCGGCGTCGCGACCGCGGTCGGCCCGTTCCTCGGTGGATGGCTGGTCGACGCCGTCTCCTGGCGGTGGGTCTTCCTCGTCAACGCCCCGCTCGCGGTCGTGCTCGTGGTGGTCGCCACCCGGCACGTGCCCGACACCCGGGACCCGACGGCCACGGGCGGGGTGGACTGGCTCGGCGCGGTCGTCGGAGCGGTGGCTCTCGCCGGAACCAGCTATGCGCTCATCTCGGCGGGCGACGAGGGGTGGACCCTCCCGGTGGTGGCCGCGGGGGTCCTGGGTGCGGTGGCGGCCGCCGCCTTCGTCGTCGTCGAGCGGCGCTCGGCCCACCCCATGCTGCCCTTGTCGGTGTTCTCGTCGGCCCAGTTCAGCGCGGCCAACGTCGTCACGTTCATCGTCTACGGCGCGTTCGGGGTCGTGTTCTTCCTCCTGGTCATCCAGCTCCAGGTCGTCTTGGGCTACGGACCCGTCGCCGCCGGCGTCGCCCTGCTGCCCGTCACCGGCCTGATGCTGCTGCTGTCCGCGTGGTCCGGCGAGGTCGCCGCACGCATCGGGCCGCCGCTGCAGATGGCCCTCGGGCCGGTCGTCTGCGCGGCCGGCCTGGTCCTCATGCTGCGGGTCGGGCGGGACGCCGGCTACGTCGGCGACGTCCTGCCCGCCGTCCTCGTGTTCGGGCTCGGCCTCTCCGTGCTGGTCGCCCCGCTCACCGCCACGGCCCTCGGTGCCGCACCGGACGAGCACGCCGGGCTGGCCTCGGGCGTCAACAACGCCGTCGCCCGTACGGGTGGCCTGGTGGCCGTCGCGGCGGTCCCGGCGTTGGCCGGCCTCACCGGCCGGGTGTACGACGACCCGGACGCGTTCGACGCCGGTTTCACGACGGCCATGTGGGTCGCCGTCGGCGCCCTGCTCGTCGGGGCCGTCGTGGCGGCGGTCTCCATCCGCGACGACGTGCTCGAGCCGGAGCCCCGAGAGGAGCCCACCCACCACGTGCGGCACTGCGGGGTGGGCGCTCCGCCGCTCACGACGTCGACCGACGCGCGGGTTCCCGGACAGGCCGCGGAGGGCAGCGGCCGCTGACCTCCGTGGTCAGCCGCGGACGACGCAGCGGAAGCCGATGTGCGTGGTCGCGGAGTCCTCGGACTGCGGCGAGCGTGCAGGGGGCCGGTAGCGCAGGCAGTACTCGGGGGCGCACAGGTGTGAGCCACCCTTGAGGACCCGGCGCGGACGGGTCTCTCCGGGGGCGCGGCTGGACGCCGCGAGGTCTGCCGCCGGGAGCGCCTCGGCGCGCTGCGGGGCGCAGCACGAGGAGGCCCCGGGGTCCGGCGCCGGCCTCGCGCCGTCGTCTCCCGCGGCCGCGAGCGCATCGGCGGCGTCCCGGTCGGCGCCGACGAGGTAGAGCGTGCGGGTCCACTCCCAGACGTTCCCGATGGTGTCGACGAGGCCGTACCCGTTGGCGGGGAAGGCACCCACCGGTGAGGTGCCGGCCCATCCCTTCGCCCCGGTGTTGCGGTACGGGAACCGGCCCTGCCAGGTGTTGGCCATGATCCGGCCACCCGGGTCCGGCTGCTCGCCCCACGCGTAGGTCGTCGCCGGTCCCCCGCCGCGTGCCGCGTACTCGGCCTCCACCTCGGTGGGCAGGTCCCGCCCGGCCCACGCGGCGTACGCCAGCGCGTCCTCGTAGGAGACGAGGACGACCGGGTGCTCGTCACGGCCCTCGAGGTCGGTGCCCGGACCACCGGGGTGCCGCCAGGACGCACCGGGCTGCCACCGCCACCAGCGGCTCCAGTCCGACAGCGGTACCGGACCGGGGGTCGGGGTGAAGACGAGGCCGCCGGGGACGAGCAGCTCGGGGTCCGCCCCGGGGAAGTCCGCGGGGTCGAGCTCCTGCTCGGCCACCGTGACGTACCCGGTCTCGGCGACGAAGACGGCGAACCGGGCGTTCGTCACCGGGTGGCGTTCCATGCGGAAGCCCGAGACGTCGACGTCGCGCACCGGCCCCTCGTCCGGGTAGAAGTCCGCCGAGCCCATCGTGAACCGACCTGCCGGGACCTCGACGAGCTCGGTGAGGTCCCGGATGCTCGCTCTCGTACTCATGGAGCCACGGTACGAGGCCTCGCGCGCGTCCGGCGCGCCGTCGGAACGCCTCCGCGGCGGCCCGCGACCTGGGTCTCCGGGCCGGCCTGTTGCCGTACGTCCACCCGGACCCCCCAGAAGTCGACGAGGTCCTCCTCGGACGCCTTGCCGTTCTGTCCGACGGGTCGGTCAGTGTGGTGCGGTGGGGTCGTAGTCGTCCGCGTCGGTCGAGCGCGCGATGGCCTCCTGCGCCTCGGCCTCCGCCAGGCGAGCGCGGACCGATGCCGTGACCAGCGCGTACGCGTCCGAGCCCAGCAGAAGCCGGCGAGGCATCGGAGAGTGCCCGGTGGCGTCGATGACTGCTCCGGCCATCCGGCCGGCGTCCCCGGGGATCGACTCCCGACTACGCTCGCGGCGGCCTCGGACGGCCGCGGCAGGGGTGTCGTCGTAGGCGGGTAGCGACCTCGCGACGGTCATCGACGATCCGCCGAACTCCGTTCGCGCCGAACCGGGCTCCACGATGCAGGTTTCGATGCCGAACGGCGCCAGCTCCTCGCGCAGGGCCTCCACCAAGCCCTCGTTGGCCCACTTCGTCAAGTGGTACAGCGACATTCCGGGGGCGGCCATCTGGCCCGCCATGCTCGAGATCTGCACGATCTTGCCGCCCCCCTGCTCGCGCAGATGGGGGACGGCCGCCCGAATGAGTGCCAGCGACCCCATGACGTTGGTCTCGACCTGCCGGCGGATGTCGTCGTCGTCGAGCTCCTCCAGGGCACCGAAGAGACCGAAGCCGGCATTGGCGACGACCACGTCGACCCGGCCTCGGTCACGCCACGCCCCGTCGACGGCCGAGCGGACGCGGAGGCCGTCCGTGACGTCGACATCGTGGACCCACAGCGCATCCGGGTGGTCGAGCAGCAGCCGATCCAGGCGCTCCGGACGACGCTGGAGGGCGATGACACGGTCGCCGCGGGCCAGCAGCTGCCGGGTGAGCTCGAGTCCGAGTCCGCTGGACGTGCCGGTGATCAACCAGGTGGAGGGCATCAGGTCTCCTGCATAGATAACTAACCAGATGGTTATATCACGACGGCCTCCATTCGTCGCCCGGCCACGACAACTAAGGTCCTGTCATGACCAGCGACTCGACCGGGCGACCCCGATCGGGCCGACGCGATGCCGCGGCCACGCGAGCACGGCTTCTGGCTTCGGCGAGAGCTGAGTTCGCGGAACGCGGCCTGGCCGGGGCCCGGGTCGACCGCATCGCCGAGCAGGCCGAGACGAACAAGCGGATGATCTACGTCTACTTCGGCTCGAAGCAGGGCCTGTTCGACGCCGTCATCGACACGACGATCGGTCGGCTGCTCGATGAGGTGCCTTTCACCGCGGACGACCTCCCGGCGTACGTCGGGGGCTACTTCGACCAGCTCGTTGCCGATCCGGAGGCGCTCCGGCTGACGATGTGGCGCAGCGTCGAGCACGTCGAGCCCACCGCGCCGGAGCGAGAGTCCTTCGCCCGCAAGCTGGCCGCCATCCGTAGCGCACAGGCCGAGGGCAAGGTCCGGGACGACATCGCTGCGGTCGACCTCCTGGCCATGCTCCTCGCGCTGGCTCGAGGCTGGCTGACCGCCACCCCGGCGTTGCACTCGGCGGTCGACTCCGACCCGCACGGTGCCGCACGGCTCGCCGAACATCGCGCAGCCGTCGTGGATGCCGTGCACCGAGCGCTCGGGCCATACAGCCGCTGACACGACCGAATGGACACGATGACGGCGACCACGGACCAGTCGCCGGGGTGACGAGGAGGCCGGCAGCCAGAGCACCCGCTCGACGGTGTCGCCCTCACCGCACCAGTCAGCGGCTCCCGGCCGGCTCCCCGCCGAGGTACCGCTCCCAGGGACCGGTGATGGCGAGGGTGAGGCCGGGATCCTGCATGTTGACGAACAGGACCCGCCCGTCGTCGCTGAAGACCGGCCCGCAGAACTCCGAGTCGTTGAGCTGGTTGCGGGCGATGGCATAGGTGGGTCCGCCGGGGAAGGCACCGAGGACGTGCGAGGCGCCCTCGCCGTCCTCGGCCATGACGAGGCTGCCCCACGGCGTGACGGTGACGTTGTCGGGTCCGTCGAAGCTGATGCCGTCGAACCGGGCCGGCGAGCCGTCCTCGGTCGTCGGCTGGTGCGGGAAGTAGGTGACGAGCTGGATGGTCCGGGCGCGGTAGTCGTAGAACCAGACCATGCCGTCGTGGGGCACGGCGTCGGAGGGCAGGTCGCCGTCCTTCCAGGCGTACGAGTTGACGACGTACACGCCTGCGTCGGTGCCCCACACGCCCTCGAACTTGCGGCCACGGGTCACCTCGGAGTCGTCGAACTGCTCGCGCACCGAGGTCGTCCTGGCGTCACGGTCCGGGACCTTCACCCAGCGGACGGGGAAGGGACGACCGAGCTGGGCGGAGGTCAGGTACGCGACGTCGGGGAGGACCGAGCCGTCGTCCATGATGATCTGCATGGCCTCGAGCGTCCCGGCGTCCGCGGCCAGGCGGGTGAGGACGCGCGGGCCCAGCCGCAGCCCCCGGGGCGCGGTCCACCGGTAGAAGAGCCCGTTGGGTCCGCTGGCGTCCTCCGACAGGTAGACGTGGGTGCGGTCGTGGTCGATGGCGAGAGCCTCGTGCGCGTACCGGCCGAGGCACCGGACGGGGCGCGGGTCGGCACTCCCGTCGGCCCAGACCTCGAAGACGTACCCGTGGTCCTTCTGGAAGACGCCCGTCCGGTCGCCCTCCTCCCACGGGGCACCGGCACGGTCCTCGGTCTCCTCGCAGCTCAGCCAGGTGCCCCACGGGGTCGGGCCACCGGCGCAGTTCGAGGCGGTGCCCGACAGGGCCACGAACTCCCCGTGGTTGCGACCCTCGCGGTCGGTCGTGATGACCGTGCAGCCGCCGGCGTCGACGGCGCCCGGGTCGTAGACCGTGCCTCGGACATGCGGGACGCCGAACTGCGCGCCGGGGTCGATCTCGTGGTTCTGGATCAGGGTGTAGCGGCCGCGTCGCGCTGCCACGACGGCCATGCCGTCGTGGTCGGACGGGGTGACGCCCTGGGCCTTGTCGAGCCTCGTCACGCCGGTGCGGGTCACGATCGAGTAGCTGAACCCCTCGGCGAGCGCGAGGATGCCGTCAGGGTCGTCGACCAGTGCCGGGAACGGCTCGCGCGGCCCGCTCGGGTCCGGTCGGCGCGTCGGCGTCGCCTGCGCCAGGGACGGGATCGCCCCGGTGGCGGCGAGGCCGACGCCGGCGGCACCGGTGGTGAGGAGGGAACGACGGGTGGTGGGCATGGATCGGCTCCTGGCATCGCGGGTCGAGGGACGGCGCCATTCAATGCGCACACAGCGGCGGGGACGGCCTCGGTGATCATGAAGTGCTCGTGACGTCGTCGTGAACGCCGGACGGCCGCCGATCGGCCGCGGGTCGCCCGTGCCACCCGTCACGACCACGGAGCCGTCGGGGAGAGGGCGTCAGCCGCGAGCGGCGACGGCCCATCCGTGCGCGCCGACGACGAGGTCCTCGCCGCGCAGGCCGGAGTCGGCTCCCACGAGGTAGGTCCCCGACGCACCCAGCGGGGTCACGAGCTCGTCGTCGCCGAGGTTGAGGGCGACGACGAGCGGACCGGTCCCGCCCGCCTCGCCCCGGGGCGCCGACTCGAGGACCATCGTCGCGTTGGCGACGGCCTTCACCGTGGTCCGCGCGGTGTGCAGCCACGGGTACCGTCGGCGCAGCCCGACGAGCGCGCGCCAGCGGTCGAGGAGGCCGGGCTCGGCCTCGGCCATCTCCTCCGGCGTCGGCGGGAACGCCGGCCGGATCGCGTCGTCGCCACCGACGCGCTCCTCCTTGACCGCGCGCAGCCCGTACTCGTCACCGGCGTAGAGCGAGGGCGTCCCGCCGAGCAGGAGCAGGAGCACCGCGGCGTGCGCGTGGTGGCGCCCGTCGTCGACCTGGCTGGCGATGCGGGTCACGTCGTGGTTGCCCACGAAGGTCATCGGCACGAAGTGGGCGAGGAAGTCCTCGTGGCGCTGCAGAGCCCAGGCGAGCTCGTGGAGGTTGACGTCCTGCAGGGCGTGCCAGACGCCCTGCCACAGCTCGTACTGGGTGACCGAGTCCAGCCCGCCGTCGCGCACGATGCCGACGTAGTCGCCGTGGATGACCTCGCCGACCACCCAGACGTCCGGGTGCGCCGCCCGGACCTGCGGGAGCACCCCGGCCCAGAACGCCGGAGGCACCGCGTAGGCGGCGTCGAGCCGCCAGGCGTCCACCCCCGCGCGCTCGCACCAGGACGTCATGACCTCGGCGACGGTGCGGGCGACGTCCGGGTTGTCGTGGTCGAGGGCGACAAGGCCGCCGTGCCCCTCGAAGGTCGCGAAGTCTCCGTCGTCGATGCGGAACAACGCCCGCTCCGGGGCCGCCGGGTCCCGACGCGCCGCCACGAGCGCCGGGAAGTGCGGGCCGACGTGGTTGAAGACACCGTCGAGCATGACCCGCACGCCGCGGGCGTGAGCGGCCTCGACGAGGTGGACGAGGTCGTCGTCGGTGCCGAGCCGGGGGTCGACGTGGAACCAGTCCGTCGTGTCGTACCCATGGGTGGCGGAGTCGAACACCGGGCCGAGGGCCAGACCGTTCGCACCGAGCGCCACGAGGTGGTCCAGCCACGGCTCGAGGTCGCGCAGGGCCCGCCCGGGGGTGCGGTCCTCCCCGGTCGTGTCGGCTCCGAGGAACCCGAGCGGGTAGACGTGCCACCAGATGACGTGCTCGACCCAGTTCATCGCCGACATCCTCGCAGCCTCCCCACACCGGCGGACCGGGCGGTCGCCGCCGACGTCCGCGCCCGGCCGTAGGGAGCCGGGGACAGCCGGCCGAGCGTCAGCGCCGGCGTGCGTCCGGTCCCTCCGTCCCGCGCGCCAGGTGGGCGGTGTAGAGGTCCAGGTGCGCCCGGGCCGCGGCCGCCCAGGTGAACCTCGCCGCCAGGTCCCGCCCCGGCTGCGGTCCGGGGTGGCGGCCCTCCAGCGCGTCGAGCAGCCGCGCCGCGATGTCGTCCGGGGTCCTCGCGTACGTCACGGCCTCGCCCAGCACCTCCCGCAGCACCGGAAGGTCCCGGGCGACGACGGGGACCCCGGCGGCCAGCGCCTCCATCGCCGCGAGCCCGAATCCCTCCTTGGTCGAGACGAATCCCAGCGCCTCGGCCTGTGCGACGAGCGCGGGCAGATCCGGCTCGTCGATGACGCCGAGCACCTCGACGTCGATGCCGAGCTCCACGGCCACGGCGTCGAACTCCACCCGGTAGTCGCGGTAGTCGAAAAGTGTCTCGCCACCGGCGTACACGAGGCGGACGTCGGGACGGGCCTGCTGCGTCGCCGCCATCGCGCGGAGGAGGTCGACACTGCCCTTGCGCGGCTCGATCCCGCCGAGGGCGAGCACGTAGGGCCCGAGGCGGTCGGCCCAGCGTGCCCGCCCGGGCCGGTCGTCCGCGCCGGCGGCGAAGCGTGCGGCGTCGACCCCGTTGGGGATGACGACCGGCTCCAGCCCCCAGCCGCTGCGCACCTCCTCGGCCACCGCCGCCGACACGCAGATCCGGAGCGTCGGCTCCACGAGGGCCCGCTCGTGACAGGCCGCGAGCTCGGGGGTCGTGAAGGTGTCGAGGTGGTGGACCGTGCGCAGACAGGGCAGGGCGGCATTCGCGCTGATGCAGTCCTGGGCGTGCACGATGTCGTAGCGACCGGGGTCGAACGCGTCGCGCAAGACGTGGATCGAGCGGACGATCCGCGTCCCGACGTCCTCGTCCGCGCGCTCCGGGAACGGCACCGCGTGGACGGTCACGGCGGGGTCGACCGGCCGGAAGAACCCGGCGTCCCCGCCTCGGCCGAGCGTCCAGACCTCGACCTCGACCCCGAGGGCGGCGAGGCTCTCGGCCAGCGCGAGGGTGTGCACCACCCCACCGCGCGGCTTGGTCGAGTACGTGAGCAGGGCGACCCTCACCGCCTCGCCCCCTCGTTCCGGTAAGCCGACGGCACCCGCTCGACGAGGTGGCTCAACGTGCGGCGCGACCGGGCGACCTCGGCCGCGACGTCGATCCGGGCCGTCGCCATGCCGCCCTTGTTCCGGGTGCGGGCGAGCACGTCACCGCCCGGCCCGACGATCTTGGCCTGGCCGAGGAAGCGCAGGCTGCCCATCGTCCCGGTCTGGTTCGACGACACCCACACCACCTGGTTCTCCGCGGCCCGGGCGGTGTCGTAGATGTCGAACAGCCGGGACTGGCGGTCCTGGGAGAGCCGGTCGGTCCGGTCGGTGACGCTCGCCGGCCACGCGCTGAGACAGGCGAGGACGAGCGCACCGTCGAGCGCCAGGCTGCGTGCCGCCTCGGGGAAGGTCTTGTCGTAGTCGATGAGCATGCCCATCCGGCCGACCGGGGTGTCGAAGGCGGTGAAACCGTCACCGGCGCGGGTGGCCTCGGCCTCGCCGAGCGGCTGGTGGACCTTGCGATGGCGTCCCAGCACGCCATCACCACTGAGGCAGACCGCGGCGTTGTACGTCGTCGCGGCCCCGTCGACGATCTCGACCTCGGTGTAGCCGAGACAGACGACCATCCCGCCCGCCATCCGGCGGACCCGCTCGAGCTGCGGCGAGGACTCCGGCAGCGCCGGTGGCAGGGCCCGTGGGTCCGGCCGGGCGAGGTCGCCGAGGTACCCCCCGAGGGTGGCGTGCGGCAGGACGAGCAGACCCACCCCGGCGTTGCGGGCGTCGCCCATGATCCGGACCGCCTTCTCGACGCACCGCTCGAGGTCGCGGCCGAAGTTCGCGGCGACCGCGCCGAGCGTCAGCGTCGTCACGTCACCCGGCCTCGAGAGCCGGTGCGAGCGAAGAGCCGCGTCGGAGCGAGCGGAGGGCCAGGATCCGAGCGGCGACGTGCTCGGCGTCGCGTGCGATGCCGTGGAAGCGACCCGACCCCCACGTGTGGAGCCAGGGCAGCCCGAGGACGTAGAGCCCGCGCGCGCCGGTGACACCGCGCTCGTGCGTCGGCCGGCCACTTCCGTCGAACACCCCGACCCGCACCCACCGGTAGTCCGGGCGGTAGCCGATCGCCCACACCACGCTCGTGACTCCCTCGGCCGCGAGGTCCAGACGGGTCGGCTCGTGCTCGGGTCGCCACACCGGCTCGTACTGCGAGGGCGGCGGCGCGGAGAGTCCGGTCCGGTCGATGTGCCGGTCGATGTCGCGGCAGATGGACCGGTACACCTCGTCCGCGGCGTCGAGCGAGGACTCCAGGGTGGGGCGGAAGCTCACGCTCATGCCGGACCCGGAGTCGAGGAGCCCGTAGAGCCGCATCCCCTCCCGGGCGAACGCGCGCAGGTCGATGTCCCGGCCGCCGTCCCGACCGGTGACGTAGTGGTTGGTCTTCTCCCGTGCCGCGAGGCCGCCGGGGTAGGAGGCGACCGGGGTGTCGTAGAGGCCCATGTCGGCGAGCCACGTCATGCAGTCCCGTCCGCGGTAGGTGCGGGCGACCCGGGGGGCGTCACCGAGAGCGAGGTGCACCTGCCGACCCGCGAGGTGCAGGTCCTCGGCGATCTGGGCGCCCGACTGCCCCGACCCGACGACGAGCACGGCCCCCTCGGGGAGGGCCTGCGGACGGCGGTACTCCCCGGAGCGCACCTGGAGCACCGAGGGGTCGAGCGCCGGCGCCCAGGCCGGCACGATCGGCACGTGGTAGCCGCCGGTGGCGACGACGACCTGGGAGGCGTGCCAGGTCCTCGTGCCCTGCGGGGTCTCGACGGTGAGCGCGTAGCCCGGACTTCGCGGCACCATCTCGACGACGCGGTGGTGCTCGCGCAGCGGCGGCCCGAACGTCGCGGGGTAGCCGCGCAACCAGTCGACGACCTCGTCGCGGGTCATGAAGCCGTCGGGGTCCGACCCGTCGTAGGCGTACCCGGGCAGCCGACAGTGCCAGTTCGGCGTGACGAGGGTGAAGGCGTCCCACCGGGTGTCGGCCCACTCGTGCGTCGCCGTGTGCGCCTCGAGCACGACGTGGTCGACCCCGTCACGGGTGAGGTACCAGCTCACCGCGAGGCCGGCCTGCCCCCCGCCGACGACGACGACCTCGGTCTCGTGGTCGGGTGCGTCCGGGCTCATCGTGGTTCTCCTTCGGGCAGCGGCGGCTGGATGTCGAGGACCGTGACCCGTGCGTCCGGGTCGTGGCGGGACCCCGCCGCACGCACGTCCTCCTGGGATGCGGCGGCCGCGGTGCACGCCATGCCGTACCTGGCCCGGACCCGCTCGCTCGCCTCGTCCAGGGCCAGGTGGGTGCGCTGGACGAACTCGGCCACCCGGTAGCCGGCCCCGGCCCTCAGGTGGTCGTGGACGACGAGGCTCGGCGAGTACACGGACTGGACCCGACCGTCGGGCCAGCGGACGGTCACGGTCGCCTCAGGCACGGCTGACCTCCGCCACGCGCTCGTTCGCCGCGGCGTACACCTCGGGTCGCCGGTCGCCGAGGTGGAACATGGTCCGTCGCGCCGTGAGCAGGGCGTCCTCCAGGTCGAGGTGGGCCACGGCGAGACCGGCGTCGACCCCGGTGCCGGCGAGGACCTCCCCACCGGGAGCGACGACCCGGGCACTGCCGACGAAGCGCAGCGACCCGAACGTCCCGGTCTGGTTGGCCGCCACCCAGACGACCTGGTTCTCCAGGGCACGGGCCTGGTCGAAGAGGGCGTTGCGACGGGTCCACCGGTCTTCGGCGAGCGAGGCGGCGGACGCCGTGCGGGACGCCGGCCAGGCCGAGATGCACGCGACGACCCGGGCCCCGTCCAGCGCGAGCGCCCTGGCCGACTCGGGGAAGGCCTTGTCGTAGCAGATCTGCAGGCCCATCCGGCCGACCGGGGAGTCGAAGGCGCGGAGCTGCTCGCCCGCGTCGTAGCTCAGCTCCTCCCCGAGCGGCTGGTGCACCTTGCGGTACACGGACAGCACCCCGTCACCGGTGACGGCCGCGGCGCTGTTGTAGCGGCTGACCCCGTCGGACTCGCAGAACCCGACGACGACGGTCATCTCACGGGCGGCCTCCGCCACCTCGCGCATCACGGGGCCGTCGAGGTCGACGACCGGTGGCAGGGACTCGGGGGTCTCGTCGTGGCTCCCGTCCCGACCTCGGCCCAGGACCGAGAGGTACCCGCCGAGGCATGCCTCGGGCAGGGCGAGCAGCCGCACGTCCTGCCTGCGGGCGCGCCTCACGAGGTCGCGGACGCGGGCCAGACAGGCGTCGAGGTCACGGCCGAAGGGGGCGGCGGCCGCCGCGACCCCGATGCTCCGGTCGGTGCTCATGCTGCTCCCATCCCCGTGACGGTCGAGGCCACGGCACGTGTGGTGAGGCCGTCCGGCCAGCGCAGCTCGACACCGTTGCCGGGGACGAGCTCGCCGCAGCGGGCGGAGGTGACGAGGTCGGGCAGCGGGTCGGGGCGGTGGCCGGCGGGCTCGGTGCTCACGACGGCGAAGCCCGGGAAGCAGGTGAGCCACTCGGCGGTGCCGGCACCGGCCGGTGTCGGGACGTCGGCGACGTCGAGGACCGCACCGCACCCGCCGGCCTCGGCGAGCATCCCGAGCGTGCCGACGAGGCCGCTCATGCTCACGTCCTTGGCGGCGGTCGGGGCGAGCGCCGGGACCACGTCGGCGAGCCGGCGGAGCTGGGCCGGGCTCCGCGTCGACGAGGAGTCCCACTGGGTGCCGCGGTAGGCCGGCCGCCAGGCGCCGCTCAGGTCGGCGGTGACCCGCACCCGCTCCCCCGCACGGCCTCCGCCACCGCGCACGGGCGCGTCGGTCCGGCCCAGCGCGGTGACCGACAACGCCGCCGGCACCCCGAGCTGGGTGTGCCCGCCGAGCACCGGGACGTCCCACGCGTCGGCGGCCTCGGCGAGCCCGCGAAGGATCCGTCGGGCGAAGCTGGCGTCCCGGGCACCGACGGCGTCGAGCAGCCCGACCGGCCGGGCCCCCATCGCGAAGAGGTCGTTGAGGTTGACGAGGACGGCGCACCACCCGGCCCACTCCGGGTCGCGCTCGACCATGGAGGGCAGGATCGCGTCGCAGGCGGCGACCATCCCCGAGCCCGCTGCGGTGCCGGGGACCGGGGCACCGTCGTCGCCGCGGAAGCCGGGGCCGCCGCCTGCCGCAGGATGCCGGCCGAGCTCGCGCAGCAGTGGCCCGAGCGGTGCCTTGGTCGCGTCGACCAGCCGCTGGACCCTGCCGACCGGCCACTCCATCAGGAGGTGCGGACGTCCGTGCAGCTCGACGGCCTGACGGGCGCTCCAGCCGAGACGGCGGAAGAGCCGCTCGTTCCGGGCCTGGACGGTCGCGTCGAACCGCAGGGCACCGAGCGTCTCCGCGAGGGCGCACGCGGCGGTGACGAGCGCGGCGGCGACCCCGGCGGTGCCGCGCCCGGGGACGACGACGAGCCGGCTGCCTCGCCACCATCCGAGGTCCGGCCCGGGGAGGGCCGGGTGGACCCGCACACCGCCGACGACCGTCCCGTCCGGGACGCGGGCCACGAGGACCCGGGTCCGCGGGTCCTCGTCGGCCGGGTCGACGTCGTGGGTGGCGAACAGTCGCTGCTCCTCGACGAAGGCCCGATGGCGCAGCGCGCGGTGGGCGGCGAGACCGGCCGAGTCCTCGGCCTCGCCGATCGTGAACGGGCGTGGCGCCACCGTGCGCACCGGCCGACCGGCGATGACGACGTCGCCGGAGGACGTCTCACCGGACCGGAGGTCCATCACGCGCCCTCGCAGGACAGGGCCGAGCAGGCCCCGCACGCGGCGCATCCGGCGGCCTGGTCGCTGCCGAGCATCCCGGCCGCCCGCAGCGCGGCGGCGACGCGGACGGTCACGTCGGCGACGAGGGCCGGCGGCGGGGCCGGTACCCGGTCCACGTCGGTGGCGAGCGTCCCTGCGAGGGGACGGAACGGGACGACGAACGGGTAGACCCCCATGTCGATGAGCTCCTCGGCGCCGGCGACGAGCTCGTCGGGGTCCTCACCGAGCCCGACGAGGAGGTACGTCGAGACCTGGTTGTGCCCGAAGACCCGGACGGCCTCCCGCCACGCGGCGCGGTACTCCGCGAGGGACACCGACCCCTTCCCGGGCATCCACCGGCGTCGCACCTCGTCGTCGAGCGACTCGACGTGGATCCCGATGGACCGGGCACCGGCGTCGTGGAGGTCCCCGATGACACCCAGGTCCGCGGGCGGTTCGCACTGCACCTGGACGGGCAGGTCCGGGAGCACCTCGCGCACGGCCCGGACGCAGCGCGCGAGGTGCACCGCACCCCGGTCCCGGCCGTTCGAGGTCCCGGTCGTCATGACCATCTGGGTCACGCCGTCGAGCTCCGCCGCGGCGCGAGCGACCTCGGCGATCATCGCCGGGGTCTTCACCGCGATCGTGGACCCCTGGCGGAGCGACTCCTCGATGGCACAGAAGCGACACCGCTCGGACTCCTCGTAACGGACGCAGGTCTGCACGACCGTCGTCGCGAGCACGTGGCTGGAGTGGAGCCGGGCGATCTGCTCGTACGGCACGCCGTCCGCGGTGCGCAGGTCGTAGAAGCGTGGCCGGGCCACGGCCTCGACCCCCATCCCGGTGTCCGCCCCGTCGAGCAGCAGACGGCCACCGCGCACCGAGTAGGGGCTGCGCGGGTTGAGCGGGATCGCGGCACCGACACCGTCGAGGAGGAGGTGCCCGTCGTCGCTCGGCCCGGCGCCTGCGCGTCGGGCGACCGGGGCGTCGAGCAGACGGATGCCCTGGATCGCGACGTCGACCCGGGTGGAGGGAGCTGAGGCCATGACGTCCCGCCTCAGAGGTTGTACACCGAGTTGATGATGGCGCCCCGGTTGGCGAAGTGGATGACGCAGTCCTGCACGTCGAGCGGGTGCGCGGGGATGACGCCCTCGATGAGGTCCTCCTCGCGGCAGCCGTGCAGCGCCATCCCGAACCGGCAGCAGAACACCGTGCCGCCCTCCCCGATGAAGGTCTTGATGGAGTCGTTCATGTTCTGGTTCCCGGGGAACGCCACGTCGCCGGTCGTCGGGAAGCCGCGGGTGTCCATGCACGCCAGCGACCCCGGGCCGTAGAAGTAGATGGTGGAGTCGAAGCCCTTGCGCAGCGCCCGGGTGGCCTGGAGGACCGCGACGAAGCTCACCGAGCTCTCGTGCGGGATGCCGTGCACGAGCGTGAGGTAGCTCTGGCCTTCGCTCGCCTGGTAGTCGGGGAAGATCTTCGTCGAGCCGTAGAGGTTGGTGCCGGCGGCCTGCGAGGGGTGCGGGATCTCACCGACCGACTTCTCGATGTTCGCCATGATCTCGTCGTCGAACGTGCTCATCGTGTCTCTCCTTGGTGTGTGGTGCGCGCTGCGGGGGTGCGGTCGGGGTGGCGCCCGGCCGTCGCCGGCCGGGCCGGGCGGGTCAGCCGTAGAGCGTGGCGAAGTTGTCGTGGAAGAAGGCGCGGGCCAGCTCACCGTCGCCCGCGGCGGCCGCGAGCCGGGCGTGCTCGCCGGCGAAGTCGCCCCAGGGGGTGTCGGTCGCGAAGAGGACCCGGTCGTGGCCGACGCCGCGCCGCTCGATCTCGGCGACGAGCCAGCGCGGGGCGAAGCCGATCGTCCAGCTGGTGTCGGTGTAGACCTGCTTGCCGGCCTCGACCCAGTCGAAGAACCGGCCCCCGATGAGCTTCAGGTGGCCGCTCATCCCACCGCCCAGGTGGACGAGGTGGATCTTCGTCGCGTCCCCGTAGCGCTCGACGAGGGTGCCCACCTGGTCGACGTCGGAGGCCGCGCCCGGGGAGGTGTGGACGTGGACGACGAGCCCGAGCCGGGCCGCGGTGGTGAAGATCCGGTCGAGCTCGTCCGCGCAGTCGGGGTCCGTCGGGCTGCCACCGAGGAGGAAGCTCGTCTTGAGCGCGGCGACGCCGTCCTCGGCGGCGAGCGCGAGGGCAGCGTCGTTGCGCCGACGGTCCGAGGCCTTCGGTGACACCCACAGGCCACACCGGATCCGGTCGTCACGCTGCGCCGCGTCGAGGGCCAGGTGGTTCAGCTCGAACGCGACGTCCGGGACGGGCACCCCGTAGTTGGGCAGGACGAGCGCACGCTCGATGCCGTCGGCGTCGAGGTCGGCGACGAGCTCGTCGACCGTCGCCCGGGCGCCGAGGTCGGCGCGCACCGGAGGGCCCCCGTAGAAGGGGTGCTCCGGCAGCACCCCGATGTGACGGTGCCCGTCGCGGATCGGCATGGGACCATTCCACGGAGGGTGCGTTTCGTGCTGGTTTCGGCCGGACGAAGGCTCGGCTACGAGTGGCAGGAATCGATGTCGGCGCGGTTTCGACCGCCACCCCCGACCCGGGCGCGGGGCTCGGCGCGGGGAGGGTGTACGCCCGGGCGGCGCACCTGGCACCGGGTGTCCAATCCCCCACTGGCGGATGTCTACTCTGTTCGACGACCTCGCCGTGCCCGAAGCCCGGACACCCGAGGACGCCCAAGACCCGTCGGACCCGGGAGGACCCGTCATGAAGTACCTGCTCGTTCCCGGCGCGTGGCACGGAGGCTGGGCCTGGCACGCCGTGGCGCAACGCCTCCGCACGGCCGGCCACGAGGCCGAGTGCCTGACCCTGCCCGGGATGGGTGACGGAGAGGACAGGCGCGGGATCGGTCTCGCGGACGCCACCCGGCACATCGTCTCCAGGGCTGACCGGCAGCTCGCGGACGACCTCGTCCTGGTGGGCCACAGTCTGGGCGGTCTGATGATCTCGGCAGCTGCGGAGGCGTTGCGGGACAGGCTGCGGCGTCTCGTCTTCGTCGACGCCTTCGTTCCCGTCCCCGGCCGGTCGATGAACGACGCCAACGCCCCCGAGATCCGGCAGTACGTGGCCGACATGGTCGACGGCTCTGCCGACGGCACGGTCGGCGTCCCGGACTACGACCTCGCCAAGAGCGCCTTGATGCAGGATCTGCCCGATGTCGCAGCGCGACTGATCTACCAGCTGCTCACGCCCACTCCGGGCGGGTACTTCCTGGACCCCTACCCGGGCCCGGACGTCAGCGACCTCGGCGTCGCCCTTTCCTACGTGCTGGCCGACGACGACCAGGGGCTCGCCGTCCCCGGACCCGACCTCGCCGAGAGGCTGGGTGTGGAGCCGGTCTCCGTCCCCGGCACGCACGAGGCCTTGCTCACCCACCCGGACGCGGTGGCCGAGGCGATCCTGCGTCTGCAGGACTGACCGCGACCGGCCATCACTGCGAGAGCGCCATCCCCGAACCCGTGGGCGCCACCATGGGACACATCCTCACCGACGAGCTGCCCCTCCCCGACGTTGCTCGGAACGTGCAACGAGCTTCTTCGCGGTCGTGACCAGCAGGAGGAAGCCGACGATCATCGCGACGAACACGTACCCGGCGTAGTGGACGGTGTCGCTGAGCTCACGGAAGGTCGCAGCGGCCACCGCTGCAGCCGTGACGTACGTACCCGCCCAGATGACGCATGCCGGGAGGGTCCAGGCGATGAACCTCAGGTACGTGAACCCGCTCATGCCGACGGTGAGGGGGACGAGCGAGTGCAGCACGGGAAGGAAGCGCGACAGGAAGATCGCCGTCCCCCCGCGTCGCTCCAGATAGCGTTCCGCACGCGCCCAGCCGGCCTGCCCGATGCGGTCGCCGAGACGCGACGCACGGACCCGGGGGCCGAGGAGTCGCCCCAGGACGAACCCGATGCTCTCTCCGGCCACGGAGGCGGCGACGATCGCGGCGCCGAGCACGACCCCCTCCGGCCAGGAGGACACGGCCGTCCCGGCGACGATGACGATCGTGTCGCCGGGCACGACGAGGCCGACGAGGACGCTGGTCTCCAGCAGGATCGCGAGACCGGCCACGACGATCCGGAGTGGCGGGTCGACGCTCTGCACCATGTCGAGAATGCTCATGACGAGGTCGTTCATGACGCGGGGTGCTTCCCGCGCGTGACCCGTCGGTCCTCCGCGTGGAGTGCCGCCTCCCGGCCCTTCGTCCGCCGCTCCGGTGAAGGAGGGACCCGCACCGAGGTGGTTCGCGCCCAGGGGAGGACCCATGCGGCGAGGAGCAGCGGAACACCTGCTCCCACGAGGACACCACCCACGGTGTCGGTGGCCCAGTGCACCGAGAGCAGCGTGCGGGAGAGCGCCATGGCCACGATCCACCCGGTGCCGAGGACCGCCACCCACAGGCGCGGGAAGAGCAGGCACAGCACCACCACGATCGTGGTCGCGTTCGCGACATGGCCCGACGGGAAGGCCCCGACGTCGCTCGAGACGAGCATGTCCTGCGGGCGGGCACGTCCGAACAGGTTCTTGAGGACCTGCACGAACACTGCACTGAGGAGGAACGCGCCGACGGCGAACAGCGCACCGCGCCATCGTCGGGCCAGGATCATCACGATGACCACGATCGAGGGGACGACGAGCACCGCCAGCCAGCCCCCGCCGACCCGGTCGAGCAGCAGCGCGGACGACAGCGTCCAGTCGTCCCTGAGCACGGCCACCACCCCACTCCACCAGCGGTCGAGTGCCGGAGGCTCGGTGCGTCCGAGCTCGATCGCGGCCCCGAGCGACATCGCCGAGACGAGCGCGGCGGAGCCCCACCACGTCAGGGTCCGGGGCATCGTCGCTCGCAGGTGAGGCTGTGTGTGGCGTCCATGGCGCGGACGCTAGGCGCGACCCGTGCAGGAGAGCATCCAACCCCGGTACTGGACGGGGTAGTACGCACGAGCGACACCGCGACGGCACGGTGTCAGGTGCTCAGAGGTCCGACTCCCCAGGGCGGACGAGCCCGTTCTCGTAGCCGTACACGACGGCCTGGGCGCGGTCACGCAGGTGCAGCTTCTGCAGAACCCGACTCACGTGGCTCTTGGTCGTCTGCTCGGCGATGAACAGCTCCGCGGCGATCTCGGCGTTGGACCGTCCGGCCGACAGCAGTGTGAGCACCTCGCGCTCGCGCTCGGTGAGCCCGTTGAGCGCCGGGTCGGGTGGACGTGCGGTGGTGCGTGCGTCGACGAACTGCTCGATGAGGCGACGGGTCACCCCGGGCGCCAGGAGGGCCTGTCCGCCGGCCACCACCCGGATCGCCCGCAGCACCTCCTCGGGCTCGCTGTCCTTGAGCAGGAACGCGCTGGCTCCCGCCTGGAGCGCGGCGTAGACGTAGTCGTCGAGGTCGAAGGTGGTCAGCACGACGACCTTCGGCCGGTGGCTGCTCGGCTGGTCGTCCGCGAGCATCTCGCGAGTGGCCTGCAGCCCGTCGAGGACGGGCATCCGCACGTCCATCAGCACGACGTCCGGACGCAGCCGCCGGGCGAGGGCGAGCGCCCGCTCCCCGTTCTCCGCCTCGTCGACGACGGTCATGTCCGCCTGGGCGTCGACGACGGAGCGGATGCCCAGGCGGATCATCGACTGGTCGTCCACGACGAGCACCCGGATCACGAGGTGCCCCCGGGCTCGACTGCGACACCGTGGCCGCGCATGTCGCCCGCGACCGGCTCGTCCGGCTCGTCCGGCTCGAGCGGCAGGTGGAGGCCGACCTGCCAGCCTCCGGCCGGCAACGAGCCTGCGCTCGACCAGCCCCCGAGCAGGACCGCGCGCTCGCGGATGCCGATGAGCCCGTGGCGCGGTCGCGTGGGGTCCCGAGGCGCCACGCCTGCATGCGGCGAGGCGGACGGCGGGTTGGTGACCGTCGCCTCGAGTGCGCGTCCGTCCGCTGCGAGCCGGACGTCGACGGTCGCGGGTGCTCCCGGGGCGTGCCGCACGACGTTGCTCAGCGCCTCCTGGATCACGCGGTACGTGGCCGCCTGCAGGATCTCCGGGATCTTCCGGGTGTCCAGCGCAGGGTCGATCGACAGGCGGGCGGCCGTTCCGGCGCGGGCCGTTCCGGCGACCATCCCGGGCAGGTCCGCCAACGAGGGGGTCGGTGCGACCGGAGCGTTCGCGCCGTCGTCCCGCAGCACGCCGAGCAGCTGGCGCATCTCCGTCATGGCCGCCTTGGCAGCGGCCGCGATCTCCTGGAACTCCGCCGCCGACTCGGGCGTGAGGTCCGGCAGCCGGAAGCGTGCGGTGCTGGCCTGCATGTGGACGACGGACATCGTGTGCGCCACCACGTCGTGCAGCTCCCGGGCGATGCGAGTGCGCTCCTCGACCAGGGCCCGCTTCGCCTGCTCGATGCCGACGTCGCGCTGGGCGGCCGACAGCTCGTGGGCCAGCAGGGACCGTTGCCGCCAGACCGACCCCACCATCAGGACGAGCAAGGCGCTGGCCGCGTAGATCGCGACGGTGACGTCGCCGACGGTCTCGCTGCCCCACTCCCCCACCTGAGCTGTCATCAGGACGGCGAGTCCGACGATCGAGGCGCCCCACACGATGGCGGCAGGTCGCCAGCCACGAGAGACCGCGACCAGCCCGACGTGCGCCACGAGCAGCAGGACACCCGGGACGGTGAGCGGCCAGGCCTGCCCGTCCACGGGGTCGACCGCCAGGGCGGTGGCCGCCGCCGTCGCGAGCTGGACGACGGTGGCGAGCAGCGGACGGCGCAACGCCAGCGGGAGAGCGAACCCCTGCAGCAGGTGGATCGGCAGCGCGGCGAGCAGCGGCAGCTCGTAGATGCCCGTGGTGGTGGGCAGCTGCAGCAGCACCAGCAGGATCCCGACCAGCGCCGTTCCGGCCGTCCAGGTTCTCCCCGCGTCACGGTCGACCAGCCGGTCCACCCTCATACCTCTCCACCGCCGATCCTCTGCCTCCCGGCTCGGCGCCGGCCCTCGATGAGACTCCTCGGGCGGCGCTCGGTCCGGCTCCGCGCTCCATGGTAGGGCGCTCGCGGCGCGGCGAGATCCCTCTGCGGAGCCAGACGACCCCCTACCGCGGTCGGGGGTCGGCGCTCGGCGTCAACCCCGCGCGAGGGGGAGCGAACGGCCCCCCGGACCGATGTCCGCGCCCGGCCGTCGGACCTACCTTCTCTCTCGCCGCCGGATGGTCCGGCGCTTCTCCGCCTCGTCGACGGGGCGGATCAGGAGGGAGCAGTCACCTCGTGCAGGCATATCTCGTCATCGCGACGCTGATGCTGTTGGAAGGACCGGCCACCACCCTGGCGGCCGGTTCGATGGTGGGCGCCGGACAGCTGGCGCTCCTGCCGGTGTGGCTGCTGGCGGTCGGCGCCGACGTGGTCGCCGACAGCGTGCTCTTCGGGGTCGGGCGGTGGGGCCGGCATCCGCGCGTCCGCCGGATACTCGCACGGCTCGGACTGGGCGCGGAGCGGCTCGACCGGCTCCAGCACGGCATCGGTCGTCACCTCCCCAGGGTGATGATCGGCGCGAAGCTGGTCGACGTCAGCGCCGTGCCCGCGTTCCTGGCCGCGGGCCTGGCCGGCGTCCCGTACCGCCGTTTCGTGGTCTGGACGGCGCTGACCAGCGCCGTCCGGGCCGCCGTCCTGGTCGCTCTCGGCGTCCTCGCCGGGCACCAGCTCGACGCCTTGGCGAACAGCCCTGCGACGGTCGCCTCGCTCAGCGCGGCACTGGGCGGTTCCCTCCTGCTCGTCTCCCTCACCGCAAAGAAGCTTTCGTCCCGACGTACCGGAGGAGAAATCCTGTGAAGATCCTGATCGCCGCCGACACCTACGCCCCGGACGTCAACGGTGCGTCCTACTTCGCCCAGCGATTGGCGGCCGGGCTCGCCACCGACCACGAGGTACACGTGATCGCCCCCTCGCGGACGGCGCGCAGCTCGTCCTCGACGGGAGCCGGGGGTATCACCGAGCACCGGGTGCGCTCCCTGCCGGTGGTGCTGTCCCGCGGGTTCCGGTTCTGCCCGCCGGTCGGGCTGGGGAGCCACGTCCGGTCGGTGCTCCGGTCCGTGCGGCCGGACGTGGTGCACGTGCAGAGCCATTTCCTCGTGGGTCGGGCGGTGCTGCACGCGGCGCGCGAGATGGGCATCCCCGTCGTCGCCACGAACCACTTCATGCCGGAGAACCTGCTGCACTACGTGCCGGGCGGCGCCGCCGTTCGGCGCCGGGCACACGGGTGGGCCTGGCAGGACGCCGCCGGCGTGCTCGCCCTGGCCGACGTCGTCACGAGCCCCACGCCGTTCGCCGCGGCGTTGGCCGAGTCGGCCGGTGTTCCCGGGCCGGTCCTGCCCATCTCCTGCGGGCTGGACCTGGACCGGTTCTCCTCCGCCCGGGACGGGGCACGGTTCCGGCGGAAGTACGGCCTTCCCTCTGGTCCCGTGCTCGCCTCCGTCGGTCGCCTGGACCCGGAGAAGAACGTCCACGAGTTCATCGAGGCCCTCGCCCTGGTGCGGGCCCACCGAGACGTCCATCTGCTCGTCGTCGGTGACGGTGCCGAGCGTCCGCGACTCGAGGCGTTGGCCGCCGAGCGCGGCGTGGCGGACTCCGTCACCTTCACGGGCGTGCTCGACGACGCCGAGCTGCCCGAGGCGTACGCCGCCGCCGACTTCTTCGGCATCGCCGGCACCGCCGAGCTGCAGAGCCTGGTGACGCTGGAGGCGATGGCCACGGGGCTGCCGGTCCTGGGTGTCGACGCCGGCGCACTGCCGCACCTCGTCCAGCACGGTCGCACCGGCTGGCTCTACCCCCACGGCGACGTCGAGGAGCTCGCCGGGCGGCTGGCCGCCCTGCTGGAGGACCCGGAGTCCGCGCGGCGGATGGGCCGGAACGCCGGCGCCGTGGCGGCGGGCCACGACCTCGGCGCCACCCTCGAGGCATTCCTCGGTCTCTACGAAGCGTGCCTCGGCTCCCGGACGGAGTGGCGTCCCCGACGTGACGCCCTGACGCCGGCATGACCGCGGTCTCCGCGCCGGAGCGGCGGCGGGCGCCGGAGCAGCGTCCGGCGCCGGACGCGCCATGGTTCCCGGTCGTGCTGCTCGGGGTCGCACTCGCGGTCGTGGGCGCGATCGGTACCGACCTCACCGGCGGCAACCCCCTCGACGACATGCTCAGCCATGCCGTGCACCGGCCCGCCGGCTGGTGGTGGCTGACGGGCTGCGTCGTGGGGATGGAGATCGCCGCGGCCGGGACGGCCCTCGGGGTCCGCCGGCATCTCACGACCGGCCGGCTGCGCACCACGGCCTTCGGACTCCTGACCCTGTGGTCCGTCGGTCTGGCCGCTGTGGCGGCGGTCCCGAGCGACGTGCCCGGCGACCCCACCACGGCGGCGGGACGGGTGCACCAGCTGGCCGCGGCCGCGGTCGTTGTGGGTCCTCCAGCGCTCGGACTGCTGATCTCGAACGCGTGCTCCCCCAGGGCACGCACGGTGCTACGTCGTGCGGTGGTCGGTCAGGCCGGTCTGGGCACGTTCTTCGTGGCGTTGCACGTACCCGTCGTGCTCCTGGGCGCCGAGCCCGGGTCGGGCTTCGGGCTGGTCGAGCGGCTCATGCTGGCCGGCATGACGGCCACCGCGGTGCTGGCCGCGGCGTGCCTTGCCAGCGTCAGCCCTCCTCCGCTCACCACCGGGAGAGGCCCGCAGTGACCTGGGTGACGAACCCGACCGGGGCGGGGCCAGCACTCGCTGGAGCCCGAGGCCTCGAGTGTCTTACAAGCAGTGTTACGGTTGTCGCCATGGCCGGTACGATCACCTTCCGCCCCGACGAGGACGCCGCTCGAGCGCTGGTCGCGTTGACCGCAGATGGCACGTCGGTATCCACCGCGGTGCGGGCCGCACTGATCACCGCAGCCCGTGACCGTGCCCGTACGGCGCTGCGCGCCGAGGCCGAAGCGCTGGCGGCCGACGAGCAGGACCGCGCGGAAGCCGCACAAGTGCTTCGGGACATGGAGACGCTGCGTGCGGGGTGAGGTCTTCCGGCTGCTCGCGCCCCGCGGCGCTCGAGGAGACGAACATGCACACCGTCGGTACGCGGTCGTCGTCCAGTCCGACTCGCTCCCGCTCTCGACGTGGCTGGTCGCTCCCACCTCCACCTCGGCACGCGCGGCCAGCTTCAGACCCGAGGTCCTGATCGGCGGCCGACGGACGGTCGTGCTTGTCGAGCAGACGACCGCCGTCGATCCCAGCCGCCTCGGTGACAGCACGGGCCAGCTGGCGTTCGACGAGCTCCGACGTGTCGAGGCAGCGCTACGCCTCGTTCTCGACCTGTAGCCGGCCGACTCCCCGAACGAGCAGCCCGTGACGACAGCTGCCTCCGCGAGCACCACGGGTCACCCTGTCACTATCGGTGCAGCAGTCCCGCCGCGCTCACAACGGCCGCAAGGTCACCGCCCTGGTCCACGACCTCGACATCACCATCAGCGACACCCACACCGGCGAGATCCTCCGCGAACTGGTCCTCGACCCCACACGCCGATACCAGCCCAGCAAGAGAAACTCCCCGAAACCCTAGGGGTTCGGGGAGTCCGGGATGTCCTGAGACATCACACTGCGCGCCCGAAGGTGTTGAGTCTCAGGACATAGGAAACGCATGTCTCAAGACATAGGAAACCCTGGTGGGGGTGCGATGCGGGGGTGTCGAAAGCCAGGCTGGTCATCACCGCGGTCACTGTGCAGGGTCTCTCCCAGG
>NZ_JAFDVE010000045.1 GCF_016888005.1 Phycicoccus sp. CSK15P-2 | reverse complement strand
CTAGGGCCTGTTACGAAAGTGGCTGATGGGGTTTGGGCGTGTCGTGTGGATTGAGGTGAAGCTCCCGGAGTAGCGCTGGTGGTGTCTACTCCGCCGCGCACCCCGGGAGCCTCGATGCCCACGATAGATGCCGCTGCTCGTCACGACCTGACCGACGCCCAGTGGGCCCTGTTGGAGCCGCTGCTGCCGGCCCCGGCCCGGCTGGGTCGGCCCCGCAGATACCCACTGCGCCTGCTGGTCGACGGAGTCCGGCACCGGACCCGGGCCGGGTGTCCGTGGCGCGATGTCCCGCAGCGGTACGGGCCGTGGTGGCGGGTGTACGCCCTGTTCGCGTGCTGGCAGGTCCTCGGTGTGTGGGCCACGGTCGAGGACGAGCTGCGCGCGAGCGCCGACGCCCGCGGGCGGCTCTCCTGGCAGGTATCGGTGGACTCCACCACCTCCCGCGCCCACGTCCACGCCGCCGGCGCCCGCCGCGACAGTTTCGGCTCCGTTGCCGGAGAGCCGGAGCACCACGCCCTGGGCCGCTCCCGCGGCGGGTGGGGCACCAAGACCCACGCCGCCATCGACCAGCAGCGCGGCGTGCTGGCGTTCGCCCTCACCCCCGGCCAGGCCGGTGACAGCCCCCAGCTGGTCCCCGTCCTGGAGAGCATCCGCGTCGCCCGACCCGGTGCCGGCCGGCCCCGGACCCGCCCTACCCGTGTCCTGGCCGACAAGGCCTACTCCTCCCGAGCCAACCGCTCCTGGCTCGCCCGGCACCACATCCGAGCGACCATCCCGACCCCCGCCGACCAAGCCGGACACCGCACCCGACGCGGATCCCGCGGCGGCAGACCACCAGCGTTCAACCCCGAGACCTACAAGGACCGGCACGCCGTCGAGTGCGGCTTCAACCACCTCAAACACCACCGCGGCTTCGCCACCCGCTACGACAAGCTCGCCGTCCGCTACGCCGCCACCGTCCACGTCGCCAGCATCGACCACTGGCTGCGACGACTTTCGTAACAGGCCCTAG
>NZ_JAFDVE010000044.1 GCF_016888005.1 Phycicoccus sp. CSK15P-2 | reverse complement strand
TTCTTGAGGATGTCGTCGGCGGTCTTGGTCCACACGAAGGGGTGGGAGCGGTCGTTCCAGCCGTTGATGAAGACGCGGATCTTGGCGTTGAGCTCGCGCACGGATCGGAACGTGCCGCGGCGGATGGCCTGGCGTTCGATGATGCCGAACCAGACCTCGACCAGGTTGAGCCAGGAGCCGGAGGTGGGGGTGAAGTGGACGTGGATCCGGGGGTTGGCGGTGAGCCAGTCGCGGATCTCGACGCGTTTGTGGGCGGCGTAGTTGTCCATCACCAGGTGCAGCTCGACCTCGGGGTAGGCGCGGGCGACCTGCTTGAGGAAGGCGAGGAACTCCTGGTGGCGGTGGCGGGGCTTGACCGCGGCGGTGACCTGTCCGGTGGCGATCTCCAACGCGGCGAACAAGGTCGTGGTGCCGTGCCGGACGTAGTCGTGCGTGCGCCGCTCGGGCAGGCCCGGTTGCATCGGCAGCATCGGCGCGGTCCGGTCCAACGCCTGGATCTGGGACTTCTCGTCCACGCAGAGCACGATCGCGTTCTCCGGCGGCGCCAGGTAGAGGCCGACGATGTCGGTGACCTTGGCGACCAGCTCGGGGTCCGTGGAGAACTTGAACGTCTCTGCCCGCCACGGCTGGACTCCCGCCTGCCGCCAGATCGTCGCGATCGTGCCGTTGCTCACCCCCAGATGCCGGCCCAGCAGCCGCGAGGACCAGTGCGTGACGCCGTACCTCTTCGGCGGCGGTGCCAACGTCGCCCCGACCACCTTGCCGTAGTCGACCTCCCGCGGACGACCCGACCGCGGAACATCGTCCAACCCCGCGATCCCCCTCGCCCCGTACCGTTTGCGCCAGCCGATCACCGTCGGCCGCGAGACCCCGACCCTCTGCGCGATCGCCACATTCGACTCACCATCCGCAGCCAGCAACACGATCCGCGCCCGCTGCGCCAACCCCGCCCGCACACTCGAGGACCTCGTCAAACGCGCCAGCTCCTCCCGGTCACCCTCACGCAACACCAACGCCGGAGCCGGACGATTCGCCATACCTCATCGTCCCAGCACACCAACCGTAAATCAACTAACTACACGCGACACTA
>NZ_JAFDVE010000043.1 GCF_016888005.1 Phycicoccus sp. CSK15P-2 | reverse complement strand
GTGTGATGTCTCAGGACATCGGAAACCCCCGAACCGTCAGGTTTGGGGGTTTCGTGGTGTCTGGGGTTGGTACTTGTGGGTGGTGTCGAGGGTGAGTTTTCGCAGGACCTCGCCGGTGGTGGCGTCCAGGATGGTGATGTCCAGGCCGTGGACGAGGGCGGTGACGGGGGTGCCGTTGTGGTGGCGGCCGAGGCCGATGGAGTACAGGGTGCCGGCGTGGCGCAGGGTGATCTTGCCGTTGTTGACACGGTCGTGGCGGATGCGGGTGTGGGTCCGGTCCGGGGGTTCGCTGGGGGGTGTGGCTTTGGGTCGGGTGGTGTAGGCGGCGGCGGGGGTGCGCCGGTTCAGGGAGCGGTGGGGGCGGTGGTGGTTGTACTCGCCGCGGAAGCGGTCCAGGAGGGTTTGGAGGTCCTCGATGGTCTCGGGGGTGGGTCCTTGCCGGGCCAGCCAGGTCTTGAGGGTCTGTTGGAAGCGTTCGACCTTGCCTTGGGTCTGGGGGTGGTTGCCGCGGCCGTTCTTCTGGGTGATGCCGCGGGTGGCGAGCTCGGTCTCGAAGGCGTTCCGCCCGCCGCGCACCCCGAACGCGGAGTGCCGGACGGTATAGACCATGCCGTTGTCGGTGAGGGTGGATGCGGGGCAGCCGTACTCGGCGACGGCGGCGCGGAAGGTCTCCAGCACGATGTGTCCGGTGACCCGGGCGTGGGCGCTGATGTGTAGCGCCATCCGGGAGTGGTCGTCCAGCCAGGTGATGACCTCGACGTCGGTGCCGTCGGCGAGGCGGATGTGGGTGACGTCGGACTGCCAGCACTCGTTGGGCTGGTCGGCTTCGAACCGGTGATGGGCGGCTTTGGGCTTCTTCTTCGGGGCCGGCACGACACGGCCGTTGCGGGTGAGGATCCGGGCGATGCTCGCCCGTGAGGGTGCGTCGTGGCCAGCCTGTTCGAGGTGCCAGGCGATGGTCTCCGGGCCGGCGTCGTGCCCGGAGGCGACCAGCCGGTCCCGCTCGGCCAGCACCGCCACGACGACTTCCTCGGACACAGCCCGAGGTGAGCTACGCGGCCGGCGGGAGCGCGGCGTGAACGCCGCCTCGCCCTCGGTTCGGTAGCGAGCCATCACCTTCGAGACCCACCCCTTGGAGACGTCGTAACGACGGGACGCTTCGGCCTGGGAGAGACCCTGCACAGTGACCGCGGTGATGACCAGCCTGGCTTTCGACACCCCCGCATCGCACCCCCACCAGGGTTTCCTATGTCTTGAGACATGCGTTTCCTATGTCCTGAGACTCAACAC
>NZ_JAFDVE010000042.1 GCF_016888005.1 Phycicoccus sp. CSK15P-2 | reverse complement strand
TCAGTGTCAGGGTGACAGCGCCGCATCGCGGTGGTTGGGTCCTGAGCACTGGCTGTCTGGCTCGTAGCGTCGGTGCCGCCTTCGGGTTGGCGAGCATGCGTTTTGTCGGCGGCCGGTGTGAAGGACCGGCCGGCGTGACTTGATAGGAGCGTGGCATCGCCCCCACTGAGATGTGTCCGCCGACCGGCCCAACCGTCCAGTCACTGATCAGGTGAAGGAGGCAACCACCATGGTTGTTGTTGGAGCCGATGTCCACAAGCACACGCACACGTTCGTCGCGGTCGACCCGGTCGGGAAGCAGGTGGGTCAGGTCACCGTCGCCGCTACGTCCAAGGGTCACGCGAAGGCGTTGGGGTGGGCCCGTCGGGAGTTCGGAGAGGACCTTCGGTGGGCGGTCGAGGACTGCCGTCACCTCTCGACCCGGCTGGAGCGGGACCTGCTGAGCGCGGGCCAGTCGGTGGTGCGGGTACCGCCGAAGATGATGGCCGAGCAGCGTCGGGTGGCGCGCACGCGGGGGAAGTCGGACCCGATCGATGCTCTCGCGGTCGCCCGGGCCTTCCTGCGTGAGCCGGACCTGCCGGTGGCCACGCACGACGAGGTCTCCCGGGAGGCCAAGCTCTTGACCGACCGGCGGGATGCGTTGGTGGCCACCCGGACCCGCACGATCAACAGCCTGTTGTGGCGGGTCCACGAGCTGGACCCTGCGATGGCGCCGGCGCCGCGGTCACTGGACCGGGCCGTGACTCAGCAAGCCCTGCACGCATGGCTGGGGACGCTGTCGGGAATCGTGGCGGAGATGGCCCGCGACGAGCTCGAGGACGTCATCGCTCTCACGGCCCGGATCGACGTCTTCGGCAAGCGTCTGGGTGCGCTGGTCCGGCGTGAGGTGCCCGAGCTGCTCGCGCTGCCGGGGTGCGGGGAGCTGTCCGCGGCCAAGCTGCTCGGAGAGTCTGCTGGGATCACCCGCTTCTCCACCGAGGCCCGGTTCGCCCGGCACGGCGGGCTGGCCCCGATCCCGGTGTGGTCCGGGAACACCGCCGGCCGGGTGCGGATGACCAGGTCAGGAAACCGGCAGGTCAACTGTGCGGTCCACCGGATCGCGATCACCCAGATCCGACTGAAGGACTCCCTCGGGCGGGCGTACTACGACAAGAAGCTCGCCGAGGGCAAGACCAGGACAGAGGCCCTGCGATGCCTGAAACGTCGGATCGCCCGCACCGTCTTCAACCGCCTCACCACCGACCACCACAACCGTCAGACCCCGGCCCTACCGGCCACGGCTTGACATAGGAGAAAC
>NZ_JAFDVE010000041.1 GCF_016888005.1 Phycicoccus sp. CSK15P-2 | reverse complement strand
TCAGACGGTATGACGTGACGCCCTCGCGGTGAGGGGGTTGCGGGCCGGGGCCTCGCTCACGAGTGTTCGTGGGTTACCGAGCAGGAGGCGCCTGCTCGGCCTATCCACAGTCGTAGGAGGCCCCGGTGATGGACGAGCGTACGAGTGTCGGGCTGGATGTGCACGCACGATCGGTGGTCGCGGTCGCGATCGACGGGCTGACGGGTGAGGTGTTCCGGGAGCGGTTGGTGCCCGACCCGGAGGTGGTGATCGGGTGGGTCCGGAAGCTGCCGGGCCCAGCGGTGGCGACTTACGAGGCCGGCCCGACGGGGTTTGGGCTGTACCGGGCGTTGAGCGTGGCAGGGATCCGATGCGTGGTGGCGGCGCCCTCGAAGCTGGTCCGCCCGGCCGGGGACCGGGTCAAGACCGACGCCAAGGACGCGCTGTTGCTGGCGCGGCTGTTACGGCTGGGAGAGATCGTCCCGGTCACGGTCCCGAGCGTGGCCCAGGAAGCCGCGCGGGACCTGGTGAGGGCCCGGGAGGACGTGCGCGGTGACCTGATGCGGGCCCGGCACCGGGTCTCGAAGCTGCTGCTGCGTCACGGCCACGTCTACTACGGCGGGAAGGCCTGGACGCTCGCGCACGACGCGTGGCTGCGCCGCATCCGCTTGGAGCAGCCCGGCACCCGCGCGGCGTTCGAGGCCGACTACGAACACGTCCAGCTCGCCCTGGCCCGCCGCGACCGACTCGATGCCGCCATCACGCAGATGGCCCGTGACAGCGAGTACACCGACGTCGTGCACCGGCTCGGCTGCCTGCGTGGGATCAACACCCTGACCGGGTTCGCCCTCGCGGTCGAGATCGGGGACTGGCACCGCCTGAGCGGTGCCACCATCGGCTCCTACCTCGGGCTGGTCCCCACCGAGCACTCCTCCGGCCAGAGACGCTCCCAAGGCGGGATCACCAAGACCGGCAACACCCACGCCCGCCGGCTGCTGGTCGAGGCCGCCTGGCACCACAAGACCCGCTACAGCCCCGGCAAGACCATGCTCGACCGGTGGGCCCTGGCACCGGCCCCGGCCGCCGCCCGAGGAGACTCCGGCAACCGTCGCCTGCACCACCGCTGGACCGTGCTGGCCGCCCGGAAGAAGAGACACACCGTCGCCAACACCGCCATCGCCCGTGAGCTCGCCGGCTGGTGCTGGTCCCTGGCCGTCATGGACTAACCCCGGCCCACGATCCCGTTCACGCCCGCCCGGACCGGACGCAGCGCGTGGAGCAACCCGCGACTCGGCTGTGAGCAACCACCCCGGTGGTCACGCTCGACCTCAGACCCGCGACGACTGCTCCAGCCGGAACACCGTGCTGCGGTACCCAACCCGCGAATATCAGACTGACCGCACGTCGCACACGACACGCCGCCCCGGACACCCGCCGCGTGAACAACGAGGCGCCGCCGAGCACCCAGCCCGGCGGCGCCTCACCCTGCCCACTTGACAGGAAACCGCTACATATCAGCCGAGG
>NZ_JAFDVE010000040.1 GCF_016888005.1 Phycicoccus sp. CSK15P-2 | reverse complement strand
CCACCGAAGGTTCCGGCATCAGGCGAAAAAGGGGTGACGCGCCGACTCGTCGTCACGGCGGTGACGGGGGCGCCTCCGGAGGGGAGGCCGTCACCCGGAGCAGCGGGGGCTGGATGGCCGTCGCGGTCCCGCGCCGGTACAGCCGGACCGCCGAGCGTTCGGTGCGCTCGACGGGCTCGAGGAAGCCCTCGGTGCCGAGCACCTTGCGGCGGAACGTCCCGAGGTCGGGCGGCGCGCCCCACACGGCCGCGTAGACCTGGCGGAGCTCGGGCAGGCTGAACGGCTCGGCGACTAACTCGCGGGCGAGCGTCGTGTACTCGAGCTTGGCGCAGACCCGTTCGCGGGCGTCCTCGAGGATCTCCGCGTGGTCGAAGGCGAGCACCGGTGCGTCCGGCCCGTCGTCGAGGACGTCCTCGACCGCCCACCAGCGCGCCCCGGCGGCGTCCGATCCGGGCTGCGGCTCCGGCAGGTCCGGGGCGAACGCGACGTGCGCGACCGACACGACCCGCATCCGGGGGTCGCGGCCCGGCGCCGAGTAGGTGCGCAGCTGCTCGAGGTGCCCCTCGAAACGGTCGACCCCGGTCTCCTCCCGCAGCTCGCGCCACGCGGCGGCCTCGGCGTCCTCGTCCGGCTCGACGAACCCCCCGGGCAGCGCCCAGGACCCGGCGAACGGCTCCCCGCCCCGCTCGACGAGCAGCACGCAGAACACCCCGCCCCGGACCGTGAAGACCGCGAGGTCGACGGTCACGGCGAACGGCGGACGATCGCTCACGGGGCCACCTCCACCCCCGCGGCAGCCATCTCCGCCAACGCGGCCTCGCTCGTCTCCGGGGCGACGCCCGCGTGCAGCCCGGGCAGCAGCCGGACGGCGAACCCCTCGCGGCGGGCGTCGAGCACGGTGGCCCGGACGCAGTAGTCCGTCGCGATACCCGTGACGTCGACCGAGGTCACCCCCAGCCCGCGCAGCACGTCGGCGAGACCGCGGCCGTCGTCGGTGACGCCCTCGAAGGCGCTGTACGCCGGCTCGCCCATCCCCTTGCGGACGTGGTGGGTGACCCGGCTGACGTCGAGCTCCGGAGCGTAGGCCGAGCCGTCGTCGGTGGACACGCAGTGCACCGGCCAGGTGGTGCTGAAGTCGGGCTCGGCGCCGGGTGCGGCGAAGTGGCCGCCGTTGTCGCCGTGCGGCTCGTGCCAGTCGCGGGAGGCGACGACCGCCGCGTAGTCGGCGGCGTGCGCGACCATGTGCTCGCTGATCCGCCGGGCGACCTCACGGCCGCCCTCGACGCCCAGCGACCCGCCCTCGACGAAGTCGTTCTGCACGTCCACGACTACCAGGGCATCACTCATCGGGCTCTTCTTCCAGGCGAACGGTCAGGTAGGGCGTGCCGGCCGACACCGTGCGGGCCGGCTCCGGCAGGGTGGCGAGGGCGGCGGCGCAGTGTGCGCGGACGTCGTCGAGCGAGGATGTGTGGACGACCCGGCCGCCGCGGACGACCGGGACCTGGACGGGCGAGGCGCCCTCCGGCCGGACGTCGTCGACGCGGTACCACTCGCGGGTCAGGATGCCGTCGTCGTGCGCGCGCCAGGCGGTCTTGAGCCCGCCGACGGACACCTTGTCGTGGCTCTTCTTCGCGACCGGACGCAGCTCCCCGCCGGGCTCGTACCCCACTGCGACGAGCTTGTAGACCATGCTCGCGGTCGGGTGACCGGAGCCGGTGACCAGGCGGGTCCCGACACCGTAGCCGTCGATCGGCGCGTCCTGGAGGGCCGTGATGACGAACTCGTCGAGGTCGCTCGTCGCGATGATGCGCGTCCCGGTGGCACCCAGCTCGTCGAGCAGCCGGCGGGCTGCGGCGGAGGTGTCCGCGAGGTCACCGGAGTCGATGCGGACGGCGCCCAGCCCGGTGCCCGCGACCTCGACCGCCGTGCGGATGCCCTGCTCGACGTCGTAGGTGTCGACGAGCAGCGTCGTGCCGGTGCCCTGCACGGCCACCTGGCTCGCGAACGCCTCGGCCTCCGTCTCGTGCGCCAGCGTGAACGCGTGCGCCGCGGTGCCGGTGGTCGGCACCCCGTGCAGCCGGCCTGCCGCGAGGTTGCTCGTGGACGCGAACCCGGCGAGGTACGCGGCCCGCGCACTCGCGACGGCGGCGTCCTCGTGGGTGCGCCGGCTGCCCATCTCGACGAGCGGGCGGTCGCCGGCCGCGAGCGTCATCCGGGCCGCGGCGCTGGCCACGGCGCTGTCGTGGTTGAGCACGCTGAGCACGAGCGTCTCGAGCATCACGGCCTCGCCGAGCGTGCCGCGGACCGTGAGCACCGGGCTGCCCGGGAAGTAGAGATCGCCCTCCGGGTAGGCGTCGACGTCACCGGAGAAACGGAAGTCGCGCAGCCACGCGGCCGTCACGTCGTCGACGACTCCCTCTGAGTGGAGCCAGCCGACCTCGGCGGCGTCGAAGCGGAAGTCCTCGAGGAGCGTCAGCAGCCGCCCGAGCCCCGCCACGACGCCGTAGCGCCGCCCCTCGGGAAGCCGCCGCGCGAAGGTCTCGAAGACCGCCGGATGGCCGGCGCTGCCGTCACGGACGAACGCCGTGAGCATGGTCAGCTCGTAGCGGTCGGTGAGCAGTCCGGGACGGACGGTCACGTCACCCTCCTCGTCGCGCGTACTCCCGACCCTAACGAGGGATGACCACCAGGCGGACGCCGCACTCAGGCCAGGTCGGCGTCCCTGCGCCAGCGGGCCACCGCGTACCAGGTGATCGTGGCCGTCGTCGTGATCTCCAGGGCGCTGAACCACAGGTAGGCCGAGGTGGGCGCCGTCCCGAACGTGAGCGTGCTCGCCTGGACGAGGGTCATCACCACGCCCGCGCCGACGCTTGTCCACCGGGCCACCGGGTGCGGCGCCACGAGGGCGAGCAGCAGTGCAGTGATGGGGATGGTCATGAGCACCGCCGCCCCGAGGAGGAAGCCGTCGGTCATCCGCACCCCGCCGATCTCGCCGGTGAGCAGCGCGGCGAGGTCCTCGGCGCGGTAGAGGCCCAGGACGTCGCAGTAGAGGTAGCAGAGCATCGCGAAGAGCCAGAGGGCCGGCACGACCCGGCGTGGCCCGGGGCGGAACCGCGGGGACGCCTCGGTGGCCGGGCGGGCAGGCAGGGTGGTCGACATCGGAGGTCCTTTCTTACGTTGTAAGGTCACCGGATCGTACGGCGTAAGATGGCTGCGGTGCAACACCGTCGAGCGAAGGAGACCGGATGCCCGCCCGAGTCGCGAAGGAGCCGTTGAGCCGAGCGCGCGTGCTCCAGGCCGGCGTGGCGATCGCCGACGAGCAAGGTCTCCCGGCCGTGACGATGCGCGGGGTGGCGGACCGGCTCGAGTGCGAGGCGATGTCGCTGTACCACCACGTGTCCGACAAACGGGCGCTGCTGTCCGGGATGGTCGAGGTGGTCGCGGACGAGGTGCTGGACGCCGCGCTCGCCGTGCCGGACTCCGCGGACTGGCGCGCCGCGGTCCGCGGGCGCTGTCTCGCCGCCCGTCGCGTCGCGCTGCGCCATCCGTGGGCACCGGCCGTCGTCGCCACCGAGACTGCGGCCCCGCCCGCGCTCATGCCCCTCTACGAGCAGCTCGTCGGCACCCTCGTCGGCGCCGGGTTCACCTACGACCTCGCACACCGGGCCATCCACGCCCTCGGGTCACGGGTGCTCGGATTCTCGACCGAGCTCTTCGACGCCGGCCCCGAGCCCACCGAGCCCCCGTCGCCGGAGATGCTCGAGCAGATCCGCGAGGCGACGCCGCACCTGGCCCGGCTCGCCGGGATGGACCTGCACGACCGCGAGGGAGCGATCGGCGAGTGCGACACGCAGGCGGAGTTCGAGTTCGTCCTCGACCTCGTCCTCGAGGGCCTGGAACGCCTCCGCCCGACTCCGTAGCCGGGCCGGGGTCAGGCGTCCGGACCCTCCTCGGCAGCCGCGCCCAGCCGGGCCAGACCCTTCTCCATGTCCGGGCCGACGAGCGAGTCCATTGGCTTGACCAGCGAGAACACCCGCATGAGCAGGTTCAGCTCGCCGTGCATGAGCCACGCGACGTGGGTCCCGGCATCCCGGGGGGTCAGGACGAACTCGACCCGCGAGCGCGACGGGAACGGCTTCTCGAACGCGAGGTCGACCTCGACCCGCTCGGGCTCGTCCCGGACGACCTCCATCGTCCCGCGACCCGCCTTCTTGTCGCCGTCCCAGGCGTACCGGGCCCCGACCCCCCGCTCGGCCCCGGTGTAGGTGCGCTGCATGTCCGGGTCGAGGTCCTCCCATGGCGACCACCGCCGCCACGCGTGGAAGTCGTGCAGCAGCGGACGGATGCGCTCCGGCGGCGCGGCGACGACCGCCCCGCGGCTCACGGTGTACGGGGTGCTCACGGCCGCCCATTCTGCTCCGCCCCGCTGCCGGGGACCAGGGCCACGCGGACGGCCTCGTGCACGTCCCCGTCGGCGGCCTCGACCGCGGCCCGCATCCGCCGGTAGCCGGCGTCACCGCGGACGATGCGCTCGACGTCGGCGAGCGGCCCGGCGCATCCGAGCCGCCGGGCGACGGGCTCGAGCCGGTCGAGGAGGGCGAGGGTGTCGTCGACGACGTGCACCTCCCGGCTGGCGGCGTCGGCGATGACGATGGCGTCGAGGCCGTACCGCGCCGCCCGCCACTTGTTCTCCTGCACGTGCCACGGGGGCAGCGCCGCGGGCAGCCTGCCCTCGTCCAGGCGCTCCTCGAGATGCGTCACGAGGCAGTGCACGAGGGCGGCGACGGCCGTCACGTCCTCCACGCGGGACATGCCGTCGAAGGCCCGCACCTCGATCGTGCCGAGCCGCAGCGAGGGCCGGATGTCCCAACGCAGCTCGGTGAGGTCGTCGACGACGCCGGTCGTGAACACGTCGTGGAGGTAGCGCCGGTACTCCTCCCACGTCTCGAACTGGAACGGCAGTCCGGCGGTGGGCAGCTGCTGGAAGAGCATCGTCCGGTTGCTCGCGTACCCGGTGTCCCGGCCTCCGGAGTACGGCGAGGACGCCGAGATGGCGGTCAGGTGCGGGTGGTAGGCGAGCAGCGCGTTGACGAGCGGCCAGACCTTCGCCGCGGAGCGGATGCCGACGTGCACGTGCACGCCGTAGATGACCATCTGCCGGCCCCACATCTGGGTGCGGTCGATGAGCGTGGCGTAGCGCTCACCCGGCGTGACCTCCTGGTCCTCCCACCGGCTCGTCGGATGGGCGCCGGCACCGAAGAGCAGGACGCCGAGCTCGTCCGCGGCGTCACGGACGGCACCGACCCCCTCGCGCAGCTGCGAGCCCGCCTCCTCCGCCGTCTCGCACACGCCGGTGACGATCTCGATCGTGTTGCGGAGCAGCTCCTTGGTGATCGTCGACCGCGGAGCGCTCGCCATCGTCCCCCCTGCGCCGTCGCCGGCGACCCGGGCCATGACCTCCTCGGCGCGGGAGGTGAGGTCGAGGGTCTGCGGGTCGACGAGCCCGAGCTCCCACTCGACGCCCAGCGTGCGCCCCGCGGACGGCGTGAACCCGACGTCGGCGCGGCTGTCCCGTCCCGTCATCGCTGCGATCCTCCCGGTGCCGGTCGGGCCACCGGGTCACGCCCGGCCACTCCCGTCCGTCGAGCCTAGGGCCTGTTACGAAAGTGGCTGATGGGGTTTGGGCGTGTCGTGTGGATTGAGGTGAAGCTCCCGGAGTAGCGCTGGTGGTGTCTACTCCGCCGCGCACCCCGGGAGCCTCGATGCCCACGATAG
>NZ_JAFDVE010000039.1 GCF_016888005.1 Phycicoccus sp. CSK15P-2 | reverse complement strand
CGGCGGGCAGGGCCGCGAGGACGCGCTCGACCGCGGCGTCGTCGTGGGCGGCCGAGACGAACCAGCACTCGAAGGCGCTGGGGGGCAGGTACACGCCGGCGTCCAGCATCGCGTGGAAGAACCGGGCGAAGGCGGCGGTGTCCTGGTCGCGGGCGTCGTCGTAGTCGCGGACCTCGCCGTCGCGGAAGAAGACCGAGAACATCGAGGACACGTGCTGCACGCGGTGCGGCACACCGGCCGCGGTGAGCGCCTCGGAGGCGGCGGTGCCCAGCGCCCCGGCCACCTCGCCGAGCCGGGTGTAGACGGCGTCGTCGCAGTGCCGCAGGGTGGCCAGGCCGGCGGCGGTCGCCACGGGGTTCCCGGAGAGCGTCCCCGCCTGGTAGACGGGCCCGTCCGGGGCGAGGAGGGCCATGACGTCGGCCCGGCCACCGAAGGCCGCTGCCGGGAAGCCTCCGCCCATGACCTTGCCGAACGTCATGAGGTCGGGTGCGACGTCGAGCCCCTCGTGACCCCACCAGCCCGCGCGGCTGCACCGGAAGCCGGTCATCACCTCGTCCGAGACCAGCAGTGCACCGTGCGCGGCCGTGACCCGCCGCAGCGCCTCGGTGAAGCCCGGGGCGGGCGGCACCGCGCCCATGTTGCCCGCGGCCGCCTCGGTGACGACGCACGCGACCTGGTCGCCGCGCTCGGCGAACACCGCCTCGAGCGCCGCGACGTCGTTGTACGGCAGGACGACGGTCTCGGCGGCCATCTCGGCCGGGACGCCGGCGGAGTCGGGCAGGGCCAGCGTCGCGACGCCGGAGCCGGCGGCGACGAGCAGGCTGTCGACGTGCCCGTGGTAGTGCCCGGCGAACTTGACGACGAGCGGGCGGCCGGTGAAGCCCCGGGCGAGGCGGATGGCGCTCATCGTGGCCTCGGTGCCGCTGCTCACGAGGCGGACCTGCTCGACGGGGGCGACCCGGGCGACGATCTCCTCGGCGAGCGCGACCTCGTTCTCGGACGGCGTGCCGAACGAGGTGCCTCGCGAGGCGGCGTCGTGCACGGCGTCCAGCACCGCCGGGTGGGCGTGGCCGAGGATCATCGGCCCCCAGCTGCCGACGAGGTCGACGTAGTCGCGGCCGTCCGCGTCGGTGAGGTGCGCACCGGCCCCACGAACCATGAACCGCGGCGTGCCCCCGACCGAGCGGAAGGCCCGGACCGGCGAGTTCACCCCACCGGGGGTCACCGCCCGGGCGCGTTCGAGGAGGGCGGCCGAGGCCGGCGCGTCGGAGGGGCCGGGGGGAGCCGGGGAGGTGTCGCTCACAACTCCATTGTCGGGCACTCGGAGGGCTCGGGGGTCGTGGGGTCGGCCCGGTAGGCGGTGTGCACGGCGCCCATCGCCTCGCCGAGGGCCGCGAGCTGCGCCGGGGTGAGGACGTCGACGAGGTGCCGGCGGACGCTCTCGACGTGCTCGACCGCGAAGGACTCGACCGCCTGCCGTCCGGCGTCGGTCAGCTGGACGACGACGCCGCGGCCGTCGTCCGGCGCCGGGCCTCGTTCGACCCAGCCGCGGCGCTCGAGCCGGGTCGCGGTGTGCGTGACCCTGCTGCGGGACTGGACGATGAGGTCGGCGAGGGCGGACATCCGTAGCCGGCCGTCGTCGGCCTCGGAGAGCATCGAGAGGAGCTCGTACTCGGAGAGGCTGACCCCGTGGCACTGGAGGTCCTTCTCGAGGGCGAAGGAGAGCTCGCGGCTGGCACGCAGGTACGCCCGCCAGGACGTCTGCTCCTCGGCGGTGAGCCAGCGCGGGGCCTCCTCCACCCGCTCATCGTTCCACGAACCGCCGTGACGCATCCCGGGGACCGGCCGCGTCCGCGGTGGACCCCGATGTGCGGAATACGTCGCGCAGGTGCATAGTTGAAGGGTCAACTAGACGTCATCCATCGAAGGAGAGCCCATGAGCACCGCCACCCTGGCCGGCCTGTCCACCGGCACCTGGACCATCGACCCCACCCACACGGAGGTCGGCTTCGTCGCCCGCCATCTCATGGTGACCAAGGTCCGCGGCTCGTTCGGCGAGGTCGCGGGGACCGTGGTCGTCGCCGACACGCTCGCCGAGTCGACCGCGGAGGTCACGATCCAGACGGCGTCGGTCACCACCGGCACGGCCGACCGCGACGCCCACCTGCGCGGCGACGACTTCTTCGACGTCGAGAACCACCCGACGATGACCTTCCGCTCGACCTCCTTCGACGGCTCGACGCTCGTCGGCGACCTCACCGTCAAGGACGTCACCAAGCCCGTCACCCTGGACGTCGAGTTCACCGGTGTCGCCACCGACCCGTGGGGCAACGAGAAGGCCGCGTTCGAGGCCGAGGGCGAGATCGACCGCACCGAGTGGGGCCTCACCTTCAACGCCCCGCTCGAGGGCGGCGGCGTCCTCGTCTCCGACAAGATCAAGATCGTCATCGACCTCCAGCTCGCGAAGCAGGCCTGAGCCCGCACGCTCCCGGACCGCCCGTCGCGCCCTGAGCGCGGCGGGCGGTCGGGCTGTCTCGGCCGCGTCCGTCGCCGTGTCGGTGCCGACCCGTGCCCGCGGCCGCCCTCAGTGGCCGCCCGCGCTCCCGGTGATCGCGACCACCTCGGTCGCGGAGGCCTGCGCAGTACCGGGGTCGGCACACCCTGTCGGCAGGCGCACACCGTGTCGTCAACCGCACACGCCATTGGCCGTGTGTCTGACGACAGCCTGTGCAGATGCAGATGCGGACGCGGCTCGCGGATGCGGACGCGGCGCGCGGATGCGGACGCGGCTCGCGGATGCGGACGCGGCGCGCGGATGCGGACGCGGCTCGCGGATGCGGACGCGGCGCGCGGATGCGGACGCGGCGCGCGGATGCGGACGCGGCGCGCGGATGCGGACGCGGCGCGCGGATGCGTCGCCGGCGCAGCGCCTCGATCTCGGTGGCCCAACGGGTGGTCGGCAGTGTCGGTGCCGAGCCGTACCGTCCGACGGCATGACGACGTGGGACGAGGTGCTCGAGGCCGTGACGACCACGCTCGGTGGCGACCGCTCCGGCGGAGGTGAGCGGCTGCGGGCGGCATGGGACGCCACCGCTGTCGAGGACCACGCGCGCCGCTGCGTGCTCGCTCACTACCTCGCCGACCTCGAGGACGACCTCGACGAGGAGGTCGCGTGGGACCGACGTGCGCTGGACGAGTACGCGCACGTCGCGGACGGCGATCTCGCTCCGGTCGGCATCCCCTCGGCGGCCGGCATGGCCGCGAGTCTGCACCTCAACCTCGGCGACGGCCTGCTGCGCCAGGGTCGTCTCGACGACGCCCGCCGGCAGCTCGCGGCCGGACTGGCTGCGACAGCAGCCCTGCCGGATGACGGCTACGGGGAGATGGTGCGGGCCGGGCTGGAACGGCTCCGGGCCCGGGTCGCCGCGGAGGCCACGCCCTGAGGCCTCGTGGCGTCAGAGCCGGGCGGCGGCCTCGAGGGCGTAGTAGGTGAGGATGATCTGTGCGCCCGCCCGGCGGATGCCGAGCAGCGACTCCATCATGACCCGGTCGCGGTCGACCCAGCCCCGCTCGGCGGCGGCTTCGATCTGCGCGTACTCCCCCGAGATCTGGTACGCGGCGACGGGGACCGGCGAGACCTGCGCTGCCGCGGCGACGACGTCGAGGTGTGGCCCGGCGGGCTTCACCATGACGATGTCGGCGCCCTCGGCGACGTCGGCCTCGATCTCGCGCAGCGCCTCCCGACCGTTCGCAGGGTCCTGCTGGTAGGTGGCCCGGTCGCCGACGAGCGTGGACTGCACGGCCTCCCGGAACGGCCCGTACAGCCCGGAGGTGTACTTCGCGGCGTACGCGAGCAGTGCCGTGTCGGTGTACCCGGCGGCGTCGAGGGCGGCCCGGACGTGGCCGACCTGGCCGTCCATCATCCCGGAGAGGCCCAGCATCGGGCAGCCGGTCGCGGCCTGCGCGAGCGCCATCGACGCGTACCGGTCGAGCGTCGCGTCGTTGTCCACCGAGCCGTCACCCGCGAGGACGCCGCAGTGCCCGTGGTCGGTGAACTCGTCGAGGCAGAGGTCGGACATGACGACGAGGTCGTCGCCGACCGCCTCGACGACCCGCGACAGGGCGACGTTGAGGATGCCGTCCGGGTCGTCGGCGCCCGAGCCCGTGGCGTCCTTGGCCTCGGGCACGCCGAAGACCATGATCCCGCCGAGACCGGCCGCGACGCAGCGCCGCGCCTCGTCGACGAGGGTGTCCAGGGTGTGCTGGACAACCCCGGGCATCGCCGAGATGGGCACGGGGGCGTCGATACCCTCGCGCACGAAGACGGGCAGCACGAGCTCGGCCGGGTGCAGCCGGGTCTCGGCGACCAGCCGGCGCAGCGCCGCCGTGCGCCGCAGCCGGCGCGGCCGGCCGGCCGGGAACGGGGCGCCCGCGACCGGCAGGGTCACGTGGCGCGCTTCCGGGAGCCCGGACGGCGCTGGCTCGGCCGCACGACGGTCTCGCCCGCCTCGGCCGCGGCCAGCGCCAGCGACCGCCCGTGGTCGGCGAGGGCGTCGACGAGCGCCGAGGCGTTCGGCTCTGGCGCGAGGACGTCGACCCGCAGGCCGAGCTCCTCGGCGGTCTTCGCCGTCGCCGGCCCGATGCAGGCGATGACCGTGCCCGCGTGCGGCTTGCCGGCGATCCCGACGAGGTTGCGGACCGTGGAGGACGACGTGAAGACGACGGCGTCGAAGGCCCCGCCCTTGATGGCGTCGCGCACCGGCGCAGGCGGCGGCGCGGCCCGGACCGTGCGGTAGGCGGTGACGTCGTCGACCTCCCAGCCGTTCTCCTGGAGCCCCGCGACGAGGGTGTCGGTGGCGATGTCGGCGCGCGGCAGGAAGACGCGGTCGATCGGGTCGAGGTCGGGGTCGTAGGGCGGCCAGGCGTCGAGGAGACCCTGCGCGGACTGCTCGTCGGTGGGGACGAGGTCGGGGTTGATGCCCCACTCGCGCAGCGCGTCGGCGGTGACCCCACCGACCGCGGCCACCTTGAGCCCGGCGAACGAGCGGGCGTCGAGGCCGAACTCGTCGAACTTCTCGCGGATGGCCCGCACCGCGTTGACCGAGGTGAAGCCGACCCACTCGTAGCGGCCGGTGACCATGCCCTTGACCGCACGCTCGAGCTGCTGCGGGGTACGCGGCGGCTCGACGGAGATGGTCGGGACGATCTCGGCCCGCGCACCGTGCTGCTCCAGGCGGGCGGTCATCGAGCCCGACTGCTCCTTCGTGCGCGGCACGAGCACCGACCACCCGAACAGCGGCTTGGTCTCGAACCAGGACAGCGCCTCGCGCATCCGCACCGTGTCGCCGACGACCGCCAGGACGGGGAACTGCCCGGCCTCCATGGTGTCCGCGGCCTCCCCCAGGGTCGTGACCACGGTGCGCTGCTGGGTCGAGGTCCCGCGCTCGGTGACGGCCACGGGGGTGTCCGCGGCCCGGCCGGCGGCGAGCAGCGCACGGAGGGCGCCGGCGGCCTTGTCCGGCGCACCGAGCACGACGACGGTCGTCGACGCCGCCACGCCGCCCGCGACGTCCGGGGCGGACCCACCCGCGACGACCACGTGGACGCCGGCACTGGACTTCGAGGTGAGCGGCACGCCCGCGTAGGACGGCACGGCCGTCACCGAGCTGACGCCCGGGACGACCTCGAAGGAGACCCCGGCCCTGACGAGGGCCTGGGCCTCCTCGGCGAGCCCGTTGAACACGGCCGGGTCGCCGTCCATGAGGCGCACGACGAGGCCGCCCGGGTGGGCCTTGGCCGCCTTGACGACGAGCTTGGCGCGCGACGCCTGGGTGAGGCGCTCCCCCTGGTCGCCGTGGCCGGCGTCGACGACGTCGACGTCCGGCCTGGCGTGGCGCAGGGCGAGGTCCTCACGAGCGACCTGGTCGACGACGACGGCGTCGGCGGCGGCGAGGAGCTCGGCGGCCCGCACGGTGAGCAGGCCGGGGTCGCCCGGCCCGCCGCCGACGAAGGCGACGCGCGCGGGGACGCGGGAGGGACGGGGGGTCGAGCGCGTGGGGCTCACAGGGCACGCTCCGTGACTGCTGGATCGTCGGACAGGGACATGAGGTCGGCGGCGCCGTCCTCGAGAAGCAGGTGGGCGAGGCGGCGGCCGAGGCCGTCCGCGTCCGCGGGGTCTCCGGTGGTGGACCGGCGCAGGTCTCCCGTGCCGTCGGGCGTCGCGACGACGGCGCGCAGCGACAGCTCGGGGCCGTCCGGACCCTCGACGACCTCCGCGAGGGCGCCGACCGGGGCCGAGCATCCTGCCTCGAGCGTCGCGAGCAGCGCCCGCTCGGCCGTGACACAGGCGCGGGTTTCGGGGTCGTCGAGCGGGGAGAGCGCGGCGGCCGTGGCGGCGTCGTCGGCGCGGACCTCGACGGCGAGGGCCCCCTGGCCGGGGGCCGGGAGCATCTGGATCGGGTCGAGGAGCTCGGTGACCTCGCCGGCCCGGCCCAGCCGGCGCAGCCCCGCCGCCGCGAGCACGACGGCGTCGAGCCGTCCGTCGTGGACCGCCCGCAGCCGGGTGTCGACGTTGCCGCGGAGGTCGACGACGTCGAGGCCGAGACCGAGCGCGGCCAGCTGGGCCCGGCGGCGCGGGGACCCGGTGCCCACGGTGGCCCCCGCGGGGAGCTCGCCGAGGGTCAGCCCGTCGCGGGCGACGAGGGCGTCCCGCGCGTCCTCGCGGACCGGGACCGCGACGAGGCGCGTCCGGGGGTCGGGGGCGGTGGGGAGGTCCTTGAGGGAGTGCACCGCGAGGTCGACGCGGCCGTCCACGAGGGCCTCGCGCAGCGCGGACACGAACACGCCCGTGCCGCCCAGCCGGGCGAGGGGCGTCGTGCGGTCGACGTCGCCCTCGGTGCTCACCTCGACGAGCCCGACGTCGTGACCGAGCGCGCGCAGCCGGTCCGCGACCCAGGTGGACTGGGTCGTCGCGAGGGCCGAGCGGCGGGTGCCGAGACGCAGGGTGGTCATCCGTCCTCCCCCGGCATTGTGGGCGGGGCGGACACGAGCGAGACGTCGCGCGGGTCGAGGTCGAAGAGCTCGGAGAGCGCACGGGCGTAGCTGCCGCCCTGGCCGTCCCGCGCGAGCTCCTTGACCCGCACCGTGGGGGTGTGGAGCAGCTTGTCGACGACCCGCTCGACGGTGCGACGGACCTCGGAACGCTCGGTCTCGCCCATGTCCGGCGTGCGCCGCTCCAGACGGCGCATCTCGGCGTCGACGAGCTCACCGGCCCGGGCCCGCAGCGCCGTGACGGTCGGGGCTACGGCCTGGGCGGAGCGGGCGACGAGATACGCGGCGACCTCCGCGGTGACGAGCTCGCGGGCGGCACCGACCTGGGGAGCGGACTCGGCCTCGGAGAGGTCCTCGCCGAGCTCGGCCAGCCCGACCCGGGTCACGCCCTCGACCCCGGCGACGGCGAGCTCGACGTCGTGCGGCAGGGCGAGGTCGACGTAGACCTGCGGTCGGCCCCCACGCTGCCGCAGGGCGCCGGTGACCTGCGCGGCCGTGACGACCTGGCCGCGAGCCCCGGTGGACGCCACGACGACGTCGGCCTGCGCGAGGGCGGCGTCGAGCTCGTCGAGCGGGCGGGAGCTGCCGCCGACGCGCTCGGCGAGCGCCCGGCCGCGTGCCTCACCGCGGTTGACGACCGTGACGGAGGCGGCACCCTGCCGGGCGGCGGTGGTGGCCGCGAGGGCGCCCATCCCCCCGGCGCCGACGACGAGGACCGAGAGGTCTGCCAGCCCGCCGAGGGTGGCCTCCGCACGGGTCAGGCCGGCGTGCACGAGCGAGCCGCTCACGAGGTCGATGTCGGTCTCGGCATGGACCCGCTTGGCGACCCGCAGGGACTGCTGGACCAGCCCGTTGAGCGCCGGACCGACATGGCCCCGGCGCTGGGCGCGGGCGAGACCTCGGCGGACCTGGCCGACGATCTGCGCCTCCCCGACGGCCATCGAGTCCAGGCCGGCCGCGACGTTGAACGCGTGCGCGATGCCGCGGTCCTCGTAGTGGACGTACAGGTGCGGCTGGAGCGCAGAGCGCTCGACGTCGCACGCGGCGGCGAGGGCGTTCGTGATGTCGACGAGCGCCCCGTGGAAGGTGAGGCTCTCGGCGTAGACCTCCGTGCGGTTGCACGTCGAGAGGACGACGGCCTCCGTGACGTGGTCGGAGCGGAGGATGGCGGCCTCGAGGTCGCTCGCGGTGTCGTGGTCGAGCGCGACGGACTCGAGGAGGCTGATGGGGGCCGCGTGGTGCGACAGGCCGAGGACGACGAGGCTCACGGCGCCACCGCCTCGGCGAGCGCCCCGCGGTGGCCGTGGAACGCGAGGATCTGCAGCTCGGTGGAGAGGTCGACCTTGCGGACGGTGACGTCCTCCGGGACGGCGAGGACGACCGCGGCGAAGTTGAGCACCGAGCGCACCCCGGCGGCCACGAGGTGGTCGCACGCGGCCTGCGCGCCCTCCGGAGGCGTCGCGATGACCCCGATCGCGAGGCCCTGCTCCTCGACGAGGCGGGGCAGGTCCTCCATCGGACGGACGGTCTCGCCCGCGACCTCGTCGCCGACGACGCGCTCGTCGTGGTCGAGAAGGGCGATGACCCGGAACCCGCGCTCGGCGAAACCGCGGTAGGCGGCCAGCGCCCGGCCGAGGTTGCCCATCCCGACGATCGCAACCGGCCAGTCCTGGGTGAGACCGAGGGCCGCGGCGATCTCGGAGGCGAGCCGCTCGACGTCGTAGCCCACGCCGCGCACCCCGTAGCTGCCGAGGTAGGACAGGTCCTTGCGGAGCATGGCCGAGCTGACCCCGGCCGCCGCGGCGAGCTCCTCGGAGCTGACCGAGGCGACGTCGTCCGCGGCGAGAGCCGTCAGCGCCCGGAGGTAGCCGGGCAGGCGGGCCACCGCGGCGTCGGGGACACCCCGGCGTGCGGCTTCTGCGGTGGACACGTTGAGGTCACCGACTCCTTTCGCGGGCCGCGGCCTCGAGCAGGGCTGGCGGACCACCCGTGAGCGTCCGCGGACCGCACAACCCTACGACTTTGTGAAGGGAGGCACAAAGTCGCGACCGACCCGGTGGCCTCCGCCGCCGGACCGGTGTGCTAGGGCGTGCCCGCCGGGGGCCGCGGCGGCGCGGCCAGCGCCGAGCGCAGGCGCGTCTCGTCGACCCGCCAGAAGTCGTGCTGCCGGCCGTCGACGAGCGTGACGGGCACCTCCTCGGACCAGCGCGCCCGCCGGTCCTCGTCGGCGTCGACGTCGACCTCCTCCCAGCCGACCCCGAGCTCGGCGCACACGCGGGCGACCGTCTCGCGCGCCGGGACGCACAGATGGCAGCCGTCGCGCACGACGAGGGTGACCCGCACCGGTGCGGCGGTCATCAGAAGAAGACGGACCGCCGCTGCATGAGCAGCGTGTAGAGGGTCTGCTGGATGGTCTCGCGGATCTGGTCGGTGAGGTCGAACACGAGCATGGGGTCGTCGGCCGCGCCCGGCTCGTGGTCGACGGTCTCGATCGGGGTGCCGAACTCGATGATCCACTTGCTCGGCAGCGGCAGGAGGCCGAGCGGGCCGAGCCACGGGAACGTGGGGGTGACCGGGGCGTACGGCAGGCCGAGCACTCGGGCGAGGGTCGACATGTTGCCGAGGACCGGGTAGATCTCCTCGGCGCCGACGACCGAGCACGGGACGATCGGGACACCCGCCTGGAGCGCGGCGGCGACGAAGCCCCCACGGCCGAAGCGCTGGAGCTTGTAGCGCTCGCTGAACGGCTTGCCGGTCCCCTTGAACCCCTCCGGGAAGACCCCGACCACCTCGCCGCGCGCGAAGAGCCGCTCGGCGTCCTCCCGGGTGGCGAGGGTCGAGCCGGAACGCCGGGCGACGGGCCCGACGAACGGGGTCTGGAACACGAGGTCGGCCCCCAGCGCGCGCATCGTCCGCTGTGCGGGGTGCTCGTCGTGGATGGCGAGCTGGACCATGAGCGAGTCGATCGCGACCGCCCCGGAGTGGTTGGACACGACGAGCGCGCCGCCCTCGGCCGGGAGGTTCTCGATGCCCCGGACCTCGACCCGGAACCAGTGCTTGTACAGCGGCCGGAGCACGGGGTAGAAGACGTTCTCGGTGAAATGCGGGTCGAAGCCGAAGTCGTCGACGCCGTAGTCGCCGTCGAGCCGGCGACGCAGGTAGGCGAGCACCTGGGCGACCCGGGCCTCGACGTCCTCCGGGGCCACGCCGGCGACCTGGGCCCCGGCACGCAGGGCGGCGACGAGGCCATCGACGAGGTCGGCGGCGTCCGGCACCGGCATCCCGGGCCGCGCCGCCGCGTCGGCGAGAGTGGGGTCGAGGGGCGGCTGCCCCGCGGAGGGGTCGGCGACCCGCAGGTGGGGACGGCGGGCCGCGGCGTCCCGACGGGCCTTCTCGCGCGGCGACAGGCGGGGCGCGGGGCCCGCGGGGCGCTCACCCGCCTGGCTCGTCGCCCGGCGCGAGGGTGCGGACGTCACCCGCGGAGACGGGCGGTGCTTGCGCGGACCGCCGGTGGGCACCGACGACTCGGCCTCAGCCGACGGACCCTGCGTCGCGGCCGCCGCCTTCGGCGGTTCCTTCCTCGCCGCCGAGCTCCTCGAGGGGGGCTTCGTCGCCGCGGGTGTCCCGGACGCCGCCGGTTGCTGCTCCGCAGCGTTCTTCCGCGTCGGCTTGCTCGCCGTGGCTCGCTTCGTCGGGGCTCGCTTCGTGGCGGCCGGCTTCGCGGCGGTCGCAGCCCTCGGCGCCGGTGTCGACGTCGCAGCGGGGGTCTGCTCCGGGGTCGCCCGCTTCCGAGCGCCCGTCGTCCCCCTCGCGCCCGTCGCCCCGCTCGTACCCGTCGCCCCGCTCGTCCCCGTCGTCGCCTCGTCCGCGGGCTCGACGGGGTCGGCGCCGAGGAGCGGGGTGGAGCGGCGCCGAGCCCGCTCACCGGTGGCCCGAGCGGCGCCGGCCGCCAGCGCTCCGCGCCCGGCCATCAGCGTCCGCTCCCGGCACCGAGGGCGCGCAGGACCGCCGAGCTGGCCGTGCCCGCGACCCCGGAGACCGCGTCGGTGACGGCCTGCGCACCGGGCACCGCGGCACCGAGCGTCGCCGCGAACGCGGCGAACGCCTCCCGGCTGGTCCAGCGGGGTTCGAAACCGAGGACCTCGCGCATGCGCGCGGTGTCGAGGCCGCGGCCGAAGGCGAGGAAGGACATCTGGTCCGGCGTGAAGTCGACGAGCCCCAGCCGGCGGGTGATCCCGCCCACCAGCCCGGCGCTCTGCAGCGGGATCGGCAGCACCGGCCGCTGGGCGATGGCGGTGGCCTGGAGGACGGTGACGACACCGTCGCCGGCCACGTTGACCACACCCGTGGCGTCACCGGTGCCGGCGAGGACGAGGGCGTCGATCGCGTCGTCCTCGTGGACGAACTGCATCCGGGCGTCGTAGCCCAGGGGCACGGGGACGACCGGGAGGGAGAAGTAGTCGGTGACGGAGGTGCGGATCCGCGGCCCGATGACGTTGGCGAACCGGAGCATGAGGATCTCGGTGTCCGGCCGGCGCCGGGCGAAGCCGCGCACGTACCCCTCGACCTCGATGGAGTCCTTGCCGAATCCGCCGCTCGGCGTGCGCCGCGCCCCCATGTCCTCGGTGAAGAGTGCGGGGTCCCGCGAGGTGGACCCGTAGACCGCCGCGGAGGACTTCACGACGAGGCGCTCCACGGTGCTGGACTTCTGGCACGCCGCGAGGAGCTGCATCGTCCCGATGACGTTGATCTCCTTCTGCGGCAGGCGCCCTCCGACGAACGTCGGGGTGGCGATGACGTTCATGTGGACGACCGTGTCGACGCCCGAGGACTCGATGACGCGGCCGATCATCGGGTTGCGGATGTCGGCGCGCACGAACTCGACGTCGCCGATGTCGTGCGGCGGGGGGATGACGTCGACGCCGACGACGCGCTCGACCCCGGGGTCGGCGGCCAGCCGGCGCGCGAGGAGTCCGCCGAGGTACCGGGACACCCCGGTCACGAGGACGACTCTCGCCACCGCCTACTCCTTCCGTCGCCTACGTCAGACCCTACCGAGCGGTACGACCCGACGGGAGCCAGATGCCCGGGGCTCCGGGCCGACGACAAAGGTCCCCGGCGGGACCGGGGACCTTCGGCGGTCAGAGGTGACCCGTGGTCACTTCTTGTTGCGGCGCTGGTGGCGCGTCTTGCGCAGCAGCTTGCGGTGCTTCTTCTTGGCCATCCGCTTGCGCCGCTTCTTGATGACTGAACCCATGCGTTGTCCTCGTCGTGGTCCTGGGGTGCGACCGCCCACCCTACCGTCGGGCGGCGGGGACGCCCAAACCGCGGGCGCGGGCGGAGGATGCGACGGGGCGGGCCCGCC
>NZ_JAFDVE010000038.1 GCF_016888005.1 Phycicoccus sp. CSK15P-2 | reverse complement strand
CTATCGTGGGCATCGAGGCTCCCGGGGTGCGCGGCGGAGTAGACACCACCAGCGCTACTCCGGGAGCTTCACCTCAATCCACACGACACGCCCAAACCCCATCAGCCACTTTCGTAACAGGCCCTAGCCCCCGTCGTCGGTCGGCAGGGCCGCGAGGTCCCGCACGAGCTCGTCGGCTCCGAGGTCGGCGGGCTCGACCTCCGGTGAGAAGCCCAGCCGGACGACGACGAGCCCGGCGGAGGGGACCACGTAGAGGCGCTGCCCGTCGTGGCCGCTGGCCCAGTACGTGTCCTCGGGCAGATCCGGGTTGACGAGCGAGCCGTCCGGGAGGCGGTTGGACCACCAGCCCGCCGCGTATCCGGGGTCCTCGGTCTCGGCCGGGCCGGTCACGGTCGTCGACTGCGTCATCCAGCCCTCGGGCAGCAGCCGCTCGTCGTTCCAGACGCCGTCCTGCAGCGCGAACTGACCGAGTGCGGCCCAGTCGCGCGGGCTCGCCCACAGGTAGGAGCTGCACACCGGACGGCCGGCGGCGTCCGGCTCCCACACCGCGGAGGACAGCCCGAGCGGGGCGAACAGCGTGCGTCGCGGGAAGTCGGCGTCCGGGACGTCGGCGAGCGAGGTGAGCCAGCCGCAGAGGATGTTCGTCGACCCGCTCGAGTACTGCTGATGGGTCCCCGGCTGGTAGGCGAGGGGCCGGCCGGCCGCGTACGCCGCCATGTCCGGCTCGCTGTAGAGCATCTGCGTGATGGGTGTCCCGAGGGCGTAGGTCTCGTCCCAGCTGAGGCCGCTGGTCATCCGCATGAGCTGGTCGACGGTGATGTCGGCGCGCTCGTCGGTCCACTCCGGTCGCAGCCCGCTCTCCTCGACGGACAGCCCCCGGTCGTGGACGTAGCGCCCGACGACGAGGTTCGTGGCGCTCTTGGCCATCGACCAGCCGAGCTGCCGGGTCTGGGCGTCGAAACCCTCCGCGTAGCGCTCGCCGATGAGCTCGCCGTCGCGGATCACGACGACCGCGCGTGTCCCGAGGGCCTCCCGCTCCTCGGTCGTGCGGTCGTCCCCGAACGCGCGGCCGATGGCGTCGACGACGCCTCCGAAGGGCTCAGGGGTGGACTGGGTGCCGTACGGGTTGGCGTCGCTGTTCACGACGGTGGCCGGCTCGGGGGCCTGCGGGCGTTCGGGGGCGACCGTGCATCCGTACCCGGGCCGGTACCAGGCCTTCTGCTTCTCGAAGAGCCACAGGGCGGCGGCGGTCGAGGACTTCCCCGCCTTGTTGACGTAGCCCGTGAGGTACGGCACGAGGGGGTTGGGTGGGAGGTCGGCGTCGGTGTCGTCACGCCCGGCGAGGAAGGTCAGGGCACAGGAGTTGTGCACCGCGTAGCCGGTCCCCGTGGCGATGAGGGGACGCTGCTCGCGGTAGACGAACACGGCCCCGGCCACGGCGACGACGAGCAGGAGGAGGAGCACCCGGCGCAGCACACGCATGGCGCGACGGTACCTGCAGCCGCGGCCCGGGAGCGGCGGGTCCGCCCGACGAGCGCCCGGACGCGCCGACGCACGTCGTGCCCCGCGGGGTGCGGTGACCCCGGGCGTCGGCGACCGCTGCCGGCCGGGTCAGGCGGCGGCCGCGTGCCCGAGCCCCGCTCGCAGCCGGCCGAGCATCGACGCGAGCAGCCGCGAGACCTGCATCTGGCTCACGCCCACGACCTCCCCGATCTCGCGCTGGGAGCGCTCGTCGACGAAGCGGAGGTGGAGGATGAGCCGTTCCCGGGGGGTGAGCCGGGCGATCTCTGCGTGGACCGCCGCCCGCAGCTCGACCGTCGCGGCGAGGTCGTGGGGGTCGGCGAGGAGGTCGGCGGCCGTGGTTCCCTGCGGCCCGGGGGCGTCGAGGGAGCCGGGGGCGAACGCCGAGACGCAGGCCTGGGCGTCGCGGACCTCGGCGTCGGTACGGCCGGTGCGGCTCGCGATCTCGGCGGCGGTGGCCTCGCGGCCCAGGTGCTGGCGCAGGTCGTCGGCCGCCGCGGTCACCTCGGCCCGGACCTCCTGGAGGCCCCGGGGCGGGCGGACGGCCCATCCCGCGTCCCGGAAGTAGCGCTTGAGCTCGCCGCTGATCGTCGGCGAGGCGAAAGCCGCGAACCCGCGCCCCGCACCCGGCCGGTAGCGGCGGACTGCGACGACGAGGGCGGTCCGGGCGACCTGGAGCAGGTCCTCGGTCTCGACCCCGCGGCCGCGGTAGCGCTGCGCGATGGAGTCGGCAAGGGGAAGGGTGCGCCCGACGATCTCGGACACGAGCGCGTCCTGCTCGTCCGGGTCGCCCGCCGCGGCGTACGCGACGAGCAGGTCCTCGACCGGCGTGGCGTCGGCGGACGCGCTGGTCGGGAAGAAGGGCATGGTGGTCATCATCACCTCCGGTCCGGTACGGACCGGTGGCGCGCTGCTCGACCACCGGAGCCCTCGGACGAGGGCACTGTCGACGACGCTACCCCGCGGACCGGGTCGACGCATCCCTTGGTGTCGACGGGATGTCCGGGCGGTCGGGAACCTGGCCCGTCCGCGTTTGGCGGCGCGGTCTCCGGGGTAGGGTCGACGGCGTCCGCGAGGAGTGGGCACGACGGACGAGGAGGTCCGATGACGACCGTGCACGATGTCACGGCCGCCGAGGGCGGCGCCGACGACCCGACGCTCCGAGGGGACCTCGCCGCTCTCTGTCTCGCGCTGGCGGACCACCCGTTCCCGACGCACCAGGACGAGCTCATCGCCGGGTGCATCAGCCGGAACGATCCCTCCCGGCTGGTCCGCCGCCTCGCCGGCCTCTCGCGCACCCGGACGTACGACAGCGTCGACGCCGTGCTCGCGGACGTCGAGGCCGGCGCTGCCCAGGACCTCGCGCCACCGCGCTGACCGCTTTCTCCCGGCACCCGCTAGCGTTGTCGTCCCGGGTGCGGCGCGGACGGTCGCGACGCCCCACCGACCAGGAGGACCTGACGCATGGCCGGAGGGCTCGTCGCCCTGCTCGACGACATCGCCGCCATCGCGCGGCTGGCTGCGGCGTCGGTCGATGACGTCGGCGCCGCCGCGGGGCGCGCCAGCGCCAAGGCGGCAGGGGTGGTCGTCGACGACACGGCGGTGACGCCGCGGTACGTCCACGGTGTGCGGCCCGAGCGCGAGCTGCCCATCGTCAAGAAGATCGCCATCGGGTCCATCCGCAACAAGCTGCTGATCATTCTGCCGATCGCGTTGCTGCTCAGCCAGTTCCTGCCGTGGCTGCTCACGCCCATCCTCATGTGCGGCGGCACCTACCTGGCCTTCGAGGGCGCCGAGAAGATCTGGGAGAAGCTCGCCCACCACGAGAGCCACGACGAGCCGGTGGCCGCGGTCGGGCCCGAGCAGGAGCAGGCGATGGTGTCGGGCGCGATCCGCACCGACCTCATCCTGTCCGCCGAGATCATGGTCATCGCACTCGACGACGTCGCCTCGGAGCCGTTCTGGACGCGCGCGGTCGTCCTCGTCGTCGTGGCCTTCTTCATCACCGCGCTCGTCTACGGCGTCGTCGGGCTCATCGTGAAGATGGACGACATCGGGCTGCACCTCGCCGAGGGGGAGTCGCCCGGACTGCGCCGCTTCGGCGAGGGCCTGGTCCGGGCGATGCCGCGGGTGCTCGCCGGGCTCGCGACGCTCGGCATCGTCGCGATGCTCTGGGTCGGCGGTCACATCCTCCTCGTCGGGGCCGACGAGCTCGGCTGGCACGGGCCGTACGCCCTGGTCCACCACGCCGAGGAGGCCGTGCACGACGCCACCGGGGCGTTCGGCGGCGTGCTCGGCTGGCTGACGAACACGCTGGGCTCGGCCATCGCGGGTGCCCTCGTCGGCGCGGTCGTCGTGGCCGTGTTCCTGCTCGTACAGCGGGTTCGGGGCGGTCGCTCGCCGGAGGCTGCCGCGCACTGACCGCTGTCGGTCAGCGGGTGTCGTAGGCCGCCCGGGCAGTCTGGACCTCGTCGATGTGTGCGTCGGCCCAGTCGGCGAGCCCGGCGACGGCGGTGACCAGGGTTCGGCCGAGCGGGGTGAGCGAGTACTCGACCCGGGGTGGCACCTCGGCGTGCACGACGCGGGTGACGAGGCCGTCGCGCTCGAGCCCTCGGAGCGTCTGGGTGAGCACCTTCGGGCTGATGCCCTCGATGCCGCGCTGGAGCTCGGTGAACCGGTGGGTGCGGTCCCGGAGCAGGAGGAGGATGAGGACGGTCCACCGGTCGCCGACGCGGTCGAGGACCGTGCGGGTGGGGCAGCCGGCGGCGTAGGGGTTCGGTCCCAGGGTGGTGGGAAGGCTCACCCGGTCAGTATCTCATGGGTAACCACGGTACTTGGAGGTCACTACTTCCCTCCGGGAAGTAAAAGGATGGTCGGGCAGTTGTCGAGGTCGACCGGCCACGAACGGACGCGACGCGTCCCGGCTACCCACAGCGGAAGGACCACTGCCATGAGCACCCCCACCATCCCCGGCCCGATCGTCGTCCTCGGCGCCACGGGCCACCTCGGCCGGCTCACCGTCGAGCAGCTCCTCGAGCGCGGGGTCGAGCCCGGTCGCCTCGTCGCGACCGGCCGCGCCGTCGAGCGGCTCGCGGACCTCGCCGAACGCGGGGTGCAGGTGGTCGCCGTGGACCGGGACGACACCGCCGCCGTGCGGTCCGTCCTCGAGGGAGCCGAGCGGGTCCTCCTCGTCTCCGGGCTCGACCCGCACCGCGTCGAGCAGCACCGCACCGTCATCGAGGCAGCGGAGGCCGCAGGGGCACAGCTGCTCGTCTACACCTCGGGTCCGCACGCGAGCACGTCCTCCGCCCTGCTCATGCAGGACCATGCGAGCACCGAGGAGATCCTCGCAGCGTCGTCCGTCCCCAGCACGGTCCTGCGCAACGCGTGGTACGTCGAGAACTACACCGGGCAGGTCGACACCTACCGCGAGCACGGCATGGTCGGCGCCGCCGGCGAGGGACGGGTCTCGGTGGCTCCCCGGCGCGAGTACGCCGAGGCCGCGGCCGTCGTCCTCACCGAGGACGGTCACGCGGGCAAGGTCTACGAGCTCGGCGGCGAGGCGGTCACCCTGCCGGAGATCGCGGCGGCGGTGTCCGAGGCCATCGGCGAGACCGTCACCTACACCGACGTCCCGGGCGAGCGGCTCCGCGAGATCCTCTCCGCCGCAGGGGTACCCGAGCCACTCGACGCGGCCTTCGCCGACGCCGACCGGGCCATCGCGGCGGGTGAGCTGCGGGTCCCGACCGCCGACCTCGAGGCGCTGCTCGGCCGACAGGCCACGGCCCTGCGCCCGGCCGTCGCGGAGGCCCTCACCGCGGGCTGACCCGGCGCCCCTGGTCGACCGTCGCGAACGACGAACGGCGCCCGACCCGGACGGCCGGGTCAGCCCCGGCCGGCCGGGTCAGCCCCGGGCGGCGGCGCGTAGCTTCTCGAGCAGCTCGGGAGCCACCTCGTCGAGGAAGCGCTGCTGGGTGTCGCCACCGATCTGCACGAGTGCGACGTCGGTGAAGCCGGCCTCCCAGAACGGTGCGACGGACTCGACGATGTGGTCCAGGTCCGGCCCGCACGCGATGGACTCGGCGACGTCCTCCTCGCGGACGAACTGCGTCGCGCCGCTGAAGCCCATCGGAGTCGGCAGGTCGGCGTTGACCTTCCAGCCTCCCGCGAACCAGCGGAACTGCTCGTGCGCGCGGGTGACGGCGGCGTCCCTCGACGGGTCCCAGCAGATCGGGATCTGCCCGATCGCGCGGGCCCCGGAGCCGATGGTCGAGCCGGCGAGCTCGTTCCAGTCGCTGACGAGCTCGCCGTCCGGCTCGACGGCGATGAGGTGGTCGGCCAACGGCCCGAACCGTCCGATGCCCTCACGCCCGCTGACCGCGACGCCGATGTCGACGCCCTGCTCCGGCACGTCCCAGATGCGGGCGGAGTCGACGTCGAAGTACTCGCCGCGGTACGTCGTCAGCTCTCCGGTGTGCAGGGCGCGGATGACCTCGACCGCCTCGGCGAGCATGTCCTGGCGCCGGGCCACCGGTGGCCAGCCCTGCCCGATGACGTGCTCGTTGAGGTTCTCGCCGGAGCCCAGTCCCAGCGTGAACCGCCCGTCGGCCAGGATCTGCAGGGTCGCGGCCTTCTGGGCGACGACCGCCGGGTGGTAGCGCATCGTCGGGCAGGTGACGTACGTCGCGAGCTCGACGCGCGACGTCACCTGGGCCACCGCACCGAGGACCGTCCAGGCGTACGGGGCGTGGCCCTGCTCGGTGAGCCACGGGGAGTAGTGGTCACTCGAGACGAGCAGGTCGAAGCCGGCGTCCTCGGCACGCACGGCGGCGTCGACGAGCTCCTTGGGGCCGCTCTGCTCGGTCATCAGGGTGAAGCCGAATCGGGTCACGGACGTCTCTCCTTCGTCGCGGCGGGCCGGCGCTCACCGGCCCTTCGCTCCGCTCGTACCCGGTGGACGCGGCCTCCGCACGTCCGAGGTGACGGCTGTCGAAGGTGGCTCAGCCCCGGCGCAGTAGCCGGGTGGCGACGAAGGTGAGCGCGAGGAGGACGAGGCCGGCGGCCCCGGCGAGGACGGCCGTCGTCACGTTCCCGCCGGCCGACGCCCCGATGGCGACGTACGCCACCGTGCCGGGCACCACCCCGACGGCGGTCCCCAGCACGAACACCCGCCGGGAGACAGGACTGACACCGGCGGCGTAGTTGATGATCGTGAAGGGTACAAAGGGTGTGAGCCGGGCGACGAGCACCGCGAACAGGCCCTCGTCGCGCAGGATCCGCCGGACCCGCTCCACCCGGGGGCCGGTCAGCGTCGCGACGGTGTCGTGGCCGAGGTTGCGGGCGACGACGAAGCCGAGCAGCGCGCTCAGCATCGATCCCGACCAGGACCACACGACACCGGTGGCCAGGCCGAACACGGCCCCGGCGATGCCGGCGAGGAGGTTCTTCGGGACCGGGAGCAGGGTGAGCACCGCGTGCAGGCCCACGTAGACGACCGGTCCCCAGGCGCCGCTTTCTGCGACGACGCGTCGCACGGTGGTCAGCTCGCCGCTGAGGAACGTCAGGACCACCCCCATCACAAGCAGGAGGGTGAAGACGACCCCGAGGACCCGGAGCCGACGAGCGACCTCCGGTGACGAGGTCTCGGAGGTGGTCACCCGGCCAACCCTAGGACGCGTCCGACGGGGCCCCCGAGGTGGTCGGCGGGCGCGGGTCGGGGACGGGGTCGGTCGCCGGTGTCCGGGCCGTGTGACGCGAGCGGACGGCGAGCAGGCCGGCCGCGAGCACGACGACCGTGACGACCGTGAACCCGAGGGTGGGCTCGAGCGGGACGAGGATGCCGATGCTCCCCCCGACGACCCAGAACGCCTGGAGGATCGTCTCGGACCACGAGAACACCCGCGCCCGGGTGCGGTCCGGGACGTCGCGCTGGACGAGGGCGTCGAGGCACAGCTTGCCGAGCTGTCCGTAGACGCCCGCCGCGAGGCCGAGTAGGACGAGCGCCCACAGCGAGTAGAGGGCCGCGGCGAGCACCGTCGCGACGACGGCGACCGCCGCGACGACGGTGGCCATGAGGGCCGGGTCGGGCGTGTGCTTCCGGTTGCCGACGAGCGAGCCGACCGCGTTGCCGACCCCGGCGGCGCCGATGACGACGCCGAGGACGAACGGGCCGCTCCAGCCGTTCAGCGGCGCCTCGCGCATGAGGAACATGAGGAAGAGCGTGAGGAACCCGGAGAGCATCCGGGCACCGGTGGTCAGCCACAGGACGTACCGCACCGGCACCGGCAGCGCGCGCATCCGCCGGGCGCCGCGCTCGGGCTCGTCGATGGGCTCGCGGTGGACGGGCGTGCCGTCGACGTCGACCTCGCCGACGCTGGAGTCGACCCGGGCCGGGAGGCGGATGGAGAGCACGGTCGCGACGACGAAGACGACGAACGCGACGCGCAGCGACCACTCCGGCCCGACGCCCGAGGCCGCGCCCGCGATCCCGCCGCCCAGGGCCATCCCGATGATGCCGGCGATGTTGAGGCGGGAGTTGGCCGTGACGAGGGTGATGTCGGCGGGGAGTAGCCGCGGGACGGCGGCGGCCCGGGCGACGGCGTAGGACCGCGACCCGACGAGGCAGCCGAGCGCGGCCGGGAAGAGCCAGGCACTCTCCTCGACGACCGCCGTGGCGAGCACCCAGGCGAGGAAGCCGCGGACCGCGAGGGTCGTGCCGAGGGCCCAGCGCCGACCGTGCCGGAACCGGTCGAGGAGCGGGCCGATGAGCGGGGCGAGGACGACGAACGGCGCCATCGTGAGCAGGAGGAACAGGGCGACCCGTCCGCGGGCCTCGTCGGTGGGCATCGCGAAGACCGTGCCGGCGAGCGAGACCGTGACCGCGGCGTCGCCGGCGACGTTGACGGCGTGCAGCTCGGTGAGCCGGGCCAGCCCGGTGTCGGCGGCGCCGTCCGCGGCGGCGAAGCTGCGGAAGCGCCGCCCCACGGCACGCCCTCCCCGCCCCACGGCACGCCCGCCGCGCCCGACCGCGCGGACCCCCGCCGAGCCACCCCGCGCGACGGCCTTCGCGGACGTCGCGAAGCGTCCGGACCGGGACGAACGCGGGGCGCGCTGCCGGTCCGTCCGGGCGTCGGGTGCGGACACGTCACGATCCTGCCAAACGAAGCCGCCCGCCGTGCGGACCCACTCAGGACCGTCCCGGCCGGCCTCCCGAGAGGACGTCGCGCAGCCGTTCGCGGCGGGCGAGGACGCGGTCCATCCGGGCCTGCGCCCGCTCCAGCTTCGCCGGCCGGTCGCGGTAGAAGCGGCGAGCCCAGAAGGAGTCGGGCTGGGCGAGCCGGATGGACCCGACGAAGGAGAAGAAGGGGGACGGCAGGCCGATCATCGCCGTGACGACCTTGCCCTTGAGGGCGGTGACGACGACGAGGGTCAGGTGGAGGGTGAGGGAGAAGACCACGGCCCACCAGACGTCCTCGACGGAAGGGTCGATGCCGATCGGCGAGGTGCCGACCATGACGACGAGCACGACGACCCCGGCGACCATGACCGCGTCGATGGACTTGCGGCCCTGCTCGCTCCAGTAGACGTCCTCGAGGTGCAGCCACAGGGCGAACTCGTCGAGCGCCAGGGCGGCCCCGGCACCGAAGACCACGGACGCCACCTCGAGGAGGGGCGTGTCCGGGTCGAAGCGGATGACGAGCATGCCGGACAGGAGCACGAGGAGGATGCCCCACACCTGGTGGTGGACATGCACGCCCCCGATGTGGACGTCCTGGATCGGCGTGCGCCTCCCGCGGGCGTCCCCGGTCTCCTCGGCCCGGGCCGCCCGGCGGCGGATGCTCGTCGTGACCCAGCGCGTCGCGGCGTAGGTGACGACGAACGCGACGAGCAGCCACAACGCCCCGGACCTGCCGGCGTCCAGGACGTGCTCGCGGTACCAGTCCATCCTGGCGACCCCTCTCGGCCCTGCACCCGACAGCCTGCCGCGACCGGCCCGGTTTGGAAAGATGGACGCCAGTCGAGGGCGCCCACCGCGAGGAGGAGACGTTGGACGCGACGACCGCCATCCTGCTCGCCGCGCTCGTCGGCGGCCTCGTGGCGTCCGCGGTCCGCCTGCCGCCGCTCGTCGGGTTCCTCGTCGCGGGGTTCGCCCTGCGCGCCGGGGGCATCGGGCCGCAGCCGTTCCTCGACGTCATGGCCGACCTCGGCGTCACGGTCCTCCTCTTCGCCGTGGGGCTCAAGGTCGACGTCCGCGGCCTGCTCCGGCGGGAGGTCTGGGGGACCGCGACGGCCCACCTCGTCGGCTCGACCCTCGCGGCCACCGGCGCGCTCGCCGCGCTGGGAACCCTGGGGCTCGGGCTCACCGGTGACGGCACGGGTACCTGGCTGCTCGTCGGGTTCGCCCTGTCGTTCTCCAGCACCGTCGTCGTCATCAAGGTGCTCGAGGAGCGCGGGACGTCGCGGTCCTTCGGGGGACGCACGGCGATCGGCATCCTCGTGGTCCAGGACGTCGCGGCGGTCCTCTTCCTCGCGACCGCCGAGGCCCGTCCGCCGAGCCCGTGGGCCGTCCTCCTCGTCCTCGTCGTCCCGGGTGCGGTCCTGCTGCGGCGCGTCCTGGGGGTCGTCGGCCACGGTGAGCTGCTCGCGCTGTTCGGCGTTGTCGTCGCCCTCGCCCCGGGCTACGCGCTCTTCGACGCGGCCGGCGTCAAGGGTGACCTCGGGGCTCTCGTCATGGGGATGCTGCTCGCCGGGCACGCCACCTCCGACGAGCTCTCGAAGAGCATCTTCGCCCTCAAGGACCTGCTGCTCGTGGGGTTCTTCGTCGCGATCGGCCTCGGGGGGCTGCCGAGCGCGACCGAGCTCGCGCTCGGCCTGGCCCTCCTGCTCCTCCTGCCGCTCAAGGCCCTCGGGTTCGCGGCGCTGCTGTGGCTCGCCGGCCTGCGGCGCCGGACGGCCGTGCTCACCGGGGTCGCGCTCGCGAACTTCTCCGAGTTCGGGCTCATCGTCCTCGCCCTCGCGCCCGAGGAGATGCTCGCGCCGGAGTGGATCCGGGTCGTCGCCACCGCCGTGGCCGCGAGCTTCGTCCTCACCTCGCTCCCGGGGCGGCACCCCGAGTACCTCTCGCACGCCCTGCGGCGGCTGCTGCCGGACCGGCCGGTGGGGCGCACCCATCCCGAGGACCGCCCGCTCGACCTCGGTGCGGCCGGCGTCGCCGTGCTCGGGATGGGCCGGGTCGGGCGGTCGGCGTACGAGCGGCTCTCCGAGGGGTACGGGTTGCGGGTGGTCGGTGTGGAGGCCTCGCGGGAGCGGTGCCGGGCGCTCGCCGGGGAGGGTTTCGTCTTCGTGGAGGCGGACGCCACGGACCCCGAGATCTGGGCCGACCGCCCGTTCGGCCACATCGACCTCGTCGTGCTCGCGATGCCCTTCCACGGGAACAACCTCGACGCCCTCGAGCAGCTGCGGGGCAACGGCTACGGCGGCACGGTCGCCGTCGTGGCCCAGCACGACGACGACCTCGCCACGGCGATGGACGGCGGCGCCCACACCGGCCTCCAGCTCTACGACGGAGCAGGTGCCGAGCTCGCCGACCGGGCCGCGGCCGTGCTCGGCCGACCCGCCCGGGACCTCGCCCCGCCCGAGGACGGCGCGGGGGAGCGGCCCGGGAGGACGACGGAATGAGCGCGCGGCACAGGGCGTTGTGCGGCGCATGAGCACGCCCGAGACCGGCATGGCCGAGCGCTACCAGCGGGCGCGGGGCCTCTACGAGCACGGCGAGTTCCAGGCCGCGGCCGAGGAGCTCTCGGCCCTCGTCGACGCCAGCGCCCTCGAGCCGCCGCTGCACGGCACCACCGAGCTACGGCTGCTCCTGGCTCGCTCCTACTACCACTCCGCGCAGCTGGGCCGGGCCGAGCGGGTGACCCGCGCGATCCTCGTCGACGACCCGGACGAGGCCTACGCCAACCTGCTCCTCGGGCGCGTCCTGCAGCGTCAGGGCCGCGCGTCGGAGGCGAAGCCGCACCTGGCCATGGCCGAGCTCCTCGGCGGCTACGGCGACGAGGGACGGCTCCCCCCGGTGGTCCGCGACGAGGGGGTGGGCGGCGCCCGCCCGGTGGCGCCGGACGAGGACGACACTCCGTGACGGACTACGGGCACGAGCTCGAGTTCGGCCTGTTCCCCACACCGGACGCAGCGTCGTCCGACCGTGTCCTCGAGCTCGCGCAGCTGGCCGACGTCCTCGGTCTCGACCTCGTCACCCTCCAGGACCACCCGTACCAGGCACGCCACCTCGACGCGTGGACGCTGCTCTCGGTCATCGGGGCGCGGACGACCGCCGTCCGGCTCGGGCTCAACGTCGCGAACCTGCCGCTCCGGCCGCCCGTCGTGCTCGCGAGGTCCGTCGCGACGCTCGACGTCCTCACCGGCGGCCGCGCCGAGCTCGGCCTGGGGGCCGGGGCCTTCTGGGACGCGATCGAGGCGGCCGGGGGACCGCGCCGCACGCCGAAGGAGGCGGTCGACGCCCTCGTGGAGGCCGTCCAGGTCATCCGCGGGACATGGGCCCGCACCGGTTCGGTCCGGGTCGACGGCGAGCACTACCGCGTCTCCGGGCTGCACGCCGGACCGGCGCCCGTGCACCCCGTCCAGCTGTGGCTCGGCGCGTACGGCCCACGGATGCTGCGCCTCACCGGGCAGCTGGCCGACGGCTGGCTGCCGTCCATGGGCTACGCCGACCCCGACGCCCTCGGGCCGATGAACGAGCGCATCGACGACGCGGCGGTCGCCGCCGGCCGCGCCCCCGAGGACGTCCGCCGGATGTACAACGTCTTTCCCGGCCGTCCCGGGGCCAGCGGCCTCCAGGGGCAGCCCCGGGACTGGCCCGAGCAGCTCGCCGGGCTGACCCTCGGGCTCGGGATGTCGACCTTCGTCCTCGGGACCGACGACCCGATGCTCGCCCGGGTGTGGGCCCAGGAGGTCGTGCCCGCGGCCCGCGAGCTCGTGGCGGCCGGCCGGAGGAGTGCGGCGGAGCCCGGCGACGACCGGTCCGGCGCGACCGTTCCCGCCGCCGTCCCCGAGGCCTCTCGGCGGGGTCCGCGCACCACGCAGGCCCCCCGGTTCGTGCCGACCCCCGACGACGGCGCCCGCCTCTCGGCCGACCTGCCCTGGGACGAGTCGACGCGCCCCACCTACCCGGTGCCGGAGGGTGCCGAGTACACCGCGGCCGAGGTCGCGGCCGCCCAGCACCTCAAGGACGTCCACGACCACCTCCGCGCCGAGCTGACCCAGGTGCGCGACGTCGTCGACCAGGTGGCGCGCGGGATGCGCTCGGTGGGCTCGGCCCGGTCGGCCGTCAACGCGATGACGATGCGGCAGAACCAGTGGACGCTCGGGGCCTACTGCGAGTCGTACTGCCGGGTCGTCACCGGCCACCACACCCTCGAGGACCAGGCGATGCTGCCGCACCTGCGGTGGGCCGACCCGGCCTCGGTGCCGGTCGTCACCCGGCTCGAGGAGGAGCACGAGGTCATCCACGACGTGCTCGACGACGTCGACCGCGCCCTCGTGGCGCTCGTCGCCGAGGAGGACGGCGCGCTGGAGCGGTTGCGCACGGTCGTCGACCTGTTCACCGACGTGCTCCTGTCCCACCTGGCCTACGAGGAGCGCGAGCTGGCGCACCCGTTGGCCAAGCACGGGATGACCTGACGGGTCAACCCTTCCGGCCGCGACGGTGCCGCCACGGCCGGAGCAGCACGACGAGGAGCAGGCCGATCGCCACCCCGAACAGCGCGCCGGTGACGTTGTCGACCATGTCCGTGACGTCGCACGCTCGGTCCAGCCGGGCCAGCGCCAGCTGGGTGACCTCGATGCCGATGGAGTAGGCCACGAGCCCGGCGAGACCGAGCGGCACGAGGACCCACGCGGAGCGCCAGCGCGCCAGCATCACGACCATGAGCACCCCGGAGGGCACGAAGAGGGCGGTGTTGAGGGTGCGCTGGCCACTGGAGAAGATCCAGAAGCCCTCCGGCGCCGGGCCGCCGTAGTCGAACGAGCACATCGTCTGGGCCTGGTCGGCGGGGATCACCCCGGGGGCGCCCTCGTAGGGGATGAGAGTCACGAGCGCGACGACCACGAGCGACCAGAGGAAGCCACAGGCCGCGAACGCCCACAGCACACCGAAACGACGGCGCAGCAGCATGGCCAGGCTGAGGGCCAGCAGGCCCGACAGCACGGCTCCGAGCAGCATCACGGCCACGCCACCGACAGGGAACATCAGGCGGAGGCTAGTGGACGCCGGTGTGCCGCGGGCGCCGAGGGTGCCCGGCCGGGGGTGCGGCGGGTCAACAGCCGACGAAGCGGTCGCTGTCGGCCCATCCGGTGTCGGCCCACTCCTCGGCCGGCGGAGGCGTGAACTCCGGGTAGAGGTCGCCCAGGGCGTCGAGGAGCCACACGGTGTAGCGCGCGGCCCCCTGCGGGCAGACGTGGATGCCGTCGGTGCTGCGGTCCACGACCCCGTCGACGGTGCGCCGGTAGTCCTCCCCCCACACCGCGGAGGCGTCGAGGAAGGTCGCGGCACCCTCGGAGCCGTCGGCCACCGACCGGGCCGCCTCGGCCGCGTGGTCGAGCTCGTCCATGTGGGGGGCGTAGAAGTCGTCGGGCTCGATGGGCGGCATCGAGACCAGGACGAGCTGTGCGTCCACGGCGCGGGTCTCGTCCAGGAGACGCTGGTACGCGGCGCGCTGCTCCTTCTCGGTGCCCCAGTCGAATGTGGTCAGCTGGTAGACGACGGTGCTCGGCCGGGCCGACCCGACGACATCCGGCAGGGTCCGCCAGGTCTCCTCCGCGTTGGGCCCGACGACGTTGCCCCCGCCCTCGGACGCCCTGGAGGAGAACGTGACGCCGGCGGCGGCGAAGGCCGCGCCCAGCGGCTCGCCCAGGCCCACGGAGACGGAGTCGCCGAGCTGGACCACCCGGCTCGGCCCGGACCCGGGCGGGTCGAGCCGGACGGGGGCGCCGGTGGTCGGTCCGGAGTCGTCCGGGGCACCGCAGGCGCTCGTGGTGGCGATGGTGACGGCGGCGAGGCCGGCGAGGACGGGCAGGAGCTGTCGTGGTGTTCTCATGGCGACGACGCTGCCCGCCGGATGTCGCACCCACCCCGCCGGAACGTGTCAGTCGTGTCGCAGACGAGGAGCCAGGCTCCTCGTGCCGTCGCCGACCGCGATACTGCGGGGATGGCGTCGGTTCTGCTCATCGAGGACGACGCGATGCTGCGTCGGGGCATGCAGCTCGCGCTGTCCCGGCACGGCCATGACGTCCGCGTGGCGGGGACCGGCGAGGAGGGGCTGGCGGCGATCGAGACGTCCCGCCCGGAGATCGTCGTGCTCGACCTCATGCTGCCCGGCATCGACGGTGTCGAGGTGTGCCGGCGCATCCGGCGGGTCGACGACCTGCCGGTGGTCATGGTGACCGCTCGGGGGGACGACTTCGACGTCGTGGGAGGGCTGGAGGCCGGGGCCGACGACTACGTCGTCAAGCCCGTCCAGCCCACCGTGCTCGACGCGCGCATCCGGGCCGTGCTCCGCCGGAGCGTCAGCAGCGGGGAAGGCGTACGGGCCCACGGCGAGCTGAGGATCGACACCACGTCGCTCACCGTGACCCTGCAGGGTCACGTCGTGCCGATGACGCCGATCGAGCTGCGGCTCCTGCTGACGCTGTCGGCCGCGCCGGGCCGGGTCTTCACCCGCCAGCAGCTGCTGGAGGAGGTCTGGGACCACGACTACCTCGGCGACTCGCGGCTCGTCGACAACAGCGTGCGTCGCCTCCGCACCAAGGTCGAGCCGGACCCGGCGAGCCCGGTGTTCGTCCAGACCGTTCGCGGTTTCGGCTACCGCTTCGGCCCGGTCTGAGGCCCCGGGTGAGACTGCGCCCACGGCTGCGGGGGCTTCGCGCACGGCTCGTGGCGGCGTCCGCCCTGGTGGCGATGCTCAGTGTCGGCGCGGCGGTGTGGGCGGCCGCGGCCTCGGCGAGCCGGTCCCTGGTCGACTCGTACGAGCGGCAGGTGGTTCGCTCGACCGTCGACCAGGTGTCGGCCGTCGCGCCGACGCTCACCTACCCGCCCGACCAGGAGTCGCTGGACCGGGCGGCCGGCGCCGTCGGGCCGGACGCCGTGGTGACCTTCCGGGACCGGAGGTCGGCCGCCGAGGCGCGCACCGCCCTCGTGACCGACGCCCTGCGCGGCGCGGTGCGGACGGGCGACGGTGTGGTGACCCAGCGGGTCCGCGTTCCCGAGGGTGCGTGGCTCGTGGTGGGCGTGCCGGTGCTCGCCACCGCGCCGGACGGCTCGGCGCGTCCGTCCGGGGTGGAGGTGTTCGTCGTGCAGGACCTGGCGGAGGTCCAGGACCAGCTCGACCGGATGACCCGGACGGTGGTCGCCACGACGGCGGTGACCCTGCCGGTGGCGGTGCTGCTGGCCCTGGCCGCCGCGGGGACGGTGCTCCGCCCGGTGCGCCGGCTCCGGGACACGGCGACGCGGATCGCCGCGGGGGACCTGCAGGCGCGCTCCGAGCCGCGGGGGGCGGACGAGCTCGCGGACCTCACCCGGACGGTCAACGGGATGGCCGACGCGGTGCAGGACTCGGTGACGCGGCTGCAGCGCCTGCAGACGGACGCGCGCCGCTTCGCCGCGGACGTGTCCCACGAGCTGCGCACGCCGCTGAGCACGCTGAGCGCGGTCGTCGAGGTGCTCGACGACGCCGTGGACGACCTGGACGAGGACGCCCGCGAGTCCGCGCGGCTCGCCGTGGCCGAGACGGCCAGGCTCGTCCGGCTCGTCGAGGACCTCATGGAGGTGGCGAGGTTCGACGCCGGCACGGCGCGGCTGCAGCTGGACCGGCTCGACGTCGTCGAGGCGGTGCGCCGGACGCTGCACGCGCGAGGGTGGCTCGGCGAGGTCGACCTCCGGGTGCCGGCACCCGACGCACAGGTGTGGGCGGTGCTGGACGGCCGTCGTCTCGACGTCATCGTCGCGAACCTCGTCGGCAACGCCCTCACCCACGGTGCCCGGCCGGTGCTGGTCGAGGTCCGCTCCGAGGCGGACGACGTGGTGGTCGTGGTGCGCGACTCGGGCCCCGGCCTCTCGGCCGACGCCTTGGAGCACGCGTTCGACCGCTTCTCCAAGGGCGACCCGGCGCGCAGCCGTGGCGACGGCACCGGCGCGCGACCCACGCCCGGGAGTGGGTTGGGCCTGTCCCTCGCGTGGGAGAGCGCCGTGCTGCACGGGGGTGTGCTGACCGGCGACAACGACCCGGAGGCGGGCGCCCGGTTCACGCTGCGGCTGCCGAGAGCGGGGGCGGGGTCATGAGCGGGGTGCGTGCGGCCGCCGTGCTCGGGGCGTTGCTGCTGGCGGGCTGCTCGATCCCGTCCACCGGTGTCACGGGGGCCGGCCAGGCACCCACCGGTGTCGCGCCGGGGCCGACGCTGTACTTCCTCGACGACGACGGCGACCTGCAGCCGAGGGTGCGCGAGACCGGCTCCCTGGGGACGGTCGCCGACGCCGTCCAGCTGCTGCTCGTCGGGCCGGGGGGCTCCGGGTCGAGGACGGGCATCGCCGAGACGTCCGTCACGCGTGTCGTCGTGACGACGAGCCCCGAGCGGGTCACGCTGCGGGTCCCGCTCGCGCCCACCGACGTGACTGCGGCGGGCGTCGACCAGATCGTGTGCACCGCGTGGGCGTCGCACGTCCAGCACGGGGGCTCACCTCGGGCGACGGTCGTCATCGACTTCACGATCCCCACCGCCCGGTCCGCCCGGCCGCGCACCTGTCCGCTCGCCCCCGAGCCCTGACCGCTCTCACGGGGTCTGCGGGTCCACCGCCGGCTCCAGCCGCGAGACGTCGATGACCGGGGTGTCGGGCCCGGGCAGCAGCACCCACAGCAGGGCGACACCGACGTTCACGCCGAGCAGCACCAGCGCGCCGGTCCATCCCCTGGCCCACCGTGCCCGGAAGCGCACCGGGTCCTCCACGAAGCGCTTCGACACCGCCGCCAGCAGTGTCGACACGCCACCGAACACCGCCGCGCCGGCCCAGCCCGTCGCCCCGGGCAGCCACACCGACCCGAGCACGACGACCGGCCAGTGCCACAGGTAGAGGCTGTACGAGAGCCGGCCGAGCCGGACCGGCAGGCCCCGGCCCAGCAGCCGGGCGACGGCGGTGCCGGGCGCGTCGACACACCATCCGACGAGTGCGGCGGAGGCGGCGGAGTGCACGAGCATCCCTCCTCGGAAGAGCGCCGGGGACTCCTCGCCCCGGACGAGGAACCAGGACGCGAGGATGCCGGCGAGGAGCAACAGCGCGACGGCCCCGGGCGGCACGCACGTCCGCGCCAGGGCCCGGACGCTCCGCGCCCGCGCCCGGGCGACCGGGGCGGTGGCGCTCACCGCCCCGAGGAGCAGCGAGGACGCCCGCGTGTCCGTGCCGATGTACGGCCTCGTCGGGTCCCCGGCTCCGGCGAGGGCCGCCATCCAGGCGAACGAGAGGATGCAGAGCACGGTCGCGACGAGGGCGACGCGGTGGTCGGGCCGGGTCCGGCCACGGGCGACGAGCAGGACCACGAGCGGCCACACGGCGTAGAACTGCTCCTCCACGGCGATGCTCCACAGGTGCTCGAAGACCCGGAGCACCCCTGCGTGCTCCCAGTAGCCGGCGTCCACCGCCACGAGGTGCCAGTTGAGGAGGTTGGCCTGCACCCACGGGCCGTCCGCGAGGGTGGTGCGGACGAGGTCGCGCGGACCCGCCGCTCGGACCACGAGCGTCACGGTGACCACGACGACGGCGAGCGCGGGGAGGATGCGCCGGGCACGCCGCGCCAGGAAGGCGCCCCAGGCGACCCGTCCGGAGTCCCGGATCTCGCGCAGCAGCAGGCCGGTGATGAGGTAGCCGGACAGGACGAAGAACAGGTCGACGCCGAGGAAGCCCCCCGGCAGGACACCGGTGTGGAAGAGCAGCACCGCCAGCACGGCTGCGCCGCGGAGCCCGTCGAGGGCGGGGTGGTGTGCTGCCTGCCGGTCGTGCCCGACGGGGTCCTGCGTGGTCTGCACGGTGGTCACATCGCGCACGCTCGCGCACCGACGTCCCGGCGCGGTCCCTGCCGTGTACCGGTCGCGTGTCAGACGCCGGGGCGTCGCCCGCCGCGCGGGCCGGGCTCAGCCGCGGCGGCGGCGGAGGAACCCGCGGCGGCGGCTCTCGGAGCGGGCGGCGTCCCGGGCGTCCTTCGCCGGCGCAGGGCCGGGGACCTCGGGGGCCTGTGACGGCTGCTGCGCCGCGGCACCGGGTGCCTCCGACCCGGGGACGACGGACGCCACGAAGTCGAGCTTGTCGAGCACGGCGTCGGGGATGACGAAGGGGTAGAGGTCGTCCTTGCCCATCGAGCGGTTGATCTGGTTGAGCGCGGTCGAGAGCGGCATCCACACCCCGACGACGAGGTCGCGGAAGCTCGAGAACGCCGACGGCGACACCGTGAGCAGTCCTTGTGCGGCGGCGGTGTCGACGGTGTCGCAGATGTGCAGGTAGTGGGCGAAGCACTCGGCGAAGTCCTCGAACGGGTGCATCGTCGCGTACTGCGAGATGAACCGCTGCGCCCAGTCCGCCGGCGGGCCGTCGGCGTAGTGCCGGTCGATCTCTGCCTGGTAGTCGGTGCGCTCGTCCCCGAAGAGCTCGCGGTAGCGCTCGCGCAGCGGACCGTCGGTGACCAGCTGCCCGTCGTAGTAGTGGCCGACCTCGTGCCGGAAGTGTCCGAGCATCGTGCGGTACGGCTCGTCCAGCTCGACGCGGACCTTCTCGCGCTGGTCGTCGGCGGACTCGGCGAGGTCGATGGTCACGACACCGTCCGCGTGTCCGATGACGACGTTCTCGTCGACGCTGGAGAGCAGGTCGAAGGCCAGCCCGTTCTCTTCGTCCTCGGCCTTCCCGACGACCGGGAACCCGAGGGTGTCGAGCTCGACGACGAGGTGTCGCTTGGCGCCCTCGGTGACCCGCAGCTGCGGGAGACCGACCTCGTCGTCGTCCGCGGGGCGGGTGCGGGTGAGGTCGCACGAGGAGCACTGGCCGCCGGCGGTGCGGGTGAGCCAGGTGCATCCGTTGAGGTCGAGGTTGCGGCAGACGTGCCAGACCGCGCCGGCGGAGTCGACGTACCGGCCCTGGTCGTCGAGCGGGACGATGGCCCGCTCCTCGCGCGAGAACGCGAGCGAGGTGCCGCACGAGGTGCACACCGAGTTCTCGAAGAACAGGGGGGAGTCGCAGACCCGGCAGCGGAAGGCACGCACCCGTGCACTATGTCACCCCGGCCAGCTCGTCAGCCGGTGGCCGCGCTGCGCAGCTGGTCGCGCACCCACACCCCGGCGGGCTTGAGCCGGGAGGTCCCCGCGTAGGAGCCTCCCGGGCAGGTGCCGGGCTCGAAGACGGCGCCGGAGCGGTGGTCGTCGGAGTAGTTCCAGCTGATCCACCCGATGGAGCGGTCGTTCATCAGCTGGATGTACCGGTCGGCCATGGCGAAGTCGTTGCCGCCGTCGCCGGAGTAGTCCTGGGTGCCGAACTCGGTGACGATCATCGGGACCTGCTCCGAGGCGCGCCGGAGGCTGTCCAGGTAGGCCTCGCGGTGGGAGGCGGCGTAGAAGTGGAAGGAGTACAGGACGTTGTCCGCTCGCACCGGCCGCTGCACGACCTCCGACTCGTCGGCGCCCTCCGAGACCCCGAGCGAGGACCAGGCCCGGGTGCCGACGATGACCGGGGTCTCCGGGTCGGTCGCCCGGATGGTGGGGATGAGGTCCTCGGCGTACGACGCGATCGAGCCCCAGCTCACACCGTTGGGCTCGTTCGCGATCTCGTAGAGCAGGTTGTCCTGGCCGCCGTACCGGCCGGCGATGTCGGTGAAGAAGCGCTCGGCGCGGTCGAGGTTCTGGTACGGGTCGCCGGGGCTCAGGATGTGCCAGTCGACGACGATGTACAGGCCCCGCGCGGTGCCGGCCTCGATCAGCCGCCCCACCAGCTGGGTGAACCCCTCCGGGTCGGTCTCGTAGCCGCCCTCCTGGACGTACGTCGAGAGCCGCACCACGTTCGCCTGCCAGTCCTCGGCGAGGGCGTCGAGCGAGGCGTCGTTCATGCAGTCGGCGTACCACTGGAGGCCGTGGCTGCTCATGCCGCGCAGCTGCACCACCTCGCCGTTCTCGCCGCACAGCTGCAGGCCGCAGACCCGTAGCTGTCCATGCTCGTCGGCACCGTCCGGTGCGAGGGCGGCCGCGGCCGGCGGCTCCGCCTCGGGGCCCGGGACGGCGGCCGTTGCCGGCTGCCATGGCCCCAACGCGAGCAGGAGGACGAGGACGGGGGCCAGGCGCCGAAGACGAGCGGTCATGTCTCCCAGCCCAACAGGCGACCCGCGGCCTGTCAATCGGAGGGCCCTGGGACCGGCGGTCCGGGTTCCGCCGTCCCGATCTCCGGTCTCCGTGCCGGGTGTGGTCGTCGTCACCGCCGTCGGCGTCACGTTCTTCGTCCCGTCTCATTTCTCCGACTCGCTGCGACGAGACCCACGCATGGTGTGGAGTACATGGGCGTCGAAGAATCGGCACCTCAATGGATATGAGGGAAATATGAGTGATGTTCAGTGAACATTACTCATATTTGTGCTCCTGAAATGGTTCCTGGCAAACTCCCAGCCGTTTGATCCCAACGAACCAAGGAGTATTCACGTGCGTCGAATAGTTCACGCAATGTGCTTTTCGGTCCTGGCGGCGTCGGCGCTGGCCGGAGTCTCGGCCGTGACCGCCACCGCGGCCCCGGTGGCAGCGGCGGCGGCATCGCAGCCGTCCGGACCCGCGGTCACGGGTGGCCACCACACCTGTCGCCTCGACACCGAGGGCGCCGCGTGGTGCTGGGGACTCAACGACTTCGGTCAGCTCGGTGACGGCACCGAGGAGAGGCGCTACACCCCTACCCGGGTGGCCACCGACCTCACCTTCACCAGCCTCACCCTCGGCCGGAACCACACCTGTGGTGTCGCCACCGACGGTGCCGCGTGGTGCTGGGGCCGCAACGAGTTCGGCCAGGTCGGCGACGGCACCACCGTCCACCGCAACACCCCTCAGGCGGTGCTCGGTGGCGAGGCGTTCAGCAGCCTCTCGGCCGGCTTCTTCCAGACCTGTGGTCTCGTCGACGGCCCTGCCGGTCAGGTGTCGTGCTGGGGCCGCAACAACACCGGGCAGCTCGGCGACGGCACGAAGGTCAACCGCAGCACCCCTGCTCCGGTGGTCGGTGGCCAGACCTTCACCAGCGTCAGCGCCCACTTCGGCTACAGCTGCGCGCTCGACGACTCCGACCAGGCCTGGTGCTGGGGTCGCAACGACATGGGCCAGCTCGGTGACGGCACCTTCACGGGGCGCACGGTCCCCGGCCCGTCCGCAGAGGGGCACGACTTCGCCAGTCTCATCGGCCCCAGCGGTACCCACTCCTGCGGCATCGACACCGACGGCGTGACCTGGTGCTGGGGCAGCAACAGGTACGGCCAGCTCGGCATCGGCGACGACTCCGTCGTCGGCAGCCCGACTCCCCTGGAGGTCATCACCGAGGAGTCCGGGGCCTTCACCAGCGTCAGTGCCGGCGGCGGCTACCACACCTGCGGCATCAACGCCGACGGCGAGGCGTGGTGCTGGGGCGGCAACGTCATCGGACAGCTCGGCGACGGCACCACGGTCGACAGCAACCGGCCGGTGCAGGTGGTCCTCGAGGACGGGATCGAGCTCGTCAGCATCGACACCGGCATCTACCACTCCTGTGGCGTCGACACCGCAGGTGACGCGTGGTGCTGGGGCTCCGGCGGCCCGGGCCAGCTCGGTGACGGCACCCACACCTCGAGCAGCACCCCGCTGAAGGTCGCGGACTTCCAGGACTCGGAGGACGTCGACGCGTCCACCGAGCCCGCCGCGGGCTGACCAGCCCTCCAGTGGGAGGCGCCGCCGAAGAGGCGGCGTCTCCCACTGGTGCATCGACCACCGCTCGCCCGACGACGACGGATCACCACCGACCTACACCGCTGTTGATGGCCAGGTGTGCCCACCGACCGGCGCCTCCGATGAGCATCAGGTGCCGGTCGTTCTCGATCCTCATGAATCCCTGATCATCGGCCCTCAATATCTCCTCAGGTCCCCCTCAAGTATCGGCCGCGTGTGCACGACACCATCAGACCCGGATCAATTTCCGTGGACCCCGCCCGGGCGGTTTCCCATCCTGCACGACACGAGCAGGACCGCCGGGGGGCGGCCACGGGCCCACGGGTCACAGCAGTGTGACGGCTTCGCCGTCCTCCGCCGTGCTGGTGGTCGGAACCGTCCCTGGAGGATTCACGGTCATGTGTGGTCGCTCGCGTTGGTGGCGTCGTTGTGCGGTTGTCGTGGTCGTGGCGCTCGGCATGTCGTTCGCCGTGCCTCCTGGTGCGGTGCCCGCCGGCGAACGCTCGCCGCTGGAGTGGCTGAGCTCGTGGTTCGCCCAGCGGCCGGCGTGGGCCGGAGGGTCGCCGCTGCAGCTGCCGACGTCACGGGAGGGCGACGGTGCAGGGCCCGGCGGGTACGCGCCGTTCTCAAGGACCCGAGCATCCGGCGGCGCGGGCGAGGCCCAGCCGCTGGTCGACGGCCTGCCGGGTCTGGCGACGGGACCCGAGGTGGAGGGACAACAGCCGGGAACGCCGACCCGGCCCCGCTTCGACCCGAAGACGAGCAAGCGGAACGCGAAGGCGTCGCGGGCCACGATGACCGTCTACGACAACGCGGACGGGTCGCGCTCGGCCGAGCTCACCACGGTGCCCACCAACTACCGGGCCGAGGACGGGACGTGGCAGCCGATCGACTCGACGCTGGTCCGCCGTGGCGGCCGGTGGGAGGTGAAGCGCAACTCGCTGGGGGTGGGGGGGGGCCCCCCCCCCCCCGGGGGCGGGGGGGGGGGGGCGGCCCCCCCCCCCCCGCCGG
>NZ_JAFDVE010000037.1 GCF_016888005.1 Phycicoccus sp. CSK15P-2 | reverse complement strand
GGTCCTTCACACCGGCCGCCGACAAAACGCATGCTCGCCAACCCGAAGGCGGCACCGACGCTACGAGCCAGACAGCCAGTGCTCAGGACCCAACCACCGCGATGCGGCGCTGTCACCCTGACACTGACTCCGAACGCTACCGCGACGGCCGCGGACGCGGCGGGTGAGGGGCGTCGTGGGCTGGCAGGATGCGGGCCATGGCTGAGGTGGCGCTCGCGGCGACCGGGCGGGTGTCGCTCGCCGCCGGTGCCGAGGCCGCCCGGGCCGGCGGGAACGCCGTGGACGTCGCGGTGACCGCCGCGGTGGCGGCGATGGCGACCGAGCCGGGCATCGTCTCGCTCGGTGGTGGCGCGTACGTGTCGGTCTGGCGGGCGGGCGAGGAGCCGGTCGTCGTCGACGGCAACGTCGAGATGCCCGGGCGCGGGCTGGAGCCGGACGCGTTCGGCGGCGGCGTGCGCGAGGTGTACACGACGTACGGCGGGGGAGTGACGATGTTCGCGGGGCCCGGCTCGGTGGCCACCCCGGGCGCGGCGCTGGCGTGCGAGGACGCCGCCACCCGGTACGGGAGCCTGCCGTGGGCCGACGTCGTGGCCCCGGCGGTGCGTGCGTGTCGCGAGGGGTACCCGCTGAACGGCGCGGCGGCCCGCTACCTCGGCTTCGTCGGGGAACCGCTCTTCGGGGCCGACGCCGAGGCGCACGCCGTCGTCACCCGGGCCGACGGCGGCGCCCTCGCCCCGGGGGAGGTCACGACGAACGGGCCGCTGGCCGACGTCCTCGACCTCGTCGCGCGCGAGGGGGCGGCCGTCCTCACGACCGGGGAGGTCGGCCGCGCGATGGTCGCCGACCTCGCCGCGCGGGGCGGGCTCGTCACGGCTGCGGACCTGGGCGAGTACCGGCCGGTCGAGCGGGCGCCGGTGCGGCGGCAGGTGGGGGACTGGGACCTCGCGGTCAACCCGCCTCCGTCCGTCGGTGGTCCGATGCTCGCGGTGATGCTCGGCGAGCTCGCCCGGCGGGGCGACTACTCGTGGGCGGACGTCCTGGAGGTCCAGCGGGCGGTGCTGCGGTACCGCGTGGCGGTGCACGACCACGCAGCCGACCTCGACGCGGCGGGGCACCAGCTCTTGGCCTCCGTCGACCAGCACGGTCTGGCGGGGCTGCCCACCTCGGCGTCCACGGCGCACGTCTCGGCGGTGGACGCCGACGGCACGACGTGCGCGGTCACGATGTCCGCGGGCTACGGCGCCGGGATCACCGTGCCCGGCACCGGGATGCTGCTCAACAACGCGCTCGGCGAGCCCGAGCTCAACCGGATCGGGCTGCACCGGCTCGCCCCGGGGACGCGGCTGGCGTCGAACATGGCCCCGACGACGGGCCGCACGCCGGACGGGCGGGTCATCGCCGTCGGGTCGCCCGGCGCGGACCGCATCACGACGGCGCTCATGCAGGTGCTCGGCCAGGGCTGCCTGCACGGGGCCGACCTGCAGACCGCCGTGGACGCGCCCCGGATGCACGTCCGCTTCGAGGCCGACGGCGAGCCGGTCGTCGAGCACGAGAGCGACGAGGCGATCGAGGCGGCGGTCCGGGCCGCCGGTCTCCGAGCGACCGACCACGGCGAGCTGTCGATGTACTTCGGCGGGGTCGGGGCCGCGTACCGCCGCGAGGACGGCACGCTCGTCGCGGCCGGTGACCCCCGGCGCGAGGCCGCCGTCGGGATCGTCGGCATCCCCTCCTGAGGCCCCTCCTCACCTCCTGACCCCCACCCTCTTTTGCGGAGTCAGGGCCATCCCGCGGAGTCAGGGGTCCATAGCCCCCTGAGGCGACGGGATGGCCCTGACTTCGCCAGTGCGTCGAGGGATGAAAGGGCGAGCGCCGACGCCCCCCGGCTGGCCGGGTCAGCGGACCGCCCCGGTCACCATCCAGCGGTCGGTGCGCACCCGCATCCACATGAGCGTCCCGCGGACCGACATGAATACGGTGAACGCGAGCCACAGCCAGGTGACGGCGTCGGTGATGCCGCCCTGCGTCCCGCCCTGGAGCAGCCAGTCGCCCGCGAGGTGCAGGCCGAGCGCGACGGGCAGGTAGAGCGCGAAGGTGGCCGCCATCGCCCAGGCGAGCCACCGTCCGTCCCCGGCGCCGATGAGGACGCCGTCGACGACGAAGACGAAGCCCGACAAGGGCTGCCCGAGCGCGACGACGACCAGACCTGCGGCGATGGCGGCCTGTACGTCGGCGTCCGGGGTGAAGAACGGCCCGAGCCAGGGCCGGGCGGCGAGCACGGACAGCCCGAGGACGACACCGGCGAGCACGCCCCACCGGAGCATGAGGCGGGTCGCGGCACGTGTCGTCGTGAGGTCCCCGGCCCCGAGCGCCCGGCCGGTGATCGCCTGCGCGGCGATGGCGATGGCATCCAGGGCGAAGGTGAGGAACGACCAGATGGTCGCCGTGACCTGGTACGACGCGAGCGGCACGTCGCCGAGACCCGCTGCGACCCAGGTGGTCAGGACGAGGACGGCCCGCAGCGCGAGGGTGCGCACGAGCAGGGGGACCCCGCCGCGGGCGGCCGCGAGGACCCGTCCCGGGTGTGCCCGCAGCGCAACCTCCGCCCGGCCGGCCTCGCGGACCAGCACGGTCCCGAGCCCGAGCGCCATCCCGGTCTGGGCCATGACCGTCCCCCACGCCGACCCCGCGATGCCCCATCCGAGGCCGTGCACGAACCACAGGCTGAGCAGCGCGTTCGTCCCGAAACCGAGGACCGCGGCGGCGAGCGGGGTACGGGTGTCCTGGAGCCCGCGCAGCACGCCGGTCGTCGCGAGGACCACGAGCATCCCGGGGATCCCCAGGGCGGAGATGCGCAGGTAGGTGGTCGCCTCGTCGAGCGCGCCGGCGCTCGCGCCGAACACCCCGGCGACCGGCCGGGCCGTGAGGGCGACGGCCGCGGCGGTGACGGTGCCGAGGGCGACGGCGAGCCATCCGCCGTCGATACCTGCCGCCACGGCGCCGGAGCGCGACCCCGCGCCGAGCTGCCGGGCGACGACGGACGTCGTGCCGTAGGCGAGGAAGACGAAGACGTTGGCGGCGGTGAGGAGGACGGCGCTCGCGACGCCGAGCCCGGCGAGCGGCTCGACCCCGAGGCGGCCGACGATCGCGGAGTCGACGAGGAGGAAGAGCGGCTCGGCGACGAGCGCGAGGAAGGCGGGGACGGCGAGGCGGAGCACCTCCCGGTGCTGCCTCACCGCCGGCTGCTCGCCCACGCGAGAACTCTCGCACCCGGGAGCGCATGAGCGTCCCGCGACGCACCGTGGTCGCCCGCCGCCCCATTCCCTTCCCCCTCTTGCGGGTCAGGGGCATCCCGTGGGGTCAGGGGTCTATAGCACCATGACCCCACGGGATGGCCCTGACCCCGCGGGGAGGCAGGCTGGGCGGACCGGGCCTGTGGATGACGGGCCGGCGTCGAACGGCGTTCCTGCCATCGTGACGCCCATGCTCGGACCGCCCGCCCCGACCCCGTTCGACCCCGGGGTGCTGCGCCTGGCGCGTGACCTCCGCGCATCCGGCATCGAACCCACGGCGGGCGGATGGCACCAGGTCCGCCACGGGGTGTGGATGCCCCGTCAGTCCTGGTCGGGGCTGACGCCCGAGCAGCGTCACGCCGCGCGCGTCCACGCCACTGCACTCGTCGTCGGCCGGGAGGACCCCGTGTTCGCCCTGTCCTCGGCTGCCGCGGTGTGGGGTCTGCCGCGCATCGAGCCGTGGCCGGAGTCGGTCCGGGTGCTCGTAGAGACCGCGCAGCGTGGCCGCAGCACCGCCCACGTCCGCCCGCACGTGGGCCGACGGAGCGAGGCGCAGCAGCGGTTCGGGTTGCGGGTCACGCCGGCGGCGCGCACCGTGGTCGACCTCGCCCGCACCGGGTCGTTCGTCACGGCGCTCGCCGCGGCCGACCATGCCCTCCGTTTCGGGCTCTGCACCACCGACGAGCTGCTCGCCGAGGCGGACGCCGTCCCGCCGCGCGTCCGTGGCCGCCCGGTCGCCGGTGTGGTGGCGGCGCTCGCGGACGCACGGTCGATGTCGGTCGGAGAGAGCCTGTCCCGGGCACGCATGTACCTGCTCAACCTGCCCCGTCCGGATCTCCAGGTGGAGGTCCTCGACGACGACGGGCTCGTGGGCGTGTGTGACTTCGGCTGGGACGGCGTGGTGGGCGAGTTCGACGGCCGGGTGAAGTACGGCGTGCCGGACGGGGCCGGCCAGGAGGACGCGGCCCAGGTCCTCTGGCGGGAGAAGCAGCGCGAGGACCGGCTGCGTCGGCGATGCCGGGTCGCCCGGTGGACCTGGGCGGTGGCGATGGATGCCCCGCAGCTGGCGGCGCGCCTCGACGAGCAGGGGATCCGGCAGCAGGCGGTGAACACCTGGCTGCCGCGCGTTGTCCGGCACCCCTGACCTGGCGTGCTGGTGTCGTTCGCCGGGGCTTCCGGGTGGTGGGTTTTGGGCGGTCGGCGGTCTGGGTGGCGTGGGGTGGATGAGGCGTGCCGGGTCAGGGGTTTCCTGCGGGATCATGGGCCTGTAGACCCCTGATCACACGGGATGCCCCTGACTCCGCAGAAGTTGGGGGGCCGGGCCTACCGTTGGGGGCATGTGCCGCAACATCCGCCAGCTCCACAACTTCGAGCCTCCGGCGACGACGGACGAGGTCCGCGCCGCGGCCCTGCAGTACGTCCGGAAGGTCAGCGGCTCGACGCGTCCGTCGCAGACCAACGCGGAGGCCTTCGACCAGGCGGTCGAGGAGGTGGCGGCCGTGACGCAGCGGCTCCTCGACGCGCTCGTCACGCACGCCCCGCCGAAGGACCGCGAGGTCGAGGCGGCGAAGGCGCGGGCTCGGGCGGCCGAGCGGTACGGACGGACCGGCTGAGCCGAGGCTCGTCCGCGTCCTGTGCATCGTCGCAGGTCGGGTGCGGCCCGTTCGTGCCGGTTCGCCGAGGCGTTCCGGGAGATACGGGCGGGGGTTTCTCGGGCCTCCCATCGTCCGTTCGGCCGATACCCCCCCTGTGGAAGGCAACACGCCCGAAACTTTTTTCGGTGCACATCCGGTGGATCTCATCGGCGCAGGTCAGAACGTGTGGACCAGGGGGCTCCGAGGGGATGTCCACAGGGTTCTCCACCGATGGTGCACAACGTCGGTGGGCGTTTTCCCCATGTTCTCCACAGGTGGTCCCCAGCCGTTCGGCCGATACCCCCCCACTCACTTTGGCGTCAGCACGACGGCGACCTACGGTGACTCGTCGGACCGGGCCTGTCAGAGGTCGATGATCTGCTGTCGGGCACACGCCCACGGTCCACGTCCTCGGTGGTCGGGGGTGTCGGTGGATCGGACGGAAGGGGTCGGCGGGTGAGCATCGCGGAGCTCAGCTCGGGGTTCTCGGCGCCCCCGGAGCGCCCGGACGAGCGGGTGCCGCCGCAGGACCTCCATGCCGAGCAGTCGGTGCTCGGGTCGATGCTTCTCGACAAGGACGCCATCGCCGACTGTCTCGAGCAGGTCAAGGCGCAGGACTTCTACCGGCCGGCGCACGAGGCGATCTTCGACGCCGTCCTCGACCTCTTCGGCCGGGGCGAGCCGGCCGACGCCATCACCGTCGCCGACGAGCTGTCCAAGCGGGGCGACCTCGCCCGCGTCGGGGGGCAGGCGTACCTGCACCAGCTGATCCAGTCGGTGCCGACTGCCGCGAACGCGGGCTACTACGCCGAGATCGTCCACGAGCGGGCGGTGCTGCGGCGGCTCGTCGAGGCGGGGACGCGCATCGTCCAGCTCGGGTACGCCCAGGGCGAGGGCGACATCGACGACATCGTCAACCGCGCGCAGGCCGAGGTCTACGGCGTCGCCGACAAGCGCGGCGGTGAGGACTACCACGTACTCGGCGAGATCCTCGACGAGACGCTCACCGAGATCGAGGCCGCGTCGGGGCGCACCGACGACCTCATCGGCGTGCCCACGGGGTTCATCGAGCTCGACGAGCTGACGCACGGGCTGCACCCGGGCCAGATGATCGTCCTCGCGGCGAGGCCTGCCGTAGGGAAGTCAACCCTCGGAATCGACGTCGTCCGGGCGGCGGCGATCAAGCACAACATGGCGGCGGCGGTGTTCTCGCTCGAGATGAGCCGCACCGAGATCACGATGCGCATCCTGTCGGCGGAGGCGACGATCCAGCTGCAGGACCTGCGGCGCGGCCTGAAGAACCAGGACCAGTGGAACAAGCTGGCCCGGATCATGGGGAAGATCAGCAGCGCGCCGCTGTTCATCGACGACAGCCCGAACATGTCGCTGATGGAGATCCGGGCCAAGTGCCGGAGGCTGAAGCAGCAGCACAACCTCAAGCTCGTCGTCATCGACTACCTGCAGCTCATGACGTCCGGCAAAAAGGTCGAGTCGCGCCAGCAGGAGGTCGCGGAGTTCTCGCGGGCGCTCAAGCTGCTCGCCAAGGAGCTCGAGGTGCCGGTCATCGCGATCAGCCAGCTGAACCGTGGCCCGGAGCAGCGCACCGACAAGCGACCGCAGATGTCCGACCTGAGAGAATCGGGCTCTATCGAGCAGGACGCGGATGTCGTCATCCTCCTGCACCGCGACCGCGGCGACGTCGAGCGCGAGGGCGAGGCCGACGTCATCGTCGCCAAGCACAGGAACGGCCCGACCAAGGACCTCGTCCTCGCTTTCCAGGGCCACTACTCGCGCTTCAACAACATGGCCAAGGACGGCGGCTTCTAGGGCACCCAGCGGTGACGAGGAACTGTCGAGATGCGCTCAAGGTCGCCGTCGGGACGCAGATCGCAATCGTGATCGGACTTCTGCGCCCCGGCCACTACTACGCGCACCTTCGCGGCCGACTGTGGGCCCGCGCAGGAGCTGGCATCGTATGTGCGTCCTTCCGCCCAGACGGGGCTACAGGCCCGGCGAGCGGCCGTGCTCTCGGATGGGAAGCCTTCTGTCAGGTTCCGAACCGTCTGCAGACGGCTCGTTGCTGCCAGTGCGGCTTTCGAGCCGAGTTCTCGACGATGATTGCGCCTCGCGAGCCGGACGCGTCGATGCCCCACTTCGCCGCCGGCGCAGCGCCGGCCAGACCTCCTCAGGGGCCAACCCGCGGACGCACGAACGACCGTATGCTCAGCTGGTAGCCGACTCAGCCGTCGATGTTCGCCGCAGGGGCGGCGCGCAGCTCCGCGACAACGCGGGCCACGGCTTCGCGAAGTTCCTCTACATGCGCGACGACGGCAGACGGCCCGAATGTCAGCCCTCGGATGCTGCCGCTGCTCGGGGGGTTGCCGTCGCCAATAGCCGTGATGTCGGCTCGGTACATCTCGAGCGCATGCAGAGCCTGGTTCGAGAGCGCTAGACCGTTGGCGTCCTCGTACCAACCCAGGGTGACATCGCTGAGGCCCATCCATCGAGGTGGTCCCGGAGGAAAGAGCCAGCCGATGGAGAGGGGGGAGCGGTTGCTCAGGGGAACCCGGAGTGAGCAGCCAGTCGTGCCCCAGAAGATCGTCAGCCCCTCGATGGATCCCAAGCCCTCGAGCAGGTCCCGTGCCTGATGGCGGTACTCGTCATCGGCGATCGGCGTGAGAAAGTCATCGACCCCGGCCAGCGACGCCTTCGCAGCAGTCCCGCGATTGCCCGGAGGCTGAGCGCCAGCCACGAAGCGGGCCTCGAACGCAGCGTGGTGGGCACCCTCGAAGCGCACGAGCTCCACGGCTGCAAAACGTGCCTCGGTCACTGCATTCAGATACTGGAGAGTCTTCAGTACTGGAGGGGTGAAGCGCTGCGCAACAGCGACATACAAGAAGTCACCGTCTCGCAACTGGGCCGTCAGGCGCTCACGCCAGTCCACAGCGTCTCCGTCTGTCCCGCCCCAGGTCGCGACAATCACATCTTGTAGCGACTTCGCCGTGAGGTGCGAAGGAGAGTGAGCACCATCGAAGTAGCGTCGAACGACTCGAGCTTCGAACTCATCGACGGAGAGTCCCCAAAGGTCCGACCCGTAGTCGATCAGCTGCGCAAGACACTCGCGGAAGTCAGGGTTCTGAGGCCCTGTCTTGAACTCGACGAGGGCGAGTTCGCCCCCGTTTCCTAGCACCACCAGGTCCACCCGACCCGACTCGACTTGGGACTCCCTCCCCACGACGATGGCCGGCTCCCCGAGGCCCAGCTCTTCGAGCGGCAGAAGTTCCGGATGGTCCTTGAGCTTCTCCTGCAGCTGAGCCTCGCTAGCTGCGGCAACCTCGTCGAGGATCGGCATCACTCCGTCAGCAAGCTCCACCAAGATCCTTCGCCCCATGGAATGCCCTTCTCCGAGGTCGTCGGCGACCTGACCAGCCCTCGCAATCTATCCGCTGTGGCAGCCGAGCGTGCTGCGATCCACCCTTGGGGCCCAGGCATGACTCCGGACCTGTCCCAGTAGCGGGTAGCGCGAGCCCTGCCCCGAATCCGCTGAGACCCCCGCGGCTTCTGCTCTACGATCGACCGGGCGGGTCGGTGACGTCGGGAGTCAGAGTGTCGAGGTGGATCACTGGCGTCGTTCGGGCGTGCACGGTGGGGCTCTTGGCCTACCTGGTGTATCGGAGCGTTCGCGGTGACCTGACGTTGGCTCTGTCCGTGTCGTGGTTGGTTGTGGTCGTGCTGAGCGGTGTCTGGGAGACCTGGTATCGGCGCCGGCCGCAGTTGCCTGGGGAACACTCTGCATCGCCCCGACCGGTGCGTGGGTCTGGACTGATCGACCTGGCCTGCTCGCTCATGCCGGGGTGGCTGGTCGTGACCGGGATCGTTCTTGATCTGGCGCTGCGGGAAGGTCTCGACTGGTCCGCCGTCTTCTTTATGGGGGGAGGGGTGCTGGCGATCACGCTCATTCGTTTGGGTGAGAGTCGGCGGTCACAGGCGCCGGATGGTGCTGAATCGTTGCCACGGAACTCTCCGTCTCCAGAGCCGCAGCCCGGTGCGGGCGACCGACGACAACGCGGGTGGGTTTGGAGAGCGGCGAGGGGCATTAGGTCGTGGGGGGCCAGCGTCGGACGACTTGTCGGCGTCGGCGATGTCCACCTGGCCGCGCTGAGCCGGGACCTCGGAGTCGACCGTCGCGTGTTGACCATTGTCACTCGGGTCCCGTGGTTCATGCTCGCCGCAGGTTTGGTGTTCCTGATGACCTACCCGGCCACCTGGCTCCTCGTGCGCGCCGTGCCGGGATAGCCGTGAGGGTCGTTCGTGAACGCAGACCGACCGAGGGGGAGTCATCCCCGCGCCTTTCCTCCCCCGTCCTCGATATCGTCCGGTCCCGCGACCGATCGGTCCTTGGGCTGTCGCCAACAGTCGGGGACCCGGGGCGGCCGAACGCCGCGAGACGATCGATGAGACCGTCAGCAGCGCCCTGCGGGCGCTGCGCCAGGACGCCATGGGGCGCGACCTTGCCGAGGGGCTGACAGAGGACGAGACGGCCTGGCTCGATGCTGACGCCGGGTGATGTCGTCGAGCTCGACCTCGGTACTCCGGCCGGTCGTGAGGCGGGGTCGTACCGTCCTGCCGTCGTCGTGACCGCTGCACGGGTGCTCGGGGGTGGGCCGAATGTCGGTGCACGTGGTGCCGTTGACCCGCACCATCCGCGCGAGCAGCGCGGAGGTGGCCATCGACCCTGACCACGGCAACCCTCTCACGGCGTGCCACTCGGCGGAGTGCCAGCACGTGCGTCCGCCGCCACCGCTGCGCGAACTCGGTTCGCTCCTCGTCCGAGAGGGGTCGCACATCGGCTGCGACGCGGCCGTCGCTCAGGGCGACGCGGCATCGGTCTCGTGGCGACCGTGGTCGCCGGCGGCGTACCGGACGCGCCGTCCGTTCATGTAGACGGCGCGGATCCGGGGTTTGAGGTCGGCGAGGTCGAGGGCGTCGCCGTGGACGAGGACCAGGTCGGCGCGCTTGCCGGGCTCCAGTGTGCCGAGCTCGTCGGCGACGCCGAGCAGCCGGGCGGCCTCCGAGGTGGCCGCCGAGAGGGCGCGCTCGGGGCTCAGGCCGACGCCGGTCAGCAGGGCGAGCTCGTCGAGGTTGTTGCCGTGGGGGACGACGCCCGAGTCGGTCCCCATCGCCACCTTCACCCCAGCGGCAACGGCCCGTGCGACCGAGTCGTGGTGCGCCTCGGTCGCCCACGCGAGCTTCTCCACTGCCCCCGGCGGGAGCGGTGCGCCGCTGGTTGCGGCCCGCTGGAGGAAGTCGTGCACCAGGAGCGTCGGCACGAGCCAGGCGTCCGATCGGAGCATCAGCTCGATCGCCTCGTCGTCGAGCAGCGTTCCGTGCTCGATGGAGCGAACGCCGGCGCGCAGCGCCGCCTTGACCCCGTCGGCCGAGTGCGCGTGCGCCATCACCTTCAGCTCCACGGCCTCGGCCTCGGCCACGATCACGGCGAGCTCGTCGGGTCGCAGCTGCGCGTGCTCGGGGTGGTCGCGGCTGGACATGATGCCGCCGGAGACGCACACCTTGAGCACGTCGGCGCCGGCCCGGATGATCTCCCGTGCCTCCCGGCGCACCGCCTCGGGACCGTCGGCGACCCCCGACGGCCGGCCCGGATGCGGGAGCACGGGCGTGAGCTGCAGGCCCGAGGGCTGCCAGCCGTCGTAGTGGCCACCGGTCTGCGAAAGCGCGCTGATCGCGATGTGCACCCTGGGGCCGTCGATCAGCCCGTCCTCCGCCGCGCGCTTGATGCCCAGGTCGGCACCGGCGGCATCGCGCACGGTGGTGATGCCGGCGTCGAGCGTCGCCCGCAGGTTCCGCGCGGCCTCGAAGAACTGATAGGAGAACGGCCGGTAGGCCAGCCCCGCCAGGTCGCCGCCGCTGACCACCGTGTGCACGTGGCAGTCGAACAGGCCGGGCAGCACCGAGAGGCCGTGGGCGTCGACCTGGTCGTCTCCGTCGAGCCCGACGCCCACCTCGGCTATCCGACCGCCCTCGATGGCGACGTCGGCCACGGCCGGGGCGGCGCCGGTGCCGTCGAACACCGAGCCGCCCCGTACGACGGTCCTCATCGCGGGCCCGTCACCACAGCCCGCGCGAGCCGGCATCCATGATCAGCTCGCGGACCGGGATCAGCTCCTTGGAGCCGACCCCGGCGAGCATCTGCTGCGACAGGTGGAAGCCGAAGTCCTCGTGCACGGCCTTCTTCAGCGGCCGGGACAGCACGTTGTGGGTGGCCCACCGGGAGAACCGCGGGCGCTGCATGATGAAGCGGGCGAGCTCCCAAGCCCGGTCGAGCAGCTGCTCGCGCGGCAGCACGTCGCTCACGATGCCGAGCTCGAGCGCCGTCTTCGCCGGGATCGACTTGCCCCCGTAGATGTAGTACGCCGCCCGCTTGGGCCCCATCAGCGCCTGCAGGGCCAGGGCCTGCCCGTCGCCCGGCACGCTGCCGGCCAGGAAGTGCGGGTCCATGAAGTCGGCGTCCTCCGCGCACAAGGTGACGTCGCAGAGCATCGCGAACTCGGTGTGGATGCCGGGGCCGTTGACCGCCGCGATGGTGGGGATGTCGAGGTTGCCCATGAAGCTCTCGATCAGCTTCCAACCGTCGAGGGTCTGCTGGAAGATGTAGTCCGGCTCCTCCTCGACGATCGGCTTGCCCCAGGAGCGGTTCGGATCGGCGGTGAACCAGGTGTCGCCGGTGCCGGTGATGATCAGGACCTGGTTCTCGGGGTCGTTGCCGACGTCTTGCCACACCCGCGTCCACGCGTTGTGCGCGGCCCAGGTGTGCACATAGGGACCGTCGTCGGTGTGCAGCCGGAGCTCGATGATCCCGTTCTCTCGCCGCATCCGGAAGAAGTCGGAGTACTTCTGCGAGTACTCCTCGAACGCCGGGGGCTCGATGTAGCCCTCGTAGCCGTGGGTGCCGGACGGGTCGTGTGCCATGGGTGCCTCCTGAGCGAAGATGTCGTTAACGATACGAGAATGTATCGGTACGACGCAAGGGAGGAGACGCACCGACTCGTCGACGGCGCGCGTGGCGAGGCGGGCCGGGGTCGGGCGAGGAGCCGGGATGGCCGGCGAACGGGAGGGTCAGCGGCTGCGGAGGCCGTCGAGAACGGTGTCGACGACCTGCTCTGCGAAGTCCGGCTCGACGGACCGGCCCTCCCGGGTGACCCAGAGGTAGACCGGGCCGGTCAGCATCAGGCTCAGGAAGCCGGCGTCCACGGGCGGCAGCTCGCCAGCCTCCACGGCTCGGTCGAGACGGTGCTGGAATGCGGCCATCCGCCGGTCCTGCACCGCGTGGCCGAGCTCCCGGATGGGATCGCCGGCTCCGGCGGTGACCGTCGCGTTGATCACGGCCCGCCCGATCGGTGTGGCCAGCACGTGACCGACCTGGCACAGGAAGTCGACCACGTCGGCCCTCAGGTCACCGGTGTCGGCGACCTCGACCCAGTCAGTGGCGAACCTCAGCAAGGCCTCCTCGATCAGCGCCTCGCGGTCGTCCCACTTGCGGTAGACGGTGGCCCGGCTCGCGCCGGCCCGCTTGGCCACGGCGTCGAACGTCACCGCGACGACGCCGCCCTCGGCGATCAGCGCGACGGTGGCGTCGAGCAACCGAGCGCGCACCTCCGCCGTCCGACCTCCCGGCCTCGACCGCCTGGCCGGTGCAGGTTCTGGCGTGGGCACTCGGCCGATGCTACCCACGTCGCCGGGTCGTTCCCGCCGCGAGTCGGCGCATGGGTCAGCGGTGGCTGATGAAGCGGTAGTAGTAGCCGTCCGGGTCCGAGAGGCGGAAGTCGTCCAGACCCCAGGGGCGCCTCTGCAGATCGGCGTCGAAGATCTCGACGCGCAGTGAGGCGCCCTCGGTCACGGCAGCTCCCGCACGGCCATCCGCCTGACCCCGACGTAGCCGACGAGCCGCTGCGACCCGCGCTCACGAGCGCACCAGTAGCCGAAACCGTGCTCGTCCCAGTGGCGGACCCATCGGGCGACGAGCTCGGCGGCGTCCTCCTCGTCCGCCAGCAGCTCGGACGGGTTGTGCTCGACGGTCCGCGGCTCGCCGAGGACGGCGAACACCCCCGCGGAGTCGGCCTCGACAGGGCGGGTCAACCGCAGCCGCTCTGTCTCCAACCCCCGGCGCCCCATCCACTCATCCTGGCATCACGAGGCCTGCCGCTGCGTCGCGCGACCCACCCGGTGCTGCCAAGGGCGCGTCAGGATGCCCGCCCGGCAGCACGGACCGGCGCAGACGTGCGGACGACCCGAGCACCGGCTCACTCGTCGGTCGGCGGCGGCTCGCGACGGGAGGCGTAAAGACGCCGGACGACGTCCTCGACGTCCGGCTCGGCGACCGACAGGTCGAGCACCTCGGCGCGGGACGACACCGCAGCGAGGACCGACGCGACGGTCGTCCCCTCGCCGACCAGCGCCAGCCGCTGGCGCAGCCCCCCGGCCTCGCTGCCCTCGTGCGTCGTGCCGGGCACGCCCAGCAGGTCGGGCGTCGGCTCGGCGAGGTCGAGCACGAGCACCCGGTGGGCGTCGGCCCGCCGCGCCAGCCCGCCGAGGGTGCCCTCGTACGCGACGGTGCCGTGGTCGACGAGCACCACGCGGTCGCACAGCCGCTCGACGTCACCCATGTCGTGCGTGGTGAGCAGCAGGGTCGTGCCGTGCGCCCGGCGCTCCTCGACGAGGAACTCGCGCAGCCGCTGCTTCGACAGCACGTCGAGCCCGATGGTCGGCTCGTCGAGGATGACGAGGTCGGGGGAGTGCAGCAGCGCCGCGGCGACCTCGGCCCGCATCCGCTGCCCGAGCGAGAGCTGGCGCACCGGGGTGGTCAGGAAGCCGCCCAGCTCCATCCGCTCGACGAGCTCGTCGGTGCGGGCCCGCTCCTGCTCGCGGCCCAGGTGGTGGATGGCGGCGAGGATGCGGAACGACTCCCGCAGCGGCAGGTCCCACCACAGCTGGCTGCGCTGCCCGAACACGACCCCCACCTGCCGGGCCAGGCGGCGGCGGTCGCGCACCGGCTCGAGGCCGCACGTGAGCACGCTGCCCGAGGTGGGGACGAGGATGCCGGTGAGCATCTTGATCGTCGTCGACTTGCCGGCCCCGTTGGCGCCGATGTACCCGACCGCCTCCCCAGCGTCGACGCGCAGGTCGAGCCCGGCCACGGCGTGCACCACGCGCCGCCGCAGGCCCTCGCGCACCCGGAAGTCCCGGGTCAGCCCGCGCGCCTCGACGATCGGTTGCTCGGTCATCCGCCGCCCCCTTGGTAGTGCCGTACCCCGAACCGCCAGCCGAGCAGCGCCATCAGCCAGGCCCACAGTGTCATCACCGGCGAGAGCCATCCGAGCCAGCCGGGCACCCATCCGCTCCCCGGCAGGTCGAGCAGGAGCAGCGTCGGCAGGTAGGCGGTGAAGGCCATCGGGAAGAGGAAGACGAAGACCGCCTGCAGCGGCCGGCTCCACACGGACGCGGGCTGGCTCGCCGCGTACCGCCCGCCGTAGACGAAGGCGTTCGTCGCCTCGGCCCCGCTGACCAGGAAGAACTGTGCGCCGGCCGCCCAGACGAACATCGCCGCGAAGGTGAGTGTGCTGCACACGACCGCCATGACGAGGACAACGACGGTGCGGGCGTCGAGGATGAGGTCGTTGACCGCCACCCCGGCGACGAGCGCGGCCAGCCCCACGGCGACGCGGGCGAGCCGGCGCAGGCTGATGTCGCTCGTCACGAGCTGGAGCAGCAGCGGTTGGGGCCGCAGGTAGAAGACGTCGACGGTCCCGGCGCGGATGTAGGTGCTGAGGTTGTCGCAGTGGCCCACCACCATGTCGGCCAGCGAGAAGCCCAGGTCGGCCAGCGCGAACACGAGCACGACGGCCGCGACGTCGAGGCCGCCGAGTCCCCTGGACAGCCCCGCGTAGACGACGAGCACCTCGGCCAGCTCGACCAGCCCGACGAGGACCGAGCTGACGAGGTCGAGCCGGAAGCCGAAGCGGTAGGCGCGCTGCGAGCGTATCCGCGATCCCAGCACGATGCGGTAGGCGCGCAGGTCACCCGCGAGGACGGTGTCAGCCACCCTGCACCTCCAGGCGCCGCCGCCCGGCCCGGGTGGCCACCTGCCCGACCACGAGCACCAGCGTCAGCCAGCCGAGCTGCGCGCCGACCAGCCCGACCGCGGACCAGCCGCCCACACGGCCCGAGACGACGTCGATGGGGAACATCAGCATGGCGGGGAACGGGGTGGACCAGGCGAGCACGAGCAGCCAGTCGGGGAAGAGCGTGATCGGCACGAAGAGCCCGGCCAGGAACCCCGAGACCACCATGTAGAAGGTCTGGACCCCACGGGTGTCGACGAGCCAGAAGCCGCTGACCGCCACGAGGTACACGGTCGCCACCGAGAGCGTGATGCCGAGCAGGATGCTCAGCGCACCGAGCAGGAGCACCGGCGGCGAGGCCGGAACGGCCATCCCGACGAACACCGCGCCGATCAGCACCGAGGGCACACCCCGCGGGAGAAGCGCGAACACGCGCCGCCCGACCTCGGACACCACGGCGGCGGCCTGCACGTCGACCGGCCGCAGGAAGTCGAGGGCCACCGACCCGTCCTTGACACGACCGGCGAGGGCGCTGCGGCCGAACAGGTCGACCGACCCCAGCAGGCCCTGGCCCAGCCACACGTAGGTCGCCATCTGGGGCGCGGTGTACCCACCGAAGCTGCCGCCGGCCGAGGCCACAGCGGCCAGGAGGAGAGCGGACTTCAGCAGCCCGAAGACGGTGTTGGCCAGCAGCCCTCCGAGTGTGGCGGCGACGTACCGGGCCTGCTCGCGCACCCCTGCGACGAAGATCCGCCAGTACGGACGCAGCGCCTCGACGGGCCCCGAGGGGCCGGGCGGCCGCGCCCGTGATGCTGGGACCCCCGTGACCGACACAAGCGCAAGAACCTACTGCTGCGTCTCGCGTCCCGCAACACGGCGGGCCTTCGCCGTGGCGCACCGCGCGACGGGGTCTGCCCGTGCGTCACGCCGCAGCGGCGGCGCGACGCACGGGAGCCGGGTGATCTCAGTGCAGCGCGTCGCGCAGGGTGTCCTGGGCCAGCGCGACGGCGGCCCGCGCGGCGTCGGTGTCGCGCAGTGCGTCGAGCATCACGAAGTCGTGGATGATGCCGCCGAAGCGGACCTGCACGACCGGGACGTCCGCCGCACGCAGCTTGGCGGCGTACGCCTCTCCCTCGTCGCGCAGCACGTCCGCCTCGGCCGTGACGACCAGCGCAGGCGGAAGCCCGGCGAGCTGCTCGGTGGTGGCCCGCAGCGGGGAGGCGGTGATGTGGGAACGCTCCTCGTCCGAGGTCGTGTACTGGTCCCAGAACCACTGCATGGCGTCGCGGCGCAGGAAGTAGCCCTCGGCGAACTGGTGGTAGGAGCCGGTGTCGAAGGCGGCGTCGGTGACGGGGTAGAAGAGCACCTGCTGGGCGAACTCGACACCTCCGCGCTCCTTGGCCATCAGCGTCAGGGCGGCGCTCATGTTGCCGCCCACGGAGTCACCGGCCACGGCAAGACGGGTCCCGTCGAGGCCCTTGCCCGCGCCATGGGCCACGACCCACCGGGCGACCGCCCAGCTCTGCTCGATGGCGACCGGGTACCGCGCCTCCGGGGACAGGTCGTACTCCGGGAAGACCACGGCGGCGTGGGCACCGACGGCCAGCTCGCGCACGAGCCGGTCGTGGGTGCGGGCGTTCCCGAAGACCCAGCCGGCGCCGTGGATGTACAGGACCACCGGCAGCGTCCCCGCTGCGCCGCCGGGCCTGACGATGCGGGCACGGACCTCGCCGGTGGGGCCGCCCGGGACCACGACCCACTCCTCGTCGACGTCGGCCTTGCGCACGCCGTCGCCGGACTGGACGTCGTCGACCGCGGCGCGGCCTGCGACAGGCCCGAGGTCGAAGAGGTACGGCGGGTCGGCGGTGGCGGCGGCGAAGTCGGCGGCGGCCGGTTCGAGCACAGTGACGGTTGCGCTGGTCATGGGGTTCTCCTCGGTGTCGGGACGGGCTCTGGCCGAGCCCGTCTCTCGAAAGTAGCGCGCAAGTGGATCGGACGCAAGTCCCTTGTGCACAATTTACCTGTACCCACGTGGGCTGGGTTACCATCGCGTCATGTCCGACCCCGTCGACGCAGCACCCCGGCACGGCCTGAGCCTCGAGGAGCAGCTGTGTTTCTCGCTCTACTCGGCCTCGCGCCTGGTCACGGCGGCCTACCGCCCGATCCTCGAGGAGCTGGGGCTGACCTACCCGCAGTACGTCACGATGCTCGTCCTGTGGGAGCGGGCGCCGGTGTCGATGAAGGCCCTGGGCGAGGCGCTCGGGCTGGACTACGGCACGGTCACCCCGCTGGTCAAACGGCTCGAGACCGCAGGCCTGGTGCAGCGCCGGCGGCGGACCGACGACGAGCGTGCCGTCGACGTGACCCTGACCGAACCCGGACACCGGCTGCGCGAGCGGTCGCTCACCGTGCCGGATCGGATCGGCGCGGCGATGGGTCTCGAGGACGAGGACTTCGCGTCGCTGAAGCGCGGCCTGGACCTCCTGGCCGTCAACGTCGAGGACCACCTGCGCTGACTGCGGCCGATCGCGGACATCGACGCCCTGGACCCCCGTCGGGATGCAGCCTCGTCCGGTCCCCCATCCGGCTCGTCCGGTCGCCAGGACGTCGGCCGGCGTCTCGACCGGCGTCTCGACACCGGGGAGTACTCCCCATCGCCGTACTGCGGGCCAGTTGCGTACCGTCGAGACCGGAAAGGTAAATTCTGGGTCATCGTTTCACCAGACAGGAGTAAAGACATGGCAGGGGATCAGAACGTTCGGCGGCGCATCGTCCGTCGGCTCGCCATCGGTGCGGTGCTGGCCACCGGGCTGACCGGGGCCGTGGCCGCTCCGGCGTCCGCCGCGAAGAGCCAGGGGTACAAGACGATGAGCCAGTGCCGCTCGGCGCAGATCTCGTACGGGTCCACCGGGTACGTGCGGATCACCAGGGCGTGCTACAGCTACGTCCCGCAGATCGCCCCGGGGGTGTGGGACCCGAACATCGTGCGCTACCGGTTCCACTACCGCTCGCGGTACTGAGCTCGCACGTCCGACTCAGCCCTCGGCCCCACGGACCCGGTCGTCACCAGGTCCGTGGGGCCCGGTGCTGGGAAGGCGGGTGACGAAGACGCCGGCGAGGCACACGGCCCCACCGAGCAGGACCACCGGACCCGGGACCTCGCCGAGCAGGGCCCAGGACAGGGCGACGGTGAGGGTGGGCACGACGTAGGTGGACGCGGCCGTCCGCCCGGCGGGGGTCCGCATCAGGGCGTAGGCCCAGGTCGTGAAGGCGATGGCCGTCGGGAACACCCCGAGGTAGACGACGGAGAGGGTCGAGGTCCATCGGGCTGCCCCGAGATCCGAGAGCAGCTGCCCCGTCCACGGAAGCAGCGCGACGGTTCCGGCGGTCGCGCCGAGCCAGGTCAGGGTCGTGGCGTCGACGACGCGCAGGAGGTGCTTCTGAGCCAGTGCGGAGCCCGCGTACAGCCCGGCAGCGGCGAGCGCGAGGGCCAAGCCGGCCAGGCTCACTCGCCCCGTGAAGGACTGCGTCGAGATCAGGGCGACCCCGGCGAAGGCCACCGGCGCTCCGACGACCAGCTGCGGGGGGAAGCCCTCCTTGAGGATCACTCCGGCGGCGAGGACCACCAACAGCGGCGCCAGGTTGACGGCGATGGCCGCGGTGCCGGCGTCGATCATGCGCTCGGCCGCGTTGAGCGCGACGTTGTAGCCGCAGAACCACGCGACACCCCACGCGGCGACGAGCGGCCACGCACGTCTCGGTGGCAGCACGACGCCCCGACGCGCGGCGATCGCCCCCAGCGCGGGAGCGCCCACGACCATGCGCAGCAGTGCCATCGAGCCGGGCCCGAAGTCGGACCCGGCGTAGCGGATGACGATGAAGGACGAGGCCCACAACAGGACCGTCACGCCCAGGGCGAGGACCACTCGCGGGTCGTTCTCCCGGTTCATGGCAGGGGTGCGGAGGCCGGTGTGTGTCACACGAGAACATCACCACGCGGGAACGGACAGATCCAGCGATCATTCCCGCACGACTGTTCACCTCTTCTGTACGGTCGCATAGCCTGTGGGTGTGGACGTCCAGCAGCTGCGAGCCTTCCGCTCCGTCGTCGCCAGTGGGTCGGTCCGGTCGGCCGCGCAGCTGCTCGGATTCTCACCGTCGGCCATCAGCCAGCAGGTCACGGGCCTCCAGCGCGAGGTCGGGGTGCCGCTGCTGCACCGCGTGGGGCGGGGTGTGGAGCCCACTGCGGCAGGTCATGCCCTGGCGGCACGCATCGACACCCTGCTCGGTGAGCTGGGAGACCTGGACCAGTTCGCTCGCGGTCTCCGCGAAGGGCGCAGGACGTCGGTCTCGCTCGGCTACTTCTCCACGCTCGGCTCGACCTGGCTCCCCTCGATCGTCGGGCCCTTGGCGCAGGAGTTCCCCGAGACGACGCTCGACCTCTTCGTCACCGACGAGTTCGATCCCGGACGCCGCCCCCTCCCGGACCTCCAGCTCGTCGTGCGCCCTCCCGGTTCTCCGGCGCCGGAGGGCTACACGAGTCTCCACGTCGCGGACGACCCCTACATGGTCGTCCTCCCCTCGGGCCATCCGCTTGCCGACGAGCCGGAGGTCGCCCTGGCCCGGCTGGTCCACGAGAACTGGGTGGACAACGACGTCAGCCGAGGCTGGTGCCGCCGCGTCACGCTCGACGCCTGCGCCGCGGTGGGGTTCCAGCCGCAGTACCGCATCAGGACCCACGACTACCCGTCGGCCACGGCGCTGGTCGCGGCGGGGCTGGGCATCACCGTCCTCCCCTCGCTGGGTGCGGTCTCGCTTCCCGACGGAGTGGTGGCCAGGCCCGTCGTCGACCCCACCCCGGTGCGGTCCGTGTACGTGCTGGTCCACGACGCCTCGAGCCAGAGCCCGCTCGTCACCCGTGCCGTCGAGCTCACGCTGGCCGTGCGTCCCGGGGGCTCCCGCTGACGACGACGCCGTGGGCCGCCGGAGGCGCCCCCGGTAGGGACGCCTCCGACGGTCGAGGACGCAGGCTCAGCAGGTCGCGACGCGCTCCCACGTCGTGGCGTCCGTGCGCTGCAGCGAGACCACGACGAAGCGGCTGACGAAGCCCAGGGAGTCGCGGCTCCCCACGGCGTAGGCCCGCCCGAAGAAGCTCGTGGCCCGCCCCGCGTCGACGTGGTCGGCCGTGCTGTCGGTGACGCACTCGTCCGGCGTCGGCGTCGGCGTGGGGGTCGGCGTCGAGGTGCCGGTGGGCGTGGGGGTCGGCGTCGGAGCGCTCGACCTCACGAGGTTCGCCGCGAAGGCCGCGCCCTGGTCGGTGGCGCCGTTGCTCGGGTACGAGGTGTGGCCGCCGGAGACGTTGGCCTGGTAGCGGCCGCAGACGGAGTCGGCGGTGCCGCAGTAGTCCTTGGAGCGGTCGCCGTAGGTGGGGCTGGCCTCGGCGATCGTCCGGCGCTGGAGACCGAGCGGGTTGCCGAAGACCACGACCGCGGCCACGCGGGGCTCGTCCTGCGCCGCGATCGGCTGGCCGGAGCTCGACCCGGTGCGGATGCCGACGGCGATGTCGGTGACGGTCGCACCCTGGGAGTACCCGCCGATGACGAACCTGGTCGACGGGCAGGCGGACGCCACCTCGCGGATGTGGTTGCTCATGTCGGTGGCGCCGGGCCCTGCGCTGGTCTGGGAGGAGTTCGCGGCGTAGTCCACGGCGTAGGTGGAGACCGAGTACCCGCTCAGCCGTGAGGTGAGCTCGCTGGCGAACGGCCGGCCGACGAAGCCCAGGCCGGGCAGCTCACCGGTTCCGCGCGCGAAGACGATGTCGACGTCCGAGCAGTCCGCTGCGGCAGCCGAGGGGAGCCCTGCTCCGGGTGACACGAGCGCGAACGCAGAGCACGCGACGCCGGTGGCCAGGGCCGCGGCCACGGCGCGAGGTGTGAAGCGTGCAGCGATGTGAGAGAAAGTCATCTGGCCTCCGAGGGTCGAGGTGAGGGAATCCGGGGCGACGAGGACGCCCACGGTCAGTGAATCTAGGCACCCCACGCAGACCAGCGGCATGGGCAGGATGCACAACGTTCGTGGGCGGCTCAGCCGCTTCTCAGGCCCGCAGGTCACCGCACCGGGCGCGGATCGGCCCTCGCCACGACGACGGTCCGTGCCCGGTGCTCCTCCTCGACCTCGTCGCTGAAATGCCTGCGGTACAGCGGGAGTGCCAGACCCGTGGTGACGACGGCGACGAGGACGAACGCGGAGAACGTCACGTCGTCGATCACGCCCTGCTGGATCCCGACGTTGATGAAGATGAGGATCATCAGGCCCCGCGCGCTCATCAGACCGCCCATCGCCAGCGCCTCGCCGCGCGCGAAGCCGAAGGCACGCAACACCCCGTACAGCGGCAGGACCTTGCTCATCAGCCCCACGAGCACGAGGACGACGACGAGCACCAGGGCATCGAGGGCCAGGATCGAGCGCAGGTCGGTCACCAGCCCCGACGAGACGAAGAAGACCGGCAGGAAGATCGCGGTGACCATGGGGAGGAAGTGGCGACGCACGTGCTCGCCGAGATCGGGGTCGAAGGGCACCGCAGCGCCGACGACGAAGGCCCCGAAGATCTCGTAGATGCCGATCCCGTCGGTGACCGCGCCACCGAGCAGCGCCAGCACGGCGAGCAGGCCGACGGCCGTCTCGGAGGACGCGCCCTGGCCGACGACCATGGCCGTCAGGCGCGGGCTGACCCGTGGGACGAGGACGAGGCACAGTACGACGAAGAGCGCGGTGAGACCGAGGGTCCGGGCGATGGCCAGGGGGGAGTCGTCACCGAGCGCGACGATCGTCACGAGGAGGCACCAGGCGATGGCGTCGTCGCCGGCGGCCGTCATCGTCGCGAGCGACCCGAACGGGGTGTGCAGCATCCGCCGGTCCTCGAGGATGCTCGCGAGCATCGGGAACGCCGTGACGGTGAGCGCGCCCCCGACGAACAGCAGGTACTCCGGCTGGCTCACGCCGTCCGGGCGTCGGGAGGCACCGACGGTGGCGGCGACCAGCGCACCGAGCGCCACCGGCACGAGGCTGCCGAAGGCGACGGATGCCACCGGCAACAGCCGGGAACGCTCGGCGGCCCCTCGGTGGTCGAAGCGCAGCCCGATCCCGAACATGAAGAGGGCGAGACCGATGGCGCTGATGCCGGAGAACGCCGACGTGACCTCGGGGCCGAAGAGGGCCGCGTGGGCCGTCGGTGCCACCGCCCCGAAGAGCGTGGGCCCGAGGAGGACGCCGGCGACCATCTGCCCGAGGACCCGGGGCTGCCCGAGCCGAGTGGCGGCCGCGCCGCACATCCAGGCGACGAGGAAGACGACCGCGAGGGGGAGGAGGACGGAGGCGCCGACCCCCCCGGGGGCGGCACCGTTCGCCGTCATCCGGTGGCCTTGGCCGGCAGCGAGCGACCGGTTGGGACAACGATGTCGCGGGCCGGCGTCATGTTCGTCCCACAGCCACTCTCTCTCCCTGCTCGACTCGCCCCGATCCGCCCCGGGCACGGCCTGACGCCGGTCACGGTACCGTCGGCGGCGGGGGCTCGCACGGTGGCCCGGGACCGCCCGAGAAGGGCCGGGACGTGCCCGGACCAGCGAGATCGGAGGCAATACCACAGTGGTCCCGAAAGGGCGACTCGAGCCCGACGCGCGGAGCGGGACCGATCCTGGCACAGTGAGATTCGCGGGGGAGCGCCTCGCATCTACCTACCGTCGACCACGGAGCAGCCAGGTGCACCACCGCAAAGACATCACGTTCACCAAGCCGTCCATCTACCGGCCCGGCATCGAGGAGTACTGCGACGCGAACTCGGCGCCGCAGAACGCCCAGCTCTCGGCCATCACCACCCTGACCTACGAGCGGTGCCCCGAGTGGGCCAACATCATCAGCAGCCACCTCCAGGGCAACCTGCTCACCGCGCTCGTCCGTTCGATGCGTGCCCGGCACTGCCTCGAGGTCGGCGCCTTCACCGGCCACGGGGCCGTCGCCCTCGCTGCGGGGCTGGAGCCCGATGGCACCGTGACGACGATCGACGACTTCAGCGCCGACGAGCGTGCCCGTGAGGTCTTCCTCGAGGCCGCGCTGACGTCCGGCCCTGGGCCGATGATCACCCTCGTGGAGCAGCAGGCCCTGACGGCGTTGCGTGAGATCGAGATGCCGGACGGCGGGTTCGACCTCATCTTCGTCGATGCCGACAAGCCGAACTACTTCGCGTACTACGAGACGATCATGGAGCGCGACCTGCTCTCCCCGCACGGACTGCTGATCTTCGACAACACCCTCTGGGGCGGGGCGGCCGCCGCCGACGGCGCTTCCGCCGAGCCCGACGTGGGTGAGACCGACGAGGCCCGCCGGTGGCTGCACGAGATGTGGACCGACTGGGCCGACGCCGTGCGCGTCTTCAACCAGAAGGTGTGCCAGGACCCCCGGACGGTCACGACCCTGCTCCCGCTGCGCGACGGGATGACGCTGGTCCAGCGCGTCCGGGGCGGCGTCTGACCCGGAGGGCCGGGTCGGGTCACGAGACCGGTTCTGCGAGCTCGGGGTACACGGGGCAGCCGAGGCTCGTCGAGTATGCCGTGAAGGTGTGCTCGGCGGGCTGCTCCCGCGCATAGCGTGTCATCGGGTTGTCCTCGGACCAGAAGTCCCCGCCGAACAGCCGCGAGGCGAACTCCGGCGTCGCTGCGGCGCCGGCGCCCCGGAACACCCTGCCAATCCTGCGATCGGCATCGTAGAAGATGTCAACGAGCTTGGCGTAGGTGTCGTAGCCGGTCTTGTAGAAGTCGGCGTACTCGGCCATCGCGGTGGGGTGCTCGGCCATCGCGGCCTCGGCCGCCCGGACGCCGGTGACCAGCGCCAGGTAGACCCCCGCCGAGAAGATCGGGTTGGTGAACGCCCCGGCGTCACCGGCCACGGCGTACCCCGGCCCGGTGATGTCGTCGCTGTAGTAGGTGAAGTCGCCCTCGACCTGCACCTCCGTCAGCGGCTCGGCCCCGCGGAGGCGCTCGACGACCCGCGGGATCCGGGCCAGGTGGGTGTCGAACAGCTGCTGGCGCGAGTCCGCCGCTCGGAGGGTCTCGGGCGTCGTGACGACGCCGACACTGATGACGTCGGCCCGGATGGGGATGGCCCACACCCAGCCGTCGTCGTGCGTGCCCACCTGGATGTCGCCCTCCACGCCGGGGTTGTGCCGCTCGTCGACCCCGCCGAAGTGGCGGTACACCGCGACGGCGCTGCCCCGGGCCGGGCGGGAGCGGCTGCGCAGGTGCCCGCTGGTGATCACCCCGGAGCGGCCGCTGGCGTCGATGACGAACCGGGCCCGGACCTCGTGGGAGGTCCCGCCCCGGGAGTAGGTGACACCGGCGACCCGGCCGTCCTCGGTGAGCACCCGGCGCACGTGGGCGCCTTCGAGCACCGAGGCACCGCGCCGGCGCGCGGCGCCGAGGAGGATCTCGTCGAAGGCCGAGCGCTCGACCTGGAACGTCTGCGCCACCCGACCGCCGCCCTGCTCCGTGAAGTCGACCCGGCTGAACTCGGCGTCCGTCCTGCAGAACTCCGCGCCGGCCTTGACGACGAAGCCGGCCGCCGAGACCTCCTCGAGCACCCCGAGGCGATCGAGCACCGGCATCGCGTAGGTGAGCAGCGACTCGCCGATGTGGAACCGCGGGAAGTGCTCCTTCTCCAGCACGAGCACGTCCTGGCCGGCCTGGGCCAGCACGGAGGCAGCGGCACTGCCCGCCGGGCCCCCGCCGATGACGAGGTAGTCCGTCTCGGTCGTGTCAGGTCCCATGGGTGGCGTCTCCCCTGCTGTCGTCGCGATGGTGCACGGCGTCACTCGTCATGACGGGGGCGAGGGTGCGTCGCACCTTCCCCGAGATCCCCTGCGGCAGCTCGCCGAAGACGATGCTGCGGACTCGCTTGTACCCCGACAGGTGTTGGTCGGCCCACGCGAAGAGCCGGTCCGCGGTCTCGCCCGAGGCGCTGACCCCGGGGCGCAGGTGCACCCGGGCCCGGGGCACGAGGCCGCGTGTCTCGTCGGGCACCGGATGGACCAGCACCCGGTCGACGTCAGGGTGGCGCAGGAGGACGAGCTCGAGCTCCGCCGGGGCCAGCCGGTAGCTCGAGGACTTGAACATGTCGTCGACGCGGCCGACGAGGCGCAGGTTGCCCTCGCCGTCGTGGCAGGCGAGGTCGCCGGTGCGGTGATGGCCGTGAGGCGGGGTAGGCACCCCCGGATAGGTGTCGAGGTACCCCGCCATGAGGCCAGGAGGTCGCCCGGTGAGGTCGAGGGCCAGCTCCCCCTCGTCCGGCCGCTCGGCACCGTCCTCGTCCAGCAGACAGAGGCGGTACCCCGGCAGCGGCCGTCCGATGGAGCCGACCGCGGCCAGCCCGGGCGAGTGGGCGCTGAGACCGGGGATCTCGGTCTGTCCGTAACCCTGCCGGACGGTCACGCCCCAGCGCTCGCGGACGAGCTCGGCGGTGGCCGTGTCGAGCGGCTCACCCGCCGAGACGGCCTCGCGCAGCCCCGCGGCGGTGCCTGACCGCGGCAGCCGGGACACGGCCCGCCACACCGTCGGCGGTGCGCACATCGTGCTCACCTCGCCGGCCTCCACCACCGCGGCGACGCGGCCGGCGTCGAACCGCGGGTCGGAGAGAGCCAGGACGGTGGCCTCGGCCGTCCACGGTGCGAGCATGCTGCTGCACAGGTGCTTGGCCCATCCGGTGGCCGAGACGTTGAGGTGCCGGTCGCCGGGGCGCAGGCCGATCCAGTACATCGTCGAGAGCTGGCCGAGCGGTAGCGAGCCGTGGGTGTGCAGGACCAGCTGTGGCCGGCTCGTGGTCCCCGAGGTGGAGAAGACGAACAGCGGCGCGTCGGGGGCGGTGCGCCGGCGAGGCTCGAAGGCGGCGGGGGCGTCGTCGGCCTCGTCCAGCCGGAGCCAGCCCGGCCCCGGGACGCCGCCGATGGAGACGCGTCGCGTGAGCGCCGGGACCTGCTCGACGAGTCCGGTGAACGTCTCGCCGCAGACGACGGTGCGGGCTCCGGTGCGCGCGGCCCGCTCCGCGAGCTCGTCGGCGGTCAGGGTCACCGACACCGGGACGGCGACCGCCTGCAGCTTCATCAGCGCCAGCGTCAGGCACCACAGGTCTGTCGTGGGCCCGGTCATGGTCACCACTGCGTCGCCGGGACGCACACCGAGGTCGTCGAGCCACACCGCCACGCGGGCGGAACGGCGGGAGACCTCGGCGTAGGTCATCGTGTCGGCAGGGGCGCCGTCGACGGTCCCGAGGGGGTCGACGACGAGGGCGGTGTCATCGCGTCTGGGGCCTACGGCCAGGGCGTCGAACCAGTCCAGCGCCCAGTTGAAGTCGCCGAGCTCGGGCCAGGAGAACGCCGCACGGGCGGTCTCGTGGTCGTCCCGGTGCTCGACGAGCAGGTCACGGGCTGAGGCGAGGGCGTCGCGACACGACATGGACTCCACTCCCTGCGGTGTGGGACGGACCTCGGAGGACACGAGCACACGGACCTGACCCCGCCGCGTCGTTGATGGCGACACCGTCGGCCGGTCGTCACCGGCAGCATAGGGCTGCTGCCCCCATCTCGCAGGTGCTGGAGATGGAGCCCGCAGGTTCGTCGGTGGGCTCGCATATCGTTCCACCCGTAGTGGACTGGGACGACGGGTACGGCGCGATGGTGTGCCGCGGGCTGGCCGGTCTGCAGGAGCGTCTGGCCGCCGCCGGGGCGTCCTCGTAGCACTCGCTGACGGCGGGGACGGCCGGGGAGTCACCGCGGGATGCGCTGGACCACGCCGTCGGTGCGGCTCGCCACCCAGATGGTGCTCGACCCCGGCTCGGCGGCCACCGTGTTCGGCTGCCGCACCGTGGGGTGCCGGGCGACCTCGCGAGGCGTGTCGCCCGTGGCGTCGACCCCGACGACCTCGTTGAGCGCAGTGAGGGTCACCCACGCCAGGCCGGCCTCGGTGTCGCCCGCCAGCCCGTACGGGCTGCCGGGCAGCGCGATCTCACCCACCTGCTCGAGCGGGTCCACGGAGTACAGGAGCAGCCGCTCCCCGCGGGTGTCGGACACGGCGAGCCGTCCCTCGGCCGGGAGCACGCCGTGCGTGGGGCCGTCGCCTGCCGGGAGCCGGGCCACCCGCTCGAGGCGGTCCAGGTCGTAGGACGTCACGGTGAAGGCGCCGACGTCGACGACGAGGGCCAGCCGGCCTGCGGCGACGACACCACCCGGCTGCTCGAGGTCCTCGAAGGTGTGCACGACCTCGCCGTCCCGCACGACGGTGAGCGAGCCGCCGAACTCGTCGGCGACGAGCAGCTCACCGTCCGTGGTGCCGGCGGCGTCGTGGGGGACGTGCCCGACCGGCGTGGAGCGGGTCCCACCGGTGCGGAGGTCGACCTCGAGGAGGGTGTCGTCCGCCTCGTTGGGCACGAGCACGGTGCCGCCCCGTCCGGTGCGGCCGAGGTGGCGAACGGTGCCGGCTACCTGCACGCTCCGCCGCACCACGAGACTCTCCGGGTCGAGGACGAGCACACGGTCCGGACGCCGGACACCGACCGCGAGCAGCCCGGTCGGCGGGTCGTACACGAGCCCCTCGGCCGCGTAGCCGGCCTCGGCGACGATCCCCGCCGGGTCGGCCGACGGCTCCGGAGCCTCTGCCGGCTCGGCACCACCCAGGTCGTCCTCGGGGGAGGAGCCGGGCGCCGCCGACGTCTGCGCGCCGTCGCCGGCCGAGCACCCGGCCAGGGCCACCGCCGGTAGCCCGGCCACGAGGGTGCGTCGGGGCAGCCGAGGCGAGGTCATCCGCCGAGTCTGCCCCGGAAATGCGGTGGCCACACGTGCGGTCCTCCGTGAAGGCTGGGTGGATGACGAGCAGCGACCTCTGGGACGCCGACGCCGCGGCCCGCTACGACGACGCGTCGGCCGGGATGTTCGCCCCCGACGTCCTCGGACCGACACTCGACGCCCTGGAGCACGTCGGGTTCGACACGTACGACCCGGTGACACAGCGGGCCGTCTCCCACCACTACACCCGGCAGCCGGACGGCTCGTTCCGCCACGGCCTGCACCACTTCCGGTACGTCTGGCCGGCCGAGCTTGACCTCATGGCCCGCCTGGCCGGGATGACATTCGAGAGCCGGCACGCCGACTGGCAGGGCAGCCCGTTCACGGCCGAGAGCGAGAGCCACGTCTCGGTCTGGCGTCGCGACGGCTGAGACTCCTTCTCGCGGCTCCCTCGGCCCAGGACGGACCGTCCCGGACCTTGCGCGGTCGCCGGGTGGTGCGACCGGCCCCGTCGCAACGAGGACGCTGAGCTCGTCGTCCAACTCCCACCGCGCCGGGGTTCGCCGGTGCCGGGCCCGGGTAAGGCCGGATGATGACCGCGCACCCCACGACCCCGTCCCCGCGAGCCGTCCTCTTCGACGTCGACGGCACGCTCGTCGACTCCTCGTTCGTGCACACCACCGCGTGGTGGCAGGCGCTGCGCCAGCACGGGCACCTCGTGCCGATGGCTCGCATCCACCGGGCCATCGGGCTCGGCGCGGACCACATGGTCGGCCATCTCCTCGGCGAGCACGACACCGACGAGGACGCCGCGATCATCGCCTCGCACGGTGCACTCGTCGCGGCCTGGCACGAACGGCTCGTGCCGCTGCCGGGCGCTCGCGACCTCGTCCGCCGGTGCCACGACGCCGGGCTCGTCGTCGTGCTCTCGACGTCCGCGGGAGCCCAGGACGTCGCCGCCCTGCGGGCGGTGCTCGACGTCGACCCGCTCGTCGACGTCGTGACGTCCAGTGCGGACGCGGAACGCAGCAAGCCCGACCCGGGCATCCTCGAGGCCGCCGTCGACCGGACCGGCGTGCCGGCCGAGGAGTCGCTCTTCGTGGGGGACGCGGTGTGGGACGTCGAGGCGGCAGGTCGCGTCGGGATGCCCTGTCTCGGGCTCGAGTGCGGGGGCACCAGCGCTGCGGAGCTGCGCGAGGCAGGGGCCGTGGCGACGTGGGCCGACCCGCAGGACCTCCTGGAGCACTGGGACGACTCGCCCCTCGCGGGCTGAGGGCCTACTGCTCCGCGAGGAGCGCCCGCGGGGACGCGGCCTACCGCTGCGGGCCGTCGAAGGTGACGTCGTCGACGAAGCAGTACGCCCAGGTCTCGCCCGGCTCGGCGCTCGCCATGAGCGGATGGTCGTGCTCGGCGTGATGTGCCCGGGCGTGCCGTTCGGGAGAGGAGTCGCAGCAGCCGACGTGCCCGCACTGCAGGCACAGCCGCAGGTGCACCCAGTCGCCGCCACCGCGCAGGCACTCCTCGCATCCCCAGGACGTCGGCAGCACCGGGACGGACGCGGCCGCGTGCGTGCATCCGGACCCCGTGGGCACCGGGACGAGGACGAGCCGGGTGGTGTCGACGTGCGTGCGGCTCTGCCGGTCCCGCACGGGCAGGGCGTGCCGTGGCAGGTCGAGACTGCGCATCACCGCGGCGAACATCCGGTCCCGGGTCGTCGCCCCGGGGTCGATGACGTGCTCGACCCCCGCTTCGGAGAGCCCGGGAAGGTCGGCGCCGGCCCGGGAGCGGACGAGCACCGGGGCCTGGCTGCGGTCCCGGACGACGGTGGCCACGCGGGTCGCCTGCTCGGGTTCGTCCTCGGCGATGACGACGAGCCGGGCCCGGGCCACCCCGACGAGGTCGAGCACCGCCGAGCGGGTCGAGTCCCCGGTGACGACGGGTACCCCGGCCCGCTCGGCCGCCGCGACCCCGGCCGGGTTGAGCGTCGTCATGACGACCGGCACGCCGCGGGCGCGCAGGTCACGGCCGAGGTCCACGCTGTCCGCGCCCCACCCGAGGATGACGACGTGGTCGGCCCAGTCGCCCTCGGCTTCGGGCTCCGGCGCACCCGGGCCGACCTCGTCCGGCGGCGCCTTCGCGAGCAGGCGGTTACCGGCCGTCGCGAGCAGCGGGGTGAGGACCATGAGGAGGACGGTCGTGGCGACGAGCGCCTGGAAGCCGTCCTCGCCGAGCCCCGCCGGGCTGAGCCCGGACTCGTCCCCGACCGTGAGGAGGACGAACGAGAACTCCCCGACCTGGCCCAGCAGCAGGCCCGTGGCCAGTGCGTGCCGCCACCCGACCCGGGTGGGAAGCAGGGCAGCCGTGGTCGTCACGGTCTTCACGACGAGCACGGCGAGCGCCAGGCCGACGACGAGGACGAGGTTGCCGAGGAGGAAACCGACGTCGAGGAGCATCCCCACGGACACGAAGAAGACGGCCGAGAAGATGATCTTGAGCGGCAGCACCTCGGCGAGCGCCTGCGTGCTCTGCCGGCTCTCGCTGACGACGAGCCCCGCGAGGAACGCCCCGAGCGAGACGCTGACGCCGGCGAGCGCCGTGAGGTAGGCGGTGCCGAGGCAGATCGCGACGACGGTGAGGAGGAAGACCTCGGGGGAGCACAGCGCCGCGACCCGCTCGAGCACCGGCGGCATGAGGCGACGTGCCACGACGAGGACGACGGCGACCACCGCGACGGCCATCCCCAGGGCCCGCAGCAGCGCGCCGGTGCCACCGGAGGCGTCCTCGGAAAGGAGCGGGACCAGGACGACCATCGCGACGACGGCGAGGTCCTGGAAGACGAGCACGGCGAGGGCGAGCCGGCCGCGCGTGGTCGCCGACTGCCCGCGCTCGCCGAGCAGGGTGAGGACGATGGCCGTCGAGGACAGCGCGACGAGGAAGCCGGTGAACAGTCCGGTGCGCCAGCCGCCGCCGGACGCCGTGACGAGGCCGGTGCTCACTCCGACGGCCAGGAGCACCTGGGCCCCGCCGCCGAGGACGATCCACCGCCACACCCGGGCCAGGCGGTCGAGCGAGAACTCGATGCCGATGGTGAAGAGCAGGAGGATGACGCCGACCTCGGCCGCGGCGTCGACCGCCTCGGTGGAGGAGACGAGCCCGAGCTGCGCCGGCCCTATGAGGATGCCGGCCAGGAGGAAGCCGACGATCGAGACGACCCGGGCCCGGACACTGAGGTAGCCGACGACGGCGGCGGCCACGACGAGCGCCGCGGTGGGGGCGAGGTAGGGGGGGACCTCGGAGGCGGCGGTGACGACCATGGGGCCCTCCTCTGTGCTTCGCGGGGACCCGTGCGCCGCAGGGCCCGCGGCGTCGACGGTCAGCGACAGCGTACGGCCGGCCCGGGCACGACGGCGGCCCCCGGCCGGGCGGGCCGGGGGCCGCGAGGCAGCGGGTGGCTCAGCCCAGGGAGGTCGCCGCGGCGACGACGTCGACGAGGCCGTACCCCTTGTCGTAGGACGTCGTGCCGAGCGGCCCGTTCTCGTACGGCGCACCGTCGGTGTACTTGTACGCCGTCGTCTTCAACGCGTCCTCGACCTCCGCCGGCGTGGCCGACGGGTCCTTCTGGAACAGCTGGGCAGCGATGCCGGCGATGTGCGGCGCGGCCATCGAGGTGCCGCTGATCGTGTTGAACGTGCCGACGTCCGTCACCCCCGGGCCGTTGCGCGGGTCGAGGCCGGTGGCGCAGATGGGCAGGTACGGGCGGCACGACGACGTGATGTCCTCACCCGGCGCGGAGATGTCCGGCCAGGTCGCCTGGTCCGAGGCGAGCCCGCGCGAGCTGTAGTCCGACACCGAGCCGTCCCGCGTGCCGGTTCCCTGGTCGTTGTACGACGCGACCGAGAGGATGCCTCCGGTCGGGTCCTGACCGGGCGGGTTGGAGAGGTTCTCGGAGCCGTCGCCACCGTCGTTGCCGTTGGCCCAGACCGTGACGACCCCCTCCTCCACCAGCGCCTGCTGGAGCTTGACCGTTGCACTGTTCGGGTCGAAGTCGCCACCGCCAGACGGCCCGTAGCTGTTGTTCGTCACCTTGATCGGGGGGCACTCCGCCGCGGGGACCCCGGCGCCGCACGGGGCGTCGTGGTTCTCGAGGACCCAGTTGAGCGCGGCGTCGGCGCCGACGATGAACAGGACCGCCCCGGTCGACACCGAGACCAGGCTCGCGCCGGGGGCGGCGCCCTGCAGCTCGCCGCCGTCGGTGAGGGTGGTCGGCCGGCCGGCGACGATCCCGCTGACGTGCGTGCCGTGCCCGCCCGCGGAGGATGTGTCGGTGTCGAGCGAGCCCGGGACGCGCTGGACGGTGCAGACGGTCTCGGTGAGCGGCTCGCACACCGCCTTGAGGTTCGCGACCACGGCGCTCGAGCCGTCCGGGTTCTTCAGGTAGGGATGGGTGGGGTCGACGCCGGAGTCGATGACCGCGACGCTCACCCCGGTGCCGGTCAGGGGGGCGCCGTCGGCGCCGGTCAACGTCTGGGTGGCCTCGAGACCCCGCGTCGCGGTGTTCGAGGTCTCCTGGAACATCTCGATGGGCTGGTTGCCCTCGACGTAGGTGACGCCGTCCTCGGCGCGGACCGCCTCGATCTGGTCGGCGGTGCCGAGCGCGCCGACGACCCCGATCCGCTCGAACGCGAACTTGCGGGTCATCCCGGCGGCGGCGACCGCGTCCTCGGCGTCCGCGGGGGTCTCGCCGTGCACCATGACGAGCGCCGGTGCGGACTCGAGGTCCGCGAGGGTGTCGCCGAGGAAGGCGGAGACCGGTGCACGCTCCTCTCCGGCGCTCGCGGCGAGCGGGGTCGTCAGGGCGGCGGCCACGGTGATGCACGCGGCGCCGAGGGCGGTCAGGGGTCTGGGTCGCACGTCTGTCCTTCTCCACCCCGCCGCAAGAGGTGCTGGCCGGGACCGTCCGGTGGTCCCACGGGGCGTATGGGTCTGGGACCGTAGGCGCCGTTCCGGAGGGGTGGGGACATCGCCCCGTCATCCGAACACAACCTTTACCTCCGCCCCAGCGACGCCTTACCCGCGAGTAACCTCCTGGGGCCCGGGTCGGCCGGTGGGGCTGCCGTGGCCTGTGGGGACGACGGGTCCCGAGGGTCGGGGGAGCCGACCGGCCGGGTCCTCAGGCGGCGGCTGCGCCGGTCATGACGTCGCGCAGCACGTCCACGCCCTGTTCGACGTCCTCCGCGGTCGTGTAGGGCGCGACCGAGAGCCGCAGCACGGGTCCCTCGTCGGTCGAGCCGCACCAGAGGTCGACGTTGCGCTCGTGCAGCCTGCGCAGCACGGACACAGGGTCGAGCCCGTGCAGCCGCACCGCCACCATCGACGGGGCCCGCGGAGCGAGGGGCAGCGTCGACACCTCGGGGAGCTCGAGCAGCAGGTCCTCGGCGAGGGCGGTGAGCGAGCGCCAGTGCTCCGTCAGCCCGTCCCCCTCGAGCCCGCGCTGGTAGGCCACGGCCTCGGCGCCGACGAGGTGCGGCACGACGTCGTCCGTCCCGGTCCAGGAGAAGCGGCTGGGAAGGTCGTCGGCCTCGGCGTACCAGCTGGTGACGACGGGCCGCAGGTCGTCGACGGCGTCCTCCGGGACGACGAGGAACCCGGTGCCCTTGGGCATGTGCAGCCACTTGTGCAGCGTCAGGCAGGTGAAGACGCCCGGCCGGGGGCGGGGCAGCGTGAGGGCGCCCGCGGTGTGCGCACCGTCGACGACCGTCGCGACGCCGCGACCCGAGAGCTCCTCGGCGATGGCCTCGACCTCGTTGACCTGGGACCAAGGGGAGGTCACGTGGCTGACGACGACGGCACGGGTCCGCGGCCCCACGGCGTCGATGATCCGCTCGACGAGGCCTGCGTACCGGCCGTCCACGGTCTCGACGACGACCCCGCGTGCGGCGAGCCGGCGCATGAGGACGACCGTCGCCTCGTACTCGCGCGAGGTGGTGACCACGTGGTCGCCCTCCCGCAGCGTGAGGTGGTCGACGACGGTCTGCATCGCGGTCGTGGAGTTCCGGAGGAACACGCCCCGGCTTCCCGGGACCCCGAGGTAGTCGCAGACGGCCCGGCGAGAGGCGTCGAGGAGTGGGAACGCGCGCTCGTGCCAGAACGCCGGGTAGTCGCTCTCCGCCTCGGCCCGCAGTGCGCGGGCGGCCTGCAGCACCGGAAGGGGGGTGGCTCCGAACGAGCCGTGGTTGAGGAAGACCTTCCCCGGGCTGACGGCATAGTCCTCTCGTCGGTCCATGCCCGTCATCCTGCCTCCGCCGACCCCGTTCGGCGCGCCGGAGGTGCAGGCCGTCATGCCTCCGTAGCATCCCGGCGCCGCAGGTCAGGGCCGCGCCGCGGATGGCGGTGGCGCGGAATAGCGTGGCTGCGGGAGGTGCTGCACCCCGCATGACCGTTCCCACCATCACGCTCAACGACGGCACGACCATCCCGCAGCTCGGCTTCGGGGTGTTCCAGATCGAGCCCGAGAACACGGCCCGGGCCGTGACGACGGCCCTCGAGACCGGCTACCGGCACATCGACACGGCGGAGATGTACGGCAACGAGGAGGAGGTCGGCGAGGCCATCGCGTCGTCCGGGCTCCCGCGGGACGAGGTCTACGTCACCTCGAAGCTCGGCAACGGCTTCCACCGGCCGGACGACGCGAAGCGCGCCTTCGACGAGACCCTGACGAAGCTGGGTCTGGACCGCATCGACCTCTTCCTCGTCCACTGGCCGCTGCCCACGCGGTACGACGGCGACTACGTCTCCACCTGGCGGACGCTCGCCTCGTTCGTCGAGGACGGCCGCGCCGCCTCGGTCGGTGTATCCAACTTCCAGCCCGCGCACCTGCAGCGGATCGTCGACGAGACCGGCGTCGTCCCGGCCGTCAACCAGATCGAGGTCCACCCGTACTTCGGCAACGAGGAGGCCCGCGCCGCGAACGCCGCTCACGGCATCGCGACCGAGGCGTGGTCGCCGATCGCGCAGGGCGCGGTGCTGGACGACCCGGTACTCACCGAGATCGCCGAGGCCAAGGGCAAGAGCACGGCGCAGGTCGCGCTGCGCTGGCACGTCGAGCGCGGGGACATCGTCTTCCCGAAGTCGGTGACGACCGAGCGCATCCGCGAGAACTTCGACATCTTCGACATCGAGCTCACACCGGACGAGGTCTCCCGGATCAGCACTCTCGACCGCGGTGAGGACGGCCGCACCGGTCCGCACCCGGACGCGTTCGACCTCATCCCGGACTGACATCCGGGACTGACGTCCGCGGACGCCACGACAACGGCCCGGTCCCCCTGCGGACCGGGCCGTCGCGCGTCAGAGGGCGGCGAGCAGCTCGCCGTGGACCACGGTGAACCAGCCCTCCGGCGCTGCGGCCCACTGCCGCCAGGCAGCGGCCAGCTCGCCGACCTCCGTACTGGTGGCGTACCCGTCGTGCACCAGCTGCACACCCAACGATGACGACTCCGTACGGTCGGCCCACATCCCGCCCCAGTACGCCCGGTCCTCCGGGGTGGCGAAGCACCACACCGACGCCCCCACCCGCGGGTCTTCGAAGCCGGCCTCGAGGGCCCACCCCAGGAGCCGCCTCCCGGCGTTGGGCTCACCGCCGTTGGCCCGGGCCACCTCCTGGTAGAGCTCGAGCCAGCGGTCGAGGCCCGCGGGGCGGGGCCACCAGTCGAATCCGGCGTAGTCGCCGTCGCGTGCGGCGACGGTCCCGCCCGGGCGGCAGACCCGGCGCATCTCGCGCAGGGCCTGCACGGGGTCGGCGACGTGCTGGAGCACCTGGTGGGCATGGACGACGTCGAAGGAGCCGTCCGGGAAGGGCAGGTCGTGCACGTCGCCGACGACGAGCTCGGCGTCGACGCCGCGCCGGTCGAGCTCCGCGGCGGTGAGCGCGAGGGCGTCGTCGGTGGCCTCCAGCGCGGTGACGCGGCCAGGAGCGACGCGCTCGGCCAGGTCGGCGGTGATGGTGCCCGGGCCGGACCCGACGTCGAGCAGGGTGGCGCCGGGTCGGAGCCGGGGGAGGAGGTAGGCCGCGGAGTTCTCGGCGGTGCGCCAGCGGTGCGAGCGCAGGACCGGCTCGGCGTGGCCGTGGGTGTAGCGCGTCATCCTCCGATGGTCGCCCTGTGACCGGCGCGGCGACACCCACCGACCGAGGGATGGCCGCCCGTGTCCGCCCCTCGGGCTCAGAAGGTGGTGAGCACGCCCCGGGAGAGGATCTGGTCCGCGGCGTCGACGAGGTCTGTCGCGACATCGAGCGCACGCCGGGCCTCGGTGCTGTCGGCGAAGTCCTCCGCGCGGGTTCCAGGGCTCATGCGTCGTCCTGTCTGCTCGACACGGATGTCCGTTCGTCGCCGCCGAGAAGCGCGACGGCATCCCGCTTGGCGGTGAGGACGAGTGCGTCGCCGTCGTTCTCCCACGCGCTCCTGCTCCGGACGGTGGGGTTGACCGGGATGCCCAGCCGTCGTTCGGCCCGCTCCGCCGCTTCGTAGACCTCGTCGCGGTTCGGCGACCCGATCACCATGACGTCGACGTCCGCCGGTTCCTGGCCGGTCTCACCGCGGTACCGGCGAGCCCACGATCCGTAGGCGACGACCTGGTCCGTCCCGGCCAGCCCGGAGAACTCCTCGGCGATCACGGTCTGCGGGCCGTAGCTCAGGGTGAGCAGCTCGGTCAGGGCTCGTGCCGCCCGGCTCGAGAGGTTTGCCCGGACGAGCCTGTTGCGTCCGACCCGTCGGTCCTCGAGAAGGCTCGAGGAGACGAGGCGCTCGACCTCCGCGTGCACTGCAGCGACGCTGATGTCGAGGTCCCTGGAGAGCTCCGAGAGCGTCGCCTCTTCCTGCGGCCGCAACAAGAGGCGAGCCAGGATCCTGGCCTGGTTCTCCGACCTGAAGATCGGGAGCAGCGCAGGAGCCGGAGTTCGCATAATCCGAATATATATTCGGGAAATACGAAAAACAAGTCACTGCCGTTCTCGTCATCTCGAAGGTGGCGCCACCCTGCGGGGAGGGGGAGCGCGCCACTAGGGCCTGTTACGAAAGTCGTCGCAGCCAGTGGTCGATGCTGGCGACGTGGACGGTGGCGGCGTAGCGGACGGCGAGCTTGTCGTAGCGGGTGGCGAAGCCGCGGTGGTGTTTGAGGTGGTTGAA
>NZ_JAFDVE010000036.1 GCF_016888005.1 Phycicoccus sp. CSK15P-2 | reverse complement strand
GACCAGGACAGAGGCCCTGCGATGCCTGAAACGTCGGATCGCCCGCACCGTCTTCAACCGCCTCACCACCGACCACCACAACCGTCAGACCCCGGCCCTACCGGCCACGGCTTGACATAGGAGAAACACATGCCCGAGCTGCCCGAGGTGCAGGCCCTCGCGGACTTCCTGCGCGAGCGGACCGACGGTCTCGTCGTCACGGGGGTCGAGCTCGGTTCGTTCCACGTGCTGAAGACCTTCACCCCACCACCCGACGCTCTCGTCGGGGCGCCGGTCGACGGGGTGGGCCGGTTCGGCAAGTTCCTCGACCTCGACTGCGGCGGGACCCACCTCGTCTTCCATCTGGCCCGGGCCGGATGGCTCCGGTGGTCCGAAGCGTTGTCGGCCACCCGACTGCGGCCGGGCAAGTCCCCGATCGCGCTGCGCGTCCGGCTCGACGACGGGTCGGGTTTCGACCTCACCGAGGCCGGCACGCAGAAGCGGCTGGCGGCGTACGTCGTGAACCGGGTGGAGGACGTCCAGGGCATCGCCTCCCTCGGGCCGGACCCGCTCGCGGAGGACTTCACCGAGGAGGCGTTCGCCGCGGTGCTCGCCGGGCACCGGATGCAGGTCAAGGGCCTGCTCCGCGACCAGTCGATCATCGCCGGGGTGGGCAACGCCTACTCGGACGAGATCCTCCACGTGGCCAAGCTCTCGCCGTTCGCGCTCGCCGCGACGCTCGACCCCGACCAGGTCGCGCGTCTGTACCTCGCGCTGCGCGAGACGCTCGCCGGGGCCGTCCTGGCGGCCTCCGGCAAGCCGGCCAAGGAGCTCAAGGACGCCAAGAGGGCCGGGATGCGTGTCCACGGGCGCACAGGTGAGCCGTGCCCGGAGTGCGGCGACACCGTCCGCGAGGTCTCCTTCGCCGACTCCTCTCTCCAGTACTGCGCGACGTGTCAGACGGGCGGCAAGCCGCTCGCCGACCGGCGCACGAGCAAGTTCCTCAAGTAGGCAGGCGGGCCGCCGGACGGCGGCTGCGCCACCGTCGACTAGCGGGCTCTACGGTCAGACCTAGAGAACCCGAGACGGAGGAATCGAGCCGCCGCCGGCTCGCGCCGGCTCCCCGTCCGACCATCCGCGTGAGCATCCGCGCGACCCCGCCTGACCGAGGCGTGACCACCGCCTGACCCTGCGGTCACCGCTCCGCCACGGAGACTTCACCGGCGCCTCCTCCGCACGACTCCGTGCGCCCACGTCCGGCGGACAGAGTCTGCGCCATGACCGTGATCTCGAGTCGCAGGACCATCATCCGAGCCGGGGCCGTGGTCGCCGCCGGTACCGCGACGGCCACCCACGCCGTCGTCGACTCCCGCCCGAGCGCCGCCGCCGTCACCCCCCGGACCGACCCCTTCACCCTCGGCGTCGCGAGTGGCGACCCCGCCCCGGACGGGTTCGTCATCTGGACCCGCCTCGCCCTCGACCCGCTCGCCGAGGACGGGCTCGGCGGGATGCCTTCGTCGACGTTCCGGCTCGGCTGGCAGGTGGCGACCGACGAGCGGTTCCGCCACGTCGTCGACCGCGGCACGGTGCCGGCCGACCCGCGCCGGGCGCACACCGTGCACGTCGAGGTGCACGGCCTGCGGTCCGGCCGCGAGTACTTCTACCGCTTCCGGCTCGGCCGGCACGTGTCCCCGGCCGGCCGGGCGGTCACGACTCCCCGGCCCGGTGAGTCGCCCGCCGCGCTGACCATGGCGTTCGCGTCCTGCTCGAACCTGCCGGCCGGATGGTTCACCGCCTACCGGCACCTCGCCGCGGAGCGGCCCGACGTCATCCTCCATCTCGGGGACTACCAGTACGAGAGCGCCGGGGACGGGGTCGGGAGGCACCACGCGGGGCCGGAGACGACGACCCTCGCGGGCTACCGGCAGCGGTATGCGCAGTACAAGAGCGACCCGGACCTCCAGGCGGCGCACGCGGCCGCGCCGTGGCTCGCGGTGTGGGACGACCACGAGGTGGACAACAACTACGCCGACGAGATGCCCGAGAAGCCCGCGGAGGCGCCGACCTTCCTCGAGCGCCGCGCGGCCGCCTACCGCGCCTACTACGAGAACATGCCGCTGCGCCGCACGTCGGTCCCCCGCGGCCCGGACCTCCAGCTGTTCCGGCGGGTGGGCTGGGGCTCGCTCGCGACCTTCCACATGCTCGACACCCGGCAGTACCGTTCGGACCAGGCCTGCGGTGACGGGTTCAAGGACTGCCCCGACGCGTCCGACCCGTCCCGGTCGCTGCCGGGGACCGAGCAGGAGGCCTGGCTGCTGGACGGCTTCCGGCGCTCGCGGGCGCGCTGGGACCTGCTCGGTCAGCAGGTGTTCTTCGGCCGGCGCGACCGCGACGAGTCCGAGGAGGCCCTGGTCGTCTCGATGGACGCGTGGGACGGCTACCCCGCCTCGCGCCGACGGGTCACCCAGGGCTGGGTCGACGCGGGCGTGCGCAACCCCGTCGTGCTGACCGGCGACGTCCACGCCCACTGGGCGTCCGACCTGTACGTCGACTACGACGAGCCGGACGAGGTCGTCGGCTCCGAGCTCGTGACCTCCTCGATCAGCTCGGGCGGGGACGGGTACGACGAGGCGGACGGGACGCACCCGTGGGCGGCGTGGAACCCCAACCTGCGGTTCTGGACCAACCTGCGCGGCTACGTCTCGACGACGGTCACCTCGGACCGCCTGGAGGCGCGGTTCCGGTGCGTACCGGCCGTGACGAGCCCGGACGCCGAGGTTTTCACCCGCGCGACGTTCGTCCTCGAGGACGGCGAGCGTGGGCTCCGGCAGGTGCAGGACGCCCCCGTGCCCTCGCTGCGCTCGGCCCGGACCGACGAGCAGAAGATCGCGGACACGATCCGCGAGGAGACCCACAGCGACGGGTGAGCGTGGCCGGGGCGGTCGCGTCCGACACGCGATCGCCCCGTCTGCGGATGTATCGGGCTGACGCTAGAGAAGCCCATACGCTGCGAGCGTGGACCCGATCCGGAACCCGTACGCGCCCGGTGCCGGCCAGCGCCCGCCCGAGCTCGCCGGCCGCGACGAGCAGCTCGACGCCTTCGACGTCGTCCTCGAGCGGGTCGCCCGGGGTCGTCCGGAGCGCTCCGTCGTCCTCACCGGCCTGCGTGGGGTGGGGAAGACCGTCCTCCTCAACGCCCTGCGCTCGGCGGCGGTCCGGGCGGGGTGGGGCACCGGCAAGCTTGAGGCCCGGCCCGACCAGTCGCTCCGCCGTCCGCTGTCGTCGGCGGTGCACCAGGCGGTGCGCGAGCTCGGGCCCGCCGGGGGAGCGGGTGACCACGCGCTCGGCGTCGTGCGCTCCTTCGCGCAGCGGGAGTCGCCCGACGGCGCCGGGCGCGGGCGTTCGGCGCCCAAGCTGCGCGACCGCTGGAACCCCGGTATCTCGGTGCCCGCGGTCCAGGGGCGGGCGGACTCCGGCGACATCGAGATCGACCTCGTCGAGCTGTTCGGCGACCTCGGCGGGATGGCCGCCGACACCGGCCGCGGCATCGCGGTGTTCATCGACGAGATGCAGGACCTCGGCCCGGACGACGTCTCGGCGCTGTGCGCGTCCGCGCACGAGATCAGCCAGACCGGTCTGCCCCTCATCGTCGTCGGGGCCGGCCTGCCGCATCTGCCGGCCGTGCTGTCGGCCTCGAAGTCGTACTCCGAGCGGCTGTTCCGCTACTCGCGCATCGACCGCCTGGACCGGTCTGCGGCGGATGCCGCCCTCGTCCGCCCAGCCGCCGAGGAGGGGGCCGAGTTCGCCCCGGACGCCCTCGAGGCCATGTACTCCGCGACCGGCGGCTACCCGTACTTCATCCAGGCCTACGGCAAGGCGGTGTGGGACCGGGCGCCGGGGTCGCCGATCACCGCCGCGGACGTCGAGGTGGCGGCGCCGGAGGCCGAGTCCGAGCTCGCGGTCGGGTTCTTCGGGTCGCGCTTCGAGCGGGCGACGCCGGGGGAGCGGGAGTACCTGCGGGCGATGGCCGAGGTGGCCTGCGCGGGCGAGGAGGAGGTGGAGGCGGTGCCGACCTCGGACGTCGCGGCGCACCTCGGGCGCAAGCCGCAGTCGCTCTCGCCGGCCCGGGACGCGCTGCTCAAGAAGGGCCTCATCTACTCGGGCGAGCGTGGGCTCATCGCGTTCACCGTGCCCCACTTCGGCCGGTACCTGCGCGACCACACCTGAGTGGACCGTCGGCGGGGACGGATTCTGGGGGAGTGCTCGCCGGTTCGGGACATGTGGGAGCGACCAGCCACTTCGCTGAGGATCCTTGGACAACCCGTCGCGTTCACGAGGGCTCGATCGGGCCCTGAGCCCGGATCCACCGATGGGCGTCGTGCTGGCGGGGTGACTGGGGCGGCGGGTGGGGATCTGGGTGGGGGTGTGGGTGATCGCCCGACCTCGCTGTCGGGGTGTTCCACGTCGGGTTCCTGGGGTGGCGCCGTTGTCGGCTGGGTGGTCAGGTCCTCGCGGGTGTCGGGGGTCCGCAGCAGTGCTGGAACAGTCGGGTCCAGGCGTGTTGCCAGGGCCAGGCGTGGGGTAGGTGCATGGTGATGCGCCGGGCGGAGGACGCGGTCCGGGCGGGCACGGTGATCAGGGTGCGGCGGATGGTGCCGGTGGTGGCCTTGGCCAGGTCGCTTCCGGCGATGGTGGCGGCGGCGCGGGTGAGGTTGAACGCGATGACCGCGAGCACGAGCCAGGCGGCGTTGGCGGTGAACTTCCCCGATGGTAGGTGGGCCAGGGCGGAGTTCTTCAGGTCGGCGTGGACCTGCTCGATGACCGCGTGGGCGCGGTGGGTCGCATCGGCGGCGACGGTGTCCTGTGGTTCCCCCCGGATCGTGGAGGGCTTGGCTATGCGGCTTCCCGGTCGGGGGCCGTGGTGTTCTCGTAGTTGACGGGGCTCATCATGTTCGCTGAGCTGTGTCGGCGCTCGTGATTGTAGAAGCCGTAGCACCAGTCGAGCACGACGGCCTGCGCGCCGCGGGTGCTGTCGAAGATGTTGCGGGAGAGGACCTCCCACTCCAAGGAGGAGAAGAACGCCTCGGCGGCGGCGTTGTCGAAGCACGACCCGACCCTGCCCATCGACTGACGCACCCCGAGCCGGCGGCACAGCCTGGTGAACGAGTTTGCCGTGTAGGTCGAGCCTCTGTCGGTGTGGAAGATGACCTTCTGCGAGTCGTCCTGGCGCCAGTTCGGTCCGCCCACGGCGTCGGCACCGCCGCGGGTGGCAACCGCCATCTTGATCGCCGCGCAGGCCAGCTCGGCGTCCGGGTGCAGCCCGGTCGCGGCGCCGAGCAGACGCCGGAGTACAGGTCGATCACGGTCGCCAGGTACAGCTTCGGACCCGGCCCGCCGTGCTCGTCGACGGTGGGGATCTCGGTCAGGTCCCCGACCCGCCTGGTGTTCGGACGTTCGGCGGTGAAGTCCCGGCGGATCAGGTCCGGGAACGGCGCCTTGGTCTTGTCCTGCTTCGTCAATCCGCCTCGGCGCTTGATCTTCCGCGCGACCAGGCCCTGCCGGCGCATCGAGTCCGCGACCGTCTTCTCGCTCACCGTCCAGCCGTCCTCGACCAGGTCGGCGTGCACCCGGGGCGAGCCGTGCAGGCCCCGCCTCTTGGTGAACATCTCCCGAACCGCCCGGTCGATGCTGTCCCGACGCCGGTCCCGCGCCGTGTGCAGCCCCGAGCTCGCCGACGGGCCAGCGGCCCTGCCGAGCCACTTGTAGAACCACGCCAGGCTCACCCCGAGCAGGGCACAGACCACCGTGTGTGGCACCCGATAGACGGTCCTCTGTCGGCGATGAAGCGTGCCACGCTCACCTCGTCGCCTCCTTCACCCACAGGACCACGGATCGCTTGAGGACATCACGCTCCATCCGCAGCTCGGCGTTCTCCGCCCGCAGCCGCTTCAGCTCTTCGACGTCATCCCTCGACAGCCCATCACGGCCCTCGCGCGCTTCCTTGGCGCGGGCCACCCAGTTGCCCAAGGTGCCCTCGTTCACACCGAGGTCACGCGCGACCTGCGCGATCGGCTTCCCTGTCTCTTCGACGATCCGGACAGCTCCCTCACGGAACTCCCGGTCGTACTTCTTCCGCTTCTCTGGCATCTCGATCCTCATTGTCGATGCCTCTACGGTCCGGGGGGAACCTCATCCAGGGCGGCGGGGTCGGTGGTGGTGAAGAACGCGTGGGACCGCCAGAGGTCGAACAGGGTGCCCCTGTCCGGCGGCCTTGTTCTTCTCGGCGTTGACGTCGGGGATGCGCCGCACGACGAGCCGGCCGGTGACCTGGTCGGCCTTCGTCTTGGACGAGAACGCGGTGAACGGGGTCTCGGCGACCTCCGCACGGGAGATCCACGTCCCGGTGTCTTCGTCGAGGACCGCGTCCGGGTACTTGATCGGGGTCCACGCGTGCTCGTCGATGTCGGCGATCGCGGCCTTGACCTTGGCGTCCATCCGGACCGTCACCGACACTGCCGCGCCGCCGGTCAGCGCGGCATGGACCGGGCCGCGGCCGTAGTAGGCCGAGTCCATCCGGACCAGCACCGGCACCTCCGGGCCGAGGAGGCGCCGGGCGGTGGTGGCCGCGTCGCCGACCAGGCGTCCCGCGCCGTGGGAGGAGCCGGCCGAGCCCTTGCGCAGCCGCTGCGCCAGGACCACCGGCGCCGACCCGCCGGTGGCCAGGGTGGCGATCAGCGCGTTCAACCCGCGGATGCGGGTGTAGCCGAACCCGGCGCCCTGCTTGGCGTGCTCGTGGACCTCGATGATGGTGTCGTCCACGTCCAGGACCGCGAACCCGTCGTTGCGGTCGCCAGCATCTGGTGTCGGCACCAGCGGGGCCCGCTCGGCCAGAGCGGCCAGCACCCGGGAGGCGAGCGCGTCGAGCTGGCGGACATGCCCGAACGTGAACGCCCGCAGGAACGACCCCAGCGTCGATGGGGCGTAGGCGTTGGTGAAGACCCGGCCCATCCCGCCGTGGCGCAGCAGCGCCATGTCATCGATCGAGTCCGCCCCGGCCACCATCCCGCCGACCAGCGAGGCCACCTTCAACCCGGCGTTGGCTCCCTTGTCCCCGGGCACGCTCACGTGCTCGTCCGCGAGCCGGCGCAACCCGGCACCCTCCGCCAACGCCACCACCGGGACCAGCCCCGCCGCCGACACCAGGTTCGGGTCGTCGAACACCGCCGACACGCTGCCAGGTCTATGAGAGAGTTGCACTCGACGGATGCCCTTCGTTTCAGTGAGAATCGGACCTTCGACAAGCCCAATTCTCCTGTCACGCAAGGGCATTGAATCGCCCCGGGTTTCGTGGAGGCTCGGTTACTTGGAACCGGCCCCGGCGGGGACGGGTGCTTCAGGGTAGGGCTTGGTCGTGATGCTGGCCCAGTAGGTGGTCTCGAACTCGGCGGGTGGGACGTGCCCGATCTCGCCGTGCAGGCGCCGGTGGTTGTACCAGTCGGCGTACTCGGCGACGGCGATCTCGACATCGCTGACGGACTTCCAGCCGCCCTTGGGGCGCATGGCCGGGTTGCGGATGCACTCGGCCTTGAACAGCGAGTTCAGGGCCTCGGCCATCGCGTTGTCGTACGAATCGCCCTTGCTACCAACGGAAGCGACCGCTTCTGCCTCGGCGAGGCGTTCGGTGTAGCGGATGGCTCGGTATTGGACTCCGCGGTCGCTGTGATGCGTGAGACCGGTGACGTCCTGCCCGGTCCGCTGCCGTGCCCACAGGCCCATGTCGAGAGCGTCCAGGGCCAGGTCGGTGCGCAAGGAGGTCGACACCTGCCAGCCCACGACCATCCGGGAGAAGACGTCCAGGACGAACGCGACATAGGTCCAGCCGGCGTGGGTGCGGACGTAGGTCAGGTCGGCCACCCACAGCTGGTTCGGGCCGGTCGCGACGAACTCGCGCTTGACCAGGTCCTCGGGGCGATCGGTCTCAGCGCCGTCGCCGATGGTGGTCTTGCGGGTCTTCTCCCGCGCGATCCCGCACAGGCCCTCGGTGCGCATTAGCCGCTCCACCGTGCAGCGCGCCACAGTGGTGCCGCTCCGGTTGAGCGCAGCGTGGACCTTGCGCGCCCCGTACACGCCCAGGTTCTCGACGTGGACCTTGTGGATCTGCGGGACCAGCTCGGCGTCACGCACTGCGCGCGCTGACGGTGGGCGGGTCTTGGACGCGTAGTAGCCGCTCGGGGCGATCTGCACACCGGCCGTGGCCAGCTCGGTACAGACGCCGTCGCAGAGCTCCTCCCAAGCTCGACCCGACCTCGCGCTCATCGACCACGTCGTGGCGATGGGCGTCGATGTAGGCCACTACCTGCTGATGGGGCGGTCGAGCTCCGCCGCGAAGAAAGCCGACGCCGTCCTCAAGATGTGGTTCGCCCGACGCAGCTCGCGGTTCTCCCGCTCCAGCTCGGCCAACCGCTGCGCGTCAGTGGTCGTGGTGCCCGGCCGGGTTCCGTCATCGATCTCGGCCCTACGCACCCAGCTCCGCAGAGTCTCTGGGTGCATGCCGAGCTGGCCAGCCACGCGAGCAATCGCACCCGACCTGGTCGCTGGGTCCTGCCTCGCCTCTACCGCCATCCGCGTCGCACGCTCACGCAGCTCGTCGCTGTACTTCCTCGGTGCCGCCATGACTCTCGTCCTCCATGGATTGAGAGCCTCCACCAGACCCGGGGCGGTTCAAGCCCCGCAGTCGCCCCACATCTCGCCGGCCGCGGTCCTTGCCCTGAGAGCAGCACTGGCACCGGGTCCGCAGGGCGTTCACCCAGACCTGGACGTCGCGGACCATGAGCTTGTCGAGCGGCCGGTTGCCGAGGTCCGGGACGATGTACAGCCGGGCGAACATCTCGTAGTTCGCCGCAGTCGTGGGTGACAGGTTGGGCTTGACCTTCTCGCGCAGCCAGCGCCGGAGGAAGTCCCGCAGGCGCGGGGAGACCGGGCGTAGCTGCCCGAATGGAGATTTGTCGCACGAAATGAACAAACATGTTTGTCGCATGTGTGCGACAAACATGTTTGTCGTGCTACGGTGACAACTAGATTTGTCGCACCAATGCGACAAGCAGCCCCTCTTGGGAGGAGCCATGCTCACAACCGTGCGGGATCTAGGAGCCGCAGTGCGCCACGCCCGCGACGCTGCAGGCCTGAGCCAACAGGAGTTGGCCGATCGTGCGGGGGTCCACCGCCAGTGGGTCACTCGACTCGAGACCGGAGCCAGCCCTGCGGCGGAGATGCGCCGGGTGTTCGACGTGCTAGCTGTACTCGGCTTGGGCGTCGAACTTGTACCTCTGCAGGCCGACGACCACGATGATCCGTTCGCTGACATGTTCGGGAGTCCCTCATGACCCGAATGAACGTCTTCCTTGACGGAGTCCTTGCCGGTGAGCTGGAGCAGCTTGCCGGTGGAGCTTTGAGCTTCAGCTACAACACCAACTACGCCTCGGGCCGCAATGCGACCCCGCTTTCGCTGTCCATGCCGCTGTCCGCAACCCGGCACGGTAACCGCGTCGTCTCGGCATGGCTGGAGGGGCTGCTGCCGGACAACTTGGCCGTTCGTGAGGAGTGGGGCCGCCGCTTCCAGGTCTCGGCGCGCAACCCGTTCGCCCTCCTACGCCATGTGGGGCGCGATGCCGCCGGAGCGGTTCAGGTCCTGCCGGTCGACGTCGACCCGCCGGATGCGGCAGTGCGCACGGGGGATGTGCGGCGCCTCTCCGAGCGCGAGTTGTGTGACATGTTGCTCGCTTTGACCTTGCGAGACGATGGCTGGGAGGTAGGGGAAGGTTCAGGTCGGTGGAGTCTGGCGGGGGCCCAGAACAAGGTGGCACTGCACCGCTTGGACGACGGGACATGGGGCGTTCCGAACGACTCAACCCCGACGACGCATGTTCTCAAGCCGACGAGCGTCGGCACCCGCTTCGACGACCTGCATGTCAACGAGTTCGTCTGTCTACGTGCGGCGGGACTCCTGGGGCTGCGCGTCGCTCACGTGGATCTCGTCGACTTCGGGGGAGCGAAGACTCTGGTCTCGACTCGCTACGACCGCGGCCGGGACCGTAACGGGACTTGGCTACGCCTTCACCAAGAGGACCTGCTCCAGGCGATGAGTTACCCGCCATCCAAGAAATACCAGGCCGACGGGGGACCTAGCGTCAAGAACGTCGCCGCCCTGCTAGGCACGCTAGGTCTCAACGACCGCGATCAGGTGCGGATGGCCTTCTTCGAGGCGTTCGCCTTAAACGTCCTCGTAGGAGGGACCGATGCTCACGCGAAGAACTACTCGTTGCTTCTGCGGGGACCGCGCGTCGCCCTGGCACCCCTGTACGACGCGGCAAGCTACGCGCCGTACCTCAGGCGCGGAGAGGCTGTTCGCAGCTCGATGAAGGTCGGTGCTCACTGGGAGGTACGTGACGTCACGGTCGAAGACTGGCTTGATGTCGCATCCGCCCTGGAGTTGGAGCCGGATTTCGCCTTGGAGCGAGTGGAGCAGTTTCGCAAGGCACTACCGGACGCGGCGACAGCCGCCGCGGACTTGACGTCACCGCCCTTCACGAAGGCCGCGCAGAGAGTTGCGGCGGCAGTCGCCCGACAGAGGCACCTGCATACCCCTCGACTGCCGCGCGCCCGGCGCGCGTAGTCCGTTCAAGACGGGCGCGCGCGCAACTACATCACCTATCGGGAGCATGTGGCGCGCCAGCCATTGAGGCACTTGGCGTGGGCGGTCGATGCGTCACGATCCAGTGGAGGCGTACGCCCTGGTCGACCTCCTCTTCCTCTTCCTCCTCGTGGTCTTCCTGTTGATCCCAACCCGACTCGTGCCACCGGGGTACGTCAATCGGATTGAGTGTCGGGCGCTTCGAGGATGTCGTGCGCGGTGGGGCTGAGGGGGTCTTCGGCGAGGTGGTCGTGGCCGGCGATGCGGACGGTGATCTGCTGCAACGGGCGGAGTGTGCGGACGATCTTCTTGATGCTCGTCCCGGTGGCGTCCTGGAGGTAGCGCGCGACTGCGAGTGCGGTCATCACGATGGTCAGGTGCGCCTCGGTCGCCTCGCGGAGGGGGTACCCCCTGCACGGAGTGCTTGGGGGCGGGTGGAACATCGGGCGGGCGCGTAGGTCGGTTTTGGACATCCGGAAGGACTGCTCGACCCGCCACAGGTCGTGATACGACCCGATGACCTCGCCGGCGGGCATGAGCGTGGCGGGGATGTTGGTGACGTATCCCTTGAGCCCGACCAGGGAGCGGGCCCTGGTCAGCGAGGCCTCGTCGAGGCTGGTGGTGCCGTTCTTGACGGTCACGAACCGAGGTGTCCGCGCGGATCGTTCACCGGCGATCACGGCTTGGGCGCGGTGCTCCTGCACGGTGAGGGTCTTGGCGTCCCGCGCGGCCCGCTTCGCGCTGTAGGCCCACACCGCCCGCCAGGAGGCGGGATGCCGCTCGGGGTCCCACACCGGTTCAGCGCGCTGGTGGACGTCGTTGACCGCCGCGGCGGTCTTGGTCGCCACTCGTGGGGTGATGGAGGGGGTACCTCCCTGCACGAAGTGCTTGGGGGAGCGACGTGCTGCCCGTCGGTGAACGCGTCCCCGTGCCAGCGGAAGTGCGACGCCAGGTCGCCTGGGGCTTTGGTGACGCGGGAGCCGACGATGAAGTTGACGCCGGCTGCGTCGAGCTCCTTCAGGTTGGACGCCGAGAGCATGCCGGCGTCGGCGACCACCGCCATGCTGGCGAGACGGTGCCGTTCCTGGAACGCCTGGATGATCGGCAACAAGGTGGTCGTCTCCGCTGTGTTGCCTTCGAAGCAGCCGACCTCGAGGGGGAAACCCTGCCGGTCGACCAGCAGCCCGACCACCACCTGCGGGTCCACGCGGCGTTCTTTGGAGTAGCCGACCTTGCGCAGCTCGTCCTCACGCTCGGCCTCGACGTACAGCGTCGTGCAGTCGTACAACACCAAGGACAGGTCCCCGGTGGTGGAGGCGTGCGCGTAGCAGGCGGCCGCGACCTGGTCGCGGTAGCCGCCCTGGCCGGCCCGGGCGAGCATCCGGAAGACCGTCCGCAGCGACACATGCTCGACCCCGACCTCCTCCAACACCCGCAGCGAGTCCGCCTTGCTCGTCGGCCGACCACCCGGGCCAGCACCACCTGCTCGAACGCTGGATCGCCCACGACGTCGAACCCGAGCCGGGTGTAGGCCTCGGTCAGCACCTGCCACAGCAGCGCCGACCGCTTCGAGGTGATCACCCCCGGCCGCAACCGACGGTGAGCCTCAGCCACCAGCACCGCCAGCTCAGCCTCCGAACGGGCCGTGCCGACATGGTCAAGCACGACATCCCGCCCCGCGCGGCGCTCGGCGATCTGCACCTTCGTGCTCCCCGGCCGGCCCGGGACCTTGCGCACGAACACCACAACCGCGGACTCTACCCACCCCGGGGTGTGTCAATCAGTCCCAGGACAACCCCCTGACCAGCACAAACATCAGCAGGACCTCGCGAACCCGATCAGATGTCACGAGTCGGGCCGAAGAACTGCGTTACATGCGGGCCATGGCAGAGCTCGGTCCGGACGCACACAAGGCCGCCGACGTGGCGGAGGTACTTCAGAAGTCCTCGGAGCAGGTGGCCCCGTTCCGGGCACGCCTGATCAACAAGGGTCTGCTGTACACACCGCGGCATGGTTACGCCAAGTTCACCGTGCCCCAGTTCGACCGGTTCATGAAGCGCTTCATGGACCTCGACGCAGTGCCTCCTGCCTGACGTAGGACGTCCGAGCGAGGGCGTGGCGCAGCACGTCGACGAGCTCTGCTCGCTGCGCTGTGTGAGGCCGAATTGACTGGACGGCGACGGGCGACGTACCGGCCACGGTCAGGCCCGATCACGGGGACGATGGCCCGTGGGTGGTGGCGTGGCGGACGGGGATGAGGCACAGTGGTGGGCGAGCCGCTCCGGCGGCTCGGGGGAAGTCCGGGGGGCAGGTGCCACCCGGAGAAGTCATCGAGCGGCGTCGACCGGCGCTGCCGCCACACCCATGGGGGAACACATGAGGAACCGACAGGTCACGACACTGCTGACGACCGGGGTCACCGCGGCCCTGGCCGCCGCCACCCTCGCCACCGCGCCCGCGGCGTCAGCCGCGACGGCGCGCAACGGCGTCTGCGAGAAGGGCGAGTTCTGCCTCTACTACAACAGCGGCAACCAGGGCTCGCTCGTCGACATGAAGAACTCGCAGAGCAACTACCGCACCGGCGCCAACTGCATCACGTACATCTCCAGGGGGGCCGGCCAGGGGAACTGCGTGAAGAACGACGCCGCCTCGGCCTGGAACCGCACCGGCCGCATCGTCACCGTGTTCCACAAGAGCGGGTACAAGGGCTCGATCGACGCGATGATGCCCGGGACGAAGACCGACCTCAACGCCAACCTCAAGAACGACAACGCCGGCCACCTCATCGGCACGGAGGGCAACACACCCATGCCGAAGGCGCTGTACCAGGCCGGCGGCGGTCGCATCTCGGCCTGGTTCGACGGCTACCGCAACACCCCGGGCCGGCACGAGGGCATCGACATGGTGCGCGGCTACGGCTCGCCCGTGCATGCCCTGATGAACGGCTTCGTGACGAACACCGACGGCGGCGGTGGCGGCCTGTCCACCCTGGCCATCTACAACCGCAACTTCGACAAGACCGTCGTGTACCTCCACCTCGCGCCCGCGAACCTCAGGGTCGGCGACTACGTGACCCGCGGCCAGCGCATCGGCACCGAGGCCGACCGCGGCGCACCCACCCACACCCACGTCGAGCTGCGCAACGGACGGCAGACCCACGCGGCCAAGAGCGTGAACGACCCGAGGCTCGACAACCCCGTGCCGACGACGTTCTGGCGCGCTCGCGGGTACCACGCGGCCTTCGAGTGACCTGCCGCTCTCGCCCGCTCCATCGGGCACCCCGGGGGGGGGGGGGGGGGGGGGGGGGGGGGGGCGCGGCGGGGGGGGGGGGGGGGCGGCCGCCCCCCGGGCCCCCCGGGGG
>NZ_JAFDVE010000035.1 GCF_016888005.1 Phycicoccus sp. CSK15P-2 | reverse complement strand
CCGGGGCCCGGGCCGCGCCCCCGCCCCCCCCCCCCCCCCGGCGGGGGCCCGGGGGGGGGGGGCGGCCCCCCCCCCCCCCCCACCTCCGGGTGTTCCGGTCCGACGGGACCGGCCGTCGGCAGGGCTCAGGCGATGAGCGGGGCACCGCCCGTGCCCCTTGCCGCCCCGTCGTGGGGCCGCCCCCCGCGCTCGCCCCAGCGCAGGGTCGACACCACGGCGTCGAAGGTCAGCACGACCGCGCGCACAGGTGCGGCGTCGACATCGCCGTCCGTGAGCACGGTGAAGGTCAGCAACCCCCAGACCCCCGGCGACTCCGGGTGCGAGACGTAGTAGACGACTCGCACCGAGGGCGACGAGCGGCCGATGTGCCGGCTGTCCACGCTGCTCTCGACCCGCACCGCCGAGGCCCCGCCCACCTCCAGGTAGAGGCCACGCGGCCCGGCGTCGGCGAGGATCGAGGAGAGCATCTGCTCGGCGTCGACCTCCGGGTCGTCCTCGAGCACGGTGAGGAGCAGCGAGCCGGGCAGACGGAAGCCGTTGTACTCCTCGACGGGTAGGACCACCGAGCGCGCCCCGGCCTCACCGGCCTCGTCCGCGGCGGCGCTCAGCTCCTTGCGCAGCTGTCGCCGCCACGGCTCGGCCCGGTCACGGGGCAAGGACTCGGGCACGGCGTGCGCGACGACGAGCTCTATGGTCGCCGCCCGTTCGCGGTCGGTCCCTGCCGCGGTGGGCAGGCTCACCCATCCGTCCGGGACGGCCATCTGGATGTCGATCATGCGTCCTGCTCCTTCGCGCCCGTCGAGGCGCCGTCGGTGGCGTCCGGGCCGTTCACGCCCTGCCGGTCGGCGGCGACGAGCTCGAGGAGCTGCTCCACCCCGGGCCCGATCGCGGCCATCAGCGAGAGGTCGAAGACCCGGGTCCGCGCGACGACGTCGAACGTCGCGGCGGGCCGGTCGTCCGAGGCCGGCCACTCGACGCGCATCGCGGCGTCGAGCCGTCCGCAGGCAGCCTGGTCGGGCCCACCGGTCAGCGCGAACGCCCGCACCGCGTCCCCCTGTGCCGTCCCGAAGTAGTCGACGACCGGTTCCCGCGCGTCGCCCGGGAGCCCTCCGGTGCCGATCGCGTCCATGAGGTAGGTGGGGTCGTTCGCCAAGGGCTCGAAGAACTCCACGACGACAGGGACAGGGGCCCACCGGGGGGCCTGCGAGTCGACGAAGCCCGCCCCCCAGGCCAGCCGCGCCCACGGCGCCAGCGTGTCCGCGCGCTCCTGGAGCCACTCGGCCGTTCCCGACCCGACATGCTCGCCCGACAGCGGGAAGTCCCCGGCCTCGGCGGGCCACCGCTCGCGCGTGGCGGCGAGGCCCTGCTCGGCCCACTCGGCGAACAGCTCGCCCACGTGTGCGGCCCACGCCTCCCGCTGGGCGGCGGGCTCCCGGGCGCTCGGGACCCACTCCCACGTCCACGGCACCCGGGTGAGAGCGAGGAGGTCGACCTCCGTCTCGCCGGGCATGGAGGAGCCGCCTCCGGGCCTCGCCACGCTCATGGTGCTCACCCCTGCTCCGCGACGCCGGGCGGGTTGACGGAGGGCATCCACTCCTCGAGCCGGCCGCCGTTGTAGACCAGGTTGCCGCCGAGCTCGAACGTGCCGTTGAACCCGCCCCAGACCATCCACAGCGGAGAGGCCTTGCCACCGACGGCCGACATGACCGCCGAGAGGTCGCGGTACCCGCTCCAGCCCCCGATGACGCCGGCCCAGTCCTTGGCGAAGGTCCCGGGGTTGCTGAACAGGCCCTTCCACATGTCCCTGGCTCCCTTGAGCTGCTCCACTGTGGAGCGCCAGAAGCCGACGTCCGGAGTGATCTGCCCGCCCTTGCCGAGCAGCCAGTTGGTGGCCGGGTTGTTGAACCAGTCCGAGAGGTTCCTCCACTGCGTGGCGGAGTTGTTCACGGGCGGGAAGACCGAGATGTTCCGCGCCGGGCCGAGGCCCTGCACGACGGACGGGCCGCCGGCGGGGACACCCGGCGCGCCGGGCGTCATCCGGCCGAGGTTGATGTTCTGGCCCATTCCTCCGGGCGTGAAGTTCAGCTGCGGGGGGCGGGTGTTCACGGTGCGGAAGCCGCGAGTGATCCTGGCCAGCGACTGGGCGCTCTGGCTCATCCCCTTGGCGACGAGCGAGAGCCCGGCACCGACGCCGGCCAGCCCGAGGCCCACCGCCCCGAGGACGACGTCGAGCACGCTGCCCTTCCCATGGGCATAGAGGACGGTGTTGGCCACCAGGGCCACCGCCCCCGCGACCACCGACCCCAGGACGAGGACGTTCACGCCGGGGATGAGGATGGCCAGCACGGCGAAGACCATGCCGATGATCGCGAAGATCCTGCTGATCTGGGCCATCACGGCATCCAGCTTGTCCTTGAAGCTGTCCGTGAGGCCGTCCTCGTACCGCTTCTCGTTGACGTTGTCGCCCAGCCGCTTCCCGGCCACGTCCAGGGCGGCGAGCGCGGAGTCGAGGCGGGACCGGGCGGCCGAGAGGCTGCCGTCGGCGCGGTCCTGCGCCGCGGTCTTGTCCCTGCCCTTCTGTCGTTCCTCCGCGGAGACGGAACCGTCCTCGTCCTCCTGCGGGTCCGGCATGGCGTCCGCCTTGGTCTGGGCGGCCTCGGCGGCCCGGGCGTCCTCCAGCGCCCCGGCGCTCTCGTGCAGCGCACGGTCGAGCTCGGGTTCGTAGATCGCGATCTCCCGCGCGACGTCGCTGTAGCGCACGCCCGCCTTGGTCAGCCGGTCCCGCAGCGACTGCGCGTCCTCCCGCAGCGCGTCCACGTACTGCCCGGCGAGGGACTCGCTGTTCGTCTCGACGATCTTGGTCAGGGTGGCCACCGAGTCCTCGATGGTCGTCGCGATGTTCTTGTACCGGCCCTGCGAGACGTGGATCTGGTCCGGGTCGGCATGGATGGGGTCCGACCCTCGGTCGAGGGGCGACCAGTCGCCCAGGTTGCGGATGCTCATGCGAAGTCCTCTACGTCTGGAGCGGTGGTCAGTTCTCGGACAGGCTCTCGACGAGCTGCTGGTCGGCGTCGGTCCAGGCCTCGATGACCTGCTCGACCTGCTTCTCGAGGGCCTTCATGTCCTTGACCATTGCGTCGCGGTTGGCCGTCCAGTTGAAGGCGAAGTCACCCATCGAGAGGTTGGCGTTCAGCTGCCCCCAGATCCCCTTGTCGTCGTTCTGGAGGTCGAGGGCGCCCTGGAACTCCGAGATGAGGAAGCGGAGGTCGCCGAGGAGGTTGTCGAGGTCGGACTTCACGACGATGTCTGCCATCACGGCTCCGATCGGTCGGGGGCGGTCGAGTGGGTGAGCACCGCGGCGGCGGGCTCGGGTGCCAGGAGGGGCACCTGCACGGTGACGAGGACGCCGTCGCCGAGGTGGACCAGCGCCGAGCCGGGGACGACCCGGGCGGCGAGCGCGGAGCGCGTGAGCCGGACGCCCACGAGGTCACCGTCGCCGAGGTTCGGTGGGGAGAGCAGGGCGCCGCGACGGCCCTTCTTGACGTCGACCTGCCAGCCGGTGAACCCCATCGCGACGGACCCGACGTCACCGGCCAGGACGATGCCGCGGCGCCTGCCGGCCGCGCCGCGGACATAGGCCCGCAACCAGTCCCGAGCGGGCACGTCCCGCCAGACCTCGGCGTCGTCGACGACGAGGACGACCGGCCCCTCGCCTGGGTCGAGCAGCGGCGCGAGGTCGTCCTCGGTCGGCGCCTCGGCCGTCACGACCCCGCGGACCCCGGGCCGCCCCTCGAGAGCGCGCATCGGGGAGGCCGACGGTGCGCCGACGACGACCTCGCAGCCGTGCCGCAGGAGCGACTCCGTCATCACGGCGAGCGCGGTGCTGCGGCCCGAGCGCGACGGCCCGGCGACGAGGAAGGTGGGCTGGTCGCCGAGGAGGTCGGCCCCCACGGGCTCGAGCTCGTCGCCGCCGACGCCGAGGAGGGCGTAGCCGCCCGGGCCGTCCGACCCCGCGCGTCGCTCGGTCAGGGTGCTCCACGCCTCGTCGAAGGTGAGCCGGGACGGCAGGACCGCGACCCGACGCGGCCGACGCTCGTCGGGGACGTCGGACTCCCGTGCCGCGAGACGTTCGCCGAGCGTGTGCAGGGCGGCAACCTGGGCGGGCCCGGACGGGTCACCGGTGAGGAGGAGGACGTGCGTCTCCACGGCCCCGGCCGTCCGGTACCCGCGGCCCGGTGGGAGGTTCTCCGGGATCTGGCGCGGGTTGAGGCCCGCGAGACTGGCGTCGGTGCGGTCCGAGAGCCGCAGCACGAGCTTGTCGTCGCACAGCGACCCCATCCGCCCGCTGAGCAGCTGGTGGTCCCCGGTGACGACGAGATGCACGCCCGCGCTCGCGCCCTCGCGCATGAGCACGTGCACCCGCTCGGTCAGGGCGCCGCCCTCGTGCTCGCCGAGCGTGCCCGTGAAGCCCTCCCAGCGGTCGATGAGCAGCATGACGTGGGGCAGGCGCTCGGCGACCGGCACGCCCCGGCGCTGCTCGGTGACGTCGGCGAAGCCGCCCTCGCCGAGGATGCGCTGGCGTCGCAGCACCTCCTCGTGGAGCCGGCCGAGCAGCCGCACGGCGCGCTCGGTCTCGGTGCGCTGCACCACGGCTCCGCAGTGCGGCAGGCGGGTCAGGGGCAGCAGGGCGCCGTTACCGCAGTCGAGCCCGTACAGATGCAGGTCCGCCACGCTGCTGGCCGCCGCCGCAGTCGCGGCGATCGTGCGCAGAGCCTGCGACCTGCCGGAGCGGGGTGCCCCGATCACGTGGAGGTGCCCGAACGTCGCGAGGTCGGCCGTCACCGGGCCCTGGCGCTGCTCGGCGGGTCGGTCCGCGACGGCCCACGCGAAGACGGGCTCGCCGCGGGGCCCGGGCGTGGCAGTACCCGCGAGCTCGGCGACCGGCGTGGCGGGCAGCGGTGGGAGCCAGGGCCGGCGCGGTGCGGGGATGCCGAGCGCCTGCGTCGCGCCCTCGACCGCACGCACGAGCACCGCGAGATCGGTGACGACGTCGGCCTCGCCGCGCGGGGTGGGCCTGGTCGGTGCCGGCCGCCCGAGGTCGAGCCAGTCGACCCCGCGGAGGAACGGCTCCGGGAGCGCGGCGACGTCCGTCGTGCGTTGACGCCGACCTCCGACCCGGGCGGTCTGGAAGGGGATGAGCGAGCTGTGACCGAGCCGGGCGTAGCCCCGGCCCGGGTGGGCCGCGGAGATACTCGCGGCGTCCCGGGCGTCGATGACGTCGGTGCTCTCCCCGGTGTCGGTCACCCGCAGCGCGACCCGGAGGTTGGTGTTGGCGCGGATCTCCGCCGACACCACACCGGACGGGCGCTGGGTGGCGAGGACGAGGTGGATGCCGAGCGACCGTCCGCGCTGGGCGATGTTGACGAGCCCCGTGACGAAGTCGGGCAGCTCACGCACCATCGAGGCGAACTCGTCGATGACGATGACCAGGCGTGGGACGGGGACGAGGTCGTCACGGTGCGTCGCGTAGTCGACGTAGTCGTCGAGGTCCTTGGCGCCGGCGTCGGCGAGGAGCTGCTCGCGGTACCGCAGCTCGGCCGTGAGGGAGGCCAGGGCTCGCTCGACGAGGTGCGGGTCGAGGTCGGTCACCATGCCGACCGTGTGCGGCAGCGCCACGCAGTCCTTGAACGCCGCACCGCCCTTGTAGTCGACGAGGACGAAGGTCATCGCGTCCGGGCGGTTGGCGACGGCCAGCGACGCGACGAGGGTCTGGAGGAACTCGGACTTGCCCGACCCCGTGGTCCCCGCGACGAGTGCGTGCGGCCCGTGCTCGGCGAGGTCGAGGGCGAAGGGCCCGTCGAGGGAGTGGCCGACGACGGCTCGAGTGGTCGCTGCGGAGGCCCCCCACCGGGCGACGAGCCCACCCGCCGAGGGCTCCTCGAGCTGCAGCACGTCCAGGAGTCGGGAGCTGTCCGGCAGGGCGGCCTCCCCGTGGGTCTCGCTGACGTCGCGCAACGGGGACAGCGACCTGCCGACGGCCGCGAACCAGTCGTCGACGACCACGTCCGGCTGCACGCCGTCGACCTGTCGGGCACGCTGCTGACGGAGGGACACCTGAGGGTGGGACGGGTCGCCCACCGCGACGACGACGGTGCCGCACTCCTCCGGCAGGGTGCGCTCGTCGGCGTCGAGGCAGATGCTGTAGACGCCGACCGCGGGGCCCTCCTGGAGGATCGTCACCACCCCGGGCAGGGCCCGGAGCCTGCGGGCGCCGTCGAGCAGGACGACGATGTCGGGGTCGGCGAACTGCGTGGTCCCCGGCGAGTCGAGCCGCATCCGCTGCCGGACGGCGATGAGCTCGGAGAGCTCCGCCACCCGCCGGGCCAGGGTCTCGGCGTCCGTCCCGACGAGGGCGACGGCCTGCTGACCCAGCTGGGGGCGCGCGTGCGGCAGCCAGGTGGCCCAGTCCCACCAGCGGCGCCCCTCGGGGTCGGTGAGCAGGTACAGCTGGACGTCGCGCGGGCTCTGCAGGACCGCGAGCTGGCCGAGGACCCAGCGGGCGAGGGTGCGCGGCCAGTCGCCGGCGCCGGCCACCCCCACGACGCCTGCGCGGGCGACCGAGAACGTCACGGGCACGTCGGGCAGCTCGCGCTCCTGGCGCTGGCGGCCCAGGTGGCGGCGGCCGCCCTCCTCGGAGAACTCGACGGTGACCTCGCTCGGCAGGTCGGCCAGGCCGACCCGGACGAGCAGGTGGTCGGGGTCGGTGCGCCGGCGCTCCCAGAGCCGGCTCCGGGGCCCGGTCGCGACGAGCAGGAGCTCGGCGGGGTCGGGGCTGCCCGCCCGGCGGTCGCGACACTCGGTGTGCAGCGCGGCCTCGATGTCCTGCTCGGTCGCCGCCAGGGCATCGCGGTACTCGGCCATCCGACGGCGGTGCCCGACCTTGCCCTGACGCCGGCCGTTGAGCCAGCTGCCGAGGATCATGATGGGCGTCATCGCGGCCATCATGAGGAACATCGGGTTCCTCAGGACGAAGGCGATCAGACCGCCGAACGCGGCGGGGAGCAGCGCGGTGAGCCACGGGAGGGCGGACCCGGGTGCGGCCTGGGGCTCGTCGGGGAGTCGGAAAGAACGGTGCCGCTCGGGGGGGAGGAGCCGTGGGGGCCGGTTGTAGTCGAGCCGCTCGCTGTCGACGGACGGCTGGACCACGGCATCGGGTCGCGCGACCGGGTGCGCCTCGAGGACGCTGCGCCACAGGGTCAGCTGCGCTCCCGGCCCCCAGACCGCGTCGGCAGCGTCGAGGGGCGCCTGCTCGAGGTCGAGACGGTCGGGGGTGTCGGTGTCGTCGAGCCGTGCCGCCGCCCCCTGCGGCGACGGCCGGCCGTACGGGGCCTGGTCGTCGTTCTCGCGCCGGACGCAGACCTCGGCGTCGAGGTTCACCCGCAGCCGGGCCAGGACGTCCGGGTAGCCGTCGGGCAGACGCAGTCCGCACGCGGACGAGGCGCCCATCAGGTGCTCGCCGGGCCCGATGGTCCACACCTGCCCGGCGTCGGCACCACCGACGGCGCGCACCGTGACCAGTCCCGTCGGCTCGGGCACCGCCGCGGGGCCGTCGCCGAAGGTCAGCACGGCACCGTCGTGGATGCCGCTGCGGGCGACCGGCGTATCGAGGTCCAGCACCCGCCCGGCCATCCGGACGGGGCCGTCGGTGTCGAGGAGGGCGCGGCGTGACCGGGTGCCGCCGTCGAGGTCCGCGGCGAGCCGCGCGACGACGTCGCGCAGAGGGGTGGCCGGGTCCGCGTCGACGACGACGTCGCGGGACCGGCCGTCCTCGTGGCTCACCGTGATGACGATGGGCACCGGGTCTCACCTCCTCGCGGTGTCGACGGGTGGGGGGTCAGCGGGCCCGGGCCGCCGCCGACGGACCGTCGGCGGCGGGGTGGGCCTCGTCGGTGACGGCGCTCAGCCGTCGTTGAGCGAGCCGGCGAGCTGGGTGTCCATGTCGCGCAGCGCCTCGACGGCCTTGTCGAGCCACTGGGAGAGCTGCTCGAGGGTCTCCATGACCTGGTTGGCGGAGGTGACGAACTCGGTGTGCACCTCGTCGAAGCGGCCGGACGCCTGGTCGGTGACGAAGCCGGAGGACGTGAGGCCGTCGACGATGCTCTTGCACTCGGTGAGCTTGGCGTCGATGTCGTTCTTGTTGTTGCGCATCCGGCTCGCGCTGTCCGACATCTCGGCGTAGGTGATGTTCAGGTTGGGCATGGTGCTGTCCCTTCGGGGTCGGCCGGGCGGGGTGCCCGACACATGAGCGGACGAACGCCAGCGACGCTAGGAGCGGCTCCGTCGGCCGGTCCAGACCGTTGGGACCCCGGACCCGGGACCGTGGTCCCGGGCCCCTGACACCACTCCGTGGTGGACCCGAGGATCGTTCCGAGGTCGTGGCGAGAGGAGACGTCGGAATGAGCACCAGGTGGCACGGAGTGCCGACCCGGAGCGAGCGTGGCACGACGCGGGGGGCCCTGGTGGCGATCCTGGCGGGTGCGCTGTTCCTCGTGGGGCTGACGGACGCTTCGGGGGCGGAGTCGCCGTCCCCGTCCGCATCGCCCTCGCCGTCCTCCACGGCCCAGCCCACCCCGGCCCCGGTCCCGACAGGTGAGGTGAAGTACTACATCGTCGCCTCCGAGTACGAGGGCGAACCCGAGTTCCTCTACGAGATCGCCGAGCGGATGCTCGGCTCGGGGGACCGCGCGATGGAGATCTTCCTGCTCAACCAGGGCCGCCGTCAGCCGGGTGGGCTCATCGTCTCCGACCCGGAGGTCATCAAGCCGGGGTGGGTCCTCGAGCTTCCGGCGGACGCGTCCGGTCCGGAGGTGCGGGTCGGCCCTCTGCCGACCTTCGCACCGCTGCCGGGGGCGAGCGCGCCCGCTGCGCCGACCGCTCCGGGCGCGGCCCCCGAGGCGGCGTCCGGAGAGGAGGGCGCGTTCTCGTCCACCTGGTGGGTCGTCGCCGCGGCCGTCGGGGCCGCCCTCGTCGCCACCCTGGTCGTCGTCCTGGCGCTCCGGAGCCGTCGAGACCGCGAGAATGCCGCTCCCCCGGCGCCGAGGCGGCCTGCGGCGCTCGAGCGGTCGACCGCCCGGCCACCGGGCTCGCACCGCGCTCTTCGCCCCGGCCGACGGGAACGCCCGCCGGCTCCCACGCCCTTGGACTCGTCGGTCTCCTGGATGGTGGACCGCGCACTGCGGGTCCTCGCGTCCGCCTGCCGTGCCGCGGGCCGGACCCTGCCCGAGGTCGCGATGGTGGTCGTGGGGCCCGAGCACCTCTCGCTGCGCCTGCTGAGCCCGGACGACATGACCCCCTCCGGGTGGGCCGCCCGCGACTTCGGACGCACCTGGGCCTCCTCGTTGCGCCACCTGCAGACGGCGGCCGTGGACGACACGCTGGACGACCCCCTGCCCCAGCTCGTCACCGTGGGTGGCACCGCCCAGGGCCGGGTGCTGGTCGACCTCGCCCGGGCCCGCGGGGTCGTGGCCGTCGACGGGGACGGCGCCGGGCAGCGGCACCTCCTCGACATCTGGATGCACGAGCTGACGACGAACCCGTGGTCCCGCGAGGTCCGCGTCGTGCGGGTCGCCGTCGCCGCGCCGGTGCCCGCCGGGTCGAAGGTCGTCGACATCGCCGATGTCGGTGGGCTCGACGACGTCGTCGACGGTGCCCCCGCAGGCATGGTCGTCCTGGCCCGGGCGCCGAGGGGCCGGGACCTCGAGCGCGTCACCGCCCTCGCGGGTGGGACGGTGGGGCCACGGTGGGGCGTCGTCGTCCTGGGCGGGCTGCGTGACGCCCGGTGGCGCTTCACGTGCGACGGCTCCGGGCGGGTCACGACGCCTCTGCTGGACGAGCCCGTGGTCATGGCGGCGCTGCCGGAGGCCCGTGTGGAGCGGGCGTGAAGGACGCGTGAAGAGGCCGTGGCCATGCTGTCGCCATGACCGCTCACCACTCGGCGACCGTGCCGCAGACACACCTCCAGATCGCCATCAGCTGCCCGGAGGTCCTCGACCGCGTCCGGCGGGCGTTCGCGGCGAAGAACCTGCACGTCCACGTCGACCGGTTGCCGGTCATCGAGCTCACCGTGGGGACCGGCGATGGCGCGGTCCCCTCGGCCGGTGCCCTGGGGGACGTGCTCGCCCAGCTGTTGGGGCCACCCGCGACCGGGCGGACCGGCGGCCGTGGGCCGGCGGTGACGCCCTACCGGCTGGCGCTCGTGGCCCGCGAGTCGGAGCGGTCGGCGGGGGTGCGCCCGGGCGCCGAGGCCGACGCCCACGACGACCTCGAGCCGGTCGACGCCCCACCGCTCGTCGTCGCACCCGACCCCGACGACGCGGCCGGGGGCACGCCCCGCACGCTGTCCCCGAGGGAGCGGGAGGTCATGGGCTGGGTCGCCCGCGGCGCCCGGAACTCCGAGATCGCCGACCGGCTCCATCTCACGGAGAAGACCGTGAAGAACCACGTCAACCGCATCTTCGTCAAGCTGGGCGTCACGAGCCGGGTCGAGGCGGTCCTGGTGTGGCAGCGGGACGGTGACCGTCCGGTCGTCGTCGAGGCCGCCGCACCACCCCCGCTCACCCGCCGCGCGGGGTGACCCGTCGTCGGCGGGGGGTCATGCTCCCGGTGCCTCGACGTCACCCATGACCTCTCGCTCTCGACGACGGTCGTGGTCCTCGAGAGGACGGCGCGCCCGGCGTCCGCTCGGGGTGAACCCGTCGAGGAACGCCCTGACCTCGTCGCCTTCCTCGGAGGCGAGCTCGTGGAAGTGCGCCAGCGCCCGTTCGGCGAGGGGCACGGCGACGTCCGGCTGGGAGCGGGCGGTGCGTGCCAGGCCGAACAACGCGCGGGCCTCGTGGTATCGGTCTCCCACCTGCCGCGCCAGCTCCTCGGCGCGCCGGAAGTGCTCGCGCGCTCGCGCGGGCCGTCCGAGGCCCTGCTCGGCCACGCCCAGGGTGACGAGCAGGTTGGCCTGGTGGATCACGCTGCCGCCGTCCCGCCCCCGGAGCAGCCCCGCCTGCCCGTACTGCAGCGCCAGCTCGTACTGGCCGAGCTCGGCCAGCAGCTCGCAGAGCACGTCGTGTGTCGCGGTCGCGTAGTACGCGGAGCCCGACCGGGTGGCGAGCTCGAGCGCCTCGTGGGCGTAGGGCAGTGCGGCCTGGTAGTGCTTCGCCTCGCGCAGGGTCGAGGCGAGGTTGCCGAGGAGGCTGACCCGGTAGAGCCGGTGCTCCTGGGCGTCGAGCAGCTCGAGGCCACGCCGCAGGTGCCGGACGGCGTCCCCGTTCTCCCCGCGGCGGGAGGACGCGACGCTCAGGTGGTTGAGCAGGGCGGCCTGTCCGAGGCGGTCGCCGAGAGCGGTCGCGGAGCGCAACGCGGACCGCAGGACGTCCACCCAGTCGCCCAGGGCACCTGCCGTGTAGAAGTAGTGGAAGAGCAGGTACGCCAGCTGCCAGGTGTGTGCGTGGTTCCCGGTGCGTCGGGCGACCGCGATGATGGGCCGGAGGTTCGGCCACTCCTCGCTGCACCAGAGCAGGAGCTCGCCCTCGTCGTCGAGCGTCGGGATCTCGTGGGCCGGCGGCTGGGGGACCTCGAAGGGCAGCGGTGCGGCGCCCAGGGTGTGGGTCGTCGACATGCTCGCGACGTACCATCCGGAGAGGCGGGCCCGCGCGGCGTCCCTCTCCGCCTCCGTGAGGTGCTGCTCGGCCAGCTCTCCGGCGTAGGCCCGGGTGAGGTCGTGCATCGTGAACCGGCTCCCGTTGCGCTGCACCAGGTGATGGGCCGCCAGGGTGTCCAGCACGGTGTGCGCCCTCCGGGGCGGGAGGTCGAGCAGTGCCCCGGCCGACAGGGACGTCAGGCTCGTCCCCGGCAGGACCCCGAGGAGGCGGAAGGCGCGGACGCCCGCGTCGTCGAGAGCGGCGACCGACCAGGAGAGCGCCGCGCGGACCGAGCAGAGCTCGTCGTCCTCGAGCTGGAGCGTGTCGAGCCGGTGCCGCTCGTCCTCGAGCCCGGCGACGAGCACCGCGAGCGGTGCCGAGGGATCGGCCTCCACCCGTTCGGCCGCGACCCGCAGCGCGAGGGGCAGGCCGTCGCAGAGCGTCGTCAGGCGGCCCACGGCGGACGGCTCGGCGGCCACCCGCTCCGGGCCCACCGCCTCGCCGAGCAGCTGGGCGGCCTCGGTGGTGGACAGCGGCCCCAGCGTGACCCGGCGGGCGCCGTGCCGGACCGCGAGGGCACTGAGACGGTTGCGGCTCGTGACGACGACGAAGCATCCCGGTGAGCCGGGAAGCAGGTCCTCGACCTGGTCGGCGGACTTGGCGTTGTCGAGCAGCACGATCATCCGGCGCTCCGCCATGGTGCTGCGCCACAGCGCGACCCGGTCGTCGTGCGCGTCGGGAACCGTGGTGACCCCGAGCGAGCGGAGCAGACGGTGCAGTGCCTGGGCCGGGTCCAGCGCGGGGTGGGTGGGGTCGAAGCCGCGCATGTTGAGGTGGAGGACGCCGTCCGGGTACTGCTCGTGGAGCAGCCGGACGCAGTGCAGGGCGAGCGCCGTCTTCCCGATCCCGCCGACGCCCACGACCATGACGACACGGCGAGGCCGGTCTCCGGCCGCCGCCGCGGCCCGGACCATCTCCTCGACGCTGTCGGCGCGTCCGACGAAGCCGGCCAGCGGGGGCGGGAGCTGTCGGGCCAGGGCGGGCTCGTGCGCTCCGGGGGCCGGCGTGCTCTGCTCCCGGGGGGTCTCGACGACCGGCAGGTGCGGCGGGTCCTCCTCGCTCCGGAGCAGGACGGCCTGGACCGCCCGTGTCTCCGGGGCCGGGTCGAGCCCGAGCTCACGAGCGAGACCGTCCCTCAGGTCCTGGTACTGCGCCAGGGCGTCCGCGGTGCGGCCGACGCGGTGGAGCAGGACCATGAGGCTCCGGCGCATCCGCTCGTCGAAGGGATGGTCGCCCACGTGCTGGGCCAGCTCGCCGGCTGCCGCGGCCAGGACGGGGCTCCCGTGTGCGTCCCCGCCTGCCGTGGCACCGGCGAGGAGCATCTCGGCCCGCTCGACGAGGAGGCGGACCCGCAGGTCGGCCAGCCGGCCGCGCTGCTGCTCGGCGAACGGCCCCGGGAGGCCGGGGAGGACCGGACCCGGCGGCCAGCTCGTCAGTGCGTCGTCGAGGATGGCGACCGCGGTGTCCGGGTGGTCGTCGGCGCGGGCAGCGCCGGCCTCCTCCGTCAGACGCTGGACGCGGCGGAGGTCGACCGCGTCGTCGTCGACCACCAGCGCGTAGCCGGTGTCGCTGCTGGAGAGGGGGTCGCCGGCGGCCCGGAGCGCGCGGCGCAGGCCGGAGACGTACGTGTGCAGGCTGCCGGTGGCGGTCGCGGGCACCCGCTCGCCCCACACCCGGTCGACGAGCACGTCTCGGGGGACCACGGAACCGGCGTCGGCCGCGAGGGCCAGGAACGCGGCCCGCTGCTTCGGTGGGCCGAGATCGACCTCCTCGCCGTCGACGAGCACGCGCAAGGCAGCCAGCATCTCCACCCGGATGACCGGGGCGCTCATTGATCACCCCCTGCATGGTCGGATCGAGCGCACCGTCATCGTATGGACGATCGCGGCGTCGCGCCCCTCGAGCGTGCAGAGGTCTCGGTCAGGTGAGCCCGGCGAGGAAGGTGAGCGAGCGCTCCACGACGAGCTGTGTCGCCGCCGGGTCGTGGGACCGCAGCGAGCTGTCGAGGAAGAGGTGCACCGAGCCCGGGTAGGTGAACACGTCGACCTCGGGGCGTCCGTCCGCGAAGGCCCGGGCCGCGTCCAGGTCGCCCTCCCCGGCGAAGAACGGGTCGCCGTCCATGCCGTGCACCTGCGCGGGCACGCCGTCCCGCCACGTCCCGAGCTGAGCCGGGTCGGCGAATCCCTCGTAGCACAGCAGGCCGGCGACGCCGGGGCGCTCGACGGCGATCCGGGTGGCGCCCATCACCCCGAACGAGATGCCCGCGACGACGAGACCGTCCGGCAGGTCGTCCGCGGCGGCGAGGGCCGGTGCGGCGACCGTGTCGAAACCGCGGTTCCGTGCGTACTCGAAGCCCTCGTCGATGGAGTCGAAGGTGCGTCCCTCGAAGAGGTCCGGAGTGTGCACGGTGTGCCCTCCGGCGCGCAGGGCGTCGGCCAGGGCGCGCACGCCAGGGGTGAGGCCCTGGATGTGGTGCAGGAGCAGGATGTCCGTCATGTGCCGACCGTAGGGGTCATTGCGGACGACCGGCGTCCGCAACAGGATGGGGTGGTGCGCCCCGACACGACCCCGGCCGCCCGGGCCCTCATCACGATGGAGGCCATCCAGGACAGCCCCGGCATCACCGCCGAGCGGTTGGCCGAGCGCCTCGGGGTCACCGCGCGAGCCGTGCGCCGGTACGTCGGCATCCTGCGGCAGGCCGAGATCCCCGTCGAGTCGGCGCGCGGTCCCGGGGGCGGGTACCGGCTCGGCCGGGGCACCCGCCTGCCGCCGCTCGTCTTCAGCAGCGCCGAGGCGCTCGGGCTCGTCATGGCGGTGCTCGACGGCCATCACGCGGCGTCGGACCCGGACGACCCCGTCGGCGCGGCGGTCGCCAAGCTGCTGCGGGCGATGCCCCGGCACGTCGCCGCACCTGCCGACGACGTCCGCCGCGCGACGGCCGCGGCACCCGACCGCGGAGCCGCCCGTCCGGACCCGGCCACGACCGTCGCGCTGGTGCGGGCTCGCGCCGAGCGGCGCGTGGTCCGCCTCGGCTACCGCTCGGAGGCGGGCCGGGAGTTCACGACGGACGTCGAGCCGTGGGCGGTGGTGGTACGGCACAGCCGGTGGTACCTGCTGTGCCGGTCGCTGCGGTCGGGGGAGGTGCGGACCTACCGGGTCGACCGCGTCCGCGACGTCGAGGCCCTGGACGACGGCTTCGGTCCGCCGCCGGACCTGGATGCCGTGGCGGCGGTCGAGGAGAACCTCGGCAGCGGCTGGGAGCATCCGACCGAGGTGGTCGTCGACGCACCCCTCGACGACCTGGCCTGGCTGCCCCGGACGATGGGACGCCTCGAGGCCGTCGACGGGCACACGACCCGGCTCGTCGGCAGTACGAGCAACGCCGCCGGCTACGCCCAGGACCTCACCCGGCTGCCCGCACCGTTCCGGGTCGTCGGTGGCCCGGAGCTGCGCGAGGCGGTCGCGGCGCTCGCGTCCCGTCTGGCCGACGCCGCGGACGCCCCCGGCGCGGCCGGCCACGAGCCGGCCACCTGACGGCGGGAACCTTCGACCTCGCACCCCGAACTTCGGGGTGCGAAGCCGAAGGTTCCGGCACCAGGCGAAAAAGTGGTGGTCAGTCGTCGGCGAGGGCGGCGGCCGGGGCGATGCGGCTCGCGCGCCGGGCCGGGAGCACCGAGGCGGCCAGGCCGCAGACGACGGCCGCCAGGGCCACGAGACCGAGCCGGTCCCACGGCACGTCGAGAACCACCGGCACCGAGCCGCCGAACAGGCTCATCGGCCCGGCCAGCCCGTAGACGGTCCCGAGCACCGAGCCCACGACGGTCGCGACGACGGCGAGCAGCACGGCCTCGCCCGCGAGCATCCCGCGCAGCTGACGGCGGGTCAGCCCGAGCGCCCGGACGAGCGCGAGCTCGCGGGTGCGCTCGATGACCGACAGCGACAGCGACGTCCCGATGCCCACGACGGCGATGACGACCGAGACCGCGAGCAGCGCCGTGACGACCTGGAGCAGGGTGTCGACGACCTCCTCCAGCTGGGCGCGCATCGGGGCCCCGCCGGAGACGGCCGCACCGGTTCCCGCGACGACCGCCTTGGCCTGCGCGACCGCACCCGAGGCGTCGGCGTCCGGCGCGAGCCGGAGCAGCACCGTGCGGGTCCCGGCGTCCGGCGCGAGCGTCCGCAGGTCCTCCGTGGTGACGGCGAACGACACCGGGGCGTCGTCCGAGACACGGACGGTGAGCGGCACGTCGTGGCCGCCGACGGAGAGCGTGGTGCGCGCACCGTCGGTCAGCCCGGCGGCGTCCGCCGACTCGCGTGCGGCGAGCAGCACGCCCGGCGCCAGGCCGCCCAGGCCGTCGCCGCGGACGACGTCCGCCGCGCTGCTCGGGATGCCGACCACCTGCTGGTCGGTGACGTCGCCGACGTCGGTGCGCACCCCGGGGAGGTCGGCGCTCGCGACGACGCCGTCGATGTCGTCCATCTGCCGCACGACACCCGGACCGAGGTCGCCGGAGGTCGCGACGACGGCGACGTCGACCGAGAACCGGTCGTCGAGGGAGCCGGTGACCGAGCGCTGCCCCGTGGCCGCGCCGACCGACATCATGACGATGAGGGTCACGCCGACGAGCAGCGCCGACGCGGTGGAGGCGGCCCGGGCCGGATGCCGGACCGTGTTCTCGAGGGCCATCTCACCCGGGATGCCGGCGGCTCGCGCCGGCATCGAGCCGACGAGGCGCGCCACGGCCGGGACGAGGACGCTGCCGGCGAGCAGCACGCCGACGAAGCTGACCGCCCCGCCGAGCACACCGAGCGGCAGCACCCCGGCGGTCGCCCCGGCGGCGAGGATCGCCCCACCGCCGAGCACGCCGAGCAGCCCGAGGCCGATCCGCACCCGCCCGGCCCGCGAGCGGGCCGTGACGGCGGCATCCGGACGCAGGGCCGCCATCGGGGAGATGCGGGCGGACCGGACGACCGGCACGAGAGCCGCCGCCATCGTGACGACCACCCCGACGAGGGTCGGCACGACGACCGCCGAGAGGGGCACGGTGAAGGTCGTCAGCGGGATGCCCAGGCCGGACGCGGAGGACGCCGCGGCCAGACCGCGCGCGGCCAGCGCCCCGACGCCGACCCCGACGAGCGAGGCGCCGAGGCCGAGCACGACCGCCTCGAGCAGGGCCGAGCGCAGGACCTGGGCGCGGGTGGCCCCGACGGCCCGGAGCAGCGCCGTCTCGCGCGCCCGTCGGGCGAGGAGGACGGAGAAGGTGTTAGCGATGACGATCGCCGACACGAGCAGCGCGACCGCGGCGAAGGCGAGGAGGAAGCCGGTGAGGACGTCCCGCCCGCCGGTCATCTGCTGGACGGCGGCGTCCGCGGCCTCGGCGCCGGTCCGCACCGTCGCCTCGGACCCGAGGGCGGTCCGCACCGCCTCGACGGCGGCCGCGTCGGGCACCCCGTCCGCGGCGTCGGCGCGCAGCTCGGTCCATCCCTCGACGCCGGTGAGCGCCGTGACCTCGTCGGCGGTCGCCACGACCGTCCCGAGCCCGGTGGCACGGGGGTCCTCGGAGGTGTCGACGACGCCGACGACCGTGGCGCCGCCCCGCGGCGTGCTGAACCGGTCCCCGACGCCGAGACCGAGCGAGGTGGCGACGTCGGTCGAGACGGCGACCTCGCCCGTCGACGCGGGCATCCGGCCGGACTCCACGGGCAGCTGCCTCTCGTCCGCGGGCGCGGTGGTCACGAGGAAGACGTCCGACACGGCGTCGTGGACGAGCACGCCGCTGCGCTCCGCGCTCACGTCGCCGACCTCGGGGAGGTCACCGACGCGCTCGAGCGCGCTCTCCGGCAGCGTCTCCGGCCCGTCGCCCTCGGCCGCCGACACGACGGCGGCCCAGGCCCCGAGGTCGCCGGAGGCCGCGGTCCGCACGCTCGCGGTGAGCGTCGCGCTGAGGGTCAGGGTGGTCGCGACGAACGCGACCCCGAGGAGCACCGCGAGGCCCGGGCCGACGTAGCGGCGCGCCTGGGTGCGCAGGGTGGCGAGGGTGAGGCCGGTCATGCCGTCGCCCCCAGGCCGCCCATCGCCTCGAGGACGTCCTCGCGGGACGGGTCGCGCAGCTCACCGGCGAGACGGCCGTCGCGCAGGAGGACGACCCGGTCGGCGGCGGCCGCGGCACCCGGGTCGTGGGTCACCATGACGACGGTCTGGCCGAACTCGCGGACCGAGCGGCGCAGGAACGCGAGCATCTCGGCGCTCGTGCGGGAGTCCAGCGCACCGGTCGGCTCGTCGGCGAAGAGGACGTCGGGGCGGGTCATCAGGGCGCGCGCCATCGCTACCCGCTGCTGCTGGCCACCGGACAGCTCGCTCGGCCGGTGCTCGAGCCGCTCGTCCAGCCCGAGCGTCGTCGTCACGAGGTCGAGCCACGCGTGGTCGAGGCGGCGGCCGGCGAGCTTGAGCGGGAGGGTGATGTTCTGCCGGGCGGTGAGCATGGGCAGCAGGTTGAAGGCCTGGAAGACGAAGCCGACCCGGGTGCGGCGCAGCACCGCGAGCTCACGGTCCGACATCCGGGAGAGGTCGGTGCCGCCGAGGAGCACGTGTCCGGAGGTCGCGGTGTCCAGCCCGGCGAGCAGGTGCATGAGGGTCGACTTGCCGGAGCCGGACGGGCCCATGATCGCGGTGAACTCGCCGGTGCCGAAGCTGACGTCGATGCCGTCGAGGGCGCGGACGGCGTGCGGCCCGGAGCCGTACTCCTTGACGAGCCCGACGGTGCGGGCGGCCGTGGTCGTGGTGGTGAGCGGTGTCCCTGTCGTGGTCATGCACCCACCGTCGCGTGGCGCGCCGCCCGGGCACATCGGACCGTGGTCCCTGCCTGCGGGTGCCGGCTACGACCGGGGTCGTACCTCGACGAGCCCCGTCTCGTACGCGAGAACGACCATCTGCACGCGGTCGCGCAGCTCGAGCTTGCTGAGGATGCGCCCGACATGGGTCTTGACCGTGGCCTCCGCCATGAAGAGGGTGCTCGCGATCTCGGCGTTCGTCAGGCCTTCGCCGACCGCGGTGAGCACCTCGACCTCGCGGGCCGTGAGCGGGTCGAGGCGCTCGCGGCGGGTGTCGTCCGCGCTGGGGGCGCCGGGTTCGCCGGTGCTCGGGAGGCCCTCGGCCACGTGCTCGAGCAGCCGGCGGGTGGCGCTCGGGGCGAGGACGGAGTCGCCGCGGTGGACGGCCCGGACGGCCGCGAGGAGCTCGGCCGGGCCGCAGTCCTTGAGGAGGAAGCCGGACGCACCGGCCCGCAGTGCGGCGTAGACGTACTCGTCGAGGTCGAACGTCGTGAGGACGACGACGCGCGGCACCGGGCCGGGCCGGGCGAGGAGCTCGCGGGTGGCGGTGACGCCGTCGGTGTGCGGCATCCGGATGTCCATGAGGACGACGTCGGCAGCGAGCCTCGAGAGGAGCTCGAGGGCCTCGGAGCCGTCGCCCGCCTCGCCGACGACGTCGAGATCGGGCTGGGTGTCCAGGACCATGCGGAACCCGGCGCGCACGAGCTCCTGGTCGTCGACGAGGACGACGCGGATCGGGCTCTCGCTCATGGCGTCACCTCCGTGGTCGGCAGCAGGGCGCGGACCCGGTACCCGCCCTCGGGCCGTGGGCCGGCCTCGAGGGAGCCGCCGACGGCGACGGCCCGCTCGCGCATCCCGACCAGCCCGCTCCCGCCGTCGGTCGCGACGTCGGCGGCGGCGCCCCGGCCGTCGTCGCTGACCTCGAGCACGAGGCCGTCCGGGGTGTGGTCCAGGCGCACCGCGGCGCGCGCGCCGGGGCCGCCGTGCTTGAGGACGTTGGTGAGCGACTCCTGGGCGATCCGGTACACGGCGAGCGAGGTGTCGGTGGGGGTGTCTCCCGGGGCAGCGCGGTCGAGGGCGAGGTCGACGTCCAGCCCGGCCTCGCGCACCCGGTCGACGAGCCCGCCGAGCTCGTCGAGCCCGGCCATGGGGGTGTAGTCGTCGTCCGGGGCGGTGACGTCGTCGCGCCGGAGCAGACCGACGAGGTGGCGGGTCTCGGCGAGCCCGGCCCGGGCGGTGGCCGCGAGGGTCTCGAGGGTCTCGGCGGCCTGCTCGCGGTCCCAGGTGGGGGCGTGCCGCGCGGCGAAGGCCGCGCCGTCGGCCTGGACGACGATGACGCTCAGCCCGTGGGCGACGACGTCGTGCATGTCCCGGGCGATGCGGGAGCGCTCGCGCTGGGCGGCGAGCTGCTCGCGCTGCTCGCGTTCGCGCAGGAGCGCGGCGTTCTGGTCGGCGAGCCGGGCGAGCACCGCACGCCGGCTGCGCACGAGGTCCCCGGCGATCCACGAGACGACGGCGATGCCCCCGGTGAAGAGGGCCGTGACGAAGAAGCCCGCGGACATGCCCCCACCCCAGACGAGGGGCCCGAGGACGCCGGCGAGCACCGCCACGCCCAGCCCGGCGAGCCGCACCCGGCCGCTCTCGGCGTACGCGGCGAGGGCGTACGTGGCGATGGGGAACGCGATGTCGGAGGGCAGCGCGTCCGGCCAGACGAACAGCTGGACGAGGCAGGCGAGCGACACGACGGTGAAGGTCAGCACCGGCCTGAGCCGGCGCAGCACGAGGACGAGGGTCATCGTGACGGCCAGCACTGCTTCCGGGACCCCGGTGCGGTCGTAGCCGACGTCGATGCCGCCGACGACCGTCAGGCCGAAGACGAGGAAGACGAGGACCGCGACGACCCCGTCGACGACGAGCGGGTGCCGACGGGGCCAGTCGTAGACGGCCTGCGTGTTCACCGGTCCAGCCTAGGGAGGTCGGGGAGGCGGCACATCAGACCACGGTCGGACTCCGGTCAGTCCTCCCGACTCCCGATGCGGCGGGTCAGCGGGGGGAAAGCCGGTGCAGCTCGACGTCCCGGACCCGACCGGCGTCGAGCCGCAGCGTCATCCACGTGAAGTCCGGCTGGCGGCGTCGGTCGGTGGGGGACCCGGGGTTGAGCAGCCGTAGACCGTCGTGCTCGGTGTCCCACGGGATGTGGCTGTGCCCGAAGACGAGGAGGTCGACGTCCGGGTACTGCGCCCGCATCCGCTCTTCGCGCCGCTGCTTCTGCCCGGTCTCGTGCACCACCGCGACGCGGACGCCCTCCACCGTCGCCCGCGCGACCTCGGGCAGGCGGGCCCGCAGGTCGTCGCCGTCGTTGTTGCCCCAGCAGGCGAGCAGCCGGGCGCTGCGGGACTCGAGGGCGTCGAGTGTCGCGACGTCGACCCAGTCGCCGGCGTGGACGACGAGGTCGGCGGCCTCGACCGCCTCCCACAACGGCGCCGGCAGGTCCTTGGCCCGTCGCGGCAGGTGGGTGTCGCTCATGAGGACGACGTCGGTGCCGGTCACGCCGGCGGCTCCGTGACCCGGCCGCGACGGCAGGCCTGGGAGCAGTAGCGCACCTGCTCCCAGTCGTCCGCCCACGTCCGGCGCCAGGTGAAGGGCCGCCCGCACGTCGCGCAGGTCTTCGTGGGCAGATCGGCCTTCCGGCGCATCCGGGGCATGGCCTCGAGCCTAGTGGCGCCCTCGCGGGCCGCGACCGACGACGGGGTGGGGCTGGGGACCGCTCGTAGGATCGGTGGTGTGCGACCCCGAGCCCGTCCATGAGCCCGCGTCGGCGGGCGGCGCTCGTCGGCCTGGTCGCCGCAGTCGTCCTGGCCGTCGCCGGGGTGGTCGGCTGGGCCCGGCTCGGCCCGGGCGGCGTCCCGCAGGACGAGCCGGGGCCGGTCCTCCTCGTCGCGGGCTACGGAGGCGACACCGGGTCGCTGGCCCCGCTCGCCGCCGCGCTCGAGGCCGGCGGTCGGCGTGCCGCGGTCGTCGCGCCGGTGGGCGACGGGCGCGGGGACCTGCGCGAGCAGGCGGAGGCGCTGGACCGTGCAGTGGACGACGCACTGTCCGGCGGCGCCCCGTCGGTCGACGTCGTCGGCTACTCCGCCGGCGGTGTCGTGGCGCGCCTCTGGGCCGCGGACCTGGGCGGCGCGGACCGCGCCCGACGCGTGGTCACCCTGGGCTCCCCGCACCACGGGACCGAGGTGGCGAGCCTGGGGGCGGTGCTCGCTGGCCCGTCCTGTCCCGAGGCGTGCCGGCAGCTGGCCGCCGGCAGTGACCTGCTGGCCGGGCTGCCGGAGACACCCCGCGGTCCCCGGTGGGTCAGCGTGCGCACCGACGCCGACGAGGTCGTGACACCGGCGTCGTCGGCGCGGCTGGCCGGTGCGGTGGACGTCCGGCTCCAGGCGGTCTGCCCCGACGCCGGGACCACCCACGGCGGTCTGCCGCGGGACCCGCTCGTCGTCGGGGTCGTCGCCCGCGCACTGGCCGTCGCCGTGCCCGGGCCGGTGCCGCCGTCCGCCTGCGCCGACCTGCGCCGCGAGGGGGACGCGCTGCTCGACCGCGCCGCGGTCAGCTCGTGATGTCGCGGGTCGTGAAGTTGGCCCAGGCGGCGCCGAGCAGCACGACGACGTAGCCGGTCTGCACGAGCACGCCTGCCTGGAGGTCGTGCCACGGAACCGGGTCGCGGAACAGGTCGACCCAGGCCAGCCAGTACCGGGTGGGCAGGTAGTCCCGCACCGCGCCCGCCGCGTCCAGGGCGACGAGCACACTGCTGCTCACGAGCACGGCGAGCCCGCCGAGCGCCGCCGCCAGCGACGAGTCGGTCACGGTCGAGAGGAAGAGCGCCACGGCGGCCACCCCGACCATCGACCAGCCGATGTAGAGCACCATGACCCCGGTCCGCCACGCCAGGCTCGCCGGCGTGAGCGTCGTCCCGGCCAGGGTGGTCGTCGTCAGCTGCCCGGAGTTGCCGAGCAGGCTGATGCCGGTGACGTAGCCGACGACCGCGACCGCGAGCACCGCCAGCAGGGTGTAGACGAGCACCGAGACGAGCTTGGCGACGAGCAGCCGGGTGCGGCCGACGGGCCGCACGAGCAGGTAGCGCAGGGTCCCTGCCGACGCCTCGCCCGCGACGGCCTCGCCGGCCTGCACCGCCACCGCGATGGGCAGGAAGAAGGGCAGGACGATGCCGAGCGCGGCGGCCGGGTAGAGCGCGCCGTTGCCGAGCACGGCGGCGAGCAGGGTGGGGCCCTGGCCGGGCCGGGGTGCGATGCCGGTGACGGCGAGGAACACCGCGACGACGACCGGCAGCAGGCAGAGCAGCCCGATGCTCACCCACGTGCGGGGGCGGCTGACGAGCTTGCGGAGCTCGACGCGGATCACGAGGTCAGCCTCAGGACGGACTCCTCCAGAGTGCGCCGCTCGGGTGCGGCCTCGAGGACGCCGATTCCGGCACGCACCAGGGTGTCGGCGGCCGCGGCGACGCTCGTGCCGTCGAGGACGAGCTCGCCCTCGCCCCGCCGCTCCGGCGGGGGCAGCCCGAGCGCCCGGGCGCCGGCCGCCACGTCGTCCACCCGCACGAGGGTGCGGCCGGTGGGGCCGCGCAGGGCCCCCAGGTGGTCCTGCGCGACGAGACCGCCGCGGTGCAGGACCCCGACCCGGGTACAGAAGAGCTGGACCTCGGCCAGGAGGTGGCTCGAGAGGAAGACCGTCGTGCCCTGCGCGTTGAGCTCGAGCAGCAGGTCGCGGACCTCGGCGATGCCGCGCGGGTCGAGGCCGTTGGTCGGCTCGTCGAGGACCAGCAGCCGCGGGCCCCGCAGGAGCGCGGCGGCCAGCCCGAGGCGCTGGCGCATCCCGAGCGAGTACGCCCGCACCGGCCGACGCCCGACGTCGGCGAGGCCCACCCGCTCCAGGACGGCGTCGACCCGCCGGGCACGGGTCCGCCGGGAGCCCGCCCCGTCGGCGAGAGGGGGGCCTCCGGCCGGCCCCGCGGCGTCGAGCAGCCGCAGGTTCGCGCGGCCGGTCAGGTGGCCGTAGGCGCCCGGCCCCTCGACGAGGGCACCCACCTGGGGAAGCACCTCGTGGGCGTGCCGCGGCATGGCGCGGCCCAGCATCTCCACCTCCCCGCTCGTGGCGTGGACGAGGCCGAGCAGCATCCGCACGGTCGTCGTCTTCCCCGACCCGTTCGGGCCGAGGAAGCCGTACCGGTCGCCGTCGTGGACGGCCAGGTCGAGGCCGTCCACCGCCGTGACGTGGCCGAAGCGCTTCGTCAGGGAGCGGGTCACGACGACGTCGTCGCTCATCGTGGTCCCCGCCCCTCCGGCTCGGCGTCCAGCAGGTCCGCGGCCGCCTCGTCGAGCAGGCCGGGGTCGACGAGCCCGGTGACGACGTAGGCCCGGCGGCCGTCCGCGGAGGTCGCGAGAACGGCGTTGAGCAGGCTCGAGCCGATCCGCACCAGCCGCCCGTCGGGCACCTCCTCGACGACCGACCCGGCCGAGGTCGCCCCGCCCACGACGTCCCGGGCCACGTCCGGGGGCAGGGGCAGGACGGCGACCCGGACGAGCCCGGTGCCGTACGTCGTGACGTCGCCCGGCGCTTGGCGCCCGGGGGTCACGGGGAGGCCGGCGAGGGAGGGCGGCAGGAGCCACCGGCTCGCCTGGGCCACGCGCCCCACGAGGTCCGGTGCGGTGCGCAGCTCGCGCTCGGCTCCCGGCGCCGCCGGCGGGGTGAGCACCGCGGGGTCGGGCCGGCCGACCGTGACCCGGGACAGCTCGGTCGTGAGCGCGTCCGACCCGTCGGTTCCCACGACGACGAGGCGCAGCGGCAGCCCCGTCTCCCGGTCGACCCACACGTCCGCCCGCGCGATCGTGCTCCGTCCGTCCCCGGGGCTCACCCGGACCCGGTCGGCGGTGCGACCGCCCACACGCTGCGGCGGCAGGGCGGTCACGGCGTCGTCCGGACCGACCGCCGCAAGGAGCCGGCGGGTCGCCTGCGGCGGCAGGAGGTCGTCGGCCCGCGGCAGGCGGGCGGTGGCCCCTCCGGTGACGGTGACGAGCTCTCGGCGGCCATAGTCCCAGGTCCACACCGAGCGGGGGAGCCCGTAGGTGTCCCGCTCCCCGGTGACGTCGACGACGTCGACCCGCCAGTGCGCCTCGTCACCCCACCACGTCCGGGTCTGGGTCGTGTCGCCGAGCAGGGAGGCGAGGTCCCCGAAGCCACGCAGGTCCGGCAGCGCCAGCGCGCCCCGACTCTCCCCGGTGGCGGAGTAGGGCACGTCGGCCGAGGCCGCCGCGCGGGCGGCGACGGCCTGCGGCTCGAGCTCGGTAGGGGTGACACCCAGGGCGGCCACGGCCCGCGGCCCGAACCCGAGGACGCTGACGAGGGCGGCGGTGCCGAGGACGACCACGGCCCACCGGGCGCGCGCGGCGGGCGTCACGACGGTGCTCATGCCGCAGTCTCACCCGCGCACCTGGGAGAAACCACCCGTCCGATGGTCCACGTCGGGTGGGCTGTCGAACGACGACGGTCATGCGCGGTCGCGGCGAACCGGCATCTGGCTCCGCGAAGGCCGTTGGGGACAGGGCCCGGTCAGCCGTGGTGGACGACCCGGACCGGGTGCTCGGGGTGGCGGCGCAGCCACTCGGCCGCGAACGGGCAGTCGGGGCGGACCGCCCGGTCCTGCACCGCCAGGGCGTCCACCGCCGTGCGGACCAGGGCCCCGCCGACACCCATCCCCTCGGCGCCGTCCGCGACCTCGGTGTGCACGAGCACGACGGCGGAGCCGTCCCGGCTCTCGCGCGCCAGCAGCGCACCGACCTCCCGGCCCCCGACCCGGGCCACCCAGCCGCGCTCGGACCGGGAGACCTCGACGTCCACGTCGGCCATGTCGCACCACCTCCGGAGTCCATGCTCACACCCGTCGCGTCGGACGATGGCCCCAGGCGGCGCCGTGCTCGGATGGGGGACGGACCGCACCGAGCTCCGCCACCTGCAGCGGCGACATGCTCCTGGAGGTACTGATCGCGTGCTCCGGCGTCACCCGCGCAGCGTCGCCACGGCCCTCCCGGAGGTCCCGCGGGTCGTCGGGTCGTCGTGCGACGCCGTTAGCCTGGGCGCAGGCCCGCCGAGGCTCGGCGGCCGAGGAGGACACGACGTCATGAGCGCACCCCCCGGATGGCACCCCCAGCCCGACGGCCGCGACCGCTGGTGGGACGGGCGGCAGTGGACCGACCACTACCGCGACCCCGCGGTCGAGGGCGCCACCCAGGCGCTGCCCGCGGCCGGCACCCAGGGCGGTCCGGGCGTCGCCCACCCGGGCGGCGCGGCCTACCAGGGCACGGGCACGGGCTGGCAGCCGCAACAGCAGCAGGGGATGAGCAAGGGCCTCAAAGGCTGCCTCATCGGTGGTGTCGTCATCGCCCTGCTCCTCGCGGCCGGTGCCGTCGCCGCGGTCTTCTTCTTCGCACGCACCGCCGACCGCGTCGTGGACGAGGCCCGCTCGGCCATCCCGAGCGGTCTGCCCACCGAGCTGCCGAGCGACTTCCCGAGCGACCTGCCCACCGACCTGCCCGAGGGCCAGACCTTCGAGGTCGGCGTCGGCGACGGCTTCGACATCCCCGGTGGGTCCGTGGAGCCCGGGTGGGAGGTCGCCGACCAGACCGTCGGGCACGCCATCGAGGGCATGACGATCTCCTTCGACGACGACCGAGACATCCCGGCCTACTTCTCGCTGTCCTTCCGCGGAACGGACGGCGAGGGCACGGTCGACACGTTGTGCACGGCGATCCGCGAGGACGGCGCCGACTCGGCGGACGCCACGTGCATCCCGATGTTCGGCGACCCCGACACCGGCGCCCCGGTCACCGTCGAGACCCAGTTCTGAGCGGCCGCGGGCCCGCCTAGGGCCTGTTACGAAAGTCGTCGCAGCCAGTGGTCGATGCTGGCGACGTGGACGGTGGCGGCGTAGCGGACGGCGAGCTTGTCGTAGCGGGTGGCGAAGCCGCGGTGGTGTTTGAGGTGGTTGAA
>NZ_JAFDVE010000002.1 GCF_016888005.1 Phycicoccus sp. CSK15P-2 | reverse complement strand
GACCTCGTCAAACGCGCCAGCTCCTCCCGGTCACCCTCACGCAACACCAACGCCGGAGCCGGACGATTCGCCATACCTCATCGTCCCAGCACACCAACCGTAAATCAACTAACTACACGCGACACTAGCGACAAGGGAAGGGGTGCATCGACGGCGGGGCAACTCCGGGCTCGACTTTACGGCACGCCCAAGTTCGGATACTTTCTCCCCGGCCATTGCCGGAGGGGTTGTGGCAAGAGGATATCGGGGAGATGTCTAGTCGTGTCGTTCCGCTGCTCGGTCGTCAGAGTCGTCGTCGCCGCCCTCACGGTTGTCGGTGGCGGTGTTGCCACCACCGTCGTCCAAGCGCCAGCGGCCCATGCGGAACCAGTCGTCGTGCCGTGTGAGCCCAACTCGTCACGACCGGACACAACCGCCAGGCCCTTCGCTTCTCCGCAAGGGTGGGAGTGCATCGCCAACTACGGGGCGCGCATGAACCGTGGTCGCCTCCAGCACCTCATTGACCCCACGCGGGCAGCGAACCCCGAGGAGATCTACGGGCTGTGGGAGGGGATAGCGGAGTATGTCGCGCAGGGACGGTTCATCGCGCGACAGACAGGCGGTTCGCTCTGGGCGGTCCCGCCCACGATGCAGTGGGAAACGTCGATGCCCGCCGATACCCGGCGTCTGGACGTCATGACCTACAACCCTGGTTCTTCCACCAGTGAAGTCAAAGTGGTCGAGCTGAAGAGCAGTTGGGTCGAAAGCGCCAGTGATGCTTGGGTTCAAGCAACCGACTACGCAGAAGCGATTGGGGAGAACAGCGACCATCCGGCGGACGTGTGGGACTTGACCGGGAAGTACACGGATTCGTTCTACCGCGGAAAGAGGTGTTCGGAAGGAGACCCCAACAAAGTCGACGGATGGCGCTACGAGGTGCACGCACCTATAGAAGGCGTCATCATGATCGACAGGACCGCCGTGCGCTGCCAAAAACGCCAGGTTTCCGAGGAGGAGATTGAGGCGCAAGAGAAGTGCGAAATGGCGATGGAACTCGCTGAAGATGGGCAGGACATCCCTGCCGGAAAGATGCCCAGCGGGTCCGACTGCAACGGCAACGGGGTTGCGGACTACGTGGACGTCTCGAAGTATGCTCACGATGGCGACGTCGAGCACAGGAAAGCGCCGACCACTAAGCCGCGCCAGACCTGGCACACCGACATCAAGGAGATAGTGACCCAGGAGTCGCTCCATTTGATAAGTCGACAGCTCATCAACCTCACGACGAAGTTGGGGACGCAGGCTGCGCAGAAGGTGCTGGACGTTACCGCTCGTGCGATGTTTAGCGCGTCGGCGAAGATCACCGAGGAAGCGCTCGTTCGTGAGTTGATGCGCGAGCTCGAAGGTGTTGTCATCGAGAGTTCTGTTCGCTCTTTGGTCGGCTCTGGCGCCTCCGCTGGTCTCCGACATGCAGCCATTGACGGAACAATTCGGATTGTCGAGCGCGGCGGGGAGAAGTTCATCCAGCGGGCGATCACCGAAGGCATGGCCAGAAAATTGGCGGGACTGCTGGAGAGGTACGCAATCCGCATCGGCCTGAGTACCACGGCGAACTTCATCCCTCTCCTGGGCCAGATCATCATGCTGGTGGTCGACGTCTACTTCACTGTCGAGCTGATTCTCGACATCGCCGATCTGCTTGGCTTCAACCTATTCGGGGATCCGCACTTGGTGACCATGGACCGCAGGTTCTATGACCTCCAAAGCGTCGGGGAATTCGTTCTGGCAAGAACAGCCGCCGGATCTGTGGTTCAAGGAAGGTTCGTTGCTGCGTCGTCTAACGTCTCGGTGATGGGGACGGCCGCGTTCGGCGCAGGTGAAGACCGCGTAGAGCTTGTCGGCTCGGCCGCCCTGCTGAATGGCGAACCTCTGTCGCTGGACGGTTTCATGGTCACGGACGGTGGGCTCGCCATCGCACACGTACGTGGCGTGTGGGCGATCAGTGGCCCGGATGGATTGACCATGACCGGTAGGAGCGCGGAAAATCTGCGTATCGTGGCTCCCGAAGGGGTCACCAGCGCGGGACTGCTCGGTGACAACGACGGGAATGCCGCGAACGATCTCGCCCTGCGCGATGGCACCGTCTTGAACGCGGCATCGGATCTCAGCGTGCTGCACGGGCGTTTTGCTGATGCCTGGCGTGTGGATGCCGAAGAGGCCCTCTTCACCTATGAGAACGGGGAGTCGACCGAGACCTTCACCGACCGGTCTTTCCCGGAGAACATCGTGACGCTTGGCGACTTCTCGCCTTCGCAGATCGATCTCGCGAACGCGTCCTGTCTCGATGCGGGGGTAGCGAGCGGCGCGCCGATGGAAGCGTGCGTGCTGGACACTCTCGTGACGAGCGACGCCTCTTTCGCGGCAGCCGCGGCGGCGACCCCGTCGGTCATCGATCCCGCGCAGGTTGGATTCAACGAGGACGGAGTGCTCGAGCAAAACTACGACGGGGCGGTTCCTGTGAGCCTTCAGTCGAAAACCACGGTGCAGCTCGATGACTCCTCACGCGGAGCCGGCCCGTTTTTCGACGATGCTCCCTACAAGTTCGGGGTGCTGTCCATCCCCCGCCACGACACGGCTCAGCTGGATGCACGGGTCGTCGTCCTCGGGTCCCCGTCCGCGGATCATGAGCTCGCCGTGAACGTTGACGGTGCGACAGGCGCGATGTTCTCCCTCAACGACAGTGGGGTCGTGCTGTCAGGTCCCCCTGGTACCGACATCTCCATCGACGGCGTCGGAGTCACACCCGCCGGTACCGCATACACGGCCTACTCCATCACCGTGCCGCTGCCCCACGTGGGCGATGCCCTCAAGGCGCAGTTCGGCACCCGGAATGTGCACGCCATCTCGGGATCGGGGCTTGCTGTCGACTCGCTGCGGGTCGCGCTCAACGCGCCGGATCCGGATGTTGCTGAGGGCCTGGCTCTGCCGTTCGTAGCCTCTCCCGACCTGGGCGAAGGACTCGGGACGATCGAGACACCGGGTGCCGCCGATGAGTACCAGTTCACCATCGATGCTGAGGCCGCGAACGCTCCGGTCCTGGTCGAGACAAGCGCCGCTCCTGCGGTTCGCGCGGAGCTCCTGAACGACGACACGGGGAAGGTGGTGGAGCCCACGGACCGCAACAACCATCTGCTGTACGAAGCGCTGTCCGCGGGCACCTACCGCCTGAGCGTCACCGGCAAGCAGGGTCCCGTTGACACTTACGAGTTGCCGGTCATGGCCGTCGAGCCTGAGGAGTTCGACCTGGAGATCGGTCAGAAGATCGAGCCAGGCAAGATCGGCGGGGTCGCGACACCAGGTGCCGGGTCGCAGGAGACCACCGCATCCAAGGACGTGTACTCCTTCACCGTCCCCGAGGGCGGCCGCACCGTGGTCTTCGACGGCGCTGGTGCAGTGCTGTGGGACACCGCCTCCCAGGTGGTCGATGAGTCCGGGAAGTCCTACGGCAACGTCTATGGCCATCACGAGTACCAGCTCCCCGCTGGGACCTACCAGCTGATCGTGGGCCGGGCCGGGACCACCGGCACCTACTCAGTCGACACGTTCGTCAAGCCTGCCGATGACGAGTTCGACCTGGAGATCGGTCAGAAGATCGAACCGGGCAAGATCGGCGGGGTCGCGACACCAGGTGCCGGGTCGCAGGAGACCACCGCGTCCAAGGACGTGTATTCGTTCATCGTGCCCGAGGGTGGTCGCACGGTGGTCTTCGACGGTGCTGGTGGAGTGCTGTGGGATACGGCCTCGACGGTGGTCGATGAGTCCGGGAAGTCCTACGGCAACGTCTATGGCCACAACGAGTACCAGCTCCCCGCTGGGACCTACCAGCTGGTCGTGGGCCGGGCCGGAATGACCGGCGACTACAGCATCGACACGTTCGTCAAGCCTGCTGATGACGAGTTCGATCTGGAGATCGGTCAGAAGATCGAGCCGGGCAAGATCGGCGGGGTCGCGGCACCCGGGGCCGGGTCGCAGGAGACCACCGCGTCCAAGGACGTGTATTCGTTCATCGTGCCCGAGGGTGGTCGCACGGTGGTCTTCGACGGTGCTGGTGGAGTGCTGTGGGACACCGCCTCCCAGGTGGTCGACGCTGCCGGGAAGTCCTACGGGTCGGTCTATGGCCACAACGAGTACGAGCTCCCTGCCGGTGAGTACCGGCTGGTCGTGGGCCGAGCCGGGATGACGGGGACCTACAGTGTCGAGACGCAGGCGAGGCCCCTCCCCGAGCACTTCGATCTGGAGATCGGTCAGAAGATCGAACCGGGCAAGATCGGCGGAGTGGCTGCTGAAGGTGCGGGAGTGCAGGAGACCACCGCGTCCAAGGATGTGTACTCGTTCACCGTGCCCGAGGGTGGTCGCACGGTGGTCTTCGACGGCGCTGGTGCAGTGCTGTGGAGCACGGCCTCGGCGGTGGTCGATGAGTCCGGGAAGTCCTACGGCAACGTCTATGGCCATCACGAGTACCAGCTCCCCGCTGGGACCTACCAGCTGATCGTGGGCCGGGCCGGGACCACCGGCACCTACTCAGTCGACACGTTCGTCAAGCCTGCCGATGACGAGTTCGACCTGGAGATCGGTCAGAAGATCGAACCGGGCAAGATCGGCGGGGTCGCGACACCAGGTGCCGGGTCGCAGGAGACCACCGCGTCCAAGGACGTGTATTCGTTCATCGTGCCCGAGGGTGGTCGCACGGTGGTCTTCGACGGTGCTGGTGGAGTGCTGTGGGATACGGCCTCGACGGTGGTCGATGAGTCCGGGAAGTCCTACGGCAACGTCTATGGCCATCACGAGTACCAGCTCCCCGCTGGGACCTACCAGCTGGTCGTGGGCCGGGCCGGAATGACCGGCGACTACAGCATCGACACGTTCGTCAAGCCGGCTGATGACGAGTTCGATCTGGAGATCGGTCAGAAGATCGAGCCGGGCAAGATCGGCGGGGAGACCGCCCCGGGTGCTGGCCGGTTGGAGACCACGGCATCCAAGGACGTGTACTCGTTCACGGTGCCCGAGGGTGGGCGCACGGTTGTCCTCGATGGGTGGGGCAACGCTCTGGGCGGGTCGAAGGTGGTCGATGCCTCGGGGAAGTCCTACGGCGAGGTGTACAGCAAGCGCGTGTACGAGCTGCCTGCTGGGGCTTACCGGATCGTGGTCGCCCGCGAGGGCTTCGTGGGTGACTACAGCATCGACACGTTCGTCAAGCCGGCTGATGACGAGTTCGATCTGGAGATCGGTCAGAAGATCGAGCCGGGCAAGATCGGCGGGGAGACCGCCCCGGGTGCCGGCCGGTTGGAGACCACGGCATCCAAGGACGTGTATTCGTTCACGGTGCCTGAGGGCGGCCGAACGGTTGTCCTCGATGGGTGGGGCAACGCTCTGGGCGGGTCGAAGGTGATCGATGCCTCCGGGAAGTCCTACGGCGAGGTGTACAGCAAGCGCGTGTACGAGCTGCCTGCTGGGGCCTACCGGATCGTGGTCGCCCGCGAGGGCTTCGTCGGTGACTACACCATCGACACCAGTGTCGAACCTGACCCCAACGCACCCGTCACCTGTCCGTGCGGTGTGTGGGACGCATCCACGCCGTCAACCGCACGTGAAGCGTCAGACTCCAATGCCGTGAATCTGGGAGTCCGGTTCGTGGCCGATGCCCCAGGCGTCGTCAGTGGCGTTCGGTTCTTCAAGCAGCCAGGCAATACGGGTGCCCACGTCGGCAGCCTGTGGACCGCCTCAGGGCAGCTGCTAGCTACTGGCGAGTTCACGGATGAGTCTGAAAGCGGTTGGCAGACTCTCCTTTTCGAGAGTCCGGTAACCATCTCAGCAGACACCACCTATGTGGCGTCGTACCACACGAACGTCGGCCACTACTCCTACACCCAGGGTGGAATGTCGGAAGCGCGTACCCGTGGGCCACTGACAGCCCTCGCGGGTGGAGGGGTGTACACCTATCAGGCCGGGAATGCGTTCCCCTCCAGCTCGTGGAGCTCATCTAACTACTGGGTCGACGTCGTGTTCGAACCCACCGCCGGGTAGCACTTCCTGGTGGGGAGGCAGTAGTCGCGCGACGAGGAGGCGAACGCGCGCGGCATCGCCTGTGGTCACCCGGAGCGCGTTGATGCCTGCACCGGTGGGGGTCGTGAAGTGCTGTCGCAGCAGTCTGTGGGTGTCGCGTGTCGTCGCACCGGCCGGCCAGGCGGTGGGGCCGTAGCCGGCTTGTCGGGCGGCCTCGGCGAGCCGCCAGATGTCGATGGCGTCACGTCGGGTCTTGCGGCCGGCGAAAGCGTGGGCCTTCAGGGCCAGCTGGGCCAGGACGTGCGGAAGGTTGACGGTGTATGTGAGTCCGGCCTGACTTGGCTCACGTGTTGCCGGCTGGGGAGTGCTCGGGTCTCTGACCTGGGGTGATGTGGCGTGGGGTGGTGTGGTTTCACGCACTAAGCGGGTGTCCTAGGGTCGCTGGGTGGCGTTCATTCGGCGGGTGAGGACGGCCTCGGGCGCGACGGCGGTCCAGGTCGCTGAGTACGGCGAGGGCCGGCAGCGGATCCTCGCGCATGTCGGGTCGGCGCACACCGAGGCCGAGTTGGGGGTGCTGCTGGAACGCGCCCGGGAGCTACTGGCCGATCCGGGGCAGGGGGTGCTGGAGCTGGGCGTGGGACCGTCCCCGGTGGTGACTGCTCTGGTGGCCACGGGCGAACCGTCGGGACTGCTGTCCGGTGGGGCGGTGTCGGCCTCGGCGGGCCGGGACGGGCCGGGTCGGGTGGTGGGCACGAGCTCGCGGGTGCTGTACGAGGCACTGGTCGGGGTGTACGACCGGCTCGGGTTCGAGGTGGCCCTGTCGGATGGGGTGTTCAAGGATCTGGTGATCGCGCGGGTGGTGGAGCCGACCTCGCTGCTGGACTGCGGCCGGGTCCTGGGTGAGCTGGGGGTGGCGCCGGCCAGCTACGCGACGATGAAACGGACCCTGACCCGGGCGCAGGAGCGCGGGTACCGGGAGAAGGTGGCGGCCGCCTGCTACGCCCACGCCTCCACCAGCGGGGATCTCTCGCTGGTGCTCTATGACGTGACGACGTTGTACTTCGAGGCCGAGCGTGAGGACGAGCTGCGCAAGGTCGGCTACTCCAAAGAACGGCGGGTCGACCCGCAGGTCGTGGTCGGGCTGCTGGTGGACCGTCGCGGGTTTCCGCTCGAGGTCGGCTGTTTCGAGGGAAACAAGGCGGAGACGACCACCTTGTTACCGATCATCCGCTCCTTCCAGGAGCGGCACGCGCTGGAGTCGATGGCGGTGGTCGCCGACGCCGGCATGCTCTCCGCCACGAACTTGAAGGAGCTCGACGCGGCCGGCGTCCGCTTCATCGTCGGCTCCCGCGCGGCCAAAGCCCCAGGCGACCTGGCGTCGTACTTCCGCTGGCACGGGGACGCCTTCACCGACGGACAAGTCATCGACACGATCACCCCGAGGGTGGCGACCCGGGCCGCGGCGGCGGTCAACGACGTCCGCCAGCGTGCCGAACCGGTGTGGGACCCCAGCGAGCATCCCGGCTCGTGGCGGGCAGTGTGGGCCTACAGCGCGAAGCGCGCCGCGCGGGACGCCAAGACCCTCACGTTGCAGGAGCACCGCGCCCAAGCGGTCATCGCCGGGGAGAAGGCCACCCGCACGCCGCGGTTCGTCAAGACCACTGGTGGCGCGCTCACCCTCGACACCGCCTCGCTGACCAGGGCCCGCTGCCTGGTCGGGCTGAAGGGGTACGTGACCAACATCCCCGCCACGCTCATGCCCGCCGACGAGGTCATCGGGTCGTATCACGACCTGTGGCGGGTCGAGCAGTCCTTCCGGATGTCCAAGACCGACCTACGCGCCCGGCCCATGTTCCACCCGCCCCCAAGCACTCCGTGCAGGGGGTACCCCCTCCGCGAGGCGATCGAGGCGCACCTGACCATCGTCGTCACCGCCCTCGCGGTGGCCCGTGAAGCCCAGGCCCGCACCGGGCTGGCGATCCGCAACCTGGTCCGCCAGCTCCGACCCCTGCGCTCAGCCACCATCGCGATCAACGGCGCCCAGCAGACCTTCCCACCCGCGATCCCCGACCAGCAGCAAGCCCACCTCGACGCCCTGAGCCAGAACGGAACTCACGCACTAACCGAATGAGCCAAGTCAGGAGGCAAGATCGGCGGGGTCGCGACACCAGGTGCCGGGTCGCAGGAGACCACCGCATCCAAGGACGTGTACTCCTTCACCGTCCCCGAGGGCGGCCGCACCGTGGTCTTCGACGGCGCTGGTGCAGTGCTGTGGGACACCGCCTCCCAGGTGGTCGATGAGTCCGGGAAGTCCTACGGCAACGTCTATGGCCATCACGAGTACCAGCTCCCCGCTGGGACCTACCAGCTGATCGTGGGCCGGGCCGGGACCACCGGCACCTACTCAGTCGACACGTTCGTCAAGCCTGCCGATGACGAGTTCGACCTGGAGATCGGTCAGAAGATCGAGCCAGGCAAGATCGGCGGGGTCGCGACACCAGGTGCCGGGAAGCCTGGAGACCACCGCATCCAAGGACGTGTACTCCTTCACCGTCCCCGAGGGCGGCCGCACAGTCGTGTTCGACGGGTCCGGCCACGCCGTCGATGGAACGTTCTCCAAGGTGCTGGACGCCTCAGGAACCAGCCTAGGGACGGTAGGTGGCCACCAGGTCAAGGAGCTACCGGCAGGTGAGTACCAGCTCGTGGTGGAACGGCCCGGGTACGTAGGCACCTACACGGTGAACGTGGATGCTCTCCCGGACACCAGCGGCCTGGACAACGTGGCTCGCGGCAAGACTGCCACCTCCTCGTCCACCGCCGCCGGCGGAGTTCCGGGGAGGGCGGTAGATGGCGTCACCGATGGCAACTGGGGTGTCGGGTCGGTGATTCACACCAACTACGAGGAGCACGCCTGGTGGCAGGTGGACCTCGGTGACGTCGCCGATATCGAGTCCGTGCATCTCTGGAACCGAACTGACTGCTGCTCGGACCGCACCACCGACTTCTGGTTGTTCGTGTCAGAAGAGCCCTTCGATACAGCACTTTCGCCTGGCGAGCAGGCTACGCAGCCTGGGGTGTGGTCGAGTCACCAGTCCGGTCAGATGGGTGCACCGACAGTCATCGACGTTCCAACATCCGGTCGCTACGTGATGGTGCAGCTGGCCGGGGCCAACTATCTTCACTTCGCCGAGGCGGAGGTGTTCACTACCGCAGCGTCCTGACCCGTGGCAGTCAAGAGCCTTCCGGTCCCAACTCTGCGCCTGCCGAAGAGAAGTCTCCCGTTTTGGTGCTCGCGCACCGATGTGGAACTGTTGACGCCATGCCCGGCCTCTCGACCGACGCCGTCCGCGACCTCCTCCAGGAGGTCGCTGCCGAGGTCATCACCCCCCGGTTCCGCTCGCTCGGCGAGGGCGAGGTGATGGAGAAGAACCCCGGCGACCTCGTGACCGTCGCCGACCGCGAGGCCGAGGTCCTCCTGTCCGCCGCCCTGCGCGACGCCTACCCCGACGCCGCCGTGCTCGGCGAGGAGGCCTTCGCGCTGGACCACACGCTCCTGGACCGCTACCTCGCGGCCGAGCACGCCTTCACCGTCGACCCCGTCGACGGCACGAAGAACTTCGTGAACGGCTCGCCCGACCACGCCGTCATGGTCGCCGAGGTCGTCGGCGGCGAAACCGTCCGGGCCTGGATCCACCAACCCGAGCACGGCGTCACCTGGACCGCCGAGCGGGGCGCCGGGACCTTCCGCGACGACGAGCGGATGACGTGCACGCCGGTCGCCGAGGACGCCGAGCCACGGGGGGCGACCTCGATGTGGTCGCTGCGCGGGCACGCCCTGGACGGTCTCCCCCCGATGCGGCTGTCCTGGGTGTGCTGCGGCGTCGACTACCCCAAGCTCATGGAGGGCGAGACCGACTACATCGTCTACTCCCGCTCCAACCCTTGGGACCATGCGCCTGGGACGCTCATGGTCACCGAGGCCGGCGGCGCCGTCGGGCATCCGGACGGCACGCCGTACTCTCCGCGCTCCACCCGCCCCGGGCTCGTCGTCGCCGTCGACGCCCACACCTGCAACGCCGTACAACGCCGGGTCGCGGAGGCCTTCACCCGGGCCTGACGCTCACGGGGCCGGCACGTCCGCGACGGACACCCGGATGCCGCCGAGGTCGGTCCGCCGGGGCGGGCGGTCGAGCGCGTGCTCCTCCTCCGGGAAGCGGATATCGACGACCGGCCGTGGCGTGAGCCCGAGCTCCTCGATGGCCTCCGGGCCGTCCGCCGCGAGCAGCACGAGCCGGCCTCCTCCGGCCGCGGCCCCGCTGGCCAGCTCGTCGACGACCGCCGCGAGCCGCTCCGGGTCCTCGCGCACGGATGTGGTCGCGACGAACGAGGGACTCCCGCACATCCCGCGCACGACCTGCGGCCACTCGGTCGACGCCCGGCTGTCGATCCCGAGCACGACGACGTCCCGGTCCAGCACCGCGCAGACGTCGGCGGCGGCCGCCAGCGACCCCCGCTCGACCCCGACCCCGCGGAAGGGCCAGGTGGCCAGGCCCGCCGGCACGCCGACCCCGGCGACGAGCACCGCGGCGACGGCCGGTACCCCCCACCGCCCCCCTGCCGCCTCGAGCCGGCGGGCGCCCCATGCGGCCGCGACACAGACGAGGACGACGACGAACGGCAGGGCGACCAGCAGGCGCCGGTCGGCCCAGGGGTGGTCCGGGGTGATGCCCGGCCGGAGCAGGGTGAGGACGGTGGACCCGGCGGCGACGACGAGCGCCGGGGCCCACGGCTCCAGCCGCCCAACGGCGAGCGAGCGCAGGGCCGTCCGCAGGGCCAGAGCCAGGGTGACGAGGGCGACGACGAGCGCGGCCCATCCGACGTACCAGGAGAGCCAGTCGACGGTGTGCTCGGCGTAGGTGCGGCCGCCGTCGACGGGCAGCCCCTGGCGGCGCTGCATCCCGGCGACGTACCGCGCGCCGGGGTCGTCCGGGTCCTGCCGGACGGTCATCCACCACGGCCGGGACCACAGGACGAGGCCGACGAGGACGACCAGGCCCGCAGCGACGTCCGGCGCCCGCCGCACCACGGCCCCGGGCAGGCGTCGCCCGGACCGCCAGAGCCTCAGGCCGGCCCACGACCCCGCGCCGACGACCGCGAAGATGACGAGCAGCGGCACGAGGCTGGCGTGGATGTCGCCGAGGTACCGGTACGACAGGCCCCACGCGAGCGCCATGGAGACGAGGGTCGCGAGGCCGAGGCCGAGCAGCGCGGGCCGTACCCACCGCCGCCCCAGCGCCGCCGCGACCGCGAGGAGGGGCAGGAGGAGCATCGCCTCGCGGAGGAAGTCGATCCGGGACAGGCCGGTGCCGCCGACCAGTACCCCACCGACCAGCGCGAGCCGGCGGGCTCGGCCGTCGTCGTCCTCGGCGGCCACGAGGGTCACGGCGAGCAGCCCGCCGAGCAGCGTCACGAGCGCCAGCGGCTCGGAGTACGTGCCGCGGGCGACGTTGAGGACCGGGAAGAGCAGGCCGGTGAGACCGGCGGCGGCCACCCCCCACCAGGGCCGCGTCAGCCGGGCGGTCACGAGACCGACGAGCAGCAGCGCGAGCGCCATGACCACCGCCGGCAGCAGCTGGGCGAACCCGGGCCCGCCCAGCCAGACCCCGTAGCCGTAGACCACCGCCGGGGCGAGGAGGAACTGTGGCTGGACCGCCGGGTCGGACGCGCTGCCGACCTCGTAGAACGCGGCGCTGGCGACGGTGACGTCGCCGCGCTCGAGCGGCCCGGCTCCGCCGATGACCGAGACGTCGACGGGGACGACCCGCTCGTGGGTGCCGGCCAGGGAGATGGCCGCCTGGAGGTTGCTCGCGGCATCGCGGCGGGGCAGGACGTGCTCGGAGTGCGTCGCCGCCGCGTAGCCGGCGAACCCGAGGCAGAGCGCGACCATGGCAGTGGCCGCGGCGGAGCCCATCGGGACGCCCGGCACCCGGCGCAGCGTCCAGAGCGCCAGGGGGACTCCGGCGAGCGCCACCGGCCAGCCGAGCACCGGGGTCCACCAGCCGAGCGCGCCGAGGACGCCACCGGACGCCGTCACGACGACGACCCACACCCCCGCCCCGAGGCCCACGGCCGTGAGGAACGAGCCCACGTCACGGCGGCGCGGGGCATCGGTCATGGCACGCGAGCCTAGCCGCGGCGGGCGCGTTGCTAGCGTGCGGGCGGTGACCATCGAGACTGTGCCCGCCCTGCTCGCCCGGCTCCTCGCGTCCGACCCCGGCCGCCCCCGGGTCACCGCGTACGACGACACCGACGGCCCGACCCGTGGTGAACGCATCGAGCTGTCCGCTCGGGTGCTCGGCAACTGGGTCGCCAAGGCCGGCAACCTGCTCCAGGACGAGCTCGACGCCGGCCCCGGGACACGGGTCCTCCTCGCCCTGCCCCCGCACTGGCGCACGCTCTACTGGGCCTTGGCGGCCTGGTCGGTCGGCGCGTGCGTCGTGCTCCCGGATGCCGACGCCGACGTCGTCGTCACCGACGACCCGGTGCGCGCCACCGGGCGCGGGACGGTCCTGGTCACCCTGGCCGCACTCTCGAGGTCGGCGTCGGGACCGGTCCCTCCGGGAGCCCTCGACGAGGCTCGCGACCTCTCGGCGCACGGCGACGTCCTCGTGCCGTGGGACGTACCAGGCCCCACGCACGACGCCCTGGTCGACCCCGACGGGACCACGACGTTCGGCGACCTCGTCCCGGCTGCCGGCCCCACCGAGCGGGTCCACACGGCGACGTCCGACACCGAGACGCTGCTGCGGCTGGCCCTGGGCGCCTGGGCCGGGGACGGGTCACTGGTGCTCACCCGGGGCACACCGGACAGACGGGCCCTGGCGGCCCGTCTGCGCGCCGAGGGTGTCACGCGCGACGCGTGACACCCTCGGCGCCGTGGAGTGGTCGGTCAGCGCATCTGCGCCTCGACGGCCTTCCACGTGACGGTGCCGACGACGCCGGTCCGGGCGATCTTCGCCGCCTTCTGCACTTCCTTCACCCGGCGCTCGGTGGCCGTCCCGAAGGTCCCGTCGACGTTGACGTCACCGCCCATCGCCTGCTGCAGGGCCGTGACGGCCTTGCCCGCCGAACCGCGCTTGAGGACCGTGCCCCAGTAGGGCAGGAGCGGGTGGGCCATGCGCTCCACGGCGTCCCACGTCTTGCGGTCGACGACCCCGGTCACCGGGAGGCCGGCCGCCTTCTGCACAGCCTTGACCCGGCGTTCCGTCGCCGTCCCGTACGTGCTGTCGACGTTCACCCCGCCGCGGATCGTGGCCTGGAGGGTCCGCACCGCCGACCCCTTTGAGCCCTTCCTCAGGGTCGTCGACTTCAGCGCGGTGAACCGGGTGGTCATGGCCGATGACGTCGTGGATGACGAGGATGAGGAGCCTCCCTTCGACGACGACGACGACGCGCCGTCGGAGGTGGACCGCGCGATGAGGACCTTCCAGTCCTTGGCGTCGATCACACCGTCGACCGCGAGGCCGCGGGACTTCTGCCACGCCTTCACCCGCGCGAGCGTCTTCGGCCCGAAGCTGCCGTCGACGACCAGCCCGCCGATGCTCCGCTGTACCGCCTTGACCGCCTCACCGCGGCTCCACAGGCGAAGGGTGATCTTCGCGTACTGCGCGAGTGGGCTCGTCGCGGTCGAGGATGACGAGGAGGAAGAGGAACCGGACCCCGAGGAGCCCGGCTTCTGGCCGGCGAGGGCACGCCACACCGTCCGGCCGACCCGACCGCTCTGCGAGATGCCGTGCTTCTTCTGGAAGAGCTTCACGGCACGCTCGGTGATGGGGCCGAAGTCCCCGTCCACGGTGATCCCACCGAGAGCCCGTTGGAGCACTCGGACGGCCTCACCCCGCGAGCCCCGGCTCAGCGGCACTCCGACATACCTCGCGAGCTGCGCCGAGGTGAGGGTGGCCGGCGGGGTCGAGACCGAGCCGGAGGAGCCTGCCCGCTCCTCGGCCTCCGTGACGAGCTGTCTCCACACGGTCCGCCCGACCCGGCCGTTCTGCCACATGCCGTGGTTCTTCTGGTAGATCTTGACCGCGTGCTCGGTGATAGGGCCGAAGTCCCCGTCCACGGCGATCCCACCGAGAGCCCGTTGGAGCATCGCGACGGCAGCCCCGCGCGACCCTCGCTGGAGCCCGACGCTCACGAACGGCCGCAGCTCGGCCGCGGTGGGCTTCGGGCTCGACGAGGTCGAGCCACCGGCGCTCCCGCCACTCTTCGGACCGGTCAGGTAGTCGACCACGGCCGTGCCGGTCCACCACGACGTCCGCTGGTAGGCACCGTCCCAGGTGAAGGACAGGTGGATGTGGTCGGTGTGGGGAGAGGACCCGGTGTAAGCCTGCCAACCGCGCTCCGGGGCCCAGGCCTTCCAGATCTGACGGTTCCAGACGATGTAGTTGATGCCGAACCGGCGCGCCATGGCCCCCTGGCGCCCTTGGGAGTCGGGCGCCGCGAGCCACCGCGTCACCGTGTTGCCGATCGCGAGGTCGCCGGAGCGGCGCGCGTCGAGCATCCAGTCCAGGGCTCGGCCCTCTCCGTGCTCCTGGTCGCACTTGCGCAGGACACCGTAGGTGTGCGAGCCGTAGGTGGCGTTGAGGAGCTTGGCGAACGCGACGGGACCCGGCTGGCTCTCGTTGAGGCAGCGCGTGCCCTTCTGGTACGGGGGTGCGACGTCGAGGGCGCTCGGCAGCGACCGGCTCGGTTTCGGCAGCGGCACGCTCGCGGCCTGCGCGCTCCCGCCCGCCAGCGGGAGGGCGACGACGGTGGCCGACAGTGCACCGAGGACACGGACCGGACCGCGCCAGGACGGCAGTGACTCGGGTTTGGGCAGGGACACGCGAGAGCTCCATCCGAACGTGAGGGGCGCCGGAGGCAGGGATTCCAGCGCCGCCAGGCCAGCATCACATCCGCATCACACGTCACATCTGCTCACCAGGCATCACAGTTTTCTCACCCGTTACGGGCGCGTCGCAACCCATTCGGCCGAATTACAGCGGTGTACTTCTCCGCCACCACTGCGGAGCACGGCGTGACGTCAGGACCGGGCAGCTGCCGTCGCCACCCACGAGGGCACGGATGTCGTGCCCCCGAGGACATCGAGACCCGCGAGGTCCCCGGACCGCTGGAGCACCTCGGCGGAGGAGCCGGGAAAGCCGTTCGGCCTGGTCAGCAAGGCGATCTGCGGCAGGCTTCCGGCCGTGAGGGCATCGGTGAGCGCGGCGTCGGTACCACTCGTCACGGACGCCCGCGTCACTGCGGCCAGCCGGGGCCGGTAGAACCCCGCGACCTCGGCCGCGACGTCGTATCGGTCCCTCCCGGACAGGCGGAGGACGGACGTGCCCGGCCGGTCGTCGAGCGCGCCGACCACGGCGTCCCCGACCGAGGCCGTGCCCCCGAGCACCCGCACCGCGTTCACCTCCAGCTCGTCGAGCGCATCGAGGAGCGGACCGGGCACGCTGTCCTGGCGGGTGAGCAGGATCGGCTCCCGCTCTGCGCCCGCCGGGCCGCCGGCACCGAGCGCGTCGGCCAGGGCGGAGCCCGAGGCGACCACGACCGCGCCGACCGAGGCGCTGCGGCCGACACGACTCGCGACCCTGGCGGAGACCTCGTAACGGTCCGCTCCGCCGATCCGGGTCACGGTGAGCCCGAGCGCCTGCAGCTGACGGACGACGTCCGCACTCACCGTGGTCTCACCACCGACGACCACGGCCTGCCTCAAGGCGGTACGACGCGTCAGCTCACGGCGGGTCTCCGACGGCAGGCCCGCGGACCGGGTGAGGAGCAGGGGCGCGGCCAACGCCTGGGCGAGCGGTCCGCTCACCGCAGCGTCGGCGCGGCCTCCATCCTCTCCACTCGCGATGACGACCGTGGTGGCCGACGGCAGGTGCGAGGCCGAGACGGCTGCGGCGACCGAGTACCTCGTCGCGCCCCCGTAGCGGGTCACCGGCCGCTGGACGTAGGTCGAGGACAGACCGAGCCGGGACTGCAGCGTCGCTCCCGAGACCGCGGCGGTCGCCCCTGACGCCGAGGTCGCGCGTGCGGACCGTACCGCCCCCGAGACGTATCTCGAGGACAGGTCCAGCCGGGCGACGTCGGAGAGGCCGAATACCCCGGCCAGCGTGCTGCGAGCGGGCGCCGAGGACCAGGACCGACGTGGGTTGCTGGAGCGGAGCGACCAGTGGTCGTCGACACTACGCAGGTACGGCAGCGCGGCACTGAAACCGTCCTCGCTGTTCTGGGTCCGTCCACCGGTCGAGGAGGAGTAGAAGGCCTGGACGACCTCACCCCCGTAGGTCACCACATAGCCCCGGCCGGCCGAGCCGGCGGCACGCACCGCGTCAGTCCATCTGGACCAGTAGTTGAGGTCGCTCCCGGACGGGTAGCCGCCGAAGACCTGGCTCTCGGTGGTGTCGTAGACATGACAACTGCACGACGGGCGGATGCCCGACCGTACCGCGGCGTACGCGTAGCCCCGCGCGGCCGCGGCCTGGGCCTGGAGCGCAGCCGACGGCCAGGACCACGGCACCTCGCGGATGTAGTCGAGGTACTCGTCGTGCAGCCGGACCCGGGCGACCACCTCGAGCGTCGAGGCGGACGGCGTGCGGGACACCGTCACGGAGCCGTCACGGTAGCGGGTGCCGTCGTTCGTCAGCAGGGTCCTCCCGTCGTCCCAGTAGACCGACGCCGAGCCACCGGTCAGCGAGGTGGGGGTGCAGCGCGAGCACGAGACCACCACACCGCTGCCGGAGGGCCTGACCGTCGCCGACGCACCGGAGGGTCCGACCATCGACGTGCCGCCGGCGACGACCCGCAGCGTCCCTCCCCCGGCGGAGAGCGAGGAGGTCGAGACGGTGGTCGAGGAGACGCCGTGCCGGAGGTTGACGTGCACGGGGGCGGTGTCGTCGACGGTCGTGTAGCCGGTGTCCGTGTAGTAGTGCCCGAGGATCTGGGCGGCGGAGTACCCGTCCTTGGCCATCTCCATGGCGCCGTACTGGCTCATGCCGACCCCGTGGCCCCAGCCTGCGCCGGACAGGCGCCACGTCGAGGAGTCCGCGGCGGCGACGCCGGCGCCCTCGGCCGCCGCCACCGCCGGCCCGTCCTCGGGCGACGGCGCGCCCGGGTTCGGCCTGGCCTGGTCGGCACCCCACGGGGTGTCCGCAGCGGCCGGGACCGTGCTCGCCGCGCTCACCAGCGCGAGCACCGCCAGAGCCTTGCGCAGCCGGTCGTGCGTCATCCGGTCAGCGCTCGTTGCACGGTACCCCCGACGAGGAGGGAGACGCTGTCGGGCCCGCCGAGGACGGTGATCGAGTCCAGACCATCGGCGTCCGCCAGCCACTGTCTCGTCACGGACGGGGCCGAGGTGCTCCGCACGTAGAGGATCACCCGGCGGAGCTGTCCACCGGACAGCGTGTCGGCGAGGGACTCGGTCTGGCCGGACGACACCAGGACCCGGTTCTCCGCGACACCGTTCTTCCTCGCCCAGGTGGCCACCGCGCCGGACACCGCGTACCGGTCCTCGCCGCCGAGCCTGGTCGCGCGTGGCAGCGCGGAGAGCGTCGCGGCCGAGACGGTCCGCGGGCCTCCCGCCACCACGGTGCGCGTGGTGCCTAGCTCGCTCAGAGCCTTCCGAGTGGGCTCGGGAACACCGGATCCCACGAGGAGGATCGGCCGGGTCAGTGCGGTCGCAGGCCCGGACAGGACGAGGCCGTCCGCGGCCGCGGCCCGCGAACCGCTGGCGACGAAGACGTCGGGAGCCGCGCCACCCTGCGTCACACGCGACGCGACCCTCGCGGCGACCTCGTAGCGGTCCTCGCCGCTCACGCGGTCGATCGTCCGCACGCCGAGGTACCTCAGCTGGCTCACGACCGCCGCGGACACCGTGGCCGGGCCACCGACGATGGTGACCTCGGTGGCCTTCCGCCGCGAGATCTCCCCGGCGGTGACGTCCGGCAAGGCGTTCGCCGCGGTGAGGAGCAGCGCCGCGGAGCGCCGTTGGGCGAGCGGGGCGGCGACGAGGGCGTCGGTCATCCCCTTCTCCTCACCGCTGACCAGCACCACTCGCGGGCTGTTCGGGGTCTTCTCGAACGCCGTGGCCACCGCGACGTCGTACCGGCTGGGGCCGGACAGCCGGGGTGGACAGTAGCCGGGCGGTGCTGCGGTGGTCCCGGTGACCCGTACCGTCCAGGTCTTCGAGACGGCGGTGTTCACCGTTCCGCTCCCGGAGCTCGCGCCCAGCGCCAAGCGGTACTCACCGGGCGGCGCCTGGCGGCCGTCGGTCATCCGGCCGTTCCACGACGCGGTGAAGGACCCCGCACCGGAGACCGTGCCCGTAACCCGCCGCACCATCTCACTGCGGCAGGGGCTGGTGATGGTCAGCCTCCAGGTCAGTCCACGGCTCGCGACGCTCTTGGCACGAATGCCCGAGCCCCCGTAGGAGAAAGAGGAGCGGTCGATGCTCGAGCCGTAGAGCATCACACCCTGGTAGCTCTTGGCCCTGGTGCGGATCGCACCGAGCTTGGCGTACAGGCGAGCGCCCGGGCAGGACGTCTGATTGACGTCGCGATGCCCGATGACGGTGGGCGAGGTCCCCATGCCCTCGAGCGACGTGCTACCGGCCGGGTTGACACGCTTGAGACCGAGCCGCCAGGCGATGACCTTCGACAGGGCCGTGGGGACGGCCGACGGCGGCTCGACGGAGCTGAAGTCTCCGATGACGCTGATGCCGAACGTGGAGCTGTTGTACGGAGCGGCGTGCGCACCGATGATGTCCTTCGTTGTCCCGCCGTAGCGGCCCTCCCAGGTCCGGCCGAAGCGGTCGACGAGGAAGTTGTACCCGATGTCGTTCCAACCGTTGCCGTTGACGTGGTACGAGTAGATCCCCCGGATGATGCCGGGGACCTGCGAGGACGAGTACCCGTTGGCCCCGGCCGTGTGGTGGACGATGGCGGCCTTGACCGTGCCGGTCGACGGAGAGCCCTTGCGGATCCTCTCGTCCGCGCCCCACGAGGCCCGTGAGTAGATCGTCGGCCGAGTGGCAGCCGCAGAGGCCCCTCCGCGGACATCTGAGGTGACGCTCCGGTCCCCGTCGGTGACCGTCGTGTCGACGACATCCAGCCGGGCGCCCTCCCCCGCTCCCTCGACGCCGACGATCCGCACCTGGACCGACTCGGCCATCGAGACCCACGGCGCGGTGCCGGCCCGTGCGCCCTCCTCCTCGGCCGTACCGGGGTCGGGGCCCTCGTCGAGGTCGGCCTCGAGGTCTTGCCAGTCCCCCCACCGGCCGTCCACCTGCTCACGCAGCTCGACCTCGGCGCCCTCGTCCACAGCACCGGCCGGCCAGGTGACGCCGACGACGTGCGGACGGCCACCCAGCTCGACCTCGGTGGAACGGGACTCGTCCTCCTGGGCCGGGGCCGCGGGGGGCCTGGACTCCCGGAGCGCGGAGACCTCGGGGAGCGGGGATAGCGGGTAGGACGTCATTCCCGCCCTCACCGGGCGCGGCTCCGCCGAGGCGTGGTCGGGTCCGGTCAGTGCGACAGGCACCGCAACCGCCAGGGAGAGGGAGAGGGCAGCGGCAGGAGCGCGCCGCAGAACAGACGAGATCATGGGGAATGTCCAAGCAAGCAGGGGTACACGGACGCCAACAGAATGACACACAAGCACCGTGAGGACACTGGAGTCACACGAGAAGCCACTTAATCTGAGCCCTTCTCAGCGGCCGGTCGACCCACGGAGCCCTACCGTTCCACGAGAACGTGCGGAGCGACCCTCGACTTGCGACAACCGCACTAGAGTTCGCGCCATGGACAAGGTCGTCGCCACCGCAACCGAGGCCGTGGCCGGCATACCCGACGGCTCCACCCTTGCCGTGGGCGGCTTCGGGCTCTGCGGCATCCCCTCGGTCCTCATCGACGAGATCCACCGGGCCGGTACGACGGATCTCGAGGTCGTCTCCAACAACTGCGGGGTCGACGACTGGGGGCTCGGCATCCTGCTGCGCGCGCACCGCATCCGCAGGATCATCGCCTCGTACGTCGGGGAGAACACGGAGTTCGCCCGGCAGTACCTCGAGGGTGAGCTCGAGGTCGAGCTCACCCCCCAAGGCACGCTCGCGGAGCGCCTCAGGGCAGGTGGCGCCGGCATCCCTGCGTTCTTCACCCCCACCGGTGTCGGCTCCCAGGTCGCCGACGGTGGGCTGCCGTGGCGCTATGACGGCGCCGGCGGAGTGGCCGTCGCTTCCCCCGCCAAGGAGCTGCGGGTCTTCGTCACGGACGGACAAGAAAGAGAGTGCGTCCTCGAGCACGCGATCGCCGCCGACTTCGGCCTCGTGCGAGCATGGAAAGGGGACCGGCACGGCAACCTCGTCTTCCGTAAGTCCAGCCGCAACTTCAACCCGCTCTGCGCGATGTCCGGCCGGACCACCCTGGCGGAGGTCGAAGAGCTGGTGGAGCCGGGCGAGATCGACCCGGACGATGTCCACCTGCCGGGTGTCTACGTCCACCGGGTACTGGCACTGACTCCCGAGCAGGCGGCCGACAAGCGCATCGAGAAGCGCACCGTGCGACACGTCGAGGAGTCCTGACACATGCCCCTGACCCGCGAGCAGATGGCCGCACGCGCCGCCGCCGAACTCGAGGACGGCGCCTACGTCAACCTCGGCATCGGCCTGCCGACCCTCGTGCCCGGCCACATCCCCGACGACGTCGAGATCGTCCTGCAGTCCGAGAACGGCATCCTCGGCGTCGGGCCTTACCCCACCGAGGACGCCGTCGACCCCGACCTCGTCAACGCGGGCAAGGAGACCGTCACCGTCCGCCGAGGTGCCTCGTACTTCGACTCCGCGACGTCCTTCGGGATGATCCGGGGCGGCAAGGTGGACGCCGCCGTCCTCGGCGCGATGCAGGTGTCCTCCACCGGGGACATCGCCAACTGGATGATCCCCGGCAAGATGGTCAAGGGCATGGGAGGCGCGATGGACCTCGTGCACGGCGCGAGGCGGGTGATCGTTCTCATGGAGCACGTCGCCAGAGACGGCTCGCCCAAGCTCGTCGAGGAGTGCTCCCTGCCGCTGACCGGCCGGGCCGTCGTCCACAGGGTCATCACCGATCTCGCCGTCATCGACGTCACCCCGGACGGCTTCGTGCTGCGCGAGCTGGCACCGGGTGTCACCGAGGAGCGTGTCCGCGAGGCCACCGGCGCCGCGCTGACCGTAGGAACCGCCCGGGAGGTGGACCACTGAGCACCGATGCCTTCGTCGTTGTCGGTGTCGCCACGTGCCGTCGACCGGACGGCCTGCGCCGGCTCGCCGATAGTCTGGCCTCCCTCGACCCGGTCCCTGGCGCCCGCCTCGGGCTCGTCGTCGTCGACAACGACGCCGATGGCTCGGGCGGGGCGGCCGCCACCGATGCCGCGGCGGTCACCGGGTGGCCCACCACCTACGTGGTCGAGGATGACCCCGGCATCCCCGCGGCGCGTCGACGAGTGGTCAGGGAGGCCCTCGGCATCGGCGCCGACGCCGTCGTGTTCATCGACGACGACGAGATCGCCCGCCCCGACTGGCTCCACCGGCTCGTCGAGCACTGGCGGGCGTCGGGTGCCGACCTCGTCACCGGCCCGTCGCACCGGCTGCTGCCCGACGACGCCCCGGCATGGGCACGGCACAGCGACCTCTTCGACCCCACGGGCCGAAGGCCAACCGGCGAACGGATGAGCAAGGCGTACACCAACAACCTGCTCGTCTCGCGGCAGGCTCTGCAGGCCCTGCCGGAGCCGTTCGACGACGCCTTCCGGTACACCGGCTCCAGCGACCTGCACTTCTCGATCAGAGCGCGACGTGCGGGCCACACGATCGAGTGGTGCGAGGAGGCCGTCGTCGACGAGCATGTGGACGCCTCTCGGCTCACCTGGCACTGGTACGTGCGCCGGGCGTACCGGTCCGGTGCCGGTGACGCCGTGGCCCGGCGGATGATCGGCGGGTGGTCGGCCGTCCCGGGAGTGGTCGCCAGAGCAGTGTTGCGAGCTGGGCACGGTGCGGTCCTGGCCCCGCTGGCCCTCTTGCGCCCCGACCTGCGGCCACTCGCGGTCCGGCGGCTGGCCTCGGGTGTCGGGACCATCGCCGGCCTGTCCGGTCACCGATACGAGGAGTACCGCAGGCCGGCCGGGAGGTGAACCTCAAAGCGCCGGAGCCGGTCCGGCGTCGTCGGCGTCGGACACCAGGTAGTCGGCGAGCCGGGCACGCACCGCCGGGGTGATGGTGGCCGGTCCGCCCAGCAGCACGATGTGGCTCGGCGCCAGCCGCTCGAGCTCCTCGTGGGTCACCTGGGGGACGTCATCACGCTCCACGAGGAGGAAGGGTGCGCCCGCCATCTCGGCGACGCCTGCGCCCGTGACGGCGTCGCCGACCGCGGTGTCGTCCGCGGAGGCAACGTACACGACGTCCACCCCGCGCCCGTGCGAGTCCTGCGAGACGGCAGCAGCCGCCGCGGCTGCCGTCGGCGTCAGGACTCTCTGCACCCCCTCGCGTGCCAGCGACCGCAGTCGCTCCAGCGCTGCCCCGTCGAGGGTGTCGTCGTCGGCCAACACCCGGATGACACGCACCGACAGTTGCTCCAGAGCCGCTTCCGTCTCGGCGGTCAGACCGTCTTCTCCCACCAGGAGGACCCTGCTCGTCCCGGGCTCGGAGGAGATCGCGGCGGTCAGCACCGCGCCGCTCTCCCCGACGGGGGCAAGGTAGACGACGTCCAGGGTCGTGACCTCCGTGAGGTCGGTCAGCATGACCCGTGAGGTCGCCACGGAGTCGTCGCCGCCGAGCCGGTGGACGACCACGCCGAGGGCGTCGACGGCCTCGGCGACCTCGGCACCGATGATGCCGGGGCCACCCGCGAGAACGACCTGCTGGGGCCCCAGCCGCTCGATCTCCGCGCGGGTCGTCCGCATGAGCCGGGTCGGGTGGGTGAGCAGCACGGGCGCGGCCACCGACGCACCGCCGGGAACGCACGCCAGCGCCAGGGCCAGGTCGGCACCGGACGCGAGCACGACCGTGTCCGTCTGGTCCTGCAGCCCGCGCCTCGAGGTCAGGGCCGAGGTGTGGTACCTGGTGTCGCCCGACCACCGTTCGACACCGGGAACGTCCGGCTCGGCCGGCGGATGGGATCTCGGTGGGCGCTTGCTGCTCGACTGGTAGGCCTCCAGCACCAGGTCGACGGGCCCGTCGGCGACCAGCTCTCCGCTGTCCAGCCAGATGGCACGGTCGCACATCGACCGAATGGACGCCGCCGAATGGGACACCAGGAACACCGTGCCGGCACGCTCTCGGAGGCCCTCGATGCGCTCCCTGCTGCGAGCCCGGAAGTCGGCATCCCCAGTGGCCAGGGCCTCGTCGACGACCAACACCGGCGGGACCGCCGCGGTCGAGATCGCAAACCGCAGCCGCGCCGCCATCCCCGACGAGTACGCCGACATCGGAAGGTCGATGGCATCACCGATACCGGAGAACTCGACGATGTCGGCGTAGACGTCGTCGACCTCCTCCCTGGACAGCCCGAGCGCCTGGGCGCCGATGTAGATGTTGCGCGCTCCGGAGAGCTGCTTGACGAGGACCGCGTTGACCCCGAGGAGTGACGGGGTGCCGTCGCTCCAGACGTGACCGTTGGTCGGCGGCATGAGCCCGGCCACGGCGCGCAGCAACGTCGACTTGCCCGAGCCGTTCCGCCCGATGATCCCGATCGACTCCCCGTGCCGAGCCACGAAGGACACGTCCTTCACGGCGTGCACCGTCCGGACCGAGCGGTTCTCCTCGTCGCGGGAGAGCCATGACCGCGGTCCACGCGAGCCCGGCCTGCGACCGGCGAAGACGCGGTAGACGATGTCGACGTGGCTGACGACGACCGATGGCGTCGCCTCAGCCTCGCCCATAGGAGCCCTCCCCCCGCCAGAACACCACGAAGCCGACCACGAAGAGGCCCACGGACCACCCCGCCGAGGCCAGCCACACCTGGGGTTCGAACGGGAACTCGGCCATCAGCGACTGTCGCGCCGTCTCGAGCTGCACCGCGAAGGGCTGGTACCGCAGCACAGCTCCCACGGGCTCTGGGAAGCCGGCCGAGAAGGTGGCGATGCTGAAGAAGACGCCCGAGAGATACCGCGAGATGCGCAGGAACAGGGGAATGAGGTTGGCGAGGTCGCGGGAGATGTCGACGAGCCTGGCCCCCACCAGGGACAGCCCCGTGATCTGGAGGACCTGGAGGAGGACGGAGACCGGGAGGAGCAGCCACTGCACACGGATCGGCTCCCCGAGGACGGGCATGAGAACGAGGAGCAGACCCAAGGCCGGAAGCGCCGCGATGAGCTCGGTCATGGCGACCGAGATCGGCAGCGCCGCTCGTGGGAAGCGCAGGGCCCGTACGAGGGCGACATTGCTGGACAACGCCTTGGAACCGGCCCCGATGACCGCTGCGCTGAACCCGAAGAGGACCACGCCGATCGACAGGAACCCGACGAAGTTGTCGACGCCCCTGCTCGTGCGCAACAGCACCCCGAAGATGAGGAAGTAGCTGACGACGAGAAGCGCCGGGTTGAGCAGCGACCACAGCTGTCCCAGCCGGTTGCTCTGGTAGCGCGCCGTGGACTGTCCCGAGGAGAGGGTGAGGATGAACTGGCGCCTTTCCCACACCTGCGCGACGTAAGACCGCAGCCGGGGACGTCCGGCGAGGGGGGTCAGGCCGTGACGTCGCGCGAGGTCGGCCGCCTCGGCAGGGCTGAGGGGTGAAGGCAGCGGGAGACCGCCGCCCTCAGAGACGGTGGACCCGGTCACCTGGGGCCGCGACGCCGCGAGTGTCGAAGAACCGGTGCGACGCGGCCGCCAGGGCCGCCACGTCGTAGGCCCGGTGGTTCTGGAGGAGAACGACGAGGTCGGCCTCTCGAACGGCGGCGTCGAGGTCGGGCACGCACGGAACGACGTCGCCGAACGCCGACCACGAGGAGACGTGCGGGTCGTGGAACCGCACGTCCGCGCCCTTGTCGAGCAGCTGCCGTGCCACGGGGACGGCCGGCGACTCGCGCTGGTCGGCGATGTTCGGCTTGTACGTGACACCGAGGAGGAGGACGGTCGCGCCACGCATCGCCCTGGCGTCCTCGTTGAGGAGGTCCTGGGCCCGCTGGACGACGTAGGCCGGCATGGTCGTGTTGATCTCCTGGGCGAGCTCGACGAAGCGGAACGGGTAGCCCAGCTTGGCGCGCACGTTGTAGGAGAGGTAGTTCGGGTCGATGGGGATGCAGTGACCGCCGACGCCGGGACCCGGGTAGAACGCCTGGAACCCGAACGGCTTGGTCTTCGCGGCGTCGATGACGTCCCAGAGGTCGATCCCGAGGTCGTGGCAGAACCGCGCCATCTCGTTGACGAGCGCGATGTTGATGTGACGGTACGTGTTCTCGAGCAGCTTGGCCGTCTCGGCCTCACGGGTGCCCTTGGCCCGCACCACGGTGTCGACGAAACGGCCGTAGAAGGCAGCAGCCATGTCGCCGCACTCCGGCGTGTAGCCGCCGACGACCTTCGGGGTGTTCTTCGCGCCGAACTGCGCGTTGCCGGGGTCAATGCGCTCCGGAGAGAACGCGAGGTGGAAGTCCGTGCCCGCCGTGAGCCCTCCGGCCTCGAGGATCGGCCGGACGACCTCGTCGGTCGTGCCAGGGTAGGTCGTGGACTCGAGAATGACGAGTGTCCCGGGCGTGAGGTTACGGGCAATGGCGTGCACCGAGCCCTCGACCGCCTGGAGGTCGGGACCTCCGTCCTCGCCGAGCGGGGTCGGTACGCAGATGACGACGGTGTCGGCATCCGCGATGACGGCCTCGTCGGTGGAGGCCTCGAAACCGCCGGAGAGGATCTCGGCGAGCTCGTCGTCGCTGATGTCGTCGATGTGTGAGTGCCCCGCGTTGAGAGCGTCGACGACGCCGCCGTTGATGTCGAAACCACGAACGACCAGGCCGGCCCGCACCGCCTCCTGGACCAGAGGCAGCCCCACGTACCCGAGGCCGATGACGGTGACGTCCACGGACATGCACATCTCCTGCTGCTCTTGGGAAGGCGCCCCCGGACCGAGAGCAGCCAGGAGTCTAGCCCAGGCCTTCGGGCCACTCCCACGCGTGGCATGATCGTTCACCATGTCGCGCGCAGTGGGAGGAGACGCCCCCGTCGTCCTCCTGGTGTCGAGCAACGGCGCGGGCATGGGGCACCTCACGCGGCTGCTCGCCTACGGTCGGCGGCTGGGTACCGGTCTGCGGCCGCACATCGTCTCGCTGAGCCAGGCGGTGCCCGTGGTCGCAGCCTACGACGTGCCGTGGGAGTACCTGCCGAGCGCACAGGCGACGGGTATGGACTCCGGCGAGTGGCGCTGGCTGTTCGCCGAGCGGATGCGCGAGGCGGTCCTCCGGCTGCGCCCCGCGGTCCTCGTGTTCGACGGCACCCACCCGTACTCCGGGCTCGATGACGCCGTCGCGGCGTCACCCGGGACCCGCGCCGTGTGGTCACGGCGTGCGATGTGGAAGCCCCGGCACAACAGCCACCAGCTCTCGAAGGTGGAGTGGTTCGATGCCGTGCTCGAGCCCGGGGACCTCGCGGCGGCAGCCGACCGCGGAGCGACGGTCGGCACCGACGCGCACCGGGTCGGGCCGGTCACGCTGCTCGACCCCGAGGAGTGCTCGGACCGGGCGGGCGCGCGCATCGCGCTCGGGCTCCCGCCCGACGGCCCGCTCGCCCTCGTCTCGCTGGGCGCAGGGAACATCAACGACACGAGCGACGAGGTCGGCGCGGCGGTCAGCGCCCTCGGTGCGCGCGGCGTCGGGGTCTGCGTCACCCAGCCGAGCATCGCCGAGCAGGCCGGTTCCCGTGGCGACGTCCACCTCGTCCGGCGCTTCCCCATCTCACAGCACCTCGCGGCCTTCGACGTCGCGGTCGCCGCCGCCGGCTACAACTCCTTCCACGAACACCTGCGGTTCGGGCTCCCGACCCTTTTCGTGCCCAACGACGAGACCTCGCTCGACGACCAGGTGACCCGTGCGGAGCACGCCGCGGCCCGGGGGTGGGCACTCTCCGTACGCACGCTCACCGGCCCCGCGGGTGATGCCGCCGTCGATGCCCTTCTCGACCGCGGCCCCTCCCTCGCCGAGGCCGCCCGCGCGGCCGACCCCGGCAACGGTGCCGCCGACGCCGCAGCCCTTCTCGGCGAGCTCGCCGGGGTCGTCCGGTGAGCCCCTACGACCGGCGGGCCGACCGCCGCCAGCGGTTCGCCGCGCGGGTGCGACGTCTCCCGGGCTACCGGTTCACGGTCGAGGAGCTGCTTCCCCGGGTCCGTGGCAGCAGGGTCCTCACCGACATCGTGTGGCGCGTCTTCACCCCCCCGCACGGGGTCGGCGTGGCCCGCCGCAGCTTCCGCGCCGACCGTCTCCAGGTCCCCGAGCCCGACCTCCTCCCTGTCGTCGTCTTCACCGTCCTCGGCGTCGACGCCGCGACCCTGGACCGCGCCCTCACGACTCTGGTCGCTCTCCACGAGGAGACCCGAGCCTTCCGTGGTGTGGTCGTCGTCGACCGCCCGGACCTCGTCGCGGTCCGACAGGCCGGGTTCGTCGCTGACCACATCATCCCTGCCGAGGACTGGTACGGCGCCGCGGAGGACCACACCGCCTACGTCGGACGCAGACTGGTCTCGGCCGTCCAGGGGTTCCGGGCCTGGTACGTCGTCCACCTGGGAGCGGACGGCACCGTGCCCGAGCGGGACGAGCTCGTGATCCGCAGCATCCGGGGTGCGATGTCGGCGCCGGGGTCGCGGACCCCGTTCCCGGAGGCCCCGGCGTGACCACGACACCCCATCCCCTCTCCCCGCCGTGGTTCGCCTCGACGTCCGGGCCCGCGGTGCGCGTGCTTGTCATCGGCGACGGCTCGGAGTCCGTCCGTCTCGACCTCACCGTCGCGCGGGTCTCGCTCGAGCCCGTCCACCTCGACGACGACCCCGGCACCACGCGCGCGCGGGTCCTCGCGACCACGGCACGGGCCACTCTCGCGGCGGGCCCACGACCCGCCCTCGTCCGCCGTCTCATCGCGCTCAAGCGATCACCCGCGCTCCGTACCGCGCTGCGTGGCGCCGACCATGTCCTCTCCACCGACCCGGTCACCGACGCCGCGCTCCGGGCCGTCCCCCAGGTGCTCCGGGGCTGCCCCTGGACCGCCTCGGGGGACCTCGACGCGTTCCGCGCGGCTCACGAGGACCTCGACGCCTGGCTCGCCGCCGCGGGGACGAGCGAGACGGAGCCGACCAGGCCGACCGGGCCCGCCCTCGAGGCCCCGGGCGCGGCGTTCGTCGTCGTCGACGCCGTCCACCACGCCTCCCGCAGGGACGCTGCGCTGGCCGTCGCCGTGCTCCGGGCCGTCGACGACGACCCGTGGACCCCGACCGCCCGGCTCGGGTCGGGCCTGGACGCCCTCCGGCTGTCGTTGCGCCTCCGGACCGACGAGGACCCCGCCGCCGTACCGGACGACGACATCGCCGACGTCGTCACCGGCACGCTACAGGCGGCCGACGCGGCGCTCGGTGGCGGTCGCGCCGGTCGGGCCCTCGGGCTGGTCTCGGACGCACTCGGCCTCGCCTTCCACCGCGAGAGGCACAGCGAGTCCTTGCGTTCCGCGCTCATCGAGGACCCCCGGTCGGTCCTCGCACCGTTCGTGGCGTCCTCGACGGTCGACCGTCTCGCGCGCCGCCGGGCCCGCCCTGGTCGAGCGCTCGAGGACACCGCCCCGGTTCTCGTCCTCACGAGCCCGTACGCGTCCTTCCACACCGAGGTCGTCAACGCGCTGACGGGCGCCGGTCACGAGGTCGACACCGTCGCCCTCCATGAGCAGTACGCACTCTTCACCCGGACGGTGGTCGACCCCGAGTTCCTCGTCGCGCTCGCCCACCTCAGCCGCTGGGATGCGAAGTCCGGTGTCGGCGACCGCAGTGCGCTGCGCACCACGGAACGCCGCGTCCTCGAGGCCACCTGCCGGCTCCTCACCGGACGCCGCGCGGTCTTCTGTGACTGGCTGGATCGCAGCACGGTGTGGGCGAGCCATCTCTGTCCCGACGACGTCCGTCTCACCGTGCGGGTCCACGCCGTCGACGCGCTGTCCCCCTGGCTGCCGCTCGTGCGCTGGGCCGCCGTCGACGAGGTCGTCGTCGTCAGCGAGGCCATGCGCTCCCTCGTCCGTGACGAGCTGGCCGTGCTCGGCCACGACGTCCCGGTCCGCGTCGTCCCGAGCTTCGGCGACGTCTCCGGGCTGCGTCTCCCCAAGGCCGATGACGCCCGCACCCGGCTCGGGATGGTCGGCTGGGGGCGTCGGGTCAAGGACCCGCTGTGGGCGCTCGACGTGCTCGAGACGGACGACGCCTGGACCCTCCTCCTCATCGGACCGCCCCCGGGGAGCCCCGCGTCGGCCTCAGAAGCCGTCTATCTCGAGGAGCTCCGACGACGCCTGGCCGACCCGGCGCTCGCCGGCCGGGTCGAGGTCCTCGGCTGGACCGACGACGTGCCCGACGCGCTGAGGCGGGTCGGGGTGGTCCTCAGCACCAGCCGACGCGAGGGCTGCCACCGCGGGCTCATCGAGGGCTCGGCGTCGGGAGCCGTGGCCGTCGTCCGCGACTGGCCGCTCCTCGCGTCCCGGGTGGGGGCCGCCGGTCTCGTCCCCGCGGAATGGGTCGTCCGTGACGTCGCCCAGGCCGCGGCCCGGATCCGCGAGGTCACCGCCCCCGACCGCTGGCCAGAGGAGTCGGAGTCGACGGCCACGACGGCGGCCCGGATCTTCGACGGACGCGCGGCGGACGCCGCATACGTCGAGGCGGTCCTGGGAGAGCGACCATGACCAGCACCGGCACCCGGGCCGTCCCGGCGACCACCCGCACCGCGAAGCGCTGGCGCAGCGACGTCGAGGGTCTGCGGGCCGTCGCGGTCGGGCTCGTCCTCACGTACCACGCGGGGCTCGGGCCCTCAGGCGGGTTCATCGGGGTCGACGTCTTCTTCGTCGTCAGCGGCTTCGTCATCACCACGCAGGTTGTCCGCGAGGTCGAGCGCGACAGCCGGCTGTCATTAAGGACGTTCTACGCCCGTCGGGCCAAGCGTCTGCTCCCCGCCGCGGGCCTGGTGCTCCTCACGACGGCGGCCCTCACCTGGTTCCTCGCCCCGAGGACCCAGCGGGGCGTCTTCGGTCTCGACATCGCCGGCGCCGCCGGCTACGTCGTCAACTGGGTCTTCGCCGGACGCTCGGTCGACTACCTGGCCGAAGACCTCGAGCCGTCACCGGTGCTCCACTTCTGGTCGCTCGCGGTCGAGGAACAGTTCTACCTCGTCTGGCCGCTCGCCATCCTCGGCGTGCTCCTCGTCCGGCGCCGCCTCCCGTACGGCAGCATCCGGCTCGCGCTCGCCGCCGGCCTCGCCGTCCTCATCATCGTCCCGACCTTCGTGTGGTCGATGGTGCTGACGGCCGAGGACCCGGCGCGTGCGTTCTTCGTTACGACGACGCGGCTCTGGGAGATGGGCATCGGCGCCTTCGTCGCTCTCGGAGCCCGGCGCTGGGACCGGCTATCCCCGGGGCCGGCCACGGCCCTCGGCTGGCTCGGCGTCGCCGGGCTGGGGGTGGCCGCGGTCGGTTACTCCTCCGCGACGGCCTGGCCGGGTCACGCCGCCCTCCTCCCCACGCTCTCGACCGCTGCCGTCGTCGTCGCCGGCTTCTCGGCGCATCGCGCCGGGCCCGAGGTGGTTCTCGGCACCCGGCCGCTGCGCTGGGTCGGCGGGCTGTCGTACTCCCTGTACCTGTGGCACTGGCCCGTCCTCCGAGCGGCCGAGTGGACTCTCGGACCACTGGACGCCGCGAGCGGGACGATCGCCGTGCTCCTGTCCGTCGTGCCGGCGTGGTTGTCCTACCGCCTCGTGGAGAACCCGCTGCGTCACAGCACGTGGCTCGGCGAGCACCCTGGCCGGGCGCTTCGGGTGGGCGCGGCCGTCTCGGCGGTGTGCCTCGTCGCCGGGCTGGCCATGTGGGGTCTCGGCCGCGCGGCAGCCACGACCGAGGGGACGCCGACGGGAGCGGGCTTCTCGTCACTCACCGAGCCACCCGCGGCGCAGAGCCCCGCCGACGAGCCCTTCTTCGACGAGCTGACTCCGACGCCCGAGGGGGCGACCGCCGACGTGCCCGCGCTGTACGCCAAGGGCTGCCAGACCGAGATCGAGGTGAGCATTCCGAGGCCGTGCCCGGGAGGGGACCCGGACGGCGCGACATCGGTGGCCGTCGTCGGCGACTCCAAGGTGGCCCAGTGGGTTCCGGCACTCGACGAGATCGGGTCGCGCCGCGGCTGGAAGGTCACGAGCTGGACGAAGAGCTCCTGTCCCTTCGTCGACGCCACCGTCACCTACGACGAGAGGCCCTACGACGCCTGCCGGGCGTGGGGCGAGGAGATGCTGGAACGGCTCACCGGCCCGGACCGACCGGACGTCGTCATCACCTCGACCGTCTACAGCCGTGCGCTGGGGCCGGACGGCGACCCGGCGTCCGCACCCTTCGCCGCCGGGCTGCGCTCGGCGTGGCAGAGGCTCCAGGACGCCGGGGTCACCGTGGTCGCGCTGTCGAACACCCCGAGTCCGCCCGGCGACATCTCCCCCGTCTACGAGTGCGTCGCCGACCACGGGAACGACGTCGCGGCCTGTTCGTGGCCGTACGAGCCGAGCGACGCGAGCGCGGTGATGCGAGAGGTCGCGGACGAGATCGGGGCGCACTACGTGGACATGGACCCGTGGGTCTGCCCCGGCGGGACCTGCGTCGGGGTCTACCGCAACGTCCTCACGTACCGGCAGGGGTCACACATCACCCTGACGTTCATCGGCGTCCTCGCGGACCCGCTCGAGGAGCTCCTGGCGCCACTCGTCCGCTGACGCGACCTCGACCACCCGGACCGGACCGGCGAAGCATCGCCCCGCCGTGCTCAGCGCGTCGTCGACGACCATCCGGTCGACGTCGGTCGCGGCGACGTCGCGCCCCACGCGCGCCGGGTCGGCGACGAGCAGCTCGACGACGTCGGCCTCGATCCGCACGGCCTCGGCCGGGGCGACGGCGAGGTGGCGCGGGTCGGGGACGACGAGACGGCGGGCGCGGACGGGCTCGTTGCCGCTGACGGCGGCCGAGAGGAGCCCACTGGTCACGAGGTCGAACCAGGAGGCGTCCATCTCCGAGCGTCCCTTGCGACGGCTCGGGGCCTCGACGTGCCAGACCGCGACCCGCGCCCCGGCGTGTGCGGCCTCGAGAGCCGCGCCGAACGTGGCGGCTCGCAGACCCATCGCCTCGTGGTCGAGGGTGAGAGCGTCGCTCGACGGGACCCGCGTCCCAGTCTCGACACCCGGGTCGACGACCTCGGCCACGGGGAGCGAGAGGTCCGCGGAGACGACGAGGTCGAAGCACCGCTCGCGTGGCCGGACGTCGAAGGCCGCCGGGACCGGGAAGGGCAGTGGGCTGGTCTCGTCGACCGTGAGCCCCACTGGCCCGGAGGACGCGTGCCAGGACCGGAAGAGACCCTTGAAGGCGAGGCGCTGCGGTGTCGTCCATTGGTAGGAGAAGTCACCGCGGGACAAGGACCCCGACCGTAGCCGGGTGATCGCGAGGACCGTCTGGGTGTCGATGATCTCGCCCCCCGCAGCGCGCACCCGCTCGGCGTACTCGGAGTCGGCTCCCCGCCGGATCGGGAGGAAGTCGCCGAGCGCGTCGACAGCGCTGCGCCGCAGCATGAGCGAGCTCGCGTTCGGACGGACCGGCAGGTAGCCGAGCCACTGGTGGCTCAGGTCCTCACGGGCCCGGAGGGCGTCGCTCCGACTCGCGCCCACCGCCGGGGAGCTCGCGAGCGCGGTCATCTGGTCCTCGAGGCGGCGAGGGTGGGACCAGTCGTCGCTGTCCTGGAAGGTGACGGCGCTCCCGCGGGCCAGCCGCATGGCGGCGTTCCGGCCGACGTAGCTGCCCCCGTTGTCGGGCATGCGGACGACGCGTACCCGCGGGTCGGAGGCCTCCACCTCGGCGTAGAGGTCGTCCCACTCCGGTCCGGAGGCGTCGTCGACGACGAGGACCTCGAGGTCGGCCCAGGTCTGCTCGAGCATCGAGCGGACGGCGAGTCGCATGCCCGCCGCCTCGGGCCGGAAGCTCGGGACGATGACACTGACGAGGTCACCGGACACCGACGCCGGGACGTGCCCACTCGCGTCGAGCCGGTCGAACGGGGCGACCTCTCCGACCCGTCCGGACACACCGACCGCGACGTCCGGGTGATGCCCGAACACGAGCTGCCGGAGGTGGTCGGACCACGACTGCTCGGCGTGGGGCTCAGAGCCCGCGCCCGTGTCCCAGCAGTCCGGCCGTTCGAGGTCGAGCCCGAGGAAACCCTGGACGAGTGGCGGCGTGCCGGCGTAGCGGTCGAGGACGGGCTTGACCCGCTCCCGACGGCCGCCGAGGTACTGCGCCTGCGGGGCGAGGACATGGTGCGCCACGGCGAGCTCGGCCGGGTCGCGGTACATGGCGAGGAGCGCGTAGAGGTCGGCCCCCGCGGTGAGCCCGGAGCCGTCGGTCCGCCCCGCCCAGGCGAGCGCACAGGCCGCCCACGCGGAGGACGGTGTCCCGGGCCAACGCTCCAGGACGTCGTCTCCGGAGAGCACGAGGTCGACGAGTGCGGCGTCGTCGCAGGTCCCGGCGGTCGCGGCCAGGGCGAGGGCGTCCCGGACGAGACGCGACTGCACACGGATGGCGTACTGCGCGAGGCGGTCCGGCCGCCTGCGGACGGACGGGAGCAGAGCGGAGGTCGTCCACCGGCCCGCGGTGGCAGCGCCGACCGCCGAGGCCGCTGCGCCCGAGTACCGCGCGGCCGCGGTCCGCATAGGCGCCGGACGCGAGGGGCGACGTCGGAGCGAATACGCTGTCATGCACGTCCGCCCAGCCAGAGGAGTTCCATGAAGTCCAGAATCGTACAGGCCGGCGCCGGGAGCGGGATCGTCCTCGGCCTCGTGTTCGTCGTCGGCGTGGCCGTCGGGGCGCCGTGGCTCGCCGCGCTGGCGGGTGCGGGCCTGGGCCTTGCCGTCCTCGTCCTCCTCGCGGACACCAACCGGCGGGTGCGCCGGCTGCAGACCGTCATCGCCCGCGGCGGGCTCCCGGACGCGCCGCCCGCGACGACCGAGGTCACCGAGGCCGACGTCCTCGGGACGGTCCGGCTCCTCCAAGCGCAGTACACCGGCCGTCTGGACCGTCTCCAGCATGCGGTCGAGGAGCTCGCCGCTGCGTCGCGCCGCGACCACGCCGCTCCGTGACCACGCGCGATCCGTCCACCGGCCCGGAGGTACCCGTCGCGGACCGGATCTCGGTGGCCCGCGACCACGCCGCCCGCGCCGAGCGCGACCGCGACCGCCTCCTCGTCACCGCGATGCGGACGCGGTCGGTGCACAGCCGTGAGATCCTCGCGGGCCTCGCCTGGCCAAGCCACTCCCCCGAGGACGTCGTCCGGTGGGCCACCGATCCGGAGGCGCGGCTCGAGGACGGGATGGACGTCGACGGCCTCGGCCGGCTCGCGATGGTCATCGCCGTCCAGCGCGCCCCCCACGACGAGGTCGACGTCGCGCTCGCGATCGCAGGCGCCGTCGAGCGGGCCGGGCGGGTCGGCGACCTGCCGCCGCGGACCGTCGAGGCGCTCGGGCAGCAACGTCTCGTCCGTGGCGACGTCGAGGGAGCGATGCGCCTCCTCGGGCACTCCTCGGTCCGCGCCGACGTCCTCACCGCTGCGCGTGCCGACGCTCTCAACCCGTTCGTCGACCAGGCTCCCGGCCCCGGCGGCCCGCCGGAGCCGGACACCGGGCAGGACACCACCGGGCTCGGGGCTCCCCCGCCCGACGACTGGGCCGGAGCCTTCGCGATCGCGGTCGGGGGTGGCGACGTCGCCCCGGTACGGCTCCGGGACGGCGCCGCCACGCGCCCGTACGACCGGCTGACCGCCGACGCGCCGACGGTCGACTCACCGGTCCGGGTCAGCGTCCTCATGAGCGCCTACCGACCACGCCGCAGCGACGTCCTCACCGCGGTCGACTCCGTCCTCGCCCAGACCTGGAGCAACATCGAGCTCCTCGTCGTCGACGACGCCTCCGGCCCCGAGTACGACTCCGTGTTCGACGACGTCGCTGCCCGTGACGCCCGGGTCACGGTCATCCGCAAGGCGGTGAACGGCGGCACGTACCGGGCACGGAACACGGCGCTGCGGCTCATGACCGGGGACTACTTCACCGTCGTCGACTCCGACGACTGGGTGCACCCCCAGATGGTCGAGGTCGCCGTGAGGCACCTTCTCGAGCTCCCCACCCGGGTCGCGGTGCGGACCCAGGGGGTGCGGATCGGCGAGGACCTTCGGCTGACCCGCCCCGGGTACACGCACCGCTACCCGTCGGCCGCCTCGCTCATGGTCCCGGTCCACCCGACGTTCGCCCGGATCGGCTTCTTCGACCCGACCCGCAAAGGTGCAGACACCGAGTACGCCCGCCGCATCGAGGCATCCTTCGGCCAGCGGATCCGTACCCTCCCACACGTCATGACCTTCAATCGCACGCTCGCCGGGTCGCTGTCCGCGGAGGAGTTCTCCCGCGGCTGGCGGCACGGCGCGCGGCACGAGTACAAGAGCGTGTACGCCGCCTGGCACCGGGCAGTCCGACGCGGCGAGGCCGACCCCTGGCTCGACCCCGGCGCTCCCCGCGCCTTTCCCCAGCCGCTGCGGTGGAACACCCGCCCGGCGGCAGGCCCACGCCGGTTCGACGTCGTCTTCGGTGGCGACTGGCGACGCTTCGGGGGCCCGCAACGCTCGATGCTCGAGGAGATCCGGGCCTGTCTCGACGGCGGACTGCGGGTCGGGGTCCTCCACATCGAGGCGCTGCGGTTCATGTCCACCGACGACCCGCCCCTCTGCGCGCCGCTCGTCGAGCTCGTCCGTGACGGCGACGTCACGCTGCTCCAGCTCGACGACGACGTCGAGGTCGACCTTCTGCTCGTCCGCTACCCGCCCATCCTCCAGTACCCACCCTCGAACCCGGCCGCGATCCGCCCCCGCCGCGTCGTCATCGTCGCGAACCAGGCACCCCTCGAGCAGGACGGGACCGACCAGCGCTACGTCGTCCGAGACGTCACCGAGCGGGCGGCCGATCTGTTCGGAACCGAGCCGCGGTGGTGGCCTCAGGGCCCCACCGTCCGCGAGCTGCTCGAGGCACAGGACCCCGGCGCCGTGCTCCTCCCTCGCGACGACCTCGGGCTCATCGACGTCGGGCACTGGCACGTCCGCGACGGCCGGGACCCTGCGGCCGGGGGCGGCCCGCTCGTCGTCGGTCGCTACTCGCGCGACGACGTCATCAAGTTCCCGCAGACCTGGGCCGATGTCCTCGCGGCCTACGACCTCGGACCCGGCCACCGGGTACGGATCATGGGGGCGCGAACCCAGCTGCGCCGGTTGTCCAAGGCCGCGGGCGCCGGGCTGCGTCCCTACCCCGCGGAGTGGGAGGTCGTGCCGCACCGCGGTGAGGACACCCGAGACTTTCTCGCCGGGCTCGACGTGTTCGTCTACATGGACAACCCGGGCGCCCACGAGGCCTTCGGGCGCGTCCTGCTCGAGGCGGCGGCGAGCGGCACCGTCGTCATCGCCCATCCGAAGCATGAGCCGACCTTCGGGCCGATCCTCGACTACGCCCTGCCCCGCGATGTCCCGGCGCTCGTCGAGCGCTACCGCGACCCGGCCGCCTTCCACGACCGCGTCCGGCGGACCCTCGACGGCGTGCGCACCCGGTTCGGCCACGAGCGGTTCCTGGGCGACGTCCGGGAGCTCTTGGGTGAGGCAGAAGCCCGACCCTCCATGGATGCCGAACCGTTCCTCGCCACCCCTGCGTGGCTCCCGGAGGAATACGCGGGGCAGCGGGTGCTCTCGACAACGGTGCGCAGCTTGGCTGACGGGGAACGCGCGGACGGGGTCGCGCTGGCCCTCGACCCCACGACGGACGCCGGGGTCGTCTGTGCCTGGCTCCTGGCGGCGGTCAGGGACACCGCGGACGGGGTTCTCGACGAGACCCTGGCCGCGGGGGCCGCGGAGTACGGGGTAGTCGCCGTCGTCACCTACCGGGACGGCGTCGTGGTGCCGGTGACGGTCACTCCCCCAGCAACCGCTGCGGTCGCGAGGTGAGGAAGCCCCACCCCCACGACCAGTGCATCGTCGCCAGCACGGGTGCTGCGAGCAGCCGGGTCCGTACCCGCTCACCACGGGAGATGGCTACACCGCCCACGACCACCGCCGCGGCATAGGCGCCGGGCACGGCCAGCGCCGGCCACCACACCAGACCGACGACCGCAGCCGCCGTCGTCCCCACCACCATCGCGGGTGGGGCGAGATAGCGGGCGTTGAGGGTGCCGCCGTGCATCGACGCGACGACCCGCCGCCACTGTCCGTACTCGCGGTACTGGCGCGCGAGGGCCCGCAGCGTGGATCGCGGACGGTACGTCACGACCAGATCCGGCGTGAACCACACGGTGCCGCCGGTGTCCCGGATGCGGTGGTTGAGCTCCCAGTCCTGGGTCCGGGTGAAGCGGGGATCGTACCCGCCGACCCGCTCGAGGGCCGACCGGCGGAAACAACCGAGGTACACAGTGTCAACCGGACCGGCTGCTCCTCCGGTGTGGAACCGCGACGACCCGACGCCCAGTGGGCTACGCATCGCCGTGGCCACCGCCCGCTCGACAGCGGAGACGCCTCGCGCGTCCATCAGGCCCCCGACGTTGTCCGCTCCGGTGGCCTCGAGCGTGGACACCGCGGTGGACACGTAGCCGGGAGGGATCTCTGCGTGGCCGTCGACCCGCACGACCACGTCGCCCCGGGACGTGTCGATCGCGGCGTTGAGCGCATCCGGCGTGCGCCCCGAGGGGTTGCGCACGAGGCGGACCCGACTGTCCGCCTCGGTGAGTCGTTCGGCCACGGCGTCGGTGTTGTCCTCGGACGGCCCGAGCGCGAGGACGACCTCGAGGGGGCCGTCCCAGTCCTGACTCAGTACCATGGCGACGGCATCGGCCAGGTGGCGCTCCTCGTCGAGGATCGGCATGACGACGCTGACCATGGGTTTCACGTCCCGGATGGGGCGGCTCGGCTGAGGCTCGGATACGGTGTCGGAGGGCATCCGCGCCATCATCCCGCGGAGCACACACTCGCCAGGTCACCGGTGTCGGCATCCGGGTCCGTGCCCGGGCGCTCCATGACTGCCGGGGTCGATGGTGAGGGTGCCGCGCTGCTCCCGGACGCCTCCGTGACGGGCTCCGGCGTCGACGGTCCGCTCGCGGACGGGTTCGGGGCGTTCTCGCTCTCGGCGATTGCTCTCGCCACCTCGGACCGCACCACCTCGGGGTCGTAGTCCCACGGCTTGATGAGCGGTGGCACGAAGTTGACCGAGGTGATCTTCTGCTCCTTCGTCCGCACCGCGATGTCGGCCAGCTGTGCCAGCCCGTCGTGCGGGATGTCGGTGCGTACCACCCCAGTCGTGGCCGCGGCGATGTCACCGAAGTTGAGCAGCACGGTCTGCGGGTCGAGCTGCTTGACGAGCGCGGTGACGACACAGCGCTGTCGTGCCATCCGCTCGTAGTTCGTCGACCCCTCGCGGCTTCGCGCATACCAGAGGGCGTGGTAGCCGTCCAGGTGCTGGCGGCCCGGCTCGATCCAGCCGAAGACCGGGGACTTCCCGCCACCGATGGGGGTTCGCCGCTGGACGGTGATCTCGAGGCCGCCGACTGCGTCGACGACGTTCTTGAACCCCTGGAGGTCGACCATGACGTAGTACTGGACGTCCAGCCCACTCAGCGCCTCCACCGCCTCGGTGGTCGCGAGCAGGCCCGGCTCCTCGGTCCCGGCAGGGAACCGGTCGGCGTGGTCCTCGCCCCAGGTGTAGAGGGCGTTGAGCAGGCACTCGTCACCGCAGGTCCACCCCTCGGGCATGACTCCCGCCATCACCGACCCCGGCCGGAACCGGATATTCTCCGTCTCTCGCGAGAAGCCGAAGAGCACTGCCCGGCCGGTGCTCGCATCCACGCTCGCGAGTTGGATACTGTCCGGGCGCAGCCCGACCCGCCCGGAGCCGCTGTCGCCGCCGAGCAGCAGGATGTTGTACCGGCCGGCGACGGCCTTCTCGGCCGCCCCGGCTCCGAAGACCGACGTCATGGCCCCTCTCGCGCGGCCGACTCCGGTGCCCGCCCAGCCGAGCACCGCGGGAACGAGCAGCAGGACGAGCAGCCCGGCCAGGAGGCCTCGCCGGTCCCGCTGGGGCAGCAGGTCCGGCCGGCCGAGCCGCCAGGAATCGACGAGGAGGGCCGCCCACCCCAGAGCGAGTGCGACGAGCAGGACCTGGACTCCTCCGAGCACCCAGCTTCGGGTGACGAGCCACAGCACCGGCTCGCGACTCACCAGACCGAGAAGAGCGATCGCCAGAGTCAGACCCAGCACGGCGAGCCAGACACGCAACGCCAGGCGGCCCACCGCCCTGTTCCCGGAGGCCAGCTGCGCCGACCCGGGGAGGACGAGGGTGAGGAGAAGCAGGGCGACGGCGCGCCGCCGCCCCCTGGGGTTCACCGGAACGACGCGCCGGTCCGGCGGGCGGCGGGCGGCCTCGCCGGGACGTTCGAGCACAGCGGAGCCTCGTCCCATGGTCGACCAGTATCGGCGCCTTGGGCGCCGGTGCGTGCGAGGCGCGCCGCCCGTGACCTGCAGGGTTCTGCCACCATCGGGGAGTCTTGGCAGACTGTGCGGTCGCCCCACCGAGAGGATCGAGATGACTGACGACCACGTGCGACCGATCCCGCGCCGCCCGGCACGTGGGGGCGACGACGTCTACGTCGTCGACACCCGGTCCCGCCGAGGCGGCGGTGTGGCCCCCCGCGCCGGACACGCGGCCGCACGGGCGGGCCGGTCCAGGGCGACATCCCCACCCCCCGACGGCACCCGGTACGACGAGCTCGGACGGCCCCTGCCTGCCGCCACACCCTCACCCCCCTCGGCGCCCCGTCCGCGGCGCGGCCGACGCTCCGGCGGGCGCGGAGCCGCGCGCTGGACCGTGCTCGCCCTGCTCCTGTGGGGCCTCTTCCTCCTGGCAACCCCACTGCACGCCTGGTCCACCGTCGCCCGCGTGGACGCCGCCCCCGACGGCAACCGTCCGCCCGCGAGTGCCGGCCACACCTACCTGCTCGTCGGCTCGGACGGTCGCGAGGACCTCTCCGCCGACGAGCGCAGAGAGCTCGGCACCGGAAGCGCCGAAGGCCGTCGCACCGACACCATCATCCTCGTCCACGTCCCGTCGGGGGCCGGGAAGGCGGCCCTGGTCTCCGTCCCGCGAGACAGCTACCTGCCCATTCCCGGCCAGGGCGAGAACAAGGTCAACGCAGCGTTCGCCATCGGCGGCCCTGAGCTCCTCGTCGAGACCCTCGAGCAGGCGAGTGGGCTGCGCATCGACGGCTACGCGGAGATCGGCTTCGGCGGCTTCGCCGGGGTCGTGGACAGCCTCGGTGGCGTCGACATCTGCGTCCCGCGGGACATGAAGGACGACAAGGCACACATCGACCTCGAGGAGGGGTGCCAGACGCTGGACGGCCCCGACTCCCTCGGCTACGTGCGGGCGAGGTACTCCGACCCGAAGGGTGACATCGGCCGGGCCGAGCGGCAGCGCCAGTTCCTCGGTGCCGTCATGAAGCAGGCGGCCACGCCCTCGACCGTGCTCCTGCCGTGGCGCTGGTGGGGGTTCACCCATGCGGCCTCCTCGGCGGTGGCCGTCGGTGAGGAGACCGGGCCCACCGACTCGGCGCGGCTGCTGCTGGCGCTACGCGGGGTGTCCTCGGAGGAGACCCTCAGCCTGGTGGTGCCGATCGCGGACGTCAACGCCACGACGTCAGCGGGTAGCTCGGTGTTGTGGAATGATCAGCAAGCGGCCGGACTCTTCACCATGCTGCGCGAAGGGACCCCGCTCGATACTCCCCCACCGGGGACCGAAGGCCTTCCCGGCTGATACCCACCCCGTACTCAGCGGGCGTTCAGCCACGGGCAGGTAGACTGGACCGACCCCGGGGGCCAAGGGGTTCAGGGGTTGACGGCTGTCGAGGAAGCAGGAGCAGGAGTGAACGGCGTGCACGTGGGCCCCGACGGCTCGGACGACGAGGCCCACCCACGACGTCGGGAGCTGCACGCACCACCGCAACATCCCTGGCGCCGGCGTCTGGGTGTGGGCCTCGTCGTCGTCACCCTCGTCGTCGTCGTCGGCGGCCTCTTCGCTGCCTGGCGTCTCAACGGCAACATCCGCAAGGTCGACGTCTCCGACGCGGTCGGGGACGACCGACCCACTCGTGAGCCGGAGGCGACGGCCGCCGTCAACCTCCTGCTGGTCGGCTCGGACACCAGGGAGGGCGAGGGCAACGACGCGATCGGCGAGGTCGAGGAGGATCCCGGCCAGCACTCGGACACCAACCTGCTCGTCCACCTGTCCGCGGACCGTCAGTGGGCGACGGTGGTCTCGATCCCCCGGGACTCGATGGTCCCGGCACCACCGGAGTGCTCCGTCACCGCACCCAGGGACCAATGGGCGATGAAGCAGTGGAACTGGAACTACCGGGACGGTGGCACCGGCTGTCTCATCCGCACCCTGGAGGGCAACACCGGCGTGTTCGTCGACCACTACGCCGTCGTGGACTTCCGCGGTTTCCAGTCCATGGTCGACGCCCTGGGTGGCGTCGAGGTCTGCACCTCTCAGCCCATCGACGACTCGAACTCAAAGCTGCAGCTCGACGCCGGGAGGCACCGACTCCAGGGTGAACAGGCGCTCGCGTACGTGCGTACCCGCAAGTCACTCGGCGACGGGTCCGACCTCGGACGTATCGAGCGCCAGCAGGCGTTCCTGTCCTCGATCGCGCAGGAAGCCACGTCCACCGAGCTCCTGTTCCAGCCGACGAGGCTCTACGGCTTCCTCGACGCCGCCACGAAGTCCTTGACGACCGACACCGAGTTCGGGCTCGGCACGATGAAGGACCTGGCCGAGAGCGTGCGGGGCATCGGACTGGACAACATCGAGTTCATCACGGTGCCCAACGAGCCCTACCCGGCCGACACGAACAGAGTGCAGTGGCAGCAGTCCGCCGATGTCATCTGGGCCTCCTTGCGCGAGGACCGCCGGATCGGCGAGGTGTCGGAGCCGTCGGCTACGACACCCACCGGCACTCCGCTCACCGTCTCCCCCGCCGACATCTCCGTCGAGGTCCTCAACGGCACCGGCACCTCCGGTCTCGCCGCACAGACCGCTGACCTCCTCACGGCGCAGGGGTTCACCGTGAACGGCACGGGAAACGCCTACGACGTCGGTGAGGGCACCCTCGTGGAGTACGCGGTGGGGCAGGAGGAGGCCGCCCGTACGGTGGCAGCCGCGTTCCCGGACTCGACCCTAGAGGAGTCGTCCGACATCGGAGAGAGTGTGCGGGTCACGCTGGGGCCGGGCTCGCAGAACCCGGTCGAGGTACCCAACCGGGTCGGGGCGGAGCCTCTGCCGTCACCCAGCATTTCGGCACCGAGCCCCACGCCGTCCCCGACCCCGAGCATCGAGGCCCGGCCCGCGGACCAGGACATCTGCTCCTGACTCCAGGCCCGAGCTCGCCGGGTCACCGAGACCGACCGCCCGGGCTCACGCCCCGAGCAGCTGACGCGCCATGACGAGGCGCTGGACCTGGTTCGTGCCTTCGTAGATCTGGGTGATCTTCGCGTCCCGCATCATCCGCTCCAGCGGGAAGTCACGGGTGTACCCGGCGCCGCCGAGCAGCTGGACCGCATCCGTCGTGACCTGCATGGCGACATCGGACGCGTACGCCTTGGCGGCCGCACCGAAGAACCGGAGATCTCCGTCGGAGCGCTCGGACTTCGCCGCAGCGACATACACCAGCTGGCGCGCGGCCTCGAGCTGCATGGCCATATCGGCGAGCATGAACTGGACTCCTTGGAACTCGGCGATGCGCTGACCGAACTGCTTGCGCTCCGTGACATAGGCGAGGGCCTCGTCGAGAGCGCCCTGGGCGATGCCGACCGCCTGGGCCCCGATCGTGACCCGCGTGTGGTCGAGGGTGGCCAGCGCGATCTTCAGACCGGCGCCGACGTCGCCGACCACACGGTCTCCGGGGATACGGCAACGGTCGAAGTGCAGCTCCCGTGTGGGACTGCCCTTGATGCCGAGCTTGCGCTCCTTCTCGCCGAACGTGAAGCCCTCGTCCTCCTTCTCGACAACAAACGCCGTGATGTTGTTGCCCCTCGGACCGTCGGGGTCCGTCACCGCGAGGACGGTGTAGAACTCGGAGACGCCCGCGTTCGTGATCCAGGATTTCTGGCCGCTGAGCGCCCAGTCGTCGCCCTCCCTGACCGCCCTGCACCTCATCGCCGCGGTGTCGGACCCAGCCTCGCGCTCGGACAGGCCGTAGGAGAACGTCGTCTCGCCCGCCGCCAGCGGCGGGAGATAGCGCTGCTTCACGTGGTCGTCCGCCGCCAAGACGAGCGGCATCGAGCCGAGCTTGTTGACCGCCGGGATGAGGCTCGACGACGCACACGCTCGGGCCACCTCCTCGATGACGATGCATGTCGCGAGCGCGTCGGCGCCGACGCCGCCATACTCCTCGGCCACGTGGGGGGCGAAGAAGTCGGACGCCACGAGGGCGTCGTGGGCCTCCTGGGGGTACCGTGACTCCTCGTCGACCGCGGCCGCATGGGGCTTGATCCTGTTCTCGGCCACCGTTCGGACGGCCTCACGGATGGCCTCGTGGTCTTCGGAGAGCCGGTAGGTGTCGAAGTCGGGTCGACTGCTCATGCCGAGAATGCTACTCGGCGGTAACGGCAGGCTGACGAACAGGTGCCGGGTGGGCTCACTCCCCGTGCAGCAGGTGCCACAGGTGGCCGTGCCGCTCCCGGTCGACGAGCTCGGGCAGCACCTCGCGCTCGAACAGCTGGACGCCGGAGAGGTCGTAGGCCTGCTCGACGAAGTACGTGATCGCGTAGGTCATCCCGCGTCGCTCCATGTCCTGCAACGTCTCGACGACCTGCTCGGGCGTGCCGACGAGCGGACCGTCCTCGAAGCTCTTGACGGTGGACTCGACGACGTCGTCGGGCAGCCCGGCCGAGGCGTAGTGGTCGCGGATCCACGCCAGACGCTCCTGCACCTCGCGCTCGTCGCGGCCGATGACGACGTTGAAGTTGGCGCTGCGGACGATCTCGCCGACGTCCCGCCCGATGTCCCGGCAGTGCTGTTCGAGCACCTCGGACTTGTGCGAGAACTCGTCGGGCATCCCGGAGAAGTTCGTGTAGTCGGCGTACTCCGCCGCGACCCGCAGCGTCTTGCGCTCGCCCCCGCCCGCGACCCACATCGGGATGCCGTTGGTCCGGGACCCGGGCAGCGAGTCGCCCTGCAGCGGCCGCGGGAAGCACAGGGCGCCGTCGGCCCGGAAGTGCTCGCCGTCGAACATCGCCGAACCGGTGGTCCACATCTGCCGCATGACCTCGACACCCTCGCGCAGCGCGGCGATCCGGTCCCCCGCGCCCGGGAACCCGTAGCCGTAGGCCCGCCACTCGTGCTCGTACCAGCCGGCGCCGATGCCCATCTCGAGGCGGCCCTCGGACACGACGTCGACGGTCGCGGCGACCTTCGCGAGGTACGCCGGGTTGCGGTACCCCATGCAGGTGCACATCTGGCCGAGCCGGACCCGGCCGGTCACCCCGGCGAACGCCGCCATGAGCGACCAGGCCTCGTGGACGCCGGCCTCCGTGGGCCGCGGCACCGGGTGGACATGGTCGTAGACCCAGATGGAGGTCCAGTCCTCAATGCCGTCGGCACGGCGGGCCATCCCCGCCATCGCCCCCCAGTGCTGGGCCGGGTCGATGCCGACCAGGTCGTGGCGCCACCCCTGGGGGATGAACAGTCCGAACTTCATGCGGTCTCCTCGTCGGTGGTACCGATCGTCCCGATCATGCCTCAGAGCCGGCTCCCGGGTGTGGTGCGCCCCCCGGACACCCCCGTCGACGACCACCGGGGGCGTTCGCGGTGCCGTTGCGGCGCATCGGCTCCCGGCGCGAGGACAGCGCGCGGAGACCGTAGGCTGGGCGCCGTGACCCACACGATCTGTGTCGTCGGCACCTCCTACGTCGGCCTCTCCCTCGCCGTCCTCCTCGCCCGCCACCACGACGTCATGGCGTACGACATCGACGCCTCCCGCGTCGAGGACGTCCGCGCCGGGCGCAGCCCCATCACCGACCCGGACATCGAGGCGCACCTGTCCCGGGGCGACCTCCGGCTCCGGGCGACCACCGACAAGGAGGAGGCCTACCCCGGGGCGGAGTTCGTCGTCGTCGCCACCCCGACGAACTACGACGAGCGGACCAACTTCTTCGACACGAGCAGCGTCGAGCAGGTCGTGGCCGACGTCCGCGAGATCGCGCCCGGGGCGACCGCGGTCATCAAGTCCACCGTGCCCGTCGGGTTCACCGCGGGGCTGCGCGAGCGCCTCGGCACCGACCGCGTGGTCTTCTCTCCCGAGTTCCTCCGCGAGGGCCGTGCGCTGTACGACAACCTGCACCCCTCGCGCATCGTCGTGGGCGACCGCGGGTCGCAGGGCGAGGCGTTCGCCCGGCTGCTCGCCGACGCCGCGGAGGACGACGACGTGCCGGTGCTCCTCACCGACAGCACCGAGGCCGAGGCCATCAAGCTGTTCGCCAACACCTACCTCGCGATGCGGGTGGCGTACTTCAACGAGCTCGACACCTACGCCTCGCGGCACGGGCTGGACACCCGGCAGATCATCGAGGGCGTCGGGCTGGACCCCCGGATCGGGACGCACTACAACAACCCGAGCTTCGGCTACGGCGGCTACTGCCTGCCGAAGGACACCAAGCAGCTGCTCGCCAACTACGCCGACGTGCCGCAGACCCTGATCAAGGCGATCGTCGACGCCAACACGACCCGCAAGGACTTCGTCGCCTTCGACATCCTCGACCGCAAGCCGCAGGTCGTCGGCGTGCACCGGCTCATCATGAAGGCCGGCTCGGACAACTTCCGGAGCAGCAGCATCCAGGGCGTCATGAAGCGCATCAAGGCCAAGGGTGTCCCCGTGCTCGTCCACGAGCCCGAGCTGCAGGAGACGCACTTCTTCGGCTCCGAGCTGGTCTCGCTCGAGGAGCTCAAGGAGCGCTGTGACGTCATCGTCGCCAACCGGCTCACGCCGGAGCTCGCGGACGTCGCCGACAAGGTGTACACCCGCGACCTCTTCGGCGGCGACTGAGAGCCGCCACGCAGCGACTGCGGACCGGCCGCCGGATGTCCGTTTCCCCGGGCGGCCGACCGGGCATGATGGTGCCCATGGGCGCACTGCAGCACCAGAACGACCCCACCCTGATCCGTGAGCTGCTCATGGACCCGGGCATCTGGGCGGTCGTCGGCCTGTCCACCAACGAGGCCCGTCCGGCGTGGTCGGTCTCGCGCTGGCTGCACGTCGAGCTCGGCAAGCCGATCGTCCCGGTGCACCCCGGCGCCGAGACCGTGCACGGCTGCCAGGGCTACGCCTCCCTCGCGGACATCCCCGACCAGAACCTCAAGGTCGTCGACTGCTTCGTCAACTCCGACACCGTCGGGGCGGTCGTCGACGAGGCGATCGAGCACAAGGACCGGCTGATGATCGACGCGGTCTGGATGCAGGTGGGCGTCGTCGACCCGGCGGCCGCGGACCGTGCCCGCGAAGCGGGGCTCGGCGTCATCATGGACACCTGCCCGAAGATCGAGTGGCCCAAGATCCGCCGCGACGGCATGGGGCGCTGACCGGCCGCACCGGCGACGCGCTCAGCGGCCGCGCCGCTCCCGCAGTGCTGCGCCCTTGGCGTGTGCCTGGTCCCGCAGGGACGTGCGGAACTCGGCCATCGCCGCCCGCAGCCGCACGGCCTCCGGCCCCTCACCGGCCCCGAGGACCCGCGCCGCAAGGAGCCCGGCGTTGCGCGCCCCCCCGACCGACACCGTCGCCACCGGCACCCCCGCGGGCATCTGGACGATCGAGAGCAGCGAGTCCATCCCGTCGAGGTGCGCGAGCGGCACCGGTACCCCGATGACCGGTAGCGACGTGACCGATGCGAGCATCCCCGGCAGGTGCGCCGCACCACCGGCGCCGGCGATGACGACGCGCAGCCCGCGACCCTCCGCGCTGCGCCCGTACTCGAGCATCTCCTCGGGCATCCGGTGTGCCGAGACGACGTCGACCTCGCAGGCGACGCCGAGCTCGTCCAGTGCGGTGACGGCGGCCTCCATGACCGGCCAGTCGGAGTCGGACCCCATGACGACGCCGACGACCGGCGTCGCGTCCGTCGTCCCGCTCATTCCGTGACCTTTCCCTGGATGTAGTCCGCCGCGTGCCCGGCCCGCTCGCGCAGGTCGTCCAGGTCGTCGCCGGAGAGGTTGACGTGCCCGATCTTGCGGCCCGGCCGCACACCCTTGCCGTAGAGGTGGACCTTGGCCTCCGGGTCGCGCGCCATGACGTGCCGGTACGCCGGGTAGAGGTCCGGGAGGTCGCCCCCGAGGACGTTCGCCATGACCGTCCACGGCGCCCGCGGCCGGGGCGAGCCGAGCGGGAGGTCGAGCACGGCCCGCAGGTGCTGCTCGAACTGCCCGGTGACCGCGCCGTCCATCGACCAGTGGCCGGAGTTGTGCGGCCGCATCGCGAGCTCGTTGACGACGAACGACGGCGTGCCGTCCGCGCCCGTGACCTCGACCCCGCGTGGCGACCCACGCTCCAGCTCGAAGAGCTCGACGGCGAGCACGCCGGTGACCCCGAGCTCGCCGGCCACCCGCAGCCCGGCCTCGACCGCGGCGGCCGAGAGGTCGGGGTCGAGACCTGGCGCGGGGGCCAGGACCTCCGTGCAGACGCCGTCGGTCTGCACGGTCTCGACGACCGGCCACACCGCGGCCTGGCCGGACGGGCTGCGCGCGAGGAGCACCGCGAGCTCGCGGCGGAAGGGGACCCGCTCCTCGAGGAGCAGTCCGGTGCCGGCGTCCGCGGCACGCTCGAGCCAGTCGGTGAGCTCGTCGGCCGATCGGACCACCCGGACGCCCTTGCCGTCATAGCCGCCGCGCGGGGTCTTCGCCACGACGGGCCGGCCGACCTCGTCCGCGAAGGCCTCGACGTCGGCGGCGGTGTCGGCCCGGACCCAGCGCGGGCACGGCACACCGAGGGAGGTGAGCCGCTGGCGCATCGCGAGCTTGTCCTGCGCGTACCGCAGCGCCTCGGGCGACGGATGGAGCGTGACACCGTCCTCGACGAGGTGGGCCAGGACCTCCGGCGGCACGTGCTCGTGGTCGAAGGTGACGACGTCGCAGGACGCGGCGAACCGCCGCACGGCGTCGACGTCGGTGTGCGCCCCGACCGGGGCGGAGGGGATGACGAGGGCTGCGCTGGAGTCCTCGGCCTCGGCGAGGACGCTCAGCGTGACGCCGAGCTCGGCGGCGGGGCCGGCGCACATCCGGGCGAGCTGACCACCTCCGACGATACCGACGACGGGGAACCCTCCGGGTGCCTTGCGCGGGATGGTCACCGGGCGAGGATATCGAGGGCCTGTCGTTAGGCTGCACGGGTGACCGCCCAGGACGCACCACCGCGCAACCTCGTCGCACGGGGCCTCGACCTCGTCCGCGGCGCGGTCGACGTCCTCTACCGCGAGATGATCAAGTTCGGCGTCGTCGGCGCCGTCGCCTTCGTCGTCGACCTCGGGCTCGCCAACCTCCTCTGGCACACCGTGCTCGAGGACAAGGTGACGACCGCGAAGGTCATCTCCGGGGCGGTGGCGACGTTCGTCGCGTGGGTGGGCAACCGGCAGTGGACCTTCCGGCACCGCCGCAGCCGGCCGGTGCACCACGAGGTCGCCCTGTTCTTCGGTGTCAACCTCGTCGCCCTCGGCATCTCGGCCGCCACCCTCGCGGTCTCCCACTACGGGCTCGACTTCACCTCGCGGCTGGCCGACAACGTCGCCACGGTCGTCGGCATCGGTCTCGGGACGCTCTTCCGGTTCTGGGCCTACCGCCGGTTCGTCTTCGCCCGCGAACCGCTCTGAGCGTCCGGCGGACGGCTCAGTCCTCGCTCGCCGAGAGGAACAGCGCGAACACCGGCGGGGCCGACCGTGCGAGCTCCAGACGACCGCCGGCGGCCTCCGCGAGGTCGCGGGCGAGCGAGAGGCCCAGACCGGAGCCGGACGACGACACCGAACGCTCGAAGATGTGCGGTGCGAGCGTCGCCGGTACGCCGTCGCCGGCGTCGCTGACCTCGATGACGACCGACGGCCCGGCACGACGGGCGTTGACCTCGACCGTGCCACGGCCGTGGGCGAGCGAGTTCTCGAGCAGGGTCGTGAGGATCTGGCCGAGCGCGACCGGGGTGGCACGGACGACGACGCCCCGCTCGCCGCTGACGTGGACGCTGCGCCGGGCCGACTCGAACGCCGGCTGCCACTCGCGCTGCAACGAGGCCAGGACGGAGTCGAGCGACACCGAGGGGTTGGAGTCGACGCCGCTGCGGGTGCGGCTCATGAGGTCGTCGACGACCTTGCTCAGCCGCTCGACCTGCCCGATGGCGATGGCGGACTCCTCGGCGACGACCTCGAGGTCCTCGGTCATCGAGATCTCCTCGAGCCGCATGAGGAGGGCCGTGAGCGGGGTGCGGAGCTGGTGCGAGGCGTCCGCGGCGAAGTCGCGCTCGGACGCGAGCCGCTTGGCGCCCTGCTGGGCGCCCCGGACCAGGGCGGCGTCGAGGCGGTCGAGCTCGTCGATGCCCGAGGACAGCGGCACCGGCCGGGTGTCACCGGCCGCGAGCCGCTCCGCGTGGTCCCGCAGGGCGCCGACCAGCCCCAGGAGGCGCGCGGCGCTGCGGTCGGCCAGCCACAGGGAGACGGCCACGCCGACGACGACCGCGCCGAGGAAGGTCAGTGGGACGACCCACCGGGCCGACCCCACGAGGGCGCCGGGCAGGTAGCCCTGGACGACGAGCACCGTCACGCAGACACCGAGCAGGAGCGCGGTGACCGCCGCAGCCTGCAGGGCGACCGCGACGACGGTCCTGCGCACCGGGGGTCAGTCCTCCGGGGCGTCGAACCGGAAGCCGAGGCCGCGGATCGTCGTGATGTAGCGGGGATGGGCCGCGTCGTCCCCGAGCTTCCGCCGCAGCACGGAGATGTGCATGTCGAGAGTCTTGGTCGAGCCGTACCACGCGCTGTCCCAGACGTCCCGCATGAGCTTCTCCCGCGACACGACCTTGCCGCTGTTGGAGACCAGCACCCGGAGGAGCTCGAACTCCTTGCCGGTGAGCTGGACCTCCTCGCCGCGCAGGAAGACCCGGCGGCCCTCCGGGTCGATGTCGAGCAGCGGCTGGGTCTCGGCGTCGGCGCTCTCGGTGACCCCGCGGCGCAGGAGGGCGCGCGCCCGGGCCAGCAGCTCGGCCAGCCGGAAGGGCTTGGTGACGTAGTCGTCGGCGCCGGCGTCGAGCCCCACGACGGTGTCGACCTCGTCGGCGCGCGCCGTGAGGACGAGCACCGGCACGGTACTGCCCTCCTGACGCAGCCGACGGCAGACCTCGAGGCCGTCCATCGTCGGCAGCCCGAGGTCCAGGACGACGAGGTCCGGCTGCCGCAGTGCGTGGTCGAGCGCTGACTGGCCGTCGACGCACACCTCGACGTCGTACCCCTCCCGGCGCAGCGCGCGGGCGAGCGGGTCGGAGATGGCCGGATCGTCCTCTGCCAGGAGCACCTTGGTCATGGAGCCGATCGTAGTCACGTCGAGGCCACCATCGTCGGGTGACGACGTCCGCCGGGGGCACGTCGAAGCTCGTGGAGGGTCACGACGCCGATGCCCCGCAGCATCCGTCGCCGCCGCTCGATGGCACTGAACCCGGAGACCGCTCCGAGGGCGCGGGCCATGTCGTCGTCGACGTAGACGGTCCCCGAGGGGGTGACGGCGGTGATCCGGCTCGCCTTGTTGACCGTCATCCCGAAGACGTCGCCGAGCCGGGACACGACCCGCCCGTGGGCCAGGCCGACCCGCACCGGGGGGAGGAGCTCGTCCTCGGCCATCGCGTCGACGAGGTCGAGGGCGATCGCCGACGCCGCCGCGGCCTCGCTGTGCACGAAGAGGACCTCGTCGCCGACGGTCTTGATGACCCGGCCGCCGTGCTCGGCCACGACGTCGGTCGCGAGGAGCTCGAAACGCTGGACGAGCTTGGCGAGCTGCCGCTCGCTCATCCGGCGGACGAAGGAGGTGAAGGCGACGAGGTCGGCGAACCCGACGGCGCGCAGCGGTGCCGACGGGTCGGAGCGGACGGCCGGGTCGGCGTCGGCCAGCATGCGCTGGATGGCGTTGGTGAGGTGCCGCCGCCACACGTAGACGAGCAGCGGCTCGATCTCGTCGATCGTCCGGGACAGCAGGTTCGCCGCGTCGGCCGCGACCCCGAGGTCCGGGACGGACCGGGTGTCCTTGCCCTCGAGCTCGTCGGCGAGGTCGGGCGTGAGCGACTCGGCGACGAGCTGGGTCTGCCAGACGGCGAGCCGGTCGGCCGTGCGGGCGAACGCGCGGGTCATCCCGAGCGCGAGCTCCTCGCTCACCTCGCCGCGGCGCACCATCTCGGTGACCCGGCGCAGGGCTGCGGCGTCGGCCTCGGTGAACATCGCCTCGTCGTCGTCGACGACCTGGAAGCCCATCGCGTGCCAGAAGCGTCGCGCGTCACCGGCGTCGACCCCGGCACCCTCGCTGACCTCGAGCCGGCCCATCGTCGCGGAGCGGCCGAGGAGGGAGCGCTCGACGCGCTCCGGGAGGTCGTCGGTGTCCGGAGCGGCGGGCAGCCCCGGACCCTCACCGGTCCCGCGCGGGTTCTCGGGCGCAGTCCCGGGGACGGGCTCACCCGCCATCCGCGCCACCTCTCTCCGTTCCCTGAAGGCGCACGTGGACGACGTCGCCCGCCGAGACCTGGGCCGTCCCGCCGTCGGTGCGTACCCTCAGTCTGCCCGCCTCGTCGACGCCTGTCGCCCTGCCCCTGCGGATCGCGCCCGCGGGCTCGTGCACCTCGACGTCCTGGCCCACCGTGGCGCAGGCGTCGCGGTAGGCGCGGACCGAGGCCCCCGACGGGCCGGTGTCCTCGCGCAGCACCGCTGCGAGGTGGCGCAGGTAGGCCTCGAGCAGCGCCGTGCGGTGGACTCCCGGGTGCCCCGCGGCCCGCAGCGACGTGGCGGTGTCGAGGGGCAGGTCCGCGCGCGCGGTGTCGACGTTCACCCCCACCCCGACGACGACGCCCACCGGCAGCCACTCGCAGAGCACGCCGGCGAGCTTGCGGCCGTCGTCCCCCGGGACGAGGACGTCGTTGGGCCACTTCAGGCCGGTCGGCACCCCCGCCACCTCGGCCACCGCGCGCTGCACCGCGAGGCCGGCGAACAACGGCACCCAGGAGGCGCCGGAGGGCGGTTGCGGGACGAGCGCGGACACGGCGAGGGCGGTGCCCGGCGTGGTGGTCCAGACCCGCCCGAGGCGGCCCCGGCCGCTCTCCTGCACGTCGGCGACGACGACCCGGTACGGCCGCGGGTCCCGCCGCAGCTCGTCGTTCGTCGACCCCAGCCGGTCGAAGACCTCGACCGGGAGCCACGGGTCGCCCGGTGTGACCGACACCGCGCCGAGCGGTCGGTCGGCGGGCTCCCGGGACATGGGCCCAAGGCTAGGCTCGGCGCATGTCGACGAGCGACCTGCACTCCATCGGCGGGACGGACGTCCCGGAGGACATCGACACGACGACGACCGCGGGCAAGCTGGCCGACCTCAAGCGGCGCGTCGCGGAGGTCGCGAACGCCGGCTCCGACCGGGCCGTCGAGACCCAGCACAAGCGCGGCAAGAAGACCGCGCGCGAACGCCTCGAGCTGCTGCTCGACGAGGGCTCGTTCGTCGAGATGGACAAGTACGCCCGGCACCGCTCGGTCGCCTTCGGCCAGGACCGCAACCGCCCCTACGGCGACGGCGTCGTCACCGGGTACGGCACGGTCGACGGCCGCACGGTCGCGGTCTTCGCGCAGGACTTCACGGTCTTCGGCGGGTCGCTCGGCGAGGTCTTCGGCGAGAAGATCTGCAAGGTCATGGACTTCGCGATGAAGGTCGGCTGCCCGGTCGTGGGCCTCAACGACTCCGGCGGGGCACGCATCCAGGAGGGAGTCGTCTCGCTCGGACTCTACGGCGAGATCTTCCGGCGCAACGTCCACGCGAGCGGGGTCGTCCCGCAGATCTCGCTCGTCATGGGCCCGTGCGCCGGCGGGGCCGTCTACTCCCCCGCCGTCACCGACTTCACGGTGATGGTCGACCAGACCTCCCACATGTTCATCACCGGGCCGGACGTCATCAAGACCGTCACCGGCGAGGACGTCGGCTTCGAGGAGCTCGGCGGCGCGAAGACGCACAACACGAAGTCCGGCGTCGCGCACTACATGGGCACCGACGAGGAGGACGCCGTCGAGTACGTCAAGGCGCTGCTGTCCTACCTGCCGAGCAACAACATGGAGGAACCTCCGGTCTTCGGCGAGGAGCTCGACCTCGACGTCACCGACGACGACCGCGTCCTCGACACGATCGTCCCGGACAGCCCGAACGTGCCCTACGACATGCACGAGGTCATCACCCGGGTTCTCGACGACGGCGAGTTCCTCGAGGTCCAGCCGCTGTTCGCCCCGAACATCGTCACCGGCTTCGGGCGGGTCGAGGGCCGCTCGGTGGGGGTCGTCGCGAACAACCCGATGCAGTTCGCCGGCACCCTCGACATCGACGCCTCCGAGAAGGCCGCCCGCTTCGTGCGCACGTGCGACGCCTTCAACGTCCCGGTGCTCACCTTCGTCGACGTGCCGGGCTTCCTGCCGGGGACCGACCAGGAGTGGGACGGCATCATCCGTCGGGGGGCGAAGCTCATCTACGCGTACTCGGAGGCCACGGTCCCGCTCGTCACCGTCATCACCCGCAAGGCGTACGGCGGCGCGTACGACGTCATGGGGTCCAAGCACCTCGGGGCAGACATCAACCTCGCCTGGCCCACCGCGCAGATCGCGGTCATGGGAGCCCAGGGGGCGGTCAACATCCTGTACCGCAAGCAGCTCACGGAGGCCGCGGACAAGGGCGAGTCGGTCGACGAGGCACGCGCCACGTTCGTCGCGCAGTACGAGGAGGCGCTGGCCAACCCGTACGTCGCGGCCGAGCGGGGCTACGTCGACACCGTCATCACCCCGTCGAACACCCGGATGAACGTCACGAAGGCCTTGCGGGCGCTGCGCACGAAACGCGCCACGCTCCCGCCCAAGAAGCACGGCAACATCCCGCTCTGACATGGCGACCGACGAGCGTGCGGAGCGCCCGGCCATCCGGGTCGAGGGAGGCGCGACGGCCGAGGAGGTCGCCGCGGTGGTCGCCGTGCTCGCGGCCACCGGCGGCGCGCCGGACGCACCGGACCGTCCCTCCTCCTCGTGGGCCTCGCACCGGGCGCTGCTCCGGCACGGCCTCGCCCCCGGCCCCGGCGCCTGGCAGTGGACCTACCGCCGCTGACGCCTGCTGGGCGGCCTACTCCACGAGCGACAGGGTGCGGCTCGGACAGGTGTCGACCGCGGTCCTCGCGCGCTGGACCGCGGTGTCGTCCGCGGGATGCTCCTCGAGGACCACGACGGTGCCGTCGTCCTCGCGCTGGTCGAACGCGCCGGGGTCGGCCAGCACGCACTGCCCCGCCCCGATGCACCGGTCGAGCTCGGCCACGATCCGGGTCACGCGGCCTCGCCCCAGGTCACCGGGAGCTCGTGGATGCCGTAGATGAACGCGTCGTCCTTGTACGGCAGCTCGTCGGCGGGCGTGGCCAGCCGCAGGGTCGGGACCCGGCGGAACAGGGTGTCGAAGACGACCTGCAGCTCCATCCGTGCGAGGTTCTGGCCGAGGCACTGGTGGATGCCGAAGCCGAACGCGACGTGGTTGCGCGCCCCGCGGTCGAGCTGGATCCGCTCGGCGTCGGGGAAGGCCGACGGGTCGTGGTTCGCCGCGTTGCTGAGGGCGACGACCGGCTCGCCCGCCGGGATGACCACCCCGTCGATCTCGACGTCCTCGGTCGTGACCCGAGCGTTGGCGAACTCGGCGATCGTGTAGACCCGCAGCAGCTCCTCGATGGCGGGCAATGTACGTTCCGGGTCCTCGAGCATGCGGGCGAGCTCGTCGGGGCGTTCGAGGAGGGTCACCACGCCGAGGGAGATCATGTTGGCGGTCGTCTCGTGCCCGGCGATGAGCAGCAGGAAGGCCAGCGACAGGACGTCCTCGGGGTCCCGGCCCTGGGCGAGCTGGCGGCCCAGCAGGTCGTCGGGTGGGTCCTCCGCCTTGCTGGCGATGAGGTCCTTCAGGTAGCCCACCAGCTCGTGGACGACGCGGTCCCTGTCCTCGGCGGAGGTGTCGCGGCGCAACACGGCCGCACTGCGCACCTGGAAGAAGTCGTGGTCCGCATACGGCACGCCCAGCTGCTCGCAGATGACCAGGGACGGCACCGGGAGCGCAAGATCGCGCACGAGGTCGGCGGGGCGTGGGCCGGCCAGCATGGCGTCGATGTGCTCGTCGACGATCTCCTGGATCCTCGGACGCAGGTCGGCCATGCGACGCACCGTGAACTCGCCGACGACGGCCCTGCGAGCAGCGCCGTGTGCGGGTGGGTCGAGCTCGATGAGCGACGGACGCATCCCGCCGGTGGGGCGGCCGCCGGGAGAGAACCGCGGGAAGTTCGGGTCCTGACGGTCGGAGCTGAACCGGGCGTCGGTCAACATCGTGCGGATCTGGTCGAGTCTGCTCAGCACCCACGCCTCCTGGCCGCTGCCGAGGGTCACTCGGCCGACTCCCCCGTCGGCGTCGCGGATCCGGGTGTGCTCCTGCGGTGGCGCGTACGGACAGTGGCGGGCAGTCTGCAGAGCGGGTGGCGTAGCCATCGAGATCCCCTGTCGCTCGGATTAAACGGAAGCAATTCTTCCGCTTATCTCGAGCGTAGGACTGACCCCGGGGCCCCGCCACTCGAGAGGTTCGACCGGCCCGGACGGGGCCACGCGGCGTCAGCCGGGAAGGCTGGCGTCAGCCGGGGAGGCTGAGGTCGACCGCGCTGACCGGCCTGCCCGGCAACGCGTGTCGCCCCTCGGCCGCCAGGCCGTCGAGGACCAGGGTCAGGCACCGGCGGGCCAGCAGGTCGGACATCGCCTCGGACGGGCTCGGAGGTGGCTTGAGCAGCAGCGACACCACGGCGAAGACATCACCGGGGCCGACGTCCGTGCGCATCGACCCCTCCTCCTGGGCGCGGACCACCAGCTCCTCGATGATCCCGATGGCCTCCGATCGGGCCTGCATGAACGCGGGCGCTCCCAGCACGGCGTGTCGGGAGGGCTTGTCCATCGAGGTCAGCTGCGTCCCGAGCCGCAGGCCCACCGCCCGGTTCACGATGCGCACCAAGGCGTCCCAGGCGACGGCCTCCTCGGCGAGAACGGTGCGTGCGTCGGCGAGAAACGTCGTGAGGGTCTCGAGCGCGACGGCCTGCTGCAGCGCGCTCCGGTCCGGGAAGCGGCGGTAGAGGGTGCCGACCCCGACCCCGGCGCGGCGGGCGATCTCGTCCATCGGCACGCCCGGCCCGACCTCGGCGAACGCCAGCCTGGCGACGTGCACGATCTGGTCGCGGTTGCGCTGCGCATCGGCGCGCAGTCGCCCGCTCTCGCTCTCCATCGGTTCCTTCCCGCGCTCCCGGCGGGTCCGGACCGGGCTCACCTCGCCCCATCCCGGAGGCTCGGCTGCGCGACGTCTGGTGGGGCCATGGCGGCGTTCTCGGGTTGACGGGCTCATCATGCCCGTCCGTGTCGCCGCCGAACAGGGCCTCGCTCCACCCGGAGATCCGGGCCGTACGGACCAAGCCGCGCATTTCGGGCCCTCATGACCGTGGTGCGCCAGACACCCCACCGCCGGCGGCCCCGTCGGTCCTGCCAAGAGTCTTGACGCGCGACACACCCACCCCCCGAACGACCGACACGACCCACTCCGAATGGGCACCGACCCTCGCGGGACCAACCCCGCCCCGCCCCGAAACAGCCCGATATTGCGATTCCTTTACCTTCTGTCGCCTTTGCCTTGGAGACTGATCTCGTTGTGCAGCAGGCGGACCCATGCCACAACTGGACGCCGACCTTCTCGCCCGACACCGGGCCTCCCCGCGGTCCGGAAAACCCCGGGGACGACCGTCCGTGGTGTCGGGTACCGTCCGGCGGGTGAGCGCCGCAAGCAGCCCGACCCGCCCACCCACCCCCGTCGACGCCGTGGCCGAGGACCACTTCGACGCCGTCGTCGCGGCCAGCCCCATCGAGGCCACCTATCTCGGCGTCCCAGGCCACGACACCGAGCTCGACGACCTCTCCCCCGACGGCTACGCCCACCACGCACAGCTCGCTCGCGACACCCTCGCGCGACTCGACACCGTCGACCCGGTCGACGACGTCGACCGGGTCACCGTCGCCGCGATGCGCGAGCGTCTCGGCCTCGCCGTCGAGACCCACGACGCGGGCTTCGACCGCATGGAGCTCAACGTCATCGCGTCACCGCTCCAGGGATGCCGCGACGTCGTCGACCTCATGCCCACCGACACGCAGGAGCACTGGGCGACCATCGCGGCGCGCCTGTCGCAGGTCCCCCGCGCGCTCGGGCAGTACCTCGGCACGCTGCGTGAGTCCGCGGACCGCGGGCTCGTCACACCGCGCCGGCAGGTGGAGGCGTGCATCCGGCAGTGCGAGGAGCTCACCACCCCGGACGGCTACTTCACCGGTCTGCTCGCCTCGGCCCGGGCCGGGAACGACCCGCTCGACGACAGCGTCGCCACCGACCTGCGCCGTGCCGTGGAGGCGGCCGCCGCGGCCTACCAGGACGCCGGCACCGCCCTGGCCGCCGACCTCCTGGACCACGCCCCCGCCTCGGACGCCGCCGGGCGCGAGCGCTACCAGCTGGCCTCGCGGCTGTTCCTCGGCGCCACCATCGACCTCGAGGAGACCTACGCCTGGGGTCAGGAGGAGCTCGCCCGGATCGTCGCCGAGATGCGGGCCACCGCGCACCGCATCTCCCCCGGGGCGAGTGTCGCCGAGGCCGTCGAGGTCCTCGGCCGGGACGACTCCTACCGCCTCCTCGGCACGGACGCCCTGCGCGAGTGGATGCAGGTCAAGGCCGACGCCGTCATCGCCGACCTGGCCGACGTCCACTTCGACATCCCCGAGCCGGTCCGCACCATCGAGTGCCGGATCGCCCCCACCCAGACCGGCGGCATCTACTACACCGGGCCGAGCGAGGACTTCTCGCGCCCCGGCCGGATGTGGTGGTCGGTCCCCAAGGGCGTCACCGAGTTCCGTACCTGGAGCGAGCTGACCACCGTCTACCACGAGGGCGTACCCGGCCACCATCTCCAGGTCGCCCAGACCGTGTACCGCAGTGACCTGCTCAACCGATGGCGGCGGATGATGTGCTGGGTCAGCGGGCACGGCGAGGGCTGGGCGCTCTACGCCGAGCGCCTCATGGCCGAGCTCGGGTACCTCGACGACCCGGGCACCTACCTCGGGATGCTCGACGGCCAGTCCCTGCGGGCCGCCCGCGTCGTCCTCGACATCGGCGTGCACTGCGGCTTCGAGGCTCCGGCCGAGGTCGGCGGTGGCGAGTGGACCTACGAGAAGGCCTGGCAGTTCCTCACCGCCCACTCGAACGAGAGCGAGGGGATGCTGCGCTTCGAGCTGGACCGCTACCTCGGCTGGCCCGGACAGGCCCCGAGCTACAAGATCGGCGAGCGCCTCTGGATGCAGATGCGCGACGAGGTCCGGGCCCGTGAGGGTGCCGCCTTCTCCCTCGAGGACTTCCACCGCCGGGCGCTCGACGTCGGGTCCGTGGGGCTGGACGTGCTGCGCGAGGCCGTCCTCTCCCGATGACATCGTTGACGACGCAGGATCCCGGGCTCGGCCGCGCAGAGGAGTCTGCGAGCCGCTGACCTGCCAGGACACCCCCACCAGGAGGGCACGAACCACTCTCGACACCGCGCCTGCGGTGAGTGGCGGCCCCCGACGTCCCCGTCATACTGGGTCGCACACACGATCCGGGAGGAGGTGCCGTGAGTCGAGCGAGAGGGCGTCGTCCGGCGGGGAGCAACACCCGCGAGGCCATCGCCGAGGCCGCGGCGCGCCAGTTCGCCGAGCTCGGCTACCCGCGGACGACCCTGCGGGGCATCGCGCGGGAGGCGGACGTCGACACCCGCCTCGTCACCCACTACTTCGGCAGCAAGCAGAACCTCTTCGTCACGGTCGTCGAGTTCCCCTTCCAGCCGGACCTCGTGATCGGCGACCTCATCAGCGGCGGCGGGCAGGACATCGGGCGCCGCCTGGCCCGCTGGGTCATCCGCACGCTGGAGTCACCGGACACGATGCGGATGATGACCGGGCTGCTGCGGGCCGCCGCGTCCGAGGACGAGGCCTCGGTGCTCGTCCGGCAGCTGCTGACCGAGCGCCTGCTCGTCCCCCTGGCGCAGCTGCTCGGTGCCGACCGACCCGAGCTGCGGGCGGCGCTGATCGGCACACAGCTGAGCGGCTACGTCTTCAGCCGGTACGTGCTGGAGCTGCCCGGGATGCAGGACGTCGACCGCGAGGTGCTGGCCGAAACGGTCGCACCCGTCCTCCAGCACTACCTCACCGGCGACCTCGGCAGTGCACGGCTCGCCTGACCTCTACGGTGGCGCCATGCCCGCCGTGACCCTCCTCCTCGCCTCCGCCAGCCCTGCCCGGCTCACCACCCTCCGCGCCGCGGGGGTCGAGCCGGTCGTGCAGGTCTCGTCGGTCGACGAGGACGCCGCGCTCGACGAGGCCGAGGAGACGCACGGCCCGCTCGCCCCCGCGGACGTCGCGCTGCTCCTCGCCCGAGCGAAGGCCGACGACGTCGTCGCGGCGCTCGACGCCGCGCCCGGGGCCGACGCCTCACGGACCGACCTCGTCCTGGGCTGCGACTCGGTCCTCGAGCTCGACACCGAGGTGCACGGCAAGCCCGCCGACGCCTCGGAGGCGAGGGCACGCTGGCGCCGGATGCGCGGCCGGTCGGGGGTGCTGCACACCGGCCACTGGCTCGTCGACCGCCGCGACGGCGCCTCCGGCGGCAGTGGCGGCCTGGTCGGCGCGACGGCGTCCACCACCGTCCACTTCGCCGACCTCACCGACGAGGAGATCGACGCCTACGTCGCGACCGGCGAGCCGCTCCGGGTCGCCGGGGCGTTCACGATCGACGGCCTCGGCGGGCCGTACGTCGCGGGCATCGAGGGCGACCCGAGCACGGTGGTCGGCGTCTCGCTCCCCCTCCTGCGCGACCTCACCGCGGAGCTCGGCATCCGCTGGCACGACCTGCGCGGTCCGGCATGAGCGGCGCCCCGGGACGTCCGGCCGGCCCCCTCGTCGTCATGGGCCCGAGCGGCAGCGGCAAGTCGGCCCTCGCGGCCCGGCTCGCGGACGTCCTCGGGTGGCCGATGGTGGACGCCGACGACCTCCACCCGGCGGCCAACGTCGAGAAGATGAGGTCCGGGGTGCCGCTCACCGATGCCGACCGGTGGCCCTGGCTGGACGCGGTCGGCGCGGCGATGCGCGGCCGGGACGTCGTCGTCGCGTGCTCCGCGCTGCGGCGTGCCCACCGGGACCGGCTGCGCGAGGCCGAGCCGGAGGTGCGGTTCGTCGCGCTCGCCGTGCCGGTCGAGGAGCTCGAGCGCCGGATGACCGGCCGCGAGCACTTCATGCCGCCGGCCCTGCTGCGCTCGCAGCTGGAGGCGTTCGAGCCGCTCGAGGAGGACGAGCCCGGGACGACGGTCGAGAACGTCGCGGCGCCGGACGACGTCGTCGACGACGCGCTGCGCCGGCTGCACACCGGCTGAGGCGGCGCGTCTCAGACGGGCGGGACGTCGCGGCGCTTGTCCGCGAAGTGCCGGTCGCGCCGGGCCGCGTACCGCAGCCGGTGCAGCAGCTCGGTGCGCAGCTCCTCGGGCTCGACCACCTGGTCCACGACGAGGTCCGCCGCGAGCCGCTCGAGGTCGACGTCCTCGAGGTACTCGGCCCGTCGCTCGGCGACGAACCGGTCCCGCGCCTGCTCTCCCTCGGCCGCCTCGACCTCGGCGATCTTGTTGGCGTACACGGCGTTGACGGCCGCCTCGGGACCCATCACGGCGATCCGTGCCGTGGGCAGGGCGATCGTCGCGTCCGGGCCGAAGCCCGGTCCGCCCATCGCGTACAGCCCGGCCCCGTAGGCCTTGCGGACGACGACGCAGAGCTGCGGCACGGTGGCCGACGCGACCGCCGAGACCATCTTCGCGCCGTGCCGGATGATCCCGCCGCGCTCGACCTCGGAGCCGATCATGAAGCCGGGGACGTCGGCGAGGTAGACCAGCGGGACCGAGAACGCGTCGCACAGCCAGATGAACCGTGCGGCCTTGTCCGCGGAGTCGCTGAAGAGGACCCCGCCCTTGACCGCGGAGTTGTTCGCCACGATGCCGACGCTCTCGCCGCCCATCCGGGCGAAGCCGACGACGAGCTCGGGCGCGAAGAGCGGCTTGACCTCGAAGAAGCTGTCGTCGTCGACGAGGCCGTCGATCAGCCCGTGCACGTCGAAGGGCTGGCTCTCGCGCTCGGGCACGGACCGCCGGGTGAGGGGCACGGCCGGCTCCTCGGGGTGGTAGCCCGGCGGTGGGGTGCGCCAGGAGTCCGGCAGGTACGAGAACCAGAGGCGTGCGAGCTCGATCGCCTCGGCGTCGTCGGCCGCGAGGAGGTCACCGACCCCCGAGACCGTGCAGTGCATCCGGGCGCCGCCCATCTCCTCGAGCGAGACCTTCTCCCCGACGACCATCTCGGCCATCCGGGGGCTGCCGAGGTACATCGACGCGTTGCCCTCGACCATGACGATGACGTCGCAGAAGCTCGGGATGTACGCGCCGCCGGCGGCGGACGGCCCGAAGAGGCAGCAGACCTGCGGCACCTTGCCCGACAGCGCGACCTGGTTGTGGAAGATCCGGCCCGCGCCCCGCCGGCCCGGGAACATCTCGACCTGGTCGGTGATCCGGGCACCCGCGGAGTCGACGAGCCAGAAGACGGGCAGCTCCTCACGCAGCGCGGTCTCGGTGGCGCGGACGATCTTCTCGACGGTGCGTGCCCCCCACGAGCCCGCCTTGACCGTGGGGTCGTTCGCGATGACGACGACCGGCCGGTCCTCGACCGTGCCCCGGCCGGTGACGACCCCGTCCGCGGGGAGCCCGGGCGCGAGGGCGTTGGCGTACCGGCCGTCCTCGACGAACGACCCGTCGTCGAGGAGCAGGGCCAGCCGGTCGCGGACGTAGAGCTTGCCCTGGGCCTCGAGCTTGGCCGCGGCCTTCTCGGTGGGTGCCGCCGACGCCGCCCGTGCCTCGTGGAGCCGGCTCCGGACGTCCTCGACGCGGGGGTCGGTGTCGCTCATGCCGAGAGGCCCAGACCCTTCGCGAGCACCATCCGCTGCACCTCGGAGGTGCCCTCGCCGATCTCGAGGATCTTCGCGTCGCGGTAGAAGCGCGCGACGGGGTACTCCTCCATGAACCCGTTGCCGCCGAACACCTGTGTGGCGATGCGCGTCGCGGTGACCGCGGCCTCCGAGGTGTACAGCTTGGCCTTCGCCGCCGCCTGCGACACCTCCTCGGCCGACCGGCGGCCCGCCTCGTGCTCGTCCTTGAGCCAGGCGGCGCGGTAGGTGAGCAGCCGGGCGGCGTCCTCCATGACGGCGAGATCGGCGACGGGGAACGCGACGCCCTGGTTGGCTCCGATCGGCCGCCCGAAGGCGGTCCGCGTACGGGCGTACCCGGCGGCCTCCTCGCGCATCCGGGTGATGAGCCCGACCGCGAGCGCACTGATCGCGATGCGGCCGTCGTCGAGCGTCTTGAGGAACTGGTGGAAGCCCCGCCCCCGCTCGCCGAGCAGGTGGTCGGCGGGGACCCGACAGCCCGAGAACGAGAGCCCATGGGTGTCCGAGATGTTCCAGCCCATCTTCCGGTAGGCGGGCTCGACGGTGAAGCCGGGCGTGCCGGAGGGGACCATGACCGCGGAGATCTCCGGACGCCCGTCCTCGCGGGTGCCCGTGCGCGCGGTGACGGTGACGACCGATGTGATCTCCGTGCCGGAGTTCGTGATGAACGCCTTCGCGCCGTCGAGGACCCACTCTCCGGCCGCCTCGTCGAGCACCGCCCTGGTCCGGGTCGCCCCCGCGTCGGAGCCGGCGTCCGGCTCGGTGAGCCCGAACCCGGCGAGCGCGCGCCCGGCGACGAGGTCGGGGAGGAAGCGCTCCTTCTGCTCGTCCGTGCCGTAGGTGAGGACCGGGTTGATCCCGAGGCCGACGCCGGCCGAGAGGGTGATCCCGATCGACTGGTCGACCCGCCCCAGCTCCTCGATCGCGATGCACAGGCTCGTGAACGCGCCACCCTCGGAGTGCTCGAGCGAGCCGCCGTAGGCCTCGGGGACGACGAGCCCGAAGAGCCCGAGCTCCCCCATGACCGGCACGAGCGCGGTCGGGAAGTGGTGCTCGCGGTCCCAGTCCGCCACGTACGGCTCGACGGCCTCCGTCGCGAAGTCCCGGACGACCGCCCGGAACTCCTCGTGGTCCTTCCCCAGCTCGAACATGGACGCTCCTTCACGCAGTGGGCCCGCCCCCGGGTCGCGGTGGACGGCCGTCGGTCACGTTCTTGACGTTGACGTCAACGTAAAGCAATACTCGGCGCGTGACAAGCCAGACGACCGGCTCGCCCGCCGCGCCCGACGACCCGTCCCGCACGTGGACGATCGCGGAGGTCGCGGAGGAGTTCGGCGTCACCCACCGCACGGTGCGGCACTACGAGGAGCTCGGCCTCATCTCCCCCGACCGCCGCGGGACGACCCGCGTGTACCACCGGCGCGACCGCACCCGGCTCGCCCTCGTGCTGCGTGGACGACGGCTCGGCTTCCCCCTCGACGAGATCCGCACGATCATCGACCTCTACGACGCACCGCGGGGCCGGCGCAGCCAGCTCGAGTACGTCCTGTCCCAGATCGACGAGCGCCGCACCGACCTCGAGCAGCGGCGCCGGGACCTCGACGCCGCCCTCGCCGAGCTCGAGACGTTCGAGCGGCGCTGTCGCGACGACCTCGATCGGCTCGGCCGACTGTGAGGATCGACGACGCAGCCTGATGGCGCCGGGCGTGGTCGACCCTGCCGACGGGCCGCCGTCCCATCCCCTGCCGGTGTGGCGGAGGGCCCGTCGGCCGAATCGAACGTCGACCGCCCAGCTCGACCGGTTCGACGATGGCGCACATCCTCACGACGTGGCATCACCCGGTCATGACCGGCTCGAGCCATCTTTCGGCTGACATCGTTGTCCACGAACCACATCTCACGCCCCACCCGTCGCAGCACCCGCGCCGCGCCCCATCCGTCACGTCCGACCCCTCGCCGCGCCGACGTCCGGTGCGCTCACCGGGCGAGCAGCGTGTCGACCTCGTCGGGGGTCGGGCAGGTGTCCGGACCCTTGCGCGTCACGGTGAGCGCCGCGGCGGCGTTGGCCCGCGCCGCGGCCTGCGCCCAGGCGAGTCCGGCCGTCCGGGACGCGAGCAGCACCCCCGTGTGGGTGTCCCCCGCCCCGTTGGTGTCGACGGGCCGCTGCGGATGGCCGGGAAGGACGGTCTCGGCGCCGCGCTCGCGCACCAGGCAGCCGCGGGGACCGTCCCGGACGACGACCACGGCACCCTCCGGGAGCAGCCCAGCGATGATGTGCGCGCTCTCGCGCACGCCGTCGACACCCGCGAGGGCCGCGGACTCCGCGGCGTTGCCGGTCCACACCGTCGTCCGGCGCAGCACCGCGTCCCGCACGTCCGGGTCGACCTCGGGGAAGCCCGCACCGGGGTCGAGGACGACGTGCACGGCCTCGTCGAGCGAGCCGAGCCAGGCGACGAGCGGGTCACGGGGGCGGCCGAGCAGCGAGTAGCCGCTGACGCAGACGTGGTCCCCCGGCTCGGGCGCGCTCGTCGCGAAGGACTCCACGGTCACGCGCCGCTCGGCCCCCTGGGTCGTGACGAACGTGCGCTCCCCGCCCGGCTCGACGAGGACGACGCAGACGCCCGTGTCGAGGTCCGGCACGCGCGGGGCGGACATCTCGACGCCCTCCGCGCCGAGGACGGCGCGCACGAGGTCACCGTTCGGGCCGGTGCCGACTGCCCCGGCGTGCACCGCCCGGGCACCCGTCCGGGCCGCGGCGACCAGGACGGTCGCCGCTCCCCCGGCGTACCGCTCGTACCCCGACGCCATGACGTTCCCGCCGGGCGGCGGCAGCCGTGGCACCTCGAGCACGGCGTCGACGAGCGCCTGGGCGGTGTGGATGACGCGTCCGGCCATGTCCCGGACCCTAGCGACGCCTCGCCGGGGGAGGTCAGCCGACGCGGGTGCGGACCTCGTACAGCTCGGGGAAGAAGGTGAGGTCCAGGGCCCGGCGGAGGAAGTCGACCCCGCTGGACCCGCCGGTGCCCACCTTGTGCCCGATCGTGCGGGTGACGACCTGCAGGTGGCGGAACCGCCACTGCTGGAAGAGGTCCTCGACGTCGACGAGCTCCTCGCACGTCTCGTACACGCCCCAGTGCTCGTCGGGCGCGGCGTACACCTCGGCGAAGACGTCGACGAGGGCCGGGACGAGCCGGTAGGGCTCCCGGACGTCCCGCTCGAGCACCTCGGCCGGGACGGCGTAGCCGCGGCGCGCGAGCAGCCGGAGGAGCTCGTCGTAGAGCGTCGGTTCGGCGAGCAGCTGCTCGAGCCCCGCGCGCGCCCGCTCGTCGTGCTCGAAGACCCGCAGCATCTCGGCGTTCTTGTTGCCGAGGAGGAACTCGACGGCCCGGTACTGGTCGCTCTGGAAGCCCGAGCTGGTGGCGAGGAACGGGCGGATCTGCGCGTACTCGCTGGGGGTCAGCGTGGCGAGGACGTCCCACATCTCGACGAGCTGGCGCTGCACGTGCTTGACCCGCGCCAGCCGCTTCAGCGCCGGGGCCAGGTCGTCGGAGGCCAGCAGGCCGCGCGCCGAGCGCAGCTCGTGGAGCAGCAGCGTGAGCCACAGCTCGGACACCTGGTGCTGGACGATGAAGAGCAGCTCGTCGTGCTGGGGCGGCTCGCTGCGCGGGTGCTGGGCCGAGAGCAGCGTGTCGAGGTCGAGGTACGCCCCGTACGACATCGCCTTCCCGAAGTCCCGTCTGATGCCCTCCTCGAGGGCTCGCTTCGCCCGGTCGACCGCACCATCGCTCATGGCCGTCATCGTGCCACCGCGCGAAGCCGGGCCGGTGTCAGCGCACCTCCAGCCCGACGAGGGCGGCGTGCCCCCGGGCGTCGACCCGCACGACGGCGACGACCGTCCCGTCGCGCACCGAGCCCTCCACGGCGGCCGCTTCGTCCTGCGGGAGGAAGTACGACTCGATGCCGCAGGTCAGCCGCCAGTCGGCCCGGCAGGCGAGGTACGGCTGGTCGTCCGGCCGGCGCGTCTCGACCGTCGTCCCCACCCAAAGGTCGCCCTCCCGGCGCAGTGGGACGAAGACCGGCCCCTCCGGAGCCTCGTCGGAGGATGGGTCGAAGCGGTCAGCGGGATCGGGCAGGTCGGGGTAGCCGAGCTCGACGTAGGCCCCGCGGAAGGGGTCGAGCGGGTCCACCGGCTCGACGCGCAGCCGGACCTCCTCGCCGGTGAGCCGCGCCGAGAGCGGCGCCCACACCGCCACGCCGAGGAGGACGACCTGGGCGACGAGGGCGGCGAGCACCCGCGTGGTCCGCGAGGTGGTCACGAGAGCACCTCCCGACCCTGAGCCGCGAGCCGTCGCCGGCCGCGGTCGGCGAGGACACCGGTGGCGAGGAGCACGACGCCGACGAGGAGGAACAGCCAGGCCCCGCTGAGGATCGGCGCGAACACCGCGAGCGCCTGGGTGGTCACGAAGACGACGAGCGCGGCGGTGGCGAGCCAGGTGAGCCGGCCGGAGTCCCGCATGCCGCCGAGGACCGCGTAGCCGCTCGCGACGAGGAGGTACACGCCGACGGCCACGGCGGCCCGGGCCCAGTCGCCGACGGCGAGGTCGGCGGTCGAGGTCGGGTCCTCGTCCGCGCGCCAGACCGCGAGAAGCACGACGAGCACGGTCGCGCCGGTCGCGAGCCCCACCTCGAGCCGGTCGAGACGGTCGCCGCGGAGCACGGCGAGCCCCGCGAGGAGCGCAGCGAGACCGAGCACGACGAGCGGCAGCGGCGCCCCGAGCTCGACCTCGGCGGCGTACGGCAGGGCGGCGGCGAACAGCCCGCCGAGCACGAGCACGGCGCCGACCTCCCGCCAGGGGAGACCGAGCGAGCGCCAGACACCTGCGCCGCCCGCGAGCCGGTGGTGGAGGACGCCGACCGCGACCGAGGCGAGCCCCGCCGCGCCGACCGCGAGGAGCACGGACACGACGTCGTCGGCGGTGCTCACGACGTGCCACACGAGCCAGTACGCCCCGAGCACGACGCCGAGCACGACCGGGCCGATGCCCGCGACGGCGTACGCGTAGGCGAGCACGCCGAGCGCCCAGACCCCGACGAGCAGCGGCTCGTAGGCCGGCACCTGGAGGCTCTGTGCCGCCTGGAAGACGACGGCGCCGAAGGCCCCGGCCGCGAGCAGCCGGACGGCCCCGACGACCGGCGAGGCGACGCCGCCGCCGTGCTCCTTGCGCGTGGCGAGCAGCTCGGCGCCCGCGGTGAGGCCGAGCCAGACCGCCGCGACGACCGCGAAGCGCAGGGCGGGCGGGAGGGCGTCGAGGTTGGCGGCGACGAGCCAGACGAGCCCGAGCCCGACGAAGGCCGCGCCGAGCGTCAGGACGATCCGGGCGAGGGTGAACCGGCGGTGGGCGACGTAGCGCCCGCGGATGGCTGCCACGGCGGTGGCGTCGACGAGCCCTTCGGCCTGCCAGCGCGGGAGCTCGCCCTCGAGCCACGCGAGCTGGGCGGGCGTGGCCGGGTGGGCGGTGGCGGACCCGTCGCCCGGGCCGGGCGGCACCGGGTCGGTGGTCGTCGTGGGCGGGGCCGTCATCGCGTCCTCCTCGGGGCCGATGTGCCGCTGCGGGCACGGCCCCAGTCTCCCGCCGTGCCGGCGCGACCGCCATGAGGTGCGCTACTCAGCCGGGCGCCTCGCGGCGGGCAGGAGACGGCCTCCTCGGACCACCTCCGCGCCCGGCCGGCCGAGCGTCCGGCGAAGCGCACGGCCGAGCGACGCACCGGCTCCTGGGCCACGAGGACGCTGCCGAGGACGAGGACCATCGCGGCGAGGTGGACCGGCCCGAAAGCCTCGCCGAGGAGGACGACGCCGAGCACCGTGCCGACGACGGGGTTGACGAGGCCGACGACGGCGACCGCGCCGGCATCCATCCGGGTCAGCCCCCGGAACCACACGGTGTACGCGAGGACGGAGCCGACGAGGCCGAGGTAGGTCAGGGCGAGCGCCCCCGGGACGTCGAGGGCCGGTGGCGGCCCCTCGACGAGGAGCGCGACCGGGACGAGGGCCAGCCCGCCGGCGACGAGCTGCCAGGAGGTGGTGACGAGCACCTCGCCGGGACGCGTCCAGCGCTTGACGAGGACGAAGCCGGTGGACGCCGACACGATCGCCCCGACGGCGGCTGCGACCCCGGCCGGGTCGACCGGCCCGCTGCGGTCGTTCTGCCAGACGAGGAGCACGACGCCCGCGATGCCGGCGAGCGCGGCGAGCACGGTGACGGGCGGCTGCCGCTCCCGCAGCGCGAGCCACGCGACCGCCATGACAACGAGCGGCGAGAGTGCGGTGAGCGTCGAGGCGAGCCCGCTCGGCAGCCGGTACGCGGCGACGTAGAGCAGCCCGAAGAAGACCGCGTGGTTGAGCGTGCCGAGGACGGCCGCCCGCCCCCACCAGGCACCGCGGGGCAGACGGCGCAGCCAGAGGAGCATGAGGACCCCGGCGGGCAGGATGCGCGCGGCCGCGGCGAACATCGGCCGGTCCGGCGGCAGCCACAGCTGGGTCACCGCGTACGTCGATCCCCAGGCGACGGGCGCGACCGCGGTGACGAGGGCGGTGCGCAGCCGCGGCGAGGTATCTTCCACGGAAGACACAATACCTTCCACGGAAGTTATCGTCCGGTCATGGACCACGTGCGCACCGTCCACGAGCAGTGGCTCACCGAGCGGCCGGACCTCGACACCTCCCCGATGCTCGTCGTCGGCCGCATCCACCGGGTCGCGGCCGCCCTCACCCCGGAGCTCGAGGACGTCTTCGCGCGGTTCGGTCTCGGAGAGGGCGAGTTCGACGTCCTCGCGACGCTGCGTCGTCACGGTGCCCCCTTCACCCTGACCCCGGGTGAGCTCGCGCAGCGGACGATGGTCACGTCCGGAGCCGTGAGCAAGCGGCTCGACCGGCTCGAGGCCCGCGGGCTGGTCGAGCGCCGGGCGGACGCCAGCGACGGACGATCCCGCTCGGTGCACCTCACGCCCGCCGGCCGCGAGCTCGTCGACGACGCGATGACCGCGCACATGGCCAACGAGGAGCGGCTGCTCGCCGCCCTCACGACCCGGGACCGCGAGCAGCTGGCCCGCCTCCTCGCCCGGCTCGCCGAGTCTCTCGGCGCTTGACCCTGCCGACGGCCCCGAGCCCGTCACCGCGCCGCCCGCTAGAGTCCGAGCCATGCCCATCAGCAAGGTCCTCATCGCGAACCGAGGCGAGATCGCCGTCCGCATCGCCCGCGCCTGCAAGGACAGTGGCATCGGCTCCGTGGCCGTGTACGCCGACCCCGACCGGGACGCGCTGCACGTCAAGGTCGCCGACGAGGCCCACGCCCTCGGCGGGTCGACCCCGGGCGAGTCCTACCTGCTGCAGGACAAGCTCATCGAGGTCGCCCGCGCCGTGGGCGCCGACGCCGTCCACCCCGGCTACGGCTTCCTTGCCGAGAACGCCGACTTCGCCCGGAAGGTCATCGACGCCGGCCTGGTCTGGATCGGTCCCGGTCCGGAGGCCATCGACAGCCTCGGCGACAAGGTCAAGGCGCGGCACATCGCGCTGGACGCGGACGCACCGCTCGTGCCCGGCACCAAGGACCCGGTCGACGGCCCGGACGAGGTCGTCGCGTTCGCCGAGGAGCACGGCCTGCCGGTCGCCATCAAGGCCGCGTACGGCGGCGGCGGCCGGGGGCTCAAGGTCGCCCGGACGATCGAGGAGATCCCCGAGCTCTTCGACTCCGCGGTCCGCGAGGCCGTCACCGCGTTCGGGCGCGGCGAGTGCTTCGTCGAGCGCTTCCTCGACCACCCGCGCCACGTCGAGACGCAGTGCCTCGCCGACCAGCACGGCAACGTCGTCGTCGTCTCCACCCGCGACTGCTCGCTCCAGCGGCGCAACCAGAAGCTCGTCGAGGAGGCGCCCGCGCCGTTCCTCACCGAGGAGCAGCACACCGAGCTGCTGCGCGCGTCGAAGGCCATCCTCACCAAGGCCGGGTACGTCGGCGCCGGCACCTGCGAGTTCCTCGTCGGGCCGCAGGGCGACATCAGCTTCCTCGAGGTCAACACCCGCCTCCAGGTCGAGCACCCGGTCTCCGAGGAGGTCACCGGCATCGACCTCGTCCGCGAGCAGCTGCGCATCGCCGACGGCGAGCACCTCGACTACCCCGACCCCGAGCCGCACGCGCACTCGTTCGAGTTCCGGATCAACGGCGAGGACGCCGGCCGGAACTTCATGCCGGCCCCCGGCACCGTGACGCGGATGGTCGTCCCCCAGGGACCGGGCGTGCGCTGGGACGCCGGGATCGTCGAGGGCGACACCGTGGCGGGCGCGTTCGACTCGATGATCGCCAAGCTCGTCGTCACCGGCCGCACCCGCCGGCAGGCCCTGGAACGCTCGCGCCGCGCCCTCGACGAGCTCGTCGTCGAGGGGATGCCCACCGTCGTCCCCTTCCACCGCAAGGTCGTCTCCGACCCCGCGTTCGCGCCGTCCGACGCCGACGCGCCGTTCTCGGTGCACACCCGGTGGATCGAGACCGAGATGGACAACGACATCGAGCCCTACAGCGGCCCGACGGGTGAGGCCCCCGAGCCCGAGGAGCGGCAGACCGTCGTCGTCGAGGTCGGCGGCAAGCGGCTCGAGGTCTCGGTGCCCGGCGGCCTGTCCTTCGGCGGCGGCGGCGGTGGCGGAGGTGGCACGAAGAAGAAGGCACCGCGCCGCAGCGGCAGGACCGGCGGCGGGGCCGCGGTCTCCGGGGACGCCCTCACCGCGCCCATGCAGGGCACCATCGTCAAGGTCAGCGTCGAGGAGGGCGCAACCGTCGCCGCCGGCGACCAGGTGGTCGTCCTCGAGGCGATGAAGATGGAACAGCCGATCACCGCGCACAAGGCCGGCACCGTGACCGGGCTCCAGGCCGAGGTCGGCGCCACCGTGACCAACGGCGCCGTCATCTGCGAGATCGCGGACGCCCCCGAGGGCTGAGCACCGCCGGCGCCCCCGGCGCTACTCCCCGGGGGTCATCGGGAAGGGGTCGCCCGCCCCGCGCCGAGGCTGCGGGTCGTCCCCCGTCCCGGGCGTCGGGTTGGGGGCCACCGCGGTCGCAGCGTGCGGGTCGTGCGGGGCCCACGGCTCGTCCGTGTCGGGGTCGGGGTCGGCCAGCGCGCTGCCCGCCGGACGCTGCGGGAGACCCAGCCCCGACCGCAGCCCGGCCATCCCCTTCGTGACGTAACGCATCCGCTCGGCCGGGACGCGCTCGCGCAGGAAGGCCTCCGCGGCGTCGACGGCCTTCGCGGCCTGCTCGGGGTTGTCCCGCGCGTACTCGCGGACCTGACGCACCACGCTCGTCACGAGGGCGGCCACGGCCGCCGCCTGGATCTTCTTCACGGGTCCTCCTGGGGCTCGGACGCTGGATGGGTCAGTCGGTGGGGTGCAGCCGGCGGGCGGCCTCGGCCACCGAACCGGAGAGCGAGGGGTAGACGGTGAACGTCGAGGCCACCTGGTCGACGTTCAGCCGGTGCTGCACGGCGAGGGTCACGGGGAAGATGAGCTCGGAGGCCCGAGGTGCGACGACCACGCCGCCGATGACCGCGCCCGAGCCCTTCTGGGCGAAGAGCTTGACGAAGCCGTCGGTGATGCCGAGCATCTTCGCCCGCGGGTTGCGCGACAGCGCCAGGGTGAGGACCTCGGCGTCGACCTTCTCCTCGTCGAGGTCCTTCTGGCTCACCCCCACCGTGGCGATCTCGGGGTCGGTGAAGATGTTCGCCGAGACGACCCCGAGGTTGAGCGGCGCGACGGCGTCCCCCAGGGCGTGCGACATGGCGATCCGGCCCTGCATCGCCGCGACGGACGCCAGCGGCAGCACGCCCGTGCAGTCGCCGGCCGCGTACACGCCCCGGACCGACGTACGCGAGACCTTGTCGACGGCGACGTGGCCCGAGGGCAGGAGCTCGACACCGACCGACTCCAGACCGAGGCCCTGGGTCTGCGGCACCGAGCCGACGGCCAGCAGGGCGTGCGTGCCGGTGACCTCGCGCCCGTCCTCGAGCCGCACGACCACGCCCTCCCCGGCGCGCTCGACCGCCGCCATCCGCGAGCGACCGAGCACCTCCATCCCCCGCTTGCGGAAGACGTCCTCGATGACCGTCGCGGCGTCGGGGTCCTCGCCCGGCAGGACGCGGTCGCGGGAGGAGACGAGCACGACCTCGGACCCGAGCCCGAGGTAGGCCTGGGCCAGCTCGGCACCGGTGACGCCGGACCCGACGACGACGAGCCGCTGCGGGAGCTCGCCGAGGTCGTAGATCTGCTGCCAGGTGAGGATGCGCTCGCCGTCGGGCACGGCGGTGTCCATCACCCGCGGCGCCGCACCGGTGGCGACGAGGACGACGTCGGCCTCGAGCTCCTCGGAGCCCTCTGCGGAGCGGACGGCCACGGCGGTGGGCGACGCGAGCGCCCCCTCGCCCTCGACGATCCGGACGCCCACCTCCACCAGGCGGCTGCGGATGTCCTCGCTCTGGGCCCCGGCGAGCGCCATGACGCGCCGGTTGACCTCGGGGAGGTCGGCGAGGGCGTCGGTGATCCGGTCACCGTCGTCGTCCTCGAGCCGGACGCCGAGGTCGGCGGCGGTGCCGAAGTCGCTCATGTAGTCGGCGGTCGAGATGAGCGTCTTGCTCGGCACGCAGTCCGTGAGGACCGCCGCACCACCCATCCCGCTGCGCTCGACGACCGTCACCTCGGCGCCGAGGTGCGCGGCGACGAGGGCGGCCTCGTAGCCGCCCGGGCCGCCGCCGAGGATGACGACTCTGCTGCTCCGCGCGCTCACGGGTTCCATCCAACCACCCGGGCCCGGCCGGCCGGCCGCGGCTCAGCCCACGAGCCGACCATGTTGCCGCGGTGGTGCTGCACCGACCCGCGCCGGATCGCCAGGAGCAACCTCTACACCGAGAGACGCACAAGCTGTCGTCATCCGCACCGGCAATGTGCTGTGCGGATGACGACACGGTGTGCGTCTGCCTCCCCGGGCGCCGCTACCACTCGATGCGCGTCTGCCACCCGGTGCGAGCCGCATCCCGGTGCGCCGCTTCCGCCTCGTCCGCTGCCCCGCCCGCCGCTGCCGCGGGACGCGACCCGGCCGTCGGTAGGCTGCCGGGGTGACCGACACCGCTGCCGTCCACGACCTCACCGACCCCGCCGCCGACCCGTTCGCGGTCGCCGAGGCGGCCGCGGAGGTCATCCGCGAGCGCACCGGCGCCGCGCGTCACGACGTCGCCCTCGTCCTCGGTTCGGGGTGGGGCCAGGCCGGCGACCTCGTCGGCGAGACGCTCGCGACGATCGACAACACCGACGTCCCGGGGTTCGCGAAGGCCGCCGTCGAGGGGCACAGCGGCACGATGCGCTCGGTCGCCATCGGCGACACCGGCCGGCGCGCCCTCGTCTACGGCACTCGGACCCACTTCTACGAGGGCCGGGGCGTCCGCTCGGTCGTCCACGGCATCCGCACCGCCGCGGCCGCGGGCTGCTCGGCGGTCGTCCTCACCAACGGCTGCGGTGGGCTCGATCCCGAGTGGATGCCGGGTACACCGGTCCTCATCTCGGACCACATCAACCTGACCTCCGCGACCCCGCTCGAGGGCGCGACCTTCGTCGACCTCACCGACCTCTACTCCCCCCGGCTGCGCGCGGTGGCCCAGGAGGTCGACCCGACCCTCGACGAGGGCGTCTACGTCCAGTTCCGCGGCCCGCAGTACGAGACGCCGGCCGAGGTCCGGATGGCGCGGACCCTCGGCGGGGACCTCGTCGGCATGTCGACCGCACTCGAGGCCGTGGCGGCCCGGCACGTCGGGCTCGAGGTGCTCGGCATCTCCCTCGTGACGAACGCGGCGGCGGGCATCTCGCCGAACCCGCTGAGCCACGAGGAGGTCCTCGAGGCCGGGGCGGCCGCCGCCGACCGCTGCGGCCGCCTGCTCGCCACCGTCGTCGCCCGCATCTGAGACCCACCGTGCCGCCGACAGAGGACCTCGCCGCCCTCCTCGACCACGCCCGCGCCTGGGCGGCCGACGACCCCGACCCCGTCACCCGGGCCGAGCTCGGGTCCCTCGTCGAGCGCGCCGCCGTGGGTGACCCCGGCGCCACCGCCGAGCTCGCCGACGCGATGTCCGGGATGCTCGCGTTCGGCACCGCGGGGCTGCGCGGACGCCTCGGGGGCGGCCCGAACCGGATGAACCGGGCGGTCGTCATCCGCGCGGCTACCGGGCTCACCGCCCACCTGCGCACAAACTCCCCCGCACCGTTCGTCGTCGTCGGCTTCGACGCCCGCACGAACAGCGACGTCTTCGCCCGCGACACGTGCGCGGTCGTCACGGGCATGGGCGGCCGGGCGGCCCTCCTCCCCCGTCCGCTGCCGACGCCGGTGCTCGCGTACGCGATCCGCCACCTCGGCGCGGACGCGGGGGTCATGGTCACCGCGTCGCACAACCCGCCCGAGGACAACGGCTACAAGGTGTACGTGGGCGACGGCTCGCAGATCGTGCCGCCGGTCGACGGGCTCATCGCCGAGCAGATCGCCGCAGTCGCGTCGGTCGCATCCGTCCCGCGGGCGGCGGACGGATGGGACGCCCTCGGCGACGACGTGCTCGAGGCCTACCTGCGCGACGTCGCGACGGTCGTCGACCCCGGTTCACCGCGTGACCTCACCGTCGTCCACACCGCGCTGCACGGCGTCGGGTCCGAGACGGTCCGCCGCGCCTTCGGAGCCGCCGGCTTCGAGCCACCGGTGCCGGTGCCCTCCCAGGCCGAGCCCGACCCCCGCTTCCCCACCGTGTCGTTCCCCAACCCCGAGGAGCCGGGGGCGATGGACGCCGCCCTCGAGCTCGCCGAGCAGACCGGACCGGACCTCGTCGTCGCCAACGACCCGGACGCCGACCGGTGCGCCGTCGCCGTGCCCGCGCCGGGCGGCTGGCGGATGCTCCGCGGCGACGAGGTCGGTGCGCTGCTCGGCTCACACGTCCTGGCACGCGGGGTCGCACACGACGCCGTCTTCGCCTGCTCGATCGTCTCCTCCCGGCTGCTCGCCGCGATGTGCCGCTCGGCCGGGGTCCGGCACGAGGAGACGCTCACCGGCTTCAAGTGGATCGGGCGGGTGGAGGGCCTGCGGTACGGCTACGAGGAGGCGCTCGGCTACTGCGTCGACCCGGGGCGCGTCCGCGACAAGGACGGGGTGTCGGCCGCGCTCCTCGTCGCCGAGCTCGCGGCGACGCTCAAGGCCGCAGGCCGCACCCTGCTCGACCGCCTGGACGACCTGGCCCGGGCGCACGGCGTGCACGCCACGGACGCCTTCTCGGTCCGGGTCGAGGACCTCTCCGTGATCGCGGACGTCATGGCTCGGCTGCGGTCGGCGCCGCCCGCCACGGTCGCCGGCATCGAGGTCGGGCGCGTCGACGACCTCGCCCGGGGCGACGGCGGGCTGCCGCCCACCGAAGGGCTGCGGTGGTACCTCGCGGACGGCTCGCGGGTCGTCGTCCGGCCGTCGGGCACCGAGCCCAAGCTCAAGGTGTACCTCGAGGTCGTGGAGGAGCCCACCGACGACCTCGCCGCCGCCCGCATCCGCGCCCGGGACCGCCTGGCCGACCTACGCGCCGAGCTCGAGCGCCTCACGACCCCCTGACGCCCCTCTCGTCCGGTCGAGAGTCGAGAGCACGCCGCGAACAGGTCGTCGCCGGCGGCATGTTCTCCACTCTCGACCGGTGCTCCTAGACTCGCCGGGTGAGCACCGCCACCGATGTCGACGCGACGGCGCGCGCCCGGGAGATCCTCGGCGTCTCGCGCCTGACGAACCAGGCCCTGACCCGCTGGCTGCACGGCCTCCCCGGAGTCGACCAGGTCGGCTGCGAGACCCGCGCCGCGGGGCTGTCCACCCGGTCGATCAAGACCACGAGCAAGGCGTGGGCGATCGACCTCGCCATCTCGATGATCGACCTCACGACCCTCGAGGGCGCCGACACCCCGGGCAAGGTCCGCGGCCTCGCCACCCGGGCCCTCGTCCCGGACCCGACCGCCCCGGACACCCCGAGCCCGGCGGCCGTCTGCGTCTACGGAGACATGGTCGGCATCGCCAGGGACGTCCTCGGCGACTCCGGCGTCAAGGTCGCCGCCGTCGCCACCGCCTTCCCCAGCGGCCGGGCGAGCCGGGCCGTCAAGCTCGCCGACACCCGGGACGCGGTCGAGGCCGGCGCCGACGAGATCGACATGGTCATCGACCGCGGCGCGTTCCTCGCCGGCGACTACCTCACGGTCTTCCGCGAGATCGCCGAGACCAAGGAGGCCTGCGGCGACGCCCGGCTCAAGGTCATCATGGAGACCGGTGAGCTCGCCACGTACGACAACGTCCGCCGCGCGTCGTGGCTCTCGATGCTCGCAGGCGGCGACTTCGTCAAGACCTCCACCGGCAAGATCTCCCCCGCGGCGACGCTCCCGGTCACCCTGACGATGCTCGAGGCGGTGCGCGACTGGCGCGACCTCACCGGCGAGATGGTCGGGGTCAAGCCGGCCGGCGGCATCCGGACGAGCAAGGACGCCATCCGCTACCTCGTCACCGTCCACGAGGTCGCCGGTGAGGACTGGCTCGACAACCACTGGTTCCGCTTCGGCGCCTCCAGCCTGCTGAACGATCTCGTGCTCCAGCGGCAGCGGATGGCGACCGGCGCCTACTCCGGTGCCGACTACGTCGCCGACGACGCCCCGAGCGGCTACTGACCACCCCTGCAGACCAAGGACAGCAGCGCATGCCCACCTTCGAGTACGCACCGTCTCCCGAGTCCCGGGCCGTCGTCGACATCGCGAGCAGCCACGGGCTGTTCATCGGCGGCGAGCTCGTCGAGGCCACCGGCGGCACGCCGTTCAAGACGGTCAACCCGGCCACCGAGGAGGTCCTCTCCGAGGTCTCCGAGGCCACCGCCGACGACGTCGACGCCGCCGTCCGCGCGGCCCGCACCGCCTACACCCGCATCTGGTCCCGGATGAGCGGCGCCGACCGCGGCAAATACCTCTACCGCATCGCGCGGATCATCCAGGAGCGCTCCCGCGAGCTCGCCGTCCTCGAGACGCTCGACAACGGCAAGCCGATCAAGGAGAGCCGCGACGTCGACGTCCCTCTCGTCGCGGCGCACTTCTTCTACCACGCGGGCTGGGCCGACAAGCTCGAGTACGCCGCGCTCGGTCCGAACCCGCGCGGCATCGGGGTCGTCGGGCAGGTCATCCCGTGGAACTTCCCGCTCCTCATGCTCGCGTGGAAGGTCGCCCCGGCCCTCGCCACCGGCAACACGGTCGTCCTCAAGCCCGCCGAGACGACCCCGCTCACGGCGCTGGCGTTCGCGGAGATCTGCCGCCAGGCCGACCTTCCGCCCGGGGTCGTCAACATCGTGACCGGTGCCGGCGCGACCGGCCAGGCGATCGTCGACCACCCGGGCATCGACAAGCTCGCCTTCACCGGCTCCACCGGCGTCGGCAAGATGATCGCCCGCTCGATCGCCGGCACCCGCAAGAAGGCCACGCTCGAGCTCGGGGGCAAGGGCGCGAACATCGTCTTCGACGACGCGGCGATCGACCAGGCCGTCGAGGGCATCGTCACCGGCATCTTCTTCAACCAGGGCCACGTGTGCTGCGCGGGCAGCCGGCTGCTCGTCCAGGAGAACGTCGCCGACGAGGTGCTCCGGCGGCTCAAGCGGCGGCTCGGCACCCTGCGGGTCGGCGACCCGATGGACAAGAACACCGACGTCGGTGCCATCAACAGCAAGGCCCAGCTCGAGCGGATCACCGAGCTCGCGGCCGCCGGCGAGGCCGAGGGCGCCCAGCGCTGGGACTCCGGGTGCGAGCTGCCGCGCAAGGGCTTCTGGTTCCGCCCGACCGTCTTCAGCGACGTCGCGCAGACCCACCGGATCGCCCAGGAGGAGATCTTCGGGCCGGTCGTGTCGGTGCTCACCTTCCGCACCCCCGGGGAGGCCGTCGCGAAGGCGAACAACACGCCGTACGGGCTGTCCGCCGGCATCTGGACCGAGAAGGGCAGCCGCATCCTGTGGATGGCCGACCAGCTGCGCGCCGGGGTGGTCTGGGCGAACACGTTCAACAAGTTCGACCCGACCTCGCCGTTCGGCGGCTACAAGGAGTCGGGCTACGGCCGTGAGGGCGGGCGGCACGGGCTCGAGGCGTACGTGCAGACGGGGGACGGGCAGTGAGCGCGCGGGTCGACGTCCGCAAGACGTACAAGCTGTACATCGGCGGGAAGTTCCCCCGCTCCGAAAGCGGCCGCTCCTACGAGGTGATGGCGGCCCCGACCGGCCGCCGGACGACCCCCCGCTTCCTCGCCAACGCCGCGCTGGGCTCGCGCAAGGACGCCCGGGACGCCGTCGTCGCCGCCCGCAAGGCCCAGCCGGGCTGGGCCGGGGCCACCGCGTACAACCGCGGCCAGGTCCTCTACCGCGTGGCGGAGGTCATGGAGGGTCGTCGAGCGCAGCTCGTGCAGGACGTGCGCGACGCCGAGGGCCTCACGGCCGCCCGGGCCGAGGCCGTCGTGTCCGCCGCCGTCGACCGCTGGGTCTGGTACGCGGGCTGGTCCGACAAGTACCCGCAGGTGCTCGGCGGGCTCAACCCGGTCGCCGGGCCGTACTTCGACATCTCCGCGCCGGAGCCGACGGGGGTGGTGGCCGTCCTCGCGCCGCAGGCCTCGTCGCTCCTCGGTCTCGTGTCGGTCGTGGCGCCGGTCGTCGTGTCCGGCAACACGTGCGTCGTGCTGGCGTCCGAGGAGCGGCCGCTACCGGCCGTCGACCTCGCCGAGTGCCTCGCGACGTCCGACGTCCCCGGTGGGGTCGTCAACATCGTGACCGGCCGCACCGCCGAGATCGCGCCGTGGCTGGCCTCGCACCGGGACGTGGGCGCCATCGACCTCACCGGGGCCGCGGACGCCGACGGTGTCGACTGGGGCGAGCTCGAGCTCGCCGCCGCCGAGAACCTCAAGCGGGTGCTCCGGCCGGGTGGCACCGGGGTGACGGCGGTCGAGCCCGACTTCGAGCCGGTCCCCGACCTGTCACGCCTGTCGGCCTTCCTCGAGACGAAGACCGTCTGGCACCCCAAGGGCCGCTGACCCCTCGCCGACCCCGAACGTGGGTGAGGGGTGGCTACCTGCTGCACGTTCTTCACCCACGTCCGGCGACGTGCGGTCAGCGGTGCCTAGACTGCCGGTCCGTGGGTGAGCAGGCGACCGGGTCCGAGGCTGCCGCCACCCCTCCGCAGAGCCGTCGGCGGGTCGTCGTCCTCGCCGGCCCGAGCGGGGCCGGCAAGTCCCGGCTCGCCGAGCGCCTCCACGCCGCCCGCGGCTGGCCGGTGTTCCGGCTCGACGACTTCTACCGCGACGAGGACGACCCCGCCGCCCCCCGGCATCCCGACCTCGGCATCGTCGACTGGGACCACCCGGGCAGCTGGGACGCCGACCGCGCCATGGACGCCCTCCGGCACCTCCTCGACTCCGGCGAGTGCGTGACGCCGGTCTACGACATCGCGCAGAGCCGTGCCGTCGACACCCGGACGCTGACCGCCCGGCCGGACGACCTCGTCCTCGCCGAGGGGATCTTCGCCGCCGAGGTCGTCCGCATGCTCGAGGCCGAAGGGATGCTGCACAGCGCCTGGTGCGTCCACCACCACCCGGCGGTCGTCTTCGTGCGACGGCTGGTCCGGGACCTGCGCGAACGCCGCAAGCCCCCTGCCGTCCTCGTCCGGCGCGGCTGGCGGCTCATGCGCGACCAGCCCGGAACCGTCGCCCGGCAGACCGCCCTGGGTGCCTCGGTTTCCCGCCCCTCGGCCATCGAGGGGGTGCTCCTCGGTTAGGGTGTCGCCGTGCCGACAAGGGGGACCGACCGATGAGCGACCAGCCCTGGGTGGCCCCGGGGTCCGGAGTGGCGCAGCCCCCTGCGCCCCCGGCACCGTACGCGCCGCCCCCTCCACCCGGAGCCGGCCCCGGCCCGGCACCTGCGGGCCACCTGCCGCCCCCGCCCGGGGCGCCCACGGCCGCGCCCTACGCGCGGATGGACGTCCGTCCCGGCATCATCCCGCTGCGGCCGCTCGCCCTCGGCGACCTCTACGGTGCCGTCCTCAAGGCGGTCCGCGGCAACCCCGGCGCCACGATCGGGCTCGCCACCCTCACCTCCTTCGCGTTCCTCCTGCCCACGACCGCGCTCGGCACCTGGCTCGCCTCGCAGAGCGAGATCACCATGCTCGAGACCGGGTCGAGCGGCGCGTCGGACACCTTCCCGGACGGTTTCGGCCTCGGCATCGTCGGGATGTACCTGCCGTACATCGGGCAGCTCCTGTCGGCGATCCTCCTCGCGGGCTTCCTCGCGCAGGTCGTCGGCCAGGCGGTGCTCGGACGCAAGGTCGGGATGGGCGGGACGTGGCGTGCCACGCGGAGCCGCGTCCCGGCCCTCGTCGGCGCCGTCCTCGTCAGCATGCTGGCCGGGGTCGTCGTCCTCGGCGGTCTCGTCGGCCTCCCCCTCGCGTTCGTGATCGCCGTCGGCGCGTCGGACGACGGCAGCATCGCCCTGGCCGCCCTGCTCATCCTCGGCGCCGCGCTCGTCGCGTTCCTCGTGCTCGGCTACCTCTCCACGGCCTGGGCGTTCGCCACGCCCGCCATCGTCCTCGAGCGCGTCGGCGTCGTCCACGCCCTCCGCCGGTCGATGCACCTCGTGGGCAGCCCCCTGAAAGGCCCCTTCTGGCGGGTCCTCGGCATCCGGCTGCTCACCGGGATCATCGTCGGCGTGGCCGGGTCGGTCATCACGATGCCCATCTCGTTCGCGCTCATGATGGTGATGATGGTGACGGTCGCCGACGACCCCTCGGGCGGGAACTTCTTCGTGCTCCAGACCGTGACCGCCGGCATCGCCGCGCTCATCACCGGCGCGCTCACCACCCCGTTCAGCGCCGGCATCGACGCTCTCCTGTACGTCGACGGGCGGATCCGCTCCGAGGGCCTGGACGTCCAGCTCGTCCAGACCGCCCAGGGCGCCGCGCCACCGCCGTGGCCGGTCACGACGTCCTGACCGCCGCTCCCATGCCTCTCGCCGCGCCGCTCGACGCCCCGCTCGACCCGTCCTCGGACGACGCCCGCCGCTGGCTCGCCGACGAGCTCACGAGTGGCCGGTACCAGTCCCAACCGGGCCTGCTCGACCGGCTCCGTGAGTGGCTACAGCAGCTCCTCGAGAGCGGCCCGTCCGGCGAGCTGCCGTCCGTGGTGCTGCCGATCGCCATCGGTCTGGTGCTCGCGGCCGTCGCCGCCGTCCTGGCCGTGGTGCTCCGCCGCGAGGTCGGCCGCACCGGACCGGGCGACCGGTCGGGTGAGCTCGACGTGCCGGACGTCCCGGCCGACACCCTCCGCCGGCAGGCCCGGGACGCCCTCGCCGCCGGCGACTGGGACACCGCGGTCCTCGACGGGCTGCGGGCCGTCGCCCGGCGTGCCGTCGAGCGGGTCGTCCTCGACGACGCCCCGGGACGGACCGCCCACGAGGTCGCGGTGGCGCTCACCGCCCCGTTCCCCGACGAGCAGCCCGCCCTCCTGGCCGCGGCCGACGCCTTCGACGCCGTCCGCTACGGGGACCGCCGAGCCACCGAGGAGCAGGCCCGCGAGCTCCTCGGCCTCGACGACCGCCTCGGCACGGCCGGGCCACGGCGTGCCCCCGCCGTCGTGGAGACCGTCGGATGACGACGACCGCGACCCCGGCCGGATCGTCGGCGACCGAGGGGGTCCGGCCCGCCGCGCACACCGACCCGACGCTCCGCCGCGTCCGGGGGGTCGTCGGGTGGGTCGTCCTCCTCGTCCTCGGCGGCATCGTGCTGGCCCTCGTCGCGGGGTCGCCCGCGCCGCAGGACTACCTGCACCCCGACGGCACGGGCCAGCGCGGCACGGGGGCGCTCGTCGAGGTGCTCCGCGACCGCGGCATCGACGTCGACGTCGCCGAGACGGCGGGAGAGGTGCTCGACGCCGGCGGTGACCGGCCCGGGAGCACCGTCGTCGTGGGCAACACCGAGATGCTGACCACCGCGGCCGCCCGGCGAATGCTGGAGCGGACCCGCGACGCGGACCGTGTCGTCTTCCTCGACGGCGCACCGGACGTGCTCGGCGACCTCGGGCTCGGGCTGGGCATCACCTACGCACCCGTCGACGCCGACATCCCCCGTTGCTCGCTCCCCTGGGTGCGCCCCGACGACCGGGTGAGCCGCGTGACGTGGAGCATCGTGGCCGACGGCCCGTCCCTGCCCCAGGGCGCCACCGGCTGCTACCCCCTCGAGGTCCCCGACGACGTCCCCCAGTCCGAGCGCCCACCCAGCGGCTACGCCGTGGTCGACCTCCCGGCCGGCAGCACCCACGCACCCGTCACCGTCGTCGGCTTCCCCGACGCCGCCACGAACCGCTTCGTCGTCGAGTCCGAGCACGCCGGCCTCGTCGTCCGGCTCCTCGGCGCCTCGCCGCACCTCGTCTGGTACCACCCGACCGCCGCCGACGTCACCGAGAACCCGCCCACGGGCGAGGAGGCCGAGGCCGTCTGGCCGGCGTGGACCACCACGGCCGCGGTCGTCGTCTCGCTGGCATTCGTCGTCTTCGCGGTGGCCCGTGGGCGCCGGCTCGGCCGGCTCGTCCCGGAGCCGCTGCCGGTCGTCGTCCGGGCCACGGAGACCACCGAGGACCGCGCCCGGATGTACCGCAGCGCCGCCGACCGGTCCCGCGCGGCCGCCGTCCTCCGCCGCGCCACGGCCACCCGCCTGGCGACCCGCCTCGGGCTGACCCGGGGCGCACCGACCGACGACGTCGCGCGAGCGGCAGCCGCCGCCACCGGTCTGGACGCCGCCGCGGTCGACCTCCTGCTCCGCGGGGCCGCCCCCGCCGACGAGGCCGCCCTCGTCACCCTCGCCCAACAGCTCACCAGCCTCGAGGAGAAGGTCAGCACCCCATGAGCGAACCCAGCACCCCCGCGCCCGAGGCCGCCGAGCCCCAGGCCGCCGAGCCGCAGGCCCCCGCGCCCCAGGCCGCCGACGCCCGCGCCGCGCTCGTCCGGGTCCGGGAGGAGGTCGGCAAGGCCGTCGTCGGGCAGGACGCCGCGGTCGCCGGCCTGCTCGTCGCCCTGCTCTGCCGCGGCCACATCCTCCTCGAGGGGGTGCCGGGAGTCGCCAAGACGCTGCTCGTGCGCTCCCTGTCGGCGGCGCTCGACGTCGGCACCAAGCGGGTGCAGTTCACCCCCGACCTCATGCCCGGCGACCTCACCGGGTCGCTCGTCTACGACGCCAAGGACGGCGAGTTCGAGTTCCGGCCAGGCCCGGTCTTCACCAACCTCCTCCTCGCCGACGAGATCAACCGCACGCCCCCGAAGACGCAGTCCGCCCTGCTCGAGGCCATGGAGGAGCGGCAGGTCACCGTCGACGGAACGCCGCACACCCTGACCACGCCGTTCCTCGTCGCCGCGACCCAGAACCCGGTCGAGTACGAGGGCACCTACCCGCTGCCGGAGGCCCAGCTCGACCGCTTCCTCCTCAAGGTCGTGCTGCCGGTGCCCGAGCGCGAGGACGAGGTCTCGGTGCTCCGGCGCCACGCCTCCGGCTTCGACCCGCGCGACCTCGGCGCCGCGGGCATCCGGCCGGTGGCGAGCGCCGCCGACCTGGAGGCCGGCGCGGCGGCCGTCCGTGCCGTGGAGGTGGCGCCCGAGGTGCTCGGCTACATCGTCGACATCGCCCGGGCCACCCGGGTCTCGCCCTCCCTCGCCCTCGGGGTCTCGCCCCGTGGCGCCACCGCGCTGCTCGCGACGAGCCGGGCCTGGGCCTGGCTCAGTGGGCGCGGGTACGTCACGCCGGACGACGTGAAGTCCCTCGCCGTCTCCACGCTGGCGCACCGTCTGATGCTCCGGCCGGAGGCCGAGCTCGAGGGGACGTCCGTCACCTCCGTCCTGCACAGCGTCCTCACCTCGGTGCCCGTTCCGCGCTGATGGTCCCGACGACGCGCGCCGCGGCGCTGGTCCTGCTCGGCGTCGTCCCCGTGGTGCTCCGGCCCGCGGAGTCGACCGTCTGGGCGTGGATCGGCGTCGTCGTCGTGCTGTGCGCCCTCGACGCCCTCCTCGCGGCGTCCCCGACCGCCCTGGCGATCACCCGCGAGGGGGACGACCAGGTGCGTCTCGGGGAGTCGGCACGGACCCACCTCGTCGTCGAGAACACCGGTCGGCGGACCCTCCGGGGTCTGGTCCGGGACGCCTGGCCGCCGTCCGCCGGCAGCCGGCCGGGCAGCCACCGGCTCACGGTGCCGCCCGGCGAGCGCCGACGCGTCACGACCGTCCTCTCCCCCACCCGCCGCGGCGACCGGCTCGCCGACCGCGTCACGGCACGGACCGTCGGGCCGCTGCGGCTGCTGGCCCGGCAGCGGTCGGTCGAGGTGCCCGGCCGGGTGCGGGTGCTGCACCCGTTCCCGGCCCGCAAGCACCTGCCGAGCCGCCTCGCGATGCTTCGCCAGATCGACGGCCGGGCCGCCGTCCGCACGAGGGGCCAGGGCACCGAGTTCGACAGCCTGCGCGACTACGTGGAGGGCGACGACGTCCGCTCGATCGACTGGCGCGCGACCGCCCGCCGCCGCGCGCTCGTCGTGCGCACCTGGCAGCCCGAGCAGCACCGCCGGATCCTCGTCGTCCTCGACACCGGCCGGACCAGCGCCGGCCGGGTGGGCGACGCGCCCCGGCTGGACGCGGCGATGGACGCCGCGCTGCTCCTCACCGCGCTCGCCGGGCACGCCCGCGACCGCGTGCAGGTGGTCGCCGGCGACCGTACCGTGCGTGCCCGGATCTCCGGCGCCGACCGCGCCACGCTGCTGCACGACGCCATCAGCAGGCTCGCCCCGGTGGACCCGCGGCTCGTCGAGACCGACTGGGGCGTGCTCGCCGGCGAGGTCGCGCGGAGCACCCAGCGCTCGCTCGTCGTCCTCCTGAGCCCGCTCGAGCCCGCCGCCGTCGAGGAGGGCCTCATCCCGGTACTGCCCTCGCTCGTCGCGCACCACCGGGTGGTCCTGGCGTCCGTCGCCGACCCCGCGATCGACGCCATGAGCCGGTCCCGCGACGGCTCCGCGGAGGTCTGGGACGCCGCTGCGGCCGAGCGCACCAGGTCGCTGCGCGACGCCGCGGCAGAGGCCCTGGGGCGGGTCGGGGTGGACGTCCTCGACGCTCCTCCCGACGAGCTCCCCGTCCGCCTCGCCGACCACTACCTCGCGCTGAAGCGCCAGGGTCTGCTCTGACCGAGCCCTCTTGGCTCTGCGCGCTGCCCCTCTTCGCGAACGTGGGTGAACACGCCGCACCTTCCGCGGCGGCGTGTTCACCCACGTTCTCGGGCGGGAAGGGGACGGGAGGTTGGCAGGACTCAGCCGGCGACGGGGACGAGCGCTCCGACGTCCCGCGCGTCGAGGTCCCCGGTCGCCCCGCGAGCCGCCGCGGCGCGGCCGACGACGAAGACGTAGAGGACGAAGACGAGCTCGGCGACGACGCCGATCGTGATGCGGGCCCAGGTGGGCAGGCCGGACGGGGTGACGAACCCCTCGATGACACCGCTGACGAACAGCACGACGGCCAGGCCGAAGACGACCGCCATCGCCGAGCGGACCTCGTGCGCGAGCGACTCGAGCCGGGGCCGCGGGCCCGGGCTCACCCACGACCAGAAGATCCGCAGGCCGACCGCGGCGGCGACGAACACGGCCGTGAGCTCGAGGAGGCCGTGCGGCAGGATCAGCCCGAAGAACAGGCCGGTCCGGTCGTGGTAGGCCATGAGTGCCCCGGCGATCCCGACGTTGACGACGTTGGAGACGAGGATGTAGAGCACCGGCAGGCCGAGGATGCCGGTGGCCACGCACAGTGCCGCCACCCAGGCGTTGTTCGTCCAGACCATGCCCGCGAAGTCGAGGTGTGCGTACTCCGAGTAGTAGCCCTCGAAGTCGGTGCCGACGAAGGACTCGATCTGCTCCGGCGTCATCCGCGAGGTCCACACCCGAGGATGGAGGTAGGCGTACCAGCCGACCCCGAACGCGACGGCGACGTTGAGCAGGGCCGTCGTGACCCACCACCAGCGCAGCCGGTACAGCGCGGCGGGGAAGGTCGTCGTGAAGAACCCGCGCAGGTCGCTCCACGCGGTGGAACGGCGCCCGCCGGCGGAGAGCCGGGCGCGGGCGAGCAGCGAGGACAGGTGGGCGACGACGGACGGGTCGGGACTCGCCGAGCGGACGACCGACAGGTGGGTGGAGACGCGCTGGTAGAGGTCGATGAGCTCGTCGGCCTCCGCCCCCGTGAGGTGCCGCCGGCCGACCAGCTCTTCGAGCCGCTGCCACTGGGCGAGGTGCGCGGCGACGTACGCGTCCAGGTCCACGGGCGTCAGCCTAGGTGCTCCGTTCGCCGGTCGGGCACAGGATGGGATGCAACCGACCGGGCCGCGAGAGCGTATCCCTGTCGAGACCGCCCCACCCGAGCGCCTGCAGGAGCGTGATGGACCCCGCCGAGTTCGACGCCTGGTACGACCAGGCGTATCCCCGCCTCGTCCACCAGATCCACGCCATGATCGGTGACCGGGAGGAGGCCGCGGACTGCGTCCAGGAGGCGTTCGTGCGCGCCTGGTCCCGCCGTCGCGACCTCAGCTCGGACGGCGGGCGGGACGCCTGGATCCGCACCACCGCCTACCGGCTGGCCGTGTCGCGCTGGCGCCGGATGGTCCGCGGCCGGCGTGACCCGGACCGCGCCCTCGGCCTCGCCACCCATGAGGGACCGCCGGACGAGACCCGGGTCGCCGTCGTCACGGCACTGCGGGCCCTGCCGGAGGCGCAGCGGCGGGCCATCGTGCTGCACCACCTCGCGGACCTGCCCGTCGCCGAGGTCGCCGCCGAGACCGGCGTCCCCGTCGGCACCGTCAAGGCCCGCCTCGCGCGCGGCCGCACCGCTCTCGCCACCCTTCTCCACGAAGGAGCCCACCATGGCTGACCTCGACCCCCGTGAGCGCGACGTCCTCGACGCCCTCGACGACCTCCGGCAGCCCGACCACGTCTGGCCCGCCCTCGACGCCGCGTCCGTGCGTGGTCTCGGCGACCGGCGCCGCCGCCGTCGTCAGGCGGCCGCGGGTGGCCTCGTCGCCGTCGTGGCTGCCGCCGCCGTCGGCTCGGCCGTGCTGCTGACCGGCAGCGACGAGGCGGCCCCCCTGCCCGCGACGTCCCCGTCGGCGACGGCCACCCCCAGCCCGAGCCCGAGCGCCGCCCCGAGCACGCCGACCCCGAGCCCGTCGGAGTCGCCGACCGAGGCCGAGCCGTCGGAGACCACGACCATCGCGGACGACATCCCCCTCGCGGTGGGCTACCCGGACATCAACGAGGACGGCACGGAGGTCGTCGTGGAGCGCGGCCCCGGCGAGGGGGTCATGGTGTGCGACCAGCGCATCCTCACCGGCGGCGACGCCGCGTCGGTCGCCTCGGTGCGCTTCCTCGGCGGGGAGGACTTCCGCAGCCGGACGCTCATGGTCTTCGGCGACGTCGCCGAGGCCGAGGCGGCGATGGACTGGACGGCGCGGACGGTCGACGCCTGCGCGGGGAGCCCGGAGGGCGAGGCCGTCACGGTCCTCGGTGCCGTCGAGGGCGCCGACAGCCTCCTGTGGTCGAAGGCGTACGCGATGGGCGAGGGCGGTCCGGCGATCGCCACCGACCTCTTCCGCCTCGTCCGGGTCGGCAACGCCGTCCTGCTCGACACGACCGGCGGCGAGGCGTCCGGCCCGGCCACGTCGAAGGACGACGAGCAGGTCACCTCCACGCGGAATGCGGTCGCGCCGGTCGTCGAGGCCATGGCCGTCTACGAAGAGGGTTGAGCGCACCCTCGTCGGGCCGAGGGCCGGTGCCGGACCGGGTGCTCCGGCTAGCCTTGCCTCCGTGGAGACCGAGACCGGGTACCGGGCGTACGCGTCCGAGGACGTCGTCACCGGTGAGGGCGTGGCCGTCGAGCTGCCCGTGGCCTCGACCATGGTGCGCGCGGCGAGCGGGCTCATCGACATCGTCGTCGCGGTCGTCCTCCTCATCGGCGTGACGTGGGGCGTGGGCTGGCTGGTCTCGGACGTCTCGGAGGCAGCCGGCACCGCGGTGACGCTCGTGGCCGTCGTGGCCGTGCTCGTCGGGCTGCCGGCGACGGTCGAGACCCTGACCCGGGGCCGGACGCTCGGCAAGCTGGCCCTCGGGCTGCGGGTGGTGCGTGACGACGGCGGCCCCATCACCTCGCGGCACGCCGTGGCCCGCGCGCTGGTGGGCTTCGTCGAGATCTGGTTCCCGCTCTTCGCCGGGGTCCCCGCGCTCATCGCGTCGGTCGTCAGCTCCCGGTCCAAGCGGCTCGGGGACATGGCGGCCGGCACGTACGTCGTGACGCAGCGCTCCCGGATGCACCTGCCGTACCCGCCGCAGATGCCTCCGCCACTCGCGGCCTGGGCGGCGAACGCCGACGTCGCGGCGCTTCCGTCAGGGCTGACCGTCTCCGTGCGCCAGTTCCTCGCGCGCTCGCCCGTGCTCGACCCGCACTCCCGCCAGGTGATCGGCGCCGAGCTGCTCGGCGAGGTGCTGCGGTTCGTCGCACCCGCCCCGCCGCCGGGCTTCCACGGCGAGTACGTGCTGGCCGCGGTGGTCGCCGAGCGGCGGCGCCGGGACGGCGACCGGCTCGCCCGCGAGCGGGCCCTGCGGTCCCGCGTCGTCGCCGACGACCCGCTGGGCTGAGTGGTCGGGCCGGTCCCGTCGGACCCGTCGGGCCCGTCCGGTCGTCAGCGGGCCGAGCCGAGTGCGGCGTAGCCCGGCTTGACGACGCTCTCGATGAGGTCGAGCCGCTCGTCGAAGGGGAGGAACGCCGACTTCATCGCGTTGGTCGTCACCCACCGCAGGTCCTCGAGCGTCCACCCGGCCTCGTCGACGAGCAGCTGCATCTCGCGGCTCATCGACGTCCCGCTCATGAGCCGGTTGTCGGTGTTGACCGTCACCCGGAAGCGGAGGTCCTTGAGGAGGGTGATCGGATGGCCGGCGACGGACTCGGCCGCGCCGGTCTGGATGTTCGAGCTCGGGCACATCTCGAGCGGGATGCGGCGGTCTCGGACGTACGCGGCGAGCCGGCCGAGCAGCGGGCGGCCGTCCCCACCCTGCTCGACGTCGTCGACGATCCGCACGCCGTGCCCGAGCCGGTCGGCGCCGCACCACTGGATGGCCTCCCAGATGCTCGGCAGCCCGAAGGCCTCGCCTGCGTGGATGGTGAAGTGCGCGTTCTCGCGGCGGAGGTACTCGAAGGCGTCGAGGTGCCGGGTGGGCGGGAAGCCGGCCTCCGCGCCGGCGATGTCGAAGCCCCCGACGCCGCGGTCGCGGTAGGTGACGGCCAGCTCGGCGATCTCACGGCTGTTCGCGGCGTGCCGCATCGCGGTGAGCAGGGCCCGCACCCGGATGGGGGTGCCGGCCGCGGCGGCCTCCTGCTCACCCTCGCGGAACCCGGCGAGGACGGCGTCGACGACACGGTCGAGCGGCAGGCCGCCCGCGAGGTGCAGCTCGGGGGCGAAGCGGGACTCCGCGTAGACGACGCCGTCGGCCGCGAGGTCGAGCGCGCACTCGCGAGCCACGCGGGTCAGCTGCTCCTCGGTCTGCATCACCGCGACGGTGTGCGCGAAGGTCTCGAGGTAGCGCTCGAGCGACCCGGAGTCGGCGGCGTCCCGGAACCAGGTACCGAGCGCCTCGGGGTCGGTGGTCGGCAGGCCCGCGTAGCCGCCGGACTCGGCGAGCTCGACGACCGTCGACGGTCGGAGACCGCCGTCGAGGTGGTCGTGCAGCAGCGCCTTGGGGACGCGCCGGACGATGTCGGAGGAGATGGCCATCACGCGCGCCGGTCCGCGGGGCGGGGGTGGGTCCTCGGCGTACGCGTCACACCGGAGACCCTACCGAGCCCTCCCGGTGGAGCTCTGCCGGGGAAGCCCTGCCCGAGCAGCTCCCGGCGGGACGGTCGGATCCCGTCTGCACCGGAGGCTGGCCATCGACCCCGAGACCCGATACGTTGGACAAACTCTCGACAGAGACGTGACACCACCTCAAGGAGACACCACGTGATCGTCCTCGGCCTCATCCTGCTCGTCATCGGGCTCATCGCCGGCATCTCGATCCTCACGACGCTGGGGGTCATCCTCGTCGTCGTCGGCGCCGTCCTCGCGGTCCTCGGGTCGACGGGGCGCGCCATCGGAGGGCGCAAGCACTGGTTCTGAGCCAGGCAGGTACCGGACGCCGCTCGCCCCTCACGGCGGGCGGCGTCCGCGCGTCCGGGAGGCGTCGTCGGCCGCGCCCTGGAGGCCCTCAGCGGCCGGCGTCCGCACCGCCGATCCGGTCGATGACGACCGGGCCGAGCACCGGGCGCGAGCCCTCGGGCGCGACGAACACGGCGCCCTCGAGCGCTGCTCTCGCCCGCTCGAACCGGTCGGGGGTGTCGGTGTGCAGCGTCATCATCCGCTCTCCTGCCCGGACGCTCGCGCCGGGTTTGACGTGCAGCTCGACCCCGGCGCCGGCCTGCACGGGGTCCTCCTTGCGGGCCCGGCCGGCCCCGAGCCTCCACGCCGCGACGCCCACGGCGTAGGCGTCCATCGACGTGATGACGCCGTCCGCGGGGGCGAGGACGTCGTCGGTGTGCTTCGCCGTCGGCAGGGCGGCGTCCGGGTCGCCGCCCTGGGCCGCGACCATCCGACGCCAGACGTCCATCGCGCGGCCGTCGGCGAGCGCGGCGGCGACGTCCTGGCCTCCGCGTCCGGCGGCCTCGAGCATCTCCTCGGCGAGCCGGACGGTGAGCTCGACGACGTCGGGCGGACCGCCACCCGCGAGGACCTCGACCGACTCGCGGACCTCGAGCGCGTTGCCGGCGGTCAGCCCGAGGGGGGTCGACATGTCGGTGAGCAGCGCGACCGTCGTGACGCCGGCGTCGGTGCCGAGGTCGACCATCGTGCGGGCGAGCTCGGTGGCGTCCTCCTGGGTCTTCATGAATGCGCCGCTGCCGACCTTGACGTCGAGGACGAGCGCACCGGTGCCCTCGGCGATCTTCTTGCTCATGATCGACGAGGCGATGAGCGGGATGGCCTCGACCGTGCCGGTGACGTCGCGCAGCGCGTAGAGCTTCTTGTCGGCCGGGGCGAGCCCGGAGCCGGCGGCGCACACGACCGCGCCGACGTCGTCGAGCTGGCGGAGCATCGCGTCGCCCGAGAGCGATGCCTGCCAGCCGGCGATCGACTCGAGCTTGTCGAGGGTGCCGCCGGTGTGGCCGAGGCCGCGGCCGGAGAGCTGCGGAACGGCGACGCCGAACACCGCGACGAGCGGGGCCAGCGGGAGGGTGATCTTGTCGCCGACACCGCCGGTGGAGTGCTTGTCGGCGGTCGGGCGCGAGAGCGCGGAGAAGTCCATCCGCTCGCCGCTGGCGATCATCGCGGTGGTCCACGTGGAGATCTCGCGGCGGGTCATCCCGTTGAGGAGGACGGCCATCGCGAGCGCGCTCATCTGCTCGTCGGCCACGGCGCCGCGGGTGTAGGCGTCGACGACCCAGCGGATCTCGTCGTCGGCGAGCTCGTGGCGGTCTCGCTTGTGGGTGATGACGTCGACGGCGTCGAAGGGTTCGCTCACCCCGTCATCATGGCAGCCATCCGCCGGCCACCCCGCCACCCCTCCCCAGCCCCGCTGGACATTTCGGGGTGACCCCGAAATGTCCACGAGACACGGGTTCGGAGGGCGTGTCTCGTGGACGAACTCGTGTGTCGAGCGCGCCCGGGGCACGCTGCGGGCACCCGGGGCGACGCGTCAGGGGCGGCGGGTCTCGAGGTCCTCGGCGCCGAACGCCTGCGGCAGCACCTGACGCATCGGGAGGTCGCCCTCCGGGGTACGCAGCAGGGTCTCGGCGGTGCCGTTCTCCCACAGCAGCTGGCGGCAGCGACCGCACGGCATGAGGGTCTCGCCGCGGCCGTCGACGCACCAGACCGCCACGAGCCGCCCCCCACCGGTGGCGTGCAGCGACGAGACCATCCCGCACTCGGCGCACAGCGTCACGCCGTAGCCGGCGTTCTCGACGTTGCAGCCCGACACGACGCGGCCGTCGTCGACGAGCCCCGCGACCCCGACCGGGAAGCCGCTGTACGGGCAGTAGGCCCGCTCGGTCATCCGGACGGCCTCGGCGTGCAGCGCGCCCCAGTCGACCTCCGGCGTGGTCATCGCCCCTCCTCGACCTCGCGCCGGGCGTCCAGGCCGCGGACCACCGCGACCGTGGCGAGCAGCCGCGCGGCGTGGGCCACGGCGCTCTCGTCGACGACGAGGTCACCCTGGTGGAGGTCGTACGTGGGGCCGCCGGCCGTGCGGGTGCCGAGCCGGGCCATCGCCCCGGTGCAGTGGTCGAGGTACCACGAGAAGTCCTCGCCCCCGAGCGACTGCGCGGTGGGGACCGGGGTGACATGGCTGGCGAGTGCGGCCCGCCGCAGTGCCGAGATGGCGTCGGCCGTGTTGACCACCGGCGGCACGCCCTTGCGGCGCTCGACCTTCGCCTGGACCCCGTAGGGCTGGACGACCCCCTGGACGATCTCCTCGAGCAGCGGCCCGACGGTGAGCCAGGACTCGGCGTCGAGCATCCGGAGGGTGCCGCGGCACTCGCCGCTCGACGGGATGACGTTGGCGACCTGCCCGGCCTGCACGGTGCCCCAGACGAGCGCCGCGCCGGTGCGCGGGTCGAGCCGGCGCCCGAGCACGGCCGGGACGTCGGTGACGACCTTGGCGAGCGCGAAGACGAGGTCCTCGGTGAGCTGCGGACGGGAGGTGTGACCTCCACGGCCGTGCAGCGAGACGATGACCTGGTCCGCGGCGGCGGTGAGTGCGCCCTCGCGCAGGCCGACCTCGCCGGCGTCGATGCTCGGGTCGCAGTGGACGGCGAAGATGGTGTCGACGCCCTCGAGCGCTCCGGCGGTGATGGCGTCGAGCGCGCCCCCCGGCATGACCTCCTCGGCGGCTTGGACGACCGCACGCACGGCGATGCCGCGCTCGACGAGGACGTCCTGCACGGTGGCGAGCGCGAGCACCGCGCCGACCAGGCCGGCCACGTGGACGTCGTGCCCGCACGCGTGGCAGACGCCCGGGGCCTTCGAGGAGAACTCCAGCCCGGAGCGCTCGCGGACCGGCAGGGCATCCATGTCGGCGCGCAGCGCGACACGGAACACGGGCTCGGGGGCACCGAGGTCGGCGACCAGGCCGGTGCCCGGCAGCAGGCGGACCGCGACGCCCGCGGCGTCGAGACGTCGAGCGACGACCTCGGTCGTGCGCGTCTCCTCGCGGGACAGCTCGGGGTGGGCGTGGAGGTCCCGCCGGAGGTCGATGAGCTCGGGTGACAGCGAGGCGATGCGCTCGCCGAGGGCAGCGAGAAGGGCATCGTCGTTCATGAGGTGGCCGATTCTATCGCCGTGCCGCTCGGGCCGTGGCTACGGGCGTGATGCTCGGTCCGAGCGCTCCTTCTTGTACCGCTCCCAGCGCTCGGCGATGGCATCCATCTCGGCCTGGATGAACTCGAGGAACTCGACGGACAGCTGGATGCGCTCGCCCGCGCGCGTGGTGTCGCCGACCGAGTGCCGGGCGGCGACGAGGGCGGTGAGCATCGGCGCGTAGATCTGGTCCTTCTGCATGAGGACGTCGTGCCAGGCGTCGTCCCGGACGACGTAGACGTCCCGGCGAGAGCCGCGCTCCCGCTCACGGCGGATCATCCGTACCTGGCCGAGGTACTTCACCGCGCCCGAGACGGCGGCGGGGCTGACCTCGAGCAGGTCGACCAGCTCGGCGGAGGTGAGCCGGCCGTCCTCGGTGGCGAGCAGCGCGGCGAAAACCCGGGCCGGGAGCAACGCGACGCCGGCCGCGGCGATGCCCGCCCCGAGGGCCTCGACGACGTCGACCGACGGCAGCTCGTGGCCGGTGGATGGATGCTCGTCGGCGGCGGACATGTCGGAAGGTTACAACATTCACAAACTTCTGAACCAGGTGTACGGTCGATGGCATGACCGACGCCGTCACCGTCTCCGGGCTCCGCAAGACCTTCGGACGCACCGTCGCCCTCGACGGGCTCGACCTCACGGTGGCCCAGGGCGAGGTGCACGGCTTCCTCGGCCCCAACGGCGCCGGCAAGTCGACGACCCTGCGGGCGCTCCTCGGTCTCCTGCGGCCTGACGCCGGCAGCGCGACCGTGCTCGGCAGCGACCCCTGGCGGGACGCCACTGAGCTGCACCGCCGGCTCGCCTACGTCCCCGGCGACGTCGTCCTCTGGCCGACCCTCTCCGGCGGCGAGACGATCGACCTCATGGCCCGGCTCCGCGGCGGAGTCGACGAGGAGCGCCGCCGTCACCTCGTCGAGCGGTTCGACCTCGACGAGACGAAGAAGGGCAAGGCGTACAGCAAGGGCAACCGGCAGAAGGTGGCGCTCGTGTCGGCCCTGGCGAGCGACGTCCCTCTCCTGCTCCTCGACGAGCCGACGGCCGGGCTCGACCCGCTGATGGAGCGGGTCTTCCAGGAGGAGCTCGCCGAGGCCCGGCGGGCAGGCCGGACCGTCCTGCTCTCCAGCCACCTGCTGAACGAGGTCGAGGCGGTCTGCGACCGGGTGAGCATCGTGCGTTCCGGGCGCGTCGTCGAGACCGGCACCCTCGCCGAGCTCCGGCACCTGACCCGCAGCCGGGTCCGCGCCCGGCTCGCCGCTCCCCCGACCACCACCGAGGCCGCCGCCTGGCCGGGGGTCGACGACGTCGAGCTGGACGGCGACCACCTCTCCTGCACGGTCGCGGCCGAGCACCTCGGCGCACTGGTCGCCGAGCTCTCCGCGCGTGGGCTCGCCGACCTCACCTGCCAGCCCCCGTCGCTCGAGGAGCTGTTCCTCGCGCGCTACGACGGAGCCGCCCCGTGACCGGCCACGTCGTGACCGGCCTCGCCGGCACCGGCCGGCTGCTGCGCTTCGCGCTGCGGCGCGACCGGGTGCTCGTCCCGGCGAGCCTCCTCGGTCTGGTCCTGCTGTCGGTCGGCTCCGCCCGGGCCACGCTCGACCTCTACCCGGACGACGAGTCGGTCGCCGGCGAGCTCGCGGGCATCATCGCCAACCCCGCGGTGCTCGCGCTCTACGGACCGGTGTCGTCCCAGACGGCCGACGCGTTCGCCGTCTTCAAGACGGTGATGATGGGTGCGGTGCTCACCTCGGTGCTCGCGATCGTCGTCGTCCGGCGGCACACCCGCACCGAGGAGGAGGACGGCCGCCTCGAGCTCCTCGCGGCGGGTGCGGTGGGCCGTTGGGCACCGCTCGCCTCCGCGGTCGTCCTCGCCGTCGCCGCGGTGCTCCTCGCATCCGGGCTCTCCGCCGCCGGTCTCGCGGGTCTCGGGATGGATGCCGCCGGCTCCGTGGCGTTCGGGGCCGCCTGGCTCACGGCCGGGCTCTCCGCCGTGGGCATCGCGGCGGTGGCCACGCAGGTCGCCTCGACGACGCGCGGGGCCGGCGGCCTGGCCTTCGGCACGCTCGGGGCCGCCTACGTGCTGCGCGCCGTCGACGACGCCGTCGACGACGGTTCCGTACTGCGGGGCCTCGGCTGGGTCTCGCCCCTCGGCTGGGCGGGTCGGGTCGAGGCGTACGGCGCGGACCGGACGTGGCTCCTCGGCGCGGGCGCACTCGTCCTCGTGGTCGGGCTCGCCGTGGCGGTGCTGGTCAACGGCCGCCGGGACCTCGGCGCCGGCCTGCTGCCCGCGCGCAACGGTCCGCGGCGCGCCGGCTCCCTGCTCTCCGGCCCCGGCGGGCTCGTCACGCGGCTCGCGACGGGGTCGATCGTCGGCTGGACGGTGGGGCTCGTCGTCGGCGGTGTCGTCATCGGGTCCCTGCTCGGATCGGTCGGCGATCTCGCGGACAACCCGCAGATGCAGTCGATGCTCGAGGCCCTCGGCGGCTCCGCGGGCACGGTCGAGGACATCTTCCTCGCGACCGAGACGAAGTTCGTGGCCGCGCTCGTCGCGGCGGCGGGCATCGCGCTCGTCCTCCGGCTCGCCGCGGCGGAGCGAAGCGGAACCGGTGAGTCCGTGCTCACGACCCCGACGACCCGGACCGCCTGGTACGGATCGCACGTGGCGCTCGGCGTCGCCCTGCCGACGATGCTTCTCGTGGTCCTCGGCTCCGTCGTCGGGCTGCTCGGCCCGCGCACGAGCAACGCGGCGCCCGGTTTCCGCGAGACGATGGCGGCCGCGCTCTCCACGCTGCCGGCGGTGTGGGTGCTCGTCGGCGTCGCGGCGCTGCTCGTCGGAGCAGCGCCGCGGTACGCCGCCGCGGCGTGGGGCGTCGGGCTCGTCGCGTTCCTCGTGGGCGAGCTCGGGCCGACGATGCAGATCCCCGGATGGGTGGTCGACCTCTCGCCGTTCGCCCACCTGTCCCAGCTGCCCGGCGGGACGTTCGCCGTCGCGGAGGCCGTGGGCCTCACCGCCGTCGCCGTCGCGCTCGTCGCGGCAGGAGCGGTCGCCTACTCCCGCCGCGACGTCGCGTGAGCCCTGCGCGTCGATGCGCGTGGTGGCCAGGGCGACCCCGGCGGATGCTCTGGTGACGTCCGTGACCCAACACGGCGGCCCCGGCAGGATCGCGCCTGCCGGGGCCGCCGTGGTCGAGGACCACAGAAGGGTTCGTCAGCGACGCACCGTCCACTTCTGGTTGGACGTGCCGGTGCACGTCCAGATCTGCAGCCTCGCACCGTTGGCCGAGCTCTTGTCGGTGACGTCCAGACACTTGTCGGACGCCGGGTTCACCAGGTCACCGGCCGAGGTGTGGACCCACCGCTGGTTCTCACCTCCGTGGCAGTCCCACATCTGAACCACCGAACCGTTCGTGACTCCCCGACCCTCGATGTCCAGGCACTTGCCCAGGGCCCGCACGGTCTGGTCGGATGCCAGCGTCCACGTCTGGTTGCGGCTGCCGGCGTAGCAGGTCCACATCTGGGCCGGGGTGCCGTTGGCCGTCGAGCCCTCCGTGACGTCGAGGCACTTCCCACCGAGTCCGCTGATCTGACCGGCGCTGCCTCCCCCGCCCCCGCCACCGGACGGGGTGCCGTTCCAGGTGAAGGTCGCGGAGGTGCGGGTGGGAAGGTCGTACGTGAAGGACTGCCCACCCCACTGCACCTTCACCGACTGGGTGCTTCCGCTGGTGTTGTGCGCGATCAGGGCCTTGGACCCGTCGGGGTTCTGCCACGCCACGTTGGGGACCGTCGAGCTCGCGGTGGAGTCGATGCGCCGCGCGCCGGGCCTCACGAACTTGGTCAGGTGTCCCATCGTGTAGTACTCGATGGTGTAGTCGACCTGGCCGCTACGGCCGTCGCCGTTGTGGACGGTGATCAGCCCGGTGCAGGTGCCACAGCCGCCGTTGTGCGGGCCCCGGTTCTGGTCGACCGCGAGACTCCACTTGGTCCACGACCGGGCCCAGTTGCGGGTGTAGTCGATCATCGAGGTGACGTCCTCGGCGTGCTGGTTGCCGACCCAGGTACCGCCGGAGTGCTCGGTGAAGTACTGGTTCATCGCCGGGTACTGCTGGTGGACCGAGGTGGCCTTGCTCGGGTTGCCTCCGTACCCGTGCCACGCCACGCCGCCGAAGTTCGGGTGGTTGCGGATGGCGGGGTCGTCGACCAGAGGAGCGGCCCACCTGTCGTAGTCGCTGTAGTTCCAGTCGTGCACCAGCACCTTGGTGCCCAGCCCGGCGCTCTGCAGGGCCGGGAGCAGGTCGTTCTTGGCGAAGGACTGCAGTCCGGAGATCGGCCACTGCATGGACGGGTAGCTCTCGCAGCAGCCGGGCTCGTTCTGCTCGGTCACGTAGTCGATGTCGATGCCGCGTGCCTGGTAGCCCTGGATGTACTTGACGAAGTACTGCGCGTAGGTCTTGTAGTACTCGGCGCGTAGGTAGCCCTGCTGGTGGGAGTTGTTGTCCTTCATCCAGGGGGGAGCCGACCACGGCGACGCGAACACCGTCAGCTGCGGGTTGAGGTCCGCGGCCTGTCCGGTCAGTGCGAGAACGTCGGCGTCGCGAGCCAGCGAGAAGTCGTTGAGGTCGCAGCAGGTGTTGTCGTAGGAGTAGCTCGACCGCGCCAGGTCCGAGGAGCCGATCACGTTGCGGACGGCGCTGACGCCGATGCCGGACGTGGGGCTGAAGAGCTTCGTCATCACCTCGTCCCGGGTGGACTGGCTGAGGGCACCGCTACCCCTCATGAGCCATGCCGCGGTGTCGGTGAACGACGCCCCTGCTCCCTCGAACTGCTGGTACTGGACGGACTCGTCGACCCTGATGGTCTGGTCGGCCCCCGCGCTGCCGGAGGCGAACGACACGGGCGACTGCTGCTGCAGGCCACGAGTGACCGTGCGGCCACCGGCGTCACTGGTGGTGGTGAGGTAGATATGCACCTGCTCGCCCGCCGCCGCGGCCGGTGGTGCGGCCAGGCCACCACCGACCAGAGCGAACGCCGCCGCGACGGCCCCGAGAACGCGCCTGTGCATCATCCGAGACTTCCCCTACCGAGATGGTGAGCTGCATCTGACGGACGACAATCAATCGGCACGTCACCATGGCTGTCAATCCCCAAGTGAGGAAATATCGACGTTTACGCAGGTCAGAACGCGTAAAGTTTCCTAACATATTCGGGTCCCGGTCTTGGCGCGCGGGTGCCCCGACAGCTGCTCGTCGACGGCCGAACCCGTTCAGAGCAGGTGGGTGCGCCCCTCGGCGCGCAGCGCCTCGACGACACCCTTGACCTCCTGTGCCCGGGCCCGCGTGGTCACGAGGAGGGCGTCGGGGGTGTCGACGACGACGACGTCGTCCATCCCGACGACCGCGACGCGGCGGCCACCCGCGGGGACGACGAGTCCGCGCGTGTCGGCGGCGTGGACCAGGTCGCGGTCCCCGAGGACGGCGACGCCCTCCTCCACCGGCAGCAGCGAACCGAGACTCGCGAAGTCGCCGATGTCGTCCCAGGTAAACGGCGCCGGGACGACGACCACCCGCCCGTCCGCGGCGGCGGGCTCGGCGACGGCGTGGTCGATGGCGATCCGCTCGAGCTGCGGCCAGAGGTCGTCCAGCCGTGCCGGTTCGGCGGCGATCTCCCGCAGCCCCGCGGCGAGCGCGGGATGCCATCGGGTGAGGAGGTCGAGGAGGGTGCCGGCACGGGCGACGAACATCCCGGCGTTCCAGCGGTACCCGCCGGTCTCCAGGTACGCGGCGGCGCGCTCGGCGTCGGGCTTCTCGACGAACTCCAGCGCGCGCAGGGCGGTGGACGCGCCGTCCAGCGGCTCGCCGGCCCGGATGTAGCCGAAGCCCGTGGCCGGGTGGGTGGGCTCCACCCCGAGGGTGACGAGATGGCCGTCGCGTGCGACCTCGACGGCCTCCCGGACGGCGGTGTGGAAGGCGCCGGTGTCGGGGATGACGTGGTCGGCGGCGAAGGAGCCGACGACGGCGTCCGGGTCGATCCGCTCGACGACGGCGGCGGCGAGCCCGATGGCCGCCATCGAGTCACGCGGGGACGGCTCGGCGAGGACGCGGTCCCGCGGGAGGCCGGGCAGCTGGCCGCGGACGGAGTCGGCGTGCGCGGCCCCGGTGACGACGACGACGCGGTCGGCGGTGAGCGGGGTGAGGCGGTCGACGGTGGCCTGGAGCAGGGTGCGCCCGCTGCCGGTGAGGTCGAGGAGGAACTTGGGGTGGCCTGCGCGGCTGAGCGGCCAGAGGCGCGTGCCGGCCCCGCCGGCGGGGACGACCGCCCAGAACCCCTCGACGTCCGGCATGGTCCGAGGGTATCCCGTCACCCAGCGGTCACCCGACACACGACGGGACGTCGCCTGGAGTCTCCCTGGGGCCTCGACGCTGGACGTGTGCGCATCGTCGTCGTCACCGAGTCCTTCCTCCCGACGCTCAACGGCGTCACGACCAGCGTGTGCCGTGCCGTCGAGTGCCTGAGCGCGAGCGGTCACGAGGTGTCCGTCCTCTGCCCCGGCCCGGCGCCGGTCACCCATCGGGGTGTCCCGGTGCACCAGGTGCCGTCGGTGGCGGTGCGCGCCTTCCCGATGGGCGTCCCGACCCGGGCCGTTCGCGCCCTGCTGCGCGCGACCTCGCCGGACGTCGTCCACGTGGCGTCGCCGTTCGTCCTCGGGGCACGGGCGCTGTCGGTGGCCCGGCAGCTCGACATCCCGTCCGTGGCCGTCTACCAGACCGACATGCCCAGCTACCTCGCCCAGCACGGCCCGGGCGTCGTCGGTGTCCAGGCCGCCGGCGCCGCGTGGCGGTGGATCCGGCGGGTGCACGAGCTCGCCGACCTCACCCTCGCACCCTCCACTCCCACGCTCGCCGAGCTGGCGTCGCACGGCATCGGACGGACGGCACGGTGGGGGCGGGGCGTCGACACGGCACTCTTCGACCCGTCACGTCGCGAGCGGGCGGCCGGGGCGCGGGCCGAGCTCGCGCCGGACGGGGAGGTGCTCGTCGGGTACGTCGGCCGGATCGCCCCGGAGAAGGAGCTCGGGCGGCTCGCTGCCGTGGCGGGCGTCCCGGGCACCCGGCTCGTCATCACGGGTGACGGGCCGAGCCGTTCACGGGTCGCGACCCGGCTGGCGGAGGCGGTGGCGGGGATGCCCGGCCGCCCGAACCGCCCGCCGGTGTTCCTCGGGCAGCGCTCGGGTGAGGCCCTTGCGGATGCCTACGGGCTGCTCGACGTGTTCGTCCACCCCGGGACGCGCGAGACCTTCGGCCAGACGCTGCAGGAGGCGGCGGCGAGCGGCCTGCCCGTCGTGGCACCGGCGCGGGGCGGGCCGGTCGACCTCGTCGCGCACGGCGTCACCGGGTGGCTCTTCGACCCGGACGACCCCGCCGACCTCGCCCGTCACGTGACGCGGCTCGTCGCGGACGCGCCTACGCGCGAGCGGATGGGGCGAGCCGGTCGCCTCGCGGTGGAGGGTCGGACGTGGGCGGCCGTCGTCGGTGAGCTCGTCGGCCACTACGAGCACGTCGTCGCAGCCCACCGCATCGCCGTGGAGCGCGCCGCGTAACACCTCGTCCAGCGCCACCGCCGCGTCAGCGAGCCACACTGTTTCCCACCGCTCATTGGTGAAGAGCCCGAATAGCCGTGCGAATGCTCACGCGGGCCACGGGTCGACTGTCGATAGTTGCGGTCCGAGGTAGGTGCGCAACTCTGCCCCGGGCTGGCCTGGGTCGGGAATCATCTCTACGCCACTGACCGCGATAACGTCGCGTACGTCGTCGTCCCCTCTCTCGTAGGCCCTTTCGAGCCAATCGATGATCGAGCGTACGACTTCTTCGTCTGATCTATGCACGACGAGCCATCGGACGACGTCAGCCATCACCAAATGAGGGAGCACCTGATCGTCATTGTCGGCCAGCTGTTCCTGCAGCACTGGGAGCAGCTCGCGATTCTGATACGTTAGCGCGCCGATGAAGGCAACAGTTTCGGCGCTCATCGTGGCAACACCCCACGCAGTTCGTCGGCGAGACTCTGAGCCACGAGCCGGTCGTGAGACGAAGCCTCAGGATTTTTGGCAAGCCAGTTGTCCACCCTGGATGACCCTGTCTGTGAGCAACTGAAAAGCCATGACCCCGAACCGCACTGATGCGCGGCAGGTGAAAACTAGAGGAAGCAGCCAATTGGCCACAAGCCTCTTGACCAAACTTTTACCCTGCGGCCACGATGTGTCGCGCTCGGACGGACGAGACGGCGGTCAATGCCTTGGGCGGCACCCGGCCCGGCGCCCGGTCACCGGTGCGCGAGGGGAAAGGAGTGCACCGCCCGCCAGACGCCCTCGTCGTGGGCGTAGAACTCGACGGACTCCACCGTGAAGTCGCATCGGAAGTCGGCGAGGTCGTCGAAGGCGCGGTCGAGCGCGGCGTCCTCGAGGTGGTGGGCGATCGTCACGTGCGGGTGGTACGGGAAGTCGAGCGGCCGCATCACGGGCCCGGAGCGGATGGCGTGCTCGAGCACCTCGCAGTGCGCGAGCCCACGCGAGACCTGGACGAACACCACGGGCGAGATCGGGCGGAACGTCCCGGTGCCGGAGAGCACCATGGGGAACGGCTCGAAACCGGAGCAGACGTCCTCGAGGTGGAAGAAGAAGTCATCGAGGTCCTCGGGCGCGATCTCGGTGGGCGGCAGGAGCGTCACGTGCGGCGGGATGGCCGACGCCATGGGGTCGCCGAAGCGCTCCCGCGCCTCCTGGAGCTCGTCGCCCCACGGCTGCGGGACCGTGACGGCCACGCCATGGACCGGCATCGGGCCGCCTCAGCGGGCCGCCGGCAGGAGGCCCACCGCGTCCCTCACCCGGGCCATCGTGGCGTCGGCGACCTCGGCGGCGCGGGAAGCCCCGTCGGCGAGGATGCGGTCGAGCTCCGCGGGGTCGTCCAGCAGCTCGCGCATCCGTTGCTGGAACGGTTCGAGGGCCGCGAGGACGACCTCGGCGACCTCCTTCTTGAGGTCTCCGTAGCCGCGTCCCGCGAACGCCTCGGCGACCTCGGTCACGGGGGTGCCCGAGAGCACCGAGTGGATGGCGAGCAGGTTCGAGACCCCGGGCTTGCCCTCGGGGTCGTAACGCACCTCGGCGTCGGTGTCGGTGACCGCGGAGCGGATGTTCTTCGCGATCCTCGCCGGGTCCTCCATGAGGTCGATGAGCCCCTTCGGCGACGAGCCGGTCTTGCTCATCTTCGCCGTCGGGTCCTGGAGGTCCATGATCTTCGCCGACTCCTTGACGATGTACGGCTCGGGCACGACGAGCGTGTCCCCGAAGCGGGTGTTGAACCGTTCGGCGAGGTCGCGGGTGATCTCGAGATGCTGGCGCTGGTCCTCGCCGACGGGCACGTACGCGGCGTCGTACATGAGGATGTCGGCCGCCATGAGCATCGGGTAGGTGAACAGCCCGACGTTCGCGCTCTGCCCGCGGGCGGTCTTGTCCTTGAACTGGGTCATCCGGCCGGCCTCGCCGAAACCGGTGAGGCAGTTCATGACCCAGCCGAGCTCGGCGTGCGCGGTGACGTGGCTCTGGCAGAACACCGCGGACGTCTCGGGGTCGACCCCGCCCGCGATGAACTGCGCCGCGGTGGTGCGGGTGCGGCGGCGCAGGACCTCGGGGTCGGTGGGCACGGTGAGCGCGTGGAGGTCGGCGACGAAGTAGTAGGCGTCGAACTCCTCCTGGAGCCCCACCCAGTTGACGAGCGCCCCGAGGTAGTTGCCGAGGTGGAGCGAGTCGCTCGTCGGCTGCATCCCGGACAGGATGCGAGGGCGTGCGCCATCGGGTGCGTCATGAGCGGGCATGGGCCCATTGTGCCCTGCCGGCCGCTCGTAGACTGACGAGCATGACGAGCGTCGCCGGCACTCATCGCGACGTGTTCGGGTCCGCACCTGAGGGGGTCTGGTCGGCACCCGGCCGGGTCAACCTCATCGGCGAGCACACCGACTACAACGGTGGCCTCGCGCTCCCGATCGCGTTGCCGCAGCGCACGACTGCGGCCTGCTCGGCCCGCACGGACGACCTGCTGCGCCTCCATTCGGTCCAGGCCGGGGAGACCGTCGAGGTCCCGCTCGGGGACGTCGGGCCGGGCTCTCCCGAGGGGTGGACGGCGTACGTCGCCGGCGTGCTGTGGGCGCTGCGCGAGGACGGGCTCCCGGTGCGCGGGCTCGACGTCACCGTCGACAGCGAGGTGCCGGTCGGTGCCGGGCTGTCCTCGTCCGCCGCCCTGGAGTGCGCGGTCGGGGCCGCGGCGAGTGACCTCTTCGGCCTCGGCCTGCTGGGGGACGACCCGGCCCGCGCCCGGCTCGCCGAGGCGTGTGTCCGGGCCGAGAACGACGTGGCCGGCGCGGCCACCGGTGGGATGGACCAGTCGGCGGCGCTGCTGTGCCGCGAGGGTGAGGCGCTGCTGCTCGACTGCCGGGACGGCGCCACCGAGCACATTCCGTTCGACCTCTCGGCCGCGGGGCACGTGCTCCTCGTCACCGACACCCGGGCCGCGCACGAGCTGACCGACGGCCAGTACGAGCAGCGGCGACGGGCCTGCGAGCGCGCGGCGTCCGCGCTCGGCGTCGGGACGCTGCGCGAGGTGGACCCGGACGGGCTGGACGCCGCCCTGGCCCGGCTGGAGGACGACGAGCTGCGTCGCCGGACCCGGCACGTCGTCACCGAGATCGCCCGGGTCGAGCAGGCCGTCGCAGCGCTGCGGGGCGGCGAGCTCGACGAGGTCGGACGGCTCTTCCGGGCCTCGCACGTCTCGCTGCGGGACGACTACGAGGTCAGCTGTGCCGAGCTCGACGTCTCGGTGGAGGCTGCGGTGGGCGCCGGCGCGCTCGGTGCGCGGATGACCGGTGGCGGGTTCGGCGGCTCGTCGATCGCGCTCGTCCCCGAGGGCTCCGCCGAGGCGGCGGAACGCGCCGTGCGCGAGGCGTTCGCCGAGCGCGGGTGGTCCGCGCCGAGCTGCTTCGCCGTCACTGCCGGGCCTCCGGCACGCCGGGACGCCTGAGCCGGACGGGCACGTATTGGGGGTCGCCCGTTCGACCAGCCCGGAGCAGGGCGACCTCGCCCGACGAGCCGGGGGTCGCGGGTCGCCACGTCCGTCGAGCCGGGAGAGGCTACGCACGTACCGGCGTCCGAGCGGTCAGGGGGCGGGACTGCCGCTCTTGCGCTGTTGCTATTCGTACATGTGTTCGATACACTTCAGCATGGCCATCCCGACCCTCGACCTCGCGAAGCGCCGCACCGCGGTCGAGGCCGCCCGCGACGCCCTGGCGGGGTTCGGCGAGGCCATCGTCTCCGCCTCCGGGCCGGAGCTGGCCGAGATCATGCGGCTGCTCGACGACGTCACGTCCCGGGCGTCCGCTGCCCGCGCAGTGGTCACCGTCGAGGCGGCTCGCCGTGGTGAGTGCCAGGGCTCTGGGGTCCACGAGTGGGTGCGCGAGCACGCACCGTCGCTACGGCAGGGCGGCGCCGCCTCGGTGGCGCGGCTGGCCTCCGACGTTGCGGGCGGTGGCGGTGGACTCGCCGGCACCGGCCCTGCCCCGGAATCGCCCGTCGGGCTGGTGTGGAAGGCCGTGGAGTCCGCGCGGCTGGAGGCCGGCACCGGATGCGCCGTGCTCCGCGAGGCCGCCCGGCTCGAGCCGTTGCTCCGGCCGGAGGCCCTCCCCACCGTGACGACCGGCCTCGTCGACCTCGTCGAGCGCTGGGGTCCGACGATGATGCGCCGGCTCCGGCCCCAGCTGCTCGCGGAGTACGGCGGCCCCGGAGTGGTCGACGACCTGCACGAGCGGCTGGCGTCGGCGGCCCGGTTGTCGGCACCGCTCGTCGAGTCCGCCGACCTCACCGAGTACCAGCTCTGGATGACGCCCGAGCAGGCCGCGGCCCTCGAGGCCGCCATCGGGCCGCTGTCCGCACCGGTCCCGAACGCCGAGACCGGGGAACGCGACCTCCGCCCCGCGGGGCAGCGCCGGGTCGAGGCGCTCGCCGAGGTCTGCCGTCGCTCCTCCGCCGCTGCGGGCGAGGTCGCCGGAGACCCGTCGTCCTGCCCCGCGGTGCTGCACGTCAGCATGGAGCTCACCGACCTCGAGGCCCGCACGGGGGCGGGCGAGGTCATCGGCTCCACCGCCGACGGCACCCTGCTCTCCCCCGAGACCCTGCGCCGGATCGCCTGCGATGCCGCCCTCGTCCCCTATGTCCTCGGTACCGAGGGCGAGGTCCTCGACGTCGGCCGGGTCGCTCGGCTCTTCACCCGGGCGCAGCGGCGGCTCCTTCGTCGCCGAGACCGCGGCTGTACGTATCCGGGCTGCTCGGCACCTCCCGACTGGGCCCGTGCGCATCATGTGCGGCACTGGGCGGACGGCGGCGCCACGGACGTCTCGAACGCCGCGTTGCTCTGCCAGCGCCATCACACCCTCGTGCATCGCCGGCGTCTGTGGGCGCAGGTTCGAGAACGTCCGGACGGCCACGGCCGCTCCGTCGTGTGGGACCTCACCGACGGCTCCTACGACCGGCAGCTGGCGTTGCTCGCCACCGCCACCCAACCCGTCCCCGCGTCCGCGCGGCTGCTCGACGCCCTCGTCGGGCCGCGCGACCCGGAACCGGCCGACCCGACCCTCGACGAGTGGTGGGCCGACCCCGGCGACTGCTGGCCCGGCCCCGACGAGTCGTGGCCCGAACCCGTCGACCACGCCAGCCCTGCAGCCTGAGCCTGTTCCGCCGCCTAGATCCGCACTCATTGCCCGAGCCCACGCTCGCCGGCGTGAGCGGCGATGCCTCCGGAGTGGCCGGCCAGTTCGTCGCACCCCGGACCGTTCCTGACGCGTCCGGTGGCATCGGAATGGGGGTGATCGCCCCCATTCCGATGCCACCGAACGCACCACCAGTCGTGACAGCCGCTCGGCGAGCGCCTCACAGCCTGTCACCGTGAAGAGGGCCGCCGGTCAGAGGTCGTAGTCGACGAGGACGGCGGCGTGGTCGCTCCACCGCTCGGCGTAGCTGGCTGCCCGCCCCACCTCGGCCCGCACCGCACGCTCCGCGAGCGGCGCTGTGGCCCAGTGGTAGTCGATCCGCCAGCCGGCGTCGTTGTCGAACGCCTGGCCGCGCCAGGACCACCACGTGTACGGCCCCGGCCCCGGGCCGTGCAGCCGCCGCTGGACGTCGACGAGGCCGTGCCGGGTCGCCCATCGGTCGAGCACGGCCTGCTCGTCGGGCAGGAACCCGGACTTGCCTCTGTTGCCCTTCCAGTTCTTCAGGTCGTCCTGGGTGTGCGCGATGTTGAGGTCGCCGGTGAGCACGGCCGCGCGCCCGTCGGCGGCCCACTCCGACACCCGCTCTCCCACGGCGTCGAGGAAGCGGTACTTCTCGTCCTGGCGCTCGGTGCCGGCCTCGCCGGTGTGGACGTAGGCGGACGCGACCGTGACGGCAGCATCACCGACCCGGACGTCGGCCTCCACCCACCGGCCGGCACCGACGAACTCGTCGCCGAGGTCGGAGCGAACGGCCTGGAACGCATGCCGGGAGAGCACCGCGACCCCTGCCCGTCCCTTCGCCGTGCTCGGCTCGTGGGCGAGCTCCCAGCCGGCGAACGGTGTGTCCGCGAGGGCGGCCCGCAGCTGGTCGGGGTCGGCACGCACCTCCTGGAGGGTGACGACATCGGCCCCGGTGGCGGCGAGCCACCCGAGGCCGCCACGGCGCACCGCGGCCCGGATGCCGTTGACGTTGGCGGAGGCGAGCAGCACGTGTGGGTCAGTTGATCATGCCCGCACCGACGGTAACCCCTGTGGCCTCGTCGATGAGGATGAACGACCCCGTGACGCGGTTCTGCTCGTACGGGTCGGTGAACACCTGCTGCGTCGTGCGCAGCGTGACCCGTCCGATCTCGTTGAGCCCGAGCTCCTGGGTCTCCTGGTCACGGTGCAGCGTGTTGATGTCGAGGCGGTACTGGATGTCCTTGACCATCGTGCGGGCGAGCCGCGTCGTGTGCTTGATGGCCAGCTTCTGCCGCGGCCTCAGCGGCTCGCGGGTCATCCAGCAGACCATCGCGTCGATGTCCTGGCCCGCGTCGGGCGCGTTCTTGACCCGGCAGATCATGTCGCCCCGGGAGACGTCGAGGTCGTCCTCGAGCCGCACCACGACCGACATGGGCGGGTACGCGGCGTCGAGCTCCTGGTCGTAGAGGTCGATGCCGGCGATCTTGCTCGTGAGGCCGCTCGGCAGGACCATCACCTCGTCGCCGGGCCTCATGACACCGCTCGCCACCTGGCCGGCGTACCCGCGGTAGTCGTGGTGCTCGTCGGACTTCGGCCGCACGACGTACTGCACGGGGAAGCGGACGTCGCGCAGGTCGCGGTCGGAGGCGATGTGCACGTTCTCGAGGTGGTGCATGAGCGAGGAGCCCTCGTACCAGGGCATCGCCTCGCTGCGCGTCACGACGTTGTCGCCCTTGAGCGCCGAGAGGGGGATGACGGCGAGGTCGGGCACGTTGAGCCGCTGGGTGAAGTTCTCGAACTCCTGGCGGATCTTCTCGTAGGTCGCCTCGTCGTAGTCGACGAGGTCCATCTTGTTCACCGCGAGGACCAGGTGCGGGACCCGCAGCAGCGACAGGATGACCGCGTGCCTGCGGGACTGCTCGGTGAGGCCCTGACGGGCGTCGACGAGGACGAGCCCGAGGTCGGCGGTGGAGGCACCCGTCACCATGTTCCGGGTGTACTGCACGTGGCCGGGCGTGTCGGCGATGATGAACTTCCGCCGCGGCGTGGCGAAGTAGCGGTACGCGACGTCGATCGTGATGCCCTGCTCGCGCTCGGAGCGCAGCCCGTCGGTGAGCAGCGCGAGGTCGGTGTAGTCGTAGCCGCGAGTCTTCGACGTGGCCTCGACGGCCTCGAGCTGGTCCTCGAAGATCGACTTCGAGTCCAGGAGCAGCCGCCCGATGAGGGTGGACTTGCCGTCGTCGACCGAGCCGGCGGTGGCGAAACGCAGCAGGTCCATCAGAAGTAGCCTTCCTTCTTGCGGTCCTCCATGGCGGCCTCGGAGAACCGGTCGTCGCCGCGGGTCGCGCCGCGCTCGGTGATCCGCGAGGCCGCGACCTCCTCGACGATCTCCTGGAGCGTGCCGGCGCTGCTCTCGACGCAGCCGGTCAGGGTCAGGTCACCGACGGTGCGGAAGCGCACCGTGCGCTCGGTGACGGTCTCGCCGTCGCGCAGCGGGTTGAACTCGCTTTCGGAGAGCAGCATCCCGTCGCGCTCGAAGACGCGCCGCTGGTGGCTGAAGTAGATCGACGGGATCTCGATGCCCTCGCGGGCGATGTAGTCCCAGATGTCGAGCTCGGTCCAGTTGGACAGCGGGAAGACCCGCATGTGCTCGCCCTCGTGGAGCCGGCCGTTGTAGAGCGACCACAGCTCGGGGCGCTGGTTCTTCGGGTCCCACTGCCCGAACTCGTCGCGGTGGGAGTAGACGCGCTCCTTGGCGCGGGCCTTCTCCTCGTCGCGCCGGCCGCCGCCGAACGCCGCGGTGAAGGCGTTCTCCTCGATGGCGTTGAGCAGCGTGCCGATCTGGAGGCGGTTGCGCGTGGTCTTGCCGTCGTCGACGACGACACCGTCGGCGATCGCCTGCTCGACCGAGGCGACGATGAGCCGGACGCCGAGCCGGTCGACCCAGCTGTCCCGGCAGGCGAGAACCTCGGGGAAGTCGTAGCCGGTGTCGACCTGCAGGACGGGGAACGGGATGCGTGCGGGGTGGAACGCCTTCTCGGCGAGCCGCAGCATGACGATGGAGTCCTTGCCACCCGAGAACATGAGCACGGGCTTCTCGAGCTCCGCGGCCACCTCCCGGAAGATGTGGATCGACTCGGCCTCGAGCTCGTCGAGCTGCGAGAGCCGGTAGTCGGTGTTGGTCTGCACCCGGGTCACCCCTTCAGTCCTGGCATCGCCGCAAACCCTACCGGCGGCGCGACGTCCACCTGGTCACGGCACCGAACCTCGGGAGGGGCGGACTTGGCAGACTGTGCCCGTGACCGACGCCCCGCCCGTCGTCTGCCCGTCCCCGGAGCAGCTCGACGACCTCGACGTCCTGCGCCGCGGGCTCTACGGCCCCGAGGCGGCCCCCCGTCCCCTGGTGGTGCCGGAGGCCGCTGCCGAGGCAGCCGTGCGCGCCGGCTCGGTGACCGTCGTCGACCCCGAGGGTGTCCCCGTCGTCCGCCTCGAACCGGTCACCCGCACCGCCGACGGCCGGCTCGCCGGGGAGCCGATATGGCTCTCCCCCATGTCGAGCCGCCCCTTCGAGGACGCCCACCTCGACGCCCCGGTCGACCTCTCCGACGCCGACCTCCTCGTCGTGACCGCGCCGTCGGACGTCCCGGCCACCGCACCGGACGGCGGCACGCTGCTCGTCCTCGCCTCGACGAGCCTGGACGGCGACTCCGCGGGCAACGACCTCGTCCGCGCCGCGTCCCGAGCGGCCTCGGCCGCCCAGGGCGCCCGGATGCTCGTCGTGCCGGTCCCGGCCGGTGACGACGAGCGCCGGTCCGCGCTGCTCGCCACCCTGCGGGTGCAGCCGGCCGTCCCGGGGCTGACGGCCGCGGCGCCCGGGCCCGACGAGCGGCATCCGGCCGGCGTCGTCGTGCTGTGTACCGGGCTGTCCGGATCCGGCAAGTCGACCATCGCCCGCGACGTCGCGACCCGCCTCATCGAGGAGGGCACGACCGTCACCCTGCTCGACGGCGACCGCGTCCGGCGCCACCTGACGGCCGGGCTGGGCTTCTCCCCCGAGGACCGCGACACCAACGTCCGCCGGATCGGCTGGGTCGCCGCCGAGGTCGCGCACCACGGGGGCATCGCCGTGTGCAGCCCCATCGCGCCCAAGGACTCCGTGCGGCGCGAGGTGGCCGAGATGGCGCGCGCCCGTGGCGCCCGCTTCGTCCTCGTGCACGTCGCGACCCCGGTCGAGGAGTGCGAGCGCCGCGACCGCAAGGGCCTCTACGCCGCTGCCCGCCGCGGCGAGATCCCGGACTTCACGGGCGTCTCGGCCCCCTACGACGTCCCCGAGGCACCGGACGCCCGCATCGACACCACGGGCCGCGGCGTGCGCGAGTGCGCCGACGAGGTCATGACCCTGGTCCGCGCCGCACGCACGGAGGCCTCCGGTGGATGACGTCCTCAGCCAGGCCGCGCTCGGCGTCCTCGTCGTCAGCTTTCTCGTCGGCATCGTCGTCGGGATGACCGGCATGGGCGGTGGGGCGCTGATGACCCCGGCCCTGGTCTTCCTGGGAATCCCGCCCACGGCCGCGGTGGCCAACGACCTCGTCGCCGCCGCCGTCAACAAGTCGGTCGGGGCCACCGTGCACGCCCGCTCCGGGTCGCCCGACTGGCGGCTCGCACGGCTCCTCGTCATCGGGTCGGTGCCGTTCGCGTTCGCCGGCGCGTTCGTCATCGACCTCTTCGGCTCCCCCGAGCAGCGCGAGGAGGCGCTCAAGGTGGCGATCGGCGTCGCGCTGCTCCTCGCCGCCTTCACCTACACCTTGCGCGTCTACGGGTCGGTGTTCCACCGGTGGGGCCGCGTCGACGGCCGGGAGGTGCGGATCCGCACCGTCCCGACCCTCCTCGTCGGAGCCGTCGGCGGCACGCTCGTCGGCCTGACCAGCGTCGGCTCGGGCTCGATCATCATGGTCGCGATGCTCGTGCTGCACCCCGGCCTCGCGGCTCGACGACTCGTCGGCACCGACCTCGTCCAGGCCGTCCCACTGGTCCTCGCGGCGGCGGTCGGACACGTCATCGTCTCCGGAGTCGACTGGGGGGTGCTCGTCCCTCTGGTCGTCGGCGGGACCCCGGGCACGGTCCTCGGCGCGCGCCTGGCCTCCTGGGTCCCCGACTCGACGATCCGGCGCGGCATCGTCATCGTCCTCACCCTGACCGGTCTGGCCCTGCTCGGCACCCCGCCGCTCGTGGTCGGCGCCACCGGCGCGGCGCTGCTCGTGCTCGGGCCGCTCGCCTGGGCCATGGTGCGCCGCGCGCACGGCCTGCCGGCCTTCTCCTCCCCCGGCGACCAGAGCTCGCCGAGCCCCGACGACAGGACCCCGTCATGACCGACCCGCAGACCCTCACCGACCACGACGTCGCGGCCCACGTCGCCGACCAGGCCGGACGGCTGCTCGTCGAGATGCGCGCCGACCGCGCCGACCTCGAGGGCCGCGAGCTCAAGGACCACGGCGACCGGGTGGCGCACGACCGGATCATGGCGCTGCTCGGCGAGCTGCGCCCCGACGACGCCGTCCTCAGCGAGGAGGGGGCGGACGACGCCCGCCGGCTGTCGGCACCGCGGGTGTGGATCGTCGACCCGCTCGACGGCACCCGTGAGTTCTCCGAGCGTCCCCGGGACGACTGGGCCGTGCACGTCGCGCTGTGGCAGGGCGGCACGCTCGTCGCCGGGGCCGTGGCGCTGCCGGCTCGCGCCCTCGTGTACCGGATGGACGCCCCGGCCGCGCTCCCGGAGCGCCCGGACGGGCCGGTGCGGCTCGCGGTGAGCCGCAGCCGCCCGCCGGAGTTCGTCGTGGAGCTGGCCGGGCGGCTCGGCGCCGAGCTCACCCCGATGGGCTCGGCGGGTGTCAAGGCGATGGCCGTGCTCGACGGCACGGTCGACGCCTACGTGCACGCCGGTGGCCAGTACGAGTGGGACTCCGCCGCCCCGGTCGCCGTGGCGATCGGGCATGGCCTCGCCCCCACCCGGGTCGACGGCTCGCCGCTGGAGTACAACCGGGAGAAGCCTTACCTGCCCGACCTCGTCGTGGCCCGCCCGGAGGTCCTCGACGAGCTGCGCGCCGCGCTCGACTCCCTGGGCTGAAGATCCTCGGAGCCGGCTCCGAGGGTGACCTGGGGCCTGCACTCCGGTAGGATTTCTCTTGACGTCAAGATATCCGCGACCTGCGAGGAGCACCGAGGCAGACCATGGCGACGATCATCTACACCCTCACCGACGAGGCCCCGATGCTGGCCACCTACTCGTTCCTCCCGGTGGTCCAAGCGTTCGCCGCCCAGGCCGAGGTCGACGTCGAGACCCGTGACATCTCGCTGGCCGGCCGCATCCTGGCCCAGTTCCCGGACCGGCTCACCGACGACCAGCGGATCGGCGACGCCCTCGCCGAGCTCGGGGAGCTCGCGACCACCCCCGACGCCAACATCATCAAGCTCCCCAACATCTCGGCGTCGATGCCGCAGCTCAAGGCGGCCGTCCGCGAGCTCCAGGGTCAGGGCTACGCCGTCCCCGACTACCCGGACGAGCCCACGACGGACGAGGAGCGCGAGATCCGCGCCGCCTACGACAAGGTCAAGGGCAGCGCCGTCAACCCGGTGCTCCGCGAGGGCAACTCCGACCGCCGCGCCCCCGACGCGGTCAAGAGCTACGCCCGCAACCACCCGCACTCGATGGGTGAGTGGAGCGCCGACAGCAAGACCCGCGTCGCGACGATGGGCCACGACGACTTCCGCAGCAACGAGCAGTCCGTCGTCATCCCCGCCGACGACACCCTGGCCATCCGCCACGTCGCCTCCGACGGCACCGAGACCGTGCTCAAGGACGGCCTGACCGTGCTCGAGGGCGAGGTCGTCGACGCCACCGTCATGCACGTCGCCGCCCTCGAGGCCTTCCTCCGCGAGCAGATCGCGCAGGCGAAGGCCGACGACGTCCTCTTCTCGGTGCACCTCAAGGCGACGATGATGAAGGTCAGCGACCCGATCATCTTCGGCCACGTCGTGCGGGCCTTCTTCCCCGACGTCTTCGCCCGCCACGGCGACGACCTCGCGGCGGCCGGCCTCTCCCCCAACAACGGTCTCGGCGGCATCCTCGACGGCCTGGGCGACCTCCCGAACGGCGCCGAGGTCAAGGCCGCCTTCGAGCAGGGCCTGGCCGACGGCCCGCGCCTGGCGATGGTCGACTCCGACAAGGGCATCACCAACCTGCACGTCCCGAGCGACGTCATCATCGACGCCTCGATGCCGGCGATGATCCGCACCTCCGGCCACATGTGGGGCCCGGACGGCGGCGAGCACGACACCCTCGCGGTCATCCCCGACTCCTCGTACGCCGGCGTCTACCAGGCCGTCATCGAGGACTGCCAGGCCCACGGCGCCTTCGACCCGACCACGATGGGCTCGGTCCCGAACGTCGGCCTCATGGCCCAGAAGGCCGAGGAGTACGGCAGCCACGACAAGACCTTCGAGATGACCGCCCCCGGGCGCGTCGAGGTCGTGAACGGCGCCGGCGAGGTGCTCATGGGCCACGACGTCGAGACCGGCGACATCTGGCGGGCCTGCCAGACCAAGGACGCCCCCATCCGCGACTGGGTCAAGCTCGCCGTCACCCGCGCCCGCGCCTCGCAGACCCCCGCCGTGTTCTGGCTCGACGAGACCCGCGCCCACGACCGCAACCTCATCGAGAAGGTCCAGGCCTACCTGCCCGAGCACGACACCGGCGGCCTCGACATCCGCGTCCTGTCGCCTGTCGACGCCGCCACCCTGTCGGTCGAGCGCATCCGCCGCGGCGAGGACACCATCTCGGTCACCGGCAACGTCCTGCGCGACTACAACACCGACCTCTTCCCCATCCTCGAGGTCGGCACCTCGGCCAAGATGCTCTCGGTCGTCCCCCTGATGAACGGTGGCGGCCTCTTCGAGACCGGTGCCGGCGGGTCGGCGCCCAAGCACGTCCAGCAGCTGGTCGAGCAGGACTACCTGCGCTGGGACAGCCTGGGCGAGTTCCTCGCGCTGGCCGAGTCCTTCCGGCACGAGGGTGCCAACGGCAACGCCCGCGCCCAGGTGCTCGGGGACGCCCTCGACCGTGCCACCGGCACGTTGCTCGAGGAGAACAAGTCGCCCGCCCGCAAGGTCGGCTCCATCGACAACCGCGGCAGCCACTTCTGGCTCGCCCGCTACTGGGCCCAGGAGCTCGCGTCGCAGACCGAGGACGCCCGCCTGGCCGAGATCTTCGCGCCGGTGGCGGAGGCCCTCGTCGAGCAGACCGACGCCATCGAGTCCGAGCTCGTCGGGGTGCAGGGCAAGCCGGCCGACATCGGCGGGTACTACCGGCCGGACGAGGCCAAGGCCGCATCCGTCATGCGCCCGTCCAGGACGCTCAACGGGATCATCGACCCCCTCCGCTGACGGGTAGGGCTCAGCTCCAGCGGAACCGACGCGTCGCCGGCACCTCCACCGAGGCGTCGGCCGGCAGCACCCACATCGGGTTGCCGAACGCGAGGATCTCGCCACCGGCGTCCCGGACCTCGGCGCGGATGTACGTGCCGGGCTTCACCGAGAGCTCGACCCCGCCGTCGTCGAGGTCGGACGGCCGGTACGCGAACTCGCTGGTGCTCGGCGACGTCGCGCCGGACAGGTCGCAGTCGCCGGTGACGACGACGAGCCGGGAGTCGTCCGGGAGCGAGGAGACCTCCACCCGGGCGTTCGCCCAGCCCCGCGGGAGGAGGAGCACCTGCCCCATCGCCCGCTTGCCCGCCACCCGGACGTCCATCGTCGCGTCCGGCCACCGCGTCGGGTCCCACCACCACAACGCGCCGGCCCGCATGGCCGCGAGCAGGTCGCCGAGCGTGGGCGACGCCGCCCAGGCCGACGTCAGCCAGAAGCGCTTGTACGACGTCCAGTCGCGCCCGTTGTGGTCGTCGAGCTGGCTCGTGCCGGTGAGGAAGATCCCGTTGCGGGCCGCGACGTCGAAGAGGTCGATGCGGGCCCGGGTCTCGTCGGCACCCCGCGGGGAGCCGAGCTCCATGAGGTCCATCCCGAGCGCCCGCGTCTGCACGAGCTCGGCCGGGTTCAGACCGTCCGGGTGGTTGTACTGCACCACCCCGCCGCGCTGCTGGTACCACGCGGCGACGCGCCGCGCCGCCCCGACGGACCGGTCGAGCGTGGGCCCCGTCTCGGTCTCCGGGTACGGGTAGAGCTCGAAGTCCTCCATGAACACGTTCATGTGCCGGACCATCGAGACCTCGGACGACAGGTGCTGGGTGACGTCCGGGTACTGCGGCGCGAGCTCCTCCATGAGCCGCCGCTGCGTCTCCAGCGGCCAGGCCGTGAGGTCCCGGCTGCGTTCGATGCGGAGCCGGTCGAAGACCGCGCTGCCCTCGGCGCCTCCACGCACCCGCATCCCGAACCGGAGCCGGGCCACGCCGCTGTCGTCGGCGACGAGGTCGGGCCACAGCGCGCGGACGTCCTCCACCGGCTCGAGGACGAGGGTCTGCCAGTCGCTGCTCGGCTCCTGGGTGACGACGCCGACGAGCGGCGACTCGAGCCGGCGGCCCGGCTTCCCGCCGACCCGGTACTCCAGGACGTACACCCCGGCGGGACGGCCCGCCGTCGCCGGACGGTACGAGGTCTCGACCTGGACGACGAGCTCGGCGTCCGGCCCGACCTGCTCGGGAAGGACGTCGACGTGCAGCGTGGTGTCGCTGAGGTTCGTCGAGTAGAAGCTGTTGCCGGCCTTCGCCCAGACGAGATGACTCCCCTGGGCCGAGCCCGTGGCCCGCGCGGTGACGCGCATCGCCTTGCCCGGCTCGTCGGGGCTGCGCGGACGGGTGACGAACTCGCTCGAGCCCTCGACCGGGCCCTCGTCCTGCGGCTCCCAGGTGAGGGCGCCGTCCTCGGGAGAGCCGTCGAAGCGGATGTCGGTGTCGTAGCCGTACGCCTGCATCCGCCAGTCGTGGTCGGTCCACCAGACGACGTCGACGCCGTGCTTCGTGGCCTGCTGGAGCTGCGACATCATGCTGGCCCCACCACCGCCGCGGGACGTGGCGCCGCCCTCGCTGAAGCACGAGTGCACGTGCATCGCCATCGACACCGGGCGGGTGGCCGCGGCCGCCGAGGACGACAGCAGCGGCCGGGCGGCGACCGCTGCCGCAGCAGCACCGATGCCGGCGCCGATCAGGCGCCGCCGCCGCACCCGTCTGCGGGGCGGGCCCGCCGGTGTGGTGGACGGTGTTTCGGGCTCGACGGATCCTTCGTGGTGCTCGGTCATGGGGTGAGTCCTCCTGATGCCCCTGCATAGGACGCCTCCCACCGTAACGAGGAAACCGGCCCAGGTGGAGCCCTGCGCGCCGGGATGTCACCGCTTGTCGCCGAACGGCACACTGTCCTCATGACGACACCACCGACGGGCCTCGTGACGACACCACCGATGGGCCGCCGCCTCGCCGCCGAGTTCCTCGGCAGCTTCGTTCTCGTGCTCGCCGTGACCGGGGTTGCCGTGCTCGCCGCGAGCGCCGTATCCCCCAACATCGTCGCCGGTGGGGCCGTCGCGGTCGGCGGCGGCAACCTCGGTGTGGCCCTCGCCGTGGGGCTCGGCGCGATGACCATGGCGTACGCGCTCGGTCACGTCTCCGGAGCGCACCTCAACCCCGCGGTCACCGTCGGGGCCGCGGTCGCCCGCCGCTTCGTCTGGCGTGAGGTGCCCCTCTACGTCGTGGCCCAGCTCCTCGGCGGGCTCCTCGCGGGCTTCAGCGTGTGGCGGGTCGCGCGCGGCCGGCTCGGCGGGCTGTCCGAGGGCTCGATGGCGGCCGCCGGGTGGGGCGAGCTGTCGCCCGGCGGCTACACGTTCATGGCGGTGCTCGTCCTCGAGGTCGTGCTCACCGCGGTGCTCGTCTACGTCGTCCTCGGCGTCACCGACGCCCGCTCCCCCGACGGCTTCGAGCCGCTCGCGATCGGCGCCGCCTACACGCTCACCCACCTCGTGGCCCTGCCGGTGTCGGGAGCGGGCCTGAACCCGGCGCGGGCGACCGCCTCGGCGCTCTACGACGGCAGCGGCGCCCTCGGGCAGCTGTGGCTGTTCTGGGTCGCGCCACTGGTCGGGGCGGCCATCGCGGGCGCCACCTTCCACCTCGTCACCGGCGTCGACCGGCGCGACCGCGACATCACCGGGCACGAGGTGCCCGAGGACGCGCTCGTCGCGGAGGGCGTCGACCCCGACGCTCCCCGCTAGGCGCAGCAGCCGCTGCGCCCGGGTACACGGCCGCTGATAGCGTCGAGACGACAACCTGACCACCCGTCCGAAGGGGTCTCACCGTGAGCAGCACGCCCGTCAAGGTCGCCGTCACCGGCGCCGCCGGCCAGATCGGCTACAGCCTCCTGTTCCGCATCGCGAGCGGCGCGCTGCTCGGCCCGGACACCCCCGTCGAGCTGCGGCTCCTCGAGATCACCCCGGCCCTGGGGGCCCTCGAGGGCGTCGTCATGGAGCTCGACGACTGCGCCTTCCCCACCCTCGCCGGCGTCGAGATCGGCGACGACCCGACGAAGGTCTTCGACGGCGTCAACCACGCCCTGCTCGTCGGCGCCCGTCCGCGCGGTCCCGGCATGGAGCGCGGCGACCTCCTCGAGGCCAACGGCGGCATCTTCGCGCCGCAGGGCAAGGCACTGAACGAGGTCGCGGCGGACGACATCCGCGTCACCGTCACCGGCAACCCGGCGAACACCAACGCCCTCATCGCGATGAGCAACGCCCCCGACATCCCCACCGAGCGGTTCTCGGCCCTCACCCGGCTCGACCACAACCGCGCGATCAGCCAGCTCGCGGCCAAGCTCGCGGTCCCGGTCACCGACATCACGAAGATGACGATCTGGGGGAACCACTCCGCGACCCAGTACCCCGACCTCTTCCACTGCGAGGTCGGCGGGCGCAACGCCGCCGAGGCCGTGGGCGACCAGGACTGGCTCGAGAACACCTTCATCCCCACGGTCGCCAAGCGCGGCGCGGCGATCATCGACGCGCGCGGTGCGTCGTCCGCGGCCTCCGCCGCGTCCGCGACGATCGACCACGCCCGGACCTGGGTCGAGGGCACGCCCGAGGGCGACTGGGTCTCGATGTCCGTGCGCTCCGACGGCTCCTACGGGGTGCAGGAGGGCATCGTCTCCTCCTTCCCCGTCACGGTGTCCGGCGGCCGGTGGGAGGTCGTCCAGGGCCTCGACATCGACGACTTCTCCCGCGGGCGGATCGACGCCTCCGTCGAGGAGCTCGTCGGCGAGCGCGACGCCGTCAAGGGCCTCGGCCTCATCTGATGCCATCCCACATCTTTTTCGCCTGATGCGGGAACCTTCGGTCACACACCCCGAAGCTCGGGGAGCCTGACCGGAGGTTCCCGCCCTGAACCGCCGGACCCGCAGTGAGGTGGTGCCCCGTGTCCCGCCCGACCCTCGAGCCATGGTCCGACGAGATCCTTCCCGTCCTCTCCCGGATGCTCGAGACCGTCGTCGCAGCGCTGCCCCGCGTGGGTGTGGCGGCCCTCGTCCTCCTCCTGGGATGGAGCCTGGCGCGACTGCTGCGATGGGTGCTGAGGCGATGGCTCACCGGCCGCCGGACCCCGAGCTTCACCAACGTCATGAGCACGCTCGCACGATGGGTGGTGCTCGTGGTGGCTGCGCTGGCCGCCGTGACCATCGTGTTCCCGTCGGTGCGGCCCGTGGACCTGCTCGCCGGCCTGGGCTTCTTCTCGATCGCCGTCGGGTTCGCCTTCCAGGACATCCTCGAGAACACCCTCTCCGGGGTGCTGATGCTCCTCCGCCAGCCGTTCCGGTCGGGTGACCAGATCGAGGTGCAGGGCCATACCGGGACGGTCCAGGCCATCACCATCCGGGAGACGCGGATCCGCACCTTCGACGGCCAGCTACTGGTCATCCCCAACCGCGACGTCTACAAGAGCGTCATCCGGGTCCAGACGCACTTCGACCGGCGCCGCCTGTCCTTCGTCGTCGGCGTCGCCTACGAGAACGACCCCGCGGAGGCCGCCGACGTCATCGTCACCGCGCTCTCCGAGGTGGAGGGTGTGCTGGAGGCCCCACCACCCGAGGCGCTCGTGCAGGTGCTCGGGGTGAGCACGGTCGACCTCGAGGCCAGGTTCTGGACCGTGCCGCAGCAGCACGAGTCCCAACAGGTGCTCCATCGCGCCGTCACCGCGGTGAAGTCCGCCCTCGACGCCGCCGGCATCGAGATGCCGGCGGAGATCATCGCGCTGCAGGCCACCCCCAGCTTCCGAGCGGCGCTCCACGGGGATGCCGAGGTCACGCCCGGTGGCGCGGTGCGGCGGTCGCCGGGCACGTGACACACGAGCCGAACCGCCGACGGACCTTTTTCGCCTGATGCCCGAACCTTCGGTCAGACACCCCGAAGTTCGGGGTGTCTGACCGAAGGTTCCCGCCCCGAGCCGACACACGGCTGCTTGGCGTCCCTGCCATCGATCACGACATCCCGACGGGATGGCCGGCGCCCTCCTGCATCGTCCCCTCGGACGAGCCCCCCGCACCGCACACCCGCGGCCAGCGAGCACAGCCCCGGTCACGCGGATCACCCGGCCGCGTCAGGACGCCGGGGCTACGCGGTGTGGCCCAACGCGGCGCGGACCTTGGCGACCAGCGCACCGGGACGTTCCAGGTCCGCCCAGGTGACGCGGACCACCACGTATCCGAGGCCCCGCAGCTCGTCCTCGCGACGCTTCTCCCGCCACAGCACCTCGGGATCCCCGTCCGCGTACTTCACCCGACCGTCGAACTCCACGACGACGTTCGTCCCGTCGACGAGGAAGTCGACCCGTGCGACGAGCCTTCCCCCGTGGGCGTGGATCTCGACCTGTGGTGTCGCGTCGATGCCGGCCAGGGCCAGGCCCACACCGCACCGCGACTCGCCGACCGACTCGCGCCTGCCGTCCGAGTGCTCGCGCATGGCCACGGCCCTGCTGCCGAGCGGCCAGGCGGCGACCCGCTGCACGGCGGTCCCGAGCTGCTCCGGGGTCACCGCGCCATCGTGGAGCGCCCGGTCGGCGCTCACCACACCGGCGACGATGCCGTAGTCGAGCGCGAGCTGGGCGAGCGCGTCGGGCAGCGGCTCCGCCGCGCCCCATCCGGTCGGCACGGACGTGTCGGCGTCGGGTCGGACCCAGAAGGCACTCATCCCGCCGGACCGCTTGATGGGTCGGCGCAGGGCCGGACGTCCGATGTCGGCGCCCCAGACCGTGCCGCCATGGGCGAGCACGGCCGACGAGCCCACGAGCACGGCGTCGTCGTACAGCAGCGGCACCCCGGCCACCAGCTGACGGTGCCGCGCCAGGTCTTCGGTCTCCTCCTGCGACCGCACGACGTACAGCCCGCGGCCAGGGTGGCTGAGCGCCCCGGTAGCGACGAGATGGACGAGCGCTCGGGCATCGTGCCCGGCGGCGCGCAGCTGTGCCGTGGACAGCACACCGTGCTGGCTGGTGGCGAGGTCGACCAGGGCCTGGTCGAGCGCGGTCGCCGACGTCGTGGGAGCGGAAGCCATGGGGGAACACTGGAACCGACGGCTCTGCGGGCCCAGTGCCGCCGGGACGCCTGTGGACGACCCCCGCCCCACCGCCGACTGTGGACAGCGCGAGGACCACGCCTGCTTCAGGCGGGAACCTCCGGTGGGACCCCCCGAACTTCGGGGTGCGTGACCGAACCTTCCGGCACCAGGCGAAAAAGAGGAGGTGGAGGGGCGGGTCAGGCGATGGCGGCAGCCTGCCGCTCGGCGGCGTCGACGACGTTGCTCAGCAGCATCGCGCGGGTCATCGGGCCGACACCGCCGGGGTTCGGCGACACGAACCCCGCGACGTCCCACACGTCGTCCGCGACGTCGCCGGCGACCCGCCCCTTGCCCGTCGCGTCGTCGACGACACGGGAGACCCCGACGTCGAGCACCGCCGCACCGGGCTTGACCATCTCGCCGCGGACGATCCCCGGCACGCCGGCCGCCGCGATGACGACGTCCGCCTGCCGCACCTCGGCGGCGAGGTCGCGGGTCCCGGTGTGGCAGAGGGTGACCGTCGCGTTCTCGGACCGCCGGGTGAGGATGAGCCCGAGCGGCCGGCCGACCGTGAGCCCGCGCCCCACGACGACGACCTTGGCGCCGGCGATCGGCACGTCGTGGCGACGCAGCAGCTCGATGCAGCCCACGGGAGTGCACGGCAGCGGCGCCGGCTCGCCGAGGACGAGCCGGCCGAGGTTCGTCGGGTGCAGGCCGTCGACGTCCTTCGCCGGGTCGACCGCCGAGAGGATGACGTTCTCGTCGAGCCCCGTGGGCTGCTGGACGATGAAGCCGGTGCACTCCGGGTCGTCGTTCAGCCCGCGGACCACGGTGAGGACGTCCTCGAGGGTCAAGCTCGCCGGCAGGTCGCGGCGGATGGAGCGGATGCCGATCTCGGCGCAGTCCGTGTGCTTGGCCCCGACGTACCAGCGGCTGCCGGGGTCGTCTCCGACGAGCACGGTGCCGAGGCCGGGGACCACCCCCCGCTCGGCGAGCACGGCCACCCGGGCCCGCAGCTCGTCCTTGATCGTCGCGAGGATCGCCTTGCCGTCGAGGGTCGTCGCCGTCACGGGCCCATCCTGTCACCGGGCTCGGCGGCTCCGTCGCGCAGTCCAGGGCGCCGGACGATCCGGCGGGTCGGGGCCTCTGACTCCCCGTCCCGCCGGACGCCACCGGCTCTGCGCGAGAGGGCCCCGGGCAGTCGCACGAAGCCGGACGAGAGGCGTTCGGTGCCGCCCTCGGCTCGGATTGGTCGTCGACCGGGACGGTGGGCGGCGAGACCCCGGGGCAGACGGGTGCGCCGGCGCACCCTCCGGCGCGGATCGGTCGTTCTCGCTGTGCCGTGGTCACCGGTCGGCCACACTGGGGGCATGCCCGCCCGTCACGCCAGCCCCACCGGCACCACGGGCACCCACTCCGGACGCCTCGACGGCCTCGACCTCGCCCGCGGCCTCGCCGTGCTCTCGATGCTCGTCGCGCACCTGAGCCCGGTCGGGGGCGTCCTCGACCTCTCGGAGTACCTCACGGCTCCGCTGTTCGCCGTCGTCATCGGCGCCTCGATGGCGCTCCGCCTCGAGCGCGGCGACGTCGGCGCGGCCCGGTTCGTCGGGGACAACGCGCTGCGTGGCCTGCTGCTGCTCGTCGTCGGGCTGGTCCTCCAGCTCGTCTACCGGCAGATCGACGTCGTGCTCCCCTACCTGGGCGTCCTCGTCGTCGTCCTGGCACCGCTCGCCGTCACCCTGCGACGGCTCCCGGTCCTCGCCTCTGCCGTCGCGGTGGCCGGCGCGGTGCTCGGTCCGATCGTCGTCGACCGTGCCCGCGAGGTGTCCGCGCCCGGGGTCGTCCAGGACCTCCTCGTGTGGACCGCGACGGGGGAGAGCTACCGCCTCGTCTCCTTCCTCCCCATGGCCCTCGGCGGCCTCGTCCTGGCCGGGCTCCTCCCCCGCCTCGACGGATGGCGCCCCGCGGCCGGCATCTCCGGGGTGCTGCTCGCGACGAGCCTGGTCGTCCACCTCATGGGCCGCTCGACCGTCGAGGGGGCGGCCGCGTACTCGGGGACGACCGCGGAGGTCGTGGCCGCCACCCTCCTCGCCGCCGGCGCCGTGACGGCGTCGTTCGCGCTCCTCGAGGCGGTCCGGGCCCTCGCTCCACCGGCCCGCGCCGCCCTCTCCCCCGTGCTCGCGACCGGCCGGCTCGCGTTCACCGCCTACACCGTCCAGATCCTCGTTCTCGCCGCGGTGTCGGTGGCGCGGGACGGCGCCCCGGACGACGGGTGGGTCGTGCTGCTGGGCACCACCTTCGTCGTGCTCGGCACGTGCTGGGCGCTCGAGCACCGCCTCGGCACCGGGCCGCTCGAGGTGCTGGACCGGGCCGTGCGGGTCCCGGTCCGCGGCCGGCACGCAGGCCACACGGGGCACCGCGGCCACACCGCGTCGGCCTGACCCGGCGGGGCGTCGGACCTCTCCAGGCCACGTCGGACCTCGACGGACGGGGTCAGGACCGGCTCGGGACCGCCGCCGCCAGTGCCTCGACCGCGGCGGTGAAGCACTCGGCCGGGGGCGTCACGAGACCCGCCCCGACCTGGCCCGTGCCGGCGACCCGGCCCGCCATGCCGGTGTTGATCTGCGGCAGCTCGCCGGTGCGGCACACGAGCGCGGTGTCGATGCCGACCGGCGTCCCACGAAACCCGAGAACCGGCACCTGGTAGGCGGGGTGCTCACCCACGGTGACCTCGTACATCCGCTTCGTGGCGGCCAGCGCGAACGGCACGTCGCCGCCGACGAACCGGACGATCGCGGGGGCCGCGGCCATCGCGAAGCCACCGATGCCGCCGGTCTCCGTGATCGCGGAGTCGCCGATGTCCGGGTTCGCGTCGTCCGGGCCGAAGTCGCCGAGGAACAAGCCGTCCGGGGTGTTCGCCGGGCCGGTGAACCACCGCTCTCCGGTGCCCGAGACGCGGATGCCGAAGTCGGTGCCGTTGCGGGCCATCGTCGTGACGACGGTCGAGCCCGGGATGCCCTCGGCGGCGAGCGTCGCGAGCTTGCAGGCCGGCATGCCGAGGTTGAGGAAGAAGTGCTCGTTGGCCCCGGCGAACCGCACGGCCTCGGCGACGTCGGCGCTGGAGGCGTGCGCGGTGATCATGCCGGGGAGGAGCTCGCGCAGCAGCATGAGCGACCCGGCCCGGTTGCGGTTGTGCCCCTCGTCGCCCATCTGGAGCATCTGCGCCACGATGGCACGGATGTCGACCGGCCCGGTCGAGCGCACGGCCTGCTGGAGGACGGGACCGAGGACACCACTCATCCAGCGCAGCCGGTCGATGACCTCAGGGCCGTACGCGCCGTAGCGCAGGACCTTGCCGAGCCCTTCGTTGAGCGAGCACCACGAGGTGTTGCCGTGGACGTCGTCGCGCAGCACGTAGAGCCACATCGAGGGGCTCACCACGCCGGCCATCGGGCCGACGCCGCCGCGGTGGTGGCACGGCTCGAGGGTGAAGTCGCCCGCGGCCAGACGCCGCTCGGCATCCTCCGGGCCGTCGGCCAGCCCCTCGAGCAGAACCGCCCCGATGAGCGCACCGCGCATCGGCCCGGACGCCCGCTCCCAGTCGACCGGCGGGCCGGCGTGCAGGAACGTCCCACGCTCGAGCCCCACGACGTCGGCGGCCGGTGCGACGTCGACGAGCACGGCCTCGGCGGCGGTCATCCGCGCGACGGCGGTGGCGTTGGCCTCCGTGCGCCGGGGGTCGCCCATGACTCGGGCGAGCGCGGCCTCGGTCCCGGGCAGCGGCGGCCGCCAGCCGGCGTCGGCCACAGGGACGGCCTGGTCGCGCAGCGCGTCGGCGAAGAGCGCCACGCCCGACGTGGCGACGACGGGGTCGGTGGTGAGCAGGCCGTGCAGCGGGTCGGTCACGAGGCACCTCCGAGCAGGGCGACGGCGTGCCGGGCCGCCGCCGCGTTCGAGGCGAACACCGATGCCCCGGCACCGGCCAGGAGGGACACGCACCGGTCGCGGTCCTGCGGGTCCTGGGCGGTACCGACGAGCGCGACCACCACCGGCAGCGCGCGGCCGTCGGCGTACGCGGTGGCCCGGGCGTCCCGGACGGCGTCCGCGAGCTCGGGCGCCGGGTCGGGGTGGGCCCCGTGCCCCAGCACGAGGTCGAGCAGCAGGACGCCGCAGGTGGGGTCGGCGGCCTCGGCCGCCAGCCGTTCGGTCCGCAGCGTCGGGTCGATCATCGGGTGCGCCCGCCCCCGGGTCAGCTCGTCGGCGCCGAAGTCGAGGACGACGTGCCCCTCGCCCGCGGCGTCGAGGTCGGTCCGCACCGGCCCGAGCACCGGCTCGGCGACGAGCACGGCCTCCTGGGCCAGTGTGCCGCCACAGAAGAGCCCGCGCAGCGACCGCCCCCGGGCGAGGTTCTCGGCGTCGGGGTCGGTGACGGTGGCCCGCCAGGTCGGGACGTCGGCGCCGCGCGCGGCGAGGAAGGCCTCCGCCGCGGCGGTGAGGTCGGGCCGTCCGGCGCCGAGTGTGGCCCAGTGGACATCGAGCCCCAGCGTGGTGGCCTCGGCCTCGACGGCGGCCAGGACGCCGGCGTCCGGCGGCTTGGAGACGACGAGGACGGTGTCCGTGGCGGGGTCTGCGGCCATCGCCCGCAGCGCCTGGCGCGTGGAGCGCCCGCCGACCGCGGCCGACAGGTCGCGACCTCCGACGCCGAGGCAGTGGCTGACCCCGACGCCGGCGTCGTCGAGCAGGCTCATGAGCTGCTGCGCACCGGTACCGGACGCCGCGACGAGCCCGACCGCACCGGGCGTGACGACGTTCGCGAAACCCAGTGCGACCCCACCGACGAGGGCGGTCCCGCAGTCCGGGCCCATGACGAGGAGGTCGGCGGCCGCCGCGGCGTCCTTGAGCGCGACCTCGTCCTCCACTCCGACGTTGTCCGAGAAGAGCATGACGGAGGCGCCCGCCGCGAGGGCGTCGTAGGCCTCGGTGACGGCGTGCGCCCCGGGCACGGAGACGAGCGCCAGCCCGGCCCCGGACCGTCGGACCGCGGACCCGAGCGTCGCCGGCGGCACCTCGGTGTCGGCACCACCGCCACCGCCCGCGTCGCGCAGCCCGGCGAGCGCGTCGTCGACCGCGGCGAGCCCGGCGGCCAGGGCATGGTCGTCGGCCGCCCGCAGGGCGACGACGAGGTCGTTCGGGCCGGCGCCGGCCGGGACCTCGAAGCCCATCCCGGTGAGGACCTCGACGTTCAGCTCGGTGGCCATCGCCACCTGCGCGGCCTCGACCCCGATGGTCCGCGCGACCGCGCGCGAGACCTGCAGCAGGCTCACGGAGTCGTGGTACGCGCCGCGGCGCAGCTCGACGTGGGTGCTCATGCAGCGACCTTCCCGGTCCGGTGGAGCACGTCGGCGGTGGCCCGGACCCCGGTCACGAGGTCGCGCCCGGAGGTGTGCCCGACGGCGAGGACCGCGGGGAGGGCGGCCCGGACCGCGTCGACGTCGCCGCGTGCGGTGGCGTCGACGAGGGTCACGACGTCCCGGCCGGCCCACCCGTCGGCGGCGGCGTCCAGCAGTGCCGCGGACACCGCGGTCGTCGTGGCGAGCCGGGCCCGGACGGCGGCCGCGAGCTGATCCGCCCGGTCGCGCGGACAGGCCGCGACGGCGCGGAGCAGGAGCAGGCATCCGGCGAGGGCGTCGTCGCCGCTGGGGGTGAGACCGGCACCGCGCCCGACGAGCCGGGCCACCGCACCGGCGGGGTCGGCCGCCGCAGCGGCCTCGGCCACCCCCCGGGCGAGCCAGTCGGGGGCCCCGGCGACGGCGGAGCCGAGCAGGGCGTCGACCTCCGGGGAGGCGTCGCCGTCGACCGGCCGGACCCGGGCCGGACGCCAGGTGCGAACGCCCCGCACGGTGAGCGACGGCAGCCGCACCGCCCCCGCCCCGACGACGGCGCGGTCACCGGCCACGACACCGAGGTCGCACCCACCCGACGGGGCGGCGAGACGCACGGCGTCGGGGAGGTCGACGGCATCGGAGGTGAGCACCGGCAGGACGCGCCGGCCCAGCCCCAGGTACACGCCGTGCCGGGACGCCCCCAGGACCAGCGCCGGACGGCGGGGGCCGCGGACGAGGTCCGCGGTGCGGGGCGAGAGAGCCCCGGGCATCACCCGGCCGTCGGATGTCGTGGCAAGACCGGTCCGGGGCATACGGCGACGGTAGTGAGGGCCACTACAGTGGCCTGATGGGCAGACTTGCCAACGATGAGCGCGAGGACGCCCACACCTTGCCAGCCGACCGGTCGGCACTCGCCCGGCTGGTCGAGCACCAGCGCGCACTCCTGCAGCGCGAGGACGAGGTCCACCGGGTTCTCGTCGGCGTCGTCCTCGACGGTGGCGGCCTGGCCGAGATCGCCGACGCCGTCGCCGGCTTCTTCGCCGGCGCGGCCGTCCTCACGACCACCGACGGGCGGGTCCTCGCCGCCGCCGGTGCCGTCGACGGCGGTGACCCGGCCTCGCTGCCGTGCTTCGACCGGACCGGCCGGCTCGTCGTCGAGGACGAGCCCGTCGGCCGGCGCGACGCCGACGGCCCGGCCGACCCGACCCGCGCGTTCGTCCGCATCGTCGCCGGCTCCTCCGACCTCGGCCTGCTCGGCGCCTTCTCCCCCGGCCCGGCGTTCACCGCCACCGACGTCCACATGCTCGAGCGCGCCGCCACCGTCGCCGCGCTCGCGATGACCAAGGAACAGGCCGTCGCCGCGGTCGAGGGCAAGTACCGCGCGGAGTTCCTCCGGGACGCCCTGGCCGGTCGCGCCGGCGGCCCCGCCGACGCAGCCTCGCACGCGGCGTCGCTCGGGTGGGACATCGACCGCCCGCTCGTCGTCGTCGTCGCCGAGACCGACGAGAACGACGCCGAGACCACCCGCAGCGCCGACGAGGTCCGCAGCCTCCAGGACCGCTTCGTCCGCGCCTGGACCCAGGCCGTGCGGGCCCGGGACACCAGCGTCGCCGTCGCCGGGTTCAGCCAGGAGGTCGTGGTCCTGCTGCCGGTTCCACCCGACGCCGACCCGGACGCCGTGCTCCGACCCGTCGGGGAGCTGGTGCGGGTCGTCCGGGGTGACGGCGGCGGGGGCCGGCGCACCTTCACCGCCGGGGTGTCCCGGACCGTGACCTCGCTCGCGGACCTGCCGCGGGCCTACGACGAGGCGCTGACGGCGGTCCGTGTGGGGCGGCAGGTCGACGGCGGGTCGGGGACCGCGCACTTCGACCGGCTGGGCATCAACCGTCTGCTGGCGCTCGTGCCCGACTCGGCCGACCTGCGCCGGTTCGTCACCGAGAGCCTGGGCGAGCTCGCGACCGACGACGTCCCCGAGCACGCCGACCTGCGCAACACCCTGACCGTGCTGCTCGACACCAACCTCAACGTCGCCGAGACCGCCCGGCGGCTGTTCTTCCACTACAACACGCTGCGGTACCGGATCGCGAAGCTCGAGCGGATGCTCGGCCCGTTCACCACCGACCCGCAGCTGCGCCTCACCCTGGAGCTGGCCCTGCGCGTGCATCGGATGAAGGGCATCTGAGCGGCCCGCGGGACGGGCTCGAGGACACACGATCGTCACGACCTCGAAGCCCGGGCGTCACGCGGCATCACGCACAGCGGCACCCTGCCAACGGATCGGCCTCCCGGTTGTCGGACATTGCCGAGGGTGTGGCCGGAGACCGTCACTAGGTTCCCGGTATCACTGAGCCAGTGAGCCGCGTCACCCCGGACGCGGACCTCGGAGGAAGGTCACGCCATGTCCCTCGGTCTCGGATGGAAGCTCAAGGGCGACGGCAGGTCCCTCGCCCCCGGGGAGGTCGTCGCCCCCGACGAGCGGCTCGACTGGCCGCGCACCATCGGCCTCGGCGCACAGCACGTCGTCGCGATGTTCGGTGCCACGTTCGTCTTCCCGCTCATCATGGGCCTCAACGCCCAGCTGGCGATCCTCATGAGCGGCATCGCCACCATTGCCTTCCTCCTCATCGTCTCCGGTCGCGTCCCCAGCTACCTCGGCACCTCGGCGTCGTTCGTCGGTGGTGTCGCGGCCATCCGCGCGCAGGGCGGCGACTCGGCCGAGGTGACCGGGGCGATCCTCGTCGCGGGTGTCGTGCTCGCGCTCGTCGGCGTCGCGATCCACGTCCTCGGCTCCTCGCTGCTGCACCAGGTGCTGCCGCCGGTCGTCACCGGTGCCGTCGTCATGCTCATCGGGTTCAACCTGGCCCCGGTCGTCGCGGGCATCTACTGGCCGCAGGACCAGTGGGTCGCGATCCTCACGATGCTCTTCACGATCGTCGTGGCCGTCGCGTTCCGCGGCTTCGTCGGCCGGATCGCCGTCTTCCTCGCGCTCGTCTTCGGGACGGTCCTGTCGTGGGTCCTCGACAACACCGTCGGGCAGATCACCTCCGTGCTCGGCGGTGCGACCGAGGCCACCGAGCACGTCCGCTGGGACACGTCGGGCATCGCCGGCGCCGCCTGGTTCGGCCCGCCGCCCACGACGACCGTCGCCGCCGACGGCACCGAGGTCGCCGGCATCCACGCGCCGTCGTTCTCGATAGCCGCGGTCCTCCTCGTCCTCCCGGCCGTCATCGCGCTCATCGCCGAGAACGCCGGGCACGTCAAGGCCGTCGCCGAGATGACCCGCGCCGACCTCGACCCGGTCATGGGCCGGGCCATCGCGGCCGACGGTGTCGGCACCGTCATCGCCACCTCCGTCGGCGGCTCGCCCACGACGACGTACGCCGAGAACATCGGCGTCATGGCCGCCACCCGCGTCTACTCGACGGCCGCCTACTACGTCGCCGCGGTCGTCGCCGTCCTCTTCGGCTTCTCCCCCAAGTTCGGCGCGCTCGTCGCATCCGTCCCGGGCGGCGTGCTCGGCGGCATCACGGTCGTCCTCTACGGGATGATCGGCCTGCTCGGCGCGAAGATCTGGAAGGAGAACGGGGTCGACTTCGGCAACCCGGTCAACCTCGTCCCGGTCGCCGCAGGCATCATCATCGGCATCGGCGACGTCGCGCTGACGATCACCGACAACTTCTCGCTCAGCGGCATCGCGCTCGGCACCATCGTCGTCGTCGTCGGCTGGCACCTGGCCCGGGTCATCGCCCCGTCCGAGATGCGCAGCGCCGCCGAGGGCACCGCGATCTCGGTCGGCGACCACGTGTACGGCGACAGCGACGGTATCGACGACCTCGGCCAGGAGGGCTACCCCGGCACCCGGGGGCCGCGCGACCCCGACCGGGACACCCGCCCCTGACCATCCGCTCGGCCCCCGCCCGGCGCCCTGCCGGGTGGGATCTCGCCCTCCCCGTTCGTTCCCTTCCGTCGACCGTCACCGAAAGGCAGGATCGACCAGGTGAAGCCCGCACCGTTCGTCCATCACGCGCCCCGCACCGTCGAGGAGGCGGTGGCGGTGCTCGCGCAGGTCGGCACCGACGGGAAGGTCCTCGCCGGCGGACAGAGCCTCGTCCCGCTGCTGTCGATGCGACTGGCCACACCCGGGCACCTCGTCGACATCGGCGGGGTCACCGGGCTGGACGGCCTCGACGTCACCGACGAGCACGTGCGGGTCGGGGCGCTGGTCCGGCACGCCGGGCTCGAGCGGCACGACGGCGCCGCGGCAGCGCTGCCGCTGCTGCGCCAGGCCGTCCGGCACGTCGCGCACCCCGCCATCCGCACCCGGGGCACGACCGTCGGGTCCATCGCGCACGCCGACCCGGCCGGCGAAATGCCCGCGGTCGCGGCCCTCACCGGCGCCGTCGTCGAGGTCGTCGGTCAGGGCGGGGCGCGCGAGGTCGCGGCGGCCGACTTCTTCGTCGGTCCGCTCGAGACGACCCTGGCACCCGACGAGATGGTCGTCGCCGTGCGCTTCGGCCGCCTCCCGGCCGGCACCCGCACCCGGTTCACCGAGTCGGCGCGTCGGTCCGGTGACTACGCCCTCGCGGGGGTGGCCCTGGCCGTGCAGGTCGACGGCGCCACGGTCGCGGGTGCGCGGGCGTCCTTCGTGTCGGTGACCCCGGTGCCGGACGTCCTCGACCTCACGCCCGCCGTGGGCGGGCACCCCGTCGACGACCTGCCGCTCGACGCCGTCGCCGACGCCGTGGCCGCGCACGTCGACCCCGACTCCGACATCCACGCTGGTGCCGACTACCGCCGGATGCTCGCCGCCGAGCTGACCCGCAGGGCCCTCGCCACGGTGACCACCGAGGTCACCGTGGGGGCGGCATGAGCGCCCCGGCGGCCGACGCGCCTCTCCCGATGACGCTGCAGGTCAACGGCGTGGTCCGCACGCTCAGCGCCCCCGCGCGGCGGCTGCTCTCCGACGCGCTGCGCCACGACCTCGGGCTCACCGGCACCCACGTCGGCTGCGAGCACGGGGTGTGCGGGGCGTGCACCGTGCTCGTCGACGGCGAGCCCGCGCGCTCATGCCTGATGTTCGCGGTGAGCGCCCAAGGGCACGCCATCACGACCGTCGAGGGCGTCGGCGACGACCCGGCCGCCCTCTCGCCCGTCCAGCAGGCGCTCGCCGAGTGCCACGGCCTCCAGTGCGGCTTCTGCACACCGGGCTTCGTCACGACCATCACGGCCTACCTCGACGAGCACCCCGACCCCACGGAGGACGAGGCCCGCGAGGCGATCTCTGGCAACCTGTGCCGCTGCACCGGCTACCAGAACATCGTCAAGGCCGTGCTGCGGGCCGCCGAGCTCCGCCGGGAGGAGCGCGCATGACGACCCGCACCGTCGGCGAAGGCGTCCAGCGCCGCGAGGACCCGCGCCTGCTCACCGGCCACGGCCGCTACCTCGACGACCTCGGCCGCGGCGCGCTGCAGGCCGCGTTCGTCCGGAGCCCGCACGCACACGCCCGGATCACGGACATCGACATCGGTGACGCGTGGGAGCTCGACGGCGTCGAGGCCGTCTACACGTGGGAGGACCTGCCCGGCCGCGTCGCCGAGCCGCTCCCGGTGCTCATCCCGCATCCGGCGCTCACGCACGCCCGCACCGGCTACTGCCTGGCCAAGGACGAGGTCAACCACGTCGGCGAGGCCGTCGTCATGGTCGTCGCCCGCGACCGGTACGTCGCGGAGGACGCGTGCGGCCGCATCACGGTCCGCTACGAGACCCTGCCCGCGGTCGTCGGGCTCGACCTCGCCCGCCGCGGCGAGCGGCTCGTGCACGACGACGTCCCGGGCAACGTGGCCGCCAACCTCCGCCAGGAGGTCGGCGACGTCGACGCCGCGATGGCCGCCGCCCCGAACACGCTGACCCTCGACCTCGCGATCGAGCGCAGCGCCTCGATGCCCCTCGAGGGCAAGGGCGTCCACGCTCGCTGGGACACCGACGACGGCTCGCTGCGGCTGTACTCCTCGACCCAGACGAGCACCGGCCTGCGCGCCGCGGTCGCCGCCAAGCTCGACCTGCCGCTCGCCAAGGTCGAGGTCGTGACGCCGGACGTCGGCGGCGGCTTCGGGGTCAAGATCGTCCATCCGTGGCCCGAGGAGGTCCTCGTGCCGTGGGCGGCCCGCATGCTCGGCCGCGACGTGAAGTGGGTCGAGGACCGGCGCGAGCACTTCGTGTCCAGCGCCCACGAGCGCGGCCAGCTGCAGGAGGTCACCGTCGGGTTCGACGACGACGGCCGGCTGCTCGCCCTCGACGTCCGCTTCTGGCACGACAACGGCGCCTACACGCCCTACGGGATCATCGTCCCGATCATCACCGCCACCCAGCTGCTGGGGCCCTACAAGCCGGGCGCCTACCGCGTCGAGTTCTGGTCGGTCTACACGAACACCGTGCTCGTCACGCCGTACCGCGGCGCGGGACGGCCCCAGGGCTGCTTCGCGATGGAGCGGACGATGGACGCCGTCGCCGCACACCTGGGACTGGACCGCACCGAGGTGCGCCGTCGCAACTTCATCCAGCCCGACGAGATGCCCTACGACCAGGGCCTGATGTTCCAGGACGGGCGGCCGCTCAGGTACGACTCCGGCGACTTCCCGTCGTCGCTGCAGAAGCTCGTCGACCTCGTCGGCTGGGACGACTTCGCCGAGTACCGCGCGGCCGCCTCGACGGAGGGCCGCACGGTCGGGCTCGGCATCGGCTGCTACGTCGAGGGCACCGGCGTCGGGCCCTACGAGGGCGGCCACGTCCAGGTCGAGACCAGCGGCCGAGTCAACGTCGCGACCGGTCTCACGACCCAGGGGCAGGGCCACGAGACCGTCCTCGCCCAGGTCGTCGCGGACGAGCTCGGGGTGCCGTTCGAGGACGTCCACGTCACGACCGGCGACACCCGCCGGATGCCCTACGCCGTGGGCACCTTCGCCTCACGGGGCGCCGTCATGTCCGGCAACGCCGTGGCCCTCGCGGCGCGGGGCGTGCGCGCCAAGGCGCTACGGATCGCCGCCGACGCCCTCGAGGTCTCACCCGACGACCTCGACATCGAGGGCGGTGTGATCTCCGTGCGCGGCGCCCCCGGCACGTCGATCGACCTCAGGACCGTCGCCGTGCTGTCGAACCCGCTGCGCTACGCCTTCGACGTCTCGGCCCAGGCGGCGACCCAGTTCGCGGGCACCTTCGACCCGGACCGGCCGCCCGTGGCCGACGACGACGAGCCCGGGCTCGAGGGCCAGGACTTCTACTCGCCCACCCAGGCGACGTTCGCCAACGGGATGCACGCCGCGATCGTCGAGACCGACCCGGTGACGGCCGAGATCCGCATCCTGCGCTACTGCGTCGTCCACGACTGCGGCGTCATGGTCAACCCGATGATCGTCGAGGGGCAGGTGCACGGCGGTGTCGCCCAGGGCGTCGGCGGCGCCCTCTACGAGCGGATGGTCTACGACGAGTCGGGGCAGCTGCTCAACGCCTCGTTCATGGACTTCCTCATGCCGTACGCGTCCGAGGTCCCGCACGTCGAGACCGACCACCTCGAGACGCCGTCGCCGCTCAACCCGCTCGGCCTCAAGGGGGCCGGCGAGGCCGGGTGCATCCCGGTCTCGGCCGTCATCGCGTCCGCGATCGAGGACGCCGAGGGCTTCCCCGTCCGCTCGATGCCGATCAGCCCGGCCGAGCTCTGGGAGCTGCGCCGGCAGCACGCGTCACGCACCGACCCCGCGCAGGAAGGCGCCTCATGAAGATCACCGGGACCTCGACCCTCGACGCCTCCCCCGACGAGGTGTGGCAGGCCGTCCTCGACCCCGCCGTGCTCGCCCGCTGCATCCCGGGCTGCGAGTCGCTGCGGACCGTCGGCGAGGACCGGTACGCCATGACCGTGACCGCCGGGGTGGCCGCGGTCAAGGGCACGTACACCGGCGAGGTCGCACTCACCGACCTGGCGAAGCCGTCCGCGCTCACCCTCCACGCGAGCGGGTCGGGCGCACCCGGGACGATAGACGCGGACGTCCGGGTCCGGCTCTCGCCGTCGGCCGCAGGTGGCACCGACCTCGCGTACGACGCCGACGCCACGGTCGGCGGCACGATCGGCGGGGTCGGCCAGCGGATGCTCGCCGGGGTCACCAAGAAGATGGCCGGGCAGTTCTTCGACAACCTGGACGCCGACATCGCCGGCCCCGGGCCCGCCGCTGCCGCTGACGGGTCGCCGACCGTGCCGGCCCGTCGGCCCGGGGCGGCCGACGGCACGGCCGCCGGCGACGTCGCGGCCGACCCCCCGCAGGTCTACCGTGGGAACCGCCGGGCCACGGCGACCGCGAACGCCAGCATCCACCTCGACTCGGGGGCAGGCTTCGCGGCCGGGGTCCTCCTCGGCGGGCTCGTCACGCTCGCCGGTGTCGCGCTCGGCCGGAAGCTCGGAGGTCGCTGATGCGCGCGTTCACCGCCGCCGCCGTCCAGGTGGCACCCGTCCCCCGCCCGCTGTCCCCGGACGTGGTGACGGAGAACACCGACCGGTGCGTCGACCACGTCCGGCGCTGCGTCGAGGCCACCGGCGCCGAGCTCGTCGTCCTCCCCGAGTCGTGCACCACCGGGTTCACCCCCGACTGCTCCACCCAGGAGCTCTGGGAGCTCGTGTCGGACGTACCCGGGCCCGTGGTCCAGCGCTTCTGCGACCTCGCGGCCGAGCTCGGGATCCATCTCGTCGCCGGCACCTACGAACGCGGCCCGAGCCCCGAGGTCGTCTACAACACCTCGGTGCTCGTCGACCCCCAGGGCGTCGTGCGCGGCCACTACCGCAAGACGCACCCGTTCTGCAGCGAGTCCGTCACGGGCGGCGGCTGGGTCACGCCGGGCGACACGGTGTCGGTCGTCGACACCGAGCTCGGGCGGATCGGGATGATCATCTGCTTCGACGGCGACTACCCCGAGCTGTCCCGCATCCAGGCCGTGCAAGGCGCCGAGGTCATCGCCCGCCCGTCGGCCCTCCTGCGCAGCGCGGACGTCTGGGAGCTCACCTCCCGGGCCCGCGCCTACGACAACCACGTGTTCGTCGTCGGGGCGAACGCCACCGGCACCGACGCCGCCGGGGTTCACTACTTCGGCAACAGCCACGTCGTGACGCCGGTGGGACACATCGTCGCCAAGGCCGCGTCGCACGAGGGCTGGGTGTCGGCGCGGCTCGACCCGGCCGAGGCGCTGGCGTCGCTCACCCCGGGCTCGAACGTCGGCCAGGGCTTCGACCACCTGCGCGACCGCAACCTCGACCTCATCCGGAACCACCGCGACGACCTCGAGGCCCCTGCGAAGACGTCCTTCCCGCACGGCTGACCCGGCACCGGGCCGCAGGTCAGGACGTGCGGGGCTCGGCGGTGCGGCGGCGCAGACGGACCATCGCGAAGGCCAGCGCCCAGACGACGGCGAACAGCGCGACCAGCCCGAAGCCGGCGTACTCGAGGTCGACGGACGCGACCCAGCCCAGCCCGGGCACGCCGAGGTACTCGTCGGCCAGCTGGAGCAGCAGGAGGCCGCCGATCAGCAGGGCGACGAGCACGGACAGCAGCGTGACGGTGCCGTTGTAGAGGATCTTGCGACCGGGGTCGACGAACGCCCAGCGGTAGGCGTGGGACATGACGACGCCGTCGATGCTGTCGAAGAGGAGCATCCCCGCCGCGAAGAGCACCGGGAGCACGAGCACGGCGTACCAGGGCAGGGCGTACGCGGCGCTGCCGCCGGCGAGCACGAGCAGCGCCACCTGCGTCGCGGTGTCGAAGCCGAGCCCCATGAGCAGCCCCACCGGGTAGATGCGCCGCGGCGAGTCGACCCGGCGGACCGCGCGGTCGAACAGCCGGGCGAGCAGACCCCGCTGGTGGAGGTGGTGCTCGAGGGCGGTCTCGTCGAAGCTCCCCGCCCGCCAGTGCCGGTAGGCGTGAACGATGCCGAGCAGCGCGCTGAGGTTCATCAGCCCGATGAGGACGAGGAAGATGCCCGCGGCCGCGGTGCCGACCAGGCCGAGCGAGCCCTGCAGCGCCGAGTCGGCATCCTGGACCTGCCCGGCGACCGAGCGCACCCCGAGGGCGATGAGGAAGGCGAGCCCGAAGACGACGCTGGAGTGCCCGAGCGCGAACCAGAACCCGGTGTCGAGCGCCTTCTTCCCCTCGCCGACGAGCTTGCGGGTCGTGTTGTCGATGACCGCGATGTGGTCGGCGTCGATGGCGTGCCGCGCGCCGAGGAGGAACGCGGTGACCCCGAGCCCGACGCCGAAGACGCCCGCGTCGCCCAGCCGGTAGCCGGCCGGCGCGACGACGAGCAGGAGGACGCCCCAGCCGACGACGTTGAGGACGAGGACGACGGCGGCCATCCACGTCAGGGTGCGCCGCTCGGCGCGGGTCCAGCGCTCGGAGCCGGCGCGGCGTGCGGTGCGGGTCGCCATGCCCGCCACCCTATTGCATACCTCTTGCAATAACGCGGTGGGGTGCCGATCCCTCCGACCGGACAGGCACCTCGGACGCCTCCGGGAGGGCGCCGCCGCACGGTGCGGCCGCCCGGGAGGACCTCCTTGGAGAATGTGGCCGTCGAACCGGGTGGTCGTCGGCATGATCTGCCAGCGCGGGTCCCGTCACGCGACCGGTTGGATCATGCGCATGACGGACGGACGACGCATCCGGGTCGGGATCGACACGGGCGGGACCTTCACGGACGTCGTCGCGGTCGACGAGGGCACGGGCGAGGTCGTGACGACGAAGACCCCGTCGACCCCGGGCAACCCGGCCGACGGCTTCATCACGGGGATCGAGAAGATCCTCGGTGTCATGGGCGCCTCGGGCAGCGACCTCGCGGCCGTCTCGCACGGCACGACCGTCGCGACGAACAAGCTGCTCGAGGGCAAGGTCGAACGGCTGGGGTTCATCACGACCGAGGGCTACGAGCTCATGCTCGAGATCGCCCGGCAGGCCGTCCCGGACGGGTACGGCAACAGCTACTTCTGGGTCAAGCCGCCGCGGATCGTCCCCGCCGACGCCGTGCGCACCGTGCGGGGCCGCCTCGACGTCACCGGCGCGGAGGTCCGCCCGTTCTCCGAGGACGACGCCGTGGCCGCCGCGCGCTTCTTCCGCGAGCGCGACATCACGACGATCGGGGTCTGCTTCCTGCACTCGTACGCGAACGACGCGCACGAGCTCGCGATGAGCGAGGTGCTGCGGCGCGAGCACCCCGAGGCCGTGGTCTCGATCAGCAGCGAGGTGCTACGCGAGTACCGCGAGTACGAGCGGGCCATGACGACGCTGGTCGACGCCGCGGTCAAGCCCGACGTCAGCCGCTACGTGACGAACATCCACGAGCGCCTCGACGGCTTCACCGGTGGCCGGCCCGTGCCGTTCTACGTCATGAAGTCCAACGGCGGCGTGCTCTCGGCCGACGAGGTCGTGCACCAGCCCATCACGACCGTGCTGTCCGGCCCGGCGGCCGGCGCCCTCGGCGCCGCGCTCGTGGCCGAGCGAGCCGGGTTCGACAGGGTGCTCACCTGCGACGGTGGCGGCACCTCGACCGACGTCTCGGTCGTCCTCGGCGGCGAGCCGACGCTCACGACCGAGGGGTCGGTCGGCGCCTACCCGAGCAAGATCCCGATGATCGACGTCGTCACCGTCGGTGCCGGCGGCGGGTCGGTCGCGTGGGTCTCGCCCGAGGGCACCCTCAAGGTGGGCCCGCACTCGGCCGGCGCCGACCCCGGGCCCATCTGCTACGGCCGCGGCGGCACCGACCCGACGATCACCGACGCCCACGTCGTCCTGGGCCGGATCCCCCCGCACCTGCTCGGCGGTGAGATCCCGCTCGACGTCGACGCCGCACGGGCGGGCCTGACCGAGCTGGCCGGTCGGCTCGGTCTCGAGCTCGAGCGCTGCGCCGCGGGCATCCTCGAGATCTCGGCCTGGAACCAGGCGAACGCGCTGCGCCAGGTGTCGGTGAAGCGCGGGCTCGACGTCCGCGACTTCGTGCTCGCGACGTTCGGGGGGTCGGGGTCGCTGCTCGCGTGCCGGCTCGTCGACGTCCTCGGGCTGGCCGGCGTCCTCGTCCCGCTCGACCCGGGCAACCTCAGCGCCTTCGGGCTGCTCACGGTCGACGTCCGCAACGACTACGTGCAGACCCACGTCGCGCGGCACGACGGCCTCGACCTCGCGTCCGTGGCCGACGTCCTCACCTCGCTCACCGGGCGGGCCGCGGCGGCGTTGGACGCCGAGGGCTTCGCCGCCGAGCAGCACGAGCTCGTCCGCACCGCCGACCTGCGCTACTTCGGCCAAGCGTATGAGGTGCGGGTGCCGGCCGGGGCGGGGGAGGCCGACGCCGCGTGGGCCGACGAGGTGGCCGGACGCTTCCACGACGAGCACCGGCGGCTCTACGGGTACGACTTCCGCGACGACCCGAGCCAGCACGTCGAGTGGGTCAACCTGCGGGTCACCGGGGTCGGGCCCATCACCCGGCCGGAGCCCCGGCCTCTCCCCACCCGGGACGACGTGACACCTCCGACCATGCAGGCGGTGCCGGGGCGGACGGGCGTCCGGCCGGTGTGCTTCGACCCCGGCGACGGGTACCTCGACACGCCCGTCCTGTGGCGCCCCGACCTGCGCGCCGGCGACACCTTCACCGGCCCGGCGGTCGTCGAGGAGTTCGGTTCGACCGTCCCGGTGCACCCCGGCTTCGCCGTGCGCGTCGACACCTGGGGCAACCTCGTCATCACCAGGGTCGACCGGCAGGAGGACGCGCGATGAGCACCACCGCACCCGTCCCGGACCCGTTCACCGACCTCGAGGCCTACCTCGCCGCCGCGCCCGCCAACCCCGCCGGCCTGCCCACGACGTATGAGCACGGCGGCCGCCTCACCGCACCCGACTCGGCCGTCGACCCCGTCCTCGTCGAGATCATCCAGGGCACGCTCGCGAGCGTCGAGACGGAGGTCGAGACCGCCATCGCCCGCACGAGCCGCAGCCCGATGATCCGCGACGCCCACGACTTCCGCGCCGGCATCCACGACCGACAGCTGCGCAAGCTGACCGGCCGCAGCTATTCGGCGCTGGTCCACCCCGTGGTCCGCGACTTCCCCGTCGACACGATGCGCGAGGGCGACGTCTACTTCCACAACGACGTCTACGAGTCCGAGGGAGGCATCGGCCACCTGCCCGACCTGTGCGTCACCGTCCCGGTGTTCCACGACGGCGCGGTCGTCGCGTTCGTCCAGGCCTTCGGCCACCACGACGACATCGGCGGCTCCGTCCCGGGCTCGATGCCGAGCAACGCGACGTCGGTCCACGAGGAGGGCCTGGCCGTCCCGCCCATCAAGCTCTGGGACGCCGGGGTGCCCAACCGGGCCGCGCTGCGGATCATGACCCGCAACAGCCGGATGCCGGACAGTCTGGCCGCCGACCTCGACGCCGAGTGCTCGGCGTGCCTCATGGGCGCGCGCCGGCTCGGCGAGCTGTTCGGGCGGTACGGCCGCGACACCGTCGAGGCCGCCTTCGACGCCATCCTCGACGCGACGACCGAGACCTACCGCCGCGAGATCCTCGGCAAGATCCCGGACGGCACGTACGTCTGGGAGGACTACGCCGAGCACGACGGTGTCGACGAGCCGATGCTGCACACCCAGCGGATCACGCTGACCAAGACGAGCGCCGGCGGCCCCGGCCCCGGCGACGGCGGCCCACGGATCATCGTCGACTTCACCGGCACCGGCGCCCAGGCCAAGGGCCCGATCAACCACTGCGGTGACTACGTCGGCGGCAACTTCCTCAAGAAGTGGCTCGCCCCGGTCCTGCGCAACCTCGCCGACTCCCCCGAGCGGATGGCCGAGCTCGACGTCAACGAGGGCGTCGTCCCGCTCATCGAGATGCGCTTCCCCGAGAAGGGGACGCTGCTCACCCCGGTGCACCCGGCCCCGACGAACGCCCGCACCTTCGTCATCCTGCGGCTGCTCGGCGTCTTGGCCGGCGTCGTCGCGAAGGCGGTCGACGGCCGGATGCCCGCCGACCAGGAGACCATCCGGTACACCGGCGTGTACGGCAAGGACGCGAACGGCGACGACTACCTCATGCGCGAGGTCCTCGGCGGTGGCTCCGGCGGCCGCTACTACGCCGACGGCGAGGACACGATCCACGTCGTCCCGGACAGCCGCAACCTGCCGACCGAGTTCACCGAGTCGCGCTTCCCGTTCCGGGTCGAGCGGCTCGGGCTCGCCGTCGACTCCGGCGGCGCCGGGCGCCACCGCGGCGGGCTCGGCTACGAGAAGCACATCCGGATGCTCGCCGACGCGCACTTCATGTCGATCGCCGACCGGTCGATTCTCGCGTGCTGGGGGGTCAAGGGCGGCAAGGCCGGGCGGCCGTTCGAGGTGACGGTCGACCTCGGCGGCCCGGACGAGCGGGTCGTCGACGCCCTCGCCGACGCCGAGCCCGTGAAGGCAGGCCAGGTCATCCGGATCCGGACGACCGGGGGCGGTGGCTGGGGCGACCCGGTGGAGCGGCCGTACGACGAGGTCGAGCGCGACCTGCGCTGGGGCAAGGTGTCGTTCGACGGCGCCCGCGCCGACTACGGCGTCGTCGCGTCCGGTACGAAGGACGACCCGGTGCTCGACACCGAGGCGTCGGACGCGCTGCGCACCGAGCTGCGGGAGGCGCGCGGCGAGCAGCCGTTCTTCGACCGCGGCCCCGGCTACGCCCGGCTGTCCGGTGGTGCCGGTACCGCCGACGTCGACTGGCTCGACGGACGGCCCACGCCGTGACCGGGCCCCTGGACGGCATCACCGTCGTCGACCTCTCCCGTGCCCTCGCCGGGCCGCACGCCGCGATGCTGCTCGGCGACCTCGGCGCGCGGGTCGTCAAGGTCGAGTCCCCGACCGGCGACGACACCCGCGGATGGGGACCGCCGTTCGTCGGCCCCGAGGACGACCCCGTCTCGACGTACTTCCTCTCGTGCAACCGCAACAAGGAGTCGATCGTCCTGGACCTGAAGTCCGACGACGGCCGCGACACCCTGACCCGGCTCCTCCGGCACGCCGACGTCCTCGTCGAGAACTTCCGCCCCGGCGTCCTCGACCGGCTCGGCTTCGACGTCGAGCGGATGCACGCGCTCAACCCCGGCCTCGTCGTGCTGTCCATCAGCGGCTTCGGCCACGACGGCCCCGAGGGCGGGCGCCCCGGCTACGACCAGATCGCCCAGGGAGAGGCCGGCCTCATGGCGGTCACCGGGCCGGGCCCGGAGGAGCCGCAGCGCGTCGGTGTCCCCATCGGCGACCTCCTGGCCGGGCTGCACGGCGCCTATGGCGTCGCCGCGGCCCTGCGCGAGCGCGAGGTCACCGGCCGGGGCCGGGTCGTGCGGACGTCGCTGCTGGCCTCCGTCGTCGGGGTCCACGCCTTCCAGGGGACGGCGTACACCGTCGCGGGCCAGGTCGGCCGCGCCCAGGGGAACCACCACCCCTCGCTCGCCCCGTACGGGTTGTTCCACGCCTCCGACGGCCCCGTTCAGGTCGCCATCGGCTCGCAGGGGCTGTGGGTCCGCTTCGCCGAGGCCTTCGACATCGACCCGCGGGAGCCGCTGCTCGCCACGAACGCGCTGCGGGTCACGAACCGCGACCACCTCGTCGAGGTCGTCGACTCCGCGTTCGCGTCCTGGTCGGCACCGGACCTGCTGGCCCGGCTCGCCGAGCTGGGCATCCCCGCGGGCAAGGTGCGCAGCCTCGACGAGGTCTACGACTGGGACCAGACCCGTTCCCAGGGCCTCGTCGTCCCGGTCGAGCACCCGGTGCTCGGCACCATCGAGCTGCCCGGCCCACCGCTCAGGTTCGACGACAACGCCTTCGGGGGCGGACGCGAGACCCACCTGCCACCGCCCGGGCTGGACCAGCACGGCGCCGCGGTCCGCGCCTGGCTCGACGAGGCCGACGCCACCGATGCGGCCGACGCCGCCGACGGGGCGGGCTGACGATGCGGGTCCTGCTGGCCCTCGGCGGGAACGCCATGACCGGCCCCGACGGCAGTGCGACGCCGGAGGCACAGATCGCCGCCGTCACCGGAGCGATGGCCGCCGCGGCCCGGCTCGTCGCGGCCGGGCACGAGCTCGTCGTCACCCACGGCAACGGCCCCCAGGTGGGCAACCTGCTCGTGAAGAACGAGCTCGCCGCGCACGTCGTCCCGCCCGTCCCGCTGGACTGGTGCGGCGCCCAGACGCAGGGCACGCTCGGCTTCACGATCCTCGATGCCCTCGACGGCGCCCTGGCCGACGCGGGCCTGACCCACCCGGTCGCCGCGCTCGTGACGCGGGTGCTCGTCGACCGCGGCGACCCCGGCTTCGAGCACCGGACGAAGCCCATCGGGCGGTTCCTGCCGCCCGAGGACGCCCGACGCATGGTCGAGCACGGACAGACCTGGGAGGACCGCGGCGAGAAGGGCTGGCGCCGCGTCGTCGCCTCCCCCGAACCGCTCGAGGTGCTCGACGTCGCCGCGGCCCGCACCCTGCTCGACGCCGGCTACGTCGTCGTGTCGTCCGGCGGGGGCGGCATCCCCGTCGTCCGCGGCGCCGACAGCGTGCTGCGCGGGGTCGAGGCCGTGGTCGACAAGGACCTCACCGCCGCCGTCCTCGCCCGTGCCGTGGCCGCCGACGTCCTCGTCGTCGCCACCGACGTCGACCACGCCGCCGTCGGCTTCGGTACCGCCCAGCACCGCGACCTCGGCCGGGTCGCCCTGGCCGAGCTCCGCGCGATCGCCGACGCCGGCGAGTTCGCCTCCGGCTCGATGGGCCCGAAGGTCGAGGCCGTGTGCCGGTTCGTCGCCGCCGGGGGCTCCCGCGGCGTCATCACCTCGCTCACCCACATCACCGACGCCGTCGCCGGCTCCATCGGGACCGTCGTCGAACCCGACCCCACCCCCACCTGAGAGGAAAGACCACCGTGCCCGACGCCATCGAGGTCCGCAAGGTCCCCCTGCACTCCGTCTCCGACGCCTCCGAGCTCGGCAGGCTCATCGACGCCGGGGTCATGCAAGCCGACCGCGTCATCGCCGTCATCGGGAAGACCGAGGGCAACGGCGGCGTCAACGACTACACCCGGATCATCGCCGACCGCGCCTTCCGCGAGCTGCTCGTCGACAAGGGCGCCGACCCCGAGCGGGTCGAGGACATCCCCATCGTGTGGTCCGGCGGCACCGACGGCGTGATCAGCCCGCACGCCACCGTCTTCGCGACCGTCCCGGCCGAGCAGGCCGTGGCCACCGACGAGCCCCGCCTGTCGGTCGGGTTCGCGATGAGCGAGGTGCTGCTGCCCGAGGACATCGGCAGGGTCGCGATGGTCACCAAGGTCGCCGACGCCGTGCAGGTCGCCATGGAGCGCGCCGGCATCACCGACGTCGCCGACGTCCACTACGTGCAGACCAAGACACCGCTGCTCACCATCGACACCATCCGCGACGCCAGGTCGCGCGGCCACGACGTCTTCACCGAGGACACGCTGACCTCGATGGACGTCTCGAACGGCGGCACCGCCCTCGGCATCGCGTACGCCCTCGGCGAGATCGGGATGCCGCGCGACGAGGACGTCCTGCGCGACCGGACGCTGTACTCGTCGGTCGCGTCCTGCTCCTCCGGCGTCGAGCTCGACCGGGCGCAGGTCGTCGTCGTCGGCAACGCCCGCGGCGTCGGTGGCCGCTACCGCATCGGGCACTCGGTGATGAAGGACGCCCTCGACCAGGACGGGCTCTGGGAGGCCATCCGCGACGCCGGGCTCGACCTGCCCGAGCGCCCGCACCACACCGACCTGGACGGCCGGCTCGTCAACCTGTTCCTCAAGTGCGAGACGAGCCAGGACGGGGCCGTGCGCGGGCGCCGCAACGCGATGCTCGACGACTCCGACGTGCACTGGCACCGGCAGATCAAGGCCGCCGTCGGCGGTGTCACCGCGGCGGTCACCGGCGACCCGGCGGTGTTCGTGTCGGTGTCGGCGGCGCACCAGGGCCCGGACGGCGGCGGCCCGGTCGCGGCCATCGTCGACCTCGGCGACGAGCCCACCGGCTACCGCCCCTGAGCTGCGCCACGCCGGCGTCCCGCAGCTGCGTACGGGGCGCCGACTAGGGCCCCGCGAGCTCCCGGGTGCGCGAGACCATGGGCCCGGCGAGGAGGTCGTCGCTCTTCGCCTCGGAGTCCCAGTGCCGCGCCGCGACGAGCGAGACCTCCCGTTCGTCCGCCGCGAGGACCCGCAGCGCCGATGCGACCTGCTCGGGGTCCATGAGCCGGGCGAGCGTCACGTGCGGGACCCAGTGTCCGGGAGCCGTGTGCGGCGTGGCGGACGACCCGAGCAGCCCCAGCAGGTGCCGGTGCATCTCGAGGACGTCCTCCCCGACGACGACCGCCCACGCGAGGACGAAGCGGTCGTTGCTGCCCATCACGAGGAGGGGGCCCAGCCGGGCCCGGAGGGGCAGCGCGCCGAGCCGGGTCCGGGCGGCGTCGACGAGGAAGTCGTCCGGCCAGTCGCGGGTGACCGACATCGTGACGTGCGGGCGGTTCGACGGGCTCGGATGCCGTCCCTGGCTCGGCAGGCCCGCGTCGGTGAGCGTCTGCCACCGCGCGCGGACGGCGGCGTCCGCCTCGGCGTCCAGGAGGAGATCGACGTGATGCACACCTCCATCTTCGGTCATCTTCCGGAGCGAGCGCACGGGTGCCCCCACGACCAGCTACCCTCACCGGCGTAAGGTGCTCGGTCCACGAGCATCCCCGACCGAGCGCCCGGGGGCGGGAAGGACCAGTCGCATGCAGGTGACGATGCTCGTCATCGGAGGGGTCGGGATCGCCCTGCTCCTCGTGTCCTTCCTCCTCGGAGACCTCGTCGACGGCTTCCTCGACGGCATCGGCCCGGACGCCCTCTCGGGGCTCGCCGTCGCCGGCTTCCTCGCGGCCTTCGGGTTCGTCGGAGCCCTCACCGCGAACGCCGGCGCCTCGAACGCCGTGGCGATCCTCGCGGGGCTCGTCGCAGGCGTCGCCGCCGGCGCAGGCGCCGGCTGGGCGAGCACCCGGCTCATGCGCGGCGGCGACGAGGCCACCGTGCGCAGCACCGGCCTCGTCGGGCTCTCCGGCACCGTCGTCGAACCCGTCCCCGACGAGGGCTACGGGATGGTCAGCGTCGTCGCCGCCGGACACATCACCCGCCTCAACGCACGCGCCGCCGAGCCCCTCCCGAGCGGCACGGCCGTCGTCGTCACCGCCGTCCTCAGTCCCACCTCCGTCACCGTGGCGCGCCAGGGCTGACCTCTCGCACCGCCGACGGAACCGGGGGACCGTCCGGCACGTCAACCCTTCACCAACTCACCCTCGGGCGCCCTCCGGCACCCGGAAAGGTCAGGCACCCATGTTCGGGTTCTCCGTCGAGCTCGTCGCGATCCTCGGGCTCGTCCTCCTCGTCGTCCTCACCGGACTCGTCATCGCGTCCCGCTACCGCGTCGCGGGGCCGAACGAGGCGTTCATCGTCACCGGCCGCAAGGGCAACAAGGAGGTCAAGAACCCCGAGACGGGGCAGATCTCCACCGACCTCTCCGGCCAGAAGGTCGTCATGGGCGGCGGTGCGTTCGTCGTCCCGTTCGTCCAGCGACTCCACATCCTCGACCTCTCGAGCCGCCGGATCATGGTCCAGATCCGCGGAGCCGTCTCCGGGCAGGGCGTCAAGCTCAACCTCGACGGTGTCGCGATCGTCAAGGTCGGCGGCAACGAGGACTCCATCCGGGCCGCCGCTCAGCGCTTCCTCACCCAGCAGGAGGAGATCGAGACCTTCACCCAGGAGACCCTCGCCGGCTCGCTGCGCTCGATCGTCGGCTCGCTCACCGTCGAGCAGATCATCCGCGACCGCGCGGCGTTCGCCCAGCGGGTCGCCGACGAGTCGGAGTCCTCGCTCACCGGCCAGGGCCTGGTGCTCGACACCTTCCAGATCCAGGACATCACCGACGACGGCTCCTACCTCGCCGACCTCGGCCGGCCCGAGTCGGCGAAGGTCGGCCAGGTCGCCGCGATCGCCGAGGCCGAGGCCCGCCAGGCGGCCGAGCAGGCCCGCATCCGCGCCGAGGAGGAGATCGCGGTCAGCCAGCGCCAGCTCGCGCTCAAGCAGTCCGAGATCAAGGCCGAGACCGACGCCGCGTCCGCGCAGGCCGCCGCTGCCGGCCCGCTCGCCCAGGCCGACCGCGACCAGGCGATCCTCACCGAGCAGGAGAAGGTCGCCGTGCGCCAGGCCGCGCTCAAGGAGCGCCAGCTCGACACCGAGGTCCGCAAGCCGGCCGACGCCGAGCGGTACCGCGTCGAGCAGGAGGCCGAGGGTGCCCGCAACGCCGCCATCGCCGGGGCCGAGGCCCGCAAGGCCGCCAGCATCGCCGCCGCCGAGGCCGACGCCGAGCAGGCCCGGCTCACCGGTGAGGCCGAGAAGGCCCGCCGCTCCGCGCTGGCGGACGCCGAGGCCGTCGAGGGTGAGCGCCGCGGCCAGGCGGACAAGTCGCTGCGTGTCGCGCAGGCGGAGGCCACCCGCGCCGAGGGCGAGGCGCAGGCCGCCGCCATCCTCGCGACCGGCCAGGCCGAGGCCGAGGCGATGAACAAGCGGGCGGACGCCTTCGCCCGGTACAACGAGGCGGCGGTCCTGCAGATGCTCGTCGAGGTGCTGCCGCAGGTCGCCCGCGAGGTCGCCGCGCCGATGGCCGCGATCGACAAGCTGACCGTCGTCTCCACCGACGGCGCGGCCGCCCTCCCCCGGCAGGTCACGGACAACCTCACCCAGACGATGGCGATGCTCAAGAACACGACGGGCGTCGACATCGAGGAGCTGCTGGACCGCTACACGCGGTCCCCCGGCGGGTCCGCCCAGACGGTGACGCCCGCGGGGGAAGGCTCCGAGACCACCTGACACCCGGCATCACGACGAGGGCCCGTCGTCCGCATCCGCGGACGACGGGCCCTCTGCCATGTCGGGGCCCGCAGCACCGGGACCTCCCACACCAAGGGTTTCGGAGCCGCGCGCCGATCGGACGGGTCCGACCCGAGCAGCGACCGTGGCGGCGCGGTGAGCACCGGCGGGCAGGAGTGAGCACCGAGGTGGTCTGGAGGGTGAGCGTCGACCGTCGGCAGGTTGGGAGTCGTAGGGGCCTGCAGGCCCGACGACGACCGACAAGGAGAACGGCATGACCGGCACGCACGACCTCGTCAGCCGCCGCCGCCTCGGGGCGCTCGGCCTCGGAGCGGCAGCCACCGCCACCACGGGAGTGGTCGTCCACCCGGCGCCCGCCCACGCCGCCGAGTACCTCGGACCACAGGCGTGGAACCTGCTCAACGGGCTCTGGACCCTCGGCCAGTCCATCTGGAACGCGGTCAAGAAGATGGGCGCCGCCGCCAACCGCGAGGGCGCCGTCCAGAACATGCTCAACGCCGCCTGGTACGAGGCCGGCGAGTCGAAGAACGTCCTCGTCATCAAGGACGACCACCCGTACTCGATCTCGGGCATCGAGGGCCTCGCCCTCGAGGCACAGATCGAGTACGACGGCATCCCCACCTTCCGGGTGTGGGTCTTCGACAGCGCGACCGTCACGAACAACGGTGACGGCGGCTACATCAACTGGGCCTTCCGCGGCTGGTTCGACCGCGACGGCAGCACGGTGCACTTCCGCCGCCCGTGACGGCAGCCGCCCACCGCATCCCCCCACCGACCCACCAGGAGAAGACACCATGAAGCTCCGAGCGATCATCCTCGCCCTCGTCGCCGTGTTCGGCCTCGGCCTCGCCACGGCCGGCCCTGCCTCCGCGGAGGACGTCACCGTCTCGATCCACAAGGCCGACGGCGTCGACGGTGTCAAGGTGGCCGCCGCGATCGACGCGCAGTCCGACCGCAGCCGCGGCGACTTCGTCCGCGAGTCGGTCGCCGCCGCCTTCGACGCGGCCGGCGGCAACCACACCGTCGTCATGAGCAACCTCAGCCCCGTCCCGGACGCGAGCTTCTCGTCCGACGACACCCGCCTGTACGCCAACGTCAAGTACGGGGACGTCTACTACGGCATGTGGATCGTCGACGGCGGGTCCTTCACCCGCAACGGCGACGGCGGCTACATCAACTGGGCCTTCAAGGGCTGGTACGACCGCGACGGGATGACCATCCACGTCCGGTGACGCCCGCGACCACCACCCGCACACCATCCGGGACTCCCCCGACGACCGAAGGAGAACGTCCATGAGCACCATCCGACGCATCGCCGCCGCGGCCGCAGCCGCAGCGACCGCCACGACCATCACCGCCGTGGGCATGCAGCCCGCCGCCGCCTCGGACTTCGACACCTGCGACCTCAGCACGAAGGTCGACGAGCTGCGCGCCTGGGACACCAACGACGAGTACAACATCATCGTCTGGAAGGACAGCAGCTTCGGCTCGGCCGACCTGCACGGGGTCGCGGCCTCGGGCAGCGAGGGCAAGATCGCCTGTGGCTTCACCAACGAGGTCGGCCACTACCACTGGGCCGTGTTCGACTACGGCGAGTTCTGGCGGGACGGCGACGGCGGCTACCGCAACTGGGCCTTCTACGGCAGCTGGGACCGCCCCGAGGACACCCACGTCATCTTCCACGACCGCTGAGCCCGCCGAACCCGACAGGAGAAGCACCATGACCAGCACCGCCTTCACCCGCACCCGTACCGCCGCCCTGGCCGGCGCCGCGACCCTCGCCGCGACGGTCGTCCTCGCGCCGGCGGCCCATGCCGAGGAGCCGACGTTCCTCCGGGACCCCTGCGACCTGAGCAAGACGGTCGAGCAGATCCAGGACTACGGCGACAAGACGGACTCCAACGTCATCGTCTGGATGTCCGAGCGCGAGGAGTCCTCGCACTTCGAGGACGTCGCCCGCAGCGGCGAGTTCCAGGACCAGGGATGCAACGACATCTACACGCACACGTACAAGTGGGTCGTCTTCGACGGCGCCGGGGAGTTCGTCCGCTCCGGCGACGGCGGCTACCGCAACTGGGCCTTCTACGGCGTGTTCGACCGCGACGACAACCGCGTCGTGTTCCACCCGTTCTGAGTGCCCGCGGACATCTGACGAACCCGAGGAAGGAGACCCGATGACCACCACCACGAAGCGACGGAGCGCAGCCCTCGCGCTCGCCGGCGGAGCCGCGGCGGTCGCGAGCACGGTCGCCGCACCGGCCGCGAGCGCCGACCCGACGGACATCACGAACAACTGCGACCTGCGGGTCACGGTCGACGAGATCAAGGACAGCGGCTACGCGGACGACAACATCATCGTCTTCCGCGAGGACCGGATGTCCTCGTTCCGGTTCGGGGCCGTCGAGCGGTCCGGACGCATCGTCGCCCACGGCTGCCAGGAGAACGACAACCGCGTGTACCTCTGGTACGCGTTCAGCGGGGACGGGGAGTTCGTCCGCAAGGGCGACGGCGGCTACCGCAACTGGGCCTTCTACGGCCTGTGGGACCGCCCCGAGGACAACCGCGTCGTGTTCCACCCCTTCTGACCAGGGGTGACGGCGACTCCCAGCCGTCGGACCCGGCCGCCCGGCCAGCGCTTACGCGCAGCCGGTGGCCGGGTCCGCGCCTGTGCGCAGGGTGCGGACGGCCCCCGGCCGGGCCTGGGCCCACGGGTCCGGGCCCAGGGGCCCGGGCCCGGCCGGCTCGGCGAGACGGATGCTGACAACGGTGTCACGATGGGGGCGTCGTGGTAGGTGAACGTCCACGCCGCTGCCCCGCCCCGGAGCCACCGGGGGCTCGGCACGGGAGAGCCGAAGGGAACCGATGAGCGGAGGGAGCCCCGGGTCCGACGCGATCGGGACCACGCGGTCCCTGGCGGGACGGCTCCAGGACGCCAGACGACGCGGGCTGGTGAGCCGGGATGCCGAGATCGAGGTCTTCGACCGGATGCTCGCCGGTGGTCCGGACGTCCCACGCATCCTGCTCGTCCACGGTCCGGTCGGGTCCGGCAAGTCGACGCTGCTCGGGCAGCTGGCCGACCGCGCGGCGGACCGCGGCTGTCTCGTCGTCCAGGTCGACGCGGCTCGCCTGCCGGCCGAGGGCCCGGCGGTACGGCGCCCCGTTCCCGGTCCGGACCTCGCGCCCACCAGCTCTACCGACGCCCGGCTGTGGGCCGCGGCCCACGAGATGCTGGACGCCCGCGACGCTGCGGGACCGCGTGTGCTCGTCGTCGACGCCGTCGACCAGGAGCCGGGCGTCGAGGAGGCGCTCCGGTCCTCCGTCCTCCCTCTCCTGCCGGAGGACGCGGTCGCCGTCGTCGCGAGCCGCCGCCGTCCCGACCCGGAGTGGAGCACCGACCCGGGGTGGCACTCCCTCTCCACGACGAGGCGGCTGCGTGGCCTCTCGCGGGCTGCCGCGCGGTCGGTCGTCGACCGGCGCGGGGTCCCCTCGGCGGCACAGCCCGGCGTGCTGGCGTTCGCCTCGGGGAACCCGCTCGCCCTCTCGCTGGCCGCCGACGACGCGCGCGGACACGACGGCCCCTGGGAACCGCGGGCGGACCTCGTCAACGTGCTCCTCGACCGCATCCTCGACCCCGCCGACCAGCTGTCCCACCGGACCGTCCTGGCAGTGGCTGCGCAGTCCCGCACGGTCACCGTCGACCTGCTGACGACCGTCCTGGACCAGGAGGCCGCGGCCCGTGAGTTCGCCTGGCTCAACACCCTCCCCTGCGTGGTGTCCGGCCCGACGGGCCTGCGACTCAACCGGCTCACGACGATCCTGCTCACGACGTCGCACCGGTGGCGCGACCCGGTGAGCCACGAGCGTCTCCGTGCGGCCGCGTGGCACTACCACCGCGACCGTGCCCTCGGCGGTGGCGCGGAGGCGGCCGACGCCGCGGACGAGCTGCTGCACCTGTGCCGGCCGTCGGGGTGGGCGGCAGCCGTCGACGGCACCGGCGACCTCGTCCCTCTCGACCTCGGCGACCGGCTGCCGGACGTCGTCCGGGCGCTCGCCGACGAATCGCTCCCGGAGGCCGACCGGCCGCGGCTCGAGCACTGGCTGAGGGCACGTCCGGGGGCATTCACGGTGTTCGGGTCCGCGGAGGACGCCACTCCGGTGGCCTGTGTCGCCTGGCTGACCCTCACGGCCGCGGGCCACCCGGATGACGCCGACCCCGTCGCCGCGGCCGCGTGGGCGCGCGCGGTGGACCGCGGCGTGCCCGCAGGAGGGACGGTCGGGCTCGTGCGGTTCCTCCTGTCCTCGGCACCCGACGACCCACTCGGACCGTCGGACCCGCTCGTCCGTCAGTGGCACCGGGAGATCGCCCGGGCCGGCCCTGCGCTCGCCCTGTCGTACATCGCACTGCCCCTCGGCTCGGCCATGACGGACCGGATGGCGGAGCTGGGCCATCACCTCTGCACCGGGCCGGCGACCCCCGAGGACGACCAGCGCTGGCAGCTCTTCGAGCACGACTGGAGCAGCAGCCCGCTCGCCGGCTACATCGACCTCGTGCACGAGCTCTGGACGCGGCGGACCGACCCCGTGCCCCCGGCCGACGAGGTGCCGGGGCCGGACCGCGAGGACGTCGGTGCCGCGGTGCGAGACCTCCTGCGGCACTGGTCCGACGACGACGCCGTCGCGGCGACCCCCCTGGCCCGCTGGGGCGTCGTCGACCCGGGGCCCGACCCCGACGACGTGCGGCGGCTCATCCGCGGGATCGTCAAGGACATGGCGGACGAGCCCGCGCGGGTCAAGCACTGCCGCGCCGTCGCGACCACCTACCTCAGGGGGCCCTCGACCCAGGAGGCCGCGGCGGCTCGGCTCGGGCTCCCGTTCAGCACGTTCCGGCGGCATCTGGCGAAGGGGACCGACGCCCTCGTCGACGCCGTCTGTTCCCGCGTGCGACCCACCCACCGACCCGGCACCTCCTCCTCGCACGCGCCGGCCCCGGCGGGCCCGGCCTGAGCCGTACCGAGCGCCCCCGTCGGGGTGGTGCCAAGGCCTCTGTCCACACCACCTAGGGTCGGGGCGTGGCGCGACGGGTCGGACGGTGGACGGCGGCGCTCGGCGGCCTCCTGCTCGTCGTCGCGCTGCTGGGGTGGCTGGCGTATGCGGTGGCACTGCCCCGCTACCGGCCGGGGCTCGCCGAGGGCGAGCGGTACGGCATCGACGTGTCCAACCACCAGCGGGACATCGACTGGGCGGCCGTGGCGGGCGACGACGTCGGGCTCGCCTACCTCAAGGCGTCCGAAGGTGCGACGTACGAGGACGAGCGGTTCACCGAGAACTGGGCGGGGGCGCGCGAGGCCGGCCTCGAGGTCGGCGCCTACCACTTCTTCACGCTGTGCCGCTCCGGCGAGGAGCAGGCCGCGAACCTGCTCGGGCGGCTCGCCGAGGTCGGCGCGAACGACACCGCGCTGCTACCGGTCGTCGACCTCGAGCTGAGCGGCAACTGCTCCGACCGGCCGTCCGCCGACGTCGTCACGGAGCGGCTGCGCACCTTCGTCGACCGGGTCGAGGCCGAGACGGGACAGCGCGTCGTCCTCTACCTCCTCGACGACTTCGCGCAGGTCTACCCCCTGCCGGTCGACCTCGCCGACCGCGACCGGTGGGTCCGGCGGCTCCTGCGCCGGCCCGGCGGCGACTGGGCATGGTGGCAGGTGAGCAGCCGGGCCCACGTGAACGGGGTCGACGGCGGGGTCGACCTCAACGTCGTCGCCCACTGACCGTCGTCCGCGCCAGCCGCCGGACGAGCGCGCGCGGGAACCGGGCGAGGAGGACGTCGACGGCGCGTGGGACGGGGGCGACCCCCTCCATGGTCCGCCCGAGCGGTCGCCCCGGCAGGGCGTCCACGGCGACCATGCCGATGGTCGACGCCGCCAGCGAGGCAGCGAGCGGCTCGGGGTCGAGGGCGTCGGCGAGGCCCGAGAGCCCGACGACCCGCCGGACCGCGGCGGTGACGACCTCCCGCCAGACACCGAGCGAGTCGGCGAGGGCAGCGGCCATCTCGTCGTCGTGGTGCGCCGCCGCCATGACCTGCGTGAGGAGCGCCGCGCTCCCGTCCTGGCGCGACCGCTCCCCCAGCCGCTGCCCGACGGCGTAGAGCTCCGTGAAGGTGCTCGCTGTCTCGAGCTGTCCGGCGTAGTCCGCCACCATGGCCCGGGTGGCCTCCGCGTACGCGGTCCGCAGCAGACCGTCGACCCCGCCGAAGTGGTAGAAGATGAGCGCCTGGTTCACCCTGGCCTCGGCGCCGATGGCCCGGGCGGTCAGACCTCGTGGGCCCTCCCGGGCCGTGAGCCGGACGGCGGCGTCCAGGAGGGAACGGCGGGTCTCGTCGGTGCTCACGCCCACGATTCTCCCGGCTCGGCCGGCAGGACGCGTGGACCCAGGCCGCAGGCGTCGGCCACGACCTGGACGCCCGTGCCGAGCACGGGGAGCCGCACGAGCCATCCCACCCAGGCCCAGGGCAGCCGGGTCCGCTCGAGGGCGCGAGCCAGGGCCGCGACGCCGCGGTCGTCGGTGTCGCCGGCGCACCACCGCATCCGGGTCAGGACCACCGGCGCCGACTCGGCCGGCCGCAGGCGGACCCCCGACGGACGCAAGCCCTCGACCGTGTGCCCCGTCGCCCGGCACAGCCCGCACGTCTCGGACACCCAGAGGGTCGCGGGGTCGTCGGCGACCGGCGTCCAGCGGGGCACCCAGGGGCGGACGGCCCTGCGGTAGGACGGGTAGCCGGGCCAGCGCACGGCGAGCGTCGCGTGCTCGTGCGGCTCGGCCACGGCGAGCGCGAACGTCGCGGCGACGAGCACGCCGAGACCGAGCGTCCACGACCCCGCCGCGACGGCGAGGAGCACGAGGAGGAGGCACATCCCCGACTGCATCGGGTTGCGCACGTAGGCGTACGGCCCGCTCGTCACGAGCCGGTCCGGCGGGTCCCACGGGAAGGGCGTGCCGCGCCCGACCCGCGCGAGCTCGGCGACGGCGGCGAGCACGGGGACGCCGACCCCGACGGCGGCGACGAGCAGCAGCGTGCGCCCGACGAGCCCGTGGTCGACGACGTCGGCCCAGCCGAGACCGTCGGCCGCGAGCGCGAGCGTCGGGGCGGCCCATCCGAAGAGCCCGGTGAAGGTCACGACCTGGAGCACGACCCGGGTCGGCAGGTGCCGGCGCGACACGGTGAGCCTGCCGAGGGCGAGGGCCGGCGCCGCCACGAGGACGAGGAGCAGTGCCTCGCCGAGAAGCCAGTGCTCACCCAGCCGTACGAGCGGGTCGAGCCGAGGGACGACGAGCACGTCCACCCACAGGAAGCCGGCCCACCACAGGAGCACTCGACCGCCGGCGAGCACGGGCAGGGCACCCCACGCGAGGGCCCAACCGAGGCTCGTCTCGAGCGGCAGGCCGAGCACCGTCGTGGGCCCGGGCGCCACCGTCCACCACGACCCGGCCGACTCGACCGCGACGACCCCGACCCACGCGAGCAGCGTGGCGAGCACGGCCGCGGGGACACGGCCCGCCAGGTCGCCGGAGCGGACCCGCCATCCGGCAGCGAGCGCGACGAGCAGCAACGGCAGCGCGAGCGTGGCGTTGCGCAGGGCTGCAGCACCCATGGTCAGTCCAGCCCCGCGAGGAAGGCGTCCACCCCGGCGTGCATGAACACGTCGGAGACCGGGCCGAACCACAGGGCCGGGTCGAGCCGGCGCTCGTAGTCGACCTGCATCGTCGCCGTGCAGCGGTCCCCGCTCTCCTGCCAGTCCAGCGACCCAGCGCGCACCCCGACCCACCGGCCGAGCCGGCTCGTGTCGTCGACGACGGCGAAACGAAGGTGCCCGGACGCGCGCTCGACGACGCGGGTGCGCACCGTCCCGCCCGCAACGGTGAGCTCCCACCCGTCGCCGACCTCGAGGCCCCGGCCGCTCGCCGCGGTCGGCGTCGGGTACGGGAACACCCGGAGCAGGGCTCCCCGGTCGGCCTCCGGGTCGATCCGCGGGCCCCGGAGCAGGGCGGACTCGAACGTCGCACAGTCGGTGGCGACGACCCGCTCGGCCGCCGAGGACTGCTCGGGGTGGATGCGGGTCCCCGGGAGCACGCCCTCGACGAGCACGACGAGGAGGACCGGAGCGAGCGCGAACGAGCCGGTGGGCCGCCGCTGCGCGACGACGATGCCGTAGACGAGGGCCGCCACGCCGTAGACGAACGGGGCCGCGAGGAGGACGCAGACCGCGGCCTCCTGGAGCAGCGCGGACGCGAGCAGGAGCACGACGGTCAGTGTCTGGAAGAGCGACCCCCATCCCCCGCGGCCCCGGACCGTCCCCACGAGGAAGGCGAGCAGGCAGGGGACGCCGACGAAGAGGAGGGCGCTGTCGAGGCGGTCGAACGCCGCGGCGATCCCCACGCCGCCCATCCCGACGAGGACGACGACGAGGAGGAGCAGGACGAGACGCGAGCGAGAAGTCGGTGGCGGGTCGGGCGCCATCGGGGAGGGGAACGGGGGACCGGGTGCGGGAGGAGGTGGCACGTCGTGGCTCATGGTTTGAGCATACGCTCAACTTTGACCAGATGCTCAAATTCTGCATCGAGTGGGCTCGACGAGGGGGAGGGTGCGTCAGCCGGCCAGGCAGGAGCCGTCGGCCGCGCGGGAAGGAGTGCCGTCAGCCTGGGGGAATGACAGCCGTCAGCCGGCGAGGCGGGTGGCGGCCCGGGGGTGCGGGTCGTCCGCGGTCCGGGCGACGTCGCCGTACAGCGTGGTGCGCTGGCGCACCGGACGTCCGGCGGAGCGGGCCAGCCGCTCGAACTCGGTGGTGTCGAGGAGCTGGCCGTGGGCGGCCCCCGCGGCCCGGCTGATGTTCTCGTCCATGAGCGTGCCGCCGAGGTCGTTGACGCCGGCCCGCAGGAGCTGCCGGGCCCCGCTCGGACCGAGCTTGACCCACGAGGCCTGGACGTTCGGGACGTCGGCCCCGTACGCGAGCCGGGCCACCGCGTGCATGAGGACGGACTCGCGCCACGTGGGCCCGCGCCGGGCACCTCGCTTGAGGTAGACGGGCGCGGCCATGTGGACGAACGGCAGCGGCACGAACTCGGTGAAGCCGCCCGTGCGACGCTGCAGCTCGCGGCTGCGGAGGAGGTGCCGGGCCCAGTGCACCGGCTGCTCGACCGCGCCGTACATGATCGTGATGTTGCTCCGCAGCCCGGCGGCGTGGGCGTGCTCGTGGGTCTCGAGCCACTCGGCCGTGTCGATCTTGTCGGGGCACAGCACCGCCCGGACCTCGTCGTCGAGGATCTCGGCGGCCGTCCCGGGCAGCGAGGACAGCCCGGCCTCGCGCAGCGCCACGAGGTAGTCGAGGAGCGGCATGCCGAGCCGCCGCGCCCCCTCGTGCACCTCCAGCGCGGTGAACGCGTGGACGTGCAGACCGGGCACGGCGTCCTTCACGGCCCGGACGACGTCGAGGTAGAAGCCGCCGTCGAAGCTCGGGTGGATGCCGCCCTGGAGGCAGACCTCGGTGGCCCCTCGCTCCCAGGCCTCCCGGGCCCGCTCGGCGATGTCGTCGAGGGTCAGCAGGTAGGGCCGGCCCCGGAGGTTGAGCGACAGGGGCCCTTTGGAGAAGCCGCAGAACGTGCACTTGTACGTGCAGACGTTCGTGTAGTTGATGTTCCGGTTGACGACGTACGTGACGGTGTCGCCGACGAGGCGCCGGCGGAGGTCGTCGGCGACCTCCGCCACGGCTGCCACCTCAGGCCCGCGGGCGGAGAACAGCGTGACGATCTCGGCCTCGCCGAGCTCCTCGCCACGGGCCACGCCGGCCAGGACCTCGGCCACCGCACCGGTGGCCCGCGCCGGGGCCGGGACGAGCTGCGGGGGCTCGTGGTCCGCGCCGGAGTACCACTGCGTCGAGCGGCGACCCACCTGGACGACCTCGGCCCCGGTCCCGACGTTCGCCGCCTGCCGGTGGTGCTCGGGCCAGACCGCGCCCGGGTCGTCCCGGGCGAGACCCTCGGCGTCGCTGCGGTCGAGCACCGGGAAGTGGAGGTCGGCGTCGACCCGGGCGTCCCGGCGCAGGACCGACTCGGGGTACACGGTGAGCCGCGGCGCGAGGACGAGACCCGCGGCCTCGGTGGCCTCGCGCAGCGTGTCGACCGCCGGCCAGGGCCGCTCGGGGTTCACGTGGTCGGGCGTCACCGGCGAGACCCCGCCCCAGTCGTCGATCCCGGCATGGAGGAGCGCAGCGAGGTGGTCGCCGTCCGCGAGGTTCGGCGGGGCCTGGACGTGGACGTCGGCGGGCAGGACGAGCCGGGCGAGCGCGACGGCGCGCAGGTGCTCCTCCGGCGGGCACGGCCGGGCATCCCGCATCGCCGTCCCGGGCTTCGGCAGGAAGTTCTGGACGATGACCTCCTGGACGTGCCCGTGCCGGCGGTGGCTCCCGGCGACGGCCTCGAGCGCGACCACCCGGTCCGCCTCGTCCTCGCCGATGCCCACGAGGATGCCGGTCGTGAAGGGGATGCCCAGCTCCCCCGCCGCCTCGAGTGTCGCGAGCCGGCGCTCCGGCGCCTTGTCCGGTGCGCCGCGGTGTGCGGCGAGGTCCGCGCGCAGCGACTCCAGCATCATCCCCTGCGACGGGGCGACGCGGCGCAGCGCCGCGAGGTCGTCGCGCGAGACCGCGCCGGCGTTGGCGTGTGGCAGGAGACCGGTCTCCTCGAGGACGGTCGCGCACGCCGCGGCGAGGTAGTCGACGGTCGAGGCGTACCCGTGGGCCTCGAGCCACTCGCGCGCCACGGGGTAGCGATCCTCCGGCAGCTCACCGAGCGTGAACAGCGCCTCGTGGCACCCGGCCTCGGCGCCCCGGGCCGCGATCGCCCGGACCTCGTCGAGAGTCAGGTACGGCGCCGCGAGGTTCCGCGGGGCGGTGGCGAACGTGCAGTAGCCGCACCGGTCGCGGCAGAGCCGGGTGAGCGGGACGAACACCTTGGGCGAGTACGTCACCCGCGTGCCGGTAGCGCCGTCGCGGACCGAGCGGGCCCGCCGCGACAGCTCGTCGAGCGGAAGGTCCGACAGGGCGTCGGGCAGAGCGGTCATGACTCGCCATCCTGCCTTCCACCGGGCACGCGGACCACCGCGGGTGCGCGTGTCGAGGCTGTGGGCTCCTGCGGCCCCGTGGGCTCGCCAGCCAGTAGCGTGCGACCGTGACGCAACAGAAGGAGCAGTCCGACGACGAGATCGACGACGCCTTCGAGCGGCTCGTCGAGGAGGGCACCGAACGGCTGGGCCGCCCGCTGCGGGCGCTCGTCCCCACCGGCCTGCTCGGCGGCATCGACATCGGGGTGGGCATCCTCGCCTACCTCGTCGTCAAGACCGAGACCGGGAACCAGCTGCTCGCCGGCCTCGCGTTCTCCCTCGGGTTCGTCGCGTTGCTGCTCGCCCGCAGCGAGCTCTTCACCGAGAACTTCCTCGTCCCGGTGACCGCCGCCGTCGCCGAGAAAGGCCCGTGGAGCGGCCTGGCGCGCCTGTGGGTCGTGACGCTCGTGACGAACATCCTCGGGGGTGCGCTCACCGTGTGGGTCATCCTGCGGGCGCGCCCCGACCTGCAGGAGGTCGCCCGCGAGACCGGCGAGCACTACGCGTCCCTCGGCATCTCGCTGCAGAGCTTCCTCCTCGCGGTGCTCGCCGGGCTCGTCATCACGCTGATGACCCGGATGCAGCACGCGACGGACAGCCTCGGGGTCCGCGTCGTGCCCGCGATCCTCTTCGGGTCGGTGCTCGTCGGGGCCGAGCTCTTCCACTGCGTGCTCGACTCGATCTTCATCATCGGCGCCGCGATCGCCGGCGCGGACGTCACCGTCGGGCAGTTCCTCGTCGCGCTCGGGTGGTCGGTGCTCGGCAACGCGGTGGGCGGCATCGGGCTCGTGACGTTCCTCCGGCTGGTCCGGACCGCGCCGAAGGTCGAGGCCGAGCGCCGCACCACGCCGCGGCGACCCACCGGGGACCGACACGGCTGAGCGGGCCTGCGCTCCCGCCCGGGTCTGGCGCCCTCGCTCAGTGCGCGAAGTGGCGGGTGCCCGTGAAGTACATCGTCACCCCCGCGGCCTGCGCCGCCTCGACGACCTCCGCGTCGCGCATCGAGCCACCGGGGGCGACGACGGCGCGGACGCCGGCGTCGAGCAGCACCTGAAGGCCGTCGGCGAAGGGGAAGAACGCATCGGACGCGGCGACCGCGCCGCGGGCCCGCTCCTCGCCGGCCCGGCTCACCGCGAGGTGGCAGGAGTCGACCCGGTTGACCTGACCCATGCCGATGCCGACCGAGGCCCCGTCGCGGGCGAGCAGGATCGCGTTGGACTTCGTCGCGCGTACCGCCCGCCAGGCGAACTGGAGGTCGGCGAGCGTCGTGTCGTCGGCGGGGTCGCCGGAGGCGAGGCGCCAGTGGGCGGCGTCGTCACCCCCGGTCGGCGCGCCGTCCTCACCGGTGACGACGGCGTCGACGGCGTCCCGCTCCTGGACGAGCAGCCCGCCGCCGATGGGCCGGGTCTCGATGCCGCCGCGCGTGGGTGCCGCACACTCGAGCAGGCGGACGTTCTTCTTGCGGGTGAGGATGCCGAGCGCCTCGGCGTCGAACCCGGGTGCGACGACGACCTCGGTGAAGATCTCGGCGACGGTCTCGGCCATCGCGGCCGTCACCGGGCGGTTCGCCGCGATGATCCCGCCGAACGCAGAGACCGGGTCGCACGCGTGCGCCTTGCGGTGGGCCTCGGCGATGTCGGCTCCGACGGCGATGCCGCACGGGTTGGCGTGCTTGATGACGGCGACCGTGGGCTGGTCGCCGTGGTCGTACGCGGCGCGCACGGCGGCGTCGGCGTCGACGTAGTTGTTGTAGGACATCTCCTTGCCGTGCAGCTGCCTCGCCTGGGCGAGCGCCGGCTCGGGCCGGTGGCCGTCGACGTACAGCGCCGCCCGCTGGTGCGGGTTCTCGCCGTAGCGCAGCGTCGCCTGCTTCTGCCAGGTGGCCCCGGCCCAGGCCGGGAAGCCGGTGCCGTCGGAGGTGTCGACGTACGCGTTGCCCATCCACGAGGCCACGGCGACGTCGTACGTGGCGGTGTGCACGAAGGCCTCGGCCGCGAGCCGCTTGCGCTGCTCGAGGGTGAAGCCGCCAGAGCGGACCGCCTCGAGGGCGTCGCCGTAGGTCGTCGGGTCGGTGACGACGGCGACGCTCGGGTGGTTCTTCGCCGCGGCGCGGACCATCGAGGGGCCGCCGATGTCGATCTGCTCGACGCACTCGTCGGGCGTCGCACCGGACGCGACGGTGGCCGCGAACGGGTAGAGGTTGACGACGACGAGCTCGAAGGCCTCGACCCCGAGCTCCTCGAGCTGAGCGACGTGGTCCGCCTTGCGGGTGTCGGCGAGGATGCCGGCGTGCACCCGGGGGTGGAGCGTCTTGACCCGCCCCTCGAGGCACTCGGGGAACCCGGTGAGGTCCTCGACCTTCGTCACCGGGAGGCCGAGGGACTCGATGAGTGCGGAGCTGCCGCCCGTCGAGACCAGCGCGACCCCCTCCTCGTGCAGGCCGCGGACGAGGTCCTCGAGGCCGGTCTTGTCGTAGACGGACACGAGGGCGCGGCGGACGGGACGGACGTCCTGCGACGGGCCGGGGGCGGAGACGGCTGGGGACACGTGGGGCTCCTTGCGGGGTGCGACGGTCGGTCCCGGGACACCCAGGCGGGCGATGCCCCGACTGCAGACTTCCCGGTGGTGACCCACCCGCGCCAGTCGTCGTCGTTCCTCCGACGATGGCTCCGGGTGCCTCACCCTCAGGACCCGCCGGTGGTGACCCACCCGCGCCAGTCGTCGGGGTCACTCTAGCGGGCTACCTCGTACGCGGCTGCTCCGGCCACGTGCCGCCGAGCACGCGGTCGACGTCGAGCACGACGACGACCCGCTCGGGGTTCGGCCGGGGCTGCCGGTAACGGCCGGCGTAGCGCTGCTCGGCGTCCCGGACGGCGTCGGCGTCCTCGAGCACCCGGGTCGTCCCCTCGAGGGTCAGCCAGCGGCGGCCGTCCACCTGGGACAGCGCGGCACGGCGTCCCGCCCTGGCCTGGCGGACCTTGGCGCTGCCCCGGCTCGCGATGACCCGGGCGACGAGGGCGTCCGCGTCCCAGGTGAACCCGACCGGGACGACGTGCGGGCTGCCGTCGCGGCGCAGGGTGGTGAGGGTCGCCAGGTGACGCTCGCGCATGAACTCCAGGGCTGCGGCCGGCAGCTCCGCGGGGGTCAGCGCCACGACCGGTCCGTCGCGAGAGCTGACAGGACCTCGACGAGCATCGTCCGCTCCTGCACCTTGATCCGCTCGTGCAGGGTCTCGACCGTGTCGCCGGGCTCCACCCGCACGGCACGCTGGTCGACGATCGGCCCGGTGTCGACCCCGGCGTCCACCCAGTGGCAGGTGCAGCCGGTGACCCTGACCCCGTGCCGGAGGGCGTCGCGCACCCCGTGTGTCCCCGGGAAGCTGGGCAGCAGCGCCGGGTGGGTGTTGAGCACGGGGACCGCCTCCAGCACGGCGGCACCGAGCACCTTCATGAAGCCGGCCGAGACGACGACGTCCGGGGTGTGGTCGCCGACGAGCCGGGCCAGGGCGAGGTCCCAGTCGGCTCGGGAGTCGAAGTCCGCCACCTTGCAGACGAACGTGGGCACCCCGGCGGCCGCCGCGCGGTCGACGCCCCCGGTGCCGTCGCGGTCCGCCCCGACGGCGACGACCTCGAACGGCGCGCCCGAGGAGGCGGCGTCGAGCACCGCCTGGAGGTTGGTGCCGGACCCCGACACGAGGACGACGAGACGCAGCGGGTGGCTCACCGCCGCAGCCTCCACGCGTCCCGCAGCACGTAGCCGACGGCCCCGACGAGGAGCGCGAGGAACACGCTGAGGGCCAGCCGGCCTGCCGGGGCCCCCACGGCGGCGAGCCGGAACTGCCCCGCGGAGCCGCCGCCGAGAAGGTCGAGCGCACCGACGGCGAGGGAGGTCGTGGCACAGGCACAGGTGGCGACCGCGAGCTTGGTGCGCAGCCGCGACAGGCGTGCCACGGTGGCCACCGCCCGCCGTCCGACCCAGACGCCGGCCCCGACGAGCACGGCGAGACCGCCGAGCGCGGCCGGCACGGGGTAGGGCCCGGGCTGCGGCAGGGCGCCGAGGACGGGGACGAGGGGCAGCAGGCCGCTCTCGACGCCGTCCCACGACACGACCGCTCCCCCGACGACGGTGAACCCCGGGCCGCCCATCAGGCTCACGACCCACAGCGCGAGGTTGGGCAGCGCAGCGACCTGGGCGAGGGCGAGCACGAGGACGTCCGTGCGGTCGGCCGTGAGGCCGTCCTGGACCGCCGCCACCTGGGGCCAGGCCAGGAGCACGGCGACGCCGATGACGAGCGTCCCGAGCACGACGAGCAGCGCGACGCCCGCGAGCCCCGGGCCGAGGCCACGCCGCACGACGTCCGGCAGGACCGGGACGAGGCGGGGCCCGAGGACGTCGGGGTCGTCCCGGGCGACCGGGGCCAGAGCGAGCCACAGCCCGGCGACGGGGACGAGGAACGCGGGCACGAGGACGGTCCAGGGTCGTGGAACGAGAGCGCCCGAGTGGGCCACCGCCCACACCGCGCCGGTGCCGAGCGCGTAGCCGGCCCACCAGGCACCGACGGCCCCGGCGAGGTCCCGTGGGAGGGTGCCGGCCCAGTACCCGCCGTCGGTGCGCACCCGGACCATGGCCTCGCGGGCGCCGTAGCGGGCGAGCACGACGAGGACCGCCGTGCCGAGGAGCGGGGTGAGCGTGATCGTCGCCGGGCCGGCCGAGACGTGCGCGCCGCCGAGGAGGAGCCACAGCGCCGCGCCGAGCCGGACGGCGTCGGCCCGCTCGGTGCCGTCCAGTGGTGCGGCGTCCCAGGCCAGCACGACGGGCACGACGACGAGCGCCGCGGAGACCAGGGCCGTCAGGGCACCGATCAGCGCAGCGCGCCGCCAGCCGGGGCCCCAGGGCGAGGTGTGGGCAGGCTCCTCGGCACTCGGCAGTGCGGCCCGAAGCCGGTCGATGACGGTCATCGGGGCCAGTCTCACCGATGCCGGACCTCGGACCCGCCAGCACACGCCGCGTCGCTGCTCCCGGTGCCCGGACGCGTCGCTGCTCCCCGTGCCCGGACGGGTCGCTGCTGCCGGTGCGCGGCCGCATCGGCCCTCGGTCGCGGCAGGGCCGACGCTCCGGAGACCTCCTCTGTCCGGACTGTGCTCTGCTTCTCCTGGAGAAGCAGAGCACAGTCGACGGACACGGCGGGCAGACGTCGCGCGAGGCGGTCGACGGGTGGGCCTGCGAGTCGACCGAGGTGCCTGACCCCCAGTACGTGGTGGACCGGGTCTGCACCCGTGACGGGCACCGGGTCACGTGGCAGAGGTCGTGACCGGAGGGTCAGGACGAGAGCGACTCCATGATGTGGCGCATGAGCTCGGCGGTCTCGGAGGGCGTCTTGCCGACCTTGACGCCTGCGGCCTCGAGGGCCTCCTTCTTCGCCGCGGCGGTGCCGGACGAGCCGGAGACGATGGCGCCCGCGTGGCCCATCGTCTTGCCCTCGGGGGCGGTGAAGCCGGCGACGTAGCCGACGACCGGCTTCGTCACGTGCTCCTTGATGTAGGCCGCCGCGCGCTCCTCGGCGTCGCCGCCGATCTCGCCGATCATGACGATCGCGTCGGTGTCGGGGTCGTTCTGGAACGCCTCGAGGCAGTCGATGTGCGTCGTCCCGATGACCGGGTCACCGCCGATGCCGACCGCGGACGAGAAGCCGAAGTCCCGCAGCTCGTACATCATCTGGTACGTCAGCGTTCCCGACTTCGAGACCAGGCCGATCCGGCCACCCTCGGCGATGTCGGCCGGGATGATGCCGGCGTTGGACTGCCCGGGGCTGATCAGCCCGGGACAGTTCGGGCCGATGATCCGGGTGCCGCCCTGCTGCGCGGCGTAGTTGTAGAACTCCGCGGTGTCCTTGACCGCGACGCCCTCGGTGATGACGACGCACAGCGGGATGCCGGCGTCGATGGCCTCCGTCGCGGCGGCCTTCGTGAAGGCGGCCGGGACGAAGACGACCGACACGTTCGCGCCGGTGGCCTCCATCGCCTCGGCGACCGAGCCGAACACGGGGACGGTGACGCCGCCCTCGAACTCGACCTCGGTGCCTGCCTTGCGCGGGTTGACCCCGCCGACGACGGCGGTGCCGGACCGGAGCATCCGCTGGGTGTGCTTCATGCCCTCGGAGCCGGTCATGCCCTGGACGATGACCTTGGAGTCGGTGGTGAGGAAGATGGCCATGGGTCGTGTGTCTCTCTTCTCGCTCGCTCGTCGGTCAGTTCTGGGAGGCCAGCTCGGCGGCCCGGCGCGCGGCGCCGTCCATCGTCTCCTCGAGGGTGACGAGGGGGTGGGCCCGCTCGGCGAGGATGCGCCGGCCCTCCTCGACGTTGTTGCCGTCGAGCCGGACGACGAGCGGCTTGGTGGCCTCGTCGCCGAGCTTGTCGAGTGCACCGACGATGCCGTCGGCGACGGCGTCGCACGCGGTGATGCCGCCGAAGACGTTGACGAAGACCGACTTCACCTGCGGGTCGCCGAGGATGACGTGCAGGCCGTCGGCCATGACCTGCGCCGAGGCGCCGCCGCCGATGTCGAGGAAGTTCGCGGGCTTCTGCCCCCCGAACTCCTCACCGGCGTAGGCGACGACGTCGAGGGTGCTCATGACGAGGCCGGCGCCGTTGCCGATGATGCCGACCGAGCCGTCGAGCTTGACGTAGTTGAGGCCCTTCTCCTTGGCCTGCGCCTCGAGCGGGTCGGTGGCCGAGGAGTCCTCGAGCGCCTCGTGGTCGGGGTGCCGGAAGTCGGCGTTCGCGTCGAGGCTGACCTTGCCGTCGAGGGCGACGATGTCCCCGCCCTCGGTCTTGACGAGCGGGTTGACCTCGACGAGCGTCGCGTCCTCCTCGCGGTAGACCGTCCACAGCGTCTTGACGACCGGCTCGACCTTCGCGGCGGTGTCGGCGTCGAACCCGGCGGCCTCGACGATCTCGCGGGCCTTCGCGTCGTCGATGCCGACGTTGGGGTCGACGACGACGCGGGCGAGGGCCTCCGGCCGCTCCACGGCCAGCTGCTCGATCTCGACGCCGCCCTCCCGGGAGCACATCGCGAGGTAGGTGCGGTTGGCGCGGTCGAGGAGGATGGAGAAGTAGTACTCCTCGGCGATCTGCGCGCCCTGGGCGATCATCACGCGGTGCACCGTGTGGCCCTTGATGTCCATGCCGAGGATGGCGCTCGCGTGCTCGTGCGCCTCGTCCGCGCTCTTGGCGACCTTGACCCCACCCGCCTTGCCGCGGCCACCGGTCTTGACCTGGGCCTTGACGACGGTGACGCCGCCGCTGGCGGTGCCGATGCGCTCGGCCGCCTCCTTCGCCTCCTCGGGGGTCGTCGCGACGGCCCCGGCGAGCACGGGGACACCGTGCTTCTCGAACATGTCACGGGCCTGGTACTCGAAGAGGTCCACGAGGCGATCCGTCCTCACTGGTAGCGAATGGTGATCCGCACGGCAGCGTATCCGCGGCCCGCGCCGACGTCCGCACCGGAGGAGCCCGATGGGTGCAATCTCACGCGCGAACGGTCGTCCCGGGCGACGGCCGGTGCCCCTCGGGGCCGGGCCGCCGCACGCCGGAGGGGTGGCGCGACCGCTCGGCCGCACCACCCCTCTGCCAGGTCAGGAGACCGTGAGCGCGGTGTCGTCCACGACGAACGACGTCTGCAGGGAGACGTCCTCGTCGAGGAGGAACCTCACGGTGACGGAGCTGCCCTTGTACGCGGTGAGGTCGTACGACTTCTTCACGTAGCCGTTCGTCGCGTCGAGGTTCGAGTACGTCGCGAGCGTCGTCGTCGAGCCACCGACGACGACCTGCGGGCGCATCGTGTCGTAGGCACGCGTGGTCGTCCGCTCCGAGGTGTCGACCCGGACGTAGAACGTGAGGACGGCCGACGTGGCGGTCGACGGGATGGTGACCGTCTGTTGCTCGGTCTCGGTCGTCGTCCGGCCGTTGCCGCCGAGCCACATCTTCCAGCTGCCGGTCCGGGCCGGGCGGCCGGTGTTGTTCGTGATCGGTCCGCTGGAACCGGTCCACACCGTGGCGCCGGACTCGAAGCCCGGGTTCTGCAGCAGGTTCCCGCCGGCGGGCGGCTCGGGGTCGCCCCCACCGCCGCCACCGCCACCGTCGCTGCCGCAGCTCTCGCTGCCGGCCGCGACGTTGATCGCGGAGAACGCCGCCGCGACGGCGGTGCACTCCTGCGAGCCCTCGCCGTAGAGCTCCTTGGCGGAGGCGATGGCGCCGTCGCGAGCCGCCGCGTAGGTGCTCGTCGAGGTGAGCTTCGTGGCGAGCGTGCGGTACCAGATCTGCTCGACCGCGGCGCGGCCTGTGCCGGTCACGCTCGAGCCGTTGCACGTGGGGCTGTCGTAGGCGACGCCGTTGACCGTCTTGGCGCCGCTGCCCTCGGAGGCGAGGTAGAACCAGTGGTTCAACGGACCCGAGGAGTAGTGCGGGTCGAGGTTCTTCGTCCCGGTCGTCCAGCAGTCCTGGCTGCGTCCGTCCTTGCTCGGCTTGTCCATGTACCGCAGCGGGGTGCCGTTGCCGTTGATGTCGATCTTCTCGCCGATGAGGTAGTCGCCCCGGTCGGTGGAGTTCTCCGCGTAGAACTCCACGGCGGTGCCGAAGATGTCCGAGGTCGCCTCGTTGAGGCCACCGGCCTCACCGCTGTAGATGAGGTCGGCGGTGTTCTCCGTGACGCCGTGGCTCATCTCGTGCGCCGCGACGTCGAGCGAGGTGAGCGGGTGGGTGTTCCCCCTGCCGTCGCCGTACGTCATCTGGGTGCCGTCCCAGAACGCGTTGTTGTACGCGTTGCCGAAGTGCACCCGGCTGCGGGCACCGGTGCCGTTGTCCCAGATACCGGCTCGCCCGAGGACGGTGTCGTAGTAGTCGTACGTCATCTCGGCGCCGTACTGGGCGTCGACCCCGGCGGTCTGCCGGTTCGAGGGCGACCCGTCGCCCCACACGTCGTCGGCGTCGGTGAACAACGTCCCGGTCAAGGCCCTGTTCGACGACCCGTTCATGTCCGTCGTGTGGTTGTTCCGGCTGTCCCTGAGCTCCCACGACGAGCCGTTCCGGGTGGTGTGGAGCGTGACCGTGCCCGAGTACATGGAGTTGCCCGTCCCGTGCACGATCTCGTCCCAGCTCGTGATGACCTTCCCGGAGTCCGCGTCGACGATCGTGTGCAGCCGGCTCGGGGTCTGGTCCTCCTTGACGCCCGTCGTGAGGACGTCGTAGGCGAGCCGCGGGGTGCCGGAGCCCGCCCAGACGACGAGCTCGCCGTCGCTCTTCTCGTTCTTCGCCGCGGAACGCTTCTCACCCGCGGCGAGGGCCGCCGACCGCTCGAGGGACGGCTTCGTCGTCCTCGCCCCGACCGCGCGGTGCCCGGCGTTGAAGGCGACGTCGCTGACCTTCCCGGCCTTGGACTTCTCGACGACGAGGTCGCCGCCGACGACGCGCAGCCCGTTCCAGGTGCGGTCGTAGCGCACGTGAGTCGTGCCGTCGGCGTCGGTGACGACCGCACGCTGGACGAGCTTCTCGTTCTTGTCGAGCCCGAGGGCGGCATGGTCACCGGTCGGGGAGGCGGGCGTCGGGGCGGCGGGGACGGCGGCCGCGGTGGCGGCGGTCAGTCCCCCCAACAGGGTCGCGACGGCCGCGCCGAGGGCGAGGCCGGGAGAGTTTCTTCTCACGGGGAAGGTCAGCTCCTTCGTGGGGTCGACGCCCGGGTCCGGGCACGGGGGAAACCTGCTCCGTGAACCCCGACCCCGACAATGCCTCTTGCGAAGAATTGACCCAGGGTCGGGAACTCTTTACCTGAGGTCGGCCCGGACTTGACCTCACCCCGACGCGCTCGAGAGCCGTCCCGCCCGCCGTAGAGTGACGGCTCCCATGGCAGCGACGCTCCGGCCCAGTGCGGACCCGGGACCGGCCACCGGCCCCAGTGTGTCCGTGACGTCGTGCGCGCGCACCCTCCTGCGGGCGGCGTCCACCGTCGGCGACCCGGCGGTCCTCGCCGGTGCGGCCGTCGAGGCCGCGTGGCTGACGGCCCACCTCGCGACGTGGCCTGCCGGCCTCCTCGCCCCGGGAGGGTCCACGGCGCGTCCGGACAACCGCGTCGAGCACCTCCCGCCGGTCCAGCGGGGGCTCCTCGTCTCCGACATCGAGGCCGCCGGCACGCCGATCCTGCTCGTGCACGGCATCGTGAGCAACCGGTCGATCTTCACCCTCCTGCGGCGGGGGCTGACCCGCCGCGGCTTCACGAACGTCCTCGCGATGAACTACGCGACGGTCGCGACCGACGTCCGCACGGCCGCGCTGCGGCTCAGCGAGGAGGTCGAGCGCATCGCGGAGGAGACAGGGTTCGAGCGGATCCACGTCATCGGCCACAGCCTCGGTGGGCTCATCGCGCGCTACTACGTGACGAGGCTCGGCGGAGACCGGCGGGTGCACACCCTCGTGACGCTCGGCACCCCGCACGAGGGCACCTACGCGGCGTACGCGGTGCCCACCCGCCTGATGCGCCAGATGCGTCCCGGGAGCGGGCTCATGCGTGAGCTCGCCCGCCCGGTGCGGGGCTGCCGCACGCGGTTCATCGCCTACTGGTCGGACACCGACACCGCGATCGTGCCGCAGCGCTCGGCCTCCCTGCGCCACCCCGACCTCGGTGCTCGCAGCGTCCGGCTGCACGGCGCCGGCCACCTCACGCTCCCGATGCTCGGCGAGGTCGTGCACGGCATCTCGGCGGCGCTGGCCCAGCTCGACACGGACGGCTCCACGGTCCGGCGCGGAGCCACCCCCATCTCCCGGAGAAGCGCCGCGACACGCCCGTATTCCCCGCACGACGACCTTTTCTGAGAACGCGCCCAGATTTGACACAGTTTCGACACGTCGGACATCCGTGCAGGTCACGGATGTGGGGCCGGAAATGCGCCCCCTCGACCGTTCGGCCGAGGCTCTCAGGTTCACCTTTGTGTCACGGAAAGGTCACGGTACGGTAAGTCGGCCGCAGGGGCCTGAACGTTGCTCCACCACCCCACCCACGAGGTCCATCCAGTCGTGAGTCACCGCTCGTACCAGGGGCGCCACACCGGTCGCCACCGCGCCCAGCGTCGCCGTGTCCGCCCCCCGCGCGCACTCAGCGCCGGCTTCGTGCTCCCCACGACCGCCGCCGCAGCACTGGTCGTCACGGCCACCGGGGCGAGCGTCGCCGAGTCCTCGCCGCTCGACAGCGCGGGTATCGACCTCACGGGCAAGCAGTCCGCCATGGTCCGTGCCCAGGAGGCCGCGGACGAGGTCGTGGCCGCCGAGATCGCCGACCGCCGCCAGGACGCGGCCATGCAGTCCTCGGCCGTCCAGGGACGCGCCGAGGAGAAGGCCCGCGCCGCCCGCGCCGCCAAGCGCAAGGCCGCCAAGGAGGCCAAGGCCCGCGCCGAGGCCGAGAAGCGCGCCAAGAAGTGGGTCCGCCCGATCAAGACGTGGAACGTCAGCTCCGGCTTCGGGTGGCGCTGGGGCAAGCAGCACGACGGCATCGACCTCGCCGCCCCCACCGGCACCCCGCTCTACGCGATGTCCAAGGGCACCGTCCTCTCGGCCGGGTACCGACCGAGCTTCGGCAACAAGGTCGAGATCCTCTACTGGGACGGCTCGATCTCCTGGTACGCCCACATGAGCCGGATCGACGTCGTCGCCGGCCAGGAGATCGTCGCGGACCAGCAGGTCGGGCTGGTCGGCAACACCGGCCACTCGTTCGGCTCGCACCTGCACCTGGAGTTCCAGCAGACGACGCAGCACGACAGCCCGATCAACCCGGTGCCGTGGCTGCAGAGCCACGGCCTGTGGTGACGGTCCCCACATCGGAGCCTGACGACGAACGCCGCCCCTCGGGGCGGCGTTCGTCGTCTGCGGGACGTCGGAGCGTCCCCGCGGAGGGTCAGAGCTTCTCGAGCGGCGCGAACCGCAGGACGAACCGCTTCACGCCGAGCTCGCCGCCGAAGTCGACCTCGGCCTGGGTCTTCTCGCCCTCCCCGAGGGTGCGTACCACGGTGCCGAGGCCGTAGGTGTCGTGGGTGACGCGGTCGCCGGGCGAGAGCGGGATGACCGGCCGGTTGCCGGGCGAGCGAACGCCCGGGCGCGCCGCCAGCGTGGCGACGGCGGGACGCTGCCGGCCGACCGCGGCCGCACCGGACAGCTCGCGCTCCCAGGTGAGCAGCTCGTCCGGGATCTCGTCGAGGAAGCGGGACGGCGGGTTGTACTGCGGTGCGCCCCAGGCCGACCGGACGGCGGACCGGGACAGGTGAAGACGCTGACGGGCCCGGGTGATGCCGACGTAGGCGAGCCGCCGCTCCTCCTCGAGCTCCTTGGCGTCCCCGAGGCTGCGCAGGTGGGGAAAGGTGCCGTCCTCCATCCCGGTGAGGAACACGACGGGGAACTCCAGGCCTTTCGCGGTGTGCAGGGTCATCAGCGTGACGACGCCCTGATCCTCCGCCTCGTCGTTCTCGGGGATCTCGTCGGCGTCGGCGACGAGCGAGACCTGCTCGAGGAAGTCCTCGAGGCTGAGGACCTCACCGGTCTCACGGCGGGCGTCGTCGAACTCGCGGGCGACGGCGACGAGCTCGGCGAGGTTCTCGACGCGGGTCTCGTCCTGGGGGTCGTGGCTGTCGCGCAGCTCGGCGAGGTAGCCGGTGCGGTCGAGGACCGCCTCGAGGAGGTCCGAGACCCCGGCGTCCTCGTCGTCGCGCACCCGCCCGAGGTCCTCGAGGATCGTCGTGAATCCGCGGATGGCGGCCGCCGAGCGGGTGGCGATGCCCGGGGCGTCGTCGGGCCGCCCCAGCGCCGCGACGAACGGGATGCGCTCGCGCTCGGCGAGCGCGGCGACGCAGGCCTCCGCACGGTCGCCGATGCCGCGCTTGGGCACGTTGAGGATCCGCCGGAGGTTCACGGTGTCGGCGGGGTTGGAGAGCACCCGGAGGTACGCGAGCGCGTCCTTGACCTCCCGCCGCTCGTAGAAGCGGGTTCCGCCGACCACCTTGTACGGCAGGCCGACCCGGACGAAGACCTCCTCCAGGGCGCGGGACTGGGCGTTGGTGCGGTAGAAGACGGCGACATCCCCGGGGCGGGTGCCGTGCTCGTCGCCGAGGGTGTCGATGGTGCGGGCCACGAACGACGCCTCGTCGTGCTCGTTGTCGGCGACGTACCCGACGATCCGCGCGCCGTCGCCGCTGTCGCTCCACAGGTTCTTCGCCCGGCGCCCCTCGTTGCGGGCGATGACGGCGTTCGCGGCACGCAGGATGGTCTGCGTGGAACGGTAGTTCTGCTCGAGGAGGATGGTCCGCGCCTGCGGGTAGTCCTCCTCGAACTCCTCGATGTTGCGGATCGTCGCGCCGCGGAAGGCGTAGATCGACTGGTCGGCGTCGCCGACGACGACGAGCTCGCTGGGCTCCACGCCGCGCGCCCCGACGGCGCCCCGACCTTCGGCCGTGTCGCCGTCGGGGGCCCGGCCGCGGGTCTCGTCCGACCCCACGAGCTCGCGGACCAGCTGGTACTGCGCGTGGTTGGTGTCCTGGTACTCGTCGACGAGCACGTGCCGGAACCGGCGGCGGTAGTGCTCGGCGACGTCGGGGAACGCCTGGAACATGTGGACGGTGGTCATGATGAGGTCGTCGAAGTCGAGCGCGTTGGCCTGCCGCAGGCGGCGCTGGTACTCGGTGTAGGCCTCGCTCAGCACCTGCTCCTGGTGCGTCCCCTCCTGCGAGATGCGGCTCGCGAAGGTCTCCTCGTCGACGAGCTCGTTCTTGAGGTTGCTCACCTGGTGCCCGAAGGAGCGGGGGTTGTAGCGCTTGGGGTCGAGGTCCATGTCGCGCAGGACCATCGACATCAGGCGCTGGCTGTCGGCGGCGTCGTAGATCGAGAACTGCGAGCGCAGCCCCACCTTGTCGGCCTCGCGGCGCAGGATGCGCACACACGCGCTGTGGAAGGTGAGCACCCACATGGCCCGGGCGCGTGGCCCGACGAGCGCCTCGACCCGTTCGCGCATCTCGGCCGCGGCCTTGTTCGTGAAGGTGATGGCGAGGATCTGGCCCGGCTGGACCCCGCGGTCGGCGAGGAGGTGGGCGATCCGGTGGGTGAGCACCCGGGTCTTCCCGGAGCCGGCACCCGCGACGATGAGCAGCGGCGGCCCCTCGTGGAGCACCGCCTCGCGCTGCTGGGGGTTGAGCCCGGCGAGGAGCACCTCGGCGTCGGGGCGGCCCGCCCGCCCCCCGTCCGGGCCGGAGCCCGCGGCGGCGGCCTCCGCCCACGTCGGCACCCCGGCCTCGTTGACGAGCGCGGCGTGCGCGCTCGCCCGGGCGGCGGGGTCGTGGTGCGGGTCCTGCCCGCCGAAGTCCAGGCCGTCGAAGAGGGTGCTCATCTCGCGGACCAGCCTACGTGCCGGCCCCGACGCCGTCGCTCCCCATCCGGCTCAGCGGCGTCGGCGACCCGGGCGGCCCGGGGTCCGCTCCCACCACCGCTCCGGCGTTCCTGGAAGCCGCGGCAGGGCGGGCGAACGTGGCTGGCGCACCATGGAGAGCACGGCCGCCACGACCATGCCCACGACGAAGACGACGGGACGGGGTGGGCCGAGAACGACGGGCTCCCACACCTCGGGGTCGAACGCCGTGAAGACGGTGAACAGCAGCCCGAGGACCAGAAGCATCACCCCGGCCCGGATGACGACGTCCGGCACCCGTGGCCGACGGCCGACCCGTCGCGCCGCGCGATGCCCCAGCCACAGCTCGAGGGTCCACGGCAGGACCCCGGCCCCGAGGGCGAAGACGGCCAGGACGACGAGGTCGCCGATCGTCACCGACATCCTCGCCGACCACGAGCCACCCCGGAAGAAGGCGGTGACGGCAGCGAACATCCCGACGGCCCCAACGGCGGTGGCGACGGCCCGCCCGAGCACCCGCCAACGCGAGAGCGGCCGAACCCATGCGCGGGCATAGTCGGCGGGCTGCCCGAAGGCCTGCACCGGGTCCTCGCCCGTGGTGCGGACGTGGTCGAGGAGGTCGGCGACGACCACCCGCACCCGTGGCTCGGCCAGCCCTCCCTGGCGGAGCTGCTCGGCAAGCATCGCCCCGTACGCCGCGGCCGCGTCCGGCCGGGGCCGGATCCCGTCCCCTCGTCCTGTCATCTCATCCCTCCAGTGCCGTCGACATCCGGGCTGCGAAGGCCCCCCATCCCGCCCGGCCGGCCTCGAGCTCGGCACGCCCGGCCGCGGTGACGAAGAAGTACCGCCGCGGCGGCCCCGAGCTCCCCGTGACCCACTCGCTGCGGACGAGCCCGTCGTCCTCGAGCCGCCCGAGGAGCGGGTAGAGCGTCCCGCCCTTGAGGCCGGTGAGCCCGGCCTCCGCGAGCGACCGCAGCAGCCCGTAGCCGTAGGCCGACCCCTCACGCACCAGGGCGGCGAGGACGGCGAGGTCGAGCACACCCTTGAGCCACTGGCTCTCCCGGTCCTCGCGTGCCACGACCACGGCGACGATCATCGGGCAACTAGATAGCGAAGTCAACTAGATGGCATTGCAGGCAACCAGACACGACCTCTGGGGAGCGCTCCCCATCGCCCGAGAGCTTCCGGCGCTGCTAGCGTCCTCGCGGCTCGGGCGGACCCGCCGGGCCCTTGCTCTCGCACAAAGGGATGTCCATGCTCATCTGGGGTTGGGGACGCAAGTCCCGCACCGTCCGGCTCAACGACGCCGAGGCGGTCATCGCCACGTTCCGCTACTTCAGCCTGTTCTTCGTCTTCTCGACGACGTGGGGCACGCGGTACGTCCTCGCCCGGGTCCAGCCCGACGGGACCACCGGCTACCGCGACCTCGCCGACCAGGAGGCGATGGCTGCGGCGAACGGGGGCGAGCTCCCGGCCCCGACGCCGTGGCAGCGGTTCAGCCTCCTCGGCCTGCTGGCCGTGGGGATCGTCCTCGTGGTGCTCGTCGCGTCGCTCGCCTGACCCGACGCCCTACGGTGTCCCCATGGCCTCGCGCAAGGGTGAGCACGGTGAGCCCGTCGTCCTCGACGTGGACGGCTTCGACGTGCGCGTCTCCAGCCCGGGGCGGGTCTACTTCCCGGCCAGGGGCGAGACCAAGCTCGACCTCGTCCGCTACTACCTGTCGGTGGGCGACGGCATCGTGAGCGCCCTCCGGGAGCGGCCGTGCATGCTGCACCGCTTCCCCAAGGGCATCGCCGGCGACAAGGTGCACCAGAAGCGGCTGCCCCGCGGCGCGCCTCCGTGGGTCGAGACGGTCCGGCTGCACTTCCCCCGGTACGGGCTGCACGCCGACGAGCTCTGCGTCACCCGCCTCGCCGACGTCGCGTGGGCCTGCCAGATGAGCACCGTCGAGTTCCACCCGTGGAACAGCCGCCGCGCAGACACCGAGAAGCCCGACGAGTGGCGGATCGACCTCGACCCGATGCCCGAGGCACCGTTCTCCCGGGTACGACGGGCCGCTCACGTGGCCCACGAGGTGCTCGACGAGCTCGGTGCCACCGGGTGGCCGAAGACGAGCGGCGGGCACGGGCTGCACGTCTACGTCCGGATCGCGCCCGAGCACGGGTTCCAGGACGTGCGGCGCGCGGCGCTCGCCTTCGCCCGCGAGGTCGAGCGACGTCTGCCGGACGACGTCACGACGACGTGGTGGCGGCGTGACCGGGACCCCGCGGCCGTCTTCGTCGACTACAACCAGAACGCCCGCGACCACACCATCGCGGCGGCGTACTCGGTGCGCGGCAACGACATCGGTACCGTGTCGGCGCCGATCGCATGGGACGAGGTCGACGACGCCGAGCCCGACGACTTCACGATCGCGACGATGCCCGCGCGCTACGCGCAGCTCGGGGACCTGCACGCCGGCATCGACGACGCGGTCTTCGACATCGCGCCACTGCTCGAGTGGGCGGAGCGGGACGAGGCGCAGGGAGCCGAGCCTCCGCCGGAGCCCGAGGACGACACCGGGAAGCCCTGATGGACCTCGTCGTGCCGCCGGGGCCGGGGGTTCCGCACGGGCTGACCGTCCCCGCAGCGCTGCTCGTCGAACGGTTCTCGCGGTCGTCCGGCCCCGGCGGTCAGGGCGTCAACACCGCCGACAGCCGGGTCGAGCTCGAGCTCGACGTGGGCGAAGTGGGAGGGCTGACCGAGCCCCAGCGACGACGCCTGCTGCGGGCGCTGGACGGACGGCTCGTCGACGGGCGCCTCCTCGTCGCGGCCTCCGAGCACCGTCAGCAGCGCCGCAACCGGGTCGCGGCCCGTGAGCGGATGGCCGACATCCTCCGTGAGGCTCTGGCGCCCCCTCCACCGCCACGCCGCGCGACCCGACCGACCCGCGGCTCGGTCGAGCGCAGGCTACGCGCCAAGCGACAGCGGGGCGACGTCAAGTCGCTGCGTTCCCGGCCCTCGCGCCGCCCCGACCTCTGACCCGCAGGACCGGCCCGTGACCGGGCGCGCGTGGCAGATCGCGGTCACCCGCCGCGGAGCAGGCGGTGTGCCTCCTGGTCGGAGTAGAGGTCGCCCGTCCACTCCGTTCCCGACCACGTCTCGAACCCCGGTCGGTCCGGGCTCGGGTACAGCCCCGGCGGCAGCCGACCCGGCGCCGGCCGGCCCACGACCGCACCGGTGCGGCGGTCGAGCACCCAGCACCCCGAGAAGTCCCAGGCCACCGCGCCACCTTCGCCGAAGGCGTAGGACAACCCACGCTTCGGCCTCCGCAACCCGGGCCTGAACTCGCCCACGTCGAGGGTGAAGGTGGCGTAGCCGGTGTGCAGCTCGCGCATCAGGGAGTCGCCGACCCGGCGCCACGCCCGTGCGACGGGTCTCACCGCCACCAGCAGCAGGAGAGCGAGCAGTATCGCCATCCATCCACCCAGGGGATCCGCCAGGAGAAGGACGACCACGATAATCCCGAAGAATCCCCCGACGAAGCGCCGGATGAACCGTATTCCGAGGTCTCCGGCACTCGGGGAGACGACGAGGGCCGGCGGATGCGCGGGGACGGTGGGCAACAGCAGGTCGCGCCTCGCCACGGGGTAGGCGGGCACGAGGTCCGGAGTCGGGAGCGCCGGAGCGGCCATGCGGACAAGTGTGGCGGCCCGGGCAGCGAGTCTCGACGAGGTCGCGATCCACCGTTCGGGCACTTCAGTTCGGGCACTTCAGCCCGCTCGTCGGGAGCGAGTGCGCGCCGCGAAGGGGGTCAGAACGGGGGCGCGTCGGGCAGTGGTGCCCGTGGGGTGATCTCGAGGACGCGAGCACCGCGCCACATCGCCTCGTGGTGGTCGAGGCGGTACCGGAGGTGTTCTTCGAGGACGCTCGGCAGCTCGGGTGGGTGCGCTCGCCGCGGGGGCGGGTCGGGTTCGGGGCCGAGGCCGGGGTCGAGATCGGACTCGGGGCGGAGGGTGAGCGCGTCGAGGGCGTCGAGGGGCCGGGTGGTGGTGGTTCTCCCGGTGGGGTCACGCCACTCGGCTCGGGCGTCCGTGTGCAGGCGGAGCGACCACCCGGGTGACTGCTTGACACGGTGATGCCTGCGGCACAGACAGAGCAGGTTCGCGGCGGACGTGGGACCGGCCGGCCAGGGTCTGGCGTGGTCGAGGTCGCAGAGCCTCGCCGCGACGCTGCAGCCGGGGAAGCGGCAGCCACCGTCACGGGCCCTGACGAGCGCGGCGAGCCTCGCACCGGGCCGGTAGCCGTCCGTGGAGAGGGCTTCGTCGAGGTCGAGCCGAGCCCCGGTGGCGGAGTCACAGGCAACGACCCGCGCGACGCCACCCTCCTCGACCCGCTCGGCGAGCCATCCCGCCGGGACCAGGAGCGGCTCGGACGGCCGGGCACCGTGCACCTGCACGAGGTCGCCGTCCTGCACACCGCCCTCGTGCGACGGGGCGCTCCCGGCGGCGGGGAAGGTCGGGACGACGGGAGCGGCGCCGGGCCGGGCCGCCTCTGCCGGGACGGCGAGGACGACCTGGACCTGGACGTCGGCCTGCTGCAGGACGAGGTCGGTGAGGGCCTTGGCGCGCGCCTGGTCGATCCCGGTGCAGAGGCCGTCGGTGACGTACCGACGGGCGAGCTGCGTGATCGCGGACCAGGCCTGCGCCGAGGACTCGGACGGGAAGCTGCCGTGCCAGACGTCGACGCCCGGCTCGCCCACCCAGCGACGCAGCTCGACCTCGGACCGAGCGCGCTGGGCTCGGCGGCGCAGCAGGTCCGGGGAGATCCGTGCGAGCAGCGCACGCGTCCGCCGGCGCAGCCCTGCCGCCGGCTCGGTGTCGAGGTGCGGGTCGAGCGCGGCGACGACCGTCTCGGCGACCTCGGCCGGTGCGTCGAGGAGCTCGTCCGCGACGACGCCGGCCCGGTGGGCGTCGAGCCGGCCGGTGCGCATCGCGATGTGCAGGCCGGTGAGGCCGTTCGGCTCCGGGCGGTCGTCGCCGTCAGCGGGGACGGGAGCCCGGCCGGCCGCGAGGCGGACGGCCTGCTCGACCCGGCGCTGAGCCTGGTGGTGCGACGCGCCGAGGACGGGCGCGACGAGGTCGGGTGCGTCGAGAGCGACCCGGCCGGGGCCGCGGTCGACGCGACCGAGGGTGCCGTCCTCGCACCACACCGGCTCGACGGATGCCGCCCGCGCGATCGCGGCGTCCTGCACCGCGGTGAGCCGGTTGACGAGGGCCTGGCAGTCACGGGCGACGGCCAGCCACTCCTCCTGCGACCGGGGCTCGGAGGCGTCGTGGACGAGCGCGTCGAGCGACGCGACCGCGGTCTCGACGGCCTGCTGCGCTTTCATGCCTCCCCCTTCCCCCATGTGTCGATCCTACCCAGGAACAGCTGTTCATACAAGTGTTCGAATGCAGGGAATCAGGCTGGACCACAACGTTTTCAAGAAGCTGCACGGAACGACGGAGAGATTCGGCACCCGGCCACGACGCATCCCGTCCCCGGCCGGCGGAGACCCGACCGGAGCCCGAGCCGGGTCGAGCATCCGAGTGGACCAGGCCTCCGAAGCAGGCCGGGCCTCCGGGCCAGGCCGGGCGTCCGAGCCGAGCGCGCCGTCCGAGCGGCCCGGACGCGAGAGTCGGCGTCACCTCTACGGTGGTGCGATGGGTGAGACCGCTCCGCATCCCGTCACGGGCGTGCCGTCCACCTCCCCCGCGACCCCGGGCGCCGACTGGCCGGGCGACCCGGCCGACGCCCACACCCCGGTCGCCCGGACGCCCACCCAGGTCCGCCGCCTGGCCGCCTCCGCCACCGACCTCGGTGAGCTCGACGCCCGGGTGTCGGTGTGCCGCGCCTGCCCCCGCCTCGTGCGGTGGCGCGAGGAGGTCGCGACGACCGGCCGTCGCGCCGCGTTCGCCGACGAGCCGTACTGGGGACGCCCCGGGCCGTCCTTCGGTGACCCCGACGCCGACGTCCTCCTCGTCGGGCTCGCCCCCGCGGCGAACGGGACGAACCGCACGGGGCGGATGTTCACGGGCGACTCGTCCGGCGACTTCCTCTACGCCGCGCTGCACCGCACCGGGTTCGCCGCCCTGCCCACCTCGGTGGGGGCCGGAGACGGGCAACGGCTCACCGGCCTGCGGATCGTCGCCGCCGTCCGGTGCGCGCCACCGGCCAACAAGCCCACCGGGGCCGAGCGGGCGAGCTGCGCGCCCTGGCTGGAGCGGGACCTCGCGCTGTCCGCGCCGCGGCTCCGGGCCGTGCTGTGCCTCGGCGCCATCGGATGGGACGCGCTGCTCGCGGCCGCCCGGTCGCTCGGGTGGGACGTCCCCCGGCCGAAACCGCGCTTCGGGCACGCCGCCGACGTCGTCCTGACGACCACCGAGGGTCGCTCGGTCCGCCTCGTCGGCAGCTACCACGTGAGCCCGCACAACACGTACACCAAGCGCCTCACGCCGCAGATGCTGGACGACGTGCTCCTCGGCCTCCGCGACGCGTGAAACCCGATGGCGCGCCCCGGGGGCGTTCCGTACCGTCCGCGACATGATCACCCTGGTCCGACCCGACGCACGCCTGCGGGATTCCTACCTCGCCGCCCACGACGAGTTCGTCGCCATCGGTGAGGAGCTGCGGGACGGCGACGGCGACTGGGTCGAGGAGGCGGACGAGGGCGGCTTCGCCGGTGTCGCCTTCACCCGGGAGGAGCTGGAGACGCCCGAAGGGTTCGAGCGCCTCGCCGCCCACCGGCGCGACCAGTCCCTCGAGGACCACCCGCGCCCGACCGGCCACGTCCCGTGCACGTTCCTCTGGATGGTCGACGACGCCGCCCCGTCCACGTACCTCGGTTCGCTGGCCGTCCGGCACCGGCTCACCCCGTTCCTGCTCGAGGCGGGCGGCCACGTCGGCTACTCGGTGCGTCCCTCCGCGCGGCGCCGTCACGTCGCGACCGACGCGCTCCGGCTCGCCCTGCCCGTGTGCGCCGGCCTCGGGATCGACCGCGCCCTCGTGACCTGCGACGACGACAACGTCGGGTCGGCGCGCGTCATCGAGGCGAACGGCGGGGTCCTCGAGGACGTGCGCGGTGACAAGCGCCGCTACTGGGTCACCACCGCGCCTCGAGGCCGACCTAGGCTGGCGGGATGAGCGACCGCAGCGGCCCGGCCCTCGTCGTCCCACACACCGGCGGCCGTGAAGTGCTCACGGTCGAGCAGCGCACGGCGGACTCCCCCGGCCCCGGCCAGGTGCTCGTCGAGGTCGCGGCGGCCGGCGTCAACTTCCTCGACGTCTACCAGCGTGAGGGCGTCTACCCGATGGAGACGCCCTACGTCGCGGGCAACGAAGGGGCCGGGACGGTCGTCGAGGTCGGCTCGGAGGTCCACCGGTTCGCCGTCGGCGACCGCGTAACGTGGCCCCAGGGGGTCGGCAGCGCTGCCCGGTACTGCGTGCGGGACGCCGACGGGCTCGTCCGCGTCCCGGACGGCGTCGCGCTCGACAGCGCGGCGGCCGTCATGCTCCAGGGCCTCACGGCGCACTACCTCACCCGGAGCACCCACGAGGTCGGCGCCGGAACGGTGGCCCTCGTGCACGCGGCGGCCGGCGGGGTCGGGCAGCTGCTCGTCCAGATGGTCAAGAGCCTCGGTGGGGTCGTCGTCGCGACCGCCGGCGGGCCGGACAAGTGCTCCAGGGCCGAGCGACTGGGCGCCGACCACGTCATCGACCACCAGGCTGTCGACGACCTCGCCGCGGCCGTGGCCGACGCGGTCGGGGAGCACGGCGTCGACGTCGCCTACGACGGCGTCGGGAAGGACACCTTCGACGCCTCGCTCGCGTCCCTGCGCCCGCGGGGCACGCTCGCCCTGTTCGGTGCGGCGAGCGGCCAGGTGCCGCCGTTCGACATCCAGCGGCTCAACCGCGGCGGCTCGCTGTTCCTCACCCGTCCGACGCTCGCGCACCACCTGGCGACACGGGGGGAGCTCGAGTGGCGGGCCGACGAGGTGCTGGGGGCCGTGGCCGACAGGTCGCTCGAGGTCACGGTCGGCGGCCGGTACGACCTCGCCGACGCCGCCCGCGCCTACGAGGACCTCGAGGGACGACGGACCCAGGGCAAGCTGCTGCTCGTGCCCTGACCCGCGAGGTCAGGACCAGAGGACCGCGACGGCGACGTTGAGCACCGCCAGCCAGCCCGCCACCTCGACCAGCTGCCGACGCTGCGTGCCGCTACGACGGGCCTTCCCGGACGCGATCTCGGCGCAGGCGGCGACACCGAGGGCGACGAGGAGCTTCACGGCGACCTTCGTGTGGTCCACGGGGTCGTCACCCATCTCGGCGAGCCCGACGAGCAGCAGCCCGGTGACGATCTGGGCCCGGGCACCCCAGACCAGGGCGGGCGTCGCCTTCCCGCGCGCCACGAAGACGGCGCTGCCGATGACGGCGGCCATGCCGAGCAGGTGGGCCAGGACGAAGAGGTGCTCGACGAACTCCATGCCGTACAGCCTAGGGGCCCGACCGGCACGACCCGGCCCGCGGTCGGCTCGCGGGGAGCCGCCCCGGGCCGCTGCTCTCCGGCAGGCGCCGGCCCCGGGGTGTCGCTACCGTGCAGCGCAGCCCTGCCGCCGACGCCAGGAGGACCCCGTGCCCGACTCCCCCCGCGGACGGACGCTCGCCCGCGCGATGCGGCCCGTCAACACCGTCGTCGAGCGGTACATCCCCTCCGCCCTCGTCTTCGCCGTCGCCCTCACCTTCGTCGTCGCCCTCATGGCGCTGTTGCTCACCGACGCCGGGCCGAAGGAGGTCGTGACGGGGTGGGGCGACGGGCTGTCGGGGTTGCTCGCGTTCATCACCCAGATGGCGCTCATCCTCCTGCTCGGGCACACGCTGGCGCACACCCGGCCCGTCCGCCGCCTGCTCCGCGCGCTGGGTGCCGTCCCGGGCTCACCCGCCGGCGCCTACGTGTTCGTCTTCGCGGTGGCCGCGGTCGCCTCGCTCGTCACCTGGGGCCTGGGCCTGGTCGTCGGGGCGCTGCTCGCCCAGGAGGTCGCGGCCCAGGGCCGGGAGAAGGGGATACGGCTGCACTTCCCCATGCTCGTCGCGGCCGGGTTCTCCGGCTTCGTCGTCTGGCACATGGGCTACTCGGGCAGCGCGCCCCTCACCGCCGCGACACCCGACTCGTTCGTCGCCGAGCAGCTCGGCGCCCCGCTCCCGCTGTCGCAGACCACGTTCGCCGTCTGGAACGTCGTCGCAGTGGTCCTCGTCGTCGCCGCCGTCGCGGCGGCGCTCTTCCTCGTGGCCCCGCGCGAGGACGACCGGGTGGTCGAGCTCGAGGTCGACGCCCGGGACGACGGCCCGGCCCTCGACGACGACATCGTCACCCCCGCCGACCGGGTCGACGCCAGCCGGCTCCCGACACTCGCCCTCGGGCTCCTGCTCGTCGCCTACCTCGCGCTGCACGTCGCGGACGGCGGCACCCTCACCCTGGACGTCGTCAACTGGACGTTCCTCGCCCTCGTCCTACTGCTCGTCCACAACCCCTTCGAGCTCATCGCCCTGACCAAGAACGCGGCCTCCAACGTCGGCGAGATCCTCCTGCAGTTCCCGCTCTACGCCGGGATCCTCGGCATCATGACCGCATCGGGGCTCATCGAGGTGCTCTCCGACGCCATCACGAGCGTGGCCTCCCCGCAGACGTTCGGGGTGCTCGCGTTCCTGTCCGCCGGGGTCGTCAACCTCTTCGTGCCGTCCGGTGGCGGCCAGCTGGCTGTCCAGGGGCCGGTGCTCCTCGAGGCGGCCGGGCAGCTCGGGGTCGACCCGTCGGTCGCGGTCATGGCGGTGGCCTACGGCGACCAGTGAACGAACATGGTCCAGCCGTTCTGGGCGCTGCCGCTGCTCGCCATCGCCGGGCTGAGGATGCGCGACATCCTCGGGTACACGACCGTCACGCTGCTGGCGTCCGGTGTCGTCCTCGCCGGGACGCTGCTCGTCGTGTCGCTCTGAGACCGGACGCCCGGGGGCTGCGTTCAGACGAGGCGGCGCCCCATCGCCCAGGCGGTGAGCTCGTGCCGCGAGCTCAGCTGCAGCTTGCGCAGCACGGACGACACGTGCGTCTCGACGGTCTTGACCGAGATGAACAGCTCCTTGGCGACCTCCTTGTACTGGTAGCCGCGCGCGATGAGCCGCATCACCTCCCGCTCGCGGGCGGACAGGCGGTCGAGCTCCTCGTCCACCTCCGCGATCTCGCCGGCCGCCGCGCCGAAGGCGTCGAGGACGAACCCGGCGAGCCGGGGCGAGAAGACCGCGTCTCCGTCGGCGACCCGCTGGATGGCGGTGACGAGGTCGCGTGCGGTGATCGTCTTGGTCACGTAGCCACGCGCCCCGGCCCGGATCGTCGCGATGACGTCCTCGGCCGCGTCCGACACCGACAGCGCGAGGAACCGCACCGGCGTCCCGTCGGCGGTCTCGACACCGGCACATCCGCGGATGACGTCGCCGCCGCCGTTGCCGGACCCGCCGGGCAGGTGGACGTCGAGGAGCACCACGTCCGGGGTCTCCGTGCGGATGACGGACACGGCCGTGTCGACGTCCGGAGCCTCGCCGACGAACTCGCAGACCGGCCCACCGGCGGCCATGGCCTCCGTGAGCTCGGCCCGCACACCCGTGCGGAACATCCGGTGGTCGTCGACGAGCACGACCCTGATCGGGGTGGACCTGGCGGTCGGGGGTGTCGTCATGACGGGTCTCCTTCCAGCGGTGGCAGCCGCAGCTCGACCTCGGTGCCGTCCTCGCGTCTCCGGACGCGGGCGGCACCACCGTGTCGCTCCATCCTGCCGAGCACGGACTGGCGGACGCCGAGCCGGTCCTCGGGTACCGCGTCGAGGTCGAAGCCCTCCCCACGGTCGCGGACGAACGCCTCGACCCCGGACGGGCCGATCTCGACATAGGCGGTGATCGGCGGCGCCGCGTGCCGGACGGCGTTGAGCAGCGCCTCGCGCATCGCCCGCGAGAGCGCGGACCCGTGCTGCTCGAAGGGCCGGTCCCCGGTGACGACGAGGTCGACCGGCACGCCGTGCAGGTCCTCGACCTCGTGCGCGACCTCGGTCACGGCCGCCGCAAGCGACTCCTGGGAGCCCTGCGGGCCGTCGTACAGCCAGGACCGCAGCTCGCGCTCCTGGGCACGGGCGAGCCGGGTCACCGACGCCGGGTCACCGGACTGCCGCTGGATGAGGGCCAGGGTCTGGAGCACCGAGTCGTGCAGGTGCGCGGCGATGTCGGCGCGCTCGGTGGCCCGAGCGGCCGCGACCTGCTCGCGCCGCAGGTCGCCCCACAGCTGCACGGCCCACGGGGCGACGAGGAAGAGGGTGCCGAGCAGCACGGCGACGGCGGAGAGGAGCGCGTCCCACACCTCGGAGACCGAGTTACCCCGGGTCACGAGGACGAGGATGCCGACGAGCGCGAGCGCCGTGCCGAGCGCCACGCGCACCCATCCGACACCGCCGCGGCCCCCGGCGAGCCAGCGCCCCCGCTGTGCCTCGTCGAGGTTGGACCAGGCGACGACCGCGCCGACCCCGATGACGAAGGCGGGCACGAGGACCGAGCTGCGGACCGTGACCCCCACTCCTGGCACCGAGAGCGCCAGACCGACCACGACGAGCACGACCCCGCCGACGATGACGAGCACCGACCGTCGGCGGTCGCTCCACAGCGCGGAGGGCTCGCCCTCCGGGGCCACGTCCTCCAGCGGTGTCAGGGCCCAGAGGAAGCCGTAGGCCGCGATGCCCGCGCCCCCCGAGAAGGCGAGGACCACCACCGCGAGCCGCACGGCAGTGACCGAGACCCCGAGATGGCGGGCGATCGCGGCGCAGACCCCGGGCGTCCACCCCGCGCGCGAGCGCACGAGCGGCGGACGCGCCGACACCGGGGCCGGCTCGGGGACGGCCTCGGGGCCGAGCCGGGTCGCGGCGGGCTGGTAGGGGGTGGGCACGGCACCATCCTGACGCACGTCCGGCCGCCTGGGGACCCTCGCCGGGGTCCGGTCAGGGAGGGGTCAGGGTCGACCCTCATGGCGGGTCGACCCCCCGGCCGGAAGGCTGGGCGTCATGACGGACACCTCTCACTACGGGCCGGCGCCCTCCCGCGGCGACAGCACCCTGGACGACCTCTTCGACCGGCTGCGCACGAGCGGGTGGCACCGGGACACCGACCGCCGCTGGTTCGGCGGGGTCTGCGCGGGCATCGCGGCACGGTTCGACGTCGACCCGCTCCTCATCCGCGCAGCCGCCGTCGTGCTCACGTTCGCCGGTGGCCTCGGGATCCCGCTGTACCTCGTCCTCTGGCTCCTGCTGCCCGACCGGGGCGGCCGGATGCTCGCCGAGCGCGCGTTGCGGCACGGCGACGGGCCCGCGGTGCTCCTGCTCGTCGCGACGTCGGTGTTCTTCGTCGGCGGGGTCGTGTCCTACGGCCTGAGCGGTGCCGACTGGAACGGGAGCCTGTGGGTCCTCCTCCCGGTCGTGCTCGTCGTGTGGTTCCTCGCCACCCGCGCCAGTCCCTCCGGGACGTCCACGCCCCGCCCCGACCCCGCCGTGACCACACCCCCGCCACCACCGACGGAAGGACCGACCATGGCAGCCCCGACGAGCTCGTTCGCGCCGGCCGGCGTCCCGGCGGCCCCGGGCCCGGCGCCCGCCCGGCCCGCGCGCTACGGCGAACCCGGTGGATGGTCCCCGCCACGGTACGGCGAACCGGGTGGGTGGAACACGCCGCCACCGGCACCTCCGACGCCCCCGCGGTCGGCGGAGCTGGTACCTCCCCCGCCGCCCAGCCCCCGCAGGCGCCGGCCCAGCGGGTACGTCGGCCTCATGTCGCTCGGACTCGCCGTCGCCCTGTTCGGCGCCGGGATCGCGCTGTCCGACCCGCTCGGGCTGGACGCGGTCCCCGCCGCCCTCGGGTTCGCCCTCGCCCTGACGGGCGTCTCGGTCGTCGTCATCGCCCTCGCGCTGAGCGGAAGGGCGGCCGGGTTCAGCGGCTTCCTCGTGGCCGTCCTCGCCGTCCCCACGATCGCCACCGCCGCCGCGTCGAACATTCCCGAGGACAGGATCGGCGACCGGGTCTGGACCCCGACGGCGGCCTCCCTCCCGGCGGACTACTCGCTCGGTGCCGGTGACGCGACGCTGGACCTCACGGCGCTGAGTGGCCTGCCCACCCTGGACTCGTCCGACGACCCGCCCACGATCGACGCCGACCTCACCGCGGGCCAGCTCGTCGTCCGGGTCCCCGACGGCCTCGACCTGCGGGTCGAGTCGTCCATCGACTTCGGCGAGATCCGGCACGAGGAGGTCACCGAGTACGTCGGGGACCGCACCGTCTTCGCCCGCAACGGCACCGACGTCACCGAAGAGGTCGTCATCGGGGACGACACCCCCGACCTCGTCGTCCGGACCCACGTCGACTTCGGCAGCATCGTCATCGAGGAGCAGTCATGACCACCGACGACACCACCCGCCCCCTGGCCGAGGATCTCGGCCTGGGCGACGACCGGGACGACGCGGACGCCCCGACCACCGACACCGTCGGGTCCACGGCAGGTGCGTCCGGAGCCTCACCGGGGCCGACGTACCGCCAGGGACCGGCGCCGTTCGGGCTCGTCCTCGGGATGCTGGGGCTCGTCACGGCGGTCGTGTGCGGGCTGAGCCTGACCGTCGACGTCTCGGTGCCGTGGGAGGACGTCGGGCCGTGGGTCGTCGTCGGTGGCGGCCTCCTCGTCCTCGGCGTCGGAGCCCTCGGACTGCGCGCGAGCCGGCGTCAGGACTGAGGCCAGGGATGCTCCCACCGGTGACCGACCGCCTCGAGCGCGGTGGGCACCGTGGCCACGACCGGCATCTCCCCCAGCCTCTCGAGAGGCACCCATCGCGCGTCGGACGTCGACCCGCCCACGTCGTGCACGACGGGGCGGGTCGGCTCCGTGCAGCGGGCGGAGTGGAGGAGGCGCACGGCGTGGTTGTCGAGGCTCTCCGCCCCGGTGCCTCCCGTCCAGTGCCGGGTGACGACCTCGACGAGCCGGACGGCGTCCACGACCTGCCCGGTCTCCTCCATGACCTCCCGGACGACGGCGTCCGCCGGGGCCTCACCGGGGTCCAGCCCTCCACCGGGGAGGTTCCAGCGCCCGCTCGCTCCGGTGCGGTCGGAGAGCTGGGTCAGGAGGAGGGAGCCGTCGGCGACGACGACCGCGTAGGCGGCGACGCGCCGCCGCCTCGCCGTCCCGCCCTCGACGGGCACGGTGGCGGGTCCGCGCGCCCCTTCCGAGGAGGCCTGCACGGTGAAGGTGAGCACGAGGTCGCCGAGGCCGCCGTCCACCCGGACCTCGCGCGACGCCCAGCCGCGCCGGAGCAGCTCGTCCCGGGGGTCGGCACCGTGGCCGAGCTCGACGGCGACGACCCGTCGGCCGTCCGCCTCGCCGACGACGGTGATCACGCGCCGGCCCGTCGGTACTCGTCGACGGTGGCCGACACGGCGCTCGCCCAGTCCTGGCGTGGCGGGGCCTCGCGCGCGGCGTCCTGCAGGGCGGTGAGCCGTCCCGGGTCGGCGGCGAGCCCCGCGACGGCCGTCGCGAGCCCGGCGTCGTCGGGGACGAGCAGACCGTCGACGCCGTGCGTGACGATGTCGTCGACACCGGTGCCGCGCAGCGCGACGACCGGTAGCCCCGCGGCCCGGGCCTCGAGCGCGGCGATGCCGAAGGCCTCCAGCCGCGTCGCGGTGAGGTAGACGTCGGCGTCGTGGTGCAGGTCCCGCAGCTCCTCGCGGCCCAGACGCCCCGGCAGCTCGACGCCCCGCATCCCCCTCCCCCGGAGGTAGGCCTCCATCGTCCGGCGTTGCGGGCCCTCACCCGCCACCGTCGCACGCAGCGGAGCCGCTGCGCCGGAGAGCTCACCCGCCCCGTGCAGCGCGCCCAGGAGGGCGAGGGGGCGCTTGCGCCGGACGAGCCGCATCACGGTGTCGACGTGCAGACCCTCGGCAGAACGCCCACGCGACGCGTCCCGCTCCCACCAGGCCGCGTCGATCCCGTTGTTCAGGACCGCGACGTCGGCGTCCCCCGCGACGTCACGCACCCGGGTGGCCGCCATGCCCGACACCGCGCTCAGGGCCACCCCCCGGGCCGCCCAGCGGCGCACGTGGCCGGCCAGGCGGAACGCGACCCGGGAACGGTCGAGCACGCAGTGGAAGGTGGCCGCCACCGGCAGGCCGGCACCGAGTGCCGTGCGGACGAGGTCGGTGGCGAACGGGCTGACGACGCCGAGGTGCCCGTGGGCGACGTCGAAGCCGCCCGCGTCGAGCCGGCGGTGGACCTCGGGGGGTGCGAGCGGGTTGACCGGTACCCCGCCCGGCAGCGGCACCGCCATCCGGTGGACGACCACCCGGTCCGCCTCGTGGGTGCGGGCACCCCTGCGCTCACCGCCCGGGCCGGCCGTCGCGGTGAACACCTCGACCTCGTGCCCGGTCGCGGCGAGCCGGTGGGCGAGGTCGTGGACCTGCCGCTCGATGCCTCCGACCCGCGGTGGGTAGCAGTCCGAGAGGAGGGCGACCTTCACGAGGGTCCACCCTGCCATGCGGGAGGATGGGCGACGATGCCCCGCACCCTCGTGGCGTTCCACGCCCACCCCGACGACGAGGCCCTCCTCACGGCCGGCACGATGGCTCGCGCCGCCGCGGAGGGCCACCGGGTCGTCCTCGTCCTCGCGACCGACGGCGGGGCGGGTCTCGCCGACGACGAGCTGCGTCGCGGCGAGCGACTGGGGGTCCTCCGACTGGCCGAGGCGGAGCGCTCGGCCGCCGCGCTCGGGGTGGCCCGGGTCGAGTGGCTCGGGTACGCCGACAGCGGCAGCGGCGCCGAGCCCGAGCCCGACGCCCCGGGTGTCGTCCGCTTCTGCCGGGCACCGCTCGAGGAGGCCGCCGAACGGCTCGCCGCCGTGCTGCGCACCGAGCGCGCCGACGTCCTCCTCTCCTACGACGTCAACGGGGGGTACGGGCACCGGGACCACCGCCGGGTGCACGAGGTCGGCGCGCTGGCCGCGCAGGTCGCCGGGACCCCGCGGGTCCTCGAGGCGACCGTGCCGCGCGACACCATCGCCCGGGCGGTCCGGTTCGCCGCGCGCGTGTACCGCTTCCCCGCCGAGTTCGACCCGACGTCCTTCGACCGTGCCTTCACCGCCCGTGCCGACATCACCCACCGGGTCGACGTGCGCCGGTACGTCGCGGCCAAGCGGACCTCGATGCGGGCCCACGCCTCACAGGCCACGGGCGGAGGCGCCGCCGAACCGGGCGAGGGCGTCCAGACCGGGGACCGGACATTGGCCGCGTTCCTCCGGGTCCCCCGGCCGCTCTACGATCTCGTGTTCGGGCGCGAATGGTTCCGCGACCCGTCGAGAGCGCCAGGGGGACGTGTGAGCACCGACATCTTCGAGGACCTGCCGTGAGGGCCGGCGGGGTCGAGATCCCGACTCAGGGGCGCCAGCTCGCCCAGTTCGCGCTCGGGATGGCCCTCGCCGTCGTCCTGCTCGTGTGGGGGCTCCCCTACTTCGCGCAGACGTCGTGGTCGGACATCTGGGCGGTGATCCGGACGGTCCCGCTGCTCCACATGCTGGGCCTCCAGACCCTCATGCTCGCCGGTCTGTACTGCTACACGTTCACCTTCACGGGGTCGCTGCGCGGGCTCTCGCACGGGAAGGCCCTGATCATCAACCTCTGCGGGTCGTCGGTGTCCAACCTGCTCCCCGGGGGCGGGGCGGTGGGGCTCGCCGCGACGTTCGCGATGTGCCGCTCGTGGGGCTTCACCCGCCGGGCGACGTCGACGTCGGCCATCGTCACCGGCGTCTGGAACGTCCTGGCCCGGATCGCGCTGCCCGTCGTCGCCATCCTCGTGCTCGTGCTCAGCGGGGTCACCCTGCCCCGTGCGCTCACCGACCTCGCGATCGGGGGTTCCCTCGTCGGGCTCGCCGTGCTCGGTGCCGTGGCAGGGATGCTCGCGAGCGAGCGGGTCGCCCAGCGGCTCGGTGCGGCGATCGACCGCGTCGTCCGCCCGGTGGTCCGCCGACGGAGGCCGGAGTCGACCATGAGCGTCGAGGAGCTCGTCCAGGACCTGCGGGCACGGATCATCGACGTCGTCCGGTGGCGCTGGTGGTCGATGACCCTCGGGATGGTCGGCTTCTTCGGCATCTACTACGTGCTGTTCGGGCTCGTCATGCGCGAGACCGGGGTGGTGCTGCCGCTCAACCTGCTGTTCGGGGCCTACGCCGTGGGACGGCTGCTCACCGCGGTCGGCATCACGCCGGGCGGCGTCGGCGTGACCGAGACCGCGACGACCGTCATCCTCGTGGGCTGGGGAGCCGACTCCGCCGCCGCGACGGCCGGCGTCGTGCTCTTCTCACTCATCACGCACGTCATGGAGGTGCCGCTCGGCGGGCTGGGGTGGCTGCTGTGGTCGATCAGCCCGAAGCAGGAGCCGCCGCCGGAGGGCGAGGAGCCGGTCTTCGGTGGCCCGGTCACCGTCCCGCCGACGGTCGACGCCCCGGATGACGGCCCACACGGCCCGCACCCCGACCCCGGCTGACCTCCCGCGGCACCTCCTCGCGAACGTGTGTGAACACGCGCCAGCCGTTGCGGCGTGTTCACACACGTTCGCGGGAGAGGAGGCGGCGCACCTGACGGGTGCGGGCCTCGTCCGCGAGCGGGTCGTCGAGGTCCTCGGGCTCGAACGGGCGGCCGGTGGCACGCTCGGCGGCGACCGCGATGAGCGCGTCGGACACCATCGGGTTCGCGGGCAGCAGCGGCCCGTGCAGGTACGACCCGATGACGTGGTTCGTCCGGGCGCCCTCGGTGCGGTCCTCGCCGTTGTTGCCGTGGCCGGACAGGACCGAGCCGAACGCCTCCTGCCCGGAGCCCAGCACGGTGGAGCCGGAGTGGTTCTCGTAGCCGACGACCTTGCCGTACTCGGTCTCGAGGCACACCGGCCCGATCATCCGCTTGTCGTTGCCCTTCGTCGTGACGTCGAGGATGCCGAGCCCGGGCAGCACCTGGCCGGTCACGGTGTGGAAGCTGTTGCCGAAGAGCTGGTACATGCCACAGATGACGAGCATCGGGACGCCGTCGGCGGCCATGGCCTTGAGCGCGGGCCCCACGGCCTCGAGGTCGGCCTCGACCCGGGCCTGTCCGGAGTCCTGGCCGCCACCGCCCATGAAGAGGTGCCCGTCGGAGCGGAACGTGCTGCCGGGATCGTGCAGGACGACCTCCGCGGTGTAGCCGTGCCTGCGGATGCGACCGGCGAGCGCATGCGTGTTGCCGCGGTCGCCGTAGATGCTCATCTCGCGCGGGTAGAGGTGGACGACGGTGATCGTCCCCTTGCTCGCGCCGGCGGGTTCGAGGGTCTCGGTGGTCATGCCGGGGCCTCCTCGCCGAAGTGGGCCAGCCCGTGCTGCGCAGCGAGGGTGCGGCGCAGCGCCATCATCGCCGTGTAGGTGCAGAAGATGCGCTTCGGCTCGTCGGGGTGGGCCGCGACGAACGCCTCGAGGGCGTCGTCGAGGTCGGGGACGACGCGGTCGGTGGCGACGTCGTCGTAGTGCAGCCGCAGCGCCATGTCGTAGGCGCGCACGCCGCTGGTCAGGGCCACGCCGCGGTCGCGCAGCGAGGCGAACGAGACGTCGTAGAGCCACGAGACGTCGCGGCCGTCGGCGTCGTTGTCGTTGATCGCGACCATCGTCGCGACCGGGGTGCTGCCGTAGGTGTTGAGCGCGACGCCGAAGCCGGCCGGGTTCTTCACGAGGACGAGCTCGAGCGGCTGGCCGTCGACCATGACGACCTCGCCCCGGCCGAACGGTGGCCGGACGGCGGCCAGTGCCTCGGCCGTGGTGGCGGCGTCGAAGGCACCCGCGAGGAGCATCCGGGCAGTGGTCGTGGCGGCCGTCGCGTTGATCATCGCGGCGAGCCCGCGCTGCTGGAGGGTGACCGGGCCGACCTCGAGGTCGTCGAAGACGATGTCGAAGGCCCGCTCGTCGCGGGGGCGCAGGCGCGCGTCGCCGGCGCCGAAGTCGTGCGCCGCCGCGGCGTCGTCGAACCGGGCGTCGTGCTCGGTGAGCTCGGGCAGACGGTCGGCGATGGAGGCGTCCAGCCCGAACCAGCGCACCGGGACGCCGAGCGGGGCGGCCGCGCGCGAGGTGAACGGGTCGTCCGCGTTGGCGACGACACCCTCGGTGGAGGCGGCGCCGAGGCGGGCGAGGAGTTCGGCGGTGTGGTCGATCTCGGCGAAGCGGTCGAGCTGGTCGCGCGCGACGTTGAGCAGGAGCGAGTGGGTGGGCGGGACCTCGTCGATGAACCGCATGGCGTGCGCCTCGTCGAGCTCGACGACGACCATGTCGGCGTCGAGGCGGCCGCTGACCGGCAGCTGCGGGAGCATCTCGGAGAGCACGCCGCGGGTGAAGTTGGAGCCCGTCGGGTTGGAGAACACGGTGCGCCCGTGGGCGCGCAGCACGGCGACGAGCATCTTGGTCGTGGTCGTCTTGCCGTTGGTCCCGCTGACGACGACGATGCCGCCGTCGATGCCGGCCAGTGCGGTGCGCAGGATGCGGGGCTGGATGCGCTCGGCGACGAGGCCGGGGAAGGCCGACCCTCCTCCGCGCCGGCGCGCGAGCATCCGGGCCGTCTTGCCCGCCACGACCGCGGTCGCCGTTCTCAGCACGGGGCAACCCTAGCCAGAGGGCGCCGGGGTCGCGGCATCACCCTCCGGCGCTCCACCGTGACGCTCGTGTCCTCCCACTGGTGAACCGACCCGTGAAGCCCGGACCCCACCGGTGATGACACATGGAACCCGGGCTTCACCACCGGTCTCACGGTCGTCGTCGACGCCTCACGCTCCACCACCCGGCTCACGGTCGTCGTCGACGCCTCACGCTCCACCACCCGGCTCCCGGTCGTCGTCGACGCCGGACGCGTCGCCCGAGGCTGCCGCTCAGCCCGGCAGGTGCGCGTCGAGCCAGCGGACGAGGTCGGCGGTCACCTCGTCGCGGATCGTCTCGTTGAAGATCTCGTGCCGGGCCCCGGGGTACAGCGTCAGGGTGACGTCGGTGAGCCCCGCCTCCCGGTACTGCTCGGTGACCTGCCGCGGTCCTTTGCCGCCGGCGCCGACCGGGTCCTGGTCGCCCGCGAGGACGAGCACGGGCAGGTCCCGCCGGACACCGGCGACCTTGTGGCGGTCGTTGACGAGGAGCAGTCCGCCCATCAGGTCGCTGAAGAACCCGGACGTGAAGGTGTTCCCGCACAGCGGGTCGGCGACGTAGGCGTCGACCTCGGCGTCGTCGCGGGAGAGCCAGTCGAAGTCGGTGCGGTTGGGCTTGAACGCGGCGTTGTACTGCCCGAACGAGAGCTTGTCCATGAGGGCGCTCGTGTGCCGGCCACCGCGCAGGCGCGCCTCGGTGGCGGCGATGCCGGCGCCGGCGCGCGTGAGCGCCTCCGTGTGGCTCGTCGGGCCGGTGAGGACGAGGCCGGCCAGCTCGGACGAGCCGCCGATGACGAGTGTGCGGGCGAGGATCGAGCCCATCGAGTGGCCGAGGAGGAAGACCGGCAGCCCGGTGTGCTCGGACGACGCGTGGGCGACGACGGTTCGCAGGTCGGCGGTGATGGTGGCCCATCCGTCGTGGTCGGCGAGGTAGCCGTGGTCGGCCGCGGACGCCGTGCGGCCGTGCCCGCGGTGGTCGTGGGCGTACACCGCGTAGCCCGCTGCGGTCAGCGTCTCGGCGAGCCGGGCGTACCGGGCGGAGTGCTCGGCCATCCCGTGGGCGACGACGAGGACGGCCTTCGCCTCGCCGTCGGGCAGCCAGCGGTGGGTGAAGATCTCGGTGCCGTCGGCCACCGTGACCGTCGTCGTGGTGCTCTGCATGGGGTACGTCCTCGCCGCCGGGGATGAGGGCCACAGCCTGCCACGACACCGAACGATGCGCGCCCACCCTGCGATGCCTGCTTGTTCACACCTGGGATGCTGCACCGATCGGTTGCCACCTATCCGTGCAGCATTCCCTGGAGTGGGCTACAGCGCCATTAGCCGCTGCACGCCCTAAGCGGTCAACTCGGCCTTTCGTCCGCCCAGTAGCTCACACCCTCGTACAGCGAATGCGCCGCGTCCTCTCCGAGATTCCGGTCGAGAGCGACCGACACGATGTACCTGGCCTGCGACAGACGCCGCCAGGCATCCCCACCCTCCGCCGAGAAATAGTCCCTGAGAGGGTCCTCCACCGATTCACGGGGGCCCTCCACCGAGTGGTGATCGAGCTCCCAGGTGAAGATCTGATGAGTTGAGACCACCACTGCCTCGAGGACCCGGGCAAGTTCACGCGCTTCAGCCAGCGTAAAAGCGACACTCTCGGGCATGCTCATCGGACTCGTTTCACATTATCCAGCGGGAGATCGCCGTCTGCGACCCATTCTTTAATGCCCATCGTAGGGTTAAGGCGCTCGTAGACCCTGGAACGAGGCACTTGGAACTCGATGACGGCGTTGCCGCGACCCTTCGAGATACCCAACGTCTTCTCAGCATCTGCTGGCGACAAGGGCCGTCCCTTCGCCCTAGTCATGAAGACTTTTCCTTGGTCTCGGGCTCTCAGCATCCCATCCTCGATGATGGCGCGAGCCGCTGACGTGGAAGTGTAGTGCCGCATCGTGACCATGTCACCGATTGCTTCGGCGCCCTTACTAGCTTCGCCGCAGTTGTGGGTGAGGACCGATGCGCCACCCACCACGACGAAGAACGTGTGCAGCTCAGCAACCGTGAGGTTACGCACCCCCACGCCGTGCACCGTGTACGCACGCACCGCATCCACCTGCACGAACGTGCCCGCCGCGGTCCGCAACAGATCCCCGACAACCACCTTCCCCGCCGGCACCCACGCACCCCGCTCCACCGACCAGATCGGATGGTTCCGCGTCGCCGACACCGTGTCCGACCCAACAGCCCCACCGACACCTTCACCAGCCACGTGCACCGTGATGTCGACCATGTCCTTGTCACCGAAACCCTCGATGACCGCCTCCACCGCACGCGGACCCGCTTCACCCGTCTCCGGATCCGCAGCCCACACCTCATCCCCCGGCCGCAGATCGCCGATCGGCCTGCTCGACCCGTCCGCCATCAGCACACCCGTCTCCGGGGTGAAGCTGTTGATCGAACACGCCAAGACCTCGTCGGCCCACTTCACGTCATCCAGGTGCCGCAGGAAGGCCTTCCCGGCCCGCCACACGGCCTCGCCGATCTTCTTGGCCTTGAGGATCTTCCCCCAGGGCAGGGCACCGACGACCATCATCGCGCAGGCCCCGAGATCGCCCTTGGTGAAGCAGTTGAGCATGTCGTTGACACCGAGGACCTCGAGCAGGATCTCGGCACCCTCCTGCTTGATGACATCCAGGATGGAGCGCCGCTTGACCTCCTTGGCCTTTTGGATGTCCCGCTCGGACGGTCCGGCCCCGGACGCCTTCCCCGCAGAAGTGCCCTTGGTCTTCAACTTCTTACCGCCCGGCCCGGAGCCGTCCCCCTTGACAGCGTCCTCGTCGCTCCATTTCTGCCCACTGACCGCATAGGGCTTCCCGTCGACCCAGACCGTATGGCCTCCCGCACCCCCGTTGCCCGCGTCGTCCAGGAGACCCGTCGGGTCGGAGAAGGTGACCGGGTTGTTGTGCGAGTACGCATACCCGTTCATCTGCTGTGGGTCGGTGACATCGAGCACTGGGTCCACCGAGACGAACCGTCCCGTGCCAGGGTCGTACTCGCGCGCCCCGATGTGGGTCAGCCCGGTTGCGTCGACCGTGCCCCCGACGAAGCCCGAGTCCTGCGGGAACTCGACCGAGGCCCCGCGCTCCTCACCGAAAGGCGTCAGGGTGCGCCGCGTCGCGGTGGTGGCGTCGCCGTCGACGATCCACTGCCCCGTTCCCTGATGGTCCGCGAGCACGTAGCGGAGCTCGTCACCCGAGCTGCGGAAGACCGTGCCACCGGCGACCGGGATGGCCCGCGTCGCCGTGACCGTGTCACCCGTGGCGACGTACTCGGTCCCCCCGAGGTAGAGGTGTGCCGTCGACCCCGAGCGCTTGAGGATCCGCGACCCGGATGCGTCGTAGAGGTAGGTCTCGGTAGCCCCTCCCGACTTCGCAGAGCTCGCGAGCCGGCCCTCGGCGTCCCACGTCTGCGTGTACGAGCCGGAGGCCGTGACCCGGTTGGTCTGGTGCCCTGCCTCGTCGTAGGCGTACGTGTCGGTCCGCGCACCCGGCCCGCTCTGCTCCACCCTCTGCAGGGTGTGCGGCTGGGCAGTGGCGCTTGCGGGGTAACCGTAGGTCCGTCCGATGTCGTTGCTCGCGGTCCCGGCCGAGTCGTGCCGCACCTCCGTCCTGCGGTTGCCGCGGTCGTCGTAGCCGTAGGTCCGCCAGTAGGCCTGGGGGCCTCCAACCGTCCCACCGGACCCGACGGACGGCGTGCTGCAGGTGCTCTGCGCGGTCGTCCAGACCTCGGTCAGGCGGCGGTGCCCGTCGTAGTCGAAGCACTCGCGCTCGGTCACCCCGGACCTGGCGGACACCGACGAGGTGACGTTGCCCGCGGCGTCGTAGCCGTAGTCCCGGGTGTCGATGACGTTCGGGGCGACGTTCTTCTCGTACCGGTAGCGGGTGAGCCGCCGCGTCGTCTCGTCGTACGTGAAGGAGGCGTAGACCTTGGCCGCAGGAGGTCCGAGAACGCCTCGTGCCAGCTCGCCGAAGGCCGTGTACGCAGCTTCCGGCTGGTACACCGCACCCGTGTTGCTCCGTGCACTGACCGGGTAGTCCAGACCGTCGTACCCGAAGTCGACGTACTCGAACGGCAGCCCGCCCTTGGAGTTGTACGCCTGGCGCGCGACGTCCCCGTTCAGCGTGTACGAGGTGGCGAAGTCGTAGGTGCCGGCCAGCGCTCCTTCCGCCGTGGGGATCGTGTGGCGGATGCTCTTCGGCCGACCCGCCACGTCGTAGCTGCGTACCTCGGTCTTGTACTCCGCGCCTTCCTGCCACCGCGATGAGGAGGTGAGCAGCCCCGCGGTGACCGTGTCGTAGGTGTACGAGGTGCGCAGGGCCCCCGACGCGGAGTCGTCACGCGTCTCGACGAGCCGGTCGAGGGTGTCGTAGCCCGACCACAGCACCTCTCCCCGCGCGTCCTTCGCCGTCGTCAGGTTGCCCACCAGATCGTAGGTGGAGTCTGTCTGGCCGGCGTCCGGGTCGGACGACCGGACGCGGTTGCCCATCAGGTCGTAGGCGTACGACCAGGTCGCCCCCGCGTCGTCCACGACCTTCGTGAGGTTGCCCTGCACGTCGTAGGTGTAGGTGGTCTCGGTCGACTCCCCGCTCGGGCTCCCACCCGGGTAGGTCACGAGGCGGGTCAGCCGCCCCTGGGCGTCGGTCACGCTGGCCGTGGCGGGCGCACCGTCCGGCGGGTCGACCCTCGTGACCTCTCCTGCGTAGCTCGTGACCGTGCGGTACTTCTCGGTGCCCCGGTTGTGCACCGCAGCCACCGTCGGCCGCCCCATCCCGTCGTACGTCGTGCGGGTCTGGGCGGGGATGTTGCCGTCCAAGGGCTCGAACAGCGTGCCGGATGCCCCTCCCGCGGCGGCGTAGGACGCGTTGACCTTCCACGGCAGGCCCCGGCTGTTGTAGTGCGTGTCGGTCAGCACTCGCCCGCTGCTGGCGCCGGGCTTCTGGGTCTGGATCGTCCGGCCGAGGCCGTCGAGGATGTCGAAGCTCGACCAGTAGCTCCCCGCGTTGTTGAGGGTCCTCGTCTCGATGACGGAGGGCGCCGTCTGCTTGATGGTGTACCGGTACTCGGTGTTCGGCGTCTCGGTCGCCTTGTCCCGACCGGGCAACCAGACAGCGGTCATCCGGCCCAGCGGGTCGTAGGTGACGTCGGTCCGCGCGCCGGACACGTCCACCGCCGAGGTCTCTGAGCCACGAGCATCCACCGTGCTCGTCGAGGACTGCCCGGCCGCGTTCGTCGTCGTCACCTTCGTGACGAGGCCGTGACCGGCCGGTGTCTGCGCGTAGCTCGTCGTCGTCTCGCGGTCCATGGCGTCGACCGCGGACACCTGCCGCCCGACGGTGTCGTACCCCGCCTTGCTCATCGCGGACCAGACGGGGGTCGAGCCGGAGAACGACGTCACCTGTGAGGTCTGGGTGAGGTCACCGTGCGTCGGCGCCTTGTCGTAGGCCTGCCCGTCGTACTGGAACTTCGTGTCCGACACCAGGTCGGCCGGCAGAGCCGGGGTCGCCGAGCACGGCTTCCGGTACACCGTGGTCCGGCGCGGCAGGGTCTGGATGGCTCCTGCGGTCGAGAACTCGTGGCGGGTGCACATCTCGTCCCCGGTGACCCCGGTGTCGCCCAGGTCGTCGACCCGGACGATCTTGCCGTTGCCGTCGAGTGTGTGCCCCACCTTGGTGCGACGCCAGCTGCCGTTCGCGAGCTTCGTCTTCGACTCCATGAGGTCGACACCCACGGGCCGGCTCGTCAGCGCCGCCGCCCCGTTCGGACGCGACTGGCTGCCCTGGGAGGCGCCTCTCCACGGTCGCGACAACGTGCTCGACAGCATGCTGCCGCCGGCCTTGTCATAGACCTTGACCTCACGCACCTTGCCCTGGAACTCGGGATGGTCGGTGACGCTCGCCCCGTCGCTGTCCTTGACGGTGGCGCTGCGCGTCCCGCTGGGCAGCTTGTCCCCGTGCATGCCCCGGAAGTAGGTGGACTCCTCCATCCCGACGACGTCAGGGGACCGGCCGTAGGTCGTCCGGACAGTGCCGTAGCCGCGGTACTCGTTCCAGGTCCGTCGCTCGGGCTTGACGAAGGGACTGTCCCCGTAGGCCCACCCGACCCCGCCGAGGTAGGCGTACGACGTCACCTTCGCCGGCTGGGAGCCGGTGCGGTCCTGCTCGCGGACCTCCCGGACGGTGTACTTGTGGAAGTACTCCTTGATCGGCTCGGTCGCGTTCTCCGGCGTCCACCACACCGGGTAGCACCGCATGGTGTTGCTCGAGTCGCTTGCCGGGAGGTTCGTCGGGGAGCACTCCGCGCCGTCGTAGTCCACGCCGATGACCGACCCGGTCTCGCCGAAGATGGTGTTGACGCGCAGCTTGCGCATCGGGGGCATGCCGTCGGACGTGCTGTCGACACGGTTCGGCAGCTCGACGGCATCGAAAGTGATCGCCGGCATCGACGACGTCCCACCCGTGTAGCCCGTCCTCTTGACGCTGTTGAGGAAGAGCGCGGGAGTCGTGCCGTCGGTGGGCCACGGGAAGGAGTGGCTGAGCGCCCACAGGTCGACGTTCGAGTAGGTGGACCCGTCCGCCGCGAGGTGCTGGGTCCTGACCGTGGCCAGCCGCTTGCGCGTCCAGAACGTCGGGGAGTACCGGCCGGTGCACTGCTCCGAGGACGTGCAGTTGAGGTCCACCGGCGTGTCCGGCCAGTGCGACGCGTTCGCGACGGTGAAGTTCGCGGTGGAGCAGGTGAACGTGCTGGTGGTGACGCAGCGCTCGCTCGTACCGAAGACGACCCGGGCCGGCGCCGGCTGGCTGTACTCGCTCCCGTCACGCTGTCCGTACTCGATCCGTGCCAGGTATCCGCCACGCACGTACCGGACAGGGCTCGGCGAAAGGTTCTTGCCGTAGTAGTTGTACTCCTTGACGTAGTAGTACGTCATGGTGTTGCCATGTGCGTCGACCACGTGGTCGAGGTTCCACCGCCAGGCCTGGTTGCAGAATGACGACGCGAAGGACGACCCGTGGCACGGTTCACCGGCCTGGTTTCCGGCGACCGGAACAGTCCACGTCGAATTCGTCTGAGACTTGCCCGACGTCCAGTTCTTCAGCCGGTGGCGCCCGAAGTAGTACTGGGTCCCGTCAGGTGACGTGAGCCTCCAGTACTCCCCGTTGTTGTCCCCGTTGGGTGCTCCGGTCAGCAGCTCGACCTTCGAGCCGTCGTGGTCCTTCAGGCGCCAACCGGACGCGGTCTTGACCAGGACGTGGCTGGCGCCGTTGAGGGACAGCACCGCGTTCTCGCCGTACCAGCAGAGGTCTGCGGTCTTCGTCGTCGTGTTGCTACCGGAGAGGTCCTCCGAACATGACTGGTACTGCCGCTCCACGCTTCCCGGCGCGAAGTCCCAGCCCTCACCGACCCAGCTGGCCTGGTTGTTCGTGGACGGCTGCCGGCCGTCGACGGAGGCCGACGAGTACCCCAGACCCACCTGGGGTGTGACGCCGCCGGGCGACGACGGGGTCTCGATCGGCAGCGACCAGGAGAAGCCACCACTGTTCCCGCCCGCGCTCCATGACCCCGACGGAGCGAGCGAGCTCGCGGCGTACGTGCCGGTACTCCCGGAGTCGCCGGCCACGGCGGCGACCAGCGTCGGGCCGTCGACCTCGATCGCCGCGGACACCGTGGCGGCTTCACGGTCATTGCTCGACTCAAGCGGCTGGAAGTCGTTGCAGTCCTTCGACTTCGGCGTCTCGATCCGGCACGGGTCGAGCTCGACCAGACGGAGTCGCGAAGCCCAGTCGGCGCCGACCGCGCGGCGCAGGTCCTCGTAGTCGAGCGTCACGTCGACGGTCGAGTCGCGCGCGTCCTCGGGCGGCTCGACCGAGATCAGCACTCCGGGCACTCCGGCCGCGTCCGACACCGAGCGGTCGAGGACCTCGACCCCCCAGTCCTCGCCCGTGGCCGGGGCGTCCTCCGCGGCGATCCGCACGGGGGTGCTCTTCACGGGGGTCCCGCGTTCGGACGAGACGGCTGCGGCTCGCGCCCGCCCCTTCCCGCTGGGCCAACGCGGCTTCCCGGGGGTCGTCCCTCGGGGAGTCGACACCGGGAGGGTGCGCTCTGCCACGTCCTTACCCGGGACCCGGTACTCGTCCGCGACGGGCGTCGGCGACCACGAGGACTCGGCCCGGGCATCGGGAACCGACACCCCGGAGGCGATGAGCGCCATGATCGCGACCGCTCCGACGGCGGGTGCGAGAGCGGCACGGCGGCCGGCGCCCCGCACCGCCCGGGAGGGCCTGCTCGTATCCATCTGGCTACTCCCCCGATGAGGTCGTGGACCCCGGTCCCCACCCGTCACCCCCATTGGGCTCCGTGGTTGCGAGGCACACCTTGGCGGCAAAGTCGCGCCACGTCAAGCCGAGAGGAAAAGTGGCTCGATCGCTTGCACCCCCCGACGAACATCTGGCACTCTTTCGCCGCGGCTGTGAGGCGTCCAAGCACTTCTCGGGGGATTCTTCGCCGCTTGGCCGGGGGCGCTCCTGCACTCGGATCTCGCAGATGTCGATGGGGTTTCATGATGGGTTTCTCGTCTCTTCCGCAGGCTCGCCGCGCACTCGCCGTCACCGCTGCGTTCGCGTTGGCGACCGGGCTCGGAGCGGGGTCACGCGCCGACGCAGAGGCTTCGGCGACGTCGCCGGCCGAGGCGGCAACGACGACCGGGCCGGACGCTCGGGGCCTCACGGAGGCAGAGGCCTCTGCAGAGGCCCGCACCTCGGGGAACCCGGTGGAGGTGTCCGCGCTGACCGACGAGACCACCATCACCTACGCGCAGCCCGACGGGTCGTTCCGGCAGACGTCGCATGCCCTGCCGGTCCGGGTTCGCGAGGACGGAACCTGGAAGGAGGTCGACACGACTCTCGTCCGGCGCCCCGACGGCACCGTGGCGCCCAAGCGGGCAGCGATCGACGTCGCGTTCGGTGCCGCAGGGACCGACAGCGTGATCACGCTCCGTGAGGACGAAGCCTGGGTGCAGCTGGCCTGGGCCGGCCAGTCGCTGCCACAGCCGGAGATCGACGCGAACGTCGTGCGGTACCCCGACGCGCTCCCCGGGGTCGACCTCGTCATCGAGATGGGACCGAGCTCGTACACCCAGGTGTTCGAGGTGAAGAACCGGGCCGCAGGACGAAACCCGGCGCTCCGTCGCCTGCGGTTCGACGTGCGAGCCACCGGCGCGAAGGTCGTCGAGCGACCCAACGGAGGGCTGGCGGTCGTGGGACGGCAAGGCCGCGCCATCTTCGAGAGCATGACTCCTCAGGCCTGGGAGCGGGGAACGACTCCCGACGGCCGGGGCGAGCGCAGCACCAGCCCGGACCCCGACGCCCGTCAGCGACCGGTCGGACTGTCCGTGGCAGACGGCTCGGTGACCTTGGACGTTCCCAGCGACCTGCTCACCGACCCGAAGACTCGCTATCCGGTCTCGATCGACCCGAGCATCGGCAACAGGCTGGCATGGGCCTATGTCGACTCGACGTACTCCGGGACCTCGTACTACAACGCCACCCGCGAGGCCACGGTCGGTTACAGCGCGGACGGCGGGATGAAGCGTCGCAGCTTCTTCCGCTACTACGTGAAGGGCCTCAACGGCAAGGTCGTCGACAGCGCCACCTTCCGGGCGGTGAATACATGGTCGTGGTCGTGCAGCGCTCGTGAGGTCCAGGTCTGGGTGACGGGCAACTTCAGCAGCTCGACCACGTGGAGCAAGCAGCCCTCGTGGAGCTCGAAGGTGGCGAGCAAGAGCTTCGCGTACAACTGGGCACCGAGCGGAAGCAGCTCCTCGTGCGCCGGCAACGGCGGGGGAGTCGAGTTCAACGTGCGATCCGGGGTCGCCACGGCTGCGTCCAAGAACTGGACCCACCTCGTGCTCGCGATGCGTGCCGGCAACGAGTCCGACACGTACGCCTGGAAGAAGTTCAAGAACAACCCCGCCCTCGACATCAAGTACCACAGCAGGCCGACCACGCCCACCGGTCTGTCGACCTCACCCTCCACTTCCTGCTCCAACGGCCTCGTCGGCAACACCGATCTCACGCTGAAGGCCGTGCCGCGCGACCCCGACGGCGGCACCGTCTACGCCCGGTTCCGGGTGTGGAAGAACGGCACCTCCCGCCCGTCGAACCACACTCGGTCCGTCAAGGTGACCAGCGGGGTGACTGCCACGACGATCTTCACGCAAGGGTCGCTCACCGCGAACACCAAGTACCGCTGGGACGTGACGACCTACGCGGGGGGAGAGGAGTCCTCGCCATCCACGCAGTGCTCCTTCACGATCGACACCAAGGCCCCGTCGCCTGCCGCCGTGACGGTATCGAGCACCGACTACCCCGAGACCCCGGACAACGAGGACTGGGTCCAAGGGCTCCCGGCCGGCACGCCGGGACGCTTCACGATCAGCGCGCCGGGGACGGACGCCACGGCGTACCGCGTGGGTGTCAACTCCCACCACGAGATCGAGGAGCCGTCCTACGTCGTCAAGCCGTCGTCCCCCGGGGGCCCGGTCACCGTCGACCTCGTCCCGACCGACGAGGTCAACACCGTGCGCGTCGTGCTGGAGGATGCCTCCGGCAACAAGAGCGCGTGGACGGGCTACAGCTTCCACGCTGCGCCACCCCTGGAACCCCAGGGCCCGTGGACGCCCCGGGACGCGAACAACGACGGCCGACCGGACGTCATCAGCGTGTGGGGCGATGACAGCAACGTATGGGGCAACGGCAGCCGCCTCGCGTGCCTCTATCTGGGGTCAGGGCAGAGGTCACCGTTCTGGGGCCCCGCCAGCGGCTGCCGCACCCCGATCGCCACGAATGTCACAACCGACTACCGGCCCGTCCAGGTCGACTGGAACGCCGATGGTTTCGGAGACCTCGTCAGCCTCGGCCAGGGGGGCGCCCTGATGGTGCAGGTGGGCGATGGCTCCGGGTGGTATCCGGGCGCCGTGCCCGTCACCCGGCTCGTCGCAGGGGAGATCGACGAGGACGAGTGCATCGATGACCTCGATGCCTGCGGCGATGATGTCGAGGAGCCGGTCGTCGTCCCCGACGCACTCGAGGTCCACACCCCCGGCGACTGGGACGACGACGGCAACGCCGACCTGCTCGTGAAGGCGTCGAACGGAGACGTGCGGGTGCTCCACGGCGACGGCAACGGGCACGTCCAGGACAGCCCGACCGGGGACCCGAGCTCGAAGGTCGACCATGTGTGGACCGGCTACATGATCGTGACGATGGGTGACTACGACGGAGACGCTCTGGCGGACATCATCGGCCGGGACGCCAACGGCGACCTCTGGCTGTACCCGGGTCTGCTCGGATCGGGAGTCGGCCCACGGGTGAAGGTCGCGTCGGGCTGGAACGTCTACGAGCGGATCTACGCCGCCGGCGACTGGGATGGCGACGGGCACCAGGACCTCTTCGGCAAGCTGGCCGAGCCGCTGGGGAACGAGCCGGCCGGCTACTTCCAGTACTACCCGGGCACCGGTATTACGCCGACGGCGTTCGAGGCCCGGCGCAGAGCGATGTCCGGATGGGCGGGCCTCACCTGGGCAGGATGACCATGCCCGGCAAGGGCCCTGGAAGGACCAGTGCGACCAGCCGAGTGCCTGGAGTCGCGATCGTCGTCACGGCCGCGCTCAGCGGCTGAGCCGGGGCGCGATGCCGGGCGTCACTCCCACTCGATGGTGCCCGGCGGCTTGCTCGTGACGTCGAGGACGACGCGGTTGACCTCGCGCACCTCGTTCGTGATCCGTGTGGAGATCTTCGCGAGGACCTCGAACGGGATGCGTGTCCAGTCGGCCGTCATGGCGTCCTCGGACGACACCGGGCGCAGCACGATCGGGTGCCCGTACGTGCGTCCGTCACCCTGCACCCCGACCGAGCGCACGTCGGCGAGCAGCACGACCGGGCACTGCCAGATCTCGCGGTCCATACCGGCGGCCGAGAGCTCGTGCCGGGCGATCCGGTCGGCGGCACGCAGCACGTCGAGCCGCTCCTGGGTGACCTCGCCGACGATCCGGATGCCGAGGCCCGGCCCCGGGAACGGCTGACGCCACACGATGCCCTCGGGGACGCCCAGCTCGAGACCGACTTGGCGCACCTCGTCCTTGAAGAGCAGGCGCAGCGGCTCGACGAGCGTGAACCGGAGGTCCTCCGGCAGCCCGCCGACGTTGTGGTGGCTCTTGATGTTCGCCGTGCCGCTGCCGCCGCCGGACTCGACGACGTCCGGGTAGAGCGTGCCCTGGACGAGGAACTCGACCGGGTGGTCGCCCTCGCCCGCGTGCTCCCCGACGATGTCGCGCGCGGCCTGCTCGAAGACCCGGATGAACTCGCGCCCGATGACCTTGCGCTTCTCCTCGGGGTCGCTGACCCCGGCGAGCGCCGAGAGGAAACGGTCGGCGGCGTCGACCGTGACGAGGTCGACCCCCGTGGCGGCGACGAAGTCCTGCTGCACCTGCTCGGCCTCCCCCGCCCGCAGCAGCCCGTGGTCGACGAACACGCAGGTCAGCTGGTCGCCGACGGCGCGCTGGACGAGCGCGGCGGCCACCGAGGAGTCGACCCCGCCGGAGAGGCCGCAGATGACCCTCGCCTCGCCGATCTGCTCGCGCACGGCCCCGACGAGCTCCTCGACGACGTTCTCGGCCGTCCACTCGCCCGTGAGGCCGGCACCCTTGGCGAGGAAGTTCTCCAACACGCGCTGCCCGAACGTCGAGTGCATCACCTCGGGGTGCCACTGCACGCCGTAGAGCTTGCGGTCGTCGTCCTCGAAGCCCGCCACCGGAGAGCCGGCGGTGCTCGCCGTGACCCGCATCCCCCCGGGAGCCTCGGCCACCGAGTCGCCGTGGCTCATCCACACCGACTGCTCGCCGGGCTGGCCGTTGAACAGGGTGCTCGCGGTGTCGCTGATCGTCGCGGGCGTCGCACCGAACTCCGAGAGCCCGGTCCTCTCGACCCGCCCGCCGAGCGCGAGCGCCATCGCCTGGAACCCGTAGCACATGCCGAAGACGGGGACGCCCGCCTCGACCACCGCCGGGTCGAGGCGCGGGGCGCCCTCCTCGTACACCGACGACGGGCCGCCGGAGAGGATGATCGCCGCGGGGTCCTTGGCGAGCATCTCGTCGGCCGACATCGAGTGCGGGACGACCTCGCTGAAGCAGTTGGCCTCCCGCACCCGGCGCGCGATGAGCTGGGCGTACTGCGCGCCGAAGTCGACGACGAGTACCGGCCGGTCGGCGAGGTGGACCGGCTCACCGCCCTCGACGACGGCGTGCGACGGGTCGACGGGCGAGGGGTCGGCGGGCAGCTCCGGGGCGTTGCTCACAGCGGCAAGGCTACTGGCGCGCCGCGCGCAGACCGGCCCCGACCTCGCCCGCCACGCGGCGTTCGACCCAGAACGAGAGGAACGGCACACAGCCGGCGAGCATGACGAGCACCATCCGGGGCAGCGACCACCCCACCTTGAAGCCGAGGACGGCCGTCGCGACGAGGTAGACCATGTAGATGAAGCCGTGCGGCTGCGGCCACCAGTGCAGCGGGTTCGCCTCGCCCTTCATCCCGAAGCCGTAGGACAGGACCATCTCGACGACGAGGACGAGCAGCCCGACCCCGACGACGAACGCCATGACCTTGAAGAAGGTGAGGCGGGGACGGACGGCGTCGACGTCCTCCGACGCGATGACGGTGGCGGGGCGGGCCTCAGAGGTGCTCACGGACCCCATTGTCGCCGGAGCCGTCCGCGTGGTCCGCACCGGTCCGCTGGTGCTCCTCGCGGACCATCCGCCACCAGAGCCAGAGCGCGAAGAGGGCGAAGACCCACCACTGGACCGCGTAGGCGGCGTTGCGCCACGTCACCCCGGTCGGTCCGAGCGGGGTCGGCACCTTGGTCAGCTGCGGGCCGGTGGCCGGGGTCTCGGCCTGGAGGAAGAGGAACGCGTTGTAGAGGTCGCCGTCCCAGGTGTTGACCAGGACGGAGGTGTCCACCGAGCCGATCTCTCCCGGCCCGGTGTCCACCGACGACGGCGACTCGGGCGGGGCGAGCCCCCCGGAGAGCGTCAGCGGCCCGGTGGGCGGCTCGCCCGCGTCGGCCCCCTCGGGGAGGAAGCCACGGAGGACGGGCAGGGTGGCGTCCGTGGCGTCGACGACGAAGGGCGTGAGCACCCAGGACCCGCTCGCACCGTCGAGGCGGCGGTCCGGGACGCGCAGCTGCCCCCCGGTGTAGTGGCCGGTCACGGTGACCGGCCGGGACGACATCTCGCCGGGGAACGACGAGTGTGGTGCCAGGACGTCGGTGAGCACGACCGGAGCCGCCGAGCGGGCCCGCTCGACGGCCTCCTCGTGGGCCGTCCCCTGCGCCACCCCGAGCTGCCAGCGGCCGAGCAGCACGAACGCGACGCCCACGACGAGGACGAGCCCGAGCAGCCCGAGGTACCTCGGGGTCAGGGCGGTCCGCAGCACGTCACGAGGCTACGTGACCGGTCCGGACGTCGTCGTCGGCTCGTCGGTCCGGAGCTGCCGAGACCGCCGAGACCGCCGAGACCGCCGAGACCACGGTTCGTCCACGAGACCCCGGTTCGGAACCGGGGTCTCGTGGACATGTCGGGGTGACCCCGAAATGTCGGGACGGACGGGGTGGTTGGGGCAGGCATGGGACCGCAGCCCGGCGAGCCACCGACCGTGGTGGCGCTGCACGTCGCCCCCGGCCGACGCCTGCCGATGCGCTCCGTGCCGTCCGTGCAGGTCGAGACCGGGACGGGCATCGTCGGCGACCGCTACCACGGCAGCCGGCACCGGCACGTCACCGTGCAGTCCTCGGACGGGCTGGCGACGGCCGGCGAGCGGCTCGGGACACCCGTCCCGGCCGAGGGCACCCGGCGCAACGTCACGGTCTCGCACGGCCCGGTGGTGTCGGTTCCGGGCGCCCGGGCACGGGTCGGCGAGGTGCTGCTCGAGGTCGTCCGGGTCGCGGCGCCGTGCCGGGTCCTCGACGACGAGGTCGCACCCGGGGCGGCGGCCGCGTTGCACGGCCTGGCGGGCACGGTCTTCCGGGTGGTCGAGAGTGGACGGATGGTGGTCGGTGACGCCTACGAGGAGCTGCCGTTCGACCCGGACGAGGCGGCCGAGCGCGCGCGGCGGTCACGGACGGCGGCGAGGTCTCCCGGACCCGGCCTCCCCTGATCCCCGACGGCCCGGAAAACCGGTTCGCCGGTGTCGGTGCCGACGACTAGCGTGGCCGGGTCATGCTGCGCCGACCTGCCTGGGACTACGGCGTGCGACCCGGGGACGACCCGCCCGCCGACGCGGACCGGCTGCTCGTCTGGCTCGCACGCCGGCAGTGGCGCACCCTCCTCGCGGGCGCGGGTTTCGGCATCCCGTGGATGCTCTCGGTCGCCCTCGTCCCCGCCGCCGTCGGGCACGCGGTCGACGACGGCATCGTGGCGCGCGACGGCCGGGCGCTCCTCCTGTGGTCGGCAGCGGTCGTCGGGCTGGCCCTGATCTCGGCGACCGTCGGCAACGGCCGGCACTGGTTCGCGGTCAAGAACTGGCTCGTGTCCGCGTTCCGGGCCGGGCTGGTGGCCGACCGCGCGGTCCGCCGTGCCGGCCCCGCGCTGACCCGCACGATGCCCGCCGGCGAGGTCCTCGCCAGCTTCACGAGCGACTTCGGCCGGATGGGGCACACCTTCGACGTCTTCGCCCGGTTCATGGGCGCGGTCGTCTCGTTCGTCGTCGTCGCGGTCATCCTGCTGCGCGGCTCGGTGCTGCTCGGGGTCATCATGCTCGTCGGCGGTCCGCTGCTCGTCGCCTCGCTGGCGTTCGTCATGAGACCGCTGCAACGCCGCCAGAGCGCGCAGCGCGAGGAAGCCGGGAGGCTCACCGCCCTCGGCGCCGACACCGTGGCCGGCCTGCGGGTGCTGCGCGGCATCGGCGGCGAACAGTCCTTCCTGGCCCGTTACCGCCGTCAGTCGCAGTCGGTGCGCCGCGCGGGCGTCCACGTCGCCGGCACCCAGGCCACCCTCGACGCCGCCCAGGTGCTGCTGCCGGGGCTGTTCGTCCTCGTCGTCACGGCCGTCGGCGCGCGCCTGGCCGTCGCGGGCGAGATCACCCCGGGCCAGCTGGTGGCCTACTACGGGTACACGGCGTTCCTCACCATCCCGCTCCAGACGGCGGTCGAGATGGCCGACAAGCTCATCACCACCCGCGTCGCCGCCCGCCGGATCGCGCGCATCCTCGCCGTCGAGCCCGACCATCCCGGCGCCCCCGTCGGCACGCCGCTCCCGCCGCTCGGCGGGCCCCTGGTCGACCCCACGTCCGGCGTCACGGCCGAGCCCGGGGCGCTCACCGCGCTCGTCAGCGACCGCCCCGAGGAGACCGCCGCCGTCGCGGCGCGGCTCGGACGGGTCACGCCCGGGCGACACGGGGTCCGCTGGGGCCCTGCCTGTCTCGACGACCTGCCCGTCGAGGTCGTCCGCTCGCGCGTGCTCGTCGCGCAGGCCGACCCGCGGCTGTTCAGCGGCCCGCTGCGCCGCGAGCTCGGCGGCGCCGACGACGACGCCCGCCTCGCGGCGCTCACCGTGGCCGACGCCCACGACGCCCTGGCCGCGCTCGACGAGGGTCTGGCCGGCGAGCTCGAGGAGCGCGGACGGTCCCTCTCCGGCGGTCAGCGCCAGCGGCTCGCCCTCGCCCGTGCCCTCCTGCGCGACCCCGAGGTGCTCGTCCTCGTCGAACCGACCAGTGCGGTCGACGCGCACACCGAGACCCGGGTCGCCGAGCGGCTCGCCGCCCACCGACGCGGCCGTACCACCGTCGTCGTCACCGCGAGCCCGCTCCTGCTCGACCACGCCGACGTCGTCCACCTGCTCCGGGACGGACGCGTCGTCGCCTCCGGGACCCACCGGGAGCTCTCCCGGAGCCACCCCGCCTACCGGTGGGTCGTCGTGCGGGGGGAGGAGGACGCCGATGTCGCCGCTCCGTGACCACACCGACCACGCGCGCCGGACGTTGCCCATCGCGTCCGGTGCCGTCGTGCGCGCCCACGTCGGCGTGCTGCTGCGCGACCACCGCCGGCCCCTCGTGTGGGTGCTGGTCTGGCACCTGCTCGCCGCTCTCGTCGGACTCACCGGCCCGTGGGTCGTCGGCCAGGTCGTGGGCACCGTCACCACGGGGCGCGCGACCGTCACCGACCTCGACCTCCTCGTCGGCCTGCTCGCGGCCGCGGTCCTCGCCGAGACCGTCGCCACCTGGGTCGCCCGGCGCAGCTCGTTCGTCCTGTCCGAGCAGGTCTTCGCCCGGCTGCGCGAGGACTTCGTCGGGTCCGCCGTCCGGCTGCCGCTCTCCACGGTCGAGCGCGCCGGCACCGGCGACCTCCTGGCCCGGACGACGAACGACATCGACGCCGTCAGCTACGTCATCCGCTTCGGCATCCCCACCGTCGTCGTCTCGGTGACGACCGTCGCGGTCACCGCGGTCGCCACCGTCGTCGCCTCACCCCTGGCCGCGCTGCCACTCCTCCTCACGCCGCTGATCTGGTTCCTCCCCACCCGGCGGTACCTCCGGCTCGCCGGGCCGGGCTACCTGTGGGAGCACGCCACCTACGCCCGGCTCAACGGGGTCGCCGCCGAGACCGTGGAGGGCGCGGCCACCGTCGACGCCCTCGGCCTGCACGAGGAGCGCGGCGAACGGTTCGCGGAGGCCGTCGCCGAGAGCCACACCGCCGAGCGCTACACCGTAGGCCTGCGGCTGCGGTGGTTCCCGTGGCTCGAGCTCGGTTTCTTCGCGCCGGTCGCCGGCAGCCTGCTCTGGGGCGGCTGGCTCGCGTGGGAGGGCGTCATCCCCGTGGCGACGGCCACCGCGGTCGTCCTGTACGTCCAGCGGCTGCTGGACCCCCTCGGCGAGGTCATCGGCATGCTCGACGAGATCCAGTTCGCCGCGACCTCGATGTCCCGCATCCTCGGGGTCGCGGAGGTGCCCCCGGACCGCGTCGCCACCGGCGCCGAGCCCACCGACGACCACCTGTCGGTGGCGGGCGTGCGGTACGCCTACCGCACCGGTCAGGACGTCCTGCACGGCGTCTCGCTCGACCTGCGCCCCGGTGAGCGGCTGGCGGTCGTCGGCCCGTCCGGTGCCGGCAAGTCGACGCTCGGACGCCTCATGGCGGGCGTCGACGGGCCGCGGGTCGGACGGATCACCGTGGGTGGCGTCCCCCTCGTCGACCTCGAGCTCGACGACCTGCGCGGCCAGGTCGCGCTCGTCACCCAGGAGCACCACGTCTTCGTCGGGACGCTCGCGGACAACCTCCGCCTGCCCCGGCCGGATGCCGACGACGCCACCCTGCGTGAGGCGCTCGCCGCGGTCGACGCCCTCGACTGGGCCGAGCGCCTGCCGGAGGGCCTCGAGACCGTGGTCGGCTCCGGCGGGTACGCGCTCACGGAGGCCCAGGCCCAGCAGGTGGCGCTGGCCCGGCTGGTGCTCGCCGACCCCCACACCCTCGTCCTCGACGAGGCCACCTCGCTGCTCGACCCCCGTGCGGCACGCCACCTCGAGCGTTCCCTCGCCGCGGTCCTCACCGGCCGGACCGTCGTCGCCATCGCGCACCGGCTGCACACCGCGCACGACGCCGACCGCGTGGCCGTCGTCGAGGGCGGCAGGGTGCACGAGCTCGGCTCGCACGACGAGCTCATCGCCGCCGACGGGTCCTACGCCGCCCTGTGGCGGTCCTGGCGGGACGAGGGCTGAGCGCCCCCGTCCGTCCCCGGCTCCGCCCCCGGGCCGAGCCCTCGTCCCCCTCCGGGGGGACCCCGGACCGCCCGTGGTGGGCGTACCGTCGGGCCCGAGGAGGTCGGACGATGGAACGACGGATGTGGCTCGTCGCCGCGGGCTTGGCGGTGGTCGTCGGCTCCTGGCACACGGCGGCCGGACGCTGGGGCTCGGCCCTGCTGACCCTCGCGGTCCTCCTGACCACCGCGTGGTTGATGTCGCCGTGGCGCGGGGGCCGCAGCGGCGCGACCTACGCCCAGGTGCAGGACCTGCCGGAGGCCGAGCGCCGGGTCGTCGTCTACTGGCGGCCGGGGTGCATGTACTGCGAGCGCCTGCGCCGCCGGCTCGGCCGTGCGGGGCGCGACGCGGTCTGGGTCGACATCTGGCAGGACGACGACGCGGCGGCGTTCGTCCGCAGCGTCAACGAGGGCAACGAGACCGTGCCGACGGTGGTCCTCGACGGCGTCCCTCACACCAACCCCGACCCGTCGAGCGTCCGTCTCGCTCTCACCCGCTGACACCGTCGACGGTCGCCGGGCGGCGACGCGACGGCGGATCGGGACGCTCAGCGGTCGACGAGCCGGATGCGGACCTCGGCGTCGGCGCCCTCGGGCACCGTGACGAAGTGCCGCGACTGCCAGCTCCACAGCGGCACGGTGAACGTCCAGATGCGGTCTTCGCTCACCCTGACAGGGTCGCAGAGCCCGCCGACACCGGGTTCCGCTGCTCCGACCGAGACGACGCCTCCAGCAGGCTGCGCTGCGCCGGGCGGTGGTCCTCCTCGCCCGCCGACGGCCAGTACGCCATCGCCCGCTCGGCCTGCGCGGTGATCGTCAGCGACGGGTTGACGCCGAGGTTCGCGGAGACCGCCGCACCGTCGAGCACCGAGACGCCGGGATGCCCCCACACCCGCTGGTAGCGGTCGAGCACGCCGCGCTCCGGGGAGGACCCGATCGGCGCGCCACCGAGGAAGTGGGCCGTCATCGGGACGTCGAGCACCTCGGGCCAGGAGCCGCCCGCCACGGTGTACTCGCCCGTGGCCTGCGCCACCCGGTCGGCGAGGGCGCGCATCGCCGCGTGCCCTTGCGGCAGGAACGTGGGGTTGGGCTCCCCGTGCCCCGTGGTGGAGGTCAGTCCCCGACGGCCGAACCGGGACCGGGCGCGGACCCGCAGCGAGTTGTCACGCGACTGCATGACGAGGCCGATGACGCTGCGCTCGCTCCAGCGGCTGGCCATCGGGAAGAGCCGCCGGACCGGTTCCGGGTCCCGGGCGAGGGTCCGGAGGAACTCCCACCACCGCGGCCGGCCGGTGCCGCCGGGGACCGCGAGCGTCGCGAGAAGCCCCATCGCGTTCGAACCCTTGCCGTACCGGCAGTTCTCGACGTGGGTGTCGGCGTCGACGTGGAAGGACGTCGTGATGGCGACCCCGCGGGTGAGGTCGGCCGCGGCCGGGGCATGCTCGGTGAGGACGCCGAGGAGCGCCTCCGAGTTCGTCCGGGTGAGGTCCCCGAGCCGGTCGGAGAGCCGCGGCAGCTCGCCCGCGTCCCACATCGCGTGCAGCAGCGTCTGGGTCCCCCACGTCCCGGCGGCGACGACGACCCGCCGGGCCGTGACGACCTGCCGGTCCCGGCCACCGACCGGCCCGGTGCGCTCGTGCAGGACGCGGTACCGCGCGTCGTGCTCTGCGTCGCCGTCCGTACCCGGGACGATGCCGAGCCGGGTCACCGTCCGCATCGGGCGGATCTCGACGCCCAGCCCCTCGGCCAGCGCCAGGTAGTTCTTGACGAGAGTGTTCTTCGCGCCAACCCGACAGCCGACCATGCAGTTGCCGCACTGGGTGCAGCCGGTGCGGGCCGGGCCACGGCCCCCGAAGTACGGGTCCTCCACGGTCTCGCCCGGCGGGCCGAAGAACACCCCGACGGGGGTCGGGGCCACGGTCCCTCCGACCCCGAGGTCCTCGGCCGCGCCCTGCATCGCCCGCTCGACCGGCCCGTCGCACGGGTTCGTCACGACGCCGAGCATCCGGCTGGCGGTGTCGTAGTGCGGTGCGAGCTCGCGCTCCCAGTCTGCGACGTCACGCCACTGCGGGTCCTCGTAGAACGCCCGCGGCGGGCGGTACAGGGTGTTCGCGTAGTTGAGGCTGCCGCCACCCACCCCCGCGCCCGCGAGGACGACGACGTCCGGCAGACGGTGGATGCGCTGCACGCCGTAGCAGCCGAGGCGCGGGGCCCAGAGGAAGCGGCGCAGGTCCCACGACGTCCGTGCGAAGTCGGTGTCGGCGAACCGCCGTCCGGCCTCGAGGACGAGGACCCGGTAGCCCTTCTCCGCGGCACGCAGCGCGGCGACCGAGCCGCCGAACCCGGAACCGATGACGACGACGTCCACGTCGACGTCGGTCGAGGACGTGCCTGTCACGGCAGACCCACCGCCTTGAGCACGCGGAGGGCGCCGGTCAGCACCCGTCCGTGGGTCTCGCCGCCGAGGCCGGGGAGGTCGCCGACGTTGACCAGGCCCTGCACCGTGACGTTCTGGCTCTCGGTGTACTTCAGCAGCCCCTCGCGGCCGTGACGTCGCCCGAGACCGCTCGCCTTCATCCCGCCCATCGGTGCCGCCACGCTGCCCCAGGCCGCCGCGTACCCCTCGTTGACGTTGACCGTTCCCGCCCGGACACGGCCCGCGATGGAACGTCCGCGGCGGACGTCGCGGGTCCACACCGAGGCGTTGAGACCGTACTCGGTGTCGTTCGCGAGGGAGACGGCAGCGTCGTCGCTCGGGACGCGGTAGACGGCGACGACCGGCCCGAAGGTCTCCTCGTCGCGGCAGGCCATCGCCGAAGTCACCCCCGTGAGGACCGTGGGCTCGACGACGTACGGACCGAGGTCCGGCCGCTCCCGCCCGCCCGCGAGGACGGTCGCCCCCTTGGCGACGGCGTCGTCGACGTGCCGGCGCACGCGCTCCAGCTGGGCCGGTCCGACGAGGCTGCCGAGGTCGGCGTCCCACGTGAGCCCGGTGGAGATCTTCAGGCCGGCCACGGCGTCGAGGAAGCGGCCGAGGAACTCGTCGGCGATGCCGTCGTGCACGACGACCCGCTCGGTGCTCACGCAGAGCTGACCCGCCGAGGAGAAGCAGGCGCCGACGGCGCCCGGCACCGCGCGACGCAGGTCGGCGTCGTCGGCGACGTAGAGGGTGTTCTTGCCGCCGAGCTCGAGACTGGCGCCGACGAGCCGGTGCCCCGCGGCCGCGGCCACGGCGCGACCGGTGGCGGTGGAGCCGGTGAAGCACACGTAGTCGGTGCGGTCGACGACCGCACTGCCCGTCTCGGCCCCGCCGAGGACGACCTGGACGAGACCGTCCGGCAGCCCCGCCTCGACCATCAGCGCCACGGCGGCCATCGCGGTGAGCGACCCCTGCGGGTCCGGCCGCAGGACGACGGCGTTTCCGGCGAGCAGGGCCGGGACGGCATCCGTCACGGCCAGGCTCAGCGGGTAGTTCCACGGTGCGACGATGCCGACCACGCCCCGGGGGTGGTGGTGGACGGTGCTGCGGGTCAGCAGCGGGAAGACCCCGGCATGCCGCTCGTCCGCGAGGATGCCCGGTCCGCGCCGCGCGTAGTAGCGGCACACGACGGCCACGTCCCCGACCTCCTCGAAGGCGTGGGCGCGGGCCTTGCCCGACTCGAGCTGGACGAGGTCGAGCAGCTCGCTCTGGCGGGCGAGCACGAGGTCGTGCAGGTCCAGGAGCCACCGGGCCCGGTCCGCCACCGGGACGGCCTCCCATCGGCGCTGCGCGGCCCGCGCCCGGTCGACGGCGACGCCGACGTCCTCGGCGGTCGAGCCGGGGAAGGTCGCGAGCGGCGCGCCGGTCATCGGGGTGTGCGTCGTCAGGGGCTCACCCGACGCGGGCACGTCGCGGGTCCAGCCGCGAACGCGGGCCGGGTCCACGACGTAGGTGGCGCGCGGGTCGGTGTCCGGGTCGGCGACGACATCGGTCATTACCGAAGGGTAACCACTGACGGGCCCGTCCTGGGCCGCTCCGACCCGGCAGGTGCCGGGACCTCACCGTGCGTCGCGCGTCGGACGGCGACCCGTCACGTTTGGGGGGTCGACGGCGCGGGGGGCCGACGACCGGGGCGCCCGGTCCGGCTCAGCTGCGCTGGTAGGGCGCGACGACGACCTCGACGCGCTGGAACTCCTTGACGTCGACGTACCCCGAGGTGGCCATCGCGCGGCGCAGGGCCCCGACGAGGTTCGTCGTGCCGTCTGCTTGGCGGCTCGGCCCGAAGAGGACCTCCTCGAGCGGCGCGACGCCTCCGACCTCGACCCGGTGTCCGCGCGGCAGCTCGGGGTGGTGCGCCTCGGGTCCCCAGTGGAACCCGCGGCCCGGTGCGTCCGTGGCGCGGGCGAGGGCCGCCCCGAGCATCACGGCGTCGGCGCCGCACGCGACGGCCTTGACGACGTCGCCGCTGGTCCCGACGCCGCCGTCGGCGATGACGTGGACATAGCGGCCGCCGGACTCGTCGAGGTAGTCGCGACGGGCCGCGGCGACGTCGGCGATGGCCGACGCCATCGGGGCGTGGATGCCGAGGGTGGTGCGCGTCGTGTGCGCGGCGCCGCCCCCGAAACCGACGAGCACGCCGGCCGCGCCCGTGCGCATGAGGTGCAGGGCCGCCGAGTACGACGCCGCGCCACCGACGATGACGGGCACGTCGAGCTCGTAGATGAAGCGCTTGAGGTTGAGCGGCTCGGCGCGGCCGGACACGTGCTCGGCGGAGACGGTCGTACCCCGGATGACGAAGAGGTCGACCCCGGCGTCCACGACGGTCTTCCACAGCTGCTGCGTGCGCTGCGGGCTGAGCGCCCCGGCCACGGTGACGCCCGCCTCGCGGATCTGCCGGAGCCGCTCGGTGACGAGCTCGGGCCGGATCTCCTCGCGGTAGATCTCCTGCATCCGCTGCGTGGCGAGCGCCGGGTCGAGCGTGGCGATCTCGGCGAGCAGGGGCATCGGGTCCTCGTACCGGGTCCACAGACCTTCGAGGTCGAGGACGGGCAGCCCGCCGTGGTTGCCGAGCGCGATGGCGGTCTGTGGGCTCGTCACCGAGTCCATCGGCGCCGCGATGACGGGGATGTCGAAGTGGTAGGCATCGATCTGCCAGGCCGTCGAGACCTCCTCCGGGTCACGCGTGCGCCGCGAGGGCACGAGCGCGATGTCGTCGAAGGAGTACGCGCGGCGGCCGCGCTTGCCTCGGCCGATCTCGATCTCGGTCACCCCGGAAGCCTACAGACGGCCCGCGCCCGTCCCCGCGCCCCGGCCCCCGCCCCGCCCGGGCTCGTCGGCGAGCCCGGGAAGAGACCGCACCCCCGCGACGTTCCTCGGTCTGTCGGACCGCTCCGGCACACTCGATCCCGGCACCGACGCCGTCCACCCCTCGAGGGTGTCCGTGCCGGCGCGAACCGCCCGCGGGTCCCCCTCGTCACCGACCACCGACATGGAGACCACGTGTCAGCAGCAGCACCTGCGCCCGCAGCCCCCTCCGGGCCGCCGGAGTACCCCGACACCATCGACGCCGCCGTCCTCAAGGTGGCGGGGGTGGTCGTCCTCGGGGCGATCATGTCCATCCTCGACATCACCGTCGTCAACGTCGCCCTCCGTACCCTCCAGGTCGACTTCGCGACCGACGGCGTCCCGCTCGACTACTCCGCCGTCGCGTGGACGGTCACCGGCTACACGCTGGCGCTGGCCACGGTCATCCCGCTCACCGGATGGGCCGCCGACCGGTTCGGCACCAAGCGGCTGTACATGATGGCCGTCACGCTCTTCACCGCCGGCTCGGTGCTCTGCGCCGCGGCGAGCACCATCGAGATGCTCATCGCCTTCCGCGTCCTGCAGGGCCTCGGCGGCGGCATGCTCATGCCCCTCGGCATGACGATCATGACCCGTGCCGCGGGCCCGAAGCGGATGGGCCGGCTCATGGCGGTGCTCGGCATCCCGATGCTCCTCGGCCCGATCTTCGGCCCGATCATCGGCGGCTGGCTCATCGACCACTTCAGCTGGCACTGGATCTTCCTCATCAACCTGCCGATCGGCGTCCTCGCCCTCGTCTACGCCTTCTTCGCCCTCCCGTCGGACCGTCCGGCCCCCTCCGAGACCCTGGACTGGAAGGGCGTGCTCATGATGAGCCCGGGGCTCGCGCTGTTCCTCTTCGGCGTGTCCTCGATCCCGGAGCAGGGCGGCGTCGCACACACCAAGGTGCTGCTGCCCGGCATCGTCGGGCTGGCGCTCATCGTGACGTTCGCCGTCTACAGCTTCCGGCCCGCGCATCCGCTGCTGGACTTCCGGCTGTTCCGCAACCGCAACCTCACCGTCGCGGTCATCACGATGTTCGTGTTCGCGGCCTCGTTCTTCGGCGGGCTGCTGCTCGTCCCGCAGTTCCTCCAGCAGGTGCAGGGCGAGACCCCGCTCGCGGCCGGCTGGCTCCTCGCCCCGCAGGGCCTCGGCGCCATGCTGACGATGCCGGTCGCCGGTGCTCTCGTCGACCGCTTCCCGGTCGGGCGGATCGTGCCCTTCGGCCTGCTCCTCATCACCGGTGGCATGTTCTCGCTGACCCAGGTCGAGGCCGACTCCTCGCACTGGGGCTTCGTCATCCCGGTGCTGTTCGTCATGGGCCTCGGGATGGGCGCGACGATGATGCCGATCATGACCTCGGCGCTCAAGACGCTCACCCACCACGAGGTCGCCCGTGGCACGACGCTGCTCAACATCACCCAGCAGGTCGCGAGCTCGGTGGGCGTCGCGACGTTCTCGGTCATCCTCACGGGCGCCTTCAAGGACCGGCCGCTCGTGGCCCAGGGCGGGCAGTACCTCGAGACGCTGCAGACCCAGGGCCCCGACGCCGCCCAGGGCGTCCTCGGCCGGCTCCCGCTCGTCGGGGAGTTCCTGTCCCGGCAGGGTGGTGACCCACAGGCGGCGGTCGCGACCCTCGGCACCCGGGTCGCCGAGCTCGCGGCGGACGCGTACGCGCACACCTTCTGGTTCGCGGCCGGCCTGGTCAGCCTGACGCTCGTCTCGGCGGCGTTCCTGCCGCGACGGCGCGAGACGTCACACCTCCTCGACGACACCGACGCCGACGACATCGCCCCTGCGGCGCTGCTGCACTGAGGGTGCCGGCGCGGCCCAGCGGTGGGGGCCCGCGCCGGCACCCTCGTCAGGGCTCCATCGGGTCACGGCGTCATCGGGTCACGGCGTCATCGGGTCACGGCGTCATCGGGTCACGGGGTCAGTGACGACGCGAGCATCGCGCGCGCCAGCGCGGAGTCCCCGTCCAGCTCCAGTGCGCCCTCCGGCAGCGGCCGCTTCCACAGGGCGAGCAGCAGGTCCCCGGCCCGGCCGGAGACTCTCGCCTGGGGCTCCCCGGGCCCGTGGCACCAGCGGTCACCCGTGTCGGTCGCCACGATCTCGACCGCCCGGCTGGGGGCCTCGACCACGCCGGCGGCGGTCCGCAGCCGCACCAACGTGTCGAGCACCTCGGCGACGCCGTCGGCCGCGACCTCCGGGGCGACAGGTGTCGGCGAGGACGTCGCCTGTTCGGCGTCGACCCGGTGCACGAGCGTCTCCACCGCCTGGCGGCGCTGCCAGAAGCCCACGGTCCGGCCGTCCGGGTCGAAGCTCCACGCGCTCGTCGCGGGGTCGACGTCGAGGGTGGCGAGCATCGCTTCGGCACCCTCGCGCAGCCACGGCCCGAGGTGGGTTCCGTCCGCGGGCAGGTGGTCGACGGACCGTGACGACACCCCGGTCGTCGCGGCGGTCACCATTCGGTGCACACCCCCGAGATGGGCGACGAGGCTGCGAAGGCCCCAGCCCGGGCACGCCGGGACGGCCGGGTCGTCACCCTCGGCGAGGCCCTCGACGAGGCCCGCCACTCGTGCGACGTCGGACCGGACCGAGGTGAGGTAGGTCCGTGGCTCGGGTCGTGACATGCGCCCCATCGAAGCAGCAGCACCCGGCGTGAGTCGAGGCGCGGGCCCGACGCCCGAGGGTCCGGGCCCACTCACACCGGTGTCGACCGCTCGCGATGCGCGACGATGGCGGGATGCGGCCCGGAGCACACAACGCGATCACCGACGTCGACGGGATCCGGGTGGGGCACACCACCCGCGACGAGCCGGGGTGGCTCACCGGCACGACCGTCGTCGTCCCCCCGACCGGCACCGTGGCCGGCGTCGACGTCCGCGGCGGCGGTCCCGGCACCCGGGAGAGCGACCTGCTCGACCCGGCCAACACCGTCGACGCGGTCGACGCCGTCGTCCTCTCGGGCGGAAGCGCCTTCGGGCTCGGCTCGGCCGACGGGGTCGCCGATGCCGTCTGGGAGGACGGACGCGGCTGGCCGGTCGGCGCCGGCGCCGACGAGCGGGTGCCCATCGTCCCGGCCGCCATCGTCTTCGACCTCGGGCGCGGCGGGCACTGGCGTCACCACCCCGGGCCGTCCGACGGCGCCGGCGCCTACCACGCCGCCACCGACGGCCCCGTCCTCCAGGGCTCGGTCGGGGCCGGGACCGGCGCACGCGCCGGAGGTCTGCGTGGCGGTGTGGGGTCGGCCTCGACCGTCCTGGACTCCGGTGCGGTCGTCGCGGCACTCGTGGTCGTCAACGCGGTCGGCTCGCCCTTGACGGCGGACGGGCACCTGCTCGGGGCGTCGTGGACGCTCCTCGAGGACCATGCGCCCCTTCCCGAGCCGCACCCCGACGCCGTCGCCGCGCACTGGGTGGCGCGCCAGGCGGAGCTCGAGGCCCTGCGTGCCGGGACGGCGACGACCCTCGCGGTCGTGGCCACCGACGCCTCGCTGGGCAAGGCCGCCTGCCGTCGGCTCGCCACCGTGTCCCACGACGGCATGGCCCGCGCCCTCTCCCCGGTGCACACGGCCTTCGACGGCGACACGGTCTACGCACTCTCCACCGGAGCGCGCCCCACACCCGAGGCGCTCGACCTCGTCGCGCTGCACGACGCCGCGGCCCGCTCGGTGACCCGGGCGATCGTGCGTGCCCTCCTCGCCGCGACGTCGGTCGACCGCTCGGCGGACGGCGGGCTCGTGGCCGCGTCCTGGCGGGAGGCCGTCACCGCCGTGCGCTGACGGCCCCGTCAGGCCACGGCCAGCCAGGCGATCGCACCCGAGCTCACGGCGAGCACGACGCAGGTCAGTCCGTGCCCCACCGGAGACCGGGCGAGCACGCCGACGAACTCGCGCAACACCGCACTCGGGAAGAAGTAGCGAGCGGTCCGGGCCCCCACCACCTGCGCCTCGATGCCGAGCTCGCGGGCGATGATCGCCGCCCGGAACGCGTGGAAGTCGTTGGTCGCGACACACCAGGACGGCCCCGCCCCGGCCTCCTCGACGAGCGCCTTCGTCAGCAGGAGGTTCTCCTCGGTCGTGGTGGACGAGGTCTCGCGGAGGACCCGCGTCGGGTCGGCGCCGGCCGCGACGGCGTACCGGGCCATCGCCTCCGCCTCCGGCACGTCCTCCCCCGGCCCCTGGCCGCCCGACATCACGAGCACCGGGCGCCCACCCGCGGCCTCGACGGACGCGACGGCCTCGAGCCCGCGGTCGATGCGCGCCGCCAGCAGCGGCGGGACCCGGTCGCCGAAGACGTGTGACCCGAGCACGACGACGGCGTCCACGTCCGGGGGCACCGGACGGCGGGCGTAGAGCTGTCCGTACGCGAGGAAGGCGGCGAAGAGGAAGCCGAGGTACCCGGTGACCGACAGCCCGCCCACCGCGAGCGCAGCGACCCACGGCCACCGGGTGACGACCGCGACGACGAGGAGCGCGACGAGCACCGTGACCCCGAGCACGGCCAGCAGGGCGAGCAGGTTGCCGAGGCTCCGTCCTTCCCGCCGGACGACGACCACCCCGGTGACGAGCAGGTACCCGACGAGGACGAGGCTGGCGGCCACCATCGCCGCGACGGCGAGGAGGGCCACGCCGAGCCCGACACCCGGCGCCACGGAGGAGACCGCGACGAGCACCGCTCCCGCGAGGTAGACCGTCCCACCGAGCGCGAGCACGGCCGAGCCCATCCGTCGCGGGTCGACCCCGACGTCGGCGGCCGCGCGACCGGGCACGGCCCGCGAGTCGACGACGACGAGCCCGGACGCGTAACCCGAGATCCCGCGGACGTCACGCAGCAGCACGACGAGCGCCGAGGCGACGACCCACGCCCGGCCGAGGGTCTCGAGGACGGTGAGCCCGGAGGCGGTCGCCAGGGCGTCTAGGACGACGTAGGCACCGACGCCGGAGGCGGCCCGGCGCGCCCATCGGCCGGGCCCCGGCCGACCACCACCCGGCAGGGTCGCCCGGAGGAACACCGTGCGCAGACCGATCGTCGTCCCCCACACCCGGGGGACGACGGCGAGGAAGCCCACCCCGACGACGAGCGGGACGGCCGCCTGGACCCACGGGTCGGCGAGCTCGGGGTCACGTCCGGTCGCGAGGAGGGCCGCACGCTCGGCCAGGAGGATCGCCGTGCTCGTGAGGACCACCGACAGGAGGTCGACGGCCGAGGAGAGGAGCCTCCGGGGGGCGCGCACCGGCGTCGGCTCGTCCGGCGACCGGACCACCTGGCCGGGGACGTACCGGGCCAACGGCGCGGCGAGGACGCCGAGCGCGGCGCCCGCAGTGTTCGCCAGCAGGTCGTCGGTGTCGAAGAGGCGGTAGGCGCACGGGTAGATGAACCAGTTCCCGGTGACCTGGGTCAGCTCGACGAGGGACGAGGTGACGAGGCCCGCGACCACCGTCCGCCACGGCGACCAGCCGAGCAGGTGCCGCACGAACACCCCGAACGGCACGAACAGGGCCACGTTGAGCAGCACCTGCCACAGCGCGCGGTCATGGAGGAGCCCGCCCGGGCCGGCGCCCCAGCGGATCTCACCGGCGGTGTGGAACGGCACGAACACCGCCCGGAGCGTCCCGTCACAGATGAGCTCCCCGGTCTCAGGCAGGGGCAGGATCGTGTACGTCCAGAGCGTCATCGAGTAGACGACCGCGGCGGCCGCGAGGGCCGCGTGGCCCGCGCCGGTCACGCCGCGCCGGTAGCTCCAGACCAGGTACGGGGTGAAGAGCAGGGGGAGGGCGAGCGCTCCGACGAGCACTGCCATGAGGCCCGCGACCCCGAACCCGTCCACGGCGAGGCACGCTCCCGGAGGCCGTCAGCCCAGTCTGCGAGCGAGGAGGTCGGCGAGGCGGTTCATCTGTTGCACGTGCGCGGCGTCGCCGTCGGTCTGCACGACGGCCGGCCCGACGCCGACGGTGATGATCGCGACGGCGTAGCCGCCGACGATGCCCATCTGACGGGTCTCGGACGACGAGGTGAGCCAGCCGCCCTTGAAGGTGCGAGCACCGATGGTGCCGAGGCCCCACTCGTGCTGCGGGATGGGGTTCATCTGCCCGAGCAGGTAGCTGCTGGCCGCCTTGCTGACGACGCGGCCGCCCGCGAGCGCGGCCATGAACCGCACCTGCTCGCGCGGGCTCCACCACATCGTGCCCTGGGACCGGTCGGGGGCCGAGGTGGTCGAGTCGCCGATGTCCCGCAGCACCCGGTTGATCGCGGCGCCCGGGCTGCCGGGGATCTTCGAGCGGATGTTGACGACGGCGTTGCCGTCACTGCGGGTCAGCGCGGCCGAGATCCAGCCGCGCTCCGTGGACGGGATCTTCGACGGGTCGCCGTCGACGACGGTGTCGAGGTAGGCGGCGATGACGAGCACCTTGGAGGTGGACCACGCCCGCCAGGTCGAGACCGACCCCTCGGTGGTCACGGCGGACGGGTTGGACAGCGGGGCGTACACGATCGCGTTGCGGGTGTCGCCGCGCAGGCTGGTCAGAGCGTTGGACCCGGTGACCTCGTCGGAGCGGGTGACGGTGCCGCCGCCGCCCGACTGCGGCGCCGGAGCGGCCGTCTCGGCCGGCCTGGGTACGGCCACCACGAGGTCCTGCGCCTTCGGGGCCGGCTCCGCGGTGCGCGAGGGCGCCTGCAGGGGCACCGTGGCGCGGACGGTGGACTCCGCGTCCGGCGACGGCCCGGTCGTCGACGTAGCCGTACCGCACCCCGCGAGCACCCCGAGGGTGGACACGGCGGCGAGGGTCCGGAATCGCGTCACGCGGAGACCATACGTTCCCGAGCGCCTCAGCACGAGCCGGCCGCGAGGACGACTCCGCCGGTCAACCGCCGGTGGAGTAGTTCGGAGCCTCGACGATGCCGGTGATGTCGTGCGGATGCGACTCGCGCAGACCGGCGGTCGTGATCCGGATGAAGCGGCCCTTGGTCTTGAGCTCGGGGACGGTCCGCGCGCCGACGTAGAACATCGACTGGTGCAGCCCGCCGATGAGCTGGTGCACGACCGCGCCGAGCGGGCCGCGGTAGGCCACCTGCCCCTCGATGCCCTCGGGGACGATCTTGTCGTCGGACGAGACGTCGGCCTGGAAGTACCGGTCCTTGGAGAAGGACTTCTTGCCGCGGGAGGCCATCGCCCCGAGCGAGCCCATCCCCCGGTAGGCCTTGAACTGCTTGCCGTTGACGAAGATGAGCTCGCCGGGGCTCTCCTCGCAGCCGGCGAACAGCGAGCCGATCATCACCGTGTCGGCCCCGGCCACGAGCGCCTTGGCGATGTCGCCGGAGTACTGGAGGCCGCCGTCGGCCACGACCGGCACCCCGGCCGGACGGCAGGCGAGCGAGGCCTGGTGCACGGCGGTCACCTGGGGGACGCCGACCCCGGCGACGACCCGCGTGGTGCAGATGGAGCCCGGCCCGACGCCGACCTTGACGCCGTCGGCGCCGGCGTCGACGAGTGCCTGTGCCCCGGACCGGGTCGCGACGTTGCCCCCGAGGACCTGCACGTGGCGCGTGGCGGGGTCGCGCTTGAGACGGTCGATCATCTCGAGCATGAGTCGGGCGTGCCCGTTGGCGACGTCGGGGACGAGGACGTCGACGCCGGCCTCGACGAGGGTCGTCGCCCGCTCCCAGGCGTCACCGAAGTAGCCCACGGCGGCACCGACGAGCAGCCGGCCGTCGGCGTCCTTGCTCGCGTTGGGGAACTGCTCGGACTTCACGAAGTCCTTGACGGTGATGAGCCCGCGCAGGCGCTCCTGGTCGTCGATGATGGGCAGCCGCTCGCGCTTGTGCTGGCGCAGCAGGCGGGTGGCCTCCTCGTGCGAGATGCCGACGTGCCCGGTGATGAGGGGCATCGGGGTCATGACGTCGCGGACCCGCGTGCCGCCCCACTCCGCGACCGGGGTGAACCGGAGGTCGCGGTTGGTGACGATGCCGAGCAGGCGCTCGTCCGGCGCCACGACCGGGAGACCCGAGACCCGGTACTGCCCGCACCGCTCGTCGAGCTCCTCGAGGGTGGCGTCCGGGCCGATCGTCACGGGGTTGGAGATCATCCCGGTCTGGGTCCGCTTGACGAGGTCGACCTGGTAGGCCTGGTCCTCGATCGAGAGGTTGCGGTGCAGGATGCCGAGCCCGCCGTGCCGGGCCATGGCGATCGCCATCCGGGCCTCGGTGACGGTGTCCATCGCCGCGGACACGAGCGGCACGCGCACCGAGATGCCTCGGGTCAGGTGGGACGTGGTGTCGACCTCGCTGGGGATGACGTCGGTCTCGCCGGGCTGGAGCAGGACGTCGTCGTAGGTGAGACCGAGCTCGGCGAACGGGCCGTCCGGCTGAGGCTCGGCGCTGCGCGGCGAGACGCCGGGTGCGTTCGCGGGGGTCGGGGCGAGGTCGGGGGTCTCGTCGAGTCCGAGGCTCATTGCGCGAGTCTACGACCCCTGCCCGGATGACGGTGCTCGGGCACACCGCCTGGCCGCAGAGCGTCCGTCCTGGCCACTCCCCGGTCCCCGAATGGACACCTGGAGGCCGCTTTCCAACCGCATCCCGAGACATTCGTCCTGAATTGACCAAAGCCTTACCCGGGCTATGCCCAGCCCCGAACGAAGCACATTTACGGTGATTTTCAGTCGCCGCTCGGGGAAAGCGGCTCGTTCGCTGCTGTGGAGGTGCTTATGGCCGAGATCACCCGGCTTCCTGGGCCCGTGGCCGACCTGTGGGACTGGCAGCTCCAAGGAGCCTGTCGTCGCGTGGGTCCCGAGGTCTTCTTCCATCCGGAGGGGGAACGCGGCAGCAAACGTCACCGCCGCGCGACCGCCGCCAAGGAGGTGTGCCTCGGCTGCCCGGTCATCGAGCAGTGCCGCGAGCACGCCCTGGCCGTACGCGAGCCGTACGGCGTGTGGGGTGGGCTGACCGAGGACGAACGAGAGTCCCACTACTCCCGAGAACGACACATCGCGTCCTGACGGACGCTTTTCGGACCCGGCGTCCATCCACGAGGACGTCGACAACGGCCCGTACGGGCCGACAGAGCAGGGCCACCGGTGACGTCGTGGGGGCGAGAGCCCACGACGGCGGCGCGGTTGGGGGCGAGAATCCCACCGAGCGCCGATCCGGGGCCTGCCCCGCCGCAGGGTGGGTCGTGGGGGCGAGAGCCCACGACCCACCCTGCGGCCCTGTCCGGGCCCGGCGGGCGCACGTAGCCTGGTGCCGTGGACGACCCCCTCGAGGTCCCGATCCGGGACGACACGATCCGCCTCGGCCAGCTGCTCAAGCTCAGCGGCGTCGTGGACGACGGCGCGACCGCCCGTGAGGTGGTCGAGCGCGGGCTCGTCACCGTGAACGGCGAGGTCGAGACCCGCCGCGGCCGTCAGGTGCACGTGGGCGACGTCGTCGAGCTCGAGGGCGCTCCGACCGTCCGCGTCACGTCGGGCTGAGAGGGCGTCCGACAGGTCGAGGTGACGAAGGACCCGCAGCAGGTCGCTCTACACCCCGAGCGCCGAGGCGGACCGTCCGCCTCGTCGCCGGCCGACACCCCAACTCAGGCCGGCACTCGGACTTCCGAGATGTCGGTGCTGGCGGGCAGCGCGAGGGTGGCGACCAGCGCCGCGACGAGGACCGCCATGCTCACGCCTGCGACGAAGATCAAGAGGGGTCCCCACGGCAGCACCGCAGACCGGTCCACGGCGGCGACGAGGCCGGCTGCGGCGACCGCCCCCACGCTCGTCGTGACGACGACAGCCGGGACGACGGGAAGGAGACACTCGACGACCACCGCACGGCGGATCGAGGATCGTGGCACGCCGGAGGCAACAGCCGACGCGAGGCTGCGGCGCCGCTCGACGATGCTCTCGACCTCGCCGACGAGCACCCCGAGCGCGCTCATCACCGTCGCGACACCGAGACCGACGAGCACGAGCATGTAGGTCTGCTCGAAGAAGCCTGCGATGTCTCCCTGTCGGGCACTCTGCTCCGACGCCTGGTCGCGAGTCACCAGTGCCGCCCCGCCCATGAGACATCCCAGCAGCAGCGTCAGCCGGGACGCGCCCGTGCGTCGGTGAGCCTGCAACCGGCTGCCCGCCAGAAGCAGGTCCACCCGACCTGCGGTCCGCGCCAGGGCGCGGCCGAGCAGGACCCCGAGGTCTCCCGTCAGCCCGGCGGCTCCCAGGGCGAAGGCAGCCAGCGCCACGAGCGCCAGCAGCGTGAAGAGCCACGAGGCAGCGATGTGGAGCCGGTCCGCCACGACGATTGCCAGGGCCGCGAACACGACACCTCCGACGACGAGGGCCGCCGACCAGTATCTCCTCGGGGACTCGGACGCGGTGCGCTCCGTGGTGCGGGCCAGCCCGGTGGTGGCCATGGCGCTCACCAGTACCGGCAGCAGAAGCATGGCCGGGAGAGCGACCCACCACGTCGGGAACCGGTCGGTCGGCAGCAGCAGAGCGTCCGGCGACCACACGCGAACCGGAGTCCCTTCCGGCGGGTACTGGGCGACAGGAGCGCCCACCCGAGCGATGACGAACGCCAAGAGGGCGTAGAGCGGGATCCCGACGAGCGTTCCGACCACGGACGCGACTCCCGACTCCAGGGCCGCCAGACGTCGTAGCTCACGCCGCGACGTCCCGAGCCGCTCCAGGTCGAGGAACCGACGGTCGCGGGCCGGGCCGCCGACCCGCGAGCACTGGGCGGCGAACGCGAGGAACGGAAGTGCCACGAGACCGATCCCGAGAACCGCTCCCGGAGTGAGGTCTCGGTTGGACCACAGGCCGTCGTTCGCGTACGGAGACATCCGTTCCGGGTCCCCCGGCGTGGTGACGGCGACCGCGAGCAGGACGAGGAGGGATGCCAGGGATGTCGCCGCCACGGTGAGCAGAACCCGCAGACGGTCGGACCGACCTCCCCTGAGAGCGAGCCAGAGCGCCGTCGGCCAGGTCACCGCGGTGACGCCTCACCGACGACCCGGCCGTCGCGCAGCCGGATCTCTCGGTCGCAGTAGGCGGCGACCGTGGCGTCGTGGGTCACGACGACGAGCGCCGCGCCCCGCTCGCGGACCGCGCCGAGCAGACTCGCCATGACCCGCTCCCCCGCGACGCTGTCGAGCGAGCCCGTGGGCTCGTCGGCCAACAGCAGGTCGGGACCGGTGACGAGGGCCCGCGCGATGGCGGCCCGCTGGGCCTGGCCGCCGGACATCTCCCCGGCGCGACGGTCCGCGACGTCGCCGACCCGCAGCTCGTCGAGCAGTGCCCCGGCTGCGTCGAGCGCGTCACGGCGACGCGACCCGTTGAGCATGAGCGGCAGCGCCACGTTCTCGAGCGCGGTGAGGTCGGGCACGAGCTGGCCGTACTGGAAGACGATGCCAATGCGGCTGCGGCGCAGCCTGGCCCGTTGGGCCTCGGAGCACGTCGACAACGGTGCACCGTCGAACGACACCGACCCGCTCCGGGGTACGAGCACCCCGGCGAGCGCGAGGAGCAGGGTCGACTTGCCCGCGCCGGAGGCTCCGGTGACCGCGACCCGCTCCCCCGCGGCGACCTCGACGTCGACGCCGTCCAGGGCCCGGGTGCTGCCCTGCTGGACGACGAGCCCTGTGGCCGCCACGACGGGCGGGGCGGAGGGCGGGTGGCCCTCGGGTCGGGTCAGCGCGACGGGTCGACCGGTCATGCGAGCTCCTCGGCGAGATCGGCGACGCGCAGGGCGGCGGCCTCGAGCCACCGCACGTCCGCGTCGAGGTGGGCGATGGCGTGGTCCGTGGCGAGCACCTCGGCGAGCGTCAGCCCACCGGTCAGCTTGTGGGCGGTGAGCTCACGCATCCGGTCGGCGACGACGGCCCGCTGCCGGTCCAGCAGGTCGCGTGCGGCGTCGGCACCGACGGCCAGCATGGCGACCGTGGCCCGGGTTGCCAACGGGTGGGCGACGAGGCGCTCCGCCGGCTCGGTCGTGACGGCCCAGCGGTCGAGCTCGGCGCGACCCTCGTCGGTCAGGGCGTACACGGTACGGTCCGGCCCGCCCTCGCGCTCGACGGCGACCTCGCGGACCCAGCCGCGCGAGGCGGCCCGCTCGAGGGCGGCGTACACCTGCCCCGGAGCGATCGGTCGCACGGCGGGAAAGGTGGCGTCGTGCGCCTTCTTGAGGTCGTAGCCGTGCTGCTGCCCCCTCGTCAGCAGCCCCAGCAGGACGTGTCCCGTCGTCACCATCACAACTATTCACGATGTGACTAGTTGAGTCAACAGGTCCCGAGGGAAAGAGGGGCGCGTGGTCAGTCGGCGCAGAGCCAGTCGACGCCGGCGGCGACGTGCAGGGCGGTCGTGTCGTAGAGCGGGACGTCGGCGTCGCCGTCCTGCAGCAGGAGGGTGATCTCGGTGCAGCCCAGGACCACCGCTTCGACGCCCGCGGCGACGAGTCGGTCGACGACGGCCAGGTACGCGTCGCGGCTCTCGGGGCGCACGACGTCCCGCACGAGCTCGTCGTAGATGATCCCGTGCACGGTCGCGCGGTCCCGCTCCCCCGGGACGACGACGTCGAGGCCCTGCTCGTGGAGCCGTCCGACGTAGAACCGCTCCTCCATCGTGAAGCGCGTCGCGAGCAGGCCGACCCGACGTCGGCCGTCGGCCAGGAGCGCCGCCGCGGTGGGGTCGGCGATGTGGAGCAGCGGCAGCCCCGCGGCGTCCTCGATCTCGCCGGCGACGCGGTGCATCGTGTTCGTCGCGAGCAGGATCGCCTCGGCACCGCCGAGCTCCAGGGTCCCCGCGGCCGCGCCGAGGACCTGCGCGGTGAGGTCCCAGTCGCCGTCGTGCTGGGCCTGGGCGACCGGCGCGAAGTCGACGCTGTGCAGCAGCAGACGGGCCGAGTGCAGACCACCGAGCCGGTCCGCGACCCCGGCGTTCAGGCCGCGGTAGTAGAGCCCGGTGCTCGTCCAGCTCATCCCGCCGAGGACGCCCAGAAGCCGCATGCCAGGACTCTACGAGCGACCGCGCGGCCCCGCTCGCCGCGGCGGACGCACGCGCGGACGCCGCCCACCCCGCGGGGCGGACGGCGTCCGGTCGTGGCGTGCCGGTCACCCGGCGACGAGGGAGGCGTCAGTGGCCGTGCCCGTGACCGTGGCCACCGGCGGGCTCGTCCTCCTCTTCCTTCTTCTCGACGACGAGCGTGTCGGTCGTCAGGACCATCGAGGCGATGGAGGCCGCGTTGCGCAGCGCCGACCGGGTCACCTTGACCGGGTCGATGACGCCGGCCTTGACGAGGTCCTCGTACTCACCGGTGGCGGCGTTCAGGCCCTGGCCCGCGTCGAGCTCGGAGACCTTCGCGACCGCGACGTAGCCCTGGAGCCCGGCGTTCTCGGCGATCCAGCGCAGCGGCTCGGCGGCGGCCTTCTTGACGATGTTCGCGCCGACCGCCTCGTCACCCTCGAGGCCGAGGTCGTCGACCGCGGCCACGGCCTGGATGAGCGCCGAGCCGCCACCGGAGACGATGCCCTCCTCGATGGCCGCGCGGGTCGCCGAGATGGCGTCCTCGATGCGGTGCTTCTTCTCCTTGAGCTCGACCTCGGTGTGCGCGCCGACCTTGATGACGCAGACGCCACCGGCGAGCTTGGCGAGGCGCTCCTGGAGCTTCTCGCGGTCCCAGTCGGAGTCCGTGCGCTCGATCTCCTGCTTGATCTGGGCGACGCGACCCTCGACGTCGGCGGCGTCGCCGGAGCCGTCGATGATCGTCGTGTTGTCCTTCGTCACGACGACGCGGCGCGCCTGGCCGAGGGTCTCGAGACCGATCTGGTCGAGCTTGAGGCCGACCTCCTCGGCGACGACCTGGCCGCCGGTGAGGACCGCCATGTCCTGGAGCATCGCCTTGCGCCGGTCGCCGAAGCCCGGCGCCTTGACGCCGACGACGTTGAACGTGCCACGCATCTTGTTGACGACGAGCGTCGACAGCGCCTCGCCGTCGACGTCCTCGGCGATGACGAGGAGCGGCTTGCCGGCCTGGACGACCTTCTCGAGCACGGGCAGCACGTCGGCGATCGCCGAGATCTTGCCCTGGTGGATGAGGACGTAGGCGTCCTCGACGACCGCCTCCATCCGCTCCGGGTCGGTGACGAAGTACGGGGAGATGTAGCCCTTGTCGAACTGCATGCCCTCGGTGAACTCGAGCTCGGTCGACGCGGTCGAGGACTCCTCGACGGTGATGACGCCGTCCTTGCCGACCTTGTCGAACGCGTCGGCGATGGTGCCACCGATCTCGCCGTCCTGCGCGGACAGGGCCGCGACCTGGGCGATCTCGTCCTTGGACTCGATCTCGCGGGCGGTGTCGAGCAGGCGGGCCGAGACGGCCTCGACGGCGGCGTCCATGCCGCGCTTGAGACCGGACGGGGCGGCGCCGGCGGCGACGTTGCGCAGGCCCTCCTTGACCATCGCCTGGGCGAGGACCGTGGCGGTCGTGGTGCCGTCACCGGCGACGTCGTTGGTCTTGGTGGCGACCTCCTTGGCGAGCTGCGCGCCGAGGTTCTCGTAGGCGTCCTCGAGCTCGACCTCTCGGGCGATGGTCACGCCGTCGTTGGTGATGGTCGGGGCGCCCCACTTCTTGTCGATGACGACGTTGCGGCCCTTGGGGCCGAGCGTCACCTTGACGGCGTTGGCGAGGGCGTCGACGCCCCGCTCGAGCGCCTTGCGGGCGGAGTCGTTGAACTCCAGTTCCTTGGCCATGGATGTCCTTCGTGCTGGTGGGTGGCGGGCGGCGCGGTGGCGCCGGGCCCGGCTACGGGTCGGGATGCCGGACGCGTCCCGGCGGCCCGAGGGCCGCCGGGACGCGTCACGGCGTCAGCGGGATGGTCAGCCGACGACGGCGAGCACGTCGCGGGCGGAGAGGATCAGGTAGTCCTCACCCCCGTGCTTGACCTCGGTGCCGCCGTACTTGCTGAAGATGACCCGGTCGCCGACCTGGACGTCCATCGGGACGCGGTTGCCCTTGTCGTCGATGCGGCCCGGGCCGACCGCGAGGACCTCGCCCTCCTGGGGCTTCTCCTTCGCGGTGTCCGGGATGACGAGACCGGACGCGGTCGTCTGCTCGGCCTCGAGGCTGCGGATGACGATGCGGTCCTCGAGCGGCTTGATGGAAACCGACACGGTTGCTGCTCCTCCCCTGTGGGATGAGTCGAAGTGGACGGGACGATGCGCGCCCGGGCCGCTCTCGCCGTCGCGGGGGTCGATCCCGACCCGGTGGCGCTGGCACTCACCGATGGAGAGTGCCAATGAGCCAAATCTAGGTCCGCGGTTAGCACTCGGTCAACTCGAGTGCCAGCATCAGCCGGACGGCTCTCCTCGGCCCTGTCCACTACGTGCTCGCCGAGCACTGGTGGCAGGATGTCACGTCGTGGATGTCGGCCTCGTGCGTACCCTCGGATCGCCCGACGGTCAGGCACTCCTCCGCTCCCTGCCACGCTACGACGAACAGTCCACGATCGGTCTGGCGGAACGGCTTCGGAAGCAAGGGCACTCCCCCGACCTCGTCGCGGCGTTCCTCACCCAGCAGCGCCTCCGGGAGCGGGCCGTCCAGAAGTTCGGCGAGTTCGCCGACGCCCTGCTGTACACCCCGGACGGGCTGGAGCAGGCGTCCCGGCTCGAGGTGGCCGCCGGCCACGCGGGGCGCTTCTACAACGCGAGCCTGGCCACGGTGCACGATCTCGGCTGCGGCATCGGCAGCGACGCCGTCGCCATGTCCGCTCTCGGCGTCACGGTCCACGGCGTCGACATCGACCCCGTCACCGCGGCGATCGCCGACATCAACCTGCGCCCCTGGCCGGACTCCCGGGCACGCGAGGGCATGGCCGAGGACTTCGATCCGCCGCGGGACCCGCTGCGCTCGCGCGTCGGGGTCTGGCTCGACCCCGCCCGCCGGGTACCCGGGCAGACCGGGCGGCACGGCCGGATCAAGCGTGTGTTCCGCCTCGACGAGATCCGGCCCTCCTGGCAGTTCGTCGTCCAGGTGGCGACCGCGGTTCCCGCGACGGGCGCGAAGCTCTCGCCGTCCATGCCGCACGACGCCATCCCGCTCGGGACGGAGGCGCAGTGGACCTCGTACGCGGGCGAGGTCCTCGAGTGCGCGGTGTGGTGGGGTCCGCTGGCCCAGGACCCGGGTCGCAGCGCGCGCATCCTCATGCCCGGTCGCTCACCGGTCGAGGTGACCGAGACCATGGCGGAGTCGGACCCGCCCATGGCCGCCGGTCCACGGTCCATCGGGTCCTGGCTCTACGAGCCCGACCGCGCCGTCACGCAGGCCGGTCTGCTCGGCGCCGTCACCGCCGCGACCCTCGGGGTCGAGGTCGAGCGTGGCCTCGGCTACGTCCTCTCGGAGGCGGGGACCGACGTCCCCTTCGCGCGGCGGTACGCCGTCCGCGAGTCGATGCCGTTCTCGGTCAAGCGCCTGAGGTCCTGGCTCGTCCAGCACGGGGTCACCGGCCTGACCATCAAGAAGCGCGGCATGCGCCTCGACGACGACGCCCTGCGCCACCAGCTGAAGATCGGCCGGGGCGCCGGGCCCGGTGAGCAGGCGACGGTCATCCTGACCCGGGTCGCAGGCCACCAGACGGCCATCATCGTCGACCCCGTGACCCCCGGCCACGTCCTGCCGGACGACATCTGACGCTCGACCGGGGCCCCGACGAGCCGGGACCGCCCGGGGGCCCGACGGGCTCAGCCGACGAGCTCCCGCGCGCCGCGGACCTCGGCCGGGATGCCGAAGGCCTCGACGAGCTCGATGGCGACGGGCCGCAGACGACGCAGGATGGCCGAGACCTCCCGGGTGATCGCCTTCGACCGGGGCGCCGAGAGCCGACCGTGCTCCAGGAACCACCCGCGGTCGGCCTCGATCGTCGTCAGGGCGTGGAGGTCGGACAGCGCCGTGAGGACTTCGCGGGTCTCCCCCGGCGGGAGGGCGCGCACGCGCGAGACGAAGGCCTCGAGGACGAGCCGCTCGACATGCGCCCGGGCTGCGGCGATGACGTGGTCCTGGACGCGGCTGAACACCTGGCCGGCCGGGGTACCGGCGTCCACCCCGGCCTTGAGCCGTCGGGCCGCGCCGGCGACGAGGTGCTCCTCGCGGAACCGGAACATCGCGAGCTGGTAGTCGGGGTCGAGCAGACCGGCCTCCTGGTCCCAGCGCTCCCGGCCGCCGGGCAGGACGTCCCGGATGCGCTCGAGCAGCTGGTGGGCGTTGGTGCGCTCGACGACCGTGTCGACGGCGAGCCCCGCGACGAAGCGCACCATCCCGAACTGGTCGAGGTCCTCGAACTCGGAGGAGTAGTCGGTGAGCAGCCCCTTGGCGACGAGCTGGAGCAGGACGTGGTTGTCGCCCTCGAAGGTCGTGAAGACGTCGGTGTCCGCCTTGAGAGCGGCGAACCGGTTGGCCGACAGGTACCCGGCGCCGCCGCACGCCTCCCGGCACTCCTGGATCGTGGCGGTCGCGTGCCACGTCGTGAGCGCCTTGGTCCCCGCCGCCCGGGACTCCAGCGCACGGCGGGCGCGGTCGTCGGCCTCGGGGGTGTCCTGTGAGAAGACCTCGTGCAGCTGCCGGGCGACCTCCTCCTGCGCCGCCGAGAGCGCGTAGGTGCGGGCCAGCAGCGGCAGCAGGCGGCGCTGGTGCATCCCGTAGTCGAGGAGGAGGGTCTCCTCGTCACCGCTCGTCGCCTCGAACTGGCGCCGCCGCAGCGCGTACCGGACCGCGATGTCGAGCGCGACCTTGGAGGCGCCGACCCCGGCACCGGCGATGCTGACCCTGCCCTGGACGAGCGTGCCGAGCATCGTGAAGAAGCGGCGGTCGGGGTTGTCGATGCTCGAGCGGTAGGTGCCGTCGGCGTCGATCGTCGCGAACCGGTCGAGGAGGTTGTCGCGCGGCACCCGGACGTCGTCGAACCAGATGCGCCCGTTGTCCACGCCCTCGAGACCGAGCTTGGCGCCACAGTCCTCGATCCGGACGCCCGGGAGCACCTCGCCGTCCCGGCGGAGCGGGACGAGGACGGCGTGCACGCCCCGGCCCACGCCGCCGACCTCCAGCTGCGCGAAGACGACGGCGAGGTCCCCGTCGCGCGCGGCGTTGCCGATGTAGTCCTTGCGGGCGTCGTCGTCGGGGGTGGTGACGACGAGCTCGTCGGTGTCGGGGTCGTGGCGCGCGATCGTCCCGAGGGCCTGGACGTTGCTGCCGTGGCCGGTCTCGGTCATCGCGAAGCAGCCGAGGGTCCGCGCCGAGACGATGTCCGCGAGGTACGCCTCGTGGTGCCGCTCCGTCCCCAGGTGCAGCACCGCGCCCCCGAACAGGCCGAACTGGACGCCGGACTTCACGAGGACCGAGAGGTCCCCGTACGCCAGTGTCTCGAAGGACGCGATGGACGCGCCGATGTCACCCCCGCCGCCGTACGTCGAAGGGAAGCCCTGCGCCGCCTGCCCGGTGGAACCGATCTCGACGACGAGGTCGCGGACCCGCCGCTGGAGCTCCTCGCGGGGGAGGTCGGCGCCCTCGTCGAGGATGCCGGCGTGCTCGACGAGCCGCTGCCGCACGTCGTCGCGGACGGCGGCGTACCGGCCGTCCAGGAACGCCCGCAGCGCGGCGGCGTCCGCCGTGAGCGGGGGCGGCGACCCACCGGGGGTGGTCGTGACGGGGGTCCCGGTCCCGGACGTGCGGTCGGCATCGAGGGAGGCCATGCCCCACTGTCGCACGCTCTACCAGGCCCGGGGCAGCTTCCTGTGACGCTTGTTACTCACAGGTAGGGGTGGGGCTGTGCGCCGGCCCGGCGCACCGCCTCTGCACCTGCGGACAGGGCGGCGGCGAGCGCGGCCTCGCGGTCCTCGCCCCGGACGAGGGCGGCCGCGAGGGTCCCGCAGAACGCGTCACCGGCTCCCGTGGTGTCGACGACGTCGGCCGGGTCGACGACGTCCGCCGGGGCGGTGACGCCGTCCCAGGACGCGCCGTTGCCCCCGAAGGTCACGAGGACGGACCCGGGCCGGGCCCCGGACTCCGCGAGCGCCTGCATCTCGTGCTCGTTGACGACGACCGGGTCGGCGAGAGCGACGACGTCCGGCGGCAGGGCCGCGTACGGAGCGATGTTGAGGACCACCCGGGCGCCACGCGTCGCGGCCCGCCGGGCGGCGACGCAGACGACCCGCAGCGGTACCTCGAGCTGGAGGAGCAGAACGTCGCCGGCGCCGAGGTCGTCGACCGCCGCGACCTCGCGCTCGTCGAGCTGCGCGTTGGCCCCGGGGACGACGACGATCGAGTTCTCTCCGTCGTCCGAGACCTGGATCATCGCGTGGCCGCTGGGCACCCCGGGGACGACCCGGACGGCCCCGACGTCCACGCCGAGGGTCCCGAGGCGCTCGCGGTACGCCGTCCCACCGGCGTCGTCGCCGACGCACCCGACCATCGCCACCGTGGCCCCGGCCGCCGCTGCGGCCACGGCCTGGTTCGCGCCCTTGCCCCCGGCGAGGCGGTCCAGGCCCTCGCCGAGCACCGTCTCGCCCGGCCGCGGGTGGCGCGGGACCCGGGTCACGAGGTCGACGTTGAGCGACCCGAGGACGACGACCCGGCCGGTCATCCCACGGCCCCCGTCACGGTACGCAGCCAGAGCTCGGCGAGGGCTTCGCCGTCGACGTCGAGCGCGACGTCGACGACGGCCGGGGCCAGCCCGTGCGGGTCGTGGTCCCTGGGACCGCGCCCGGCGCGGGGGGGGACGGTGGGCGGGG